>NZ_JAIFZS010000001.1 GCF_019710635.1 Mycolicibacterium xanthum
CGCCACGCGATCCCTTCCAAGATCAACCGGTGATCGCTGAATCTGTTGCCCCGCTTACCTACATCCGAGGGCATAACCGACTCGACGGCCGACCAGAACCCATCAGAAATCACACCCATCCGCGTCACGGTCACAATCGTCGCCGGTCAAGGCGCGAATATTACGGAGACACGCCCTAATGACGAGAGCCGCCGCGATACAGCGCGGCGGCTCTCGCAACATGGTTGTCGGCCGTTCCCGGTCCAGCCAACACCACGTCAGAGGGTGTTCCTGGCGATCGAATATCGCTCATTGTCTATTGGCCGTTCGTGACCGCGTTCGCAGGCGTACGGCCTGACCGCCTTCACGGCCCGTACAGCCCGCCGCGAGGCGTGCCCTCTGGGGTTCTGTTCGTCACGGCACCGGCCCTTGAACCCCGGGCGGGCAAGGCGAGGGAAGGACGAAGCCGTAGCACCAGCCCGGCGGGATGGGTGGCGGAGGCCTGAACCCCTGGCCCGGCGGCGGCCCGGGCGGATTCGGTCCGTCCCAGACGTTTTGGGCTACATTGCCCTGCCCGTGATACACCATCCAGTATTCGTGGCAGATGTTGGTATCCCACACGACGGGGTTGAATTTCTTGTTCCCGGTCTCCACCGGCGGATCGCCCGGGCACCAGGTATAGGGGCCGGACGGCGGGACCTGTGCGTGGGCGGCGCCGGCGGACAGTCCCAATCCGGCAAACGCTACGCCGGCGGACATCAGCGCACCGGCCACGAGCAATCGGTGCTTGTGAGGGGGGTTCATCTGGTGTTCTTTCCGTTTGTGCGCCGCATCGGTCGGCGCTGTGTGGCAAATGTATGCGGGCCGGGCCTGCTACCGATCCCAAATTGTCAACCTCGCCCGCAGGTGATGGGCACCCTGACGACCGATGACTCGGGCCAGCGCCGCATCTCCACCACATGGTCACGACGGATCTTGATGGCATTGCCCTGCGCAGGGGCTGCCCCCATTCGCCGTTCGCTGGCCCAGGTGGTGTTTGGAGGTCAGCCCCAGGCGAGTTCGGGGCTCATCGGCGTCGGGTACTCGCACCTCACTATTGACCATTTGCCAGAGACCTCTTCACGTGCCGGAAGTGCGCTCATGAAGCTCCGGCCGCCCAGCCACGACGCCAGATCGCCCCGCTCGTCGGGCTCATCAACCGGGTGCCTGCCGTAGGCCGCACAGCTGGCATCCACCTCGGCCGATCGATGACGAGCGAGCAAAGCCCCGAGAGCCTCATCGATGAGCGCTGCGTCGGTGAGGCCTGCTCGCGCGTCGCATGCACTGTTCAACAGCTCGGCATCGACGGTGGTGCTGAGGCGTATGCGATTCATGCCACAACTACGTCACGCCCTGGGCAACCGCCCGTACACGTTCTGGCGCGCTGAACCGAGCAATCCGCGACGCGTTGTGCACTGTAGCCCTCCCGGGACTCTCTCGCGGACTAAACTCGGCGCGTGACAGCGCCTTTGATCGCGGTGATGGCGGGACTGGTACTCGTTTACGCCCTGCTCGCCAAGCGCTTCAGTAACGTCAACATCACCGCGCCGCTGTTGAGCGTTGTCGCCGGGACCGTGGTGTTCTCGCTGACCGAGCCGGGATTCGACACTTCGGCGCTGCAGACGGTCGCCGAACTGGCATTGGTGATCGTGCTGTTCCACGATGCGTCAACCGTCAAGCTGGCTCAACTCAGGCACGATCCCGGCATCGCCCTTCGGCTCTTGCTCATCGGGTTTCCGTTGGCGCTGGTGGCGACGTTCTTGCTGACCCGGGAACTGCTGCCCACCTTGGGGGTGGCGGGCGCCTGGCTGCTGGCTGCCGCGGTGACACCGACGGACGCCGGCCTGGGTGCGCCGACTGTGCTGAATCCCGTTGTGCCCGTCCGAATCCGGCGCGGCCTGAACGTTGAGAGCGGCCTCAACGATGGCCTGGCAACACCAATCGTGCTGCTCGCGCTTTCCGTACTGGCCGCTGAGGAGCGCGTCGTCGAACCGTCGATTCTGCAGGTCGGCGCGGTGCCAGTGGTGATGGCCGTGCTCTGCGCGGTGGTCCTGGGGCTTGCGTCGGCATGGCTGATGGACCGCTCGCGCACCAGGCAATTCAGCGGCCGCCGGGGCCGAGAGATCGCGACGCTGGTGCTGCCGCTGCTGATCTTCGGTCTCGGCGAGGTGGTGGGCGCGAACACGTTCATCGCTGCATTTGTCGGTGGAATGGTGTTCGGCGCAGCCAGCACCACCCTCGACGAAGAGCCCGACACCGCGCAGCTTCTCGAAGTCGCCTCGGATCTGCTGGGCTTCGTGGTGTGGTTCTTCGCCGGGGCGCTCGTCGTTGCGGTCTTCGCGGACGGCTTCCGGTGGCAGTGGCTGGTGCTCGCCGTCGCCGCCCTCACCGTCCTTCGGCTCGTACCCGTTTTCATCGCACTGATCGGTACCGGCTACCGATGGCCCACGGTGGCGTTTCTCGGATGGTTCGGCCCGCGGGGACTGGCGACGATCGTGTTCGGTCTGTTGTCGTTGGACGAACTCGGCAGTGACTCCCCGGTGATCACCACACTGGGCGGTGTCATCATGCTCACCGTGCTGCTCAGCGTTTTCGCCCACGGGGTCAGCGCGGCGCCGTTGTCCACCCGCTACGGCCGTTGGGTGGCGCGGACTCAGCCGCCCGTCGAGGGCCGAAGCTCCGTGGAGCCCATGCCATCCCGTGGCCACAGCAGGCATTGAACTGGTCGCGACGGCGTTGGCGATCAGCCACGGGTGGCTGCAGTGGGCGGGCTCTGTCCAGCTGATGGAGACCTCGACGGAGACCGCCGCCGCCCCGATGGCGGTGAGCGCCCGGTTCCTCGCGTTCACCGAGCCGGCCAGCCACCCATCACCCCCACAGGTGGCCGCTTCGGATCAGGATGAGGGCCACGATGAGCGCTCCTGCCGCATCGGCATCCTCCGGCCAGGGAAGTCGCCAAAACACGAAATGGGGGAATCACCTGCAGGATCACCAGTGCGCGGCACTGATGACGGATTGAGCCCCCGGCGCGGTTGCCGGACGGGGCGGGCGGCCACGGGATCTCACCGGTTCGCCCAGCGGCGCGAGCCGGCGACACGCCGGCATCGTTGTCGTTTGTCGCGTCCGCCTCCACATCCCGTGGACGAGGTTTCAACACGGTCGGGTCGCTCCGCCCTGACGCGCACGTTCCCGGCGATGGTGTCATCACCGACGCCGGCCCGTCGTCACCCGGTGTTCCGAGCCCGATGTCCATACACAACCGACGGGTACGAGTCAGTATCGAGTGCTTCACCGTTTCAATCGTGTCCGCTGGTGGGCTCCGCACGGGCGATGCAGCGGACCCCGCGATTCGCTGGCGAGATTGCAGTAGCGCACTACTGGGTTCCCCGGCATCGCAGGCGAGCAGGATTCCCGTTGCGGAACGCGACACCGGATGCGTTGGGACCCAGGGGAGGGCGGACGATGCTTCTCGCAAGACGCATTGGTCGGGCGATAGCGCCGGGATTGCCCAATGTTGGGAGACACGCCGCGTGTGTGACGGTGTCGATCGGCGTCGCGGTGTCGGTGGTGATGGCTACCCTCTGTCGGGGTCGCCGGCGGTACGACTGTCCGCCGACACGACCGCGTTGGTCCTGTGCGGGACCACCTGCCCGATGCCCGACGAATTCTGGGTCGACTCCATCAAGGACCAGTTCATCGCGCCGACGCACCCGGGCCAGGACATGAACTACGTCAGCGTGACGGCCCCCATGGAGTTTTGGCCCCTGACCGGGGTCTTCCGCGTCCTCGGGCTCGCGCTCGGGCCTTCGAGCATCTGGGGGCCCGGCGGCCCGGGTTGGCCGGATGAGCCGTGGTGGAAACTCTCGGGGTTCTTCGACCTCACCGCCGATCGATCGCTGCAGGGAGGGGTCGCCGACCTGGAGGCGGCGATGGCCGAGAACGGCAACGACCATCTGGTGATCTACGGCAACTCGCAGGGCGCGGGCATCGCGAACGTGGTGAAGAAGAAGCTCGCCGATCAGTACCCGGCGGGAACCGCAGCCCCCGACATCGACTTCGTCCTGGGTGGTGACCCGAATCTGCCCAACGGCGGACTGATGTCCCGGTTTCCGGGTCTCTACATTCCGATCGTCAATCTCACGTTCAACGGCCCCGCATCGACCGACACCCCGTTCAAGACGGTCGAGATCAACCAGCGCTTCGACGGGTTCGCCGATTTCCCGCTGTATCCGCTCAATCTCATCGCCGACCTGAACGCGGTCTTGGGCTTCGTCTACGTGCACATGTACGGCTTGGACCTCAGCCTGCCCCCCGATCCGGAGACGTCCCCGGCGTTCCAGGGCACCCACGGCGACACCAGTTACTACTTTTTGACACCCCGGACCTGCCGTTGTTCGGACCACCGCGCACGCTGGGGGTGCCCGAGCCGCTGATCGACGTGTTCGAGCCGTTCTTCCGGGTGCTGGTGGAACTGGGCTACGACCGCAGTATCCCGGCGTGGGAGCCCACCCCGGCCCGACTGATCCCCAGAATCAATCTGGTGAAGCTCGCCACCTATCTGGTCTACGCGATCGGCGAGGGTATCAACAACGCCCTGGCTCTCGTCGGGCTGCCGCCGCTGCTGAAGCTTCCCGCGCCGGTCAAACACGCGGCACCAACCATCGCAGCCGTCGAGGCAGAAGGCACTGAGACCGGCCTCTCCGACCGGGTGATGTCGAGCCTCCCATCCCCGTCCGAGCACGTGACGCCAACGGAGGCGGTGACACGGGCTGACCGGCCGGCCGAAACCGAGCAGTTGGGTTCGATGGAACCCGCTACCGAATGTGGACCGGAATCGACGGACACTGCGCCGCCGACGAGTGAGGTGGCAGAATCCACCGGGGCGGACGAATTGCCGGCCGAGGCGTACGAATTGCCCTCTGGTGAGGATGAATTGCCCGTCGGTGAGGATGATGTGTCGACGGGACACCCGGCGGCCGGTGTTCCCACGGCTCCGGAGGTGGCCGACTCGACCTCCGAACCAACGGCGGAGCCCGCCGAGGGACCGTGGTCAGTCGGCGACTCATCTGGCGGCGATGCGGGCGATTCGGATTGATCTACACGCGGCTATCGAGCATCGCCTGGGCCCACGCGATGTGCCCTTCGTAGCCAAGCGATTCCGCCATTTCGCGGTACCGACCCAGCAGGTCCGGGAAGGTGGCCTCGTCGTCGTGTGCCCGGGCCAGCAGCGTACGCAGCCGCAGGAGCATGATTTCGCGCAGCACCGAACCGTCGTCCACCCACAGGGCCGCCACCTCGTCGATCACCCCTTGGGCTTCGATCAGATCGCCCGGGGTGCCACGCTCCAGCAGCGTCTCCACCAGAACGCCGGTGCCCCAAACGCCGTAGAAGAGATCTCCTGCCTGGCGCAGTTCGTCGACGGCTTGGCGCATCACCGATACGGCAGTGTCGAGGCCGCCGCGCCGGGCCGTTTCCCGAGCCACCCACACGTCGGTGACCGGGATGAGAAACAGGGCGCGCTTGCGCAGCCATATGTCGCGGGTCTGCATCATCAACTCGAGCCCGCGGCGACGGTCGGCCGCCGCGTCTCGATTGAGCAGACCGACAGCCAACGCGTATCCGGCCAGGCCCAGTGCGCGATCGCTGCTGGCCCGTTGAGCGGTCTGCACCGCTTCCTCGCACGCGTGTACCGCGGAGTCACTGGTCCGGAGCACCCCGTACTGCATCGCGAAACCATAGGTCCAGGCGACGGCACCGGAGAGGGTCTCCGGGTTGCTTCGTCGGGCCATCGCGACGGCGTCGTGGATGTCTTGGCGCCATCCTGGACGACCCAGCCACCACCGAGCAGTGCCCCGCCATGCCAACGCGATCGCCAGCGGTGAGCCCATTCCGAAGCCGGCGCCTTTTGCGGGGTCACCATCGGCCAGTTCGACGATGGTCTGCGACCATTGCAAGATCTCGCCGAATTCACCGACACAGAGCCAGTTGACGAACGCGATGAACGCCAATCCCATGATCGTGGTGGGATCGGCGATGGATTCCAGCAACGCCATCTGTTCGCTCGCCAGTCGGGCCCCCTCACGCGCGCGCCCGGCGTAGAGAAGCTCGGTGGCCAGCGCGGTCATGCCGATGGCCAGCGAGAGCTTGTCCCGGATGCAGCGCACAACTCCCGCAGCTCCTGGAAGCGGATCCCGCTTTCCTGAACCTCTCGTGCCTGCCAGTCGGTGGCGCACAGCATGGTCCGGGGGGCGATGCGCATCGACAGCTGGTCGGGATCGTCGGCAGGCAGCGCATCGGCGATGCGGCGTGCCCGTTCCCAGCTGAGCCGGGCCGCGACGAGATCGCGGTCGGCCGACCATGCGCCCGCGCGCATGTGCCAACCGTAGGCGGCGTGCAGATCGCCGGCGGCTTCGCGATGTTCGGCGATCAGCGCCGCATTCTCCTCGACCGACTCCGGTGCGCGCTGTTCGATCGCGGCGGCCAGGCGCCGGTGCCATTCGGCGCGATCGGATTTCAGCTGTGACTCGTAGGCCACCGCGCGGATCAACGGATGCCGGAACGCATACTCGGCGCTGGGAGTGAACCGCACCTGATCGATCAGCTCTGCGCCGAGCAGCTCGTCGAACACCGCATCGATACCCAACGCGGACAGCAGCTCCGCCTCGAAGCGGTTTCCGATCACCGACGCCGCGTTCAACGTCGGCCTGGCCAGGGGGCTCAGCCGGTCGATGCGCGCGTCGATGGCTGCCGCCACCGTGGCCGGTACGCTCACGTCGGCGACCTCTGCGCGACACGCATAGCCACCGCGTTCGCCGGCCAGCACCCCGCGCTGGACCATGTCACGCACCATCTCCTCGGCAAAAAACGGGTTCCCCGCGGCACGGTCGGCGATGACCGCGGCCAGTTCACCCATCGAAGGATCCGGCCCCAGCAGCTCTTCCAGCAGCGTGTTGATGTCTGAATCGCCCAGTGAGTGAAGCGCTATCGTCTGTGCGCCCGGCACCTGCAGCAGCGCACCCTGATACTCAGGGCGCGAGGTGATCAGCACCATCGATGCTGCGTGCGGGACCACCGCCAGGAAATCCGCCAACATCGACTCGCTGACCGCATCGATCCAGTGCGCATCCTCGATGATGAACAACGCCGGTTTGCTTCGGGCCAGCGCTCGCACGTTGTTCAGCGCGGTCAACCGGCGCCGCCGCACTTCCGGATCCACCTGGGGCAGTGGTACGCCCGGGTCGGCGATCCCCAACAGGTCGTCCAGGAGCAGTAGATCCTGCGGGTCGGCGTCCGGAATCTGCTCCCGGACCCTCTCGCGGGCCGCTGGACTGTCGAGATCGGATACGTCTGTGCTCGCCCGCAGAAGCCTGGTGACGGCATGGAACGGGATGTCACGGGCGTGTGATTCGCAGAAGCCCCACACGACGTCAATCCCGCGACGGGCGGTCGAGGCGGCGAACTCTCGGGCCAAACGGCTCTTGCCGATGCCCGGCGGTCCCGTCACATTCATCACGCCACCGCGCCGACCGATCGCGCGCTCCAGCATCGCGTCGAGGGCGGCCAGTTCCCGGTGCCGGCCGACCAGGCTCGCCTCGGTGCGCCTGGCCACGTCGTCGCGCGGGACGATCGACAGCAGCCGTTGGGCGCGAACCTGCTGGCCGGCGCCTTTGATGGGCACCCACTCCTGGTCGGCCAATACCGCGGTGTGCTCGACCAGTCGCGCGGTCGCCTCCGAAAGGATCACCCCGCCCGGGGGCGCCACCGATTCCATCCGTCGGGCAAACCCCACCGTCTCGCCCGTCGCGGCGTATCTGGGCGATCCCGGCCCGACCTCACCGGCGATCACACGGCCCGAATGCAGGCCCACCCGCAACTGCAGCACGACGCCATCGCGGCGCTGAACCTCGGCCGCCAACCCGCTGATTTCGTCCTGGATGGCCAGCGCGGCAAGGCATGCCCGGAAGGCATGATCCTCCAACGCAACCGGCGCGCCGAACAACACCATCACCCCCGTCGCCGGTGTACTCCACGGTGCCGCCGCCAAGACAGCGCGCCACCGTCCCCGCCGGCACCCACGTCGCCTATCGTTTCACTGTCAATCCCTCGATGTCCGACATATCGCCGTCGTCTTCGACACCGACTTGAGCAGCTCGGGTGCCACCTGTCGACCTTTCGGGCGGCGGGTGCTGCAGAAACGTCGTTCGACCACACAGGCCGCTCCCGCGCTGGATGGGGTTGCCCGTTCTCCGCTACCCGGTCGCGACCTGGCTCTCGGCTCGCGCTTCCTGTTGGGTGAGTGAGACAAGGCGATGCTTCCAGCCGCCGGGGTCGCTGCCCTCCGCCGGCGCGATCTCGGCCGAAGAGAGCGGGCCCCGTTCCGCGTCTGCGATCTCAACGGCGGACCTGACCTTGCCCAGGGCGGCCTTCACCGCGGTGGCCGCGGTTGCTGCGTCGCTTCCCGCTTCGCCGCGGGTCCACACCACCGACGCGACCAGTGATGACCGTCCGTCGACGGGGGCGCAGGTAAGCAGGGCGTGCCGTTCCGCGCCATCCTCGGCCGGCAACACGCGATGGATGACGAACGGCATCTCGGTCCAGACGCTGCCGCATTCCGAATCGGGTTGGGCAAGAGCTGCGTCCATGATCCTAGCCGCATTGGCATGCCACACCGATACTTCGCAGTGCCCACTGCGGTTGTCCTCATCGTCGGGTCCCGCCAGCTCGACGACGGGAGCCTGCGGTTCACCGAGACATACCCAGACCAGCCCGTGCCGCTCGGTGCACGGGTGGGTCTGGAGATGGGCGTTCTCTGTGATGGGCAAGCCGGAGGGCTTGAAGACGCACCGGCCCGCGTCGCCGAAAGTCCAACCATGCTTCGCGCAGACCAGGCGTCCTTCATCTACTGAACCCTTGCTCAGTGGCCTCCTGCTGTGGGTGCATCGGTCGGGAGCGGCCACTACTGCGCCGCTGGGACTGCGCCACAGAACCAGATCGTTGCCCAGCAGGCGCACGGCCACAGGACCGGCTTGAATCTGGTCGGCGCAGGCCACGGCCAGCCACTGGCCACGGAGGGGCCCAGATGCACTGAAGAGTGTTGCTGCATTGGTCATGTCGGACTACCTCTCTTGTTGCCGCGATGCGATGCTTGCGTGTGTTGCAGCGCGCGACCATCGCGGTACACCGCGCGGCGAGATCGTTTCGATTGCCCACCCCGTCACGTTCCGGCGCTGCCGAATCGGAAGGGTCGGCGGGCAAGTTCCCTGTTGCGCAACGGAAGCCGATGTGGTCGCCACATCGGCGTCCGGCGTTGTTGCACTACATCCCGATGTAGTTGTCGGTGATCGTCTTGTATTGGGTGTACTGCGAGAGACCGAACTCGCCGCCGAACTCCTGGCCGACGCCACTTTCCTTGTAGCCGCCGAACGGCCCGTCCACGGTCATGCTGCCGAGATTGTGGCTGTTGATCCACGTCGCGCCTGCCTCCAGCCGCGAGCCGACGGCGGCTGCTCGCTCGAAGTCCCGCGACCAGACCGAGCTGGCCAGTCCGTAGGGACTGTCGTTCGCCCGACGCACGGCCTCCTCGACGTCGGCGAACTTCATCACCGGCAGGACGGGGCCCATCTGTTCACAGCTGACAACGGTGGCATCGTCGGGCGGGTTCAGCACGATGTGCGGCAGCAGGAAGAAGCCGCCGGCGGGATCGGTGTCGTCGGCGTAGGACCCCAACTCGACGACGTCGAGGCCGGCGTCCCGGGTCGCTGCGAGCAAGCCCTTGACCTTGTTGAACTGGCGCTCGTTGTTCAGCGGGCCCATCGTGACGTCGGGGCGCGAGCCGTCGCCCACCACCATCTGACCGATCGTCGACCGCAGCTTGTCGACGAGCTCGTCGTAGCGCGACTCGTGGACATAGAGCCGCTTGATGGCGAAGCAGATCTGCCCGGAGGCCGCGAACGCTCCGTTCACGATGCGCTTGACGGCCTGCTCGTCGAGCTCGGCATCATCGAGCACGAGCGCGGCATCGTTGCCGCCGAGCTCCAGCGTGACCGAGGCCAGATGCGATGCGGCATCGGCCATCACCGCCTTGCCGGTTTCGGTGCTCCCGACGAAGGCGACCTTGCGAACGCGGGGGTCCTTCACGAGGGCGGCGCCCACCTCGGGCCCGAACCCCGACACGACGTTCAGGACGCCGGGCGGGAACACCGAGGCCACCGCCGCCAGGCACTCGAGGGTGGCGAGCGGCGCGAACTCGGGAACCTTGACGACGACGGTGTTGCCGGCCATCAGCGCCGGGCCGATCTTTCCGCACGCGAGTCCGACCGGGAAGTTCCACGGAATGATCGCCGCACACACCCCGATCGGCTGCTTCTGCACGCGAAGCCGGCGGTTCCCGTCATCGAGCACCTGTTCGGCCAGCCACTCGGCGTGTGGCGCATAGTATCCGAGGGTCATGGCCGCGATCTGGAAGTCGATGAAGGACTCCAGGAGGGTCTTGCCGTTCTCGGCGGTCAGCAGCGACATCAGTTCGTTGCCGCGTTCGTTGGCCACGGCGGAGGCCTGCATGAGCAGTTCTCCCCGCTGGGTGGGGGAGGTGTCCCGCCAGGCCGGGAACGCGTCGGCCGCAGCCTGGACGGCGCCGGCCGCGTGGGCGGCTGAGCCGTTGGGGAAACGGCCGACGATCGTCTCGAGGTTCGCGGGGTTGGGGACGTCGATCCGATCATCGCTGGTGGCGGGCTTGCCACCGATGGTCATCGTCGGCTCGATGGGCACATGGCCCCCTTTCTGTTTGGCCGAGACCCGGTCACAGCTGGGTATAGGTGTTGGTGATGGCTTGCAGCTGCGTGTAGCCCTCGAGTGCTTCCTGGGACATCTCGTAGCCGTGACCGCTCTGTTTGGCGCCGCCCGCCGGGGCGTCGGGATGCAGCGCGAAAAGGCTGTGCCCGTTGATGAACGTCATGCCGGCTTCCATGCGGTCAGCCACCGAGAAGGCGCGATCGCGGTCCGACGACCACACCGATGCGCCCAACCCATACTCGGTGCCGTTGGCCCGAGTGACGGCCTCCTCATCCGAAGAGAACTTCATGACGGGCAGGATCGGGGCCATCTGCTCGGTCGCGACGACCTTCATTTCGTCCGGGGGGTCGAGGACGAGGTGGGGCAGCAGGAAGTAGCCGTCCTCGACGTCGGTTCCGTCGGCGTAGGAGCCCAGTTGCACGCAGTCGGCGTCCCTCTTGGTCTCTGCGAGGAGCTTGGTCACCTTGTCGTACTGGCGCGCGTTGTTGATCGGCCCCATGGTCACCTCGGGCCGGGCGCCGTCGCCGACCACGATCTTGTCGACGGCGACGCTGAGCCGGTCCACCAGTTCGTCGTAGCGGCTCTCATGCACGTAGAGCCGTTTGATGTCGATGCAGATCTGGCCGCTGTACATGAAGGCGCCGGTGACGATTCGCCCGATCGCCTCGTCGGACAGATCGACGTCGTCGAGGAGCACCGCCGCGTCGTTGCCGCCGAGCTCGAGGGTCAGGCGAGCGAGATGGCCCGAGGCGTCGGCCATGATCTGCCGGCCCGTCTCGGTACTGCCGGTGAAGGCGATCTTGCGCACCTTGGGATGCGTCACGAGCGCCCGACCCACTTCGGGGCCGTATCCGGACACGATGTTGAGCACGCCCGGCGGCAACAGCGCGGCCATCTCGCCGAGCGCCCGCAGGGTCGTCAACGGGGCGAATTCGGGGACCTTGATGATGAGGGTGTTGCCCGCCAGCAGCGCCGGGCCGACCTTCAGGCTCGCCAGCGTAAGGGGGAAATTCCACGGGACGATCCCGACGCAGACCCCGAGTGGTTGCTTGCGCACGACGAGGCGGCCGCGCTCGTCGTCGACCACGCGGTCCTGCGTCCACTCGGGATGCGACGCGTAGACCGAGATCGCCTCACCGCCCATCGCGATGTCGATCACCGCTTCGCGCAAGAGCTTGCCGTTCTCGGCGGTCAGCAGGCTGACCCACTCATCGCGCGGTTGGGCGAGCAGCGCGCCCGCTTGGGCCAGCAGCGCTGCCCGCTCGGCCACCGGCGTCGCCCGCCAGTCCGGAAACGCCGACGAGGCCGCCTCGACCGCCTGCTCGACATGCTCGATGGTGCCTTGTGGGTAGCGGCCGACCACCGCGCTCAAATGGGCCGGATTGGGCACGCTCACCCACTCGTCGCCGGTGACCGGCTTCCCGCCGATCGTCATGTGCCCTTCATACGTCATCCGATTGGATCCTCCTTTGGGCGCCCGCAGGGCTTCGCATGAGTCCGTAGATAGAATACTTTATCATATTTGTCGGCGAGGTCCAGAGCGCGATCAGCGGATGTGGAGGTGCTTGTGCCGGGGTGCGGCGAACGGGGTGGTAGCTGCGGGCAGGGGAGTGACCGTCGGGCTCTGCTGCGGATTCGGCTACCCGGCGAAGCGCCCGGGGTGCCCGCCGGGCCGGCGCACCCGACGCGAGCGCGGGCCGGGCGTGGGTGCGGGTCTGGTCAGCCGACGGCTGCTGCGGCTTCGGCGTCGGTCCAGTAGCCGCGCGCGCGCAGCTCCTCGATGGTGATTCTTGCGCAGGTGCGCAGGTGCTCCTCGGTGGCCTTGGCCGCGGCCTCGGCGTCGTGATTCTCGAGGGCGGTCAGAACCCGCTCCCGGTAGACCGTCTCGGTTGCCGGCCAGCGGGAGGTGTTGAAGTAGAAGTCGTTCGGCAACGCCAGCGCCAGGAACTGCAGCGTCCGGAGCAACCGCTCAGATGTTCCCATGTGATTGATGATTCGGTAGAACTCGAAGGTCAAGCTGAGCCGGTTGGACAAATCCTGCGTTGTGGTGGCTTCGGTGTGGAGCTGCTGCAGGTGTCGTAGCTGTTCCCGGGTGATCAGTTTGGCTGCCCGCTGCGCAGTCAAGCCGAACAGCAGGCTGGTCATCTCGAAGTGGTCTTCGATGTCTTGGACCGTGAGCTTGGCGACGAACGCGCCGCGCCGAGGGATCGACTCGACAAAGCCTCTCGACGTGAGCTCGATGAGCGCCTCTCTGACGGGAAGTCGGCTGATCCCGAGTTCGTCGGCAATCTGGTCCTGATCGACCTTGGTGCCGGGAGCCAGGCTGCCGGATATGACGCCGTCGCGGATGTAGTCCGACGCCATCTCCTTGAGGCTCTGGTGATTGCGGCGTCCACCGAACCGGGCCGATCGGGTATCGCCATCGGGAGTGAACATATGCGATACGCCTTCCGGATACGTAATGCCGGGCCCGCCCTCACATCAGAGGTTAGGCGAACCTATGTCTATATATCGTATCACCCTGGTGGCGCCTCGGCATGGAAGCGAAAGCCCGCTGTCAGCCGTGGGACTCCATCAGTCCGGCATGGCCCCACTCGCCCATACCGCTCCCGCCGCCAATGGTGTAGTGCTCGGCGGCGAAGGTGTCCGGGTCGATCGTACGCGCGCCCCAACCGATCTCGAACAGCCAACCGGACGGATTCTTGGCGTAGAACGAGAACATCCTGTCGTTGTTGTGGCGTCCCAATTGAACTTTGACGTCGCCTTGCGATTGGCAGATGTCGAATGCAGAGCCCACGTCGTCGATGCTCGTGTGTTCCAGCATCACGTGGTAAGTGCGCCGCTTGGGTTCGGGGTTCGCGAAGAACGCCAGCGAGTGGTGCCTGGGATTGCACGACATGAACGAGGCGATCTTGCCGACGCCGGCGATGCTCGGCGAGTCGGTGGTCGAGAACCCGAGCGTTTCGCTGTAGAAGCGTTCGGCGGCGTCGACATCCGGGACGTAGGTGACGAAATGGCCGAGGCCCTGGGCGCCGGTGACGAAGCCCGAGATGGGTCGGGCGGGTCGATAGGGTGGCTGGAAGGTTACCTCCGGCCCGTACGACAACTCCATGCGGACGCCCGAGTGGGGGTCGGTGAAGTGTGCGAAGCCAAGAACTCGCCTGGTCGCCGCTTCCTCGGGTGTGCCTTCGATGACATGGACCCCGGCCGCTTCGAGCTGGGTGGCGACGGCGTCCAACTCGGTGGCGTTGCGGACCTGCCAGCCGACGTAGCAGACGTCCTCGGGCTCGTTGTCGGCCGGGTGAACGATGAACCGGTGGTGGCGTTCGTCCATGCGGAGGTAAAGGTTGCTGCTGTCGCTGTCGGCGGTAACCGCCTGCCCGAGAACCTCTTCGGCGTACTTGGACCATACGTCGAGGTCCTTTGCGCTGATCCCGATGTATGCGAGCTCATCGACCTTGTGCACGCTGTCTGCTCCCTAGTTTCTGCGGGCCACACATGTACTGCGGCGGCGGGCCCCGGTGGGTCCGCGACCGGCTGGGCCGCCCCCGGGATGCAGGTCCGGCAACCGCCGGACGCCGACAGTATTTTAGATACTATATTAATAGTGTCGTGTTGTGTGGGTTTGGTCTCGAGCCGGGTGGAGTTCGCTCACGACACGAACTTTCGGAATTCGGGCTTGCGCTTCTCGTTGAAGGCGCGGACGCCTTCCTTCGACTCCTCGGTGTCGTAATAGAGCTTGAGCGCCTGCAGCCCCATGGAGCTGATCCCGCGGATACCGTCGGAATCCGCGTTGAAGGACCGCTTCGCCAGGGCCAGGGCCGTCGGCGACCGCTCGGCGAGCTTGTCGGTCCAGTCCTTGACCGCCTCGTCCAACCGGTCGGCGGGCACCACCTTGTTGACCAGGCCCATCCGGTATGCGTCCTCGGCCGAATAGCGGTCGTTGATGAACCACATCTCCCGCGCCCGCTTGTCACCCACATGACGTGCGAGAAGTGCTGTGCCCCAGCCCGGGTCGACGGATCCCATCTTGGGCCCGACCTGACCGAACTGCGCGGAATCGGCCGCGATCGTCAGATCGCACAGTGTGGCCAGGACATTGCCGCCGCCGATCGCATATCCGTTCACCCGGGCTATCACCGGCTTGGGTACGTCGCGGATCAGGCTCTGCAGCTCATCAATGGGCAGACCCACGATGCCGCGCCCGCCATAAGAGCCTTCGTGTACCGACTGATCGCCTCCGGTGCAGAACGCCTTGTCGCCCACCCCGGTCAGCACGATGCAGGCCACCTCACGGTCATCGCGGGCGCGGCTGAAGGCGGTGATGAGGTCCTCGATGGTCTGACCGCGAAAAGCGTTGTAGACCTCGGCCCGATTGATGATCACCCAGGCGGCTCGCTCCCGAACCCGGTAGATGACGTCCTGCAGCTCGAGTTCGTCGTGCATTGGTTGAGACTTCCTCTCGTGTGCGTGCGTTGACTGCCGTCGATCGGGCTGCTCATCTGTCACCGCCGGCGAGAGCGCGGAAAGCGGTGCGCACCTTTTCGATGGCATCGGGGTTGACCAGGGCGGACAGGTCGCCGGGATCTTCGCCGGTGAACGCCGAGCGGACCACTCGTCTCATGATCTTCTGGTTGCGTGTCCGGGGAAGGTCGTCGACCAACAGCACCGCCTTGGGCCGGTACGAGCTGCCCATGCCGTGCGCGACCGCATCACCAAGACGCTCGACCAGGCAGCTGTCGGCGTCCTTGCCGGGCATGGGGATACACACGCATGCGATGGCGGTTCCCTTCACGGAGTCGGGCATGCCAACGGCCGCGGCCTCCGAAACCTCCCCGGTTTCGAGCAGGACATTCTCGATCTCCGAGGGTCCCGTGCGCTTGCCGGCCACGTTGATGGTGTCGTCGGAACGGCCGAGGACGTACCACAGGCCTGCATCGTCGTGCATGGCCCAATCACCGTGGACCCACATCGACGGAATCTTCTGCCAGTACGAAGCAAGGTAGCGCTCGCCGTCGGGGTCGTTCCACAGTCCCGCCGTCAGACCGATAGACGGCGAACGCATGACGAGTTCTCCCACTTCGTTGGGTCCCAACGAGTTGCCTGCGGCGTCGACGACATCGGTGCCCATGCCGGGTGCCGGTCCACCGATGGCGCCTGGACGCATCGGGTGGATCGGCGTCCCGATCACCAGGGAACCTCCGCATTCCGTGCCGCCCGAACCGGTGAGGATCGGGACACGGCGCCGACAGACGTTGTCGAACAGCCAGTTCCACGGTGTTGCGGTCCACGGTTCGCCGCCGGAGAAGATCATCCGCAGGTCGGCGAACTCCCGGTCCTGCACGTCCAGAACGCCGCGGCGCATCAGTGACCGAACCAATGTCGGGGCCATGCCCAGATAGCTGACACGGTAGTCCTCGGCGAGCCGCCAGAACCGGTCGGGTGTGGGGAAGTCGGGCGTACCTTCGGCGATGACGAAACTGGCGCCACTGTAGGTCGGTACGACGGCTGTCATGGCGCCCACCATCCAGCCCATGTCGGACATCCACATCCAGCGGTCGTCGGGCCGGAAGTCGGCGCAGATCGTCATGTCCAGTGCCTGTTTGGCGACGAAGCCGACCTGGGTGTAGATCGCGCCCTTCGGGACGCCGCTCGTCCCAGAGGTGAACAGCAGCACCGCGGGCGAATCGGCCGGCATGCGTTCGGTTTCCGCCGTGCTCGGCTGTGCGTCGATGAGTTCGTGCCACCAAAGGTCACGCCCGTTCCGCATCGGTGTGTCGACCGAATCCAGTCGGCGCACCACAACGACGTGTCGCACCGAGGGGGTGCTTCCAACCGCCTCATCGAGTATCGGCTTCATGACGCTCGGCTCGCCGCGTCGCAACGTCGCATTGGCGGTGACCACTGCTTTTGCGCCACCTTCGGTGAGGCGCGTGGCGAGGGCCTCAGCGCCGAAGCCCGAGTAGAGCGGCATGGCGATCGCGCCGATCTTGACGATCGCGAAGAATGCGACGAAGGTCTCGGGAATCATCGGCAGGTAGAGGCCGATGACGTCGCCCCTGCCGTACCCGAGCGACCTCAACGCGCCGGCGAGGCGGCAGATCTCGGCGTCGAGCTCCGCGTACGTGTACGTCCGGGTGCTGCCGTCCTCGCCCTCCCAGAGCAGGCACGTATGGCCCCAGACCGGGGTGCCCCGGTGTTTGTCGATGCAGTTGAGCACGAGGTTCGACACACCGCCGATGCACCAGCGGGCGAACTCCTTGCCCCGCGACAGGTCGACGACGCGGTCGAACGGCCGGTAGAAGCGCAGGTCGATGTATCGCAGGAGTTCGGAGTTGAACCACTCGATCTCCGCGGACGAACGCCGCACCAGTTCGTCATAGCTCTCGACTCCCAGGAAGTTCATGAAGTGCACGATCCGTGCGTCGTTCCGCGCTTCGTCGCTGAGTTGGCAGAGGAGTTCGGTGCTCATGGCCTGACCGCCGATCGCTCCTCGACGATGCGGTTCCGCAGCGTGCCTATGCCCTCCACTTCGGTCTCCATCACGTCGCCGGGCTCGAGGAACTCCGAGGGCTGATGCGCGAATCCGGTGCCTTCGGGGGTTCCCGTGGCGATCAGGTCACCCGGTTCGAGCGTGAGTATCCGGCTGATGTCTGCGATCGCGGTGGGAATGTCGAAGATGAACTGTTCGGTGTTCGACTTCTGCCGCGTCTTGCCGTTCACCCGACAGCTGACCTCGAAGTTGGGTCGTGTGTCGAACTCGTCGGCGGTGACCAGCCAAGGCCCCATCGGTGAGGACTTGTCGATGCTCTTGCCGATGAACCATTGCGGCATGCCGCCGCCGCGCAGCTGGAGGTCGCGTGCGGTGACATCGTTGAACACGGTGTAGCTGTGCACGTATTCGTGGGCCTCTTCGGCGGCGATGTTGCGACCCGCCTTGCCGACAACGGCCATGAGCTCCGCCTCCCAGTCGTACTGGCTGGACAGGGTGGTGTCTATCGCGATGTCGTCGTAGGGGCCGCACACGCTGGTCACCGCTTTGGTGAACCAAACCGGCGCCGTGGGCAACTCACCGCTGATGACGCCCGTCCTGGCACCTTCTGCGACATGGCTCCGGTAGTTCATACCGAGGCAGAGCATGTTCTTCGCGGGACGCGGGAACGGCGCCAGAAGCCTTGTCCGGGAAAGGTGTTTGCGCGGCGCCGTCCCGTAGGCGGCCCGGACGCGGGAGAGCATCGCCGCACCACCGGCGACGAGCGCCTGCATGGTCGGGGCGATGTCGGTGACGTCGACGATCTGGTCGTCCAGGACGACGCCGACACGTGGGCCACGCGCTGGGGTGGTGTCGTCGACATAGGTTGCCAGGCGCATACTGCTCAGCACCTGCCGGCCTGGTCTTCGGCCATCCGAACGGCGACCTCCGCGCGCCAGTCCGCGTAGGGGCGATATCCCGTTGCCTGAGAGCACATCTGCTGGGTCAGTGTCCAGAGGGTGGCGTCGTCGACGGACAGATCGAGGGGCTCCATGAAGGGTTGCTCCACGTACCACGGCGTGTCGACGAAGCACTCGAGCATGTTGCCCTCGGGGTCGGGAAAGTAGAGACTCCAGCTGGTGCCGTGGTTTCCGGGCAGGACTCCCTCGACATTGTCGGCCTTCAACCGGTCGTTCAGCAGCCGCAGCTCGGACAGGTCGTCGAGGCGGAAGGAGATCTGGTTGATCACCGCTCCGAACAGTGGATTGGCGGTGTTGGCGGGCAGCGCGGGTGGGCGCCCCGTCGCCAGCACGAGTTGGTGGTGTTCGTCGGGATCCCGCGACAGGAACACAAGCTCGAAGCCCATGTTCTCACCCCGATCGGTGACGGTGAAGCCGAGAACGTCGCGGTAGAACCGCTCCATCTTCACGATGTCCACCACGCTGATGCCGAAGTGGCTGAACTTGAGGCGGGGTGGGCGGGAAATCCGGGATACGGCTGAACTCACTGGGGAACTCCTTCCGGGTGGGAGCCGGCTGAAGACGGCCTTCTGCCGGCGGCGGCGTCGAGTACCGCCGCAGCGTTGCTGCATTCGTCACCGCGCCAACAGATGTGCTGGTCGGGACGGACGAGGACGAAACGCCGCTCATAGATGTGCTGCGCCTCGTGGTGCGCTACCCGCACGACCTCGAGCGGAATATTGCGTTCGGCGGCGCATCGGCTGAATGCGGCGGCCTGTTCGGTCGGTGCATCGCCGACGCACAGCAGCGTGAAGCCCCAGCCGAGCTCATCGAATATCGATCGCCCGGTGTCCAACCACAGATGCGGAAGTCGTCCGCCGGGTGTGGCGCTGGGCGTGTAGCGATCCGGGTCGTCGACGGGCGCGGTCGTTCCGTCGCTGACGATGATCGGTGAGCCGTCGTAGCGGGCGCCGAGCTGAATACCGGGCGAATTGTATTCGTGCGCGATCCGCGGACGCAGGTACTGCCCGATCATGTCACGTGCGGCGTCTCCCGCCTCGGACTCCGCGTCGATCTGCGGTGTGTTCGGCAGACCGTGATGGACACCGGCGAGCTGAATTGCGTAGCCGGTGTTGCGCTTCGCGATCGGCTGTCGCTCGTCGTCGTAGGTGTCGAGCAGGCCCGGGCCGCCCCAGCCCTGCACGAGGGCAGCCAGTTTCCAGCCGAGATTCGCGGCATCCTCGATACCGGTGTTGAGGCCGAACCCGCCAGTCGGGGTGAACAGGTGCGCCGCGTCACCGACGAGCGCGACCCGGCCGGAGACCATGTGGTCGGCGACCAGCGCGTGCCCCGCCCGCCACTGGGTGCTGCGCAGCACCTGGCAGTCGATCTGCCGCCCGACGGCGGCCCGGAACCGTCTTTCGACCTCTTCGACCGGAGGCAGGGATGGATCCGGGGAAGAGAAGTGGAACAGGAACTCCTCCTTGCCATCCAGCGCGAGCACGACCGAGCGTGCGGCCGGCGAGAGCACCCAGTACTGCCAGGACTCTCTGGCGTGGTGAACCGTCTGATAGAAATCCGGAGCGCGGACGTGGGTGACCACCATCGGACCACCCATGAAGTCCATGCCGCCCACGGTCTCGCCGGCGAACTGCAGGCCGATATCGCGGCGGACCACGCTGGTTCCGCCATCGCAGCCGGCGAGATAGTCGGCTCTGACCGTGACCGGCCCGCCGCCGTCAGCGCGGTGAGCCTCGATCGTCACGCCCTGTTCGGACTGCTCCACCCTCGTGACACGCAGACCGCGCTGGATCTCGACGCTGGGGAGGCCGGCGAGGAGCTCGGCCAGCAGTGGCTCGAGGTGACGCTGTGAGCATCGAAACGGGGGTTCGGGTGTCGGCCACTCGGCTGATCCCTCGGCGCTGCGCCGGAACAACTCCTGGTTCGAGGGCAGTTCGACCCGGTAGATCTCGTGTCCGGTCAGCGTGGTGAAGAACGATGCGTCGACCGGGTAGTCCGGTGGCAAACCGGTGCGCCGGAACGGTGCTGCGATGCCGAGCCTTCGGTAGATCTCCATCGCACGCGCGCTGTTGGTATTCGCGCGCGGCTGCGCGTCCTGAGCCGGCAACTCCTCGATGAGCAGGCAGTGCACGCCACGGACGCCGAGTTCGGCGGCGAGCGTCATACCGACCGGGCCCGCGCCGACGATCACCACCGGCGCCGTCAGTAGCATCGCATCATCCCCGTCGCTGGGCTGTGCCGACTTCGCCATCACCCGGTCAGGCCTGCCGCGGAAGGCGCCACGGTCATCGCCGGTATGGCCATTTGGGACCCTCCTCCAGATGTCACGCCGGACGTGCCACCCGCCCGCGCGTAGTAAGTATATAA
The DNA here is from genome assembly GCF_019710635.1 of Mycolicibacterium xanthum. Classification (GTDB taxonomy): domain Bacteria; phylum Actinomycetota; class Actinomycetes; order Mycobacteriales; family Mycobacteriaceae; genus Mycobacterium; species Mycobacterium xanthum. Next base: position 20,629 of record NZ_JAIFZS010000001.1, read on the forward strand.
TATAAGAATACCCCCCTAAGGCAACCCACCCCGACCACCAACTTCGGCCCATCGACTCCGAGGTGCCGGCGAACGGACGAGGAGAGCAGATGACGAGCCTGAATGTCCACGGGACCGACCGGCTGGACGAAGCCCGGTCATGGGGTGCATCTGTGGTTCGAGCCACGGTTCGCGGCCGGCCTACCCTCGTCTACGAGCACCGTCCGCATTCGGTCGGGGCGATCGTCGGTGCCGGGCGGCGTTGGCGCGACCGCGAGTTCGTGGTTCAGGGACCTCGCCGGGTGACGTTCGCCCAACACGAGGCAGCCGTTCGGCGGGCCGCTGCCGCGCTGCATCAGCGGGGCGTGGCGGAGGGTGATCGAGTGGCGATCTTCGCCGCCAACAGCCCTGAGTGGTCGGTCGCGTTCTTGGCTGCGCTCGAACTGGGGGCGATCGTCGTGCCCTGCAACGGCTGGTGGTCGGCGGACGAGGCCGCCCACGCCTGCGCACTCACCAGCCCCGCCCTCGTCGTGGCGGACACCCGTCGGGCCGGGCGCCTGCCGGCCGGATCGCCGATCATGCTGGTCGACGAACTCCGTGGCGCCACCGAACGCGCCTCGGAGAAGCCGGACGTCGCGGTACCGGTGATCGGCGAGGACGAGGACCGGACCGCGGTGATCCTGTTCACCTCGGGCACCACCGGGTTCCCCAAGGGTGCGACCTTGTCGCACCGGTCCCTGGTCGCCAACCTCCAGAACCTGATCGTGGCCTCGAACCGGCTCCCGTACCAACTCTCGGACGACCACCGGGCGAGCGTGACCCTCACCGGTCTGCCGCTGTTCCACATCGGTGCCATCAACCTGCTGCTGCTGCCGTTCGTATCCGGCGCGAAACTCGTGTTCCCGTCCGGCCGGTTCGATGCCGCCGAGGTGCTGCGCCTCATCGAGGTCGAGCGCGTCAACACCTGGAGTGGTGTACCGACCATGATCGAGCGCGTGCTGGCCCATCCCGACCTGGCCACCCGCGATGTGACATCCGTGCGAACGGTCGTGCTCGGCGGGGCCCCGATCTCGACGAACCTGCTCGAGCGGATCTCGGCGGCGTTCCCCAACGCGACGCGCGGGGTGGGTCAGTCCTACGGTACCTCCGAGGCCGGTGGGGTGCTTTCGACGGGGGTGAGCAAAGACCTTGTGGCCCATCCGGGTTCGTCGGGGCGTATCGTCCCTGTCGCCGAGATCCGCATCGATGCCCCCGACGAGAAGGGGATCGGCGAGATCCAGGCGAGGTCGCCGGCGGTCATGGACGGCTACTGGGGGGAGCCCGAGTCGACCGGTTTCACCGACGACGGCTGGTTGCTCACGGGCGATCTGGGCTGGGTGGACGACGACGGATTCCTCTACGTCACCGGCCGGTCGAAGGACATGATCATCCGTGGTGGTGAGAACATCGCGCCCGCGCACATCGAGGCGTGCCTGATGGAGCATCCGGCCGTGCGCGAAGCGGCCGTCGTGGGACTTCCCGACCCCGACCTCGGGGAGGAGGTGGGCGCCGTCGTCTCGGTCGATCCCGGCTCGACGGACGCCCAGGGCGACCTCGAGGCCTTCCTCGCTGCCAGGCTTGCACACTTCGAGGTACCGGCTCGATGGTGGCTGCGCGAGGACGAACTCCCGAAGAACGACAGCGGCAAGATCCTGAAGTACCGGCTGCGCGAGGAATGGATCTCCCGACTACCCGTCCGCGGCCCGGGCTGAATCCGTCGGAGTCGGCTGAGCCGCAAACGGTTGCCCTTTCGGGGATGTTGTATATTATTTACTAGATCTTGCCTGACTGTGCGGCGCCACGACGCGGGGCGCAGGAGCGCGACCTCCGGGAAGGACCACGAGTGCACGACCATGAATGCGACGTCGGTGTCATCGGCGGCGGACTGGCGGGCGCTGCGGCCGCCCTGGCCTTCGCGAAGCAGGGATGCTCGGTGCGGCTGTTCGAGCGCCGCGACCTCACGCGTGATCCGAACCGGGGCGACATCCTGCATGCCCCGACCGTCCACGTGGTGGAGCAGTTGGGCCTGCTCGGTCTGCTCGAGGCCCGGGGCGCTGCAAAGTGGCACGGCCTCGAGATAATCGACTCCGCCGGAACGCTCTCGGTGGCCTCCGAGGTTCGCGAGTCCTGGCTGCTCAACCACGCCGAGATGGAAGGTGTGTTTCTCGAGGCGGCCGCGGCAGCCGGCGTGGTGGTCCAGCAGGACCGGGTGCGCATGCTCGAACGCGACGAGGGTTCGGTCCGTGGTGGCTGGCTGCTCGCCACGGACAACGGGACGACGAGCGCTCGACTGCTGGTCGGCGCCGACGGCGCGGACTCGATGACCCGCAAGACGCTCGGTATTCCGCTCGAGGACGTGCACGAATACGAGAACTGGATCGTGGTGTTGCACAGCCCGACCCCGTCGTGGCTCAGAACCGACCACGGGTGGACGTTGCTGCACCCCGAGGGCACCGTCTGGATCCTCCCCACGACGCCGGTCGGACGACACCGGGTGGTGCTGACGGTGCGTCGGGAGGAGGCCAGGGACTGGATGGCCCTCGGTGCCGACGAGCTCGGGGAGCGGCTCGAGCGGCGCTGGCCGCCGCTGTCCGAGCTCAAGCTCAACAAGAGGGGTGGCTCCCACGTCTACCGCGTGAAGCGCCAACATGCGGCGAGGTACTCGGGTCCGCGTGCCGCGATCACCGGTGACGCGGTGCACACCATCCATCCCGTCGGCGGACAGGGGCTCAACATCGCGATTCAGGACTCGGCGAAACTCGCCGAGTTGCTCGGCCCGGTGCTGATCGACGACGGTGCGTCCGAGCGTGCGTTCACCGACGCGCTCGTCGAATACGAGGCCAACCGGCGCCCCATCAACACCGGCACGCTCGAGGTCGCTCACCTGGGCGCCCAGATCGCCGGTCCCGGCCGCGAACCGTATGAGAAGGCGGTCGAGTTCTATCGCCAGGCGGCGTCGGACCCGGGTTGGGTCCGTAGGTACATGGCCAACTTCGGTGGCCGACTGGACCAGCGCGGCCCGGATCACGACCCGGCGATCCTGCCGGCCTCGCTGGCCGACAAACCGTGACACATCCATCGATCGAGGAGAGCGCATGCTGACCGCATCCGACTTCAAAGGCGTATACGGAATCCTGGCGACCCCGGCCAAAGCGGGAGCCGACCGTTGGGACGCGACCGATACCGTCGATCTCGACGAGACGGCGCGGTTGACCGAGAAACTGATCCAGGACGGCTGCAGCGGGCTGCTGGCCCTGGGGACGACAGGGGAGTGCGCCACCCTCACCGAAGCCGAGTTCGAGGCCTTCGCGGACTGTCTGCTGTCCACCGTCGACAAGCGGGTGCCGACGTTCGTCGGCGCGACCACCCTGGGTACCCACGACACCGTGCGGCGGATGCGATTCCTTCGTGACCACGGCGCGGACGGCACCATGCTGGGGTTGCCGATGTGGCAGGCGTGCAGTGAGGAGCAGGCGGTCAAGTTCTACGCCTCGATCTCCGAGGCGTTCCCCGATATGGCGATCATGGTGTACGCCAACGCATACGCGTTTCGTTTTCCCTTTCCGCCGTCATTCTGGGCGGCGGTAACCAAGGCGGCGCCCACCGTCACGAGCGCGAAGTTCGGGAACCCGGTCACCTACCTGGACTGCGTCTCGGCGTCCGAAGGCAAGATCAACTTCCTGCCCATCGACATGATGGCGCTGGCATTCGCGCAACAGTCACCGGACACGATGACGGCGATCTGGGCCACGGCCGCCTGTATGGGGCCACAGCCGTGCCTGGCCCTGATGGACGCGATCGAGGCCAAAGACATGGATCGGGCCGGGGAGATCAGCAAGGACATCCTCTGGGCCAATGAGACGTTCATCCCGAACGGCGACTTCGACGAGTTCTCGAAGTTCAACCTCCAGCTCGAGAAGATCCGATTCAATGCCGCCGGCTACTGCAACGCCGGACCGATCCGGCCGCCGTACGACGTGGTGCCGGAGCAGTACGCCGAGAACGCCCGCGAGTGTGGGCGGCGCTGGTCGGAGCTGGTGAAGAAGTACTCGTCCGACGCGAGTTGACCTAAGAACAACAACATCAACTGGAGTGAAAACGTGTCTGCCATACCTGAATTGCCCAAGCTACCGGATGACGAGAAGGTGATCCCCGACTTCGTCGGGTCGATCGACCCCGCCGATCTGTCGAGCCTCGTCTTCCCGTTGGCCAAGTTCCAGCAGTTCGACGAGAAGATGCCGACCGTCGTCCTCGGCTATGTCACCGGCCAGATCGGTATGGTGGTGTGGAATCTCGCACCGGGACAACAGAACGACTACCACGTCCATCCGACGACCGAGCACCTGCACATCATCATCGAGGGTGAGTGCGAGTACACGTTGGGTGATGAGCCGCCGTTCATCACACGGGTCGGCGACGCGGTCATGGTCCCGCCCGGCATCCCGCACGGTATCCGCAACACCGGTGACAAGCGGGCATCGTACGTGGCGGTCACGAGCCCGGGACCGTACGAGAAGATCCACGTCGATCGAGCAGAAGGGCAGAGCCGCGCATGACAGAAACTGTGGCGTCACAGCAGAGATTCCCACTCATCACCCAGGAAGCGCTCGACGATTTGCGCTCACGGATAGGCCAGCAGTTCGATCGCCCGGCCCCGCACGTCTCCGAGGCGACGGCGGACTCGATCCGGCACTGGGCCCTCGGGATCGGCGACGACAACCCGTTGTGGCTCGATCCGGAGTATGCGCGAAACACGCTGTGGGGCGGCATCATTGCGCCGGGGACATTTCTCTATGCCTTCGATCGGGTGGTCAGCGGCTATGTCGGCGGACTCCCGGGGGTCCACGCGATGTTCGCCGGTACGGATTGGCAGTGGTACGAGCCGATCCGCCTCGGCGATCGCATCGAGGCACGTCCCGTCCTCAAGGACCTGCTCGAGTTGGAGAGCTCGTTTTCCGGGCGCTCGGTGAAGCAGACCTACCGGGTCAGCTTCTTCAACCAGGACGGCGTGCTGATCTGCGAGGCGGACTCGTGGTGCATCCGGACTCAGCGTGATGTCGCGCGTGAGCGCGCCACCCGGGAGGCCGTCGAGCCCAGGGTGTGGAGCCCGCAGGAGATCGCCGACATCGACCGCCACTACGCGCAATACCGCCGGCGCGGGGCAACACCGCGCTACTGGGAGGACGTCGAGGTCGGCGAGGCATTGCCGACGATGCTCAAGGGGCCGAGCACGGTCACCAGCTTCGTCTGTTTCACCCAGGGGTGGGGCAGCCTGTATGTGAAGGCGCACGGCCCTGCCTTCGAGATGTTCCGCAAGCACCCTGCATTGGGCATTCCCAATGACCTCGGCGTTCCCGAGCCACCCGAACGTGTGCACTGGGATTCCGAGCTGGCGCGCGCGGTCGGAGTGCCCGCTGCTTATGATTATGGGCCGGAACGTATTTCGTGGCTAGGCCATCTGATGACCGATTGGATCGGCGACGACGGCTTCCTCAACCGGCTCAACGTGCAGGTGCGACGGCACAACATCATCGGCGATCTGACCACTTGCGGCGGCACCGTCACCGGCAAGCGGGTGGAGGACGGCAAGCACTTGGTGGAGGTCGCCGTGGCCGGTACCAACCAGCGCGGAGAGCAAACGGCGGTCGGTACGGCGATCGCCACCCTGCCGTCCAAGAGCGGCTAGGCCGATCGTCGATGCCCGGCGATCGATGGAGCGACCGCGTCATACGCGGTCAGATCGCCGGACATCCGTGCCTGCTGTATGCCGATCGGGTTCGGTCGTTCGACGCGGTGTTGCAGGCATCCCGCCGTTGGGCGGATCGTGAATATCTGGTGCAGGGTGATCGCCGCGTCACCTTCGCCGGGCACGCGCGGGCCGTCGAAGGGGCGGCCCGCGCGCTCTGGCGCGCCGGCGTCCGTCCGGGTGACCGCGTGGGGTTGTTCGGCGCCAACAGCCCGGACTGGGTGGCGGTGTTCCACGGCGCCCTGAAAATCGGTGCCATCGTGGCTCCCTTCAACGGCTGGTGGTCCCGGGAGGATGCGCGGCAGGCCTGCGAGCTGGTGGCACCGGCCGTCGTGGTGGCCGATGAGCGTCGAGCGCCCAGGCTGCCACCCACCGCGCGGGTCGTCGGCTTCGCCGAGATCGCCGGTGCTGGCCGGGACGGATCGCAGGATCCGTTGCCGAGCGTCACCGACGAGAACACCCCGGCGATGATCCTCTTCACCGCCGGCACGACGGGTCATCCCAAGGGAGCGGTGCTCTCGCACCGCGCCCTGATCGCCAACCTGCAGACGTTGCTCGTCGTGTCCAGGAAGCTGCCCGACCAGATCCCCGACGACATCGAGCCGAGCGTGACGCTGGTCGGGCTGCCGCTGTTTCACATCGGCGCGATCCAGCTGCTGCTCGTGCCGCTCATGACCGGTGGCAAGGTGGTGTTCCTGGACGGCAGGTTCAACCCCGGGGAATTCCTGCGCCTCGTCGAAACCGAACGCGTGACGATGTTCTCGGGCGTTCCCACCATGATGGAGCGCATCCTCGGCCACCCCGATCTTGATCAACATGACCTGTCCTCGCTGAGAACGGTGGTACTCGGGGGTTCACCCGTCAGCGAAGATCTGCTCGAGCGGATCGGTGCCGCCCTGCCGAATGCGCGGCGGCGGGTGGGGCAGACCTATGGGCTGACCGAGGCCGGTGGTGTTGTCAGCACCGGCGTCGGAGCCGACATCGAGTCGCATCCCGGATGCTCGGGGCAGCTCGCGCCCGTCGTCGAGGTCCGCGTCGTCGACGCGGACGGCGCCGCTGAGCAGGGCGCCGGCGAGTTGTTGGTGCGGTCCCCGGCGGTCATGGACGGCTACTGGGGACTGCCTGGCGACTCCACGCTGGATGCGGACGGCTGGGTCCGGACCGGGGACATCGGCCGCCTCGACGACGACGGCTACCTCTACATCGTCGGCCGGTCCAAGGAGATCATCATCCGGGGCGGTGAGAACGTCTCGGCGGCGGCGGTCGAGGCCGCGCTGGCCAGGCATCCGGCCATCGCCGAGGCCGCCGTGGTCGGCCTGCCCGACCCCGATCTCGGCGAGGTCGTCGGTGCCGCTGTGCGCGTCGTCGACGGCGAGACGCCATCCGTGGCCGAGCTCGACCGGTGGGCCAGGCAGAACCTCGCGCACTACGCCGTCCCCGCCCGGTGGTGGGTTCGTTCGTCGCTGCCGACGAATGACGCCGGCAAGATTCTCAAGCGGCAACTGGTCGGCGCCTGGCCACCGGCAGAACCGGTCGATCAGTCTCCCGGCTGACCGCTTCGGGCCGTTGCCGATCGCGCCGACCGGTTCAGGATCAGGTCGGCGGCGCGCTCGGCGACCATGATGACCGGGGCGTTGGTATTGCCACTGGTGATCTCCGGAAAGACCGAGGCGTCGACGACCCGCAACCCCTGGATGCCGCGCACCCGCAGCTGGGGATCCACCACCGCGCTCTCATCCGATCCCATCCGGCAGGTCCCGACCGGATGATAGGGCCGAAACGCGTGCTGCTGCAGGTATGTCGCCCACTCCCGGTCGGTCTGGACCTCGTTGCCGGGGAGTTCCTCGACGACCTGCTTGTCCCGCATCACCCGAGTCTGGAAGATCTCCCGTGCCTGGCGGCAGGACGCGATGAGGGCCGTCATGTCCTCGCCGCCCACCAGCGCGTGCTCGATGACCGGGGTGGCGGACGGATCGCTGGATGTCAGCCGGACGGTGCCCCGGCCGGTGGGGTGGACGAAGCTCGGGTACACCATCACCCGGTTTCGGACGATCTTCACGTCATGGATGCTGTGGGTGTCCTCCCTGCCTTCCTCCTTGTTGAACTCCATTCCGACCGGCACGAAGATGATCTCGTTCTCGGTCGGGTGGGCCCCGGTGGTCGGAGCGAACACCACGGCGGCCCCGCCCGACATGGTGATGGCGCCCCGGCCGCGGAGCAGGAAGTCGACTGCGTGGTGGATCGCGCGGTGCGGTCTGAACTCGTCGGCCAGGGTGCCGGAGGTGGTGCGGTAGCGCATCAGGCCGTAGGCGTGCTCCTGCAGGTTGGTGCCGACCGCAGGCGCATCGAGGCGCACATCGATGCCGTGTGCCTTCAGGTGCTCGGCCGGTCCTACGCCCGACAGCATGAGCAGCTTGGGGGAGGTCAGCGCGCCGGCGCTGAGGATCACTTCCTCGGCGGCGCCGGCCCGGTGTGGATGGCCGCGGTGTCGATACTCAACGCCGGCGGCTCGCCCGTCGTCGATGAGCACGCGGGTCACGAACGCGCCGGTGCGGACCGTCAGGTTCGGGCGCCTGCGCACCGGTGCCAGATACGCCCGGGCGGTGTTGCTGCGATAGCCGCGGCGCTGGTTCACCTGTCCGAGGGCCACACCCTGCTGGTGTGCACCGTTGTAGTCGGGGTTCGGCTCGTGGCCGGCCTCGGCTGCCGCGGCAAGGAAGTCATCGATGGCTTCCACGCGCATCTGTACCTCGTTCACACCGACCGGTCCACTGTCCCCGCGGTACGGGCTCGGTCCGTCGGCGAAAGTCTCGGCGCGCCTGAAGTAGGGCAGTACGTCGTCGTATCCCCAACCAGGACAACCATTGTCACGCCAGCCGTCGAAGTCGGAGCGATCGCCGCGCACCCAGAACATCATGTTGATCGAGCTACCGCCGCCTAGCACGCGGCCGGCGGACCAGGTGTCGATCATGGCGTTGCGGGACGGATCGGGGGCCCCGACGAACCGCCAGTCGAAGCGCTGGGGCATCTTTGCCAGCCCTGCCGGGATGCGGATCAGAGGGTGGCGGTCCCACCCGCCGGCTTCGAGCAGGAGTACCCGGATGGCGGGATCCGCCGACAGGCGATTGGCCAGCACGCACCCGGCGGAACCACCGCCGACGATCACGTAGTCCCATGCGCTGTCCCATTCGCTGTCTTGCTCGGCGCGCTTGCCGCCGCCCGCCGTCACCGGGCAACCCGTTCTTCGCTCGCCTGCTCGCGCATGGTGGCACCACTCCGTTCAAGCCCGTTCCACCCAGGTCCACTATGTCCTACGTCACTGTACATGATATAAAGTAGTTCGTATCACGAGCTGTCGGGCGGGGTCGGTCGGCAGCTACGCCGTGGTTGCGCCCCGCTGGGGCCGGATGGAGGCGACGATGGTCGACAACGCCGCTGGGAAGGTGCAGTGCCGACGCATGTCCGAATCCTGCACCCACATCGAGCCCCGCCTGGCCGGGTTGGCTCATTCTCACGGTGTCGACGTCGCGGCCGGTTCGGTTCCTGTCCGGACCTGGACGGGGGCAGTGTCACCGCACGGATGCGGGCGCGCGCCAAAGATGAGGAGCAAGGTATGACGGTGGAATCGGCGACGTCGGGCGTCGACATGATCGATCTGACAAAAGAGGACTTCCGGCACGGTTTTCCGCACGAAGTGTTCACCGTTCTGCGGGAGCAGGCGCCCGTGTGGCGGCATCCGGACACCCCCGGCACCGATGAGCTGGGGGGGTCGTTCTGGGTGGTGTCGTCGAATGACGCCGTCAAGGAGGTGAGCGCCAACCACGCCACCTTCCGCTCTTTCGAAGGTCCGTCCATCCCGGACTGGCCGGAGCAGGCCCGCGGCATGATGGTCATCACCATGGATCCGCCCGAGCACACCCGGCTGCGCCGCCTGGTCACCTCCGGCTTCACCGCGCGGATGACCGCGATGCTCGAGGACCAGGCGCGGGCCTGGGCGATCAAGATCATCGACCGGGCGCTGGACAAGGGCGAGTGCAACTTCGTCGAAGACGTCGCCTATCAGCTGCCGATGCACATGATCGCCGACATGATGGGCATTCCGGAGCCGGATCGGGCACCGCTGTTCGGCGCCACCCTGGCGGCCATCGAGGCCCAGGCCGCAAAGCTGCCGAAGGAGGAGCAGCTGGCCGCGATGGGCAAGTTGTTCGCCTATTCCCACGAACTCGCCGACCGGAAACGTCGCTCGCCGGGGGACGACGTGTGGACCAAGCTCGTCAACGCCGTTGTCGAGCTGCCCGACGGGACGTCCACGCAGCTGACCGAACTCGAGCTCGAGTTGTTCTTTCAGACTCTGGTGATCGCTGGGAGCGAGACGACTCGCGATGCGACCGTCAGCGGTCTGCTGGCGCTGCTGGAGAACCCGCAGCAGATGGAACTGCTGCGGTCGGACCCGTCGGTGATCGGCACCGCGGTCGAGGAGATCGCCCGCTGGGCGTCGCCGGTCGCGTACTTCCGGCGGACGGCGGCGACGGACACGGTCCTGCAGGGCGCGCACATCGCGGCGGGGGACCGGGTGACCCTGTGGTACCCGTCGGCCAACCGTGATGCGCGGGTGTTCAAGGACCCGTTCCGCTTCGACATCACCCGGAACCCGAACCCGCATGTGGCGTTCGGCGGGCACGGCGCGCACCATTGTCTCGGGGCCAACCTCGCCCGCCGCGAGATGCGCGTGATGTTCCAGGAGCTGATCGCTCGGACCAGTGCGATCGAGTTGCTGGGTGAGCCGGTGTACCGCCCCGGCGGAATCCACATCATGACGTCCTACGGGATCAAAGACCTTCCCGTGCGGCTCATTCCGCGCTGATGGGCGCCGGGTGCGAACGCGTTGTCGTCGTCACCGGGGGCGCCAGGGGTATCGGAGCTGCGATTGCGGCGCGGTTCGCCTCCGACGGAGCGACCGTTGTGGTCGCAGATCTGGATCCCCCCATCGAGACCGACCTGCCGGTCCGGTACGAACGTGCGGACGTGGCGGCCGAAGCCGATGTCGATGAGCTGTTCGCCCGGATCGGCTCGCGGTACGGGCGGATCGACGTGCTGGTGAACAACGCCGGGATCTGGTTCCGGCGTCCTTTTCGGGAGATCACCGTCGATGAATGGGACCGCGTTCTGCGGGTGAACCTGCGAAGTGTGTTCCTGTGCACCCGCGCGGCGCTTTCGCTTATGGAGCGTGCCGGCAGCGGGGTCATCGTGAACATCGGCTCACAGGCCGGTCTCACCGTGACGCGAGGGCAAGGTGCGCACTACCACGCGTCGAAGGCTGCGGTCTCGCACCTGACCAAGGAGCTTGCTGTCGAGTTCGGGCCGATCGGCGTGCGAGTCAATTGCCTGGCGCCGGGGGTGACCATGCCCGACCCGACGGTCCTCCCGTCGGAGGTCCTCGATCAGATCCCGCTGGGCCGCAGCGGTGTGCCGGAAGACGTTGCCGGGGCGTGCGCGTTTCTCGCCTCACCTGACGCGGGATACATCACCGGCCAGACCCTGCTCGTCAACGGCGGCGCCATCGCGCTGATGTAGGCGCTGACGTCGTGCGGCGGCCCCAGCGTCCCGTGACGGGATGAGCAAACGGACTTGCCCATCAGAATAAATTAGATATTATATTCTAGCTACTACCAGTCAGCTGACTCTCCGACGAGCCGAGAGCAGGGTTGGCGCAGAGAAAGGAATGTCATGACCGGACTGCCCTACGACGGTCGGAGTCGGCGCGTACCGGACTGGACCAGTGACGTCTCGCCGGACAAGTTCGAGGATCTGCTGGTCGAGACCGTCGTCACCGCGGCGATGGCCTCGATCAAGAAGCCCTTTGTGATCCCGGATCACTACACACAGGCGCAGGCACGCCTCTACCACGGAACGTCGTTGAAGTACTTTTCGTTCTTTGCGTGGCGCTTCCCGAGCTGGTTGCTGGAGGTCGCGTCCCGATGCCCCTACCAGGATGTCCGCCGTGAGCTCATCGAAGACTGTGTGGACGAGGAGGTCGGTGACGAAGATGCCGGTGGGCGTTGCCATGTCGACGTCCTCTACGAGGAGGCCGAGGCCTGCGGTATCTCGCGTGAGGAGATCGCGACGACGGCGCCGTCCCCGCTGATCCAGACCTGTGTGCTCGCCCTCGACGATTTGGCCCGGACGTTGTCCTGGGAGGCCTCGTTCGCGGCGATCGCGGGGCTGGAGATCACGAATTCCAAACCGGCGGTTGAGCTGCGCGCCAAACTGGCGACTCCGGAGCAGCTGGCCAATGCCCAGGCGGCCATCGCCTCGTCCTTGCCCGAGCGGCTCGGGATCGCCGGCGAGAACCTGTTGTTCAACGCGTTGCACGCCTACAAGGACCAGTTCCACGGTGGTGGCGAGCTCGAACTGCTGGTCAAGTATGCGACCGACCCGCACACCCAGAACGAGATGTTGTGGGCGGCGAGGACCGGCGTGGAGACCTTCGGCCTGATGCTCAGCGAGATCGACCGCCTCGCCCTCGAAACCGTGGAGGGCTGAGCGCCTGCCCGTCGCGGGGACGTCTGGCCGTGCACCGGCCGGACAGCCCCCGCCCCCGTTCACTGCGGCTCGGGTTGGCGCCCGTGAGCGGTGGGCAAGCGGTCGATCGCCCACCGCAGTTCCTCCTCCAGCTGGTCGATGCAGTCCTGCCATCGGGCGACGATGCCCACATCTGCGTTGTCGAACACCGGGGCGTGACGATCCGGATTGACCGCCAGCACCGTTCCCGCCGAACGCACCCCCACCATGTGATTGAACTTGCCGCTCGTGCCGACTGCGACGTAGAGGCGCGGCGAAATGGATCGGCCGGTGATCCCGATCTGGCTCGAGTGCGACATCCACCCCCCGTCGGTGACCTTCCGGGTGGCGCCGATCTCGGCCCCCAACAATTCGCACAGTGTGGAGAAGCGGGGGAGCTCCGCCGGCCTGACCCCGTCGCCGATACCGATGACGGTCTCCGCCTCGGCCAGCCGCTCCAGGGAGTCGTCGCGGCGCCGGTGGCGGACCGTCACCCGGCCGCGACGCGTGGCGGTGATCGACTCCACCGCGGCGAGGTGTGTGCGTGGTCGCGGTCGGGGCAGCACGCCGGCACGGACGGTTGCCATCTGCACCGGTGAGCTCGCGGTGACCGCAGCCACCAGAAGACCGCCGAGGGCCGGTTTCCAGGCGACCAGGCGTCGATCGACCACCTCCAGTTCGATGGCGTCACCGGTGAGTCCCGCGCCGATCGCCGCGGCGACTCGAGCGGCCACCTCCCGCCCGGACGATGTCGAAGGGGCCAGAATTGCCCAGGGTCGTTGTGCGCGAGCCCAGCCGGCCACGGCGTCCGCGATGTCCTCTTCGACCGCTGCGCCGTGGAGATGGACCATCCGGTCGGCACCCCACGAACCCGCGGCAGCGGTGCCGAGTTTGTGTGGGGCCAGCAGCACGGTGGAACCGGACAGTGAATCCGCCAGCCGCGCCGCGGCGCCGCACAGCTCCCGGGTGAGCGCGTCGCGGCCCGGCTCGGCGAGCACGGCGACAACCGGGCCCGGCCCACTGGTCGTTCCGAGTCCAAGCGGTTCGGGCGACCGTGCGCCGTCGAGTGCGCCGCGATCGCAGAGCAGCCGGACGGCATTCGTCACCTGAGCGCAGACGGGGGCGTCGGGATCACGCTCGCGGCATCGACGCACCGACAGCCGTCGGATCTCACCGACCGTCGTCAGACTGGCGGCCGCTCCCCACGGCTGACGGGGCAACTGCGTGGAATCGACGACGCGGATCAGCCTGCCCGGCGTGGCCGCGCGCTGCTCCGGTGGAACCTTCGCCGGCTCGCACAAGCGCTCCGCGCAGGACAGAACGGTGGGCAACCGCACTTCGGCATCGACCCACCCGTCGTCTTGTTCACAACCGACGGTGAGGCGGCGGCCGGTGAGCGCCAGCGCCTTGACCCGTCCCACGAACGGCAGATCGAGAAGCTCGGCGATCTGGGGTGGGACCTGTCCGGTGTCCGCGTCGAGCGAGTTCGCCCCCGTGAGGATGAGATCGAAGGGTCCCTCCCGGTTGATCGCTGCGGCAAGCGATTTCGCCGTGGCCAGGGTGTCGCTTCCGGCGAAGGCCGGATCCGTGACGAGGACGCCCCGGATGTCGACGCCTCGGTCCAGCCCCCACGCGATCGCCTCCCGCAGGACGCCTTCGGCCGCTGGTGGGCCGAGCGTGAAGACCACGACCGCGCTACCGGGGGTCATCGCAGCGAGTTCGACTGCCTTGCCGACGGCTCGGCGGCAGTATGCGCTCATCTCCTGGGACACCCCCTCTCGCATGAGGCGTCCGTCCGGACCCAGCGCCATCTCCTCGAGCGCAGGAATCTGCTTGACCAACACAGCGAACCGAGTCATCTCCTGGGGCTCGCCTTCTGTGTTGCCACGCGGTGCGGGCGGGGATCCGACGGCATCGCCTGCGCACGGATCTGCGATGTGACGACGGCGTCCGGCCGGGTGCTCTCCGGTCTCGGGCCCGGTCACGCCGCTCGATGGCGCGCAGATCGACGGACTCTGGACTCGACTCTAGGCATACGATATATAGTATCGAATCGACGTGGGTGGCTTGTGCTCCAGGCCACACTTTCAGACCACCGGAGGAGGTGCGACCTTGATCTCGGCCAGTGGCGCCACGAAGCCGGTCCGCGCGGTCGGCGACTTCTTCGCAATGACCCTGGACACCCTGTTTCTGATGCCTCGACGACCGTTCGCATGGCGGGAATTGCTGGCGCAGACCTGGTTCGTGGCGCGCGTGTCGATCTTGCCGGCGCTGATGCTGTCCATTCCGTTCACCGTCCTGACGGTGTTCACGATCAACATACTTCTGGTCGAATTCGGCGCCGGCGACTTCTCCGGCACCGGAGCGGCGCTGGGCGCAGTGACGCAGATCGGGCCCGTCGTGACCGTGCTCGTCGTCGCCGGCGCGGGCGCCACCGCGATGTGCGCCGACCTGGGAGCCCGCACGATTCGCGAAGAACTCGATGCCATGGAGGTCATGGGCGTCAACCCGATTCAAGCGCTGGTGGTGCCCAGGGTCCTGGCAGCCACGCTGGTGGCGCTCGCGTTGTCGTCGTCGGTGACGCTCGTCGGCATCACCGGAAGCTTTCTGTTCGCCGTGTTGATCCAACACGTGACACCGGGAGCCTTCGCAGCCAGCCTGACACTCCTGGTCGGGCTGCCGGACGTGATCATCGCGCTGGTCAAGGCGGCGTTGTTCGGTCTGGCCGCCAGTCTGATCGCCTGCTACAAGGGAATCTCGGTCGGTGGGGGCCCAGCAGGGGTCGGAAACGCGGTCAACGAGACCGTCGTCTACGGGTTCATGGCGTTGTTCGTGATCAATGTGATCGTGACCGCCGTCGGTGTCAAGGCGATGACGTGAGCTCCGCTGTCCCCAGTACGCTGCGGCCCCGGCTGCGGAGCGTGGTGACCAAATGGGTCCGTGGCTGGAATCGGCTCGGCGAACAAGCGCAGTTCTACGGGAGCACCCTCGGGTCGTCCGGCGTCGCCGTTGCGCACTACAACGGAGAGGTCGTGCGGTTGATCGCTCAGATGAGCCTCGGCACCGGCGCTCTGGCGGTCATCGGGGGCACCGTTGTCATCGTCGGCTTCCTGACGCTGTCGGCGGGCGCGCTGATCGCGGTCCAGGGATACAACTCGCTGGCCGGTATCGGTGTGGAGGCTCTCACGGGTTTCATCTCCGCCTACGTCAACGTCCGGCTCATCGCGCCATTGGTGGCCGCGATCGGCTTGGCGGCCACCATCGGGGCCGGCGCGACCGCCCAGCTGGGCGCGATGCAGATCAACGAGGAGATCGACGCGCTGGAGGTGATGGGCGTCCGGTCCATCGCGTACCTGGCTTCGACTCGGGTCATCGCCGGGGTGATCGTGGTGATGCCGTTGTACTGCGTCGCGGTGTTGATGGCGTTCCTGGCGGCCCGGTTCGGCACGACCGTCGTCTACGGGCAGTCGGTCGGCGTGTATGACCACTACTTCAACACCTTCCTGAACCCGACCGACATCGTCTGGTCGTTCCTTCAGGCGCTCGCGATGGCCACCGTGGTCATGCTCGTGCACACCTACTACGGCTACGCGGCGACGGGGGGGCCGGCCGGGGTGGGCGAAGCCGTGGGCCGGGCGGTGCGCACTTCGCTGATCGCCGCGGTGTTCGTGACCTTGTTCGTCTCGCTGGCCATCTACGGCCAGTCCGGCAACCTGAACTTCTCCGGGTAGCGCCTATGCCGACCAGCAGAATGCGGAGCCGGATCAGCCCGGCGTGGTGGGCGTTGTTCAGCATCATCGCCGTCACCGGTTTCGTCGTGTTGTGCTCGGCGTCGTTCAGCGGGGCATTCAGGTCGTATGTCCCGGTCACGCTGACCTCGGACCGATCGGGGCTGGTGATGGAGTCCGGGGCCAAGGTCAAACTGCGCGGGATCCAGGTCGGCCGGGTCGGCGCGGTGACCGGCGGCGGCGAAGCGGTGAGTCTGCAGCTGGAGATCGACCCCGACAAGGTCGACTACATCCCGGCGAATGTGCAGGCGCAGATCCGGGCCACGACGGTTTTCGGGTCGAAGTACGTCGACTTGGTGTATCCGCAGCGCCCCAGCCCTCAACGACTGGCTCCCGGCGCAACTCTGCAGTCGCGCAACGTGAGCACCGAGGTGAACACCGTCTTCCAGAATCTCGTAGCGGTGCTGCACCGGATCGATCCGGCGAAGCTCAACGCCGTGCTGGGCGCGTTCGCCGAGGGCGTGCGCGGCCAGGGTGAACGGATGGGGGAGGCGCTCACCGATTCCAACGAGGTACTACTGGCCCTCAACCCGCGGATGGATACGGTGCACGGTGATTTCCGGTCGTTCCGTGGGTTCAACCAGACCTACGCGGCGGCGGCCCCGAACATCCTGACGGTGCTCGACGCGGCGAGCACGACCGGCAGCACCATCGTCGACGATGCTCCTGCGCTGGACGCCCTGCTGCTCAGCACCGTTGGATTCGCGCACGCGGGAATCGAACTGCTCGGCCCCACCCGGGACAACCTGATCCGTTCGATCAACACGCTCGAGCCGACGACCGCTCTGTTGAACGAGTACAGCCCGGAGTACACGTGTGTGCTGGTCGGCGGCGTGTGGGTCCTCGAGAACGGCGGCTGGGACATGACCGGCGGCCACGATGGCCGTTCGGTCCTCACCGATGCCGGCTTCCTGCTGGGCAACGACCCGTACCGATATCCGGACCACCTGCCGGTCGTGGCGGCCAAGGGCGGACCCGGCGGAAAGCCGGGATGCGGGTCGCTTCCCGACGCGAGCAAGAACTTCCCGGTTCGCTATCTGGTCACCGACACCGGTTGGGGCACCGGCCTGGACGTGCGGCCCAACCCTGGTATCGGTCACCCGTGCTGGGCCGACTACTTCCCGGTCACCCGCGCGGTTCCCGAACCGCCCAGCATCAGGAAGTGCATACCGGGACCTGCCATCGGCCCGGTGCCCTATCCGGGTGCGCCGCCCTATGGCGCATCGTTGTATGCACCCGACGGGACCCCGCTGTACCCGGGGGTCCCGCCGCCGCCCCCTGCGCCCCCGCCGGCGCCCGGGCCATGACCTTAGAACATCGAGGACTCGTATCGTGAGAGAAAAATTGCCAGGGTTGGTGTGGCGCGTTGCTGCGTTCATGGTGGTCTCCTCGCTGGGCGCTTTCGCGCTACTGGCCGTCTTCGCCGAACTTCGGTTCCAGCATGAGACGACGTACAAGGCCGAGTTCGTCAACGTGACAGGGCTGGAGGACGGCAATTTCGTCCGGATCGCCGGCGTCGAGGTCGGCAAGGTGCAGAGCGTTTCGGTCCGTGACAACAACATCGCGGTTGTCGAGTTCTCCACCGATGAATCGGTGGTTCTCACGAAAGGGTCGCGGGCCGCGGTGCGGTACGAAAACTTGATCGGCGGTAGGTATTTGGCCCTCGAAGAGGGTGCCGGAGGGGTCGAGAAGCTGCTTCCCGGCCAAGCGATACCGCTGTCGCAAACCGAGCCGGCATTGGATCTCGATGCTCTGATCGGCGGTTTCCGGCCGTTGTTCCGCGCATTGGATCCAGACCAGGTCAACGTCCTGAGTAGCGAGTTGATCCAGGCCTTCCAGGGTCAGGGCGCGACGATCAACTCGTTCCTGGCCCAGGCCGCCGCACTGACCAACACGCTTGCAGACCGGGATGACTTGATCGGTCAGGTCATCACCAACCTCAACGTCGTGCTGGGTTCGCTTGCCGACCAGAGCAAGAAGTTCGACACGGCGGTCGGCTCGTTGTCCGACCTGGTCAGGGAGCTGGCGGACCGCAAGACTGACGTCAGCAACGGTATGGCCTATGCCAACGAAGCCGCCGGGACGATCGCCGACCTGCTCGCGCAGGCTCGCCCGCCGCTGCAGAAAGCCGTCCTCGAGACCGACCGCGCCGCCGGCATCGCGGTCGGCGATCGGGAATACCTCGACAACCTCCTCGCCACGCTTCCCGACAAGTACCGTCTGCTCGCCAGGCAGGGAATCTACGGTGACTTCTTCAACTTCTACCTGTGCGAGCTGGTCCTCAAGACCAATGGCAAGGGGGGACAACCCGTTTACACGAGACTGGCCAGTCAGAGCACCGGGCGGTGTGCACCCAAATGAAGTCGTTTCGTGAACGCAATCCACTGGCGATCGGTGGGGTCGGTGTGGCGCTGCTTGCCGTGGTCGTGTTGGCGGCGCTGCAGTACGACAAACTGCCGTTCTTCTCGGGCGGCACGAAGTATGCGGCCTACTTTGCCGAGGCCGGCGGCTTGCGCAGCGGAGACGCGGTACAGGTCTCGGGAGTGCGAGTCGGCCAGGTATCCGGCGTGGAGCTCGACGAGAACCGAGTGGTCATCACGTTCGATGTTTCGAGGAACATCGTGCTCGGTGACCGGACCGAGGCGGCCATCAAGACCAAGAGCCTGCTCGGCGCGAAAGTCCTGGAGGTCACACCGCGGGGCAGCGGCAGGCTCGACACTCCGATCCCGGTTGACCGGACCACCCCGCCATACCAATTGCCGGATGCCCTGGGCGATCTGGCGACCACGATAAGCGGACTCGACACTGCCCAGCTGTCCGATTCACTGCAGACGTTGGCGCACACCTTCCAGGACACCCCGCCGGAGTTGAAGGTCGCAGTCGAGGGCGTGGCACGCTTCTCCAACACGCTCGACGCACGTGACGCCGAATTGCGCAACCTGCTGGCCAACGCCAACAAGGTGACCGGTGTGCTTGCTCAGCGCGCCGACCAGGTGGTCGGTCTGATCGCGGACACCAACGCACTGTTGGCCAAACTGCAGACCGAAAGCGATGCGCTTGACCAGATTTCGGCCAGCATTTCGGCCCTGTCGAAACAGGTGTCGGGCTTCGTCGCCGACAACCGCAGCCAACTACGGCCAGCGCTCGACAAGCTCAACGGGGTGTTGACCATAGTCGACAACCACAAGGAGGACCTCGCCGAGAGCGTCAAACTGCTCTCGAAGTATGCGATGGGGTTGGGTGAGTCGGTCACATCCGGCCCGTTCTTCAAGGCCTATGTGGCAAATCTGTTGCCTGGACAGTTCATCCAGCCGTTCGTCGACGCAGCGTTCTCCGACCTGGGGCTGGATCCCAACGTGCTGTTGCCGTCCGAGCGCACCGATCCGCAGACGGGGCAGCCGGGTACCCCCGCCCTGCCGGTGCCCTATCCGCGAACCGGCCAGGGTGGCGAGCCGAATCTGACACTGCCCGATGCAATCACGGGCAAGCCGGGGGACCCTCGGTATCCGTACCGGACGCCGTTCCCGGCTCCGCCCCCGGGCGGCCCGCCACCCGGGCCGCCGGCTGGCTACCTTCCCGCAACGGTTTCCGGATCGCCGACCGACGGTGCAGAATCCGGTGAGTCCGCTCCCGCAGGGGCCGGACAGTGACCCGGTCTCGCGCACGTGTCGGACTGGCCGTTGCGCTGGCGATGGTGTTGGTCGCGGGGCTGGCCTTGGTGCTGCGGCCTACAGGCTTGTCGGCACGGACCACGGTCACCGCATACTTCGACAACACCAACGGTCTCTACGTCGGCGATGAAGTCCGGATCCTCGGTGTGCCAGTCGGAAAGATCACCAGGATCGAACCGCAACCGGGGCATGTCGAAGTCGAGTTCTGGTTCAACTCGAAGCACAGGGTGCCGGTCGACGTCAGTGCGGTGGTTCTATCGCCGTCACTGGTGACCGCGCGTGCCATTCAGTTGACACCCGCCTACACCGACGGACCGACGATGGCCGACGGGGCCGTGATCCCACAGGCTCGGACGGCCGTTCCCGTCGAGTGGGACGATCTGCGCTCGCAGCTTCAGAAGCTGGCCGATTCGTTGCAGCCCACCGAGCCCGGCGGGGTCAGCACGCTCGGAGCTTTCGTCAACACCAGTGCCGACAACCTTCGTGGGCAGGGCGCCAACATTCGCGACGCCGTCCTCAATCTGTCGCAAGCTCTGTCCATCCTGGGCGATCACAGTTCCGACATCTTCGGCAGCGTACGCAATGTCGCGGTCTTGGTGTCGGCCCTGCAGTCGAGCACCGACCTGATGGAGCAGTTGAACACCAACCTTGCAGGCGTCACGGCGCTGTTCGCCAACGACCCGGACGAGGTTTCGGCGGCCATCCGCGATCTGAACACGGCCGTCGGCGACGTCCGTGGATTCGTCGCCGAGAACCGGGAAACGCTGGGGACGACGTCGGACAGGGTCGCCGCGGTGACCGAGTCGGTGATGGACAACATGGACACCCTGAAACAGATTCTTCACATCGGTCCCACCGCGATCCAGAACTTCGTCAACATCTATCAACCGGCACAGAGCTCGCTGTCGGGTGTGCTGGCCATCGGCAACTTCGGCGACCCGATCACGTTCATCTGCAGCGCGATTCAAGCGGCATCCCGCCTGGGTGCCGAGCAGTCCTCGAAACTGTGCGTGCAATACCTGGCGCCCATCGTCAAGAATCGGCAGTACAACTTCCTGCCGCTCGGCATGAATCCCTTCGTCGGCGCCCAGGCCCGACCCAACGAGATCACCTACAGCGAGGACCGGTTGCGTCCGGACTATGTCCCGCCACAAGCTCCTTCGCCGGCACCGGACGATCCGCCTGCGCTGCCGGCCGAGCAGGGGACGCCGGCCGCGCAGCAGGGCGGATCGGCAGACCTTCCGGCCGAGGCCGTTGCAACGGACCCGTCAGACGGCCTGACGGGCATGATGACGCCACCGGGGAACGGCCCATGATGCCGAGGCGATGGCGACGAGTGGTCGCGGTGGCGACCGTTGTGGTCGTGGGGATTTCCGGCTGTGGCTGGCGGGGGGTGAACTCGTTGCCGCTTCCCGGGACCGAAGGCGGCGGGCCCGGCTCCTACGAGATCGAGGCCGAGTTGCCCGATGTCACCAACATTCAACAGAACTCACGGGTTCGTGTCGGCGACGTGACGGTCGGCCGTGTCACCCGGATCGAGCGCAAGGGATGGCATGCACTGGTCGCGATGCGCCTCAACGGCGATGTCGACCTTCCCGCGAACGTGACAGCCAAGGTCGGCCAGACGAGTCTGCTGGGTTCCCTGCATGTGGAACTGGCGCCGCCGACCGGGGTCGCTCCGGTGGGCCGACTGCACGAAGGGTCAGTGATCCCGTTGTCGCACGGGTCTGCGTACCCGACCACCGAGCAGACCCTGGCTGCGCTGTCGACGGTACTCAACGGGGGCGGGCTGGGCCAGGTTCAGGACATCACCCAGGCGTTCGCTACTGCGTTCGGCGGCCGTGCTGACGAACTGCGGAGCTTCGTCACGCAGCTCGACCGATTCGTCGCCCAGCTCAATGACCAGAAGGACGACATCATCTCTGCGACAGCCAGTCTCAACGATTTGGCGGCCCAGTTCGCAGATCAGAAGCCGGTCGTCGACGAGGCGTTCCGGACCATTCCCGATGCGCTCGCGGTGCTCGCAGACCAGCGCCAGAATCTGACCGAGGTCATCGACCAGATGGGGCGGCTCAGCGCGCTGGCCGCGGACTCGACAAACCAGGTCAAGGACTCGCTGGTCAAAGAGTTGCACGATCTCGGGCCCGTGCTGGAGTCGCTGGCCAACGCCGGCCCGGCGCTCACGAGATCGCTGAGCTTCTTCCTGACCTACCCGTGGCCGAACGAGACGATCGACAAATGGTTCCGCGGCGACTACGCCAACCAGACCCTGATCATCGACCTGACCCTGAGCCGTATCGACGCCGGATTCTTCACCGGTACTCGATGGGAGGGCGATCTGACCGAACTCGAGCTGCAATGGGGTCGCACGATCGGGCAGATGCCGAGCCCGTACACGGTCGGCAACCCCCTGATCGTGCCCTATCACCTCGACCAGGGCCCGTGAGATGACCACGAGACGAATCAAGGTTCAGCTGGTCCTGTTCGTGGTGGTATCCGTGGTGGCGGCGGGGTCGATGCTTCTCGGCTACATGAGGGTGCCGGCGATGTTCGGTATCGGTCGATACACCGTCACCGTCGAACTCCCCGAGTCCGCAGGGCTCTACCCGCGCGCCAACGTGACATACCGCGGCACCGAGGTGGGGCGGGTCGAGGATGTGCGACTCACCGACACCGGTGTCCAGGCCGTGCTCTCGCTGCGCTCGAATGTGGCGATCCCCTCCGATCTGGACGCCGAGGTGCACAGTCAGAATGCCGTCGGGGAGCAGTACGTCGCGCTGCTGCCGCGGGACGGAGCGGCGCCCCGGCTGCGCGACGGTGACGTCATATCGCTGGACCGGACGTCGGTGCCCCCCGACATCAACGACCTGCTCGACGACACGAACCTGGGTCTGGAGGCGATACCCGCGGACAACCTCGAGACGGTCATCGACGAGGCCTACACCGCGGTCGGTGGGCTGGGCCCGGAGATCCAACGGATTGTCAAGGGCGGCACCGCCCTGAGCATCGACGCCCGCGAGAACCTCGATTCGCTGACCGCTCTGATCGACCAGTCGCAGCCCGTGCTGGACTCGCAGACCGAGACCGCCGATGCCGTCAACGCCTGGGCGGCGCATCTGGCCACGACCGTCCGGCAGGTGGCGGACGAGGACAGTGGGGTCAGGGGGTTGTTGGAGCACGGACCGGGCGCGGCCGACGAGTCCCGTGCACTCCTCGAGCGACTACAGCCGACGGTGCCCATCATTCTGGCCAACCTGGTCAGCGTCGGCGACGTTGCGCTCGCCTACCGCAACGACATTGAGCAGTTGCTGGTGCTGCTGCCCTCGGCGACGGCCATTCTGCAGGGCTTCATCCTGCCCAACCGCAACACCATCCAGGACTACCAGGGCGCCTATCTGGCGTTCAATATGAACCTCAACCTTCCGCCACCGTGCACCACGGGATTCCTGCCGTTCAGGCAGATGCGGTCGCCGAGTGAGGTGGATGCCCCGGAGCGGCCCGAAGGCGACCTCTACTGCCGGATACCCCAAGATTCGGACTCGAATGTACGAGGCGTACGGAACATCCCGTGCGAGACACGTCCGGGCAAGCGGGCCCCCACGGTGGCGCTGTGTGAGAGCGACGAATCCTACATACCGCTCAACGATGGACAGAACTGGAAGGGTGATCCGAACGCCACGCTGTCCGGGCAGGACATTCCACAACTGCCGCCGGGATCGCCACCGCCACAAAGGCCGCCGACGCCGATCGCCGTCGCGCCCTACGACCCGGCCACCGGAACCTACATCGGACCCGATGGGCAGGTGTACCGGCAGTCCGACCTCGGTCAGGCCGGACCCGGGGTGACGTCGTGGCAGGATCTGCTGGTGCCACCGCCGCAGGGGTGAAACAGCCGACTATCGCAGCAGCGCCATGCGCGAAAGTCGCTGAAGAAGCCCGCGGGCAGCCACGAAGAGGCCCGCGGGCAGCCACGAAAAGGTGGGTCAGGGCAGTCCGGCCCCGGGGATGTCGACGACGAGCGCGTCGAGCCGAGACAGCTGCGAGCCGATGAGGCGCTCGGGTTCTGTGTCGGTGCTCGACAGCATGAAGAGGGTGCGTCGTTGCGGGCCGCCCAGCGTGCACGCGACTGCGCTGCGCTCTGTGAAGTCGACGCGGTCGGTGACAGCGCCGCCGGCGGTGACGCGTTGGAACTGATGAGCCCGTGTCATCGACGTCCACACACCACCGTCCGCGTCGAGGGCGATGCCGCCGGGCGGTCCATCGAGGTGATCGGCGAACACTCGGCGGTCGGACAGCGAACCGTCCGGCTTGATGGTGAAGGCGGTCAACCGCCGTCCGGTCGACTCGGCCACTATCAGAGTCTGCCGGTCCGGGGTGATGACCATCCCGGTCGGGAAGTCCATTCCGCCAGCGCATACGACGGCGTTGCCGTCCGGGTCGAGCCGCACGATGGCGCCGGTCGCGGGTGCCTGGCATCCCACGTAGGCGCGCCCGCGGTCGTCTACCACCATGTCCCCGAGGTCGGCCGGCGCGGTGTCGCCGAGATCGGCGAGGGTCGCGATCGTCTCTCCGTCGTAGCGCAGTATCTGCCGGTCACCGCTGGATGAAATCAGCAAAGAGCCGTCCGGGCGGAAGCCCAGTCCATGTGGCGCGTGGCCGGCCAACGGCAGTGTCGTCATCGACCCACGCAGGTCGACCGTGTGAACCGCGTTTCCCGGTGCGTCCGAAAACCACAGCAGACCCTCGAACCAACGGGGGCTCACTCCGAAGCAGAAACCACCGGCCAGCGGCGCCAGGCTGCGGCGGGGGCCGCTCGTCGCCGACCCAATTGTTTGTGTCACCATGCTCACTACCTCGTTTCGTAGATAGAATACTATATCTAATATTGGCCAAAGCATGTTGAGCATGGTGCAGCGCGACCATCGCGCCGCGGGATGTGGAGAGATCCCGGACGGTGGGTGGCTCGGGGCAGACGCCCGGGTCGCAGAGACGGTGCAACGGTGACGAGAGGGTGAGCAGCATGGGTGTTCTCGACGGCAAGGTGGCGGTGGTAACGGGCGCGGGTCGCGGCATCGGCCGCGGCGAGGCCCTCGCGCTCGCCCGCCACGGCGCCAGCGTCGTGGTGAACGACTTCGGCGGCAGCTGGGACGGCCGCGGTCGCGATGACCGGCCCGCAGTCGATGTCGTGCGCGAGATCACCGCAGCGGGTGGACGCGCTGTGGCGAACTTCGACAGCGTGATCGATGCCGATGGCGCGGAGGGTATGGTCGCGCAGGCGATCGATGCCTACGGACGCCTTGACATTCTCGTCAACAACGCTGGAATTCTTTGTGACGGAATGGTGTTCAGTATCGACCCGGAAGACTGGTGGTCGGTGGTGAAAGTTCATCTGATGGGCCATTTCCTTCCGACACGCGCCGCTGCTGCCTACTGGCGTCAGCAGAGCAAAGCGGGCGACGCCGGCCATCGCGCCATCGTCAACACGACAAGTGAGTCCGGGCTGTTCGGCAATGCAGGCCAGTCGAACTACGATGCCGCCAAGATGGGTGTCGTCTCCTTCACGATGGCTGTCGCCAGGGAGACCGCCAAGTACGGTGTTACGGTCAACGCGGTGGCGCCCCGCGCCCGAACGCGGTTGACCATGCAGACGTTCGAAGGCTCCGACCGTGCGAAGGAGTTCTCGGTCGCGGACAAGCCTTTCGACGCGATGGACCCGGAGAACATCGCGCCGTTCGTGGTATTTCTGGCATCCGACGCCGCCACCGACATCACCGCGCAGACCTTCATCGTCTACGGGGGTGCGGTCGGTCACGTGAAAATGCCCCACGTGAGCGACATCCTGTTCAAGGCCGGGAGATGGACGGTCGATGAGCTCGTGGACCGAGCCGACGAGTTGTTCAACAACCTCGGCCGAGACGCCTACGAGGGCCCGCGGGGGTACGCGCGGCTGCCGAAGCAGTAGGCAGTCGAGTAGCCCGCCCGGTCGCCGCCGTCGCGAAGTGCCGAAGGAAGAGCGGGCACGCCCGCGGTGTCCTCGGCGGTTGCGGCACCGACCTGCCTGGTCGATGCCACCATGACCGGATGGATGCAGCTGAACTTCGAGAACTGCAGGCGCCTCTGAAGAAGCGCTACCGCGACGATCCGCCCACTTCGCGCACGCCACTTGAGGCCGAGGCGTCCTTCGGGAACGGCGGAATCACCGCGTCGGTGCAGACCTGGGCGGGCCCGGTCACAGCCGGGCTGCATCCGGCCACCGGTGGCGACGGAAGCGAGGCGTGCTCAGGGGATATGTTGTTGCAGGCGCTGCTGGCCTGCGCCGGGGTGACGTTGCGCAGCGTCGCCACCGCGATGGGCATCGACATCGGTGACGGCGAGTTGCGTGCGACCGGGATGTTCGATGCTCGCGGGACCTTGGGCGTGTCGCGTGATGTACCGGTCGGTGTCCAGGACATCAGCGTCGTCGCCGAGCTGCAGACCGATGCCGACGATGCGGCGCTGGCCAAGCTGGGCGAGCTGACGGAGCGTTACTGCGTGGTGGGTCAGAGTCTGGCGCAGCCACCGACCATCGTCGTGCGCAAGCGTTCATCGCCATGATGCTCTGTCGTGCAGTGTGTTTGAGCTATCAGGCCTGACGTTGGGTGTGCACGATCAGGCGTACATCGTCACCAGAGCGAGCGCAATCCCGAGGGCCACGAACGTGGCCACGGTCATCGCGGTCTTGACACCGGTGCTGGGCTGTTCACCAGCGGCCATCTCCATGCCGGCCATCGACTCGTGCTCCTCGGCCATATCGGTCATGTCGGCCATCCCGGCCATCGGTCCCGCCACGGGCCGCCTGCGGATGGTCATCATCCCGTGCTTCATGTGGTTGGCCACCAACCACCAGTTGATCGGGTAGGCGAAGACGAAGCCGACGATCAGGGCCATCGACATCACGAACCAGAACTCCGGCCGCAGCGGATCGTGGCTGTGCTGCACATGGGGCATGGTGAACCGCGCGGTCAGCACCATTCCCGACATCAGCAGGTTCATCGACAGCAGCTCGGGAAGGAACGTCATCTTCAGCGAGGTCAGGTACGAACCGCCTGCGCTGTCACGCATCGCGAACGCCTGAAAGAACGCCCAGCCGAATCCGAAGCCGAGTGTGTACTCGAGTACGAAGTCCGACCAGAAGGACAGTGCCAACTGGGCGCCGATGGCCGCCCCGACGATGATTCCGATCCCATCGCCGGCTACGCAGTGCATGGTGGAGCCGAGGACCTGGCGCCATCGCGCGGCGACGTAGGCCTCGTGGACCCCCGGGACAGGCTCCCGGCAGCCGAGCACGTAGAAGAACGCCCCCAGCGGGCCGGTAAAGGCGGTCAGGATGACGAAGGCCCACTTCAGCACGGGCGACTCGGGTGTGGTGCGCCAGATGTCGATTGTCACGAACAGCAGCGACGGCACCGTGAGGATCCACCACATCAGCATCGCGCCGGCGAGCATGCGGCCACCCTATCGAGCCGACTTACGACTTTGTGCCGAGTTGACGAATGTCGTTGGTGAGAAGCCGGATCCGTTTACCCGGTGCGGCGACGATGGCGGAGGCGCCCTACCGCGCCCCGGTGACGTCGCGGAAGCGCGTGGGAGCCCGCCCCAGCAGCGGCCGCGCGACCAGTGGGTTGCCGACGAGGCCATGGCGATCGTAATCGCCACACATGCAGATGAAATCGGCAAGCATGCCCATCTCCCACGGTGGGAGGGGAGTTCGTTGAGGCGTACCTGCCTGACTTCGGCCGGTGTGCGCTCCAATGTCGTTAGCTGCGCTGCTATCTCGCGCATGCTCAGCAGCTCGGGCCCGGCGATCTCGAAGGTGCCGTGAGCCATCTCGGGGTCCGCAACCGACCGGGCCGCGATCTCGGCGGTGTCGGACTCATCGATCACGCTGAATCCGGTGTCCGGATTGCAGGGTGAAAGAAGTTGTCCATCAGGGAAGATGGCGTGGTGCATCGGGACCCTTTGGACGTACATTGCGGGCTTCACGATCACCCACTCCACTCCGCAGGTTCTGACCACCTCCTCGGCGGCCGTCTTGCGCAGATGGTGGCGCAGCGTCGAGATGTTCGGGTGCAGCGCGGAATGCAGCACGATGCGACGCACACCGCAGTCGACAGCGGCCTGCGCGGCGGAGGCCGACGATGGCCGTCTCAGCGGCGACGAAAGTAGGCGGGATGACGTAGACGGCTTCGTGTCCCTCGATGGCGGCGTGCATCGCCGCGGTGAGCGGGCGGCTGCGGCGCCGCCCCGGAATCGGTTGCGTCGTCGCCGCCATCGCGGATGGCATGCTGGTGTCGCCGCAACGGCAGACGTCCGCTGGCCAGGGCAGGGCCGACGGTTGCCGGATCTGCTGTTGCCCGACGCGGCGATGTACCGGGCCAAGGCCCGAAGGTCGGCCCACACCGTCTACTTCGAAGCCGACTGGCCTAACCGACCGGGCCGAGGAACCGGTTCGTGTACCGCGCGAACCTCTCTCGGAGCCGGTCGGCGTCGAGGCCGAACAACTCCGCCGACGTGTGCACGCGGCCGTGCCGGCCCCTCCGGTGGCCGGCCAGGTACTCGGAGATCGCCGATTGCGCACCGTCGGTCAGGGGCTCGTCGGCGACCGTGTAGAGCCTGCGCACCACACCCATCTCGTCGGCCATGAAGTCGTCGAAACCGATGTCGACGGAACGTTCGGGGGGAATCAGGTCGCGATCGCGCACGCACATACCGAGCAGCCGTTCGAGTCGGTCGACCCATGCGTCGGCGACCGCGCGCACGTCGACCCTGTCGTGATACATCCGCTCGGAGTAGGTGACCATCGCGATCATCGACAGTGCGACCGGCACCGGATCGCGGTGGGTGAACGCGATGACGGCGTCGGGCAGCACGGTGTTCAGCACCGGCAGCTGACCGAGGTGCTGCGGCGACTTGAGCACCCACCGTCTGCCGCCACGCAGGAACTGCAGCGCCTTGAGTTGGGTGACCAGGTACCGGTAGGACGAGGTCTGGTCGCGGTTCCAGTAGTAGTCCGTCCAGCGCGGCACATGGGCCAGGGTTTCCATCAGCATCGTGGAGAAGTCGTTGGCCAGCAGCTGGATCTCCTCGTGCGCGTGGTCGGTGGTCATCTCGTGCATGAGCGCGAAGTGCGGCATCAACGTGTCCATGGTCTGGACCGCGACGTCCATCCGGGTGATCCGCGGATCGGGCTGCACCCCCTGCTCGGCGGGCAGTGGGAACGGCTCGACACTCTCCCAGTAGGGCAGGCTGCGAAACGTCGGCGCCGCGGCGAGCATGTTGTGCAGATGGGTGGTGCCCGACCGGGGCAGCCCCGCGATGATGACCGGGGGCGCCAACTCGATGTCGTGGATCTCCGGATGGCGCTTCAGCAGATCGGTGAGCAGCAGTCGATTCTTCAGCCACTGCACGAGTTGGGCATGAAAGTTCACGATTCCCGGACCGTGCATGTCGATCTCGCGCAGTTCGGCGACATACCGCTCCAGCCGCTCCCGGTAGTCGTCCGGACCGAAATCGCGCAAGCCGGTGGCCTCCGTCGCCCGCGCGTGCAGCACGTCGGTGTCCAGCGGGCAGTCGGGTGCGAGCATCGCCATCATCTGCCGGAGTTGCTCTGCCTCTGGGCTGTACCGCGGCTCCGCCAGGTCGTCGAGATGGATCAGGCCTGCTGTGGTGTCCGTCACAACCAATTATGTTACTGTGAGTTTCGTAATGACGACAGACCTGGGACGCCCGCGCAACCCCGGGATCGACGACGCGGTGCTGCGCGCCACGGTCGATCTGATCGCCGAGTCGTCCTACGCCGACCTGTCGGTCGACGCCATCGCGGCCAGGGCGGGTACCAGCAAGCCGGCGATCTACCGGCGCTGGCGGGGAAAGGCCCACCTCGTGCACGAAGCGGTGTTCCCCATCGGTGCCACCACGGCGATCCCGGACACCGGTTCGCTGCCGGGTGACGTCCGCGAGATGCTGCGGCGCACGCTGGCGGTGCTCAGCACACCGGCGGCGCTGGCCGCGCTTCCCGGCCTGGTGGGTGAGATGGCATCGGATCCGACGCTGCACGCGGCGCTGCTGGAACGCTTCGGCGACATCCTCGTGGGAGCCCTGAGCGACCACATCGAGGTGGCGAGGCGGCGCGGCGAGGTGCGCCAGGACGTGACCGCATCCGAGCTGGCCGAAGCGATCGCCGGAATCACATTGATGACGTTGATCTCTCGTGGTGCGAGCCTCGACGAGACGTGGGTCGAGCGGACGGCCTGCCTGATCACGAAAGGAATCGGTACATGAGCACCCAGTCAGAGGTGACGGTCCAGGCCGGCGCACACGAAGCCACCGCCGCGTGGCGCGAACTGCTCGACACGCTGCGGGTGCTCGACGAATCCTTCATGTCCGGGCCCAAGGCCGTCACCGACGACCGGCACATCGCCGACGGCTACCGCATGCTGGCGACCACGCTCGGGGTGGCGCTGGACACCTACCTGTTCGCCGACCCCGGTCGGCCGATCTGGCTGGAGGTCAACTCACCGTTCCGGCCGGACCGCAGGTGGGGCGGCGACAACACCGATGCCATCTACTACATGTGCCCGGTGGATCCGGCCCGGCGGTACCGGATCACCGGAAACCGCGGCGACAGCGTCTACTTCTCGGTGACCGCGTACAACGAGCCGTCCCCGGGAGCGTGGTCGGACCGGATCGTCGCCATCGTCCGCGACGACGATCTCGACATCGACGACAACGGTGACTTCGGTTTCGACTTCGGCCCGGTCGCCGACGCCGCCGTGCTGATGACCCGTGACTACCAGGCGGATCCGCTTGTCGGCCGCCCCGTCACATGGTCCATCGAGGCGCTCGACCCGCCGGAGCCGTTCCGACACGGGGAGGCCGAGACCGCCGCGGCGCTGCGGGCGAGCGCGGCCTGGTTGCGGACCATGTTCGCGATCCTGCCGCTGAGCGTCGGGGTGAGGAACGACGACGCGCACGAACTCGGGCACGAGACCGCGATGGCGGCCAACGACTTCGCCGACCCGTACCAGGTGCCGGACGCGAACTTCGGCTGGTCGGCCAGGGACGCCTGCTATTCGTACGGGAGCTTCGACCTCGCCGAGGACGAGGCGCTGGTGATCACCCACCGGCCGCCGGCCTGCCGGTTCTGGAACGTGGTGGTGTGGAATCAGTTCATGGCGGTCCCCGGGGTGCGCGATGCCCGCAGCTCGGTCAACGGGTTCACCGCGGTGCCGGATTCGGACGGCTCGGTGACGATCGTGGTGTCGCGGGGGCAGACGGCTCACCCCAACTCGCTGACCACACTGGACTATCCCCGCGGAAATCTGGCGTTCCGCTGGTTCCTGGCCGACTCGGTGCCGGCGCGACCGCAGGTCCGGCTGGTGAAGCTCGCCGACGTGCCGACCACGGTGACCTGACCTGGTGGATCACCCCGGCAAGGGACCTTGGTCCCGGGCCGGAATGACGGTGGGCTCACGACGGTCCTTGACGATCGCGATAGCGTCGAATCATCGGGGCGGCGCTGCCGCCGCCGGTCGATCGGTGAGGAGGAACAACGGTGTCCACTCAAAATGCGGCGTCCACTCAAAATACGGCGTCCACTCAAAATACGGCGTCCACTCAAAATACGGCGTCCACTCAAAATGCGGCGTCCACTCAGCCGGCGCCCCTCGGCATCATGGTCGGTGTCGACGGATCGCCCGAGGCCAGGGTCGCCGTCGACTGGGCCGCCCGCGACGCCGCGATGCGCGGAGTCCCGCTGACCCTCGTGCACGTTCTGCCCGGCGCCGCTCTGCAGGCGTGGGTCCAGACGCCGCTGCCCCCGGATTACCTCACCGACGAGCAGGACACCGCCCACGAGATCCTGCGCGACGCGCTGAGCGTCGCGGAGGCCGCCACGGCCGGCGCCGAACACTTCTGCGTGCAGCAGAAGGTGGTCTCCGGGCAGGCCGTTCCCACGCTGGCCGACCTGACCAAGGATGCCGAGATGGTCGTCGTCGGCAGGCGCGGCCTCGGTAAGCTGGGCCGGCTGGTGCTCGGCTCGGTCAGTGCCGGGATGACGCAACATGCGCACTGCCCGGTGGCGGTGATCCACGACGAGGACCCGCTGATCCCGCACCCGTCGGAAGCGCCCGTCGTGGTGGGCATCGACGGCTCGCCCGCCTCCGAACTCGCCACCGCCGTCGCCTTCGACGAGGCGTCACGTCGCGGCGTGGATCTGGTCGCCGTGCACACCTGGAGCGACGCCGGCTACGAACTGCCCGACCAGGGGTGGTCCGAGGTACAGCCCGAGGAGGACATGCTGCTCGCCGAGCGGCTCGCCGGTTGGCAGGAGCGCTATCCCGATGTGACCGTGCAACGCGTGGTCCGCCGCGACCAGCCGGCGCACCGATTGTTGGAGGAGGCCGAGAAGGCGCAGCTGCTGGTGGTCGGCAGCCATGGCCGGGGCGGGTTCGCCGGAATGCTGCTCGGCTCGGTGGGCTCGCAGGTCGTGCAGTCCGCCAGGTCGCCGGTCATCGTCGCGAGGCAGTCGTGATCGGCCGCGCCCGGCCGTGGCTCGCCACGGCCGCGGCGCTGGCCGCAGCGGTCGTCGGCTACCGGACCCACGTTCGCCCCTGGATGTACTTCTGGGGTGCCACCCACGAAGAGATGGTCGAGGGCCTGCCGGGAGACGAACTCGTCGACGGCGCCGGACCGCGCACCACCCGCGCGGTGACGATCAACGCAGGCCCCGAGGCGGTGTGGCCGTGGCTGGTGCAGATCGGTGAGGATCGCGGCGGCTTCTACAGCTACAGCGCGCTCGAACGCGCGGTCGGCGCCGACATCCACAACGCCGATCGGATCCATCCGGAGTGGCAGGACCTGCAGGTCGGTGACACGGTGTGGCTGGCCCGCCGCGGCGGTGACCGGGCCAGGCAGGTGGTGGCGGCCCTGGAGCCCAAATCGTATCTGGTGCTGATGAACCCCGACGACTACGACAAGGTGCTGCGCGGCGAACGTGCTTCCGGCAGTTGGGCTTTCCACCTGCAGCCGGCCGGGGACCGGACCCGGCTGCTGGCGCGCGGCAACGGCGGCTCGGCCGGCAACCCGATCTTCGACATCGCGCACTTCGTCATGGAGCGCAAGATGCTCGACGGCATCCGGCGGCGGGCCGAGCGCAGCGGGTGACACCGGCCGTTCAGAATGGTCGGTGCAACTGTTGATCGTGACCGAAGGTGTTGCGCTACCGGTGCGTTGAGCGCTACCCCGTGCTCAGCCGCGCGTAGCGGCTGATGTGGTGGTCGGTCGACCCGAACTCGAACTGCAGCGCGGTGAGCCGCTTGAAGTAGTGGCCGATGGCAAGCTCCTCGGTCATCCCCATGCCGCCGTGCAGCTGGACCGCCTGCTGGCCGACGAACTGCGCCGCCCGGCCCGCCGTGGCCTTGGCGGCCGACACCGCCATGGCGCGGGTGGTGTCGTCGGCATCGAGTTTGAGCGTCGCCAGCAGCGTTGCCGCCGCGGCCTGTTCGACCTCCATGTACATGTCGACCATGCGGTGCTGCAGGACCTGGAAGCTGCCGATCGGCTGGCCGAACTGCTGACGTTGCTTGCAGTACTCCACGGTGTCGGCGAGCACCTTGCGCATTCCGCCCACGGCCTCCGCACAAACGGCGGTCGCACCTTCGTCGCGGGCCAGCGCGATCGATGGCCAGGCACCGCCTTCGACGCCCAGCAGGGCGGCCGCGGGCAGCCGCAGATAATGCATCACGATGTCGGAGGCGCGGTGGTCATCGATCGTGCGGTAGTGGAGAAACTCCAAACCCCCTGATGCGGAGCCGATGTCGACGAGGAACAGCGATATGCCCTCGGCGGCGTCCGGGGCGCCGGAGGTACGCGCGGTGATCAGCACATGGGATGCCAGCGGCGTGGAGGCGGACACGATCTTGGCCCCGCGCAGCACCCAGCCGCCGTCGTCCCGCTCGGCAACGGTCCGGACGTCCTGCCAGTGCTCGCCGGAGGTCGCCTCGGTCGCGGCCAACGTGACGATGGCGGTGCCCTCGACGAGCTTCTCCAACAGGTCGGTCGCGGCGGCACAGCCGGCGCGCCGCAGCAGGCCGGCGGCCACCACGGCGGTGTCGACGTAGGGCTCGATCACCAGCGCGTTGCCCAGCGCCTCGGCGATGAGCATCATCTCCACCGGACCGCCGCCGATTCCGCCGCATTCCTCGGGCAGCGCGGCGGCCAGAATCCCGAGCTCGTCCGCGAAGGACTTCCAGATGTCGGGCTGCCAGCCCAACCCGGTCTTGGCCGCCGACCGGCTCTTCTCGAGGTCGTAGCGGGTCGCGAGGAACTTCGTGAGCCCGTCGCGGAGCAGTGCCTGTTCGTCGTTCAGTGTGAAGTCCATCTAGAGCCCCAATGCTGCCTTGGCCAGAATGTTGCGCTGAATCTCGTTGCTGCCGGCGTAGATCGAACCGGCGCGGTCGTTGAAGTACCGCAGCGGGGCGACGGCCTGCCACGGCTCGCCGCTGACGTAGTCGCCGGCGGGTGGCTCGAAGTCGGCGATCGGTCCGCCGGGGCAGGTGGCATGCGGTTGGTACACCCGCCCGCGGGGTCCGGCCGCCTCCATCGCCAGCTCGGTGATCGCCTGGCTCAGCTCGGTTCCCAGCACCTTGAGCATCGAGGACTTGGCCCCGGGATTGCCGCCCGCCGCCACCACGGCCAGCACCTGGTACTCGAGGATCTCGAGCACCTCGGTGCGGATGCGGACATCGGCGAGCTTGCGGGCGAACGCGGGATCGTCGAGCAGTCGGCCCCCGCCGGGTCCGGGCTGCTCGGCGGCGACCGTGGCGATCTCCTCGGCCATCACCTGCAGAGCGGGGGCCGTGGACGCACCACCACGTTCGAACTCCAGCAGGTATTTGGCCACCGTCCAGCCGTCGTCGATCTGCCCGATCACATTGGACTTCGGCACCCGGACCTCGTCGAAGAACACCTGGTTCTGCACCTCTTCGCCCGAGGTCATGACCAGCGGCCGGATCTCGATGCCGGGGGAGGACATGTCGATCAGCACGAACGTGATGCCGCGCTGCTTCTTGTCCGACCGGGTGGTGCGGACCAGGGCGAACATCCAGTTCGCCTCCTGGGCGTGCGTGGTCCAGATCTTGCTGCCGGTGCAGACCAGGTGGTCTCCGTCGTCGCGCGCGGCCATCGACAACGCCGCGAGGTCCGAACCGGCCTCCGGCTCGGAGTACCCCTGGCAGAAGAACACCTCGCCGGTCAGGATTCGCGTGAGGAAGTAGTCCTTCTGTTCGGCGGAGCCGAACTTGATGATCGCGTGGGCCACCATCCGGATGCCCATCGGCGACAGGGACGGGGCGCCGGCCAGCGTCGATTCCCGGCTGAAGATGTAGTGCTGGGTCAGGCTCCAGTCGCAGCCGCCGTGCGCGACCGGCCATGCCGGGGCCGCCCAGCCCCGCTCGTGCAGGATCTGCTGCCACTGCATGCTGGCGTCGTGATCCGCGTAGACGCTGGTCATCAGCCGTCCCGCGCGACGCAGCTCGGGTGTGAGCTTCTCCTCGAGGAAGGCGCGTACCTCATCGCGGAATGCGAGGTCGGCCGCCGACCACTCCAGGTCCATCGAAAGTCCCCTCTCTCTGCACAGCTGCACACAGAGTAAACCTAGTTAGTTAAGTGGTGGAAACTCGGGGGTGTCCGACCAGGTGGCGGGCTTCGGCGGGAGCCGAGAGGCGGCACCGCCGGGACGGATTCGGTGGTAGCTTGATGTGTTGCCACAGTCCGTGATGGCAAATCCCCCTCGAGTGCCATCACGGCTGTGGTGACCAGCGAAATTGTTCCCTTCGCATCACCGCACACGCGGCCGACCGCCAAAAAGCAAATATGAGGCTGATAACCGTGGATGGTGGGACCGAGTGGCACGAGGATGTCGACGTGGTGTGCACCGACGCCGCGTTCGCGGGCTTGGCGACCGCGATCTCGACCCTCGCGGTCGGCGGGGAGGCCTTCGTGGCGAGCGCGGACCCAGCCGGCCCGGCGACACGGCGGGGCTGGTTCGGTGCCGACGTCGACGAGCCCGACACGACCGCCTACTTCCATGAACTGACAGCAGATCTGGACCTCGACGGCCTTCGTCGCCTCGACGATGAGCTTCCCATCCGGCTCGCCGGTGCGCAGCCCTCACGGGGACGGACCGCGCCGACCTTCGAAGGGGCGCGGCTGCGGGACTGGGCGGCGCGGTGCATCCCGTCCCCGACCGGATACCTCTACACCCGCGTCACCGACTGGCCGGCCACCGAGATGGAATCCGCCGATGGAGATCCCGTCGCCGTGACCGAGATCGGCGAGTTGACGGTCTCCGGCCGGGACACCTGGGCCGCGGTCGGCCAGTGGCTGGCCGCCGAGGCCGACGAGCGGGGGGTGCGGACCCATCCGGTCGCGCGTTTCGAGCGGCTGGTGTTCGAGCATGGTGTGGTCGTGGGTGCGGTGTTCGGCACCTCGGACGGTCCTCTGGCGGTGCGCGCCAGGCACGGGGTGTTGGTCTGCCGGGCAGTGCCGCCGATGGCGCCCGCCGCGAGCAGCGGCACGGCGTTCCGGGTCGCGCTCGTCGGTAAGGCCGCCAGCCGGTTCGGCCGCGTCGAACTGCTGACCGCGGACCCGGCCGGCGCGCACCGGATCGTGCCGGGCCGCGCGACGACGCCGCAGCCGCACTGAGTCAGAAATGTTGGCCGCCGGTGAATGTCACCGGAATGCACCCCTTGGCCAGAAGCGATTTCATTTCAGAGCCGGCGACGGGACGCGACAACAGGAAGCCCTGTGCCCGGTGACATCCGTGGCGCAACAGCGTCAACGCGGCGGCGTCGGTCTCGACTCCCTCGGCCACCAACTCGAGCCCGAACGCCTCGGCCAACGCGATGACGGCCCGGACGATCGCGAGGTCGCCCGGGTCGGAACCCAGTTCACGGACAAAGCTCTTGTCGATCTTGAGGGTGTCCACCGGAAGCGATTTCAGATGTGACAGCGCGCTGTAACCGGTGCCGAAATCGTCGATGGCGATCTGGATTCCGGCCTCCTTCAGTCGGGCCAGCGTTATCCGCGTGGTGTCGATGTCCTGCACCACCACACTCTCGGTGATCTCCAGGCAGACCGAGGACCGGTCCAGGGCGAACTCGTCGATGATGCCGGCGACGGATTCGACGAACTGGTCGCTCACCAACTGCACCGGAGAAACGTTGATGCGCAACACGATGTTGTTGCCGAGTGCGTGCGAGCGCCAGTCGGCGAACTCGGAGCAGGCGGTCCGCAGCACCCACCGCCCCAACTCGCCCGCCAGGTTGATCGACTCGGCCACGCCGATGAACGCGTCGGGCGCCAGCAGCCCGCGGGTCGGGTGCTGCCAGCGCACCAGGGCCTCGGCGGCCAGGATCTCGCCGGTCCGCATGTCCACCTCGGGCAGGTAGTGCAGCAGCAGCGCGCCGTTCTCGATCACGCTTTGTAGATGAAGCTCGATATCGTTGCGCAAGTCGCTCTTCATCGACATGTCGTCGGTGAACATCGCGACCTTGTTTCCGCCGGAGTTCTTCGCGGTAAGCACCGCCTGGTCGGCCCGGCGCAGCAGATCCGACGTGGTGTCCACCCCGGGTATCCCGAGTGCCACACCGATGCTCACGGTCCGGGTCAGCATCTCCCCGTCGATGGACACCCGCTCGCGCAGGTCCGACTGCAGGTGATGGGCCAACACCTCGGCGGCGTCGGCCTGCATCGGTTCTTCCGGCACCACCACGAACTCGTCACCGCCCAGTCGCGCGATCAGGGGGGACCCCTCGGCGCCGCGGCGGAGACGTTCGGCCAGGACCCGGATGAACGAGTCGCCCGCGGTGTGGCCGAGATAGTCGTTGATCGCCTTGAGTCGGTCGAGGTCGAAGAACAGCGCCGACACCGGACCCGGCTGACCGTCGGCCAGTCGCTCATCGAGATGCGCGAGCAGGGCGCGCCGGTTGGACAATCCGGTGAGGTCGTCGTGTTCGGCCAGGTAGCGCAGTTGCTCCTCGGCTGCGACGCGGGCCTGTACCTGCGCGAACAACGACGCGATCGCCTCGAGCGCGTTGAGCTCCTCCGGAGTCCATTCCCGGTCGCCGAACTTGATGAAACCCAGCGCGCCGGTGGTCACGTCGCCGGAGATCAACGGCGTGGCCGCCATCGAGGTCGCGGGCACGGCGCGGCTCTGCTCGATGCGCTTCTGGTAGTCGCCGGTGGCCGGCTCCGGGCGCAGCAGCACCGGCTTCTTCGCGTGTTCGGAGACGGCGAACACCGGGTCGGCATCGGCGAAGTACACCAACGCGAGCGGATCCGGGTCGGGGATGTTCGGTCGGACCGGCCATTCGGCGATCAGCCTCGAGGCGTGGATGGAGTGGTCGTTGTAGCGCAGGAAGCTCACGTCGACGCCGAGGTAGGAGACCAGGTCGGCCAGCACGTGTTGGCTGACCTGCACCGAGGTGGTCGCGGTCGCCGCCATCAGCTGCGTGGCCACCGACTTGACCATCTGGTCGAGGGTGCGCGGAACGGGGTTGTTCGACATCGTGGAGTCAGAATAAGGCCGGGCCGGCGTCGTCGAGCGGACGCCGGCGGCTGCGGACCGAAGCGGGTGGGGCGGAGGTGAGCCGTAGCGTCAGGATCTGCGACTCGCCGCTTCTCGTCGCCGTCAGGTGACGAAACCGTTGCTGTAGCTCGGTAAGCGACTGTGCGAATGCCGTTGAGAGTTGCCGCATTTCGGCCGCGTCGTGGCCGTAGAGGAAGACCGGCGAGATGGGCTGAACGGCAAGCCCGTGCCGTTGTGCCGTCAGCCACACGGCCTCGGCGGCCGCACCGCCGCGCGCATACCCGGTGAGCGAGGGGTCCGTTCCCACGACAACCGCGAGCGCCGAGCTGGTGGATATCCGCGTGCCGGTGTCGATGCCCAGCCCCGCGCCTGCGTTCCAGGATGCCAGCAAGGACATGACCTCGGTGCGCTTGAGGATGTCGAGGATGACGATCTCGCTCTGGCTCAACTCGAGGCTGCGTACGTCGATGCCGGTGTCGGGGCAGTCGTCACCGGGCCACCGCAGCTCTGAGGTCATCTCCGCGTGTAGCCGTTCCGTCAGGTATCTGATCCGGTCGGAGTCGGCGAGTACGGCGCCGGCCCGGTCGAGGGTTGAGCGGTCGGTGATCAGCTGGAGTCGGGCCCCCTCACGGCGGGCTGCGGCATGCAGCGCGGCCGCGGTGTCGGCCGGCACCGCGGTCGGGGCGCCGCGGCGCCGGTTGGTCTCCCGCGCAGCCAGTTCCGGCTGCAGCCGGGCCAGTTCGGCATCGCCGCCCGGCGCGGTCAGATCGACGGTGGCGGTGAGCGGTGAAGCACCACCGTCCTGCACGATCTCGACGGCGGCGTCGATGCCCTGCGCGGCGGCCGCCACCCGCGCATTGAAGACCGCGGCACCCACCGCGACGGCGCTGCCGCGGAACTCGACGTCCATCAGCGACGTGCGCTCCGGTGCCAGCCGGATCACGACCGCGTTCGGGGTCTGCTCGATGTGCCATGGCTGGGAATTGCCCCCGGATGGGGCCCGATTGGCGGCAAGGGCGACCGCCCGCACCGCGGTGGGTGGCGACGTCGCGGGTGAATCGGCGGGCGCCACCGGTTCGGTTCGTGGCGCCTCTGCGAAGCCGGCGGTCGGATCGGCCAGCCTGTTCAGCACGGCCGACATGTCGGTGCGGATCCGCCCGGACGGAAGGGGCTCGCCCAGACCGATTCGGCGTACCGCCTCGGCTACCGCGGAGGCTCCGATCAGAACGTCTCCGATCACCTGGGGCCAGGTCGCCAGCGTGTGGCCGACTTCGACCAGAGATGCTGCGGCGCGGGGGGACAGGCTTGCGCCCTCGAGGATCCTCAGAACATGCGGAACCTTGTCCTTGTTGTCCAGGCCGGCCAGTGCGGCAGCGTCCAGTCCGCCCAGCAGGCCGTGGAACACGGGCCGGTCGGGTTCCAGGTCGAACCGTTCCACGTCGACGAGGCCGCGGTCGCTGGTTGCCATCAGGACCGGTTGTCCGCGCCGGCGGGCCGCCTCGCGCACCAGTGCCTTGACGTCGAGAGAGTCGCATTCCTCGATGACGATGTCGAGGCCGTCGAGGAAGCCGTCGATTGTCCCGGCGGTCAGGGCGGAATCGTGCACCAGCACAGGGAGATACGGATCGATCTCGGCGATCCTGCGGGCCGCTGCGGTGGCCTTGTTCACCCCGATGTCGAAAACCGTTGCCGGAACCCGGTTGAGGTTCGACAGCTCGAGTTCGTCGAAATCGGCCAACTGCAGCTCACCGCACAGAGCCTGCATCGCGAGTGTGTGGGCGATCGCGTGACCGACGCTGAGCCCGATGATGCCCACGCGGAGCGACGCGAGCTTCTGGTGTTCCTCGGTCGTGATCAGATGGCGGTTGCGGTCGGTGCGCACCCGTGCGTAGGCGCGTGGACCGAGGATTCCGACGAGGGCGCGTCGCCACGGGTAATACGCCCAGCGGCGGGGCTCTTCGGTGAACTCGGGTCCGGGCGCGGGAAGCAGACCGGCGAGGGTGGCCGCCTGCTCGGCGGTCCGGTCGAGGACCGTGACGGCGGGGTCGCCGCGTAACGCCTCGACGGCGTGCGCGCCGTCCGGCGTGCTGGGATCGAGCACGATGGCGGCCGCGGCATCCCCGGTGCCGGTCGCATACCTATCAACTTGCTCCGACGTCACAGGGCGTTGTTGCGAAGCAAATCGGCCTCGTCGGAGTCGGGCCGGGCCCGGTCGATCACCAGGAGCTCGGTGAAGATCTTCGACACCTGGTCGGGTTCGGCGTGGCGGATGAAGGCTCGACGGTCCCACCACATCATCTTGGTGCGGTAGCGGGGGTCGGGATACGGCGTTGCCGGAATCGGTGCGACCACGCCGCCGGAGGAGCGCCACTTGTCGAGCACATGAACCGCGGAGGTGGCCATGCAGAACTGCAGGTCCAATGCCGCCATCGCGTGAAACGCAGTACGTGCCAGTACTCGGGTGAGCCCCTTGCTGCGATCGGCATCGTCGGTGACGAACCCGGTCTTCATCTCCAGCACGCCGAACGGCACCCGGTCGTCGATCATCTTCCGCACCGCCGCCAGGCCCGGCCGGCCGTCCCATTCGACGACGGCATGGGAATTGTCGGCGCAACGCAGCGGCCCCTTGGCGCGAACCCCACCGATCACCAGGCCGGATGTGTCGAGGATGGCCCAGAAGATCGCGGTGTCGTGACCGTCGCGGATGGCATCGATGTCGAGCGCCCGCTGCACCCCGTGCTTGCGGTAGCTGCGATCAGCGCCCCGCAGGTAGTCCAGCCACAGGTCGCGATCCAGCGCCGGCCGCGACATCACCAAAGTGCACTCGGCGTCGGCGTCCCACCAGCTGTGTCGGCGCGTGAGTCGGAAATCGCGGCGTTCCGCGAATTCCAGCGTTGCAGCGGACATCGTTTTCCCATCGTTTCGACCGCCGTACCTGGGCGGCCGAACTGTCTGTACCCGGCATTGTTTGAACGCGACATGATCAGTATGTCGCGTGATGGCGTCAATTCCAGCTAGCCGGCGAAAATTTTCCTGGGCACGCATTGCTCTTTGTCGTGTGTAGTAGCCGGATGGCGACTGTTCGCGCCACAAGGCAATCTCGAATTTCCGGCAACGTACTGCCTCAGGCCAGTATATCGGGGCATGGCGAACGTTGAAACTGGAGTCGTTTGCCCTTTTATCTGGGTGATCTGCATTTCACTGTGAGATCCCGCTAACTTACGTCAACCTACCGGCGGCTTGTGGATCGGGGCGCAGCGCGGGGCCGGTGCGATACGGTCGCTTCGCCGGCAGGTCTTTGCTGACCTTGCCGAACGGCTTCGCTGTGCGGCGATGCGCAACCGCCGCATCCACGCAATCGTGGCGGGGCTGCCGAGTTCACGGGTGGTCGACCATGCTGTGATCGGCGACACGACCCTGTGGCAACGTGGACCGGCATGGTCAAATCGGTGCCGGAGAACCGCCCGACGTCAAAGGAGACAACTGTGAAGAAGTTCGACGGCCTGGCCGAATTCGTCGCCGCCGAAGGCACCGAACTCGGTCCCACCGAATGGCTGGAAATCACCCAGGAACGGGTCAATCTGTTCGCTGACGCCACCGATGATCACCAGTGGATTCACGTCGACCCCGAGCGTGCGGCCAGTGGCCCGTTCGGCGGAACCATCGCCCACGGATTGCTGACGTTGTCGCTGCTGCCGCACTTCACCCACCAGCTCTACACCGTCGACAACGTCGCGATGGCGATCAACTACGGCTACAACAAGGTCCGCTTCATCACCCCGGTCCGCGTCGGGGCCATGTTGCGGGCACGCGCGCGGATCGCGTCGGTCGCCCAGCTCGACAACGCGGTGCAGGCGACGCTGGCCACCACGGTCGAGATCGAGGGCACCGAGAAGCCGGCCGCCATCGCCGAGTCGATCGTGCGCTTCATCGGCTGACGCGGCGGCCGCCGGCCCGCCCACCCCGGCTCGCTTCACGGGTGTCAGGAACCGTTGACGTACGTCAAAAACGTTCGTAGATTGCGTGACGGCGGGAGGAGCGACGTGGACCACAGACACCCGCAGGTTGCGGTGATCGGCGCCGGCATCAGCGGCCTGACGGCCGGCAAGATGCTCAAGGACTACGGCGTCGACTACACCACCTTCGAGAGTTCGGACCGCATCGGCGGCAACTGGGCGTTCGCCAATCCCAACGGGCACAGCAGCGCCTACCGCTCGTTGCACATCGACACCTCGAAGGATCGGCTGTCCTTCAAGGACTATCCGATGCCCGAACATTTCCCGTCGTTCCCGCACCACAGCCAGATCAAGTCCTATCTCGACGACTACGCGGCGGCATTCGGGCTCCTGGAACACATCGAGTTCGGCAACGCCGTGATGCAGGCGGGGCGGGAGGATGCCGGCGGCTGGCGCATCCTCGATCAGTCGGGAGCCGAGCGGCGCTTCGACCTGTTGGTGGTGGCCAACGGCCACCACTGGGATCCCCGGCTGCCGGACTTTCCCGGATCGTTCTCCGGGGAGTCGATCCACTCCCACGCCTACATCGATCCACAGACCCCGCTGGAGCTGACCGGCAAGCGCATCCTCGTCGTCGGCATCGGGAACAGCGCCGCCGACATCACCGTCGAGCTGTCGTCGAAGGCGTTGCGCAATCAGGTCACGTTGTCGACGCGGTCCAGCGCGTGGATCGTGCCGAAGTACATCGCGGGACGTCCCGGCGACACCCTGTTCCGGACCTCGCCCCACCTCCCACTGTCGTGGCAACGCAAGGCCGTTCAGCTGATCGCACCGATGCTGGGCACCGACCCGACGATGTACGGCCTGCCGCCCGCCGACCACAAGTTGTTCGAGGCGCACCCCACCCAGTCGGTCGAGCTTCCGCTGCGGCTCGGATCCGGGGACGTGGTCCCGAAGCCGAACGTCGCCCGCCTCGACGGGGACACCGTGCATTTCGTCGACGGGACCAGTGACGGGTTCGACGTCATCGTCTACGCCACCGGGTACAACATCACCTTTCCGTTCTTCGATCCGGGATTCCTCAGCGCCCCGGACAACCAGTTGCGGCTCTACAAGCGGATGTTCAAACCGGGCATCGACGACCTGGTCTTCATCGGCTTCGCCCAGTCGGTGCCGACGCTGTTCCCGTTCGTGGAATGCCAGTCCCGGTTGCTGGCCGCCTACGCCATCGGGCGCTATGCGCTTCCGCCGGTCGAGGAGATGGAACGGGTGATCGACGCCGATCAGCAGCTGCACGCCGGGCATTGCACCGACCGGCCACGCCACACCCAGCAGGTCGACTACTTCGTCTACGAACACGACCTGCGCAAACGCGAACTGCCGGCGGGTGCCCGACGCGCCGGGCGCGCTCCGGGGGTGCCGCGATGACGCCCGCCGAGGTCACCTTCCGCGTCGATGGCGTCGCTTGCAGAGCCTGGCATTTCGTGGGAGAGGACGCCGGCCGCGAGCGCCCGGTGGTGGTGATGGCACACGGTTTCGGCGGCACCAAGGACTCCGGGCTCGAACCGTTCGCCAAGCGGCTCGGCGCAGCGGGCGTGGATGTGCTGGCGTTCGACTACCGCTGCTTCGGTGCATCCGAAGGCGAACCACGGCAATCGCTTTCGGTGCGCCGGCAGATCGAGGACTACCACGGC
Source organism: Mycolicibacterium xanthum (assembly GCF_019710635.1). Classification (GTDB taxonomy): domain Bacteria; phylum Actinomycetota; class Actinomycetes; order Mycobacteriales; family Mycobacteriaceae; genus Mycobacterium; species Mycobacterium xanthum. Next base: position 64,691 of record NZ_JAIFZS010000001.1, read on the forward strand.
GCGGTCGCGGCGGCCAAGCGGCTGGACGGCGTCGACCCGGCCGGCATCGTGCTGTGGGGGGTGTCGTTCTCCGGCGGTCACGTGCTGCGGGTCGGCGGCGAACGCGACGACATCGCCGCGGTGATCTCGCTGACCCCACTCACCAGTGGAGCGGCGGTCGGCCGGGCCGCGATGGCCTCGCGCGAGACGCTGACCGCGCTGCGCTGGTCGCTGGCCGGTGTCAAGAGCAGGCTCGCGGTGGCACGCGGCCGGGCGCCCACGCTGATGCCGCTGGTCTCACCGGTCGGCGAGCCGGGTGCGCTGGCCCTCGACGGCGCCTACGAGAGCTATCTGTCGCTGGCCGGACCGACCTGGCGCAACGAGATCGACTGTTCGGTCGGCCTGGAGGTCCTCGGTGTGCGGACCGCCCCGGCGGTCAAGCGGCTGGGCTGCCCGCTGCTGGTCCAGATCGCCGACTTCGACCAGTACGTCCCCGCCGACGCGGTGGCCGCGACGGCGGCCAAGGGCCGGGCCCAGGTGCACCACTATCCCTGCGACCACTTCGACGTTTGGCCGGGCCACGACTGGTTCGACAAGACCGTCGCCGACCAGATCGCGTTCCTGGGCCGGGTGTTCGGCGCTCAGTAGACGCTGGAGCCCTGGTCGACGGGCAGCGCGCACGCGGTTACGTACTTCGACTCGTCGCCGGCCAGCCAGCAGACCGCGTCGGCGATGTCCTCGGCCTGCACGGCCCAGGTCGGCAGGAACGGCGTCATCATGTGCGACAGCGCGGGGTTGGTCTCCATCGCCTTGCCCAGTTGGGTGACCATGTCGCCGGTGCCCATGTCGGTCAGCACCGGCCCGGGGTGGACGCTGTTCACCCGGATCGAGTGCCTGCCCAACTCGGCGGCGAACGCCCGGGCCATGCCGGTGACCGCGTGCTTGCTGGCGGTGTAGTGGATCATGAACGGCTGCAGCTTGATTCCGGCAGCCGAGCTGATCAGGATGATCGAGCCGCCGCGTCCACCGTCGATGATCGCCGGTGCCCCGGCCATCACGGTGTTCCAGGTCCCGGTGACGTTGATGTCCATCACGTCGCGAAAGTCTTCGGGACGGATCTGGTCCCACACCTGCGGCGCGGACACCCCGGCATTGGCGACGATGACGTCGAGGCGGCCGAATTCGGACACCCCCGTGTCGACGGCGGCGCGGAGACCTTCGATGTCGCGGGTGTCGACCACCGAGGCCCGGATCCGCCGGCCGGTCTTCTCCACCAGCCGGACGGTCTCGGCAAGGTCCTCGGGTGTGGCGGGCTGGTAGGGCACACACGGCGGCAGGGGCCCGGCGATGTCGACGGCGATGATGTCGGCGCCTTCGCCGGCCATCCGGACCGCATGTGCGCGACCCTGCCCGCGAGCCGCCCCGGTGATGAACGCGACCCGCCCGGTCAGCTTGCCGCTCATACGTGCCCTCTGCTCTTCGCGTAAGCGCTCATCGGTTGGCGGCCTTCTTGGCGGACCTCACCAACCCGCCGCCGATGATCAACCGCTGGATCTCGCTGGTGCCCTCGTAGAGGCGCAGCAGCCGCACATCCCGGTAGATCCGTTCCACCGGGACCTCGCGCATGTATCCGCTGCCGCCGTGGATCTGCACCGCGAGATCGGCCACCCGGCCGGCCATCTCGGTGCAGAACAGCTTGGCCGCCGATGGTGCGATCCGGCGGTCCTGCCCGGTGACCCACTGCTGTGCGGTCTCCCGGACCAGGGCGCGGCCGGCCAGTACGCCGGTCTGCTGGTCGGCGATCATCGCCTGCACCAGCTGGAAGTCGCCGATCGGCGTGCCGCCCTGGGTCGCGGTGGCGGCGTAGTCCACCGACTCGTCGAGCGCGCGCTGGGCGGTGCCGACCGCGAGCGCCGCGATGTGCACCCGGCCGCGGGCCAGCGACGTCATCGCCGCCCGGTATCCGATGTCCTCGTTGCCGCCGACCAGTGCGCCGTCGGGGACCGTGACGTCGGTGAAGCTCACGTCGGCCGTCCAGGCGCCTTCCTGGCCCATCTTCTTGTCCTTGGCCCCGACCTCGACGCCGGGGGTGTCCGCGGGCACCAGGAAGACGGCGATGCCGGCGCCCTCGTCGTCGGCGGGTCGGCTCCTGGCGAAGGTCACGAACAGATCGGCGGTCGGCGCGTTGGTGATGAAGCGCTTCTGGCCGTTGATGATCCAGTTCCCGGCGGCGTCGCGCACAGCCTTGGTGCGCAGGCCGGACGGGTTGGAACCGGCACCGGGCTCGGTCAGGGCGAAGGACGCGACCACGTCGCCGGACGCGATTCGCTCGAGCCACGTCGCCTTCTGTTCGTCGGTGCCGTACCCGACCAGCACCTGACCGGCGATGCCGTTGTTGGTGCCGAACATGGAACGGAGCGCCAGCGACGTGTAGCCCAGCTCCATCGCGAGCTCGACGTCCTGCGCGAGGTCGAGACCGAGTCCGCCCCACTCCTGCGGGATCGCATAGCCGAACAGGCCCATCTTCTTGGCCTGATCGCGCAGGTCGTCGGGAACCCGGTCGTCGGCGAGGATCTCCTGTTCGCGGGGCACGACCGCGGTTCGGACGAAGTGGCGCGTCTGCGTCAGGATCTCCCGGAAATCGTCGTCGCTGACGTCGGTTGTGCCCATCGGTGCGCTCCTCCGAGTTATGCTTTTCAAATATCCTATATGAAATACGATAGGCCCCGAAGGAGTGCCTACACGACACGAGGATGGGTGGAACGGGTGTCACTGCTGACAGGTCAGACCGCCGTGGTCACCGGGGGAGCCCAGGGGCTGGGGCTGGCGATCGCGCAACGGTTCGTCGACGAAGGAGCGCGGGTGGTGCTCGGCGACCTCAACGCCGAGGCGACCGAGGCGGCCGCGGAGAAACTCGGTGGCCCCGAGGTGGCCCGCGCGGTGCGCTGCGACGTCACCAGCGCCGCCGACGTCGAGGCGCTGGTCGCCGCCGCGGTGGACGGTTTCGGCGGGCTGGACATCATGGTCAACAATGCGGGGATCACGCGCGACGCCACGATGCGCAAGATGAGCGAGGACGATTTCGACACGGTGATCGCGGTCCACCTCAGGGGCACCTGGAACGGGTTGCGGGCCGCCGCTGCGGTGATGCGGGAGAACAAGCGCGGAGCCATCGTCAACATGTCCTCGATCTCCGGCAAGGTCGGCATGATCGGGCAGACCAACTACTCGGCCGCCAAGGCCGGCATCGTCGGGATGACGAAAGCCGCCGCCAAGGAACTCGCCTACCTGGGGGTGCGGGTCAACGCCATCCAACCCGGGCTGATCCGTTCGGCGATGACCGAGGCCATGCCACAACGCATCTGGGACTCGAAGGTGGCCGAGGTGCCGATGGGCCGCGCCGGTGAGCCGGACGAGGTGGCCAAGGTGGCGCTGTTCCTGGCCTCCGACCTGTCGTCCTACATGACGGGAACCATCCTCGAGGTCACCGGGGGACGGCACCTGTGACGCGCGACGTCGTCGTCTGCGAGCCGGTGCGCACGCCGATCGGGCGCTACAACGGCATGTTCAAGTCGCTGACGGCCGTCGATCTCGGGGTCGCGGCGCTCACCGGACTGCTGCAGCGCACCGGCGTGGCGCCCGACGCCGTGGAAGACGTGATCGTCGGCCACTGCTATCCCAGCATGGAGGCGCCGGCGATCGGGCGGGTGATCGCGCTGGACGCCGGTCTGCCGGTCACCGTGCCGGGGATGCAGATCGACCGGCGGTGCGGATCGGGGCTGCAGGCCGTGATCCAGGCGTGCATGCAGGTCGCCGCTGGTGCCAACGATCTCGTGGTGGCCGGCGGCGCCGAGTCGATGAGCAACGTCGTGTTCCACTCGACCGACATGCGCTGGGGCGGGGCCCGAGGTGGCATCACGGTGCACGATGCGCTGACGCGCGGACGGACCACGGCCGGGGGCAAGAACCACCCGGTCCCCGGCGGCATGCTCGAGACCGCCGAGAACCTGCGCAGGCAGTACGGCATTGGCCGGGAAGAGCAGGACGAACTGGCGGTGCTGTCGCATCAGCGGGCCGTCGCGGCCCGCAAGGACGGCCTGCTGGCCGAGACGATCATCCCGGTGACCGTGCGCACCCGCACCGGCGACGACGTGATCGACACCGACGAGCATCCCCGCGCCGACACCTCGATGGAATCGCTGGCCAAGCTCAAACCCGTTCTCGGCAAGGACGATCCGGATGCGACCGTGACCGCGGGCAACTCCAGCGGCCAGAACGACGCCGCATCGATGTGCGTGGTGACCACGGCCGAGAAGGCCGCCGAGCTCGGATTGACCCCGCTGGTCCGGATGGTGTCGTGGGCGGTGGCCGGGGTGGCCCCCAACGTGATGGGCATCGGGCCGGTGCCGGCCACCGGGGCCGCGCTCGGCAGGGCCGGGCTTTCGCTGGCCGACATGGACCTCATCGAGCTCAACGAGGCCTTCGCCGCCCAGGCCCTGGCCTGTATGCGCGAGTGGGGTTTCTCGGCAACGGATCTGGACCGCACCAACGTGCACGGATCCGGTATCTCGATCGGGCATCCGGTCGGCGCGACCGGTGGCCGCATGCTGGCCACCCTGGCGCGCGAACTGCACCGCCGCGGCGGCCGATACGGCCTGGAGACCATGTGCATCGGCGGCGGCCAAGGGTTGGCCGCGGTCTTCGAAAACGTCTCGGGGAAAGGCAACGCCGCGTGACCAGACTCGCCCAGACCCTCGGGCTCACCGAGTTCCAGACCGAGATCGTCGCGACGGTGCGGCAATTCGTCGACAAGGAGATCATTCCCAGCGCCCAGGAGCTCGAACACGCCGACACCTATCCGCAGGCCATCGTCGACGCGATGCGGGAGATGGGCCTGTTCGGGTTGATGATCCCCGAGGAATACGGCGGGTTGGGCGAGTCGCTGCTGACCTACGCGCTGTGCGTCGAGGAACTGGCCCGCGGTTGGATGAGCGTGTCCGGGGTGATCAACACCCATTTCATCGTCGCCTACATGATCCGCCAGCACGGCACCGACGATCAGAAGCGCTACTACCTGCCGAAGATGGCCACCGGGGAGACCAGGGGCGCGTTCTCGATGTCCGAACCCGAGCTCGGCTCCGATGTCGCGGCCATCCGCACCCGGGCCGTCAAACAGCCCGGCAGCGGTGACTATGTGATCGACGGTCAGAAGATGTGGCTGACCAACGGCGGCAGTTCCACCCTGGTCGCGGCCCTGGTCCGCACCGACGAGGGCGCCGACAGGCCGCACCGCAACCTCACCGCGTTCCTGATCGAGAAGCCCTCGGGTTTCGGCGAGGTGTTGCCCGGCCTGACCATCCCGGGCAAGCTCGACAAGCTCGGGTACAAGGGCATCGACACCACCGAGCTGATCTTCGACGGGTATCGGGCCGAGGCGACCGACATCCTCGGTGCGGCGCCCGGGCAGGGCTTCTTCCAGATGATGGACGGTGTCGAGGTCGGGCGGGTCAACGTGTCCGCGCGGGCCTGCGGTGTGGGTGTCCGCGCGTTCGAGTTGGCGGTGCGCTATTCCCAGCAGCGCAGCACGTTCGGCAAGCCGATCGCCGAGCATCAGGCGATTGCGTTCCAGTTGGCCGAGATGGCCACCAAGGTGGAGGCCGCGCATCTGATGATGGTCAACGCGGCGCGGCTGAAGGACTCCGGCGAGCGCAACGACGTCGCCGCAGGCATGGCGAAGTACTTCGCCAGCGAGGTGTGTGCCGAGGTCACCCAGCAGAGCTTCCGGATCCACGGCGGGTACGGGTATTCCAAGGAGTACGAGATCGAACGCCTGATGCGGGATGCGCCTTTCCTGCTGATCGGTGAGGGCACCAGCGAGATCCAGAAGAACATCATCAGCAAGCGGCTGCTCGCGGACTACCGGGTGTAGCGCCGTGAGCGTTCCCGGCTTCGCCGCGCGGCCCCAGCTCGCCGAGGATGTCGCGCGGTTCGTGCGCGGGCGGATCTTCGACGGAACCTATTCTGCGGGAACGTATGTGCGTCTCGACCAGCTGGCCGTCGAGCTGGGTGTCAGCGTGACCCCGGTTCGGGAGGCGCTGTTCGAGCTCAAGGCCGAGGGGCTGCTCGACCAGCAGCCGAGGCGCGGGTTCGTGGTGCGGCCGGTGACGCTGCGCGACGTCACCGATGTCTCGGACGTCCAGGCCTACATCGGTGGGGAGTTGACGGCCAGGGCCGCGGCCGCCATCAGCGATGCCCAGCTGCGCGAGCTGGAGCGGATCCAGGCCGAGCTCGAGCAGGCCTACGGCACCGGCGACGGGGAGCGCGCGGCCCGGCTCAACCACGAGTTCCACCGGGCCATCAACGTCGCCGCTGACTCCCCGAAGCTGGCGCAGCTGATGTCGCAGATCACCAGGTACGCCCCGGAGTCGGTGTTTCCGACCATCGACGGATGGCCGGGCGAGTCCAACGCGCACCACCGGCGCATCCTGGACGCGCTGCAGCGCCGCGACCGGGATGCGGCGCGAACGGCGATGTCCGAGCACCTCGCCGCGGGGGCGGCCCCGCTGATCGACCACCTCACCCGCCGCGGCGTCATCGAGTGATTCCGGTGCCCGCCGTCGCGCTGGGCGTGACCAACTACACCCAAATCGCAGAGGGATAGGGGGGACATGGGCGTCCTCGACGGCATCCGCGTGCTCGACTACGGCCGGTTCATCGCCGCGCCCTGGTGCTCGGCGCTGCTGGCGGACATGGGCGCCGACGTGATCCGGGTGGAGAAGCGCGAAGGCGGCGAGGACCGGTGGGTGCAGTCGGTCACCGACACCGGGGAGGGCGCAACCTTTCTTCAGTGCAACCGCAACAAGCGGTCGCTGACCCTGGACACCACCACCGACGAGGGCAGGGCGATCAGCCGGCGGCTGGTCGAGCGTTCCGACATCGTGGTGGCCAACATGCCGGCCACGGGCATGCGGGCCAGCGGCCTGGACTACCCGACGCTTCGGGCGATCAGGGCCGACATCATCCTGGCCAGTGCGACCGCCTACGGCGAGGGCGGGCCGTACAGCGACCGGATCGGCTTCGACGGTGCCGGCCAGGTGATGTCGGGCGCGGTCTACCGCCAGGGACTGCCCGATCAGCCGATCCGAACCGTGGTGCCCTATGCCGACTTCGGCACCGCGCTGACGCTGACCATCGGCGTCATGATGGCGCTGTTCCACCGCGACCGCACCGGTGCGGGCCAGCATGTGGAGGGTGCGCTGCTGCCCACGGCGATGATGCTGTCCAACGCGTTCCTGATCGAGCGTGACCTGCTGGGCACCGACAAGCCGCGGATGGGCAACCGGGGCACATCGGTGGCGCCGTGCGATCTGTATCGCACCGCAGAAGGGGGCTGGGTCCTGCTGCAGATCGCCGGGCAGCCGATGTTCCGGCGCTGGTGCCGGCTGGTGGGCCGACCCGACCTGATCGACGATCCGCGTTTCGCCGACGACGACCTGCGCTGGCAGAACGGGGACCTGCTCAACGACATCATGGCGAGCTGGTGTGCCGAGCGGACCAAGGCGGACGTACTCGGGTTGCTGGAGGATGCGAAACTCCCTGCCGCACCGATGCATTCGACCCAGGATGTGCTCGACGACCCGCAGGTTGCCGCGATGGGGTACCTGCGGCGCGTCGCGTTCCCCGGAGCAGCGCACGATGTGCCGATCATCGAGACGCCGTTCCGGCTGTCGGCCACGCCGGGCGAGATCCGCCGGCGCGCGCCGCTGCTCGGCGAGCACACCGATGAGATCCTCGACGAGATCGGCTTCACCGCTTCCGAGATCGTCGACCTGCGCCGGCGCGACGTGGTCTGAGGCTCATCCGCGTTCGAGTAGCGCCCGCAACGCGACCTTGTCGATCTTGCCGGTCGCCCCGCGCGGAACCGCATCTGCATCGTCGAGCAGCGCCCACACCGTGGGCACCTTGAAGCCGCTGAGCACGCCCCTGGCCGCGGCCCGTAGTCGCTCGCGGGTGGTGGCCGGGGTGCAGACCACCGCGGCGCCCACCCGATCGTGCTCGCCGTCGGGGACATTCGTCACGAACGCCGCAGTCACGCCGGGCAGGCTGCACAACGCCCGCTCGACCTCGGTGGGGTAGACGGAGGCCCCGCTGATCTTGAACATGTCGTCGGAGCGGCCGTGGTAGAACAGGAAGCCGTCGGCGTCGAGCCTGCCGAGGTCGCCGGTGGGGTAGTGGCCATCGGCGGTGAAGACGTCCTCCCGGCTGCGCCCGCAGATTCCACGCAGGGTGTGCGGTCCGCGGATGTGGATCATTCCGACCTCGCCGGTGGTCACCGGTTCGCCGGAGTCGGGGTCGACCACCCGGACCGTCATCCCGTCGAACGGGCGCCCACAGCTACCCCAGGCCGATTCCGGCATGTCGGTGTCCGCCGGGAAACCGCAGTAGGGACCGAAGGATTCGGTCATTCCGAACAGCCGCGCCCGCGCGCCGGGCCGGGAGCGCAGTTGTGCGGGCAGCAACGCCTCCAGGCTGCCCGGCCGCAGCGCCGACAGGTCGGCCCCGACCTCGTCCACATGCCGGGCCAGGGCTTCGGCCTGATCCGGCCAGCCGCGGAACAGCGTGACCCGCTCCTGTGCGAGCAGCCGAAGCGTGGACTCCGGGTGCGGCACCGCCTCGGTGACCAGTGTCGCACCGGCCACCAGGGCCGACATCAGGCCGCCGCCGAATCCGCCCACCCAGAAGAACGGCATCGGCAGATACAACCGGGTGTCGGCGTCGATGCAGCGCGCGGCCAGACCCGACCGCACCGCACCGATGGCGTTGCCGTGAGAGTGCCTGACGCCCTTGGGCGCACCGCTGCTGCCGGAGGTGAACATGATCGCCAGCGGATCGGCCGGGCGCACTCCCCGGCAGATGGCGTCGACGACCGGGCGTGCGGGCGCTCCGCCGGTGGGCGGGCTGCGCAGCACCGACCGCAGTGCGGGCAGCACCCCGGATGGCGGCGCTGGATCCGGGTAACGCCTGCCCCGGAACTCAGGCACGGCGATCAGGTGCTGCACGGCCGCGGTACGCAGCTGTGCGGTCAGCTCCGCCGGAGCGAGCAGCGTGCTGAGCGGGACGAGCACCGCGCCGATCCTGGTCAGTGCGAGCGCGGTTCGGGCCCATTGCACCGAGTTGGGCCAGAGCAGGCCGACCCGGGAGCCCTTGTCGATCCCGGCTTCCAGAAAGGCCGCGCCCAGCTCCCGGGTGGCGGAATCGAGCTCGGCGTAGGTGATCCGCTCGTCGCGGTCGATCACCGCGGGCTTGTCGGGGTGGCGGGCGGCCTGTTCGCGGAGCAGGGCGTCGACGGTGTCAACCATCGAACAGCTTCCGCAGCGCCGGGAAGTCGACCTTGCCGCTGGAGAGCACCGGGACCTGCGCGTGGCGCACCGTGACGAACCGGCGGGGGATCTTGTAGCTCGACAGCGTGGAGCGCAGCGCGGTGACGAGCGCCGACGGGTCCGGTGCCGGGACGGCGTCGGTGGCGATGACCGCGCCGACGATCTGGCCGCGGTCCGGGTCGGGCAGCCCGACGACGTGGGCGGCGGCGCCGGCGTCGATCGACTGCAGCGCGGCGGTCAGGGCCTTCTGCACCTCGGCCGGCGACACATTGGCACCCGCGGTCTTGATCATCGACCCGGCCCGGCCGACGAAATAGAAGAACCCGTCGGCGTCGCGGTGGACCAGGTCGCCGGTGTGGAACCAACCGTCGGCGTCGAAACACTCCTCGCGGCTGCGGCCGTAATAGCCCTGCATGACGTGCGGCCCGCGGATCAGCAGTTCCCCGATCGAACGTCCCGCATCGGTCCCGTCATCGGGATCGATCACCCGGGCCTGGAATCCCGGGGCCAACCGGCCGTACGAGCCGCGCCGGGCCTCGGGCTGATCGGTCTCGTCGCCGCTGATCAGCAGGACGCTTCCGGCCTCGGTCATGCCGAGCATGTTGTGCCGCAGTTCGGGGTCGGCGGGCCGTGCATCGGGGGCCATGATCGGGTACAGGTTGCCGTGGCGCATCGATGACAGGTCGCGGTGACCGAAGCTCGGGTGGCGGGTCAGGTGTGCGATGCCCGCGATGAAACCGTTGGTGAGCGTGGGCTTCTCGGCTTCGAGCAGGTCGAGTGTCTCAGCCGCGTCGGTGGCGTTCGAGCAGATCAGGGTCGCGCCGGCGAGCAGGGTCGCCAGCAGGCCGAACGCAAACCCGCCGATCCAGAAGAACGGCGAGTTGCAGAACAGCCGGTCGTCGGCACTCAGCCCGCGAATCTCGTTGAGTCCGAGTTGGTGTGCCAACAGCCCCGCATGGGTGTGCACGACGCCCTTGGGAGCGCTGGTCGAACCGGAGGTGTAGATGATCGCCAGGATGTCGGATCCATCGACGTCGTCCTCCCACGCCGACAGTCGCCCGTCACCGTCACCGTCGGGGGGTGGCGCGCCGTCGTCGAACACGATGCGGCGCAGCACCGGTGCGGCGGGGCTGAAGATCCGCCGGGGCGCGGCGACCGACGTGCCCAGCGCCTGGCCGAGGTCCGAGACGTAGTCGTGAGAGCGGTAGCCGCGGGCCGACACCAACACCTCGACGTCGGCGTCGACGAGTTGGTCGCGCAGTTCGGGGGGTGTGCTGAAGGTCGAGAACGGCACCAGCACGGCCCCGATGCGTGCGACTGCGAGCATCACGACGACGAACTGCGCACCGTTGGGGAACAGCAGGCCCACGTGGGTGCCCTTCCCGGCACCGGCGTCGATCAGCCGTCGCGCCCATGCCGCCGAGCATGCGAACGCCTCTGCGTAGCCGAGTCGTTCGCCGTCGCAGACCAGCAGGGCCTTGTCGCCCAGGCTCTGCCGGTCCTGCAGCACCGCGGCGACGGTCAGCTCCTCGGTGGTCATGCCGGGGCGAAGTGGGACCGCACCGCGGTCAGGTCGGGTTTACCCGAGGCGGTTCGCGGTATCGCCTCGGTGATCGCGATCTCGGTCGGGATCTCGTAGCGGGCCAGCCGGGACCGCAGGAAGGTGACGAGTTCGGCCTCGTCGGCCGAGGTGCCCGGCCGCAGTTCGACCAGGGCGACGGGCGTTTCGCCCAGGCGCGGGTCGGGCCGGGCGACGACCGCGGCGCCCTGCACCGCCGGGTGGTTCTCCAGGGCCGCGCGTACGTCGTCGGGCATCACCTTGAAACCGCCGCGGATGATGGCCTGGTCGGCCCGCCCGAGGATCCACACGAATCCGTCCGAATCGATTCGGGCCAGGTCGGTGGTGCGCAACCACTCCGAGGACCCGGCCAGCTGTGCCGGGATGACCTCGAGCAGGCCCTGCTGTCCGGGTGGCTGCGGGATGCCGTTGTGGTCGACGACGCGCAGTTGCGCCCCGGGGTTGGCCCGGCCGACGCTGCCGCGCTTGTCCTTCCAGTGCTTCCGGTGGTCGGTCAGCGTCCAGCCGGCCACCCCGCCGCCGAATTCCGTTGCCGCGTAGGAGGTCAGCACCGGGATGCCGAACTTCTCGGTGAATGCGTCGGCGTCGTCGGCCGACAGTGGGGCGGTTCCGGAGGTCACCACGCGGATACCGGCGAGGTCCTCGCGGGTGAGATCGGAGTGCAGCACCGTCCGCAGCGCGGCGGGGACGAGTGACACCGCGCCCGGCCGGTGTCTGCGCACCGCCGCGGCCCACAACTGCAGATCGAATTTCGGCAGCAGCACGAACGGACGGGCCTCGGCGACACACAGCAGCACCCGGAACACGCCGCCGACGTGCACCAGCGGCGAGTTCACGATGGCCACGCCGGGCCGGATCTCGGTGGGCGGCGTGTGTGGCTCCTGGCCGAGCACGCTGCGCGCCAGCATGTCGTAGGTGAGGTCGACGCGCTTGGGCGGTCCGGTGGTGCCGCTGGTGAGCATCCGCACCGCGACACCGGGGCGCCCGGGGTCGGCGGGCGGGTGGCCCGCGGTGACCACCGGCGGGGTGTCGAGATCGCCGATCGCCACCGTGGTGGCGTCGGTGCTCGGCGCCAGCGCGGCGAGGTCGGCCGGCAGACCCACGATCACTGGTAGCTTCAGTGCCGCGACGTCGGCGCGGGTGCGCTCGTCGCCACGGGACGGATTGATCACGACGACGGTGCCGCCGGCGGCCAGCACCCCGAGCAGCGCGGCCACATGCACCGGCTGATTGCGCAGCATGATGCCGACCCGGCCGGTGCCGGCCAGCGTGCCGATCCGCCGCGCCGCCGCCGCGAGCCGGCCCCAGCTGCACCACTGTCCGTCGTACTCGATCGCGCCGGCCGACGGATCCAGGTCCAGGACGTGGTCGATGCGCTGGGAAAGCGGGTGCGCCATCAGCGGATCCGCGGCGGCGTCTTCGGCACCGCCCGGGCCGCGAGTTCGGCCTTGGCGAGCGGATTGCCCAACCGGGTGTAGATCAGGCCCTGATCCATCGCGGCCCGGTACGGCTTGTCCAGCGACTCCCAGATGGCCTTCACGGTGCCCTGCGTCGCCGTCGGCGGTTTGGCGGCGATCGTCGCCGCGATCTGGTGCGCGCGGGACCACAGGTCCTCCTCGGCGACCACCTCGGTCACCAGACCGATCCGCAGTGCGGTCTGCGCGCAGACCCGTTCGTCGTTGCCCATCAGCGCCATCCGCAGCGTTTCGCCGAGACCGATCCGGCGCATCAGGCCCACGGGTTCCAGCGCCGACACCAGCCCGGCGCTGACGTGCGAATCGAAGAACGTGGCACCTTGCGCGCAGATCACCACGTCGGCCTCGTTGACGAAGTACAGCGCGCCCGCGGTGCACATGCCCTGCACGGCGCAGACCAACGGCTTCCACATCTTCTGCCATTTCGGGCTGAGCAGCTCACCGGGATCTTCGTGGTTCCAGACGATTTCGGGTTGTCCATAGCTGGATTTGACGTCCAGTCCGGCGGAGAAGGCGCGCTCGCCGGCGGCCCGCAGCACCACGGCGTTGATGTCCTCGTCGGCTTTGACGAGGTGCCAGACCTGTCTCATCTCCTCGCACATCGTGCGGTTGAACGCGTTGAGAGCCTCCGGCCGGTTCAGCGTCACGGTGGCGACGCGCGCCTCGTGGTCCAGATCCAGCAGGACGGTGTCGAACCGGGTCGTCATCGGCACTGCCAGTTCGGGGTGCGCTTCTCGACGAACGCCAGCGGCCCCTCCTGGGCGTCCTCGGTGCGCACCACGCGCTCGCGGAACGTCTCGGCCAGGATCTCGCCCTCGAGCAGGGGCAGGTCCAGCGTCTTGTGGATGGCCAGCCGGGTACCCCGTACGGCCAGTGGGGCGTTGGAGTTGACGATCCCGGCGATCTCGTGGGCCCGTTCGAGGAGTCGCTCGTGCTCGACGACCTCGGTGACCATGCCCAGCTCGTAGGCCCGCTGGGCGGACATCCGCTCGTACTTGCCCATCAGGGCCATCCGCAGCGCGACCGTGCGGGGCAGGACGCGCGCCAGCCGCACCATCTCCCGCGCGGCGACCAGGCCGATGCTGACGTGCGGATCGAAGAACGTGGCTTTGTCCGAGGCGATGACGATGTCGCCGGTGGTCACCCAGTCCAGGCCGGCGCCGCAACAGATCCCGTTGATCGCGGCCAGCACGGGTTTGGCCATCCGGCGGAACGGGGGAGTGCCCTCCTGCGGGGCCTCCCACTGGTCGTATGTCGACAGGTAGGGCCGTTCGTAGATGACCTTCCCGTCCTCCGGTATCGCCTTGACGTCGGCGCCGGTGCAGAACGCCCGGCCGGTGCCGGTCACGATGATCAGCCAGATCTGATCGTCGGCCTCGGCTTGATCATAGGCGGCTCGCAACTCGGTGATCATGTGCGGGGACAGCGCGTTGAGCGCCTCCGGCCGGTTCAGCGTGATGGTCGCGGTGTGCCCGTCGACGTCGTAGCCGATGGTGTCGTAGCTGCTGGGGGTTCCCACATGTGTCCCTTCGTCTATCTGCCCTGGAAGTCCGGGGTGCGCCGGTCCCGGAAGGCGGCCAGCCCCTCTTTGAAATCCGCTGTCCGGCAGGAGAGCTCGAGGCCGGCGAGCTCGTGGGCCATCGACTGCTGCAGCGAGGCGTGCAGGCCGTAGCCGATGGCCTGCTTGGCCAGGCCGATGGCGACGGTCGGGCCCGACGCCAGCCGGGTCAGCAGCGCATCGGTGCTTGCGGTGAGGTCCTCGGACCGGACGGCCTGATGGATCATTCCCCACTGTTCGGCGTCGGTGCCGGAGACCTTCTCGCCGAGCAGCAGCATGCGCCTGGCCCGCGCCACCCCGGCCAGCCGGGGGAGCAGCCAGGTCGCCCCGGAATCCGGGCTGAAGCCGCGGTCGATGAACGGCTGCCAGAGCGTCGCGTCGTCGGCGGCCACGGTGAAGTCGGCTGCCAGCGCCAGGTTGCAGCCCAGCCCCACCGCCCAGCCCGACACGCTGCACACCACGGGCAGCTGGATCGACGCGATCAGCTCGACCAGCCGGTTGGCGGTGTGCGGGATGCGCCGGGTGAGGTCGCCGGTCCGCGGTCTGCGACCCTCGCTGTTGGTGGCCACCCAATCGGCGCCCGAGCAGAAGTCACCGCCGCCGCCGGTCAGATGGATCGCGCGCAGTGAATCATCGGTGGCCGCGTCGGTGAAGATCTGTACGAGTTCACCGATCATGCTGTGACTCAGTGAGTTACGTCGATCGGGACGATCCATCGTGATGTGCAGGACGGCGTCGCCCCTGATCTGCCGCACCGCGCCGGCGTCCGTATCGTCGCGGTCCTCGTGCACCGGCCCCGTCCTCTCCGGCAGGCCTCGGGACTTTACAGATAGCCATACCGTTGGTAATACCGTTACTATCCTATACAACTTAGCAAGGAAAGGCCGTCCGGGGAACAGTGTCAGCACAGCGCATTCGCCAGCCGCGGGTCGCAGAGCTCGTGGCCTCCCGGCTGCGCGAGGACATCCTGACCGGGCGCCTCAAGGAGGGTGACGTCCTTCCGTCGCAGGAGAGCCTGTTCGCCGAGTTCGGGGTCAGCCCGCCCGCGGTGCGCGAGGCGATTCACATCCTGGAGGCCGACGGCCTGATCTCGGTTCGGCGCGGCAACGTCGGCGGGGCCGTCGTGCACCTGCCGTCGGCCGAGCGCACCGCGCAGATGATCGGCATGGTTCTGCAGACCCGCGCCGCCACCCCCGCAGACGTCAGTGAGGCGCTGCTGCACCTGGAACCCATCTGTGCGGGGATGTGTGCCGCGCGCGCCGACCGGATGACCGAGGTGGTGCCGCATCTGCGCGCGGCGATCGATGCCCAGGCCGAGCAGTTCGACACCCCGGCCTCCTACGTGCCCAATGCCCGCAGGTTCCACGAGGCGATCGTGTCGCGATGCGGCAACGAGTCGATGATCCTGCTGATCGGCGCGTTGGAGGTGATCTGGTCGGCACACGAATCCGCGGTGTGGAGCGACGAGCGCCACCCCGGCGACTCGATGGAGCCCAAGACGATGCGGGCCGCCCTTCGTGATCATCACCGGCTGCTGGAAGCCATCGTCGACGGAAACCAGGCGCGTGCGGTGCGGCTGGCCGCCGATCACCTGGGCGCCGCGCGACGCAACACCCTCGCCGCCGGCACGGACAAGACCATCGACGCCAAGCTGATCTCGAGTTGAACAGGAACCGACATGACCACGACCGCCGACGACCGGGTGCTGTTCGAGGTGGACCGCGACAAGCGGATCGCGACCATCACGCTGAACAATCCCGCCCAACGCAACTCCTATGACGCCGCGATGCGCGATCTGCTCGCGCGCTACCTCGACGAGGTGGCCGAGGACGACGACCTGACCGTGGTGCTGTTGCGCGGGGCCGGTGGCGTGTTCAGTACGGGCGCCGACATGAACAACGCCTACGGCTGGTATGGCGAGAGGGGCGCCACCGGGAAGCCGGCCAAGAGCCGGCCGAGCCAGCGCCGCCGGCTCACGGTGGACCGGCGGACGTTCGGCTTCTATCACAACCTGATGGGGTTTCCGAAGGTCACCGTCGGCGAGATCAACGGCTACGCGCTCGGCGGCGGGTTCGAGATGGCGCTGATGACCGACATCTCGGTGATCGGGCGGGCCACCCGGATCGGGATGCCGGCCACCCGCTTCCTCGGGCCCGCGCTGGGCAGCCTGCACATGTTCTTCCACCGGCTCGGTCCGGTGCTGGCGCGACGGCTGCTGCTGACCGGCGACATCATCGAGGCCGGCACGATCGAACACCTGGGCGTCTTCACCGACACCTGCGCCGACGAGTCGGTGCAGGCGCGGGCCCGCTACTGGGCCGAGAAGGCCGCGAAGATGCCCGCCGACGGGGTCGTCATCGCCAAGGAGGCGTTCCGGCTGGTCGAACAGAGTCAGGCCTACCAGGGCGAGGAGGTGGCCAGCTACATGTTCCACGCCTACGGGACGAACCTGCAGTTCGCGCCCGGCGAGTTCAACTTCGTCAAGACCCGCGCGCAGCACGGCACCAAGGAGGCCTTCCGGCTGCGCGACGAGCATTTCCACGTGTCGGAACCGGAGTGACCCGGCTCACCCTACTGCCGGCGCAACACTATCTGCTACTTTTGTAATGTTCGTTCACGCTGAAACCGAGGTCGAGATCATGCCAACACCCGTCATCGTCGGTGCCGCCAGGACGGCCATCGGCCGGTCGTTCAAGGGAACTCTGGTCAACACGACACCGGAGACCCTGATCACCAGCATCCTGCCCGAGGTGATCCGCCGCTCCGGTGTCGACCCGGCCGATATCGACGACATCATCTTCGCCGAATCCCATTACGGGGGTGGCGATCTGGCCCGGTACGCCGCCGACGCCACCGGTCTGAAGCACGTCCCGGGTCAGTCGGTCAACCGGCACTGCGCGGGCAGCCTGACCGCGATCGGCAACGCGTCCGCGCAGATCGGCTCCGGCATGGAGCGGGTACTCATCGCCGGCGGTGTGCAGTCGCTGTCGATGACCCCGCTGGTCAGCTGGCGCATCCCCGGTCCCGAACTGAAGTTCGAGGAGAAGTGGATGCCGCCGACGCACGTCGAGACACCGGACGCGCCGGGCCGCGACATGTCGATCACCGTCGGCTGGAACACCGCGCAGGCGTACGGCATCACCCGTGAGGAGATGGACGCCTGGGCGGCCCGCTCGCACCAGCGTGCGATCGCCGCGATGGACGCGGGCAAGTTCGTCGACGAGATCCTGCCGCTGAAGATCACCCAGTTCGACGGATCGGTCGTCGACTTCAGCGTCGACGAGCATCCGCGCCGCGACACCACGGCCGAGAAGCTGGCCGGGCTGAAGGTGCTGCATCCCGAGATCGAGGGATTCTCGATCACCGCGGGCAACGCCAGCGGCACCAACGACGCCTGCGCCGGTGTGGCGGTGGTGGAGGGCGATTACGCCGCGGCCAACGGGCTCAACGTGATGGCGACCGTCAAGGCCTGGGGCGCCGCGGGGGTGCCGCCGCGCGACACCGGTCTGGGTGCGGTGAAGGTCATCGGCAAGGTGCTCGACCGGGCCGGGCTCAAGCCGTCCGACATCGCGCTGTGGGAGATCAACGAGGCGTTCGCGTCGGTGCCGATCGCGGCCTGCAAGGAGTTCGGCCTCGACGAGGAACTGGTGAACTTCTCCGGAAGCGGTTGCAGCCTCGGGCACCCGATCGCGGCCTCCGGCGCGCGGATGGTCACCACGCTGGTTTACGAGTTGCAGCGTCGCGGTGGCGGCATCGGTATGGCGGCCATGTGTGCGGGTGGCGGCCAGGGCGGCGCCGTCATCGTCGAGGTCTGACTCGGTCGCTCGTCCCGCCGAGCCCGCCGACCTCGCCGATCTCCCCGGCCGAAATGGCATTCCGGCAGCGAAAGTGCGAGAGCGGGCCTGCTGGAATGCGAGTTCGGCGGGGGGTGGCGCGGTTAGCGCGCGGCGGCCCTGCTGCGCGGGCGCGTCGCAGTCTTGGCGGCAGCCTTGCGGGCGGGCGTGCCGTCGGCGATGAGCCGCTCGGCGTGGTCGAGGATGCACTGCAGGCCGAACTCGAAGTTGCGATCGTCGGGTGCGCTGATGTGATGGCCCTGATGGACGATGGTCGCCAGCAGCGGGGTGCTGTCCGGGTCGACCGACATGGAGTCGTCGATGTCGCCGTGGCCGTCCTCGCCGGCCAGGTTCTTCTCCCGCAGCCGTTGCAGGACGACCGATCCGCGCACGTGCACCGACATCGCCGAGTAGGTATCGAAGGCCGCCTCCGGAGACAGCCCCGCCTCGACGAGGCTGTTGATCGCCTTCTCCACCTCCTGCACCCCGAGTTTGGCCGCCCGCGGGCTCAGCGCCGATCGGATCAGGATCAAATCGCACAGGATCGGGTTGCCCATGAACGTCTCCCGCATCGACCGGGCATGGTTGGCCAGCGTCTCGCGCCAGTCCTTGGCTTCCACATACGGGGTGGCGAACGCGTACTGACGCAGCGCGCGGTCGGTCATCGCGTTGAGTAGATCGTCCTTCTTGCGGAAGTACCAATAGATGCTGGTGACGCCGACACCCAAGTGCTTGCCCAGCAGCGGCATGCTCAAGTTGTCGATGCCGACGTCCTCGGCGAGTTCGAACGCGCCCTTGATGATGTCGTCGGGATTGATGGAACCGCGTTCGCGCCGTTGACGCTTCTCCGCGGTCGCCTGCTTCGCCACTCAGGGCACCTCCGTCATGTCGATGCTGCGCGGGCAGCTCCCGTGAGCGGGATGGTGGTCGTGAATGTACCGGGCAGCGAGTAGTCTGAACTGCGCCTTTGCGTCCGTGTCGCTGCGTGGGCGTGTGCGCGACCTTACCGCCCCAGGCCGGTTCGGTAGCGCCCAACGTTCTTCCACTCTTTTACTGTAAGTCCTATAGTAAGCTTTTCCAGCGTTAGCCGACGACATCCACCCGAATGGTCTTGGGCGGCAGGTGAAAGGGGCGCAGTGTCAGACGAGGTTCTCCGGGAACGGCAGGGGCGGGCCCTGATCATCACGATCAACCGACCCGAAGCGCGCAACGCGTTCAATTTCGCGGTCGCGCAGGGACTCGCCGACGCGATGGACGAACTCGACGACTCGCCGGAGTTGTCGGTCGCGATCATCACGGGCGCGGGCGGAAACTTCTGCGCAGGCATGGACCTCAAGGCGTTCATGGCCGGTGAGGTTCCGGCCATCGAGGGGCGTGGCATCGGGTTCACCGAGCGCCCGCCGCGTAAGCCCGTCATCGCGGCCGTCGAAGGCTACGCGCTGGCCGGCGGAACCGAGATCGTGCTCGCCACCGATCTGATCGTGGCGGCCAAGAACGCGAAGTTCGGCATCCCCGAGGTCAAACGCGGCCTGGTCGCGGCCGGCGGCGGCCTGCTGCGGCTGCAGAAGCGGATCCCGTACCAGAAGGCGCTGGAGTTGGCACTGACCGGCGACAGCTTCACCGCCGAGGAAGCCTCGGCGTGGGGTTTCGTCAACGTGCTGACCGAACCCGGCGAGGCGCTGGCCGGCGCGCTGGCCCTGGCCGAGCGCATCACCGCCAACGGGCCGCTGGCCGTCGCGGCGACCAAGGAGGTCATGACCAAGTCCGCCGACTGGACCGAAGCCGAGATGTGGAAGAAGCAGGGCGAACTGGTGATGCCCGTCTTCACATCCAAGGATGCGATGGAGGGCGCGACCGCCTTCGCCGAGAAGCGCAAGCCGAACTGGACGGGGACCTGACGGTCCGGGCGTACTCGGATGGACCTGGGCTTCGCCGATGCGACCGCCGTCGTCGTCGGCGGCGGCCGCGGCATGGGACTGGCCACAGCACGCTGCCTGGCCCAGGACGGGGCGCGGGTGGCGATCGTCGGGCGGTCCCGGGATGTGCTGGAGGAATCGGCCATCGCGCTGACCGAGTGCGGCAGTCCCGAGGCCGTCGCGCTGGTCGCCGACACCGGTGACCCGGCGCAGGTGGACGAGTTGTTCGCCGGGGTAGCCGAACGCTGGGACGGCAAGCTCAACGTGTTGATCAACACCGTCGGCCCCGGCGCCGCAGGCACGTTCGAGCAACTCACCGACGACCAGTGGCTGGCGGCGGTCGACGACGGCGCGATGGGCATGGTGCGTTGCGTGCGCGCGGCACTGCCCTTGCTGCGCAACGCGGATTGGGCCCGCATCGTGAACTTCTCGGCGCATTCGACCCAGCGGCAGAGTGTCATGCTGCCCGCCTACACGGCGGCCAAGTCGATGGTCAACAGCATCTCGAAGAACCTCTCCCTTTTGCTGGCCCCCGACGAGATCATGGTGAACGTGGTCTCTCCCGGCAGCATCGCCTCCGAGGCGCTGATCGGTTGGGCCGAGTCCGTCGGCGTCGACGGCACCGATCCGTATGCGCTGATGTCGGCCATCGACGAACACTTCGGGCACCCCGCGCACCTGCCGCGAGCCGGCCTGCCCGACGAGATCGGACCGGTGGCGGCGTTCCTGGCCTCGCGGCGCAACTCGTACATGACGGGTGCGAACGTCAACGTCGACGGCGGTAGCGACTTCACCTGACATCCCTCCGATACGAAGGAGTGCGTGATGACGGCAGCGGCGGACGCCCGGGAATGGGCGCGAGAAGCCCTGCGCGGCATCGGAGATTCCCTCTACACCCCGTTCTGCGGGCGCGACGGCGACGACATCGACTGGGACGCCTACCGGGCGCTGGTGCGTCACTGCGTGGCCGAGCTGCACCATCCGATGCTGTGGTGCACCAGCGGTGTCGGCGAGTTCTGGTCGCTGACCCTCGACGAGCGAAAGCGGTTGCTGGAGGTCGCCATCGAGGAGGGCCGGGCAGCCAATCCGGACCTGGTGGTGCAGGCCTGCACCGCGGCGATGTCGGCCAGGGACTGCCTGGAGCTCACCCGGCACGCGCAGCAGGCGGGTGCGGACATCGTCTACATCCAGACGCCGATGATGGAGGCCCACGGCGGGGAGGGGGTGCTGCGGTTCTTCCGCTACATCGCCGACCGCACCGACATCGCGCTGGGCATGTTCAACTCGCCGTCGTCGGGATACGTGCTGACCCCGGCCGAGGGGGCGCGCATCTATGCCGAGATCGACGCGGTGTGCGCGACCAAGGAGGGTGCTTTCCGGCCGTCCGCGAGCCGCCGACTGCACGAGCTGGCCCCCGGCCTGACCATCTGGGAGTGCGACAAGACCGTCTACCGGGCCGGCTGGCTGCGCGACGGCATCGTGTGTCCCGCCCAACTGGGGACCGTCGGCTATCTCTACGAAACCCCCGAGCGCCCAATACTTTCCGAGTACTGGCAGCTGATCGCCACCGACCGGCTGATCGAGGCGATGGACTACGCGCGGGAGTGCGGGATGGATCGCTTCGAGCTCGAGTTGGGTTCGTGGTTCACCTGCTATCCCGCACGGGCCGACTACTTCACCCACTGGGGTGGAGCGTTCAAGTTCGCGGCCTCGGTGCTGGGCCTGCCGATCGGCGCTTTTCCGCACTCCAGACCGCCTCAGGCGGTACTGCCCGAACCGGCCGAAACGCAGATCCGGGCGGCTTACAAGAACCTCGGCCTGGTCGACGGCTAGGGGTCCGCCGGCATTGCGGAAGGCGCTACCGATAGGTGTACAGTATGAGCATCTATCGAGCTTGGGAGGTCCGCAGGGTGAGCGCTGTGGAACGCGCCGCGGAACCTGTCGCCGCCGGGGCTGACAGCGCGGTTCTGTACCGGAAGCACGACAGCGGCGTCGCGGTGCTGACGCTGAACCGGCCCGACCGGATGAACGCCTGGGGCGGTGGGCTCGCGGGTGCGTTCTACCGGTGCATCGACCGGGCCGAGGCCGACCCGGACGTCCGCGTCATCCTGCTCACCGGCACCGGCCGGGCGTTCTGCGCCGGCGCGGACATGGGTGACCTGGACACGATCGGCGGGGCCGTCGAGTCGGCCGGCGGCGGGCAGGAGCGAAGCGACCGGGGAAGAGGTCTTTCAGACACCGATGTCACACAGCTCGTCGGGGAACGTCACCCGCACTTCGTCACCCGGCTGCGCAAGCCGGTCATCGCCGCGATCAACGGCGCGTGCGCCGGGATCGGCCTGACCCAGGCCCTGATGTGCGACGTGCGGTTCGCCGCCGCCGGCGCCAAGTTCACCACCGCCTTCGCCCGGCGGGGTCTGATCGCCGAGTACGGAATCTCGTGGATTCTGCCGCGGGTGGTGGGCTGGGGCGCCGCGCTGGACCTGCTGCTGAGTGGGCGGACCTTCTATGCCGAAGAGGCCCACGAACTCGGTCTGGTGAAGGAGGTCGTCGCGCCGGAGCAGCTGATCGAGCGGGCGCTGGCCTACGCCGAGGACATCGCGCGCAACTGCGCTCCCAGCGCGCTGGCGGTGATCAAGAGGCAGGTTTACGACCAGGACGGCCAGACTCCGCGAAACCTGGCGGACACCAGCGCGCAGGCAGAGAAACTGATGCACGAGTCGATGCTGCGGCCCGACTTCATCGAGGGCATCACCGCCTTCTTCGAGAAGCGGCAACCCAGCTTTCCGCCCATGAAACCGGAGGACATGCCATGACCGAAGTCCAGCCGCTGGACTACCGGGCCGTCGATGTCGACAACCACTACTACGAGCCGCTGGATTCGTTCACCCGGCATCTGCCCAAGCAGTTCAAACGCCGCGGCGTCCAGATGGTCCAGGACGGCAAGCGCACCCTGGCCGTGATGGGGGAGACGGTCAACCACTTCATCCCCAATCCCACGTTCGACCCGATCATCGAGCCGGGCTGTCTGGATCTGCTGTTCCGCGGCGAGATTCCCGAGGGCGTGGATCCGGCGTCGCTGATGAAGGTGGACCGGCTCGCCGACCACCCCGAGTACCAGAACCGCGACGCCCGGGTGAAGATCCTCGACACGCAGAACCTCGAGACCGTGTTCATGTTGCCGACGTTCGCCTGCGGCGTCGAGGAGGCGCTCAAGCACGACGTCGAGGCGACCATGGCCTCGGTGCACGCCTTCAACCTGTGGCTGGACGAGGATTGGGGCTTCGACCGCCCGGACCACCGGATCCTGTCGGCGCCGATCGTCTCGCTCGCCGACCCCGACAAGGCGGTCGAGGAGGTCGAGTTCGTGCTCGGCCGCGGCGCCAAGATCGTGTGTGTGCGCCCGGCGCCGGTGCCGGGTGTGGTCAAACCGCGGTCCCTGGGCGACCCCGTGCACGATCCGGTGTGGGCGCGACTGGCCGAAGCCGGTGTCCCGGTGGTCTTCCATCTCTCCGACAGCGGCTACCTTGCGATCGCCGCACTGTGGGGCGGCAAGGCGACGTTCGAGGGGTTCGGCAAGAAGGACCCGCTCGACCAGGTGCTGCTCGACGACCG
Source organism: Mycolicibacterium xanthum (assembly GCF_019710635.1). Lineage (GTDB taxonomy): Bacteria > Actinomycetota > Actinomycetes > Mycobacteriales > Mycobacteriaceae > Mycobacterium > Mycobacterium xanthum. The sequence continues at coordinate 88,026 of NZ_JAIFZS010000001.1, forward strand.
GGCCATCCACGACGCGATGGCCTCGATGATCGTCCACCAGGTGTTCACCCGTCATCCCACGCTGAAGGTGGCCAGCATCGAGAACGGTTCCTACTTCGTCTACCGCCTGATCAAGCGGTTGAAGAAATCCGCCAACACCGCGCCGTATCACTACAGGGCCGACCCCGTCGAGCAGCTGAGGAACAACGTCTGGATCGCGCCGTACTACGAGGACGACGTCAAGCTGCTCGCCGAGACCATCGGCGTGGACAAGATCCTGTTCGGCTCGGACTGGCCGCACGGCGAGGGCCTGGCCGATCCGATGACGTTCACCGCCGACATCCCGCAGTTCCCGGAGTTCAGCGCCGAGGACACCCGAAAGGTCATGCGTGACAACGCACTGCACCTGCTCGGGGTGGACTCCCTGGTCACCGCGTAGCGCCGGGAGGACACCTATGCCGGAGTGGACCATCGGCGACGTCGTCGACGCCATCGCCGACGCGGTCGGAGATCGCACGATGACGGTGTGCGGTGATCGCCGCACCACCTACGCGGAGATGGCGCAGCGCACCCGCCGGTTCGCCAACTTCCTGGCCGACCGTGGCTTCGGCGTGCACCGGGAACGCGACGAGCTGCAGAACTGGGAGTGCGGGCAGGACCGCATCGCCCTGATCATGTACAACGACCGCTACCCGGAGCTGGTGCTGGGCTGCCTGAAGGCACGCACCGTCCCGGTCAACGTCAACCACCACTACACGCCGCACGAAGTCGCCGACCTGCTCGACTACGTCAAACCGCGCGCGGTCGTCTACCACCGCGCACTCGGTGCGAAGTTCGCCGACGTGTTGCCGCCCGAGGGCGCGGAGCTGCTCATCGCGGTCGACGACGGCAGCGGCGCCGCCCCGCTGCCGGGATCGGTGGATCTGGATGACGCAGTGGCACAAGGCGATCCCGAGCGGCGGATCGTCGGATCGCCGGACGACCTGATCATGTACTGCACCGGCGGCACCACCGGCCGCCCCAAGGGCGTGCTGTGGCGGCAAAGCGACACCTACGTCTCGTCGATGGTGGGCGCCGACCACGACTCGGCCGCCGACATCCATGACAAGGTGGCCCGCAACCAGGGTGCGCCGTGGTTCGCGGTGTCGCCGCTGATGCACGCCGCCGGGCTGTGGACGGTGTTCTCCGGGGCGCTGGCGGGCCTGCCGGTGGTGCTCTACGACGACCGGGGCCGGCTCGATCCGCAGCTCGTGTGGCAGACCGCCGAGCGGGAGAAGGTCGGCCTGATGACGATGGTCGGCGACGCCTACGCCGCCCCGCTGATCGAGGAGCTGCACCGTGCGGACTACGACCTGTCCTCGCTGTATGCGATCGGAACGGGCGGCGCGGCAACCAATCCCAAACACGTCGGCGCGCTGTTGGAGAAGTTGCCGCAGCTGACGATCATCAACGGCTACGGGTCCTCGGAGACCGGGAACATGGGTTTCGGACACAACCAGCGCGGGTCGCACCGCGACACCTTCGACCTGCGCGAAGGTGGAACCGTGTTGTCCGCGGACATGACGAGGTTCGTCACGCCCGGCGAGCCCGAGGTCGGCTGGGTGGTGCGCCGGGGCCGGATCCCGTTGGGTTACTTCGACGATGCCGAGGCCACCCGCACCACCTTCCCGGTCATCGACGGTGAGCGGGTGGTGGTCTCCGGGGACCGGGCCGCACTCGAGGCCGACGGCACGTTGCGGCTGTTCGGGCGGGACTCGCTGGTGGTCAACACCGGTGGTGAGAAGGTGTTCGTGGAGGAGGTCGAGGCCGTGCTGCGTGCGTACCCCGGTGTCGCCGACGCGCTGGTCGTCGGGCGCGACAGCGACCGGTGGGGCCAGGAACTGGTGGCGCTGGTCGAACTGCAGCACGGTGCGGAGGTGACGGCCGACGCCCTGCACGCCGCGTGTACCGAGGAGCTGGCGCGGTTCAAGGCGCCCAAGGAGTTCATCGTCGTCGACAAGGTCCGCCGGCTCGGCAACGGCAAGGCCGACTACCGCTGGGCGAAGACCCGGGCGACGCGGAGCCCGGCGGAGAGCCGGTCATGACCGCGACCCAGCGCCCCGGGGTGATTGATTGTCTGGTCAACGTCCATTTCGGCGAGACCGCCAAGCAGCCCGAGTTCATGCTCAAGGTGCGCGACGACTACTTCAAGGGTCCGCGGTCGCTCTACGACCCGGTCGAACTGCCCGCCCTGCTCGACGAGATGGACGAACACGGGGTGGCGCGCGCGATCCTGATGGACAACCTGGCCAAGCCGTCGGTCACCGCGCGCAAGTTCGTCGCCGCGCGGCCGGACCGGTTCTCGCTGGCGATGGGCGGGATCAACCTGCTGCGGCCGGTGCCGGCGCTGCGCGAGCTGGCCGCGCTGAGCGTCGACCTGCCCGTCACGTATGCCGTTGTCGGACCGAGCTTCTGGGGTGACGGTATGTACCCGCCCAGCGACGCCGTGTACTACCCGCTGTACGCCAAGTGCGCCGAACTGGAACTGCCGCTGTGCGTCAACACCGGCCTGCCCGGCCCGCCGATACCCGGCGAGGTGCAGAACCCGATCCACCTCGACCGGGTGTGCGTGCGGTTCCCCGAGCTCAAGCTGTGCATGATCCACGGCGCCGACCCGTGGTGGGACGTCGCGATCCGGCTGATGATCAAGTACGCCAACCTGCGGCTGATGACGTCGGCGTGGTCACCCAAGCGACTGCCCGAGAGCCTGCTGCACTACATGCGCACCCGCGGCAAGAACAAGATCATCTTCGCGTCTGACTGGCCGGTGCTACGGCAGAGCCGGGTCGTTCCCGAGGCGCAGGCCCTGGATCTGCCCGTCGACATGCTGGACAACTACCTCTACAACAACGCGGACGAGTTCTTCTTCGGCGGCGGCCGGCAGCAGAAAGGATCAGCCCTCTGATGGACCGGTATGAACTACGCAGGCTCGACTACAGCCTGTCCGAGGACCACCAGGCCCTGCAGGCGGCCTGCCGGGACTTCTTCTCGACCCACTGTTCGATCGAGACGGTGCGGGCCGCCGAGGAGTCCGGGTTCGACAAGAACCTGTGGGAACGCCTGTGCGCGATGGGCGCCACCACGATGGCTCTGCCGGAGTCGGCCGGCGGCGACGGCGCGACGCTGGTCGATCTCACGCTGGTGGCCGAGGAGATCGGCCGGTCCCTGGCTCCCGTTCCGTGGATCGACCATGTGTGCGCCGCGCGACTGCTAGCCCGCCTCGGTGGAATCGAGCCGGATGTGGTCAACGGGACCAAGGTCGTCGCGCTCGATCCGCAACAGGGCATGGCGTCGTCGGGCGCACGGCTCATCCCCGCCGGATCCATCGCAGACCAGGTGATCGTCCGCGACGGCGACCAGGTGGTCGAGCTGACGTTCGCCACCAGGCCCGCGCGGGTGGACAACATCGGCAAGCTCCCGATGGCGTGGGTCGACCCGGCCGGCGCCGACACCCGTACCGTGCTGGCCGAGGGTCCGGGTGCGCTCGCCGAATACCAACGGGCACTGGATGAATGGCGATTGCTCACCGGCGCGGCCCTGGTCGGCCTCGTCGAGGAGACGATGACCATCGCGGCCGAGTTCGCCAAGACGCGTTATACCCTCGGCGTGCCGATCTCCACGCTCCAGGCCATCTCGCACCCGCTGGCCAACATCGCGATCACCGTGCAGGGCGGGCGAAACCTGGCCCGGCGGGCGGCGTGGTTCCTGGACAACGAACCCGACGAGCGGCCCGAGCTGGCGCCGTCGGTGTTCGTGTTCATGGCCGAGGAGGCGGCGCGGGCGGCGACCATGGCCGTGCACGTGCAGGGCGGGCTGGGTGTATCTGCAGAGGCCGCCGCCACCGCCTACCTGGTGCGCGCGCGGGGGTGGGCGATCGCCGGCGGTGACCCGGGGGCGACCGCCACACACATCGCCGAACTCGTCGCCGCGCGGGAAGGACGGAGCTGAGCCATGGACTTCTCCCGGGTCGAACTGTCCGACGACGACCAGAAGTTCCTCGACGAGGTGCGTGGCTTCCTCGGCGAGTTGGTGACCGACGAGGTGATTCAACGTGACCGGGAGACCGGTGACAACTTCGACGAGGGCGTGCATCTCGCGCTGGGCGCGGCCGGATACCTCGAGCGCGAGTGGAGGCCCGGCTCCGCACAGGCGTTCACCCGGGTGCAGCGCCGGATCTGGGAGCTGGAAAAACGCCGCGCCCACGTGCCGTGGGTGACGTCGGGAACCACGGCGATGATCGCCCGGTCGGTGGAGAAGTTCGCCAGCCCGGAGCTGCGCGACGAGGTGCTGCCGGGGGTGTACAGCGGCCACGTCCGGTTGTGCCTGGGCTACACCGAGCCCGAGGGCGGCTCCGACGTCGCCACCTGCAAGACCCGCGCGGTGCGGGACGGCGACGGCTGGGTGATCAATGGCTCGAAGATGTTCACCACCGGCGCGCACAACTGCCAGTACGTCTTCCTGATCACCAACACCGATCCGACCGCCCGGAAACACAAGAGCCTGACCATGTTCCTGGTCCCGCTCGATTCGCCGGGCGTGGAGATCCAGGGCATTCGCACGGTGGACGGTGACCGCACCAACATCGTGTACTACAGCGACGTGCGGGTCGACGACCGATACCGGTTGGGCGAGGTCAACGACGGATGGACGGTGGTGCGCGAACCCCTCAACGCCGAACACGGAGCGGTCGACTCCGCCGACGACGGTCTGCAGGACGTGGCGATCATGATGCACCAGGCCGGCTTCATGGCGACCGCGGTGGACAAGGCCGCGGAACGGTCGACGATCCCGGATCCCAACGGGCGCAGGCTCATCGATGACGGTTCGGTCGCCTACCGGCTGGGTCGCAGCGTCGCACGGCTGGAGGCGTCGCTGTCGGCGCCGAACATCTTCGGCCGGGTCGCGATCGCGCAGACCATGCGTGACATCTCTCCGGACCTGATGGACCTGCTCGGCGCCGCGTCCGCGCTGCCGGTGGGCGCCGACGGAGCCGCCGACGACGGGGCCACGGAGTACGTCTACCGATTCGCTCCGCTGGTCGGCATCTACGGCGGAACCCTGGAGGTGTTCCGCAACATGATCGCCCAGTACGTGCTCGGTCTGGGCAAGCCCAGCTACTCACCCGCCAAGAGGTAGCGATTTCGGTGTAGTTCGTCACGCGGAAGGTGACGAACTACACCGAAATCGCTAGGTGGTGAGGACCGTGGCGCCCGCGGTCCCCGGCGCACCGTAGAGCTGGGCGAAGCCCACCTTCGGCTCGCCGGGGATCTGCCGATCGCCGGCCTGACCACGCAGTTGCCGGACGATCTCGTGGACCTGCCGCAGCCCGGAGGCGCCGATCGGTTCGCCGTTGGCCAGCAGCCCGCCGTCGGTGTTGACCGGCATCGACCCGCCGATCTCGGTGGCTCCGTCGGCGATCAGCTTCTCCTGGTCGCCGTCGGCGCAGAAGCCGGCCTCGGCCATGTGGATGATCTCGGCGCCGGCGTCGGTGTCCTGCAGCTGGATCACATCGACGTCCGACGGCTCGACACCGGCCTTCTCGAACGCCGCCCGCGACGCGTAGACGGTGGGAGAGACGTCCTCATCGACCGGTGCGAACGTCGTGTTGACCTCGTAGGCACCGTATCTGCGGGTGCGCACCTCCACCGCGCGCACGAACACGGGCTTGTCGGTGTAACGGTGGGCCAGGTCGGCGCGGCACATCACCACCGCCGCGGCGCCCTCGTCCGGCGAGCAGAACATGTACTGCGTCAACGGGTAGTTCAGCATCGGCGAGTCGAGAACGGCCTCCTCGCTCATCGGCTTGCGCCGGAACGCATTCGGGTTCAATGCACCGTTGCGCAGGTTCTTCGTCACCACCCTGGCCAGGGTCTGGTGGCTGATGCCGTGCTCGTGCAGGTACCGGTTGGCCTTCATGCCGAAGAACTGGGTGGTCAGGTACTGGCCGTTCTCGGCGTACCAACTCGGCATCCCGACCAGACCGGGATCCTCGGTGAACGCCCCGCGGGGATGCTTGTCCATGCCGACGGCGATGCCGATGTCGTAGTCACCCAACCGGATTCCGTCCGCACACGCCTTGGTGGCGCTGGCCGCGGTGGCGCACGCGTTGAACACGTTGGTGAACGGGATGCCGGACAGGCCGACCATGCCGACGATGGCGTCCGGGTTGGCGACCGTCCAGCTGCCGCCGACGCCGAACTGGATGTCGGTCCAACTCACCCCGGCATCGGCGACGGCGGCGGTGATGGCGTCCACGCCCATCTGCATCGCCGTCTTGCCCTCGAACCTGCCGAACGGGTGCAGGCCCACACCGATGATCGCGACGTCGTGCATGGTGGAAGGTCCTTTCGGGTCACACCGCCGTCCGGTCCGATCACCGACGACGAACCAACCGTAAATCTTACGGTAAAGGCTGCGGTGGGGGAATCTGCGGGGCGGTCAATCCTTCCGCTGCGGCGGCGGTGTTGAGCGCACGGTCGAACGCGAGGAATTGGACACCGTCAGGCACCGCGTCGGCGACTGCCAGCGCACTCGCGAGCTGAACTGCATCGAATGCTCGAAGCCCGTGAACACCCACCAGGTGGGCGGCAGCATCGATGAGCCCGGCAGTGACCGCGATGACAGAGAATCGTGGCGGTGTTCCGATGTCGCCGAAGTAGTCCGCTTCGAATTCGGCAACGAGGATCGCGACGTGTGATGCGGCGATTTCATCGGCGCGATGCTTGCGCCACAGCGCCGCGGGCACCTCGACTCGGGCCAGCTGACTTACCAGCAGAGGCGACAGCGTTCTGACACCGTCCGCATCCTGCTCGTCGGCGTAGAGCTTGACCAGCGCGGAAGAGTCGGCAAAAACGCCGGCGCTCAACCTCTTTCACGTACGACGAGGTCGGACAACGGGGTGCCCTGCCCGGCGGCTTTCCGCGCACGTGCCACGGCAGCGCGATCCGGCCGGGAGCGCCGGCGCCCGGGTTCGGCCAGCAGCCCGGCCAGCGCGAGGCGCTCACGGAGCCGGTCGACATCATCCCCGGCGAATGCGGGGTCCGTCGCAGCCTGAGCCAATCGGGTGAGGTACTCGTTCACGCTGCAGCCATGTCGTGATGCCACCTGGCGTATCCGCTCGACAAGCTCGTCGGGAGCACGCCATGTCACCTGAGTCATGCATGCATGCTAGCAGGCATGCTACGAGACGAGCCGCACGGTCGGCCGCCGCACAGAGGGGCCTTGCACGGCCGCGAGCGTCGGCATCTCCCAGAAGGTTCCACCGGGATTGTGTGTTCACGGTCGACGACGTTGGCGCCGGCCCCGGTCGGTGGCCGGGGTCGAGCGCCCCGATCCGCAGGGCACAAGGTCCGCGTGCCGGCCGGGGGCCTGACATACCCGAAGACGGCAGCGGGTCAGTCAGTGGCGGCCGGAAGGCGCGGGCGGACGGTCACCAGGACCGCGCCGACGCCGAACAGCACGGCCGCGGTCACCGGGAACCGTCCGCCCGGGGCGAATCCGTTGGCCGAGACCAGCCCGAGCGCCAGCGCGCAGGACGCCGTTCCGACGTACAGCAGCGTCTCGGCAAGAACCGGCGGCACCGGCACGGTGAACGTCGGCAGCGGAGCGGCGAACACCCGGCGCTGCCAGAACAGCAGGCTCAACAATGCCGCGGCCACCACCATCAGCACCACTTCCCACTCCAGGCGGGCCAGCCACCACGCTCCCGACCCCATCGAGGGCTGCGGCAACAACCCGGTCGGATACCCGACCAGCGTCACGACGATGACGGGCAGCATGTGCCACAGGTACAGCGCCATCACGTTGTCGTTGGCCACCGAGACCACCCGCGGCCACACCCCGCGCGCGAGCACCCGGTTCACCGCGGGCACGATCGCGAACAGCACCCCGATCTGTACCAGCGCCAGCGCGAGCAGAGCCACCGACGGCGGAGCGCTGTTCTCCACCTGGACACCGGGAACCCCGATCATCGCGACCGGATAGGGGCCCCAGGTCACCAGCACGGGCAGCGCCGCGGCGCCGACGGCGGCCATCGTCAGCAGCAGCCGCCTGCCCAGCAGCCCGCCGTGCCAGGCGATCCCGAGTTGGTAGATCGCCGCCCAACAGAACAGGTAGTTGAGCATCCGGATCTCGGCGAACCCAGTGGCGATGCCCACCACGTCCACCACGACGACGCCCGCCCCCAGTACCGCGGGCACCGCGAGCCCGAAGCGCCGGTGCGCGGCCAGTGCGATCGGTGTCAGCGCGACCACCATCAGGTAGACGCCCAGGAACCACAGGTGCATCGCGACCGCCCAGCCGCCCAGCTCCAACACCTGCCCCTCGATGCCGGCCAGCACCAGCACGCCCAAAACGGTGAGTACGAACACCGCATACACCGCGGTCGGTCCCAGCGTGCGCGTCACCCGGTGCCGGATCCGGTCCTGGCGTGAGGACCGGCCCTCGGCGTCGCGGCGGGTCCAGGACACTGCGCCGGCATAGCCGGCCACCGCGAAGAACACCGGGACCACCTGGAAGAACCAGGTGATCCACTGTGTCCACGGCATCAGCACCAGGGGGTTGTCCCGGCCGAACGCGCCGTCGCGGTAGGTCATAACCGACAGCAGCCAGTGCCCGATGACGACGATCACCACCGCCGCAGACCGGTAGAGGTCCAGCGCGCGTTCGCGCTGCGGTGCCGGGGCCGGCCTGTCGTTCATGTCGTTGCCTCAGTCCGGTCGGGGCCCGGTCGGACGCGGCGCGCGCCGGACCAGCTGGGCCTGTTGGATCGCCGCGACCGGGCCGTGCTCGTCGAACAGCGTCCCGGTCGAGACGCCGACTCCGTCACGGCCGTAGTGGTTTTGGGCGCGCACCCCGATCCAGTCACCGTCGGGTGGCCGGTGGATGTGCACCGCGAGGTCGGTGTTGAGGAACGTCCACCCGGCCGGGTCGAGTCGGCTGCCCATGCCGTTGGCGATGTCGGCGACGGCGAACAGGCGCTGGACCGGTGTCATCGGCTCTCCGGCGACCAGGTCGACCAGCGGGCGGGCCCAGCACTCGGCCTGCACGCTGTGGAGGATGTCGTTGAGCCAGCGCCAGTCCAGGCTCTGGATATAGGTCTGTTCGGCCGATTCGTCGGGCAGTCGCCGCCGGCCGTCGCGCACCGGGCGCATCGGGGCGGTCGGGGTGTCGGGCAGCTCGTCGGCGTCGATGCGGCGGAACCGCCAGGCCGTCGCGGTGGCGACCGGACGTGGTGTGCCGTCGGGGCCGGGGGCGAGCATCTCGGCACCGACCAACTCGATCTGCGTTCCCGGGCGAGCGACACGGGCGCGCACCCACAGTCGATCGGAAACCGGTACCGGCCCGAGCAGGTCGACGATCACCCGGCTGATCCGGGTGTCGTCGCGTGCGGCGCAGCGTTCGGCCGCGCGCACCAGCAGCGCCGATACCGGCGCGGCGTTCTGCATCGCCGAGCCCCAGGTGCTGATCACGTGGCTGGAGGCGGCGAACCGTTCGCCGAGGGGATCGTCGGGGTCGACGAGTTCGTAGTAGGCGTCGGTCACTCCGGGTCCTCGCTTGTGCTCGGCGGCGGTGGGTCGCAGGATATGGTGGGACTTATCGAAAGTACAACCGGATGGCTTTCAGGAGGCAAGTCGTGGCCGTCGTCGACGACGAGATCGTCTTCGATCCGTTCTCTGCGGAGTTCTACGACGATCCGCACGCGATCTACCCACGGCTGCGTGCGCACGCTCCCGTCTACTACAGCACCGAACACGATTTCTACGCGCTGAGCCGGCATGCCGACGTCGCCGCCGGGCTGAAGGACTTCGCCACCTACTCGTCGGCCTACGGGGTCGATCTGGCGATGGTGCGAACCGGGCAGAAGGCGCCGGCCAAGATGATCATCTCGATCGACCCGCCGGAGCACCGGGTGATGCGCAGCCTGGTCAACAAGGTGTTCACTCCGCGCGCGATCGGCGCGCTGCGCGGGATGGTCGCCGACACCGTCGAGCAGTTCCTGACCGCTGTCGGCGACGACGAGTTCGACGTCGTGCACGACTTCTCAGTGTATTTCCCGGTGGACGTGATCAGCCGGATGCTCGGCGTGCCACCCGACATGCGTCAGCAGGTGCGGCTGTGGATCGACGAGTCGCTGCATCGCGAACCCGGTCAGATCGAGATGTCCGAACCGGGTATGCAGGCGATGACCGAGATGTGGCTGATGTACTACCAGCTCATCCAGGAGCGCCGAAACCAACCGCGCGACGACATGATCAGTGCGCTGATCGCCGCGGAGGTGCCGCGCGAGGACGGATCCACCGAGCGGTTGCGGGATTCCGAAATCGCCGGATTCGCGACGCTTCTCGGTGGTGCGGGCGCCGAGACGGTCACCAAGCTGGTGGGCGGCGCGGTGGTGACGTTCGCACGTCACCCCGAACAGTGGCAGCAGCTGCTCGACGATCGCACGATGATCCCCGCCGCGATCGAGGAGCTGCTGCGCTATGACGCGCCGGTGCAGTACAACGTGCGGCGGTCGAACCGCGAGGTGACCCTGCACGGCGTGACGATCCCGGCGGGTGCGCCGGTGTTCCTGCTCGGTGCGTCGGCCAACCGCGATCCGGACGCCTGGACCGCGCCCGACGTGTTCGACATCAACCGCGACCGTGCCGAGGCGCAGAACCTCGGCTTCGGCTACGGCATCCACAGTTGCCTCGGCGCCGCACTGGCCCGGATGGAGAGCGCCATCGCACTGGAGAAGCTGCTCGAGATGATGCCGCGCTACGAGGTCCGGTGGGACGGCTGCCGCCGGGTGAGCATGCAGAACGTGGCCGGCTGGTCCCATGTGCCGGTGCGGATCGCGCGATGAGCATCAGCGCGGGTCGATGAGGTCGCGCAGCCGTTCGGCCGGGAACACCGTCGCGTGCGCCGATCGCACCCGCTCGGACAGGGCACGGTCGGAGGTGGCCACCCGGATCTGCCCGGGGTGGGGATCGGCGGTGATCATCCGGACGATCTCGTCGTCCGCGGAGTTCGGCGCCGCTGCGGGTGCATGCGCGACGGTGACGACGGTCGAGGTGATCGGCGGCGACGGCGGGCGCTCGAAGACCACCGTCACGTGCGCGTCCTCGCGCAGCGCCCACTGCTCGAGACGCTCGACCAGGGTGGCCATCGCGCGGTGGCGATCGTGCCACCACCCGTCGGGGCGCGAGCCGATCACGTTCATCCCATCGACAATCCAGCGCACCGGATTCACACTATCTCGGTAGGGGATCGGGGAAAGGGTGGGTTTCATGGCCGAAGCTTCAGCGCAGAGCCCGGGGACCACGAACGGCGCCGAGCAGAAGAAGACGTTCTGCCGGATCTGCGAGCCGTTGTGCGGCATGGTCGCCACCGTCGAGGACGGCCGGCTGGTCGCGCTGCGGCCGGACAAGGACCACCCGCTGTCGGCGGGCTTCGCCTGTCAGAAGGGCATCGCGTTCACCGAGGTGATCAACGATCCCGATCGGGTGACCACCCCGTTGCGCCGCACCGCGGCCGGATTCGAACCGGTGACGTGGGATGAGGCGATGTCCGACATCGCCGCCCGGCTGTCGTCGATTCTGCGCAACCACGGATCGGACGCGCTGGGCTGGTATTTCGGCAACCCCGGGGCGTTCAGCTACTCGCACGTGCTGTCGGTGCTCGCGTTCGTCAAGGGTGTCGGACGGCGCGCGCACCTGTTCACCGCGTCGTCGCAGGACACCAACAGCCGGCTGATGGCCAGCCAATTGCTGTACGGGACACCTACATCGGTGCCGATCCCGGATCTCAACCGCACCGATCTGCTGGTGGTGATCGGCGCCAACCCGGTCGTGTCACACGGCAGCTTCCTGACCGCGCCGCGGATCAGGGACCGCATGCACGACATCGTCAAACGCGGCGGGCGGGTGCTGGTCATCGACCCGCGCAGGACCGAGACGGCCGCCCAGTTCGAGTGGTGCGGCGTCGTCCCGGACACCGACGCCTACCTGCTGTTGTCGCTGCTGCAGGTGCTGTTCGCCGAGGGACTGGCCGACGAGGCCGCCGTCGCCGCACATGCCGACGGGCTGGACTGGCTGCGTGCGCAGGTGGCGCCGTTCACCCCGGAGGCCACCGAGGCGCACACCGGGGTGGACCCCGACGTCGTGCGCGGCCTGGCCCGCGACCTGGCCACCACCCCGCGCGCGGCGGTCTACGGCCGGCTGGGCACCTGCGTGGGCCGCCACGGAACCCTGACGTCCTACCTGATCGACGTGGTCAACCTGGCCGCGGGCAACCTCGACGTTCCGGGCGGATCGGTGTTCAACAGCCTGGGCTTGCCGGGTGAGCACTGGGTGAACGTCGCCGTGGGCGCGCTGCTGCGACGCACCTACCGGCGCAGGCGATCCCGGATCGGCGGGTTCCGCTCGACCATCGGCTCCGAGCCGGCCGCGCTGATGGCCAAGGAGATCCTCACCCCGGGCCGGCGCCAGATCCGGGCGCTGTTCGTCAGCGCGGGCAACCCGGTGCTGTCGGTACCCAACGGAGACGAGCTGGAGTCGGCGCTGGACTCGCTGGAACTGTCGGTGGCGCTGGACTTCTACGTCACCGAGACGACGTCGCACTGCGACTACATCCTGCCCGTCACCACGATGTACGAGCGCGAAGACTTCCCGCTGACCTTCCAGCCGTTCCAGGCCACCCCGTTCCGGCAGGCCACCGAGGCGGTCGTCGCCCCGGTCGGGCAGGCCCGCCCGGAGTGGCAGATCGTCGGGGAGCTGATGCGCCGGCTGTCGGGCCGCTCACCGGTGTTCTCGGTGCTGAGCGGCGCGAACCGGCTGCTCGGGCGGGTGGGCGTGCACTTCACGCCGCGGATGCTGGCCGACGGGATCATCCGGATGTGCGCCGGCGGTGACCGGTTCGGGCTGCGCCGTCGCGGTCTGACGTTCGACCGGCTCACCGGCGAGCATCCGCACGGAACGGTGATCGACCCGCACGTCCCCACCGGCGTGCTGCGCGACGCGATCGGCTACCGGCAGCGCCGAATCCGGTTGCGCCACGACGACATCGCCGACGAGATCAAAACGCTGTCGCGCCGCGAACACCCCGCGGACTATCCGTTGCGGATGGTCGGGATGCGCGAGACGCGCTCGGAGAACTCGTGGATGCACAACGCTCCGCTGTTGATGCGCGGCGAGTGTATCCATAAGGGGCTGATGAACGCCGACGACGCCGCCGAGCTGGACATCAGCGACGGCGGCCAGGTGCGGGTGAGTTCGCCCTACGGACAGATCACCGTGCCGGTCGGGGTCACCAAGGACATCGTGCCCGGCGTCATCGCGCTGCCGCACGGCTGGGGGCACAAAGGCACCGGCGGCTGGCGGGTGGCCAATCGGGCCGGCGGCGCCAACGTCAACCAGCTGACCTCGAGCGATCCCGCCGACGTGGAGGGGCTGTCCGGGATGGCCTGGCTGACCGGGGTGCCGGTGCGGGTCGACAAGGCCTGATCTCTGCCGAAATGGCATTCCGGCAGGGCTCTACTCGACATTTCGCTGCCGGAATGCCATTTCGGCGAAGTCAGGCGATGGCGCCGCTGTCCTTGAGCTCTTCGATGCGGTCCCAGTCCAGGCCGATCTCCATCAGCACCAGCTCGGTGTGCTCGGAGGCCTGCGGCGCGCGGGTGGTCTCCAGCGGCTCGTGGTTGAACTGCACCGGACCGCGGACCACCTTGAACGGCTTGCCGTCGGATCCCTCCACCTCGACGATCATGTCGTTGGCGATGGCCTGCTCGTCGGTCGTGAGGTCGACGAGGCTCTGGAACGGCGCCCACTGGCCCCTCATCGTCTTGAGGTGCTGGCGCCAGTACTCGAACGGCTTGCCGGCGATCGCCGCGGCGATGAGTTCCACACCGGCTTCGGCATTCTGGATCAACGGCATGACCTCGCTGAACCGCGGGTCGTCGGCCAGTTCGGGCAGCCCGAGGTGCTCGAATGTGTCCCGGATGTAGCCGGTCGGGCTGACGATGCACAGGTTGATGGTGCCGCCGTCGGAGGTCTGGTAGTTGGCCATGAACGGGTTGACCGACGTGGTGGTGCCGGGCATCAGTGAACGCATGGTCTCGCCGGTCTCCATGCCCTGTGTCACGCTGGCGCCGGCCGCCCACCACGCGGTGCTCAGCAGCGACACGTCGAGCTCGACGGCCTCGCCGGTGCGCTCCCGGTGGAACAGCGCCGCGGAGATGCCGCCCGCGATGTTCATGCCACCGATCGAGTCGCCGAACGCCGGAATGCCCTGCGGCAGAGCCCCCCCGATCTCCTCGGGGGTCAGTGCGTGGCCGACGCCGCTGCGCGTCCAGAACGCGGTCCCGTCGAAGCCGCCGACAAGGCGCTCGGGACCCTTGTCGCCGTAGGCGCTGCCCCGGGCGTAGATGATGTCTGGGTTGACCGCGCGGATGTGCTCGATGTCGAACTTGTTCTTCTGCCGCACCTGGGGCATGTAGTTGGTCAGGAAGACGTCGGCGGTCTTGGCGATCTCGTAGAGCACCTCCTGACCCTCGGGGGTGGAGACGTCGATGCCGACGCTGCGCTTGCCGCGGTTGGGGTGCTCCATCAGCGGGTGCCGGTTCGGGTCGAGCTGGAAGCCGCCCATGTTGATGAAGCCGCGCTGGGTGTCCCCGCGCACGGGGTGCTCGACCTTGATGACGTCGGCTCCCCAGTCGGCGAGGATCGCGCCCGCAGCGGGCACGAACGTGAACTGAGCCACCTCGAGGACGCGCACGCCCTCCATCACCTTGATCACGTCAACAACACCTTCCGACGACGTCCAACGACAGATTCGCGGGGAAGTCTACCGGAGTTGCACTACTGTAATGTTTACCGTTGACCGTCCGAGAATCCGATCGCGATTTCCTCGTCAGGGGGTGCCAGGTGAGCGACGTCACCGCCGAAGCGGATCGGCGCACCGAGACCAGCGTCGATCTGGGCCGGCGCGCTGCGCAGGGTGCCGAGCGGCGGATGCTGATCGACGGTGAACTCGTCGAGGCCCGGTCGGGTGCGGAGTTCGACAACCTCAGCCCGGCCACCGGTGCCGTGCTCGGGGTGACCGCGGCCGCGGACGCACACGACATGGAGCGGGCCGTCGCCGCGGCGCGACGCGCATTCGACGGCAGCGACTGGTCGACGAACCGGGCGCTGCGCAAACGCTGTCTGGAACAGTTGCAGGACGCGCTGGAGGACGAGAAGGACGAACTGCGAACCGAACTCGTCGCCGAAGTGGGTTGTCCGGTGATGACCACCGATTCGGCACAGCTGGACTGGCCGCTGGCCGAATCGCTGAACTACCCGGCACAGCTGATCGACACCTTCGAGTGGGAGCGCGTGCTCGAGGGTGGCGGCCTGTTCGGCGAGCGCAACGTGCGGATGGTGGTCAAGGAGCCGGTCGGTGTCGCCGCGGCGGTGACCCCGTCGAACTTCCCGATCGAGGTCGTGCTCAACAAGCTCGGGCCGGCGCTGGCGGCCGGAAACACCGTGGTGCTCAAGCCGGACCCGCACACGCCGTGGAACGCCACCCGGATCGGGCGGCTGGTCGCCGAACGCACGGACTTCCCACCTGGTGTGCTCAACGTGATCACCACGCCGTCCAACGAGGTCGCTGCCCTGCTGGGGACCGACCCACGGGTGGACCTGGTGTCGTTCACCGGCTCGACCGCGGTGGGCAAGTCGTTGATGCGCAGTGGTGCCGAGACGATGAAGCGGATGTTCCTCGAGCTGGGCGGGAAGTCCGCGGCGATCGTGCTCGACGATGCCAATCCTGCGGTCATCGTGCCGACCGCGGTCGGGGTCTGCGTGCACGCCGGTCAGGCCTGCGCGGCGACCAGCCGGATGCTCGTCCACCGCTCGCTCTACGATCAGGCGGTCGCCGACATCACCATGGCGTATCAGGCTGTGCCGGTGGGTGATCCGGCCGACCCGGGCACCTTCGTGGGCCCGGTCATCAGCGCTGCCCAGCAGCGGCGGGTGCTCGACGCGATCGCCGGGGCACGCCACGACGGTGCCGAGATCACCGCCGGGGGAGGCCCGGTGGAGAACCTGCCCGACCATCTGCGCGGCGGGCACTTCATCGCGCCCACCGTCGTCATCGGGGTCGACAACAGAGCGGCTATCGCCCAACAGGAAGTGTTCGGCCCCGTGCTGGTGCTGCTGCCGTTCGACGACGATGACGAGGCCGTCGCCATCGCCAACGACAGCCCGTTCGGCCTTGCCGGGGCGGTGATGTCGAGATCGGCGGAGCGCGGCATGGACATCGCGCGGCGGGTGCGCACCGGGTCGTTCGGTGTCAACGGCGGGATGTTCTACGGTGCCGACGCCCCGTTCGGAGGCTACAAGAGCAGCGGCGTGGGCCGGCAGTGCGGCCTGGAAGGGTTCGCACAGTATCTGGAGACCAAGACCATCGCCCGCCGGGAGCGCCGCACGCACTGAAGCGGTCTGTCGCCAGGGCGAAGCCAGGGCTGTGATTCCGCCGTGTCAACGGCCGGGAATGTTATTCCGCCGAAGGGGCGAACGTCACCGGCAGCACGGTCGGCGATCGGAACGGCTGGCCGTGGATGTGCGGGTCGTCATCGGTGTGCAGCCGGATGTCGGTGAGCCGGTCGAGCAGGCACTCGGTGGCCACGCGGGTCTCCATCCGGGCCAGGTGCAGCCCCATGCAGGTGTGCTCGCCGGCGGCGAACGAGATGTGCGGCACCCGCTTTCGGAAGATGTCGAACTGCTCGGAGCGTTCCCAGCGGTGCTCGTCGCGGTTGGCCGAGCCGATGCACACGTCGATCACCGATCCCGCCGGGATCGGCACCCCTTCGACCTCGGTGTCCTCGCTCGCGTAGCGCTGCACCGTGGTCAGTGGCGTCTCGTAGCGCAGGCCCTCCTCGATCGCCGGGCCGATCAGCTCACGGTCAGCCACCACCGCGTCGAACTGATCGCGGTGGGTGAGGAGCAGGTAGAGCAGATTGCCCGAGGATCGGTAGGTGGTCTCCAGCCCGGCCGGTAGCAGCAGTCGCAGGAACGAGTAGATCGCCTCGTCGGTGAGCCTCTCCCCGTCGACCTCGGCGGATACCAGATCCCCGATGATGTCCTCGGTTGGCGCCGAGCGCCGCTGCTCGATCTGGGTCAGGAAGTATTCCTTCAGCGCGGCGGACGCCTCGAATGCGCGCTTGTAGTTCACCGCATAGCTGATCAGCTCCACCGCGCGCCTGCGGAACCACGGCAGGTCCTCCTCGGGGAGCCCGAGCAGGCGGGTTATGACGCGGGTGGGGAACTCGAAGGTGAAGTCGCGCACCAGATCCGCTTCGCCGCGGTCGACGAACTCGTCGATCAGGCCGGTCACCACCGGGCGGACGATCTCGGGCTCCCACCGGGCCAGCGAGCGGGACTTGAACGCCGCGGACACCAGGTTGCGGTGCTGCCAGTGGGGTTTGCCCTCCATCGCCAGGATGGTCGGACCGATGAACAGACCGATGGTGGAGTCGTAGATGTGCGAGTTGAATGCGTTGCCGTCCCGGAACACCCGGTTCACCGCATCGAACGACACCGCCGCGTAGAGGTTCTCGGGACGCAGTGAATCCGGGGTTCTGCTCCAGTCCATCACCGACCCGCGGAACACCCCACCCTCGGCGCGGCGCCGCGCGAACATGGGGTAGGGGTCGCGCAGGTCGATGGGTTCGTCCATCGCGACGTCCTGTACCGGCGTCTCCACGTGTGGCCTCCCGTCGGTATCGGGCGGACGGCCCGCCCCAGGGAGTTACTGTAACTCTTACAGTAAACCGTGTACAGGCCTGGTTGGTGTTACCGTTAGCCTTACCGGAGGGTTGCCCAGGTGGAGGATTCAGATGGCAGTGCTGCCCGACAGCGCGATCGACCGTCAGCAGGAACCGATGTCGGCCATTCTCGAGCGGCAACGGGCCGCCTACGCCGCCGACGGGCCGCCGACGGCGGCGCTGCGCCGCAACCGCATCGACCGGCTGCTGGCGCTCGTGCTCGACAACGCCGACGCCTTCGTCGACGCGATGGCCGCCGACTTCGGCACCAGGCCGCGGGCGGGCTCGTTGTTCACCGAGATCATGGGCATGATCTCGGTGATCGAGCACACCAGATCCCATGTGCCGCAGTGGATGCGCTCGGCCAAACTGATGCGTGGGGCGCGGATGTTCGGTCTGCGCGCCGAGGTCGAGCCGTCGCCGCTCGGTATGGTCGGCATCATCGGGCCGTGGAACTTCCCGCTCAACCTGGTGGTGCTGCCGGCGGCCGCGGCGTTCGCGGCCGGCAACCGGGTGATGATCAAGATGTCCGAGATCACCCCGCGGACCGCCGCGCTGATGGCCGGCCTGGCGCCCGACCACTTCGACCCGGCCGAACTGCACGTGGTGACCGGTGATGCCGAGGTCGCCGCGGAGTTCGCCGCATTGCCGTTCGACCACCTGTTCTTCACCGGTTCGCCCGCCGTCGGCGCGCTGGTCCAGCGGGCGGCAGCCGCCAACCTGGTGCCGGTGACCCTGGAACTCGGTGGGAAGAACCCGGTGGTGGTCGCCCCGGGGGCAGACGTCGCCCGAGCCGCGGAGCGAATCGCGCAGGGCCGCATGATCAATGGCGGGCAGGTCTGCGTCTGCCCGGACTACGTCTTCGTGCCGTCCGATCGGGCCGAGGTGTTCGCGGACGCCGCCCGCCGCACCTGGACTTCGATGTTTCCGTCGATCGTGGCCAACGACGACTACTGCTCGTCGGTGAACCGGGCGAACTTCGACCGGGTCGTCGGCCTGATCGAGGACGCGCGGAGCAAGGGGGCGGCGGTCGAGCCGGTGGCACCGCCGGGTGAGGTACTGCCCGACCCGGTCAGCCGTAAGATCGCGCCCACGCTGGTGCGCGGCGTGGACGACACCATGGCCCTGGCATCGGAGGAGACCTTCGGACCCGTGTTGACGGTGCGCCCGTATGAAAGCCTCGACGACGTCGTGGAGTACGTCAACGCGCGCCCGGCGCCGCTGGTGGCGTACTGGTTCGGGCCCGACGACGCGGATTTCCGATCCTTCGTGCGGCGCACCCGCAGCGGCGGGGTGGCGCGAAACGACTTCGCCGCCCAGATGATTCCGTCGGCGGCGCCGTTCGGCGGGGTCGGCCGCAGTGGGATGGGCGCCTACCACGGCAAGGCCGGCTTCGACGCGTTCAGTCACTACCGCACCGTGGTGGGCAGCGACCTTCCGTTCACGATCACCGGACGCGCGGCGCCGCCGTTCACCCGGTCGACGCGGGCCACCACGGCGCTGACCCTGCGGATGGCGCGTTACCGCACCCGCCGCCGGCTCCGTAGCGGTTGATTCGCCCTCCGGCTCGGTGCGGTGGATTCGTCTGCGGCTCGCTGCCGGTTGATTCGCCTCCGGCTCAGTGCCGGTTGATTCGCCTCCGGCTCAGACGTCCGCGATGGCCTGCTCGCGCGCCCACCGGTAGTCGGCCTTGCCGGCCGGGCTGCGCTCGATGACCGGCCGGAACACCACGGCCTTGGGCAGCTTGTAGCGCGCGATCGACTTCGACGCATGGTCGATGAGCTCGGCGTCGGTGGCGTGCGCACGGTCGGCCAGTGCGACGACGGCCACCACCTCCTGGCCCCATCGTTCGCTGGGCCGCCCCGCCACCACGACGTCGGCGACGGAGGGATGCGACGCGATCGCCGACTCGACCTCCTCGGCGAAGATCTTCTCGCCGCCGGAGTTGATCGTCACCGAGTCGCGGCCCAGCAGTTCGATCGAGCCGTCGGCGAGGTGGCGGGCCCGGTCGCCGGGCACCGAGTAGCGCACGCCGTCGATGACCGGGAACGTGGCCGCGGTCTTGGCCGCATCGCCCTTGTAGCCCAGCGGCACATAGCCACGCTGAGCCAGCCAGCCGATTCCCTCATGCCCGTGCGACAGGATCGAGTCGAGGTCCTCGGCGGCGACGAAGGTGTCCGGGCCCGCGGTGAACCGGCCCGTCGACACCGCGCCGGGCGCCGACATGTGCGTCATCTGCGCGCCGGTCTCCGACGACCCGACGCCGTCGACGACCATCAGGTTCTCCTTGGCGTCGATGAGACATTGCTTGGCGCTCGGGGTGAGCTGTGCTCCGCCGTTGGCGACCACCGCCAGCGAGGACAGATCCGCCGTGCTGCGCTCGAACGCGTGGGCCAGCGGGCGGGCCATCGCGTCGCCGACGACGGTGACCGCGAGGATCTTCTCCCGTTCGATGCTGGCGACCACGTCGTCGACGTCGAGGTGGCTGGTGAACGGTGAGAACACCACGGACTGGCCGGTGTTCATCGCGGTGAACACCGCCCACTGCGCCGCGCCGTGCATCAGCGGCGGCAACACCATCAGCTTGGTGCCGGGTGCCTGGGCGCACCGGTCGGCGATGTCGGCATAGGACGTCGCCAGCTCGCCGGTGTAGAGGCTGCGGCCGCCGAAGGAGGCGACGAAGATGTCGTGTTGGCGCCACAGCACGCCCTTGGGCATGCCCGTCGTGCCGCCGGTGTAGAGCACGTAGAGGTCGTCGGGCGACGGTTCGACCGGCGGGGCGACGGCCGGGCCGTCGGCGACGATCGACTCGTAGTCGACCGCGCCAGGCAGCAGGTCGTTGCCCGAGTCGTCGGCGATCTGGATGAGCACCCGCAGCTCGGGCAGGTCGGGCAGCACCTCGGCCAGCCGGGGGGCGAACGCCGCGTGGTAGAGCAGCGCGGTGGCCCCGGAGTCGGAGAGCAGGTACTGCAGTTCGCTCTTGACGTAGCGGTAGTTGACGTTGAACGGGGCGACCCTGGCCCGCCACGCGCCCAGCATGCCCTCGACGTACTCCGGACCGTTGTGGGCGTAGATGCCCAGCAGGTCCTGGCCGACCTCATGGCCGGGCAGATCCGCGCGTTCGGTGTGGCAGCCCAGCCCGTTGGCGTGCAGGAACGCGGCAAACCGGGTGGACCGCTCGACGATCTGGGCGTAGGTGTACCGGCGATCACCCTGGATGATGAACTCGCGGTCGCCGATGACCGCGGCGACGGCGTCGGCGGCGGCCGGGACGGTGAACTGGATCGAGGATGACATGCTGCCTCTCATCGCTGGTGGGGGAGCAGGTGGATCATCGGGGCTTCCGCCCATCGCCGGACTCTATCCGGCTGCAGGTCGGTCACCGGGGCCGCCACGCGTCGATCAGGTCGTCGGTGGTGGTGATCGTCGCCAGCAGCGACAGCGTGTTGTCGATGACGGCATCGGCGTAGGCCGTCGGGATGCCCGCGACCGCGTCCCGCGGGACGACCACGTGATAGGCCGCGTTGACCGCGTCCATCACCAGGTTGGTGATCGCGACGTTGACCGACACCCCGACTGCGACGATGGTGCGCACCCCCAGGTTGCGCAGCACCGCGTCCAGATCGGTTCCGCCCATCGGGCCGATGCCGTGCCAGCGGTGCAGCACCAGATCACTTGGTTGCACGTCGAGTTCGGGCACCAGCTCGGTGCCGGGGCTACCGGGCGTGATGTCCACCCCGGTAGCGCCGACGGCGAACAGCCGGGCATTGTGGTTGGCGCCCCGGCCGTCCTGGCGGCGCTGCACCACGCAGTGCACCACCGCGGTGCCCGCGGCGCGCGCCGCGGGCAGCAGCCGGGCGATGCCGGGCAGCGCGACCCGGCGGGCCTCGGCCGCGAGCACCCCCAGGCCGGCGTTCGGTCCGACGATCGCGCCCTGACACTCCTGGGTGACCACCGCGGTGTGCGCCGGCGCGACCAGCTCGGCGAGGTCGGGTCTCATGCGCTCGTCACGGGCGCGTCGGCGGTCGGGTTGGCGGGAACTTCGGCGGGCGGGGTGGCGGGAACGTCGTAGAACCGTTGCGCCCACTTCCGCATCGCCATATAGGGTTTCGCGTCCACCTTCGCCAGCGGCGGATGCTCGACGTAGCGCTGGTAGCGCCAGATCTCGCAGTCCTCCCACACGGTCTTGAGGTACTGCCGCTCGACCTTCTCGATCACCGACGGCGGCGGTACGTCGGACGTCTCGCCGGGTAGTTTCGGCCACCAGATCGAATAGAACATGTCGGACACCTCGTCGTCGACGGGTGTGCACGCGAAGATCAGCCGGTGGTTTGACGACCCCTCGAACGCGCTCATCGCGAAGCCCAGTCCGGAGAAATGGCTGTGGATCTTCAAGGCCATCTTGTCCGGGTCGTCGCTTCGGGTGTCCGGCCATCCGGTCAGGAATCGCCACTCCTCGTCGACGTGTTCCCAGTGCAGGCACACCGGTGTCACGGTCGCACCGTGCACGTAGCGGAAGTGGGAGCTGTCGGGGCCGTTCTCGGCAACGATCTGCGGATGCACCGGGATGGCGTCGGCGCGGCTGGAGAACTCGGGATACGGCCGGTAGTAGGCGTTCGCATCGGTCTCGAACTGCGGGAACTTGTGGAAGATGTCCGGCAGCTCCCACTGCGGTTCCCCGCCCTGGGGTTGGTACCACATGAAAATGCATCCGTACTGCTCCCGGACCGGATAGGAGCGCAGCCGCAGGCCCCGGTTGGGCCGGTCCGGTTGGTAGGGGATGTAGGTGTTGGAGCCGTCCGGTCCCCACCGCCAGCCGTGGAACGGGCACTCGACGCAGTCGCCGACGACCTTGCCGCCGTGGCCGATGTGCGCCCCGAGGTGCTTGCAGTGGGCTTCCAGGACATGCAGTGCGCCCGATTCGTCGCGGTAGGCGGCCAGATCCTCGCCGAAGTACTTCACCGCCTTCACGTCGCCGACGGCGAACTCGGCCGACCAGCCGATCATGAACCAGCCGGTGACCTTCCAGGTGAACGGGACTTTC
Source organism: Mycolicibacterium xanthum (assembly GCF_019710635.1). Taxonomy (GTDB): domain Bacteria; phylum Actinomycetota; class Actinomycetes; order Mycobacteriales; family Mycobacteriaceae; genus Mycobacterium; species Mycobacterium xanthum. Next base: position 110,873 of record NZ_JAIFZS010000001.1, read on the forward strand.
ACGACGCCTCCCTCGATGGCCCTACCGAGTTATGGAGCAGCTTACAGTAGTGCTTTCGACACCAACTGTGCGGTGATCGGACATTCCGGGGTGAACCTCATCGGTGCGACTCTCGGGTCGCGATCGCGGTGACGGCCGTCGCCGAAAGCGCGACAGGGCGGTGCTACTACTGTAGTAGTTACAGTAACGATTCCCCATGACCTCCGCGAGGACCTGTGACAGCTCCTGCGACCACCCCGGCCGCCACCGACACATTCGACGTGATCGTCATCGGCGCCGGGTTCTCCGGTCTCTACGCCCTGCACCGGCTGCGGGAACTGGGCTTCCGGGTGCGCGTGCTGGAGAAGGCCGACGAGGTCGGCGGCACCTGGCTGTTCAACCGCTATCCCGGCGCGCGGTGCGACATCGAGAGCATCGAGTACTCGTATTCGTTCTCCGAGCAGATCCAGCAGGAGTGGGTGTGGACCGAGACGATGCCGGCCCAACCCGAGATCGAGGCCTATCTCAACTTCGTCGCCGACCGGCTGGACCTGCGACGCGACATCAGCTTCGGCGCCGAGGTGGTCGCGATGCGATTCGTCGAGGCCGACGCGCGGTGGACCGTCGAGCTGGCCTCGGGTGAGACGCTGCATGCCGGCCACGTGGTGGCCGCCACCGGCATCCTGTCGGTGCCGCTGGAGCCCACCATCCAAGGCATGGACAGCTTCGAAGGCGCCTCGCTGTTGACCAGCCGGTGGCCCGACGGTGTCGACCTGAGTGGGCGGCGGGTCGGGGTGATCGGGACCGGATCCACCGGAGTCCAGCTCATCCCGGTGGTGGCCCGGCAAGCCGCTCACCTCACCGTCTTCCAGCGCTCACCCGCCTACACGCTGCCGTGGCAGGTCCGGGCGTTCGAACCGGGTGAGCTCGACGAGCTGAAGGCGCGCTATCCCGAGATCCGCGCCGCCCAGCGCGAACACCCGGTGGGTGCGGCGCGGCTGAGCGCGTTCTCGGTGTTGCTGGACATGCTGGTCAAGCCGCCGCTGAAGTCCGCCTCGCGCGAAGAGCAATGTCGCGCAATCGAGGAGCACGGCGTGCTGGGTGCGCTGAACTGGGGTGACATCTTCTTCGACATGGAGGCCAACCAGATGGCCGCCCGGCTCTACGGCGAGGCGGTGGCGCGCCTCGTCACCGATCCGGACACCGCGGCGGCGTTGATTCCCAGCCACCCGTTCGGCTGCAAACGCCCGATCATCGACCAGGGCTACTACGAGACGTTCAACCGCGACAACGTCACCCTGGTCGACCTTCGTGCCGATCCGATCGTCACGGTGTGTCCGGAGGGCATCCGCACCGAACGCGGCGTGCACGAGCTCGACGTGATCATCTATGCGACCGGGTTCGACGCCATGACGGGCGCGATGAGCCGCATCGACGTCCGTGGCCGCGGCGGGTTGTCGCTGCGCGACTTCTGGGCCGATGAGGGACCCTTGACCTACCTCGGCCTGGCGGTCGCCGGATTCCCGAACCTGTTCATCGTGCAGGCTCCGGGAAGCCCCTCGGCGGCCTCCAATTTCGTCACCGCGCTGGAGCAGCACGTGGAGTGGATCGGCGACTGCCTGGTCTACCTGCGCGATCACGGATACCGCACGATCGAGGCGCAGCCGCAGGCGCAACGCGAATGGATCGACCACGCCACGTCCCTGGTCGAACCGACCGTGGTGGCGCACCCGTCGTGCAGTTCCTGGTACAACGGCGGCAACGTGCCCGGCAAGAAGAGGATGTACATGGGTTACAACGCGGGCATTCCCGAGTACCGGCGGCGCTGCGACGAGGTCGCCGATGCCGGCTATCAGGGCTTCAGCCTCGGATGAGGGCATCCGAGCGGCTGTGGCGGATCGGCAGCGACTTCGCCGGTGTCCTGCCGCGTACGCACCGTGCGGTCTCGGAATCGAAGGACTGGAATCCGCTCTCGCTGAAAGGTATTCGTGAGTTCGGCGAGGTCGCCCTCGACGAGTTGGCGTTGACCAGCATGACCTTGACCGCGCCCCCGCCCAAGCTCGAGCGTACGGTTGAGTCCTGTGCGGCCACCGGGGCGCAGCTGTCGGCGCTCGGCGTCGCAGGAGCTCATGCCGAGCCGGAACCATTGCAGGTCAAGGATGTTCGTCGGCTTCGAATGGGTCCGCAGACCTACGAGCGGTTGACCTTCGAGCACGAGCCCGCGCTGCCCGACACGCTGATGGTGGAGGGCCTCGGCGGCCCGGCGACCGCCGTCGTGCACCTGTGTCGCGCCGGTTCGGAACCGCGGCCGTGGCTGGTATGGGTGCACGGTGCGGGCCAGGGCCAGCCGATCGACCTGATGGTCGCGCGGGCGCGATGGTTGCAGCAAGTGCTGGGTTACAACATCGCACTGCCGGTCCAGCCGGGCTGCGGGGTGCGTCGCGACCGCTGGCCGCAGTACCCGACCATGGACCCGCTGGCCAACGTCGCGGGCATGATGCGCGCCGTGTCGGAGGTGCGTGCGCTGGTGCGTTGGTTGCGGCCGCAGGCGGGCACGGTCGCGGTGGCCGGGGTGTCGATGGGAAGCCCGGTGGCGGGGCTGGTGTCGCACCTCGAGCCGGTCGATGCGGTCGCGGTGTACACGCCGATCGCGGGCCTGAACGCGATGATCGCCGCTCACCTGGGCCGCTGGGGCCCGTCCGTGCACGACACCATCGAGCTGCTGGGCTCGGATGCCGCGGCGCAGGTGATGGCGGCGGTGGACTACCAGTCCGTCGAGCCCACCGCGCCGGAGCGCAACCGGCTGATCGTCGGGGCGTGGCATGACCAGATGGCGGGCCGCGACACCGCGCTCGAACTGCACGGGCGCTGGGGTGGGCAACTGCATTGGCATCGGGGCAGCCACGTGGGTCATGTGTTCGCCGGCGGCGTGCACGGGGTCACCGAGCGGTTCCTCAGGCCGATCGGGCGCCGGGACCGGAGCGGTCGGTGACATCGGCGGGATCGCTCGGCGACACGACCGCCGCGGTGCCGCGCACCATCGACGACGTCACACGCGAATGGTTGGCCGCGGTGTTGCGCGCCGACGACACGTTGCCCGACGACGCCGTCGTCGGCAACGTGCGGGCCGAACAGATCGCGTTGGACAGCGGGTTCTCGTCGCGGCTCTACCGTGTGCAGCTGTCCGGGAACGGAATCCCGCCGAGCGTGATCGTCAAGCTGCCAGCCGAATCCGAGGCCGGTGCGGCGATGCGGATGCTGGGTGGATACGCCCGCGAGGTGGCGTTCTACCGCGACGTCGCCGGTTCGGCGCCGCTGGGCACCCCACACGTGTTCGCCGCCCGGATGGCCGGTGACCAGGGTGATTTCGTTCTCGTGCTGGAGGACCTGCAGGGCTGGCACAACGTGGACCACCTCGCCGGGTTGTCGGTCGAGCAGGCGCGCAGCTGCATCGACCGGCTCGCCGGGCTGCACGCCTGGTCCACCCGGCACGCCGACAAGCTCGGCGGGTTCGAATCGTTCGACTCGCCGTTCAGTCGCGAGTTGCTGCCCGCCGCGTTCCCGGCGGCCTGGCAGGTCTACCGGGACCTGGTCCCGATAACGATCCCGCCCGAGGTGGACGCCTACGCCGAGCGGTTCACCGAGCTGGCCCCGACGGCGGTGGCCGCACTGGGCGAACGGTCGATGCTGATCCACGGCGACATCCGGGCCGACAACATGTTCTTCGCCGGCGGTGAGCTCAAGGTGGTGGACTTCCAGCTGGCCGCCAAGGGCTGCGGCGCAACCGACATCGGCTACCTGGTCAGTCAGGGGCTGCCCACCGAGGCGCGCTCGGGTCGCGACGAGGAGTTCGTCCGCGACTACGTCTGCCGGTTGGCCGAGCACGGGGTCGCCGACTACCCGTTCGACGAGGCGTGGCGGCACTACCGGTTCGCGGTGGCCTACTACATCGTGCTGCCCGCGCTGCCGCTGCTGGGCTGGGATGCCCTGCCGGAGCGGTCCCGGCAGCTGTGCCTGCGCCTGCTGGAGCGGGCCGCGGCGGCCATCGACGAGATCGGCGCCTTGGAGGTGTTCGGATGACCCGATCGGCCCGCGAAGTGGTCGAACTGTACAACCTCGTGGTGTGGAACGAGCGGGACTTCGCGCTCGCCGAGGAGTTGATGGGCGACACGGTGATCCGCCACGAGGTCGGCGAGGCGATCACCCTGACCCACGAGCAGGCGGTCGCCCGCATCGTCGACCACTGGGCGATGTTCGAGACGATCCGGTTCGATCTCAACCTGGTCGTCGCGGGTGACGACGGTGAACACGTGGCGATCGTCTACCAGTCGCCGATGACGGGGAAGGACGGCGCGTCGATCACGATCGGCAGCATGGAGATCTTCCGGGTGGTGGACGGCAGGATCGTCGAGGTGTGGAACTGCGGCTACAAGCAAGGAGAGTGGGCATGACGACCGACCGGGTGCTCGACGAGTTGGGCTACTACCTGCTGGCCGGGGCCGGGGGTGAGGGGCCCGCGTCGCTGATGGACGAGGCGCGCCGCGGCGAGGAACTCGGCTTCGGCACCGGGTTCATCTCCGAGCGCTGGAACGTCAAGGAGGCCTCGTCGTTGACCGGCGCGGCGCTGGCGGTGACCACGCGGATGCAGATCGCCACGGCCGCAACCAATCACAACACCCGTCACCCGTTGATCACCAGTTCGTGGGCCACCACGATGCACCGGCTCTCGGGTGGCCGCTTCACCCTCGGCCTGGGCCGCGGGATCGCGGCCATCTACCGGGCGTTCGGGGTGCCGGCCGTGACCACCGCACAGATGGAGGACTTCGCGCAGGTGATGCGCAAGCTCTGGCACGGCGGGCTGATCTTCAACCACGACGGGCCCATCGGCAAGTACCCGGTGCTGTTCCTGGACCCGGATTTCGACGAGGACATCCGGCTGGCGATCGTGGCGTTCGGGCCGCAGACCCTGGCGCTGGGCGGGCGCGAGTTCGACGACGTCATCCTGCACACCTACTTCACGCCGGAGACCCTGCAACGCGCGGTCAAGACCGTCAAGGACGCCGCCGAGCAGGCCGGTCGCGACCCGGCCTCAGTGCGGGTGTGGTCGTGCTTCGCCACCGTCGGCGACCATCTGCCCGAGGAACTGCGGCTGAAGAAGACCGTGGCCCGGCTGGCCACCTACCTGCAGGGCTACGGTGATCTGCTGGTCAGCACGAACGGCTGGGATCCCGCCGTGCTGACGAGGTTTCGCGACGATCCGGTCGTGCAGTCGATACCCGGCGGCATCGACCACAAGGCCAGCGCCGAGCAGATCGAACACATCGCCACGCTGATTCCCGACGAGTGGCTCGAGCCGGCGGCGACCGGTTCGGCGCAGCAGTGCGTGGACCGGGTGCGCAAGGAGTTCGACTACGGCGCCGATGCGGTCATCATGCACGGCGCGACTCCCGACGAGCTCGAACCGATCGTCGCCGCCTACCGCGCCTCCGGGTGATTTCGGTGTAGTTTGTCGCCTTCGGCGTGACAAACTACACCGAAATCCCAAGGGGGTCAGGGGGTGATCGCCGTGCGGCTGACGGGTTCGGCGGCCGCCTGGCGCCGGTGCAGGCCGCGTTCGAGCGCGTCCAGCAGCGCGTCGCGGGTCTCCTCGGGATGGATGAGGTCGTCGAAGCCGAGGTGGCCCGCCGAGCGGAACGACGCGTCCACCTCGGCCTGGCGCAGCCGGGCCTCGAGATCCTCGGTGGCGTGCGATGCGCGGCTCAGCGCGGCGGCGCTCATCGCGCCCATGGTCGCGCCCGGATAGGCGAAGGTCGCGCTCTGGTTGTCGAATCCGAGCAACGACATCACCATGGACCCGAACCCGTAGGCCTTGCGCAGCGTCACGTGCAGCTTGAGGGTGGTCGCGGCGGTCTGGGCGGCGAACATCCGGGCGCCGCTGCGCAGCACGCCCTGGCGTTCGGACCGGCTGCCCGGCAGCATCCCGGGATTGTCGGCCAGGAACACGATCGGCAGGTGGAACGAGTCGGCCACGGTGATGAAATGCGCGGCCTTGTCCGCGGCGTCGGCGTCGATCGAGCCTGCCAGTACCCGGGGTTGGTTGGCCACCACCGCGACCGGATGGCCACCGAGATGCGCGAGGGCGCAAAGGATCGCGGGCCCGAACTTCGGCTGCACCTCGAACCAGTCCGGGCCGTCGAACACCACGTCGAGCACCGCGCGCATGTCGTAGATCTGGCGGTTGCCCCGCGGGACGATGTCGACCAGTTCGGGAGTGGGCCGGCGCCCGGTCGACTCGTCCTTGGTAAGCGACGCGGGATAGGACCACGCGCTGGACGGGAAATAGGACAGGTAACGGCGGATGTCGTCGAGCACGGCGGCGTCGTCGGCGCCGAGGTTGTGGATCACCCCGCTGGCCAGCGCCACCCCCGGGCCACCCAGGTCTTCCTTCGAGATCTCCTCTCCGGTGGACTCTTTGACCACCGGCGGGCCGGCGGTGAAGATCGCGCCCTGGCTGGTCATGATGGTCCAGTCGCAGACCGGCGCGACCAGCGCGCCGTGGCCGGCGGACGGGCCGAACAACCCGCCGACGGTCGGCACCTTGCCCGAGCATGCGGCCTGAGCCAGCAGATCGGTGGGGGTCCGGCCGTAGTGCTCCCCGCTGGGCCGAAAGCCCGCGCCCTCCAGCAGCATCACCAGCGGGACCCGGTCACCCAGCGCGATCTCGGCCAGCCGGTAGCGCTTCGCGTTCCCGCCGGGGCCGATGCTGCCCGCCAGCGTGGTGAAGTCCTCGGCGCCGATCATCACCGGCCTGCCGTCGATCAGGCCGCTGCCCGCGACGATCCCGTCCGCGGCGATATCGCCGCCGACCAGCGTGCCGAACTCGCGGAACGACCCCTTGTCCAGCAGGTGGTCGATGCGGCCGCGGGCGTCGAGCTTGCCCTTGCCGTGGTGTTTGTCCAGCCGATCCGGTCCGCCCATCGCGCGCGAGTGATCCCGTCGGCGGGCGAGTTCGTCGAGGGTGTCCTTCCAGTCCTCGGCCCTGGCCATGGCATCTCCCGTTCTACGCGGCGGCGTGCAACGTTGACCTTACTGAATTGCTTACTGTAGCGTCGTTCGCCATGGGTGCTGGAGGCGGCCTCAGGGTAGACGCGGCCGTCGTCAGTCAGCTGGCCACGATGCCCGACGGCGCCCGGACGCTGGAGCGCCGGGGCTATGACGGCTGCTGGACCGCCGAGATCAACCACGACCCGTTCCTGCCGCTGACCCTGGCCGCCGAGCACACCGAGCGCATCGAGCTGGGTACCAGCATCGCGGTCGCGTTCGCCCGCACCCCGATGACCGTCGCCCAGATCGGCTGGGACCTCCAGGACTACTCGCACGGGCGGCTCATCATCGGGCTGGGCAGCCAGATCAAGCCGCACATCGAGAAGCGCTTCAGCATGCCGTGGAGCAGGCCGGTGGACCGGATGCGCGAGTTCGTGCTGGCGATGCGGGCCATCTGGTCCTGCTGGCGTGGTGAGCAGCCCCTCGAGTTTGACGGCGAGTTCTACACCCACAAGCTCATGACACCGATGTTCGTCCCGCCCATGCACGACTACGGCGACCCCCGGGTGTTCGTCGCCGCCGTGGGGGACCGGATGACCGAGATGGTCGGCGAGGTCGCCGACGGCCTGCTCGCACATGGGTTCTCGACCGCGCGCTACATGCGGGAGGTGACGATTCCGACGCTGTCGCGCGGGCTGGCGCGGGCCGGCCGCACCCGTGCCGACGTCCAGGTGTCCAGCCCGCTGTTCGTCGTGACGGGGCGCGATGAGGCTGAGATCGCCGAGACTGCGGCCCGTGCCCGCAAGCAGATCGCGTTCTACGCATCCACCCCGGCGTACCGCAACGTGCTCGAGTTGCACGGCTGGGGCGAGCTGCAGACCGAACTGCACCGGCTGTCCCGAGAGGGCGGCTGGGACACCATGGGCACGCTGATCGACGACACCATGTTGGACACGTTCGCCGTGGTGGCCCCGATCGAGGACGTGGTGAAGAAGATCCGGGCCCGGTGCGAGGGCCTGATCGACCGGGTGCTTATCGGATTTCCACCCGGCGTCGACGAGGCCACCGTGATCGACCTGGTATCCGAGTTGCGCAGCGGCGCATGACCGAAGAGGAGACCTGATGAGCGTTCCCGTCGTCGACGACGCGGCCAGGGTGTTCGCCGATCCGTCGGCCTACGCCGACGAGGCGCGACTGCATGCGGCGTTGCGCCATCTGCGGGCCAACGCGCCGGTGTGCTGGGTGGACGTGGAGGGCTACCGCCCGTTCTGGGCGATCACCAGGCACGCCGACATCATGGCGGTCGAGCGCGACAACGCGGTGTTCACCAACTCGCCACGACCGGTGCTGACCACCGCCGCGGGCGACGCCCAGCAGGAGGCGATGGGCGTGCGCACGCTGATCCATCTGGACGACCCGCAGCACCGCAAGGTCAGGGCCATCGGGGCGGACTGGTTCCGCCCGAAGGCGATGCGCGCGTTGAAGGTCCGCGTCGACGAGCTGGCGAAGTCGTTCGTCGACCAGATGCAGGAGCGGGGAGGGGAGTGCGACTTCGTCAGCGAGGTCGCGGTCAACTTCCCGCTGTACGTGATCATGTCGCTGCTCGGGATCCCCGAGTCCGACTTCCCCCGGATGCTGACCTACACCCAGGAGTTGTTCGGCAGCGACGACGAGGAATTGCAGCGGGGCGCGACCCTCGAGGAACGCGGCATGGCGCTGTTCGAGATGTTCACCTACTTCAACGAGATCACCGCATCGCGGCGGGCACACCCCACCGAGGATCTCGCCTCGGCGATCGCCAACGCGCACATCGACGGCGAACCGCTGTCCGATATCGACACGGTGTCCTACTACCTCATCGTCGCGACCGCCGGACACGACACCACCAGCGCGACCATCTCGGGCGGCCTGCAGGCCCTGGCCGAGAACCAGGATCAGTTGCGGCGCCTGCAGAACCACCCCGAGTTGCTGCCGCTGGCGACCGAGGAGATGATCCGGTGGGTCACGCCGGTCAAGGAGTTCATGCGAACCGCGCAGCAGGACACCGAGATTCGGGGAGTGCCGATCGCCGCGGGGGACTCGCTGCTGCTGTCCTATCCGTCCGGCAACCGCGACGAAGAGGTGTTCACCGACCCGTTCACGTTCGACGTCGGGCGCGATCCCAACAAGCACGTGGCGTTCGGCTACGGCGTGCACTTCTGCCTGGGCGCGGCGCTGGCCCGGATGGAGATCAACAGCTTCTACTCCGAACTGCTGCCCAGGCTGAAGTCCGTCGAACTGGCGGGCGCGCCGAAGCACACCGCGACGGTGTTCGTGGGCGGGCTCAAGCACCTGCCCATCCGCTACACGCTGTCGGGCTAGCTGCTGCCGGAGTTCGCCCGCGCCGCGGCGTGCAGGGCTTCGCCGCGGGTGCCCTTCTCATGGTGGGAGAGGGCCTGGATCGACACGTCGTGACCCTCGGCAGCCTTACGCAACGCGCCGACGGTGGCCTGCTCCTTGGGGATCTGGCTGAACGGATCCCAGTGATACCAGCGCATCGCGTTCTCGTAGGTCATCTTGTTGATCTCGTCGTCGGGCACGCTGTTGGCCTTGAGCACCTTGTCCAGCTCTTCGGGGGCCTCGGGCCACATCGAGTCGCTGTGCGGGTAGTCGGCTTCCCAGCAGATGTTGTCGATGCCGATCTCGTTTCGCAGCGCCACCCCGATCGGATCGGCGATGAAACAGGTCAGGAAGTGCTCCCGGAACACCTCGCTGGGCAGTTTGCCCTTGAAGTCCTGCCCGGTCCACGTGGAGTGCATCTCGTAGGTGCGGTCGGCGCGCTCCAGGAAGTAGGGGATCCAGCCGGTGCCGCCCTCGGACAGCGCGATCTTGAGGTCCTTGTACTTCTTGATCGGCGCCGACCACAGCAGGTCGGCGGCGGCCTGCACGATGTTCATCGGCTGCAGTGTGATCATCACGTCCATCGGCGCGTCCGGGGCGGTGATGGCCAGCTTCCCCGAGGAACCGATGTGGACGTTCATCACGGTGTCGGTGTCCACCAGCGCCTTCCACACCGGATCCCAGTACTCGTCGTGGAAACTCGGATAGCCCATCGCGGCCGGGTTCTCGCTGAACGTCAGCGCATGCACCCCGCGCGCGGCGTTGCGCCGGATCTCGGCCGCGCACGCCTCGGCGTCCCAGATCACCGGCAGGGTCATCGGGATGAACCGGGCCGGATAGGCTCCGCACCATTCCTCGACGTGCCAGTCGTTGTAGGCCTGCAGCAGCGCCAGGGAGAACTCCGGATCCTCGGTGGCGAACAGGCGGCCCGCGAAGCCGGGGAACGACGGGAAGCACACCGAACCCAGGATGCCGCCGGCGTTCATGTCCTTGACCCGTTCGTCGACCTGCCAGCAGCCCGGCCGGATCTCGTCGAGCCCCTGCGGCTCCAGGCCGTACTCCTCCTTGGGCCGGCCCGCGACGGCATTCAACGCCACGTTCGGGATCACCACGTCACGGAACTGCCAGGTGTCGCTGCCGTCCTCGTTGTGCACCAGCCGCGGCGCCTCGTCCAGGTACTTCTTGGCCAGGTGGTTCTTGAACATGTCCGGCGGTTCCACCACATGGTCGTCAACGCTGATCAGGATCATGTCGTTCTGGTGCATCGCCGTCCCGTTCTATGGGTGCTTACCGTATGGACGACAGTTTAGCGTGGCCGTCGGTCCGCCTCAATGACGCCTTCGGGCCGGCCGGCCGACGAGCGCCGGCCCGGGGCGGGGTCACAGCTCCGGCGGCGGGAGTTCCGCGGAGTCCAGCGAGGTGTCCCTGGTCTCGTGCATGATCAGGATCGCGATGAAGGTCAGGGTGGCCGCGATGAACAGATACAGGCCGACCCAGGCCACCCCGTAGCTGGTGGCCAGCCAGGTGGCGATGAACGGTGCCACCGCGGCGCCGAGGATGCTGGACACGTTGTAGGAGATGCCCGATCCGGTGTAGCGCACGTTGGTCGGGAACAACTCCGGCAGCACCGCGCTCATCGGCGCAAAGGTGAAGCCCATCAAGGTCATTCCGATGATCAGGAAGACCAGCGTCATCCCCGACGAGGTGGTGCCCGAGCCGAGGATCGGGGCGAACAGCGCCCCGTAGACCATGATCGCGGCCGTCACGACCAGCAGCGTGCGTCGCCGGCCGTAGCGGTCTGCCAGCAGGCCCGATACCGGCAACGTCGCCGCGAAGAACAGCACGGCGATCAGCTGCATCTGCAGGAAGTCCACATACGGGAAGCCGAGCCCCTTGCCGTCCGGGGGCTTCTTCGAGGTGCCGAAGCTGAGCGCCCACGTTGTCACGATGTAGAACAGCGTGTAGGTCGCCAACATGACGAACGTGCCGATGATCAACTGGCGCCAGCTGGTTCGGAACACCTCGGTCAGTGGCGCCTTGACCTTCTCGCCGCGGGCCACGGCGCGGGTGAACACCGGGGTCTCGAGAATCCGCAGGCGTACGTACAGCCCGATCGCGACCATCACCGCACTGAACAGGAACGGCAACCGCCAGCCCCAGGTCAGGAATGCGCCGTCGGGATCGGGGGTGGCGTTGCTGTGACCGAGCAGCAGGATCAGCACGATGAACAGGCCGTTGGCGAGCAGGAAGCCCAGCGGTGCGCCCAACTGCGGCCACATCGCCGCCCAGCCGCGTTTGCCGGGCCGGGCGGTCTCGGTGGCCAGCAGCGCCGCGCCGCTCCATTCCCCGCCCAACGCCAGTCCCTGGGAGAACCGCATGACCGCCAGCAGCGCGGGGGCGATGAGACCGACCTGGGAGTAGGTCGGCAACAGCCCGATCGCGAAGGTCGCGATGCCCATCAGCAGCAGGGAGGCCACCAGCGTGGTCTTGCGGCCCGCGCGGTCGCCGAAGTGGCCGAACAGGACCGAGCCGACCGGTCGGGCGACGAACGCGAGGCCGAAGGTGGCCAGTGACGCCAGCAACGCGGTCGTCGAATCGCCCTTGGGGAAGAACAGGAACGGGAACACCGACACCGCCGCGGTGGCGTAGATGTAGAAGTCGTAGAACTCGATGGTGGTGCCGATCATCGACGCCAGCACTATGCGCCGACGGGGCACCCCGTCGACGGCGTCGTCCGTACCGTCGATCTCGTCCGCAACGTCGCTGCTCATCCACACCTCCGTGCCCGGGCCTGGCAGAACATCATGCCAGCGCGCGCGCCGTGGAGAACGGCGTATGCAGAGATGGCCGAGCGGCTCAGCCGGTGTGCTCGTACAGCCGCCGCACCGTGTCGATCGTGTCGGCCTCGGCGGCGGTCTTGTCGTCGCGGTAGCGCAGCACCCGGGCGAATCGCAGCGCCATTCCGCCGGGGTAGCGCGACGACGTCTGGATGCCGTCGAACGCGATCTCGACCACCTGCTCGGGCCGTAGCGGGACCACGTACGAATCGGTCTCGCCGTCGGCCAGCGCAAAGAATCGTTGCGTCTGCCAGGCCAGCATCTCGTCGGTCATACCCTTGAATGTCTTGCCCAGCATCACGTATTCGCCCGTTGCGGGGTCACGGGCGCCCAGGTGAATGTTGGACAGCTTGCCGGTGCGGCGCCCGGAGCCCCACTCGACGGCGAGGACGACCAGGTCGAGGGTGTGCACGGGTTTGACCTTCAGCCAGCCCGCCCCGCGCCTGCCCGCCTCGTACGGGGCGGCCGGCGATTTCGCCATGATCCCCTCGTGGCCGGCGGCCAGGGTGGCGGCCAGGAACTCCCCGGCGGCATCGGCATCGGCCGTCAGCAGGCGGTCGACCCGCTGCTGCGCGGGCGTGACCGCGTCCAGCGTGGCGATCCGTTCGGTGGCGGGACGGTCCAGCAGATCGGTGCCGTCGGCGTGCAGCACGTCGAAGAAGAACACGGACAGGTGCGGGACATCGGAGCCGGTCCCGTCCGGCCGGCCGCGCCTCCCGAAACGTGACGCGGTGATCTGGAAGCGGTGCGGGCGACCGTCGGGTCTCAGCGCGATCGCCTCCGCGTCGGCGATCAGCTCGGTGACCGGCAGGGCGAGCGCGGCGTCCACGACCTCGGGCAGGCGCGCGGTCACGTCGTCGAGGCTGCGGGTGAAGATCGAGACCGCATCGCCGCTGCGGTGGATCTGCACCCGGGCACCGTCCAGCTTGGCTTCGAACAGCGCGGGCCCGCCCAGCCGGTCGAGGGCATCGGCGACGCCGGTCGCGGTCTGCGCGAGCATCGGGCCCACGGGTGTGCCGACCCGCAGGGTGATCCGGTCCAGCGCGGCGGCGCCGCCCGTCATCGCCGCGGCAGCCACCGCAGGCAGGTCGCCGCTGAGCATCGCCGCCCGGCGCACCGCGGGCGCCGACGCGTCGAAGGCCCTGCCGACGGCATCGGCCATCACGCCGACCAGCGCGCCCTGGCGCAGCTCACCGGTGAGCAGCCGGCTGAGGAAGGTCTGCTCCGGTTCGGTCGCCGCGCCGAACAACTCGCCCACCAGCCGGGCCCGGTGCGCCCGCGATCCCTTGCCCGTCGTGGCGCCGATCGCGGTGAACGCGTCGTCCACGCCGAGCACCGTCAGGCCCGGCTGCGCCGCCGGCCGGGGCAGGGCACGCAACGCCGCCCAACCGACGCCGATCTGACGCTGGGTGAGCTCGCCGGACAACCAGGACACCACGACCGCCACCTCTCGCGGGTCTCCGGCGGCCGCGGCGAGCCGCAGCAGGTCGGCGAGGCGCGCGATCTTGGCCAGCCGCGCCGATGACGCCGCGACCACAGCGGACGCGTCCGCGACCTCTACCAGCAGCACCTCACCAGCCTGGCACGGGGCACCGACAGGGCGGCCGTCACGTCACCGCGAACGTGACCGAGTGCCAGCCGGTGGCGCCGTCGGGTGCAGGATCGGCCCGTTCCTCGGTCTGGGTGTAGCCGCTGTTGTCGGTGGCGCGCACGGTGATGGTGTGCAGCCCGGTGGTCTCGGCGGTCCAGTCCAGGCTCCACAGCCGCCAGGTGTCGTTGGAATGGTGGTCGCCCAATGTGGCCTTCTGCCAACGGCCGTCGCCGCCCGGGCCGTCGATACGCACCTCGACGTCGCGCACGCCGCGGTTCTGGGCCCAGGCCACACCGCCGAACGTCACCGGGCCGACGGGTACGTCCTGGCCGCTGCGCGGGACGTCGACGCGCGACTCGGTCTTGATCGGGCCCCGCGCCGACCAGCCCAGCCGCGTCCAGTAGGCCTCGGCCCGGTCGAAGCGGGTCAGCTCGAGGTCGACCACCCATTTGGTGGCCGACACGTAGCCGTAGAGGCCGGGCACGACGAGGCGGGCCGGATAACCGTGCTCGACGGGCAACGGTTCGCCGTTCATCCCCACCGCCAGCATTGCATCGCCCTCGGTGAGCGCCTCGACGGGGGTGCCCGCGGTCCAGCCGTCGATCGACATGGACAGCACCATGTCGGCATCGGGCCGCACGCCGGCGTCGGCGAGCAGGTCGCGGACCCGGTAGCCGGTCCACACTGCGTTCGAAATCAGTTCGCCACCAACGGGATTGGACACACAGGTCAGCGTCACCGCCTGCTCCACCACCTCGAAGCGATCCAGATCCTCCCAACGGTAGGTGATCTCGCGGTCCACCATTCCGTGGATGCGCAACTCCCACTCCGTCCGGCTGAGCTGCGGGACCACCAACGCGGTGTCGATCCGGTAGAAGTCGGCGTTGGCGGTCACGAACGACGGCAGATCAACACCGTTGGGCTGCACCGACTCCGCGATCGGCGGAGCGGCGATGTCGACCTCCGGCAGCGCGAAGCCCCGGCGTTCTCCGGCCACCGATGACGTCAGCCTGGTGATCACCACGCCGGCCACGCCGCTGGCCACGCCCGCGGCGAGCAGGCCCAGCGTGATCAGGGAGCGGCGCCTGCCACGGTCGGTGCCGTCACCTGAGTCGGTGGAGTCGCCGGTCGGCTCCGTAGGCTCGTCGAGGCGATCCGGCACCAGCCGGCGCAGCACGGCGACCCCGCACCCGGCGCCCACGATCGTGGGCACGATGTCGAGCAGCGACGTCTCGGCCCGGGCCAGCACCGCGGCGCAGCCCAGGGCGCCGGCGGCGACGATCATGGCGCTGCCGACCGGCCTGCGCCGGGTCTCGGCGATTCCCGCGACCGCCGCCAACACCGCGATCACCACCAGCACGAGCAGCGTGAGCACCATTTTGTCGGCCGTGCCGAACAGCTGGATCGCCCACTCCTTGACCGGTCCGGGCGTCAGATCGATGACCGCGGAGCCGACCGCCGTGCGGACGTCGGCCTGCGGTCCGAACGCCGCGCCGACCAGCTGCGCCACCCCGACGGCGACCGCGGCCGCCGCGACGCCCGCCATCGCCCGCATGCCCGTCGAGGTCATGATCACAAATTACCGCCGGAGTGAACCCGAAACCCTTACCGAAATATGTCATCGGCTAGGTTGCTTTACAGATCGACCACTCTTTGCAACGTTGTCGGAAGGGAGCCAGATGGAGATCGAGGGCAAGAAGGCGATAGTCGTCGGCGGAGCGTCCGGGTTCGGGCGCGCGACGGCCGAGGCGCTGGCCAAGCGCGGCGCGAGCGTCGCGGTGCTGGACCGTCCGCAGTCCAACGGCAAGGAGGTGGCCGATCAGATCGGCGGCACCTTCTACGAGGTCGACGTCACCGACTTCGACGGCACCGAGGCCGTGCTCAACAAGGTGGTCGAGGACCTGGGCGGTCTGCACATCGCCGTGACCACCGCCGGCGGCGGCATCGCAGAGCGCACCGTGAAGAAGGACGGCCCGCACAGCCTGGAGTCCTTCCGCAAGAGCATCGATCTCAACCTGATCGGGACGTTCAACATCAGCCGGCTGGCCGCCTGGCACATGTCCAAGAACGAGCCCGTCGACGACGACGCCGAGGAACGCGGTGTCATTATCAACACCGCCTCGATCGCGGCGTTCGAGGGCCAGATCGGGCAGGTGGCCTACACCGCATCCAAGGCCGCGATCGCCGGCATGTGCCTGACGATGGCGCGTGACCTGGGCAGCCTGGGCATCCGGACCCTGGCGATCGCCCCGAGCCTGTTCGCCACCGGCCTGACGCAGGGCATCCCCGACGAGTACGCCGCCGTGCTCACCAAGGACGCCGCGTTTCCCAAGCGGCTCGGCAAGCCCGAGGAGTACGCCAAGCTCGCGGTGGCGATCGTGGAGAACCCGATGCTCAACGGGCAGTGCCTGCGGCTGGACGCCGGCCAGCGTTTCGCCCCCAAGTAGCCGGTGATTCGGATGTAGTTGGTCATCCTCAGCGTGACCAACTACACCGAAATCACTGGCAGGATGGCCGCATGCTAGTCGACGTGATGCTCAGCGACGCCGACCGGGACGCAGTGCAGGGCTGGGTCCGGCGCACCGGCATCGGGTCGACGGTGACCGACGTGCAACCCCTGACCGGCGGGACGCAGAACATCGTCGTGCGGCTGTGTGTCGACGGCCGCCCGATGGTGCTGCGCCGCCCGCCCGAGCATCCCCGGCCGACCAGCGACAACACGATGCGCCGAGAGATCGCGGTGCTGCAGACGCTGGCCGGCACCGACGTGCCGCACCCCGAGCTGATCGCCGGATGTGCGGACCTCGACGTGCTCGGGGTGGTGTTCTACCTGATGCAGGCCGTCGACGGGTTCAACCCCGGCAACGAGATCGACGAGGCCTATGTGGCAGACGCCGGCATGCGCCACCGCGTCGGGTTGTCGTATGCCGCCAGCCTGGCCCGGCTGGGGTGGGTGCCCTGGCGGGGCAGCGCGCTGGCCGACCTGAAACGGCCGGGATCCTTTCTGGCGCGCCAGGTTCCGCAGTTCATGCGGCTTCTGGAGAGCTATCGGCATGAGCACTATGCTCCGGAGTCCTTCCCGTCGGTGCGGCCGTTGGCCGAGTGGCTGGAATCCCAGCGGCCGCCCGACGGCGAACCCGGCATCATGCACGGCGACGCGCACCTGAACAACGTGCTGCTGCGCCGGGACGTCCCGGAGCTGGCCGCGTTCATCGACTGGGAGATGTGCACCGTCGGCGACCCGCTGCTGGACCTCGGCTGGATTCTGATCTGCTGGCCGGACGGGCCCAACCCGATCAACGCGGGCGCGGAGCTGGCCGCGCTGGGTGGGCTGGCCACCCGCGCCGAGCTGCTCGAGGCCTACCGCGATGCCGGGGGACGGCCGACCGACCGGCTGTACTGGTACCTGGCGATGGCCTGCTTCAAGCTCGCGATCGTCATCGAGGGCACCTGGTCGCGTTTCCTGGCCGGGCAGGCCTCCTCGGAGGCGGGGGAGCGGCTGCACGCGTCGGCGTTGAACCTCGTCGAACTGGGCTCCCGGGTGACCCGCGGTGACAACCCGTTCATGTGACCGCCGTCGGTCGGATCAGCGATACGCGTCGGCGCCCAGCTTGACCGCAAGTGCCAGGCCGGCGACGCCGATCGCCAGCCGCAGCGGACGCGCGGGTGCGTGCCGGACCACCACGGGCCCCAGTCGGGCGCCGAGCAGACAGCCCGCGCCCAGCACGGCGGCCGCCGGCCACTGCACCGGCGCGACGATCGCGAAGATCACCGCCGCCACACCGTTGGCGGCCCCGAGGATGACGTTCTTTCCCGCGTTGGCGTGCGCGAGCGTCGCGCCCCCGGCCCGCAGCAGCAGCGCGAGCAGCAGTACACCGGCCGCGGCGCCGAAATAGCCGCCATAGACACAGATCGCGAAGATGGCTGCGCCCTCGAGGACCAGCCGGGTGGTGTGGCGGCGATGGCTGGCCACCCGCGCCGCGCGGGCCGGGCGGGTGGGCAGCAGGATGGCCAACGAGGCGAACCCGAGCAGCAGCGGCACGATCTTCTCGAAGCCCTCCGCCGGTGTGGACAACAGCAGCACCGCGCCGAGGATGCCGCCCAGCACGGCGAACGGCAGGATCCGCCGCAGCCAGGCGCCCTGTCCGGCCAACTCGGGCCGGGATCCCCACACCGAGCCGATGCCGTTGAAGACCAGCGCCACGGTGTTGGTGACGTTGGCGGTCACCGGTGGCAGCCCGACCACCAGCAGGGCGGGGTAGGTGGCCACCGAGGCCAGCCCGGCAATGCTGCCGGTCAGCCCGCCGAGCACGCCCGCCGCGAACAGCAGCGCCACGTGCGACCAACCCACCGGCACATTGTGCCAACGGGTCATCGCCGGCCCGGTGACCGCGATATGTGTTTGCGCTCATCGAGCGACCGGGTCTAGAGTCGCCCTCGTGCCGAGGCGATTCGTAGTAGCAGCCCGCAGCGGGGTCTGATCCTGACCGACCCCTCGCTGTGGGTCGTCGCTACTCGTCGGTCGCTTCCTCGAAGTTCTGAAGGCCCGGCACATGAACCCCTCTTTCGCCTCCCCCCACGGCGCGTCGCTGATGCCGTTCGCCGCCCATGTGGACGCCCCGATGCCGCGCGCACTGCGCGAGCACGCCGACACCAAGTCGTTCGAGGAGTTCGTCGACGAGTTCGCCACCGCGGGGCCGTTGCGGCTGGGCCACTGGTCGTGCACCGACTCCGAGCGTCCGTCCGGCCGGCTGGGCCCGCAGGCCCGTAACTACCAGGCGACGCTGGCGCTCGGCGACACCATCAGCACATCGAATGCGGCGGCGTGTGGCCCGGTCGCCGCGCTGACCGCGATGCTCCATGACCGTGGGATCGCCGTCGAGATGACCGCCTTTCACCAGCTGCCGGCCGGCGAGCACACCGCCACCTTCGTCCGCGGCTGCGCCGGCACCAACACCGAGTGGGCGATGGGGTGGTCCGACGACCCGACCCATTCGGCGCTGCGGGCCGTGATCGCCTGCGCCAACCGGCTGCTCGCGCCGCCGAACTGATACTGGCCTGGCGCCGCCGAACTCGCACTGGCCTGGCGCCGCCGAACTGGCATTCCGGCAGGGAAGTGCGAGAACTTCCCGGCCGGAATGCCAGTTCGGCGGAACGGGGGATCAGCGCAGCGGGCGGAGCATGATCGGCATGCCGTCCAGCGGCACGGGCATCCCGCCGTAGTCGTAGCGCGGTGTGTAGCCCGGCCGCGGCAGTTCCAGCCGGTAGTTGCGCAGCAGCCGGTGCATCACGGTCTTGATCTCCAGCTGACCGAACACCATGCCGATGCATTTGTGCGCGCCGCCGCCGAACGGGGCGAAAGCGTAGCGGTGCCCCTTGTGTTCGTTGCGCGGCTCGGCGAAGCGCTCGGGGTCGAACTTGTCCGGATCGGTCCACAGCTCGGGCAACCGGTGGTTGATCGACGGCCAGGTCACCACGTTGGTGCCCGCCGGGATGTAGTAACCCAGCAGGTCGGTGTCGCGGATGGCCTGGCGGAAGTTGAACGGTAGCGGCGTCTGCATTCGCAGCGACTCGTTGACCACCAGGTCGTAGGTCTCCAGCTTGTCCAGCGCCTCGATGTCCAGCGGGGCGTCGCCGATGCGCTCGGACTCCTCGCGCAGCCGGTCCTGCCATTCGGGGTTCGCCGCCAGGTGGTAGGCCATCGTCGTCATCGTCGAGGTCGACGTGTCGTGGGCGGCCATCATCAGGAAGATCATGTGGCTGACGATCTGGTCGTCGGTGAAGCTCTGGCCGTCCTCGTCGGCGGTGTGGCACAGCACGCTGAACATGTCGGTGCTCTCCGAGCGGCGCTTCTCGCCGATCCGGCTGGAGAAGTAGTCCTCGAGCGTCTTGCGCGCCTTGATGCCGCGCCACCAGGTCAGTGGCGGCACCGGCTTGCGGACGATCGCGTTGCCGGCGCGGGTGGTCGTGGTGAACGCGTGGTTGATCGTGGTGACCAGTTCGCGGTCGGTGCCCGCCGGGTGCCCCATGAACACCTCGGAGGCGATGTCGAGGGTGAGTTCCTTGATGGCGGGGTGGAACAGGAACCGCGGGTCGTCGGCGACCCAGTCGTGGGCCAGCACGCGGGTGGCGACCGAGTCGATGTGGGAGACGTAGCCGGCCAGTCGGCCGCGGGTGAAGGCCTCCTGCATGATCCGCCGGTGGAACAGGTGCTCGTCGAAGTCCAGCAGCATCAGGCCGCCCTCGAAGAACGGTCCGATCACCGGGTCCCAGGCGCGCTGGGAGAAGTCCTTGTTGCGGTTGGAGAACACCGCCTGGGTGGCGTCGGGACCCAGCGCCATCACCGACGACAGCGCCGGCGACTCGGCGAAGTACACCGGTCCGTGCTTGCGGTAGAGCTCGAGGACGAAGTCCGGGCCGCCGCGGAAGATCTCGATCATGTGGCCGATGATCGGCAGCCCGGCGTCGCCCCGGACGGCCTTCAGGTCGCTGCCGGCGGGCGGCTCGGCGAGCACGAACTGATCCCATTCCCGTTCCTTGAGGCGTTTCTCCACCGCGCCCATCCCCGGAATCGTCACCGGTGTCGGCTTGAGGTGCCGTTTGGCCTGGTCAAGCCAGTAGTCAGTAGTGCTGATCGTCGCCATCGAACGCTCCTGAGAGGACAAGCTGTGGTGGATGTCACCCGGCAACCATCCTTGCGGGGCAACTTGACGCATGTCAAGTTTGGAGGGAGGCGAGTCCTGGTGCGATGGTCTAGGCCATGACTGCCGAACTCAACGAAACCCGTCGCAGCCGCGGTGACCGGCAGCGGGAGGCGATCGTCACGGCGGTTCGTGAGCTGCTCGAGGAGTGCTCGTTCGCCGAGATGTCGGTGAGCACCATCAGCGAGCGTGCCGGGGTCGCGCGGTCGGGCTTCTACTTCTACTTCGAGTCGAAGTACGCCGTGCTCGCGGTCATCGTCGGCGAGATGATGGCCGAACTCGACAAGCTCACCCACGACTTCGCCCCACGGGAGGCGGGGGAGTCACCGCTGGAGTTCGCCAGGCGGATGGTCGGGTACGCGGCAGCGCTGTTCGCGTCCAACGATCCGGTCATGGCCGCGTGCAACCTGGCCCGCACCAGCGACACGCAGATCCGCGAGATCATGGACGACTTCCAGGACACCGTGATCGACAAGATCGTCGGGCTGGTCGAGCAGGATGCCGGCGCCCGGCCGGTCACCGATGATCTCCGTTCGCTGGTGCGCACGCTGACCGCGATCACCTCGATGACGCTGGCGCACGACAGTGCCTTCGTGGGACGCGGCCAGGACCCCGCGACCGCGATCGAGGTCGTCGAACAGCTGTGGGTGCACGGGTTATGGCGGGGCGGCGACCCGGCGGCGTGATCCCGCTCGACCGCCCACCGGGCGAGCCGTGCCTGACGGTGCGGGGGCGCCGGTAGGGTCGGCTCCCATGGTCCAGATGAGCCGCCTCGACGACGGGTTCGCCGGGAAGCGTTGCCTTCTCACCGGTGCTGCCAGCGGTATCGGACGCGCGACCGCGCTGCGGTTGGCCACGCACGGCGCGGAACTGTATCTGATGGACTGCGACGCCGACGGCCTGGCCGCGACGGTGGCCGACGCGCGCGCGCTGGGCGGCGTGGTGGCCGCGCACCGGGCGCTCGACATCGCCGACTACGACGCGGTCGCGGCGTTCGCCGCCGACATCCACACCCGCCACCAGGCGATGGACGTCGTGATGAACATCGCCGGGGTGTCGGCATGGGGCACCGTCGACCAGCTCACCCACCAGCACTGGAAGTCGATGATCGACGTCAACCTGATGGGGCCCATCCATGTCATCGAGACCTTCCTGCCCCCGATGGTCGCCGCGGGCCGCGGCGGGCAGCTGGTCAACGTCTCCTCTGCCGCCGGGCTGGTCGCGCTGCCCTGGCATGCCGCCTACTCGGCGAGCAAGTACGGGCTGCGCGGGCTGTCGGAGGTGTTGCGTTTCGACCTGGCCCGGCACCGGATCGGGGTGTCGGTGGTGGTGCCCGGTGCGGTGAAAACCCCTCTGGTGCACTCGGCTCAGATCGTCGGGGTGGACCGCGAGGATCCCCGGGTGCAGTGGTGGATACGCCGCTTCGGCGGTCACGCGGTGGCTCCGGAGTCCGCGGCGAAGAAGATCCTGCGCGGCGTCGCAGGTAACCGCTTCCTGATCTACACCTCGCCCGACATCCGTGCGCTGTACCTGTTCAAGCGCACGATGTGGTGGCCCTACAGCAAGGTGATGGAGCGGGTGAACGTGGTGTTCACCCGGATGCTGCGACCGAATCCGCGGCGGGGCTGAGCCTCACCGGGTGCCCCAGTCCCACGCCGGGGTGGTCAGCAGATCCTGATCGACGACCTTGGTCTCGCCCCAGTCCTTGTACAGCTCGACCTCCCAGACGTCACCGTCGGCGCCGATCGGCTCGGCGCCCAGGCGCTCGCGCAGCGTCGGCGAGTGCGTCACGACGACGACCTGGGTGCGGGTGGCGGCCGCGGCGATCAGTTCGGCGAGCGGTCCGACCAGGTCGGGGTGCAGCGAGGTCTCGGGTTCGTTGAGCACCATCAGCGACGGCGGCCGCGGGCTCAGCAGCGCCGCCGCCCACAACAGGAAGCGCAAGGTGCCGTCGGAGATTTCGGCACTTCGCAGCGGCCGCAGCATGCCCCGCTGGTGCAGGTGCAGGTCGAAGAGCCCGTCGGTGACCGCGACCGACACAGATGCTCCGTCGAAGGCGGCGTCGACCGCGCGGGCCAGGTCCCCGGTTCCCGTCTCGATGATGGTCTGCACGGCGGCGGCCAGGTCGGCGCCGTCGTCGGCGAGCACCGGGGTGCGGGTGCCGACCTGCGGCCGGCGCGCCGGAGCGTGGCCGTCCACCCGGAAACCGTCGTAGAACCGCCAGTCCCGCAGCCGCTCCCGGACCATCGCCAGCTCGGGCACCGCACCCGCCCAGTCGGCCAGCACGCTGTGGTGCGCGGGCAGGTTGCGCGCGAGTTCGTCGAACCCGCGGCCGGTGTCGTCGGCGACCTCGACGAACCCGCGCACCCGTCGCACCAGCGTCGTCGTGGGCCGGGCCACCGGGCCGGCGAAGACCAGTTCGCGCTTGACCTCGGGATCGCGCGCGAAGGCCGTCTGTGAGTCCTGGGGTAGGCCGAGATCGATGAGGTAGCCGAAATCGTCAGAGGCATAGCCCATTTCGATGGACACCGTGCGGGTGCGGGGGCCACCCTGGGCGGTACCGGTGCGGCGCGCACCGGCGAGGTGTTCCGGGCCGGCCCACAGTGCCGACTCGACGCCACCCTCGCGGGCGAAGGAGCCGACGACCTCGCCGCGGCCGCAGTCGGCCAGCAGCCGCAGTGCCCGGTACAGCGACGACTTGCCGGTTCCGTTCGCGCCGGTGACCAGGGTGAGCCGGCGCAGGGGCAGCACGACCTCGCGCAGCGAGCGGTAGCCGCGGATCGCGACGGTCGACAGCACGGTCCCGACGTTAGCCGCCGACGGTGACAGCGGGCGCCGGCTGCTCGGGCATCGCCAACTCCAGGCGCACGCCGAGCAGACGGACCGGCCGGTCCAGCGGGAAGAGTCCGAGCAGTTCCTGCGCCGTCGCGACGACGAGGTCGGCGTCGGTGGTCGGCGACGGCAGGGTGCGGATCTTGGTGCGGGTGAAGAACGCGGCGGTGCGCACGGTCACCGCGACCCTGGTGACGATGCGCTGTTGGTCGGTCACCTCGGTCAGCGTGCGTCGCGCCAGTTCGTCGACCGCCGAGTCCATGGCGACCCGGTCGGTGAGGTCCTGCGGGAACGTCACCACGTGGCTGCGGGAGCGCGGGATCCACGGCTGGGCGCTGACGGTCTCGTCACCGCCGCCCTTGGCCAGCAGCAGGATCCACAGGCCGGTGGCCGGACCGAATGTCGCCGTCAGAACGGCGGCGTCGGTGCCCGCCAGGTCGGCGACGGTGCGGATGCCCGCCAGCTTTTTCGCGGTCTTGGGCCCCACGCCCCACAGGGCGTCGACGGGCCGGTCGCCCATCGTGGTCATCCAGTTCTCGTCGGTGAGGACGTGGATTCCGGCGGGCTTGCCGAACCCGGTGGCCACCTTGGCGCGCTGCTTGTTGTCGCTGATCCCGACCGAGCAGGACAGCCCGGTCTCGGCTGCGACGATCTGCTGGATCCGGCGGGCCAGGTCGACGGCCTCGCCGAGGCCGGCGACCCGGGCACCGAGATAGGCCTCGTCCCAGCCCCACACCTCGACGGGATGGCCGAGATCGCGCAGCAGTCCCATCACCCGGTCGGACGCCTCGTCGTAGGCGGCGGGGTCCGACGGCAGGAAGGTGGCGTCCGGGCAGCGCCGCGCCGCCACCCGCAGCGGCATGCCGGCATGCACTCCGAACGCCCGCGCCTCGTAGGACGCGCAGGTCACCACCTTGCGCGGCTCGGTCGGGTCACCGCTGCCGCCGACGATCACCGGCCGGCCGACCAGCTCCGGCCGGCGTCGCAGCTCGACCGAGGCCAGGAACTGATCCAGGTCGATGTGCAGGATCCAGGGTTTCCCGGGACCGGTCATGTCCCGCAGATCTTGCGGGCCACCGCCTCCCATGCGTCGCCCAGCTCGTCGAGCGTGCGGTGACGTTCGGTGACCTGGTGGTGCACATAGTCGGCGTCCAGCAGCGCCAACAACGCAGCCGCCTGGGTGTCCAGGTCCCCGGTGGTGCCCGCGGCATCGAGGAGCAGGCGGACGTGGCTGTGGTGCAGCGTCATCGGTGCGTTGAACCGCATCTGCGGGTCCCGGCCGACGTCGGAGAGCAGGGCATGGTGGGTGTCGACGAACTTCAGCCGCTCCCGCCCGTAGGCCAGCAGCCGGTCCAGCGGCGGGGCGCCGGGTCCCAGCGGCGGCGGCCCGAACAGGAAGGCCTGCTGCTGGGCCTTCTCGTCCTCGTCGAGGAGCACGATCATCAGGCCGGCGCGGCTGCCGAACCTGCGGAACAGGGTGCCTTTACCGACACCGGCCGCCGCGGCGATGTCGTCGGTGGTGACCGCATCGGCACCGCGCTCGTCGACCAGGCGACGAGCAGCCTCCAGCAGCAGGGCGCGGTTGCGTGCGGCGTCGCCGCGCTCGGTCGGCCCGGAATCGCTCACCGGCAGGGCGGAAGCCCGGTCAGACACGGTCACCTCGCAACTCTAACCCAAGCCGGAATAACTCGGACTGCAGTCCGGTTAGTCCCCTGCGTAGGCAGGTTCAGCCATGGAGGAGAAACAGAATGTCGGACGGTCTCAACAGCACGGTGCTGGTTCTGGTGGGCAGCCTGCGGGCGGCGTCGATCAACCGCCAACTCGCCGAACTGGCGGTGGAGTCGGCCCCGTTGGGCGTGACGCTGCAGCTCTTCGACCGGCTGGGTGAGCTGCCGTTCTACAACGAGGACATCGACAACGATTCGGCGCCCGAGCCCGTCGTCGCGCTGCGGGACGCCGCTGCGGCCGCCGATGCGGTGCTGGTCGTCACCCCCGAGTACAACGGCAGCATCCCGGGTGTGCTCAAGAACGCGATCGACTGGGTGTCGCGCCCCTACGGGTCCGGTGCGCTGAAGGGCACGCCGCTGGCGGTGATCGGGACGTCGCTCGGGCAGTACGGCGGGGTGTGGGCGCACGACGAGACCCGCAAGTCCTTCGGCGTCGCCGGCGCCCGGGTCGTCGACGACCTGGAGCTGGCATTGCCCAGCAAGGTGTTCGACGGCAGGCATCCGCGGGAGAACGCCGAGGTCGCGGCCCGTCTGCGCGACGCCGTCGGCAAGCTCGCCGCCGAGATCGGCTGAGTCCGGGCTCACAGCGCGCCGGGAACCGGGTTGAGCCCGGGTTCCCGGCGCGCTTTGCCGTGATGGCCCAGGCGGTGGGCGCGTCCGAGGTCGGGGCACTGCGGAAGCCGCCGGCTGCGGACGTTGAGAGTTTGCTGGCGCCTGTAGGGGCCGCCGCCGTGGCGCCCCGGTCTGTCGGTGGCCGCTGGTAGACCTGTCCGGTGGGGTGCGACATGCCCCGATGTGACACGCGACACGCCGGAGGAAAACCTGTGCAGATGCTTACGACCTGGGAATTTCAAAAATGTTATTCAGAACATCTTGTATCTCTTCTGATTGTCGGACACTAGGTGTAGTGTTTCGAACACCGACGGACCCCCAAGATGTAGAGGTCGGCCGGAGCCGCCAGACCCGGAGACGTCGGTTTTTCCGACGGACCGGAACGCGGTCCCGGTGGCCCGGAATTCTGGAGACCCGCGGGCCGCTGAAACTCAGCGGGAAGCACCGTCCGACCAGTTGCCAGTGCCAGCTTTTCGACCTCGCAGAGGAGCCGTACCGCAGATGACTCAGCCCGCACCCGTCACCGTGTACACCAAGCCTGCTTGCGTTCAGTGCAACGCCACCTACAAAGCCCTCGACAAGCAGGGCATCGCCTACGACGTGGTCGACATCAGCCTCGACAGCGACGCCCGCGATTACGTGATGGCCCTGGGGTACCTGCAGGCGCCCGTCGTGGTGGCGGGTGGCGATCACTGGTCCGGTTTCCGGCCCGACCGGATCAAGGCGCTGGCGGGCGCGGTCGCGGCATCTGCCTGAGCACCTGCCGAGGCAGCGGACCACCAACGACCGAGGGGACACAGGGGCATCAGATGGGCAATCTCGTCTACTTCTCCAGCGTGTCCGAGAACACCCACCGCTTCGTCGAGAAGTTGGGGTTGCCCGAGGGCCGTGTCATCCGCATTCCGCTGCACGGGCGCATCGAGGTCGATGAGCCCTACGTGCTGGTGCTGCCCACCTACGGCGGTGGCAAGGCCACACCCGACATCAACAGCGGGGGCTATGTCCCCAAGCAGGTCATCGCCTTCCTCAACGACGAGCACAACCGGTCGTTGATCCGCGGCGTCATCGCCGGGGGGAACAACAACTTCGGCGAGGAATTCGCCTACGCGGGCAATGTCATCTCCCGCAAGTGCAACGTGCCGTATCTCTACCGATTCGAACTCATGGGTACTCCCGACGACGTGGAAGCCGTCCGTGCGGGGCTGGAAGAATTCTGGAAGGAACAGACGTGCCACCAACCGTCACAGCTGCAGAGCCTGTAACCACCGGCGCGCACGCGCTGCCCGGGGAGACGGATTACCACGCGCTCAACGCGATGCTGAATCTGTACGACGCCGACGGCAAGATTCAGTTCGACAAGGACGTGCTTGCCGCGCGTGAGTACTTCCTGCAGCACGTCAACCAGAACACGGTGTTCTTCCACAACCAGGACGAGAAGCTCGACTACCTGATCCAGAAGAACTACTACGAGCGCGAGGTGCTCGACCAGTACTCCCGCAACTTCGTCAAGACGCTGCTGGATCGCGCCTACGCCAAGAAGTTCCGCTTCCCGACGTTCCTCGGCGCATTCAAGTACTACACGTCCTACACGCTGAAGACCTTCGACGGGAAGCGCTACCTCGAGCGCTTCGAGGACCGCGTGGTCATGGTGTCGCTGACGCTGGCCGCCGGGGACACCTCGCTGGCCGAGAAGCTGGTCGACGAGATCATCGACGGGCGGTTCCAGCCGGCGACGCCGACCTTCCTCAACTCCGGCAAGAAGCAGCGCGGCGAGCCGGTGAGCTGTTTCCCGGCTGGAACTCCGATCGACACCCCCGAAGGGCCCAGGGCAATCGATGCGCTGCAGCCGGGTGATCGTGTGCTGTCGCACGACGGGTCCTTCGCGCTGGTGGAATCGGTCATCGAAAATACCAATGATCAAGCACTGGTGTCGATCTCGCACTTCGGCCACAAAGAGCCGATGCTGTGCACGCCGGAGCATCCGGTCCTGGTGTGGACCACGCGCGATGTGAAGACGCTGATCGACGGTGACGGGGCCGATCCGTTCAATGGGTTCGTGTGGCTGGCCGCCAAGGACGTTCACGCGTCGGATTTCATCGTCACCACGGCACCGCTGGAGCGGCGTGGGCGGCGGATTCACGACTTAATGGAACACGTCGGCTCAGGGACCTACGAGGAGGTCGATGGGCTGATTCGTAAGGTCAATTGCGACCTGAAGCATCGCAACAAGCAGCGCCACAGCATGACGTTCGTGTCGGTGAATCGCTACGTCGAGGAGTCGTACGATCTTGGGTTGATTCTAGGTTGGTATGTCGCCGAAGGGCACGTCTCCAAGCGTTTGGGGCCAGACGGCCGGAAGTTGCCGAATGGTATCCACTTCACGGTCGGTTCACACGAACTCGAGTATCAGCAGGAGTTGGCGGCCGCATTCAAGCGGGTGTTCGCGGCTGATCTGTCGGTCAACCAAAGTGTGTCGGACCATTCGGTGCGCATGATCTGCAACAGCAAGGTCATCGCTGAGCTGTTCCTGTCGATGGTCGGCACGGGGTACCACCACAAGCGGTTGTCCCATGACGTCCTCACAGCCGACGAGGAGTTCCAGCGCGGTCTGCTCGCCGGGCTTTTCCGCGGCGACGGCTGCAGCGCCACCGGCGGGATGGTGCTCGACCTGGTGAACCCGGAGCTCATTGACCAGGTCCAGCTCCTCCTGCGCCGAATCGGGATCATGTCCCGGGTCCGGCAGTACGTCAATCAAGCTGGCAACCTGACCGGTCAGGTGTTCGTGCCCGGACTTCCGGGCGCCAACGAGGACTTCATCTTCGATATCGGCAAGAACCTGCACAACTACGTCGGCCAGAAGGGGACGTCACGTGCGACCTACCAGGTCGTTCATGGCCGCCACGTGTACGGGGTGCGTGAACTGAAGCGCACCCAGGACGTGCCGAAGAAGGTGTACAACCTGCACGTCGAGGGCACACACACCTACACGATTCGTGGCACGGTCGTGCACAACTGCTTCCTGCTGCGCATCGAGGACAACATGGAGTCCATCGGACGCTCCATCAACTCCGCGCTGCAGCTGTCCAAACGCGGCGGCGGAGTTGCGTTGCTGCTGAGCAACATCCGCGAGCACGGCGCACCGATCAAGAACATCGAGAACCAGAGCTCGGGCGTCATCCCGATCATGAAGCTGCTCGAGGATTCGTTCTCCTACGCCAACCAGCTCGGCGCCCGGCAGGGCGCCGGTGCGGTGTACCTGCACGCGCACCACCCCGACATCTACCGGTTCCTGGACACCAAGCGGGAGAACGCCGACGAGAAGATCCGGATCAAGACGCTGAGTCTCGGCGTGGTGATCCCGGACATCACCTTCGAGCTGGCCAAGAGGAACGAGGACATGTACCTGTTCTCGCCCTACGACGTCGAGCGGGTCTACGGCCTTCCGTTCGCCGACATCTCGGTGACCGAGAAGTACTACGAGATGGTCGACGACAGCCGGATCCGCAAGACCAAGATCAAGGCCCGCGAGTTCTTCCAGACGCTGGCCGAGCTGCAGTTCGAGTCGGGCTACCCGTACATCATGTACGAGGACACCGTGAACCGGGCCAATCCCATCGACGGCAAGATCACCCACTCCAACCTGTGCTCGGAGATCCTGCAGGTGTCCACGCCCTCGCTGTTCAACGAGGATCTGTCGTACGCCAAGGTGGGCAAGGACATCTCGTGCAACCTCGGGTCGCTCAACATCGCCAAGGCGATGGACTCGCCGGACTTCGCGCAGACCATCGAGGTGGCCATCCGGGCGCTGACCGCGGTTTCGGACCAGACCCACATCTGGTCGGTGCCGTCGATCGAGCAGGGCAACAACGAATCGCACGCCATCGGCCTGGGGCAGATGAACCTGCACGGCTACCTGGCCCGCGAGCGGATCTTCTACGGCTCCGAAGAGGGTGTCGATTTCACCAACATCTACTTCTACTGCGTGCTCTACCATGCGCTGCGGGCCTCGAATCGCATTGCGATCGAACGAGGTACGGCATTCGGCGGGTTCGAGAAGTCGAAGTACGCCTCAGGTGAGTTCTTCGACAAGTACACCGAGCAGGTGTGGGAACCCAAGACCGACAAGGTGCGTAACCTGTTCGTCGACGCCGGCATCCGGATCCCGAACCAGGACGATTGGTGCCGGCTCAAGGAGTCGGTGCAGGCGCACGGCATCTACAACCAGAACCTGCAGGCGGTGCCCCCGACCGGCTCGATCAGCTACATCAACCACTCGACCAGCTCGATCCACCCGATCGCCAGCAAGGTGGAGATCCGCAAGGAAGGCAAGATCGGGCGGGTCTACTACCCGGCGCCGTACATGACCAACGACAACCTGGACTACTTCCAGGACGCCTACGAGATCGGCTACGAGAAGGTCATCGACACCTACGCCGCGGCCACCCAGCACGTCGACCAGGGGCTGAGCCTGACGCTGTTCTTCAAGGACACCGCCACCACGCGGGATGTGAACAAGGCGCAGATCTACGCCTGGCGCCAGGGCATCAAGACGCTGTACTACATCCGGCTGCGGCAGATGGCGCTGGCAGGCACTGAGGTGGAAAATTGCGTCAGCTGCATGTTGTGACCGCCGCCGTTCTCGCGGGCGTGCATCCACGGTAGTCGCGAGACTGTCCTCACCACCGTCAGGGCACGTTCGCGGTGAGGCTCAGTCCTCGCGGGCCCGTTCCACCCGCAGCGCCTTGAGGCGTCGCTGCTCGCTCAGCACCGTCTGGTAGCTCTCGCGTTCTGCGATCAGCCATTCGGGTTTCTCCTCGAGCAGCGCGTCGATCTGCTCGGTGGTCAGCGCTTCGGTGACGCCGCCGCGCGCGAGACCGGCGATGGAGACGCCCAGCCTGGCGGCCACCAAGTTCTTGGGGTGCGGCCCGTCCTTGCGGAGGTCCTTGAGCCACTGCGGCGGGTCGGCCTGCAGGGCGGCGAGGTCGCTGCGGGTGATCGGGTTCTGCTGGAACTCCGCAGGGGTGGCGGGCAAGTACACGTCCAGCTTTTTGGCCGCCGTGGCCGGTTTCATGGACTGCGCGTTCGGCCTGCTCATGGTGTCAGCCTATCGATGGGGCACAACGGTAGCCTGATGCGGTGACCCGGTCCTCGCTCACGCTCGGATACGTCCCCGGAGCGACGCCGGCGAAGTGGGCGCGGATCTGGGCGGAGCGCCACCCGGATGTGCCGCTGCAGTTGCGCACCGTCACGGCGGCGGGCGCGGTCACCGAACTGCGGACCGGCGCCGTCGACGTCGCTATCCTGCGGCCGCCCGCCGACACGGCGGGGATTGCGGTCATCCCTCTCTACGACGAGACGACGGTGGTCGTGGTGCCCACCGATCACGTTTTCAGCGCCGTCGACGAGATCGCCGCCGCGGACCTCGACGGCGAGCCGATCCTGCTCCCACTCGACGATGTCGTCGCCTGGGCAGACGCCCACGGCGTCCTGGTCGATCACCGGCCCGAGACCACCGCGGACGCAACAGAACTCGTCGCAGCGGGGATGGGCGCGCTGATCGTCCCGCAGTCGCTGGCGCGACTGCATCACCGTAAGGACCTCACGTATCGTCCCATCGCCGACGCCCCGACCTGTCCGGTGGCGCTCGCCGTCCCGAAGGGTGAGCAGCCGGTATTGGTCGAGGAGTTCATCGGGATCGTGCGGGGCCGCAAGGCCGGTTCGTCGCGGGGACAGGCCGAGTCGGCGCCGAAGCGCACCGCACGGGAGAAAGCCCTCGCACGGCAGGCCGCCCGCGCCGCTGCGGGCAAGGTGGCCCGCACGCCTGGCACGGCCAAGCGCGGTCGGCGCTGACGCCAACTGCGCAGCACGACGAAATGGGGGGCCACGTCTGATGCGCTCAGATGGTCAGCGTCCCGTCGTCGTTGATCGTCCACGCCGGGTTCAGTGCGACCTCCCACACGTGGCCGTCGAGGTCGGCGAAATACCCGGAATAGCCGCCCCAGAAAACCTTCTCGGCGGGTTTGAGGATGGTTGCGCCCGCGGCCGCCGCCTGGATGAGCACGGCGTCCACATCGGCTTCGCTGCGCTGGTTGATCGCGATGGTGATGCCGCTGAACCGGCCGTCGACGGGATGGCGGGCGTCTTCGGCGAGGTCGGCGCGACCGAACAGGGCCAGCGCGATGCCGGGCAGTTGATAGAACGCGACCCCGTCCGGTGCGTCCCGGGGCTCCCAGCCCAGGCCCTGCTCGTAGAAGCGACGGGCCCGGGACAGATCGTCGACGCCTAGCGTGATCAGGCTGATGCGTTGCTCCATGATCGCGACGGTACGCCCGGACGCTGACACGCGGATTCGGGGCGCCGCCGCACCGTGGGCCAAGCTGCTCGGTGACGGCTCGTTCCGCGAGCAGACACAAGAGCGCCCGAAACTGGCCCGAAGTGGGCGACTTTGTGTCTGCTCGCGGTCGATCGGTCAGTAGGTGTGCTGGGGGCCCTGAGCCTTCTTGTACAGGGCCTTGAGCATCCGGTCCCGGAACGCGGCGTTGTCGATCAGCTTGACCCCGGCGGCGGCCAGCCTGGGCTGACCGATGAGCTTGTGCATGTAGCGCCCGCGGCGGTACTCCCGGCCCCAGGCGGCCTCCATCCGCTGCGCGTAGTTGGTGAAGTCGTCCGGACCACCGTTGACCAGCGCCGCGATCGCGCACTCGCCGGCGGCCAGGCCGGATTCGAGCGCCTTGGAGATGCCCGCGCCCGAGGCCGGCTTGCCCGCGCCCAGCGAATCCCCGGTGAACAGCACGCCCGGACGCCACGGCGGCCACGCGGTGAAGCCCATCGGCAACCGCCAGGCCCGCACGCTCTTGTTCTTCTTGAGCTCCTCGATCGGCGGCAGCTCCCACTCGCGCGGCAGCGAGCGCAGGAAATCGCCTAGGAACTGGGTGGCGTTGATCGACTGCCAGTTCTTGTAGCTGTTCACATAGCCCAGCCCGATGTTGAACATCCCGTTGCCCATCGGGAACACCCAGCCGTAGCCCGGCAGCTGGTCGCCCTCGAACACGAGCTTCAGGTAGATGTCCAGGCTGTCGGAGTCCGCGCGGTTGGCCGGCATCTCCGAGCGGATCGCGATCGCCGAGTAGCCGTTGTAGTCCGAGTCGATCTTCAGCGCACGCTTGATGGGGGAGTAGGCGCCGTCGGCGGCGATCACCGCGTCGCCGTACACCTTCTCGCCGCCCTTGAGCACCACACCGATCACCCGGCCGTTGCTGTCGAACTCCGGGCCGGTGACCTCGGCGCCCTGGCGGACCTCGGCACCCGCGGACTCGGCGTGCTTCAGCAGCACCGTATCCAGATGGGTGCGGCTGACGGTGTGACCGTGATCGGGCATGCCGGGCCGCTTCGGGAACGACAGCTCCCACCGGCTCGGGCTGAACACGGTGACCCGGTTCACCCGGTGGAAGGTCGCGACCTCCTCGGCCAGACCCATCTTCTGCAGGTAGCTGACCGCGCGCGCGGTCAGGCCGTCCCCACACGGCTTGTCGCGCGGGAACTGCGCCTTGTCCAGCACCACCACGTTCGCGCCGGTCTGTGCGGCCTGCCACGCGGCGGCCGACCCCGACGGCCCCCCGCCTGCGATGACAAGGTCGTATCGCTGAGTCATAAATCTCGTCTCGTTGAGCGGCTGTCGCTGCAGATAGTACCCAAACTTGCTGGGTACAACGCAGCGGGTGAATTTGCCTGCCAGTCCCGTGCGGGGCGGCGAGGCGGCCCGGTCTGGGCAGGTCAGCGGCATCCCAACGGGTACAGTGATGCGCGTGCGACGAGGGTCGAGGCCGCGTTCGGCCGACGAATCGACGGGCGTCAAGGTGGACGCCCGCAGCGAGCGTTGGCGCGAGCACCGCAAGAAGGTCCGCTCCGAGATCGTCGACGCCGCGTTCCGGGCCATCGACGCACAGGGGCCCGAGGTGTCGCTGCGGGAGATCGCCGAGGAGGCCGGCACCGCCAAGCCGAAGATCTACCGGCATTTCACCGACAAGTCCGACCTCTTCCAGGCCATCGCGCAGCGCATGCGCGACATGCTGTGGGGCGCGATCTTCCCGACGATCAACATCTCCACCGACCCGGCCCGCGCGGTCATCTTCCGGGCCGTCGAGCAGTACGTCCGGCTGGTCGACGAACACCCCAACGTGGTGCGCTTCCTGATGCAGGGCCGGTTCGCCGAGCAGACCGAGTCCACGATGCGAGCGCTCAACGAGGGTCGCGACATCACGCTGGCGATGGCCGACATGTTCAGCAACGAGCTGCACGAGATGGAACTCGACAGCGCCGCGTTCGAGCTGGCCGCATTCGCCACGTTCGGTGCGGCCGCATCGGCGACCGACTGGTGGCTGGGGTCCGACGACGCCACCCCGCGCCGGCTGCCGCGGGAGAAGTTCGTCGACTACCTGACCACGATCATGATGGGCTCGATCAACGGCACCTGCGAGATCCTCGGCGTCCGGATCGACCCGGACCTCCCGTTGCACGAGGGCGTGCAGCGCAGCGAACACGTGGCCTGACTGCAGAAATGGGGCAGATGCCCCATGTTTTGCCCGTGCGCCGCGCGGACGATCAAACGCATGAACACCACACTCACCCCCCGTGACGCCGCCGCGGCGGTCACCGCCAATCCCGTCCTGCCCGCCGGAGACGACGAACGATTCGTCGGTTTCGGGATCATGGGCCTTCCGTTCGCAAACGGCCACTACCTGGCACTGCGCCAGTTCCCGGCCACCACCTTCGCGCCCGCGTACGCGTCGGTGTGGCACCGCGACCCCTCCTGCACGTGGACGTTCTACGCCACGACGCCGGGGCAGCAGAGCTGCGCCCGGTACTTCAGCTCCGCCACCCCGAACGACCCGATCCAGTGCGACATCGAGGTCGGCTGGACCTCGCCGTGGTCGGTGGACGTCGAAATCCCTGGACTGCTGCAGTGGTCGGTGCACATGCAGAGCACCCCGGCCACCCGGTTGATGACCTCGATCGGCCGACGGCTGCCCGGTGCTGCGTGGACCAACCCGACGGCCCTGTCGGTGATCAGCCGGGCGGCCGGTGCCACCCTCGGCGTCGGCGACATCCGGCTGACCGGCACCGCCGCCAACGGTCAGCGATACATGGTGGCGCCGAAGACGATCTGGGCGGTCACCGGCTCCCGGGCGATGCTCGGCGGTCAGAACCTCGGCCCGATCGGGCCGCTGCTGCGCCAGGCCCGGATCGGTGACTTCCGGCTGCCGCAGCGCGGCATCGGGCTGATCGGATCCGGCCACTTCGAGGCCTTCGACGCCGATCGGCATGTAGCGGCCGAGCGCACCTTGGCGTTGACATGACCAACGCCGTCCTGGCCAGGCAGAATCGTGGGATGGCGCCGTCGGCCGGTCACCCGGCCCGATCACCCAGCAGGGCCGAACTGCTGGCGGCGCTGTCCATCGCCATCGACCTCGGGCTGGGCCAGCCGGCCGAACACATGCTGCGCTCGGCGGTCATCGCGACAAGGATCGCCGACCGGCTGGGGCTGGACCGTCCGCAGCGCGACTGCTGTTACTACACCGCGTTGATCATGTGGATCGGGTGCCACGCCGATTCCCACGAGTACGCGCGCTGGTTCGGCGACGACATCGCGGTTCGCCGCGACTCCTATCTGGTCGACTGGTCGGGCCTGCCGTACCTGCGCTTCCTGCTGAGCAATGCCGGGCGGGGAGAACCCCTGCTGCACCGGCTGAGCCTGATCGCCACCCTGATGGCCGACGCGCGGGGCAACATCTCCCAGCTGATCCATTCGCACTGCTCCTCGGCGAGCATGCTGGCCCACCGGCTCGGGCTGAGCGACGACGTGCAGACGGCGCTGGGGTTCACCTTCGAGCGCTACGACGGCGGCGGGCTGCCCAGCGGGGTCGGCGGGGAGCAGATCCCGCTGCCGATGCGGGTGGCACAACTGGCCGACATGCTCGAGGTGCACCACCGGACCTACGGTGTCGCCGGCGCGGTCGCGATGGCGCGTAGCCGCCGGGGCGGTCAGTTCGATCCGGTGGTCGTCGACGCGTTCGTCGCCGGTGCCGACGTGGTGCTGGCCACGCCGGCGACGGGTGACGTGTGGGCGGTCGCGCTGGCCGAGGCGCCCGACGACCGTCGCCCGCTCTCCGCCGCGGAGCTCGACCCGCTGCTGGTGGCCCTCGGCGACTTCGTGGACCTGAAATGTCCCTTCACGCTGGGGCATTCGCGGGCCGTCGCCGAGCTGGCGGCCGGAGCCGCCACCGTGCTGGGCATGGACGCCGACACCGTCACGGTGGTGCGGCGCGCCGGGCACCTGCACGATCTCGGCCGCATCGGTGTGTCCAATCAGGTCTGGTCGAAGCCCGGGGCGCTGACCGGGGCGGAGTTCGAGCGGGTGCGGCTGCATCCGTACCTGACCGTGCGCATACTCAGTCAGGTCGGCGGGCTGGCGGAGGTGGCCCAGGTGGCGGGCAACCACCACGAGCACCTGGACGGGTCGGGTTATCCGCGCGGCCTGTCCGCGGCGGCGTTGAGCCTGCCGGACCGGGTGCTGGCCGCGGCCGTGGCCTACCGGTCGGCCTGCGAGCCGCGTCCCTACCGGCGTGAGCTGTCGGCGTCGGCCGCGGCGGCCCGGCTGCGGGAACGGGTGCGCGCCGGGCAGCTGGACGCGGTGGCCGTCGACGCGGTGCTGCACGCCGCCGGGCACCGCGCGCAGGGGCCGCGTCCCCGGCCCGGCGGGCTGACGCCACGCGAGGTCGAGGTGCTGTGCCTGGTGGCCCGCGGCGCGTCGAACAAGGAGATCGCCGCCGCGTTGGGGATCTCGGGGAAGACGGCGCGCAACCACGTCGAGCGCACCTACGCCAAGATCGGCGCGACCAACCGGATCGGGGCCAGCCTGTATGCGATCCAGCACGGCCTGGTCAGCGCCGGGTAGCGGCCGCGCAGCTGCGCCGACATTGCACCTACGCAGACAAAGTGCGAGAGCGGGCCTGCCGGAATGCGAGTTCGGCCGAAACATCCGCGACACGCCGGACACAAGATGTTGCGGCGTCACACGTTTTGGGCCCCAACAAGTTGTAGTGTCGGTAGCAGCCTGTAGAACTGCTCACACCACTGAAAAGGCCAGTGGACAATCCGGCGAAATGGGGTCCTGGTGTCCGAGGGAATGAAGCTGATCGACCGCGTCTCTGCGATCAACTGGAACCGCCTGCAGGACGACAAGGACGCCGAGGTCTGGGATCGGTTGACCGGAAACTTCTGGCTGCCGGAGAAGGTCCCGGTGTCCAACGACATCCCGTCGTGGAACACCCTGACCGCCAACGAGAAGCAGCTCACCATGCGGGTGTTCACCGGGCTGACGCTGCTGGACACCATCCAGGGCACCGTCGGCGCGGTCAGCCTGATCCCGGATGCGCTGACCCCGCACGAGGAGGCGGTGTACACCAACATCGCGTTCATGGAGTCGGTGCACGCCCGCAGCTACAGCAACATCTTCTCCACGCTGTGCTCCACCGCCGAGATCGACGACGCGTTCCGCTGGTCGGAGGAGAACCCGAACCTGCAGCGCAAGGCCGAGATCGTCATGCAGTACTACAAGGGCGACGAGCCGCTCAAGCGCAAGGTGGCCTCCACGCTGCTGGAGAGCTTCCTGTTCTACTCCGGGTTCTACCTGCCGATGTACTGGAGCAGCCGGGCCAAGCTGACCAACACCGCCGACATGATCCGGCTGATCATCCGCGACGAGGCCGTGCACGGCTACTACATCGGCTACAAGTTCCAGCGCGGCCTGGCGATGAGCGACGAGGTGACCCGCGCCGAGCTCAAGGACTACACCTACGAGCTGCTCTTCGAGCTCTACGACAACGAGGTCGAGTACACCCAGGATCTCTACGACGGGGTGGGCCTGACCGAGGACGTCAAGAAGTTCCTGCGCTACAACGCCAACAAGGCGCTGATGAACCTCGGCTATGAGGCGCTGTTCCCGCGCGACGAGACCGACGTCAACCCTGCGATCCTGTCGGCGCTGAGCCCCAACGCCGACGAGAATCACGACTTCTTCTCGGGATCGGGATCCAGCTACGTGATCGGCAAGGCGGTCAACACGGAGGATGAGGACTGGGACTTCTGAAGCCGGCAGTTTCAGGGGTGGGGCGCGAGTGCGGTCACCCCGATGGCGCTCGACCGGATTGCAGGTCGTCGATGTCGACGGATCGGTCGCTGCCGGAGTTGGGGCGCCCGTCGTCAGCGGTCAATACCGAAGTCAGAACGGAACACCGTCAACGGATTCTCAGAGCCCCGCACACGGTGGCGGCGGAGCCGCAATGACCCGCCACGAGCGCCCAGTTGTGGTGTGATCGACGATCGGTTGCCAAAATGGGGCTGACACCACCGGTTATCCAACGTTGGGTCGACGTCGTCGAGAACCACTCCGGTCAGGGGCTGGGCGAGTTGCTCGCCGAGGACGCGGTCTTTCATCCACCCGCTCGCTTCGCCCCGCAAGAGGGCCGCGATAAGGCGGCCGCCTGTCTCAGCGCAGCTGGAAAACTCTTCGGCGGCAATGACTTCCGCTACGTCGGGCAGTGGTACGCCGAACGGTCCGCGGTGCTGGAGTTCACCGTGTCTCTCGACGGTATCCACATCAACGGCATCGACATGATCGAGTGGAACGACGCCGGTCAGATCACCTCGGTCAAGGTGATGCTGCGGCCGGTCAAGGCGCTGCAGGCGGTCATGCCGAAGATGGCGGAACTACTGCAGTCCCGATGAAGCTGCCGGTCTCCCACGCCAGCGCCTAGAAAGCGGTCGGTTTCGCCGGCCCGGAATACACCTCGAAGAACCGGGCCGTCATCTCGGCGGGGATGGCCAGGTTGGCGGCGTGATCGCTGCGCACACAGACCAGGCTGGGACCCTTGTGGTCGCGGGCGCCGCGCAGCGCCTCGTCGAGGTCCTCGATGCGGTCCACGTACGCACCATGACAGCCGAGACCCTGTGCGACGGTGTCCCAACGGATCTCGCCCTGGGCGGTGCCGAAGGTGGTGCCGTACAACTGCAGCTCATTGAGCTCCTCCATCGTCCAGGACCCCTCGGCGAACACCACCACGGTGATGTCGACGCCCTCGCGCGCCGCGGTCTGCAACTCCATCACGTTGAAGCCCGCGGCTCCGTCGCCGGTGACGCAGACCACGTCGCGATCCGGGGCGCCGAGCTTGGCGCCGATCGCCGACGGGATGCCGGTACCGAGCATGCCGAGCTCGAGTATCGAGTGGTAGGAGTGCGGACGGGTGGGCGGCAGCATGTTGTAGGCCCACAGCGTGGTGTTGCCGCCGTCGACGGTGTACACCGCGTCCCCACCGAACACCGCACCCACGGCGCCGAGGGCATGCGCGGGATGGATTCCCGGGCCCTGCCACTGCAGGATCGGTGTCGCCAGCTCGGTCCGCACCTGCTCGTCGAGCTTGCGGTAGCGCGCCAGGTCCGCGCCGTCCCGGGCGCCCAGGTCCGTCGCGCGCAGCCGCGCGGCGATGCCGTCGAGCGCGGCCTTGGCGTCGGCCACCACCCCCAGGTGCAACGGCCGGGTGACGCCGAAGTTCCGCGGGTCGACGTCGATCTGGACGAGCCGCTTGCCTTCCGGATCGCCCCAGTAGACGTCGTAGGGAACGTCGAGGTTGCCCATTCGCGAGCCGGCGACCAGCAGCACGTCGGCCTCGCTGCGCGCGAGATCGCCGGCGGGACCGAAACCGAAGACGAAGTTGGGGTGATCAGCCGGCACGCTGGCGCGGCCGGCCATCGAGGTGATCGCCGGGCAGCCCAGCAGCTCGACGATTTCCAGCACGGCATCCTGCGCGCCGGCCCGGTCCACCCCGGCTCCCGCGATCACCACCGGGCGCTGCGCGCCGACGAGCAGCGCGGCGGCCTCGTCGAGCTGGCGGTCGGATGGCTGCGGTGCACCGGCACGCGACGCCGCCGGTGGCCACACTGGGGCGGTGTCGGGGTCGCCGGTCTCGTACAGGACCGGGGCGGGCAGTTCGACGTGCACGGGGCCGGGACGGCCGTTGTGCATTTCCCGGAACGCCAACCGCAACACCTCGGGGATCCGTGACCATTCGAAGATCGGGCCGCCCCATTTGACCGCGGGGCGGAACAGTTCGAGTTGATCCTGACCCTGGAACGTCGACGGCGGCGACGGGTAGACGATGCCCAGCCGGTGCTGCGACGTGATGACCAGCACCGGCACCCCCTCGTGGAGCGCCGTGACCGCGCCTGGCACCAGGTTCGCCGAGCCGGGGCCGGGATTGCCCAGCACGGCGGCAACCTTGCCGGTCGTCTTGTAGAGACCTTCGGCCATGTGCACCCCGGCCGCCTCATGGCGAACAGGTACCAGTCGAATGCCGTGCGCATCGAGCTGCGCGAGCAGCGGGTCGACCTCGGGGGACGGCAGACCGAACAAGAACTGGATCCCCTCGGCCTGAAGCGCGCGGGCGAAGAGTTCGCCGCCCGTGATCTCTGTCATCGCTGAACCTCCACCACCAGTCGGGTTCCGTGGTGCAACTATGGATCGCAGGCGATGCCGCAGTCTTGGTATTCGGGCAGATCTTCGGGGCAGTTCAGTTCCGGCCGGGTGCAGCTATACCAATCCCGTTGACCATCGCCCCCGGGAATACTCAGCGGAAACCAGAACATCAGCGGAGAGGAATCCCAGCGATGGTCACGACTCGTGCCGAAGCGGTGCAGTACCTCAAGGACGCCGGCGGTTTGAAGCTCGTCGTTTTCGGAGCAGATGGACGCGAGATCGCGGCGATGTTCGTGCAGGGATCGGTCACCTACGACGCGGAACAAGCCACCTTCATCGCGGTCGCCGACGACGGCCACTCGGTCGGGGAAATGTTCGTGGATGAGACGGTCGGTTACGACCCGAACACAGACTCGTTCGTCGTGCGAACCTCGTACTAGCCACCTGCCCGGCCAGCCCTTTCGATGGACTAAAGTCACAGAAAATGGGGGCTTAGGTGACTTACGACGCCACACTGACAAAGGTATGCACGGGTAGATACAGCAGGTGCGTTCCAAAGATCAGGAGGGGACCAGTGAAGCTCACCGCAACCATACGGACGGCAATAGCGACAGTGCTCATGCTGAGCCTTGCCATCGCCAGTGCATCGATGGCGTCAGCCACCTATCCCGTCGTCGGCAAACTCGGTAGCGAACTGACGATGACCGACAGCGTTGGCCATGTCGTTCTCGGCTGGCAGGTCAGCGACCTCAGACCCAGCGCTGACGTGATGCCCGGCTACCCCGTGGCAGGGGAACTCTGGGAAGCCACCGTCACGGTCAGCGCCATCCGGGGCAGCGTCACCCCGGCCATTTCGCAATTCAATGCAGTCGCCCCCAACGAAGCCGCTTACCGGGTGCTATGGCAAGTCGCCAGCCCGGCCAACATCAGTGGCGCGACCATCCCCGAAGGCGCGCAGTCGACCGGCAAAATCCACTTTGACGTCACCGGCCCACCGCCGACCACCGTCACGATGAACAATGGCATGGAAGACCTGATGATCTGGACGCCGTAGCCGAACACCGTAGTCCAACGTCCTCCAGATCCGACTGACTGGTCGGGTTGGTGACGGCGTGGATGCCCTCAGGGCTCAGCGCACAGACCTCGCTCGGTCGCAGTGCTCGCCCGCCCCGTTCGGCCAGGCCCTGTCTGTCGCGGGTATGGAAGGTGTTGTCCTCACCGCCGGAGTAGAGTGCCGCGACCATGTCGAGAACCGTTTCACTGTCCGGGATTCGGGACAGCAGGACGAGCAGGCCGTAGACCCTTTCCTTGTAGGCGCCTACCCCAGTGACGCTCAGATACGGCGCGGAACTTCACTCGTCATCATCGAGCACCGAGAACGCATCATGCCCGTCCCACGTCCACCACCCAGCGAGTGCCTCTGAGCGTCGTCGGCGGTCCCCT
Source organism: Mycolicibacterium xanthum (assembly GCF_019710635.1). Taxonomy (GTDB): domain Bacteria; phylum Actinomycetota; class Actinomycetes; order Mycobacteriales; family Mycobacteriaceae; genus Mycobacterium; species Mycobacterium xanthum. The sequence continues at coordinate 152,548 of NZ_JAIFZS010000001.1, forward strand.
GCTCCCACTGGTCTTCTCTCTTGTTCCATGACCAACCGGGTAATTCTTGTAGCCGGTGTTCACGGTCGGCCTCAAGAGTGCCGTCTTTGCGGAAGCTGCGTTGAGCGGCGCGCGGGGATGTTGATGGCCGAACCGTGGTGAACAGATCGGCGCCTGGGCGCTTTGCCTGCTCGCCGATAGGGTTTGGTGCACGACGAAAGGGAATCCTCGTGACGGATACGAGGTGGCAGTTCTGGGTTGACCGGGGCGGTACGTTCACCGACATCGTGGCACGCCGGCCGGATGGGCGTCTGTCGATGCACAAGCTGCTGTCGGAGAACCCTGCGCAATATCGCGACGCCGCGGTTGCCGGGATCCGCACCCTGCTCGGGACCACCGACGACGCGCCCATGCCGGTCGCGCAAGTAGAGGCGGTGCGGATGGGCACCACCGTGGCGACGAATGCGCTGCTGGAACGCACGGGGGAACGCACACTGCTGGTGATCACCCGCGGCTTCGGGGACGCGCTGCGTATCGGCTACCAGAATCGTCCTCGCATTTTCGATCGACACATCGTGCTGCCGGAACTGCTTTACGAGCGCGTCGTCGAGGTCGACGAGCGGATCACGGCCGAGGGCACGGTGCTGCGCGCACCGGATCTCGAACTGCTCGGCGAACAGCTGCGGCAGGCGCACGCCGACGGGATCCGCGCGGTCGCGGTGGTGTGCATGCACAGTTACCTGTACCCGGCGCACGAGCGGGAGATCGGCAACTTGGCCGAGCAGCACGGCTTCGCTCAAATCTCGCTGTCGTCCGAGGTCAGCCCGCTGATGAAGCTGGTCCCGCGAGGAGATACCACCGTGGTCGACGCCTACTTGTCCCCGGTGCTGCGCCGCTATGTGAACCGTGTGTCAGACCAGATGCCCGACGTGCGGCTGATGTTCATGCAGTCCAACGGTGGGCTGGCCGAGGCAGGGCATTTCCGTGGCAAGGACGCGATCTTGTCGGGTCCGGCCGGGGGCATCGTGGGGATGGTGCGGATGTCGGCGTTGGCCGGGTTCGACCACGTCATCGGTTTCGACATGGGCGGTACCTCCACGGACGTATCGCACTACGCCGGTGAGTACGAGCGGGTGTTCAACACCCAGGTGGCCGGGGTCCGGTTGCGGGCACCGATGCTGGACATCAACACGGTGGCGGCCGGCGGTGGTTCGATCCTGCATTTCGACGGGACCCGTTATCGGGTGGGCCCGGACTCAGCCGGGGCCGCCCCGGGCCCGGCCTGCTATCGCGGCGGCGGTCCGCTCACCGTCACCGACGCAAACGTGATGCTCGGCCGCATCCAGCCCGCGCACTTCCCGGCCGTGTTCGGTCCCGCCGGCGATCAGCCGCTGGATGCCGAGATCGTGCGCCGCCGCTTCACGGAGCTGGCCGCCGCCATCCAGACGTCGACCGGCGATGACCGGTCGCCCGAGCAGGTCGCCGAGGGATTCCTGCGGATCGCAGTGGCGAACATGGCCAACGCGGTCAAGAAGATCTCGGTCCAAAAGGGACACGACGTGACCCGTTACGTGCTGACGACTTTCGGCGGCGCCGGCGGACAGCACGCGTGTGCGGTCGCGGATGCACTCGGTATCCGCACCGTGCTCGTCCCGCCGATGGCGGGCGTGCTCTCCGCGCTTGGGATCGGCCTGGCCGACACCACCGCGATGCGGCAGCAGTCGGTCGAGATCCGACTCGAGACCGCCGCCTTGGCGCGGTTGGCCACCGTCGCGGAGTCCCTCGAGCAGTCCGCGCGCGCCGAACTGCTCGACGAGGGCATCCCGGCCGAACGCATCCGGGTGGTTCGCCGGGTGCATCTTCGCTACGACGGAACCGATACCGCGGTTCCGGTTGAGCTTGCCGGGCTCGAGGCCATGACCGCGGCGTTTGAAGCCACTCACCGCGCGATGTACTCGTTCTTGATGGACCGTGCCCTGATCGCGGGAGCGATCTCGGTGGAGGCGACCGGGCTCACCGTGCAGCCCGATCTGTCCCATCTGAGTGATCAGGCCGCCGACCGTGCCGGCGCGCCGGAAACCATCCAGGTGTACTCGGGCGGATCGTGGCGCGAAGCCCCGTTGTGGCACCGCGAGTGCATGCGGCCGGGGGAGACGGCCACCGGTCCGGCGATCATCGCCGAGGCCAACGCCACCACCGTCGTCGACGAGGGCTGGCAGTCGACGCTGACCCGGTCAGGACATCTGCTCACCGAGCGGGTGGTGGCACCCGCACAGCCCGATGCGGGTACCGAGGCCGATCCGGTGCTCCTGGAGATCTTCAACAACCTGTTCATGTCGATCGCCGAGCAGATGGGCTTCCGGCTGGAGGCGACCGCGCAGTCGGTGAATATCCGTGAACGGCTGGACTTCTCGTGTGCGCTGTTCGATCCGCGCGGCGACCTGGTCGCCAATGCACCGCACATCCCGGTGCATCTGGGCTCGATGGGCACCACCGTCAAGGAAGTGATCCGCCGCAGGGGCGACGCGATGAGGCCGGGTGACGTGTACGCGGTCAACGACCCTTACCACGGCGGTACCCACCTGCCGGATATCACCGTGGTGACCCCGGTGTTCGATGATGCGGGCGAAAACATCCTGTTCTTCGTCGCGTCACGTGGGCACCACGCCGAAATCGGCGGCATCGCCCCCGGATCCATGCCGGCGAACAGCCGCCGTATCGACCAAGAAGGCGTGCTGTTCGACAACTGGCTACTGACCGAGAACGGACGGTTCCGCGAAACCGAAACCCGACGCCTACTCACCGAATCGCCTTTCCCGTCGCGCAATCCCGACACCAACCTCGCCGACCTACGCGCCCAGATCGCCGCCAACCAGAAGGGCGTCGACGAGGTCGGCAAGATGATCGACCACTTCGGCCTCGATGTCGTCCAGGCCTATATGCGCCATGTCCAGGACAATGCCGAGGAATCGGTCCGCCGCGTCATCGACCGGCTCGACGACGGCGAATACCGCTACACGATGGATTCCGGCGCGACGATCGCCGTGCGTATCATCGTCGACCGCGCCGGTCGCAGCGCGACCATCGACTTCACCGGAACCTCACCGCAACTGGACACGAACTTCAACGCGCCATCATCGGTGGTGACCGCCGCGGTGCTCTACGTGTTCCGCACCCTGGTCACCGATGAGATTCCCCTCAACGATGGCTGCCTGCGCCCACTGCACATCGTCATACCGGAAGGAACGATGCTCGCACCGACCTACCCGGTCGCGGTCGTCGCCGGCAACGTCGAAACCTCGCAGGCCATCACCGGCGCGCTGTTCGCCGCGCTGCGCGTGCAGGCCGAGGGCGCCGGAACGATGAACAACGTCACCTTCGGCAACGAGCGGCATCAGTACTACGAAACCCTCGGGTCCGGGTCCGGGGCCGGTGACGGGTTCGACGGGGCGTCCGTGGTGCAGACGCATATGACGAACTCACGGCTCACCGATCCCGAAGTCCTCGAATGGCGTTTCCCGGTGCTGCTGAAGGAATTCGCGATCCGGCGCGGCAGCGGTGGTGCCGGACGATGGCGCGGCGGTGACGGCGGCGTCCGTCGGATCCAGTTCACCGAGCCCATGATTGTCAGCACGTTGTCCGGGCATCGACGAGTGGCGCCCTACGGTCTGGCCGGTGGGTCACCTGGGGCGCTGGGGCGCAACTACGTGGAACGCGCCGACGGTGACACCGTCGAACTCGCAGGATGCGACTCGACCGAAGTCCAACCCGGCGACACACTGGTGATCGAAACCCCCGGCGGCGGCGGATACGGCACACCCCCATAGGTTCGCGTCTCGGTGGCCGAGCCGAAGCGCTGCGATGTTTATGCGACAAGCGCGATATGTGGATCATGGCCATGAGATCGGGTGAGTCGCCCGTCGCGGGTGACAAGCGGTACGCCGAAACCCTCGGCGAGGGCGACGTACACTCCGGGCCATCGGCCGGCGTTTCGGCCAGGAAGGCATAAAGGTGATGCCAGCCGATGTCCTTGCCGAACCACTGGACAAAGGCGCTCAACAGTGAGACGCGGACTGGGACTTCCAAGGCCGGCGGGTCAGAAGCTGACGCGGAAACGTTTGAGCCGCGACGTCGCTCCGGACACCAATTCCACTCGGCTGGTGGGCAACTGAAGGTGAGCTGCGAGCAGCCGGGTGGCTGCCTTGTCGGCTTTGCCGTCGAGCGCCGGCTCGCGCACGTAGATCGTCAGCTCACCGTCGGGGCCGACCTCGACAAGCGGCCCCTTGCGGCTGCCGGGTTTGACCCTGATGACGACGGGATCGGCCATGCCCGGTAACGCTAGCGTGCCGGTGAGTAATCGGGCGACGGTCGCCGAGTATGCATCCAGCCCGAGAAAACGACGCGCGCTCGTAGGTGTCGTTGATTCGTTCCGGCCCGATGAACTCGATTTCGGTGGCCACCTCGTGCTCGGCGCAGAAGTCGCGCATCTCCTGGGCCCCGCCGTTGTCATCGATCAGCAACCCCCGTGATGCTGTGACGCCCGAAGATCAGCGCGCCCCACGGGAACGCCCATCGGATCGGCGCCGCACACTCCGACGCCGAGCCGCGGCCCGGCGTCAATCTTCTCCAGCGACTGAGTCGCCCAGCTGCGTCTGGATCGATCAACCGGGCCGGTCTTCGCCGTCGATCCAGGGAAACCCCTGTTTCGATCGTTACGCCGCGCTCCTAGCGTGAACCGCAGAACCTGCTGGTGGTGGCGTCGACAATGAGGAGTTCGCAAAGTGGTCAGGCTCGATCCGCAGGCTCAGTGGCGACTGAGCAAGCGTGGACTTCTGTTGGCCGGACGGCATGGGGACGTGGTGCTGCTCGAGCACCCCCGGGCGGCTCGTCTGCCCGCGCTGCTCAGCGACGACCCGGACCCCGCCGAGTTGGAGCGCAGGCTCGGCCCGCCGGGCCAGGCCGGCCTGGTCGAGGAGCTTATCGCGCAGGGCGTGTTCACCGACGTGGTCTGCCCCGACGATGTGGCCGGGCAGGCCCCGGCGGTCAAACCGCCGCGGTGCCGGCTGACGCGATCGGGCCTGATGATCTCCGGTGTCGAGCATCCCGCGCGCTGGATCGAAACCCATGTGATGCCGTTCTTCGCCCATCCGGCCGGCCGGCTTCTCACGCTGATACTGGTGGCCGCGGGTGGTGTGGCGCTGCTGTATGGCCGGCCGGATGTGCCGACGGTCAGCAGCACACCGGCGCTGGAGGTGGTGCTGATGGTGGTCATCGGGACCGCTGCGACGGCGTTGCACGAACTCGCTCACGCGGTCGCGATGGTGCACTACGGGCGCACCCCGCGGCTGGCCGGGTTTGGATTCTATTGGGGCGCCGTCTCGTTCTTCGTCGACTCGACACCGGCGCTCACTCTGCCCAGACGCGCCCGGGTGATCCAGGCGCTGGCCGGGCTGGCGGTCGACGTCGTGACCACGGCGGGCTTCGCGATCGCCGCCCACCTCGTCTCGGATACGTTGTGGGCCATAGTGTTCTGGCGGTTGGCCGTGCTGGCCTGCGTGGACATCCTGATCAACCTGGCCCCGGTCCTGCAGGTGGACGGCCACTGGGCGCTGGCGGACTGGCTCGACGAGCCCGACCTGGCCCTACGCGCTCGGCGTGCGCTGGGTGCCGCGCTCGGTGGCTCACTGCCCCGTCGGCATCGGTGGCTGGCCTGCTACGGGGCGTTCAGCCTGCTGGCGGGAATCGGCCTGCTCGCCGCGATGTCGCTGGTCTTCTGGGCCAGCGCGGGCGACCTGGTGGTCAGCCTGTTCGCCGGTAACCCCGCCGAAATAGCCCTCGGTGCCTACTACGTCGCCCCGATCGTGCTGGGGGTGGTGTTCAGCGGTATCGGTCTGTTGGTGGAGATCATGCGCGTCGGCCAGCCCGACGGTCGGGGCGCGGCCGCCTAGTTCGGAAATCTAAACCCGCTCGGCCACAGGCGAATCGGCACTCCGTGGCGTTTCCCCGGTCACGCCGAGGTTCTCCAGACGCCGCTCGAGTTCGGCGACGCGTCGGGTCAGTTCCTGGACTGCGACCATGAGCACCCCGTTGGCGTCGAGCATGTCGATGCGACGGTCGCTGTCGCCCAGACCGAAGGCCGCGGCGAAATCCTGCGCCATCGGGCCCAGATGGCGCACCGAGACGTGGTCATAGCCATAGGTCCACGTGCTGATGGGCAACTCCGACAGCCGGCGCAGGATCTCGGAGGCCGACTGCGGGACCTCGACGGCGGCGGCGACACCCCTTTGGCGGCGAATCAGCCGTGCCGCCCACGCCTGGGGATGGTGGGAGATCGCTCGGAACGTGGCGCGGTGGCGGGTCGTGGGTGAGGCCCAGGTTCGCTTCGCGGCAACGGGTTCGGGCATCGTCGGCCCCTCTCGCTTCATTGGTCTGGTGGTTGAGGTGCAACGCGGTGTGCCGCCGCATGTCTCCGGCGGCACACCGCGCTGGACGGGACTACACGACGGGCAGTACGTCGTGCTTGATTGCCACATCGCTGCGGTACGCGAAGCGTCGGCTCAGTCGCCGCACGTCGTGCTTGATCGCCGCATCGCTGCGGTACGCCAAGCGTCGGCTCAGTCGCCGCACGTCGTGCTTGATCGCCGCATCGCTGCGGTACGCCAAGCGTCGGCTCAGTCGTTTCAGTTTCAGGATCATCGATTTCACCCCCCTCCGTTGGGCAAAGGTGTGTTGCGATTTTCAGGCTAGGAAGCACCCGTGGGTCGCGGATACAGGGAATTCCCTGGACTTCTCGACGAGACCGTCTCACGCGCGTGGCCCGCGGATACGGTGCCTCAGCGGTTTTCCGGGCGCGGCGGATCCGACTGGTCGGCCGCGGACGAATTGAGGCGGGCGAAAAGTTGTGCGCGCGAACGAATCCCGAGCTTGCGGTAGACGGTGCTGAGGTTCATCTCCACGGTCTTCGGTGCGAGGAACAGCTCGGCGGCGATTTCCCGGTTGGACAGGCCGGCCGCGGCCCGCTCGGCGACGCGATGCTCGGCGGCGGTCAACTCGGGGGTGGGGGAGGAGCCCGGTAGCAGCCGTTTCAGCTCGTCGCGAGCGCGCGCCGACCACAGCGGACTGCCCAGGTCATCGAAGGTGCGCAGGGCAGCGGTCAGGGTCGCACGGGCGGCCGCCCGGCGGCGCCGACGACGTTGAATCTGGCCGAGCAGCAGCTGGGTGCGGGCCAGCTCGAAGGGCATCGGCACCCGCAGATGCTGCCGGACAGCCTCTTCGGCGCCCTCCTCGGCGCTGTCGAGTTCACCGCGGGCGGCCAGGATGTGCGCGCGCCCGCGCGCGCCCACGGCCAGCATCCAGGGCCGGTCGAGCCGGGAGCCGCCCGTCTCCAGCGCCGCGACGAGCCGACCCGCCTCGTCGAGGCGGCCCGTCGCAGCCAGCGCTTCCACCGCGTCGGGCAGGTATGCGCCTCCCTCGATCTCGAGACCGTGGTCCGGGTCGAAGGCGTCGATGAGAGGTTGCAGCGTCCTCAGCGCGGCGGCGTACTCGCCCGCCGACACGTCGAGGAACCCCAGCGTGGTCAGCGGCTCGATGGCCAGGCGGCTGCTCCCGATGACCCGGGCGGTGTCGACCGCGGCGGTGGCCACGGCGCGGGCTTCGGCATCGCGCCCCGCGTAGGCCGCCGCGGCGGCCTGGACGGTCCAGGTGGTGATGAGCAGGAGGCGTCCACCCATCTGCTCGGCACGCTGCACCGCCTCGTGAGCCGCTTCGGCCGCATCCCGGTAGCGGCCCATCCACACGTCGATCGCGGCGACATGCACCGCCGCCCAGATGATCTCGACCTCGGTGCCGGCTTCGAACATCTGCTGGCGCACCGCACGTATCTGACTGTGTGCCCGCTCGAGATCACCGGTGTAGGCCGAGATCATCGCCTGCACTGCGCTGGCCCGGAACCATGTCGTGGCGCCGCTGTCGGGATCTTCCAGCTCCAGTGCGGTCTGCAGGGCTTGGTGGTCGGCACCGAGCCCGTAGACGAACGTCACCGCGACCCAGATCGACAGCGCCTGGCTGCGCAGGCCCGGCACGCCGACCCGATCGGCCAGCGTGACCGCCATCCGGGCGCGCTCGACAGCCTCGGCGATGCGGTTGACCATCACCATCGCCAGGGTCAGCCGCAACATGCACAGCAATCGCAGGGCGACGTTGTCACCGGCTTCCTCGACGGCCTTCGCCATTGCCTCGACCCCGGCCGCCGGGTCGTCGTCGTAGCCGCGCACCGCCCCCAGCAGCATCAGCGCCAGGCAGCGCTCGGTGCCAGGGGCGAGATCCTCAATGGTCGACTGCAGATGGGTCCGGGCCGGCACCAGATTGCCTGCGCGGAACTGCAGTTCTGCGGCCCGAATCCGGCGTTGTGCGGTGTCGCCGCCCAGTCTGAGGGCCAACTCGACCAACTCGGCCGCCGCGGCGGGCGCGCCCCGGGCGAAGGTGGCCTCGGCGGCGGCGTCGAGCGCGGCCACGGTGGCCGCGTCGCCGGTCGTCGCCGCCAGGGCAAGATGCCGGGCCTTGAGTTCGGGCTGGTCGACGACGCCCGCCAAGCTGCGGTGCATCGCGCGCCGCCGCGTTCGGCTGGCTTGCGCGTACACACCGGTGGCGAACAGTGGGTGGCAGAACCGCACCTGATTGCCCTCGAGTTCGACGATGCCACGGTCCTCGATGGACTCCAGCAGCTCGGTCGCGCGGGCCACCCCGTGCCCGGTGGCTTGGCCGATCAGTTCGACGGAGGGTTCCGCCGCGCACGCGGCGGCCAGCAGGACGGCGGCGACCTCGTCGTCGTTGCGCCCGACGCGCTCCCGCACGATCTCCGCCAGGCTGGTGGGCAGGTCGATGGCGCCGTGCGTGGGACCGTCCGCGATCGCGCGGGCGAGTTCGATCGCAAACAACGGGTTGCCGTTGGAGATCTCGAAGATCCGCGCGATCGCCGGACGCGGCAGCGTCCGCTCGAGCCGATCCGCCACCAGCCGGTGCACACCGTCCACGGTCAGCGGCTGCATGGTGATGCAGGCGACCGCATCCGGGTGCGCGAACGTCAGCCACCGCTGCACGCTCCCTACGTTGGGCTCGCCGGTGCGCACCGTCGCGATCGCGCCGACCGGCCCGCTCAGACGGCGTGCGGCGAAGCCGAGCACAGCCTGCGTGGACGTGTCCAGCCACTGCGTGTCATCGATGCAGATCAGCACCGCAGCATCCGCCGAAAGGGTTCGCAGCACGGACAGGAACGCCTCTGCGACCAGGCGCTCATCGGTCGCAGGCCCCTCCCCGTATCCCGACACGACCCGGTCCAGCGCCGCGCGCTGCACGGCCGGCAGGTGCCGCCACAACGAGTCGTCGAGTGAGCACAGCAAATCGGCCATCGCCGCGTAGGCGTACGTCACCTCAGATGGGGCTCCGCGCGCCTTGAGCACCCGGAAGCCGCGCGCCGAGGCGCGGCTCGCGGCTTCCGAGATCAGGGTCGTCTTGCCGATCCCGGGCTCGCCCTCGATCACCAGCCCCGACGGTTCGACGGCGACCCGGTCCAGGAAGTGCGCCACCGCGCGGTCTTCGGCCGCGCGCGCCACGAGCCCCCCGGACATAACCAGCATCCTCGCAGGCAATGACGCGATGCCGGGTTGAATCGCCCTGGAAATCCCGGGGCACATCACCGCCGGAATGCCCGTTTCCCCTGGTGAGGCCGGTTTCGAGTCCTGTCAGGGGTAGTTCCAGAAGTGGTGGGGCACTCCGCTTGACCGGATCGCTGCTCCGAGGCCGTAGGACTGGGCGCCCGACCAGTGATGTTCCAGCAGGTCGATGATGTCGGTGCCGTGTTGTCCGCCGAGCGCGATCACCATGGCCGGCACGTCCTGCGCGGCGATGGTGTAGCCGTACTCGTATTCGCCGTCCGGACTGACCGGTTCCGTCACTGGGCCGAGGTCTTGTCCATCGATTCGTAGCGAACCGTCGGGTTGCAGGGTGGCGTCGAGATTGAGCCAGCTGCCGTCCTCGCGGCGCTCGTCCAGCAAGCTCACGCACCGCCTCGGCCGGCGATCCTGGCTCGCGGGAGACACACCCAGGTATGTCTCTGCCGCGGTGAGCGCGTCGTCGACACGGTTGAAGCCGAGCACTCCGGTCACGAAGGATTCGTCGCGGTCGACGTGAAGTACCCACCCCGTGGGAACCGGGCGGTCATCACCGTCCACCTCGTTGCCGGGGTTGCCCGCGTGGTAGGCCAGAAACGGCTGGCCGTCGGTGTCGGAGAAGCCCAGTTCCCGATCCGAATTCCGATCGACATGGATCGTCGAGTTGATCGACGGCGAGGATCGATACGAATCGTCGTCGTCGAGTACCAGAGGGCTCCACCGGACGGCGGTGCGCCAGCTTGGGTCGTCATTCACCCAGGCCCACATGACGTCGGCGACCAACCCGCAGTCCGCAGTGAAGAACTGGAAGTGGGCATCGGGTCCGCCGTCGCGGTACTCGAATTGATAAGTCCCGTTGGGGTCGCGATAGGCCTGAATATGGTCGTGCTCCCCGCGCGCGAGGATGAGAAACGGATTTTCCGGTGCCGGCCAGGTCGGCCGCAGGACCAGGTCGCGAAGCAGCGTCGGGGTCACATAGGGCAGCAGTGCCAAGCCGCAGAGCTCCACCTCGACATCGACACGGCCACGCGGATCGTAGAGCCGAAAGAGTTCGATGTCGTAGACGGCGAGTCCGCGGGCCGCGGCGGACTGCAGAAGATAACGGAGCAGACCGTCTTCGGGGCGATCGGTGGCAATGACGGCCCCACGTGCATCGGCCGGGCGCACGGCCAGATAGCGACCCAATATGTCGTCCAGCTCGTCGAACAGCTCCCGAACGGCCTTGTGAGGCTGCCCCTCGATTCCGGTGGCCATTGCGCACACCAGATCGTTGGCCTGCTCGACGGAGTCGGCCGCACCGGCCGGAAAGATCGCGAACCGATGGTTCATCGCTTCATGGGCGTATTGCACGACCGAATCGCCTTCCTCGCGGCCTTTCACCAACTGCCGAGCCATCGCCTGGGCCCGCCGTGGAGCCAGTCAATGGACTTTTCAACGACATTCGGCTCAGGTCTCTCTTCCCTTGACGCCGCAGGGCGAATCGCTACAACCGGCGACCCGCCATATCTGAAATCTAATGCGGGCCACCGACAAGCTCTCCTGACTCGATGACCTTCGAACCCGCCCGCACCTGTCCGGAGTGTGTGACCCTCGTAGTAGCCACCATTCGCTTTGCCGACGGTTTCGGGAACCAGAGGAGGGTTCGATGACAGAGTTGGTCAACGTCGACAACTTCGTTCGGGCCGAGACTGCTCGGATGTTCGACGGGACGCTGGCGCATGCGGGCGGGGTGAACCGATTCGTTCATCTGCGCGCGCCGACGCCGGTCGACCGCCAGTCGGTGATCCGGATGAACCGCGACACCCTCTACAGCGCGCTGATCGCCGACATCAGCCAAGGCGCGACGCTGACGATCCCCGACGCCGGCGACCGCTACCTGTCGGCGATGGTGGTCAACGAGGACCACTTCGTCATGCGGGTGTTGCACGAACCCGGCGTCCACCAGCTGACCCTCGACGAGTACGGCACACCTTTTGTCGGCGTTTCGGTCCGCACCTTCGTCGACCCCAACGACCCCGCAGACGTGGCGGCCGTCAACGGCATTCAGGACCGGCTGGCACTCGATGCCCCCGCCTCGGGGCCCTATACCCACCCCGACTACGACACCGCGAGCCTCGACGCCGTCCGGGAGCCGCTGTTGCAGCTCTCTGAGTCGCTGCCCGATAGTGCCCGCACGTTCGGTGCGCCCGACGAGGTCGACCCGGTCCGGCACCTGATCGGCACGGCCTACGGCTGGGGCGGCCTGCCCGAGCGCGAGGCGTTCTATCTGGTGGAGGCGGCACCACATCCGGTCGGGCACTACCGCATCACCTTCCACGACGTGCCCGTCGACGGTTTCTGGTCGCTGACCGTCTACAACCGGGACGGCTTCCTCGAGCCCAACCAGTACGCGGCGTGGAGCATCAACAACGTGACCGCCGTCGCCGACGAGGACGGCTCGGTCACCGTGGATCTGGCCCCGGAACCCGACGGGTTCCGCAACCACCTCTACGTCATGGATGGTTGGAACTATGCCATTCGGCTGTACCGGCCACGGCCCGAGATCCTCGATGGCCGGTGGATCGCCCCCGCGCCGGAGGCGGTCGGCGCGGGGAGCCGTTGAGCCAGAACGAATTCGGGCACCTCAACCCGAACACCACCGCTGATCACGGACGATGAACGCCGGGCGACACCGGGGCGAACAGTGCACCCCTGGCGTAGCGCCCGGATCGGCCCGAGCTCACACCTGGGGCGTGTCCGCGACCTCGTTGTTCCACTCCGGTGTCGAGACCGGCGAGCCGCCGGAACCGACGGCCCCGTCGTCAGCGCAGTGACGCGGTGTCGATGACGAACCGGTAGCGCACGTCGCTGGCCAGCACCCGGGCATAGGCCTCGTTGATGTAGTCCGGTTCGATCACCTCGATCTCGGGGGCCACTCCGTGCTCGGCGCAGAATTCGAGCATCTCCTGGGTCTCGGCGATGCCGCCGATCAGCGACCCGGCGATCCGGCGCCGGCCGAAGATCAGTGCGCCTGCGGGAACACTCATCGGATGTTCGGGCATGCCCAGTTCGACCAGCGTCCCGTCCAGCGTGAGCAGCTTGAGGTACTGCTCGAGGTCGAGATTGGCCGACACGGTGTTCAGGATCAGGTCGAACTTCCCGGCCAGGTCCTTGAACGTGGTGCGGTCGCTGGTGGCGCGGTAGTCGGTGGCGCCGAGCCGCAGACCGTCCTCCATCTTCTTCAACGACTGGCTCAGCACGGTGACCTCGGCGCCCATCGCGGCCGCCAGCTTGACGCCCAGGTGTCCGAGGCCGCCCAGCCCGATGACCGCGACCTTCGTTCCGGGCCCGGCGTGCCAGTGCCGCAGTGGTGAGTACGTGGTGATGCCGGCGCACAGCAGCGGTGCGGCCGCATCCAGCCCGATGCCGTCCGGGATGCGCAGCACGTAGTTCTCGTCGACGACGATCGCACCGCTGTAGCCGCCCTGGGTCGGCTGCCCGTCGCGCCCGACCCCGTTGTAGGTGCCGATCATGCCGGGGTTGTCGCAGTACTGTTCCTCGCCGGCCAGGCAGTTCTCGCATTCGCGGCAGGAGTCGACGAAGCAGCCCACCCCGGCGCGGTCGCCGACCTGGAACAGCGTCACCTCGGATCCGACCCCGGTCACCACACCGGCGATCTCGTGGCCGGGCACCATCGGGTATTCCACCTGGCCCCACTCACCGCGCACGGTGTGGATGTCGGAGTGGCAGATGCCGGCGAAGTGGATGTCGAGGGCCACGTCGTGGGGCCCGAGCTCGCGGCGGGTGATGGTGGCGGGCGTCAGCGGATCGGTGGCCGAGGTGGCCGCATAGGCGGAAACGGTGCTCATTGAGTCCTCTAGGTCTGCACGGGTGCGCGCACCGGGGTACCCGGTGGCGCTGAGGGATTTCTGCCGCGACGTTGCGGCCCGCGAACATCCAACCGTCACGGACGGGTCGATTAGTCCCGGCCGGGCGTGTGAGATGGCACCCACATGTGAGACGGCACCCACATGTGAGACGGCACCCACATCGGTGCGGGCTCAGTTGATCGGAGCGTTGACCCATCGTAGGTCGGCAACGATGCCGCGCGCGGCGACGATGCTCTCGCCGGTCTGCCAGACCTCGTTGTTCACCGCGAACACCCGGTCGTCGCGGTTGGCCGACAGCCGCTTCCACGGGTCGCTGCGCAGCACCTCGGTGGCGTGCTCCCTGGCCTCGGCGCTGGCGAAGGAGAGGTAGACGATGTCGCCGTCGGCGATGGACAGGTCCGGCGACTCGGCCAGGTCCGCGCCGGAGATGCCCACCTCGACGTAGGGCTTGTCGCTGAACCGCTGCGCCGCGGGCCGGTCCACCCCGACGGTGGCGAGGACACTGCCGGCGAAGTTGTCGATGCCGAACACCCGCATGGTGGTGTCGGTGAACTGGACCACCGACGCCTGGAAGTGGGTGGCGTCGTTGTCGGCGCCGGTACGGCGGGCGGCCTCGTCGAACTCGTCGATCAGCGCGTTGGCCGTGTTCAGTCGTCCCGTTGCCGCGCCGACGGTGCGCAGGTTGTCCTGCCACGCCACCCCCGGCGGCCCGCCGAACACCGTCGGGGCGATCTCCGACAACGCGGGATAGTCCTCGGCGGTCAGGGCCGCCGAGCCGAGGATCAGGTCGGGGTGCGCGTCGCGGATCGCATCGAGGTCGGGATCGCTGCGACTGCCCGCCGCGGGCAGATCGTGGATCACCGTGCCGAGGTAGGAGGGCTGGTCGTCGTGCCCGTCCGGCAGCGCCGCGGCGACGATCCGCGATTGCAGGCCCAGCGCGCACAACGCGTCCAGCTGGTCCCCGGACAGCACGACGATGCGCTGGGGGTCGGCGGCCACCAGCGTCGTCTCCGGGATCGGCGGGGTGACGGCATGCGCGGTGGCGTTGCCGACCTCGCGCTCCGGAGGACCCTCGTCGACCGGGGCCGGGTCGGGGGCGCAGGACTCGTCGGGCCTGCGGTCGTTGCCGAGCACGCCGGCGCCGGCGATGCGGGTGGCGCTGGTGATGACGGTGTTGTCGGTGGGGCCTGGCGCCGGGGCGTCGCCGGAGGACCCGCACCCGGTGACGACGGTGATGCCGACGGCGGTGGCGAGTGCGGCCAGTCCCGAGGAGCGCGACACCCAGCGGCGCGCCTGCGCACCCGTGATCGACACGCCGCCGACCGTAACACCCGGGCGTTCCGCGCCTGGTCAGGCGCGTGCGGGCGGAAGGCGCCGAAATGGACGGCCGCGAAATACGACCGTTTGTAGGACCACCCCGACCCGGGGCGGGTTCGAGGGTTAGGATTCACCTCAGACACCTCGTCGTCGGCGTGCCCCGTGCACCGTCCTGCTAGGTACACAGAAGGTTGGAGGATCTGTTGGTAGCCGAAGCGCCCCCAATCGGAGAACTCGAGGCTCGGCGTCCGTTCCCGGCGCGGCTCGGCCCCAAGGGCAACCTGATCTACAAGTTGCTCACCACCACCGATCACAAGCTCATCGGCGTCATGTACTGCGTCGCGTGCTTCGCGTTCTTCCTCATCGGTGGGTTGATGGCGCTGTTCATCCGGACCGAGCTGGCCGTGCCCGGCCTGCAGTTCCTTTCCAACGAGCAGTACAACCAGCTGTTCACCATGCACGGCACCGTGATGCTGCTGTTCTACGCCACCCCGATCGTGTTCGGCTTCGCCAATCTGGTGCTGCCGCTGCAGATCGGCGCCCCCGACGTCGCGTTCCCGCGGCTGAACGCCTTCTCGTTCTGGCTGTTCCTGTTCGGCGCGCTGATCGCGACCGCGGGCTTCATCACCCCCGGCGGGGCCGCCGACTTCGGCTGGACCGCGTACTCGCCGCTGACCGACGCCATCCATTCGCCCGGGGCCGGAGGTGACCTGTGGATCATGGGCCTGGCCGTCGGCGGTCTGGGCACCATCCTCGGCGGCGTCAACATGATCACCACCGTGGTGTGCATGCGGGCGCCCGGCATGACCATGTTCCGGATGCCGATCTTCACCTGGAACATCATGGTGACGTCGATCCTGATCCTGCTGGCGTTCCCGATCCTGACCGCGGCCCTGTTCGGCCTGGCCGCCGACCGGCATCTCGGCGCGCACGTCTACGACCCCGCCAACGGCGGTGTGCTGCTGTGGCAGCACCTGTTCTGGTTCTTCGGGCACCCCGAGGTGTACATCATCGCGCTGCCGTTCTTCGGCATCGTCACCGAGATCTTCCCGGTGTTCTCCCGCAAGCCGATCTTCGGCTACACCACGCTGATCTACGCGACGCTGGGCATCGCTGCGCTGTCGGTCGCGGTGTGGGCGCACCACATGTACGCGACGGGTGCGGTGCTGCTGCCGTTCTTCTCGTTCATGACGTTCCTGATCGCCGTGCCGACGGGCATCAAGTTCTTCAACTGGATAGGCACGATGTGGAAGGGCCAGTTGACGTTCGAGACACCGATGTTGTTCTCGGTGGGCTTCATCGTGACGTTCCTGCTCGGCGGCCTGTCCGGAGTGCTGCTGGCCAGCCCGCCGCTCGACTTCCACGTCACCGACAGCTACTTCGTCATCGCGCACTTCCACTACGTGCTGTTCGGCACCATCGTGTTCGCGACCTACGCCGGTATCTACTTCTGGTTCCCGAAGATGACCGGCCGCCTGCTCGACGAGCGCCTGGGCAAGCTGCACTTCTGGCTGACGTTCATCGGCTTCCACACCACGTTCCTGGTGCAGCACTGGCTGGGTAACGAGGGTATGCCGCGCCGCTACGCGGACTACCTGCCCACCGACGGCTTCACCACGCTGAACATCGTCTCCACGATCGGCGCGTTCATCCTCGGGCTGTCGACGCTGCCGTTCCTGTGGAACATCTTCAAGAGCTGGCGCTACGGCGAGCCGGTCACCGTCGACGATCCGTGGGGCTACGGCAACTCCCTGGAGTGGGCCACCAGTTGCCCGCCGCCGCGGCACAACTTCACCGAGCTGCCCCGCATCCGGTCCGAGCGTCCGGCGTTCGAGCTGCACTATCCGCACATGGTGGAGCGGATGCGTGCCGAGGCGCACGTCGGTCGAGACCACACCAACACCCACACCGGCAGCTGATGGCCGACACCCGATCGCCGGGCGGTCGGGGAGTGAGCGCATCGGAGCCGCTGGCCGACCCCTTCG
Source organism: Mycolicibacterium xanthum (assembly GCF_019710635.1). Lineage (GTDB taxonomy): Bacteria > Actinomycetota > Actinomycetes > Mycobacteriales > Mycobacteriaceae > Mycobacterium > Mycobacterium xanthum. The sequence continues at coordinate 169,366 of NZ_JAIFZS010000001.1, forward strand.
GTTCCACGCGCAGCCGCTCGTCGCTGCTGATCACGGTCACCGGCCGGGACCGGCCCGGCGTCACGTCGGCGCTGTTCGAGGTGCTGTCCCGGCACCGGGTCGACCTGCTCAACGTCGAACAGGTGGTCATCCGCGGCCAGCTGACGCTGGGGGTGCTGGTCGCCGCCGCGGCCGAGGTCACCGGCGGCCCCGATCTGCCCGCCGAGGTGCGCACGGCGATCCACGGCGTGGGTCTCGAGGTGAGCATCGAGCCCAGCGACAGCCTGCCGGTCATGAGCGAGCCGTCCACCCACACCATCGTGGTGCTGGGCCGGCCGATCTCCGCCCAGGCGTTCGGGGTGGTCGCCCGCGAGGCCGCCGCACTCGGGGTGAACATCGACTTCATCCGTGGCGTGTCGGACTATCCGGTGACCGGGCTGGAGCTGCGGGTCTCGGTCCCGCCGGGCACGTTCGGTGAGCTGCAGGCGGTGCTGGCCCGGGTCGCGGTCGAGGAGAGCATCGACGTCGCGGTGGAGGACTACAGCCTGTCGCGGCGCGCCAAGCGGCTCATCGTCTTCGACGTCGACTCGACGCTGGTCCAGGGCGAGGTGATCGAGATGCTGGCCGCCCGGGCCGGTGCGGAGGCCAAGGTCGCCCAGATCACCGAGGCGGCGATGCGCGGCGAACTGGACTTCGAGCAGTCGCTGCGGGAGCGGGTGGCCACGCTGGCCGGACTTCCCGCCGAGGTGCTCGACGAGGTGGCCGGGGAACTCGAGCTGACCGCCGGGGCGCGCACCACGATCCGCACGTTGCGGCGACTCGGATACCACTGCGGCGTGGTCTCCGGCGGCTTCCGGCAGGTGATCCAGCCGCTGGCCGACGACCTGATGCTGGACTTCGTGGCGGCCAACCAGCTGGAGATCGTCGACGGCAAGCTCACCGGGAAGGTGATCGGCACGGTCGTCGACCGGCCGGGCAAGGCCGAGGCGCTGCGCGACTTCGCCGCGCAGGCCGGGGTGCCGATGGAGCAGACCGTCGCGGTCGGCGACGGCGCCAACGACATCGACATGCTCGCGGCCGCCGGCCTCGGGGTGGCGTTCAACGCCAAGCCGGCGCTGCGGGAGGTCGCCGATGCGTCGCTGAGCCACCCGTACCTGGACACGGTGCTGTTCGTTCTCGGTGTCACCCGCGGCGAGATCGAGGCCGCCGATGCGATCGACGGCGTCATGCGCCGCGTCGAGATCCCGGACTGAGCCGCGCTCACACCACGGTGGTCGTCTCCGGTGCGACGGCACCAGTCACGTTGCGCCACGCGCCTCGAGTTGGGTTCGGCGCGCCCGCAGGATCTTCCCGGCGCCCGGGCGGCAGTTCGTCGGTGTGCACGAGAAGCTCTGCCGCGGAGAGCTGTTCGAGGATCGCGGTGCCCATGTCCACCGACGGCCGCATGGCGGCCGGCATGACGCTGCGCTCGGCCCGGATCCAGCCGATCCGCAGACCACCCCAGAACGACTTCGACACCGAACCGACGGTCAGGTCCAGGTCCCGCCGGCGGGTCAGCTCGGCGGCCGGTGGGGGCGGCACGGGCTGGCCGAGCCAGATGCCGCTGATCGTCTCGTCGACGACCGTGCGGGTCCGGGTGCCGGTGACGATGTGCGCCAGGCGTTTCCGGTCGGCGGCCGGCAACGTGTGGCCGGTGGGATTGCGGTTGTCGGCGATCAGGTAGACCAGGTCGGGGGCCAGTTGATGCATTGCCGCCTCCATCGCGTCGAGGTCCCATCCGTCGTCGGTCATCGAGACCGGCACCGCCCGAGCCCCGGACGCCGTGATCGCGGACAGTGCCCCGTGATAGGTCGGTTGCCCGGCCAGCACCCGATCACCGGGTGGGCGTAGGTCGTCAGGATCAGGCCGAAGGCGTGCAGGGCGCCGGTGGTCACCATGATCTCGTCGGGTTGGTGGGCAGCCCACGCAGGCAATATCTTTCGGCGATGGCCTGACGCAGCGGCAGCGCCCCGACCAGCTCGTGGCCCATGCTCTGCAGGTACGGCGTGACCTCGGCGAACGCCGTCATCACCGCCGACGCCGGCGCCGACCGGTAGGCGCCCGTCGCCGATCAGCAGCCGGATCGCATCGGCGAGACCGTGGTAGGCCGGGCCGCTACGACTGGATGTGCGCCAATTGCCCAGCTCGCGTGCCAGGAGGTCCACATCGAGCGATCTTGCCGCCGTCGCATCGGTCATTGGTAGCCAGTAGTCGCCAACTGGATATTGATGGGCAAGCCAGTCTGTAATGACCATGTCCACATGACGAACTGGATCTCTCGGCTGGCGCAGCGTCTGGCCGATGTGTACTACCTTCCGTCGGTCGACAGCCTGGCCGGCGACCACGATGCCGACGCGCGGCGCATCCGCGGCGAACTCGACGCGATCCGCCTGCATCTCCGGGAACACGGTTGATGGCCGCGCCGGTTCGCGCCGCGCTGCGAGGCGCCGCCCTGCTGGTCCGGCGCTGCGCACCGGGATGACCAGCGGGGTCGCGTCGGCGGGCATCGGCGCGGCGACCAGCCCACGGCGATAGCCGCATGAACGGCAATCGAGACAGCCGGTCGGCACGAGGAATCCCCGCTGTGAACCGAGGCGAGGATGTCAATACGATGGTCGGGTGCCAGCCGACAGATCCAGCAGTGAGGTGGACGACGCGACCGAAGGCTCCGACCCCGACCTGCTGATCGACTTCGCCAGGGTCAGCCTGCGCCGCGGTGGCCGCACCCTGGTCGGCCCGGTCACCTGGCCGGTCGAACTCGACGAACGCTGGGTGGTCATCGGGCCCAACGGGGCCGGCAAGACGTCGCTGCTGCGCATCGCGGCCGCGATGGAGCATCCGTCGTCGGGAACCGCGTATGTGCTCGGCGAGCGGCTGGGTCGCACCGACATGTCCGAGTTGCGCTCCCGGGTCGGGCTCAGCAGCGCCGCGTTGTCGCAGCGGGTGCCCGACGACGAGGTGGTCCGCGACCTGGTGGTCTCCGCGGGCTACGCGGTGATGGGCCGGTGGCGCGAGAAGTACGACGACATGGACTACGCCCAGGCGCTGGACATGCTGGAGAGCGTGGGCGCCGAGCATCTGGCCGACCGCACCTACGGCACGCTGTCGGAGGGCGAGCGCAAGCGGGTGCTGATCGCGCGCTCGCTGATGACCGACCCGGAACTGCTGCTGCTCGACGAACCTGCGGCCGGCCTCGACCTCGGTGGACGCGAGGAGCTCGTGGCCCGGCTCTCCGATCTGGCCGCCGACCCGGACGCCCCGGCGATGGTGCTGGTCACCCACCACGTCGAGGAGATTCCGCCGGGCTTCTCGCACTGCCTGATCCTGTCGGAGGGCAAGGTGGTGGACTCCGGGTTGCTGCCCGACGTGCTGACCTCGGAGAACCTTTCGAAGGCGTTCGGACAGTCGATCGCGCTGGATTACATCGACGGCCGCTATTTCGCGCGCCGCACCCGGAGCCGCGCTGCACACAGGAGGCGGTCATGACCGACCCGTTGGTTCCCCGACCGGCCGCGACGGTGATGCTGATCCGGCAGGATCACCCCGTCGGTCTGGAGGTGTTCCTGATGCGCAGGCACTCGGCGATGGACTTCGTCGCCGGGGTGATGGTGTTTCCGGGCGGGGGAGTCGACGACCGGGACCGCAACGCCGACGTGGCCTGGCACGGGCCGGACCGGCAGTGGTGGGCCGACCGTTTCGGGGTGGACCCGGACCTCGCCGAGGCCCTGGTGTGCGCGGCGGCCCGCGAGACGTTCGAGGAATGCGGCGTGCTGTTCGCCGGCGCCGCCGACGATCCGGACCTGCTGGTCGACGACGCATCGGCGTACCGCGAGCAGCGCGCGGCGCTGGAGAACAAGTCGCTGTCGTTCGGTGAGTTCCTGCGCTCGGAGAAGCTGATGCTGCGCGCCGACCTGCTGCGGCCGTGGGCCAACTGGGTCACCCCGAAAGAGGAACGCACCCGCCGCTACGACACCTACTTCTTCGTCGGTGCGCTCCCGGAGGGCCAGCTGGCCGACGGGGACAACACCGAGACCGACGAGGCCGGCTGGGCGACCCCGCAGTCCGCCCTCGACGACTTCGCCGCCGGGCGCAGCTTCCTGTTACCCCCCACGTGGACGCAGCTGGACGCGCTGAACGGCCGCACGGTGGCCGAGGTGCTGGCGGTGGAGCGCCGGATCGCGGCGATCGAGCCGTCGCTGGCCGCCGAGAAGGGCGGCAACTGGGAGATCGAGTTCTTCAACAGCGACCGCTACAACGCGGCCCGCAACCGCCGCGCTCCGCAGGGCTACAGCGACGGAGTCCCGTTGACGTGAGCGAGTTCGTCCACGTCGTGTGCGCCGAGGGGGAGGGGCGGGCCGGCATCGCCACCCTGCTGCTGTCGAGGCCACCGACCAATGCCCTGACCCGGCAGGTGTACCGGGAGGTCGCCGAGACGGTCGCCGACCTCGGGGCCCGCGACGACGTGTCGGCGGTGATCGTCTTCGGTGGACACGAGATCTTCTCCGCCGGTGAGGACATGCCCGAGTTGCGGACGCTGGACGCCGACGAGGCCCGGGTGGCGGCCCGGGTGTGCGGGGAGGCCGTCGACGCGCTGGCGGCGCTGCCCAAACCCACCGTGGCCGCGATCACCGGGTACGCGCTGGGGGCGGGCCTGACGCTGGCGCTGGCCGCGGACTGGCGGATCAGCGGGGACAACGCCAAGTTCGGCGCCACCGAGATCCTGGCCGGCCTGGTGCCCGCCGGCGGCGGCACGGCCCTGCTGGTGGACGCGGTCGGCACCAGCAAGGCCAAGGACCTGGTCTTCAGCGGGCGCTTCATCGACGCGCGGGAGGCGCGTGACCTCGGCCTGGTCGATGAGCTGGTGATCCCCGACGGGGTCTACGACGCCGCGGTGGCGTGGGCGAGCCGGTTTCTGGACTACCCGCCGGAGGTGCTGGCCGCGGCCAAGGCCGCGTTCGGCGGGGACAGCCTCGAGACGCTCGGCCGAGGGGACCGCACCGGCAACGATTAGGCTGCCCTGCATGACGGAAACGAAGGATCCCGACGCCTACCCTGATGTCGCCGTCCCGGCTCCGACGCCCCGTGCGACGCAGGAGCAGGTCGAGGCGGCCATGCACGATTCCAAGCTCGCCCAGGTCCTCTATCACGACTGGGAGGCCGAGACCTACGACGACAAGTGGTCGATCTCCTATGACCAGCGGTGCGTCGACTACGCCCGGGGCCGTTTCGATGCGGCCGTGCCGGTGGCGGTCCAGCGGGAGCTGCCCTACGACCGGGCGCTGGAGCTGGGCTGCGGGACCGGGTTCTTCCTGTTGAACCTGGTCCAGGCCGGGGTGGCCCGGCGCGGCTCGGTGACCGACCTGTCGCCCGGCATGGTCAAGGTGGCCGCCCGCAACGGGCAGTCGCTGGGACTCGACGTGGACGGCCGGGTCGCCGACGCCGAGGGAATCCCGTACGAGGACAACACGTTCGACCTGGTCGTCGGGCATGCGGTGCTGCATCACATCCCCGATGTCGAGCTGTCGCTGCGCGAGGTCGTGCGGGTGCTCAAGCCGGGCGGCCGGTTCGTCTTCGCCGGGGAGCCCACGACGGTGGGCAACCGCTACGCCCGGGAGCTGTCGACGCTGACGTGGCGGGTGGCGACGAACGTCACGAAGCTGCCGATGCTGGCCGGTTGGCGCCGCCCCCAGGCCGAGCTGGACGAGTCCTCCCGCGCGGCCGCGCTGGAGGCGGTGGTCGACCTGCACACCTTCGAGCCAGGCGATCTGGAGCGGATGGCCGCCAACGCCGGTGCGGTCGAGGTGCACACGGCCAGCGAGGAGTTCAGCGCCGCGATGCTGGGCTGGCCGGTGCGCACCTTCGAGGCCGCGGTGCCGCCCGGCAAGCTCGGTTGGGGCTGGGCGAAATTCGCGTTCGGCAGTTGGACCACGCTGTCGTGGGTGGACGCCAACGTGTGGCGCCGGGTGGTGCCGAAGGGCTGGTTCTACAACGTCATGGTGACCGGGGTGAAGCCGTCGTAGCGTTCGGCCTCGACGATGTGTCCTACCTTCGCAGCGCTGCCGGTGAGCAGGCGCTGCGCTACGTTGCCGGGTACCGCCTGACGGACTCCACGCTCGTCGCCGACATCGCCTCGGCGCGTGCGCATTTCGGTGACCGCTCGGCCGTCCTGGTGGAGACCGTCAGGCTGCGCCGCAGGGCCGCCGCCAAGTTCGCCGACGCGGCCGACTGGTTGTTCACCGACGAGGCGCTGCAACAGGCCACCGCGCAGCCGGTGGCCGCACACCGGGCGCGGCGACTGGCCGGGGCCACCGTGCACGACGTCACCTGCTCGATCGGCACAGAGCTTGCCGCACTGCGGAATCGGGCCGCCTTCGTGATCGGCAGCGACATCGACCCGGTCCGGCTCGCGATGGCCCGGCACAACCTGGAGCGCAGCGGCGCGCCGGTGCCGCTGTGCCGGGCCGACGCACTGCACCCCGTCACCGAGGATGCCGTCGTCGTCGCCGACCCCGCACGGCGCAGCGGGGCGAGACGCCGGTTCGACCCGCGGGCCTATCTGCCGCCGCTCGACGAGCTCTTCGCGGTGTTGCGCAACCGCGACCACGTCGTGAAGTGTGCTCCCGGAATCGATTTCGCTGCAGTGCGTCAGCTCGGGTTCGGCGGGGAGATCGAGGTGGTCTCGCTGGCGGGCGGGGTCCGGGAGGCCTGCCTGTGGTCGGCCGGGCTGGCCGGGGCCGGGGTGCGCCGCCGCGCGACGTTGCTCGACACCGGCGAGCAGATCACCGACGTCGAGCCCGACGACTGCCCGGTCGCCCCGGCGGGCCGCTGGATCGTCGAACCCGACGGGGCCGTGATCAGGGCGGGCCTGGTGCGTCACTACGCCGCCCGGCACGGGCTCTGGCAGCTCGACCCCGAAATCGCCTACCTGTCGGGGGACCGGTTGCCCGCCGGGGTGCGCGGATTCGAGGTGCTCGACGCGCTGGCCTTCCACGAACGGCACCTGCGCCAAGCGCTTTCGGCCCGCGGCGTCGGCGCGGTCGAGATCCTGGTGCGCGGGCTCGACGTCGATCCCGACGCGTTGCGGTCGCGGCTCCGGTTGCGGGGTGATGCCGCGGCCACGGTGGTGCTGGCCAGGCTGGGTTCCGGCCGCGCCGGGCGGGGGACGGCATTCATATGCCGTCCGTCACGCTGAACGGCCACGTACCCTGGCATCAACTGCGCCGGGGCCCGACTCGGCGCCGACCACGAGGACGTTCGACGATGCGCCTTCTCGCCGCCGCCCTGCTGGGTGCCGGACTCGTCACCGGCATTGCCGTCGCCCCGGTCGCGGCCGCCCAGTCGGCGTGTGCCGATCTCGGCGGCACGGTGGATCCCGACCAGGTATGTCGCGTGCACGTGCAGAACCCCACCTACACGCTGGACTACTCATTCCCGGCCGACTACCCCGACCAGCAGGCCGTGGGTGCCTATCTGACCCAGACACGGGACGGTTTCGTCAACGTGTCGGACATGCCGGGGGCCTGGAATCTGCCCTACGTCCTCGATGCGAGGGGCACCGGTTATCGGTCGGGGCCCGATGACGGGGGCACCCGCAGCGTGGTGTTCGAGGTGTACGAGAACGTCGGCGGCGCCCACCCGCAGACCTGGTTCAAGTCGTTCAACTGGGACGTCGCCAAGGAGGCGCCGATCACCTTCGAGACGCTGTTCCGGCCGGACGCCAAGCCGCTGGACGTGATCTTCCCGATCGTGCAGGCAGACGTGTCCCGCCAACTCGGTGTGGTCGCACCCATCTCGCCGGCCGACGGCCTGGACCCGGCCAAGTACCGGGAGTTCGCGCTGACCGACGACTCGCTGATCTTCTTCTTCGGCCAGGGCGAGATGATGGCGGGCGCCGGGGGCGCGCTGCAGGCCACGGTGCCCCGCAGCGCGGTCGCCCCGATGCTCGCCACCTGAGCCGCGGCGCTCACGCCGTGGCGCTGGGGACCTTGTCCTTGCCGGTGGCCGGGTCGTAGTTCTCCCAGAACGTCGCGTTCTTGATGCCGAGGGCGACCGGGTCGAACATCGGGTCCAGTCCTTGTTTCTTCTGCTTCTCGTAGTCCCACAGCGCCTTGTAGGCGGGCTGCTGCAGGATGATGATGCCGATGATGTTGAGCCAGGCCATCAGGCCGACGCCGATGTCACCGAGCGTCCACGCGTCCGACGCGGTGGACACCGCACCGATGGTCACCGACACCAGGATCAGCGCCTGCAGCAGGATGGTGGTGTTCGAGCCGACGGAGCCCCGGATCAGGGGGACGCTGATCGTCGCGGCCTTGCCGAGCAGGAAGCGCAGGTTGGTCTCGGCCATGTAGTAGTACGCGATGATCGTGGTGATGCAGAAGAACGCCAGCGAGAACGCGATGAAGCTGGACCCGGCGCCGTTCCACAGCGTGTCAAAACCGGTCTGCGCGAACGACGGGCCGACCTCGGCGCCGTCGGGCAGGATGCCGCCCTCCGCGATCACCGCGCCGTCGGCGCTCTCGCCCTCGAACACCCGGTAGGCGCCGGTGGACAGGATCAGGAAGCCGGTCGCCGAGCAGATGAACAGCGTGTCGATGTAGACCGCGAAGGCCTGCACCAGGCCCTGCTTGGCCGGGTGGGACACCTCGGCGGCGGCCGCGGCGTGCGGGCCGGTGCCCTGGCCCGCCTCGTTCGAGTAGATACCGCGCTTGACGCCCCACATCACCGCCACGCCGAGGATGGCGCCGAAGGCGGAGTCGAAACCGAATGCGCTGGCGAAGATCATCGAGATGATGCCCGGGATCTCCCCGGCGTTCATCAGCACGATGATCAGGGCCAGCGCGATGTACACGACCGCCATGAACGGCACCACGATCGAGGCGAACACCGCGATCCGCTTGACACCGCCGATGATCACGAACGCCAGCACGATGACGATGCCGACCGCGACCCACCACTTGTTGAAGCCCCACGCGGACTCCATCGCCGAGGCCATCGAGTTGGACTGCACGCTGGGCAGCAGCAGGCCCATCGCCAGCAGCGTGACCGCGGCGAAGACGTAGCCGTAGACCTTCATCGCCCCGGCGCCGGCGGTGTTCTTGAACGCCTGGCTGAAGTAGTAGGCCGGCCCGCCGCGGTACTCACCGGTCAGCTTGTCGCGTTCCTTGTAGATCTGGCCGAGCGTGCACTCGACGAACGACGTCGACGCACCGAGGAACGCGACCGCCCACATCCAGAACAGCGCGCCGGGGCCGCCGAACGCGATGGCCGTCGCGACGCCGGCGATGTTGCCGGTGCCGACGCGACCCGCCAGCGAGATGGTCAGCGCCTGGAAGCTGGACACGCCCGACGGCGACTTCTCGCCCTTCAACATCAGCCGGATCATCTCCGGAATCTGTCTGACCTGCACGAATCTCGATCTGATCGAGAAGTACACCCCGGCCGCCAGGCAGAGGTAGACCAGTGTTTCGTGCCAGACCAGATCGCTGACGCTGCCAAGGAATTCCGACACTCGTGTCCCTTTGTTCGGTTACCGGGTATGTACCTGTGATCTGAGTGTGAATGTTTGCATCGCTACGAAAGATCGGGATTACCTGACTGTGACGTAGGTGTTAGAACGCTGGGATATGCGGGTGTCGGAGACGCCGAGACGACGCGGGTCAGGACGGGGCGAACCCGTACACCCGCCCGTCGCTGGTGGCGGTGACGACCCGGCCGTCGTGACCGATCGACACCCCGACGGGCCAGCCCTGCGCGTGCGGCAGTGGGTAGCTGTTCATCGGGTGGCCGTCGCCGAGGGCGAAGACCGCGAGCGCCATTCCCGCCGTGTCGCCGTCGCCGTCACGCACGACGGCGTAGCCCACCCCGGCGATGCTCGAGGTGGTCAGCGGCGAGACGTCGTCGCGGCTCCAGACCTCGTCGCCCCGATCGGCGGTGTCGCGGATGGCCCGCAGCTTGGCCCCCGGCCCGCCGCCGGCGATGACCAGTCCGCCGGGGGTGACCGAGGGCGGGGTCTGGGCGAGGTAGTCCAGCGGCACCGACCACCTCGCGCTGCCGTCCTCGGTGTTGATCGCCCACAGCCGCTCGTCGCGTCCGTTGACATAGGCGGTCGCGCCGTCCGCCGAGAGCACCGGGCTGGCCAGCGGGCCCCCGCCCACGGCGTCGCTGGTCCACTCCCGGGTGAGCTGGGGGGTCTGACCCTGCCGGTAGCGCAGGCCGACCAGGACGGGCTGCTCGGCGCCGGGCTCCCACAGGCTCGTGACGATGACGCCGGTGGCCGCGGAGTAGGCCGGCGCCGCTGCGACGGGGCACTCCGGCCGGGCCGGCCGGCAGTCCTCCAGCCCGCGCCGGGAGTCGGTCGGGTCCAGGCCCTCGACCAGGTCCAGCGAGTTGCCGGTCACGGTGCCGCGCTGGGCGTCGAACACCAGCACCTGCCCGAGATGGGTGACGACCAGCAGGTTGCCCGGCGCGAGCATGCGCATCGTCATCGGCATCCCGATCACCGGCCGGCGCCAACGGACCCACTGGGTCGGCGGGTAGGACTGCACCGCGCCGGGCTGGCCGATGTAGAGGTTGTCGAAACCGTCGAACAGCGGGCCGGCGAAGCCGCCGCCCTGGACCATCCGCGTGCACCAGCGCTGTCTGGCGCGGTTGTTGGTCTCCCAGACCATCAGCGAGCAGCCCGACTCGGTCTGGCCGTTGACGGCCAGGTAGTTCCCCGACCCCAGGGCCACCTGGGCGGCCAGCTCACCCTTGACCGATCGCACCCACTCGAGCCGCAGTGCGTCGGCGCCGTCGATCGGCGAGTAGCTGGTGTTCGCGGCGTCGGCGTACTGCGCGGCCCAGCCGGTCGCGGAGCGCGCCTGAACCCACGAATCGGTATTGCCGCAGCCGGTGGCGACACCGGCGATCAGCGCCGTCGTGGCCAATGCGATGATCCGCCGCAGCACGGGATCCCTTCTGCTCACTCGGGGCGCGCGGGTCGATTGCGCACCCGGTGCGCCGAAATGGCATTCCGGCAGCAAAAGTGCGAGTGCGACCCTGCCGGAATGCGATTTCGCGCCCAGGTGAGGGTAACCGCTCGGGGTTGCGGGCTCGCGTAGGCTTTGCGGCCATGACGACGATGTGGGGTGCGCCGTTGCACAAGCGCTGGCGTGGTTCGCGCCTGCGGGACCCGCGTCAGGCCCGTTTCCTCACCGCGGCCTCGCTGAAGTGGGTGCTGGCCAATCGCGCGTACACGCCGTGGTATCTCGTGCGCTACTGGCGGCTGCTGAAGTTCAAGCTGGCCAACCCGCACATCATCACCCGCGGCATGGTGTTCCTCGGCAAGGGAGTCGAGATCCAGGCGACCCCGGAGCTATCCCAGATGGAGATCGGCCGATGGGTCCACATCGGGGACAAGAACACCATCCGCTGCCACGAGGGGTCGCTGCGCATCGGCGACAAGGTGGTGCTCGGGCGCGACAACGTCATCAACACCTACCTCGACATCGAGCTCGGTGACTCGGTCCTGATGGCCGACTGGTGCTACATATGCGACTTCGACCACCGGATGGACAGCATCGAGCTGCCGATCAAGGACCAGGGCATCATCAAGGGCCCGGTGTGCATCGGCCCGGACACCTGGGTGGCCACGAAGGTGACGGTGCTGCGCGGCACCAGCATCGGCCGCGGCTGTGTGCTGGGTGCGCACGCGGTGGTCAAGGGCCACATCCCCGACTACTCCATCGCCGTGGGCGCGCCGGCGAAGGTGGTCAAGAACCGCAAGCTGTCGTGGGAGACCTCGGCGGCCCAGCGGGCCGAGCTGGCGGCGGCGCTGGCCGACATCGAACGCAAGAAAGCCTCCCGCTGACACTGCGTCAACGCGGCGTCGGTGACAGCATTTGCGGGTGACCTCCGGCATCTCGCAGAACATCTCGTACCCCGCGCCCGGCTCCCATCCCTACCGGCGCGAGGATCCGGCGGTGGCGCCGTTCGTGATCGTGCTGTTCGGCGCCACCGGTGACCTGGCGCGCCGCAAGCTGCTGCCCGGTATCGCCTACCTCGAACAGTCGTCGTTGACGCCCGACATCCGGCTGGTCGGCACCTCGCTGGAGGATTACAGCGACGACGAGTTCCGGGCCCTGGTCCGGGAGGCCATCGACTCGTTCGGGGCCCACAAGCTCACCGACGAGCAATGGGCGCAGTTCGCCGCCAAGATCTCCTACGTGCCCCAGTCCGACGGGCCGCAGGCGCTGGCCGCCGCGGTGGCCCGCGGCGAGGGCGAACTCGGCCCCGACGTGCAGCGGCTGCACTACCTGTCGGTCCCGCCGAAGGCGGCCCAGGCGGTGATCACCATGCTCAAGCAGGCCGACCTGGTCGAGCGCTCCCGGGTGGTGATGGAGAAGCCGTTCGGCACCGACCTCGCCACCGCGGTGGAGCTCAACGCCTTTGTGCACGAAACCTACGACGAGTCGCAGATCTTCCGGATCGACCACTTCCTGGGCAAGGAGGCCGCGCAGAACATCCTGGCGTTCCGGTTCGCCAACGGCCTGTTCGAGCCGATCTGGAACCGCAACTTCATCGACCACATCCAGATCGACATTCCCGAGACGCTGGGGCTCGACGCGCGGGCCAACTTCTACGAGAGCACCGGCGCGTACAAGGACATGGTCGTCACCCACCTGTTCCAGGTGATGGCGTTCGTGGTGATGGAACCGCCGACCGCGCTGGAGCCGCGCGCGATCAGCGAGGAGAAGAACAAGGTCTTCCGGTCGATGCTGCCCGTCGAGGTCGGCAACGTGGTGCGCGGCCAGTACACCGGCTACCGGGAGGAGGACGGCGTCGCGCGGGATTCCGACACCGAGACCTTCATCGCGCTCAAGGTCGGCATCGACAACTGGCGCTGGGCCGGCGTGCCGATCTACCTGCGTACCGGTAAGCGGATGGCCGAGGGGCAGCGGATCGTGTCGATCGCCTTCAAGGAGGCGCCGCGCACGATGTTCCCGCCGGGCTCGGGAGTGGGGTCGCAGGGCCCGGACCACCTGACGTTCGATCTCGCCGATTCGTCGAAGATCTCGCTGTCGTTCTACGGCAAGCGGCCCGGGCCCGGCATGAAGCTGGAGAAGCTGTCGATGCAGTTCTCCACCCAGGAGACCGACTACGTCGATGACGTGCTGGAGGCCTACGAGCGGCTGATCCTGGATGCGATGCGCGGGGACCACACGCTGTTCACCACGGCCGAGGGCATCGAGTCGCTGTGGGAGCGCTCGGCGCACCTGCTCGTCGACCCGCCGCCGGTGAAGATGTACGCACCGGGGACCTGGGGACCCAACGCGATCCACCAGCTCATCGCGCCGCACGCGTGGCGGTTGCCGTTCGAACGGGTGTGGCGCGAGAAGAAGAAGTCCTGACCCGGGTCCTCAGCGGTCCGGCAGCGCGCGCTCGGCGATCCGCCGACGCGGCTGTGGTCTGCGCTCGGCCCGTTTGGCACCGAGATAGACCTGCGCCGTCGCGGCGGCCACCGTGTGCCAGGCGAAGTCCGACGTGAGTCGTTCCCGGGCCGCGCGCGCCCGGTGCTGGGCGGCCTGCGGTGCGTCGAGCAGCGTGCGGACCGCGGTGACCAGTGCGGCCACGTCACCGGGCGGGTGGGACAGTCCGGTGACACCGTCGATCACGGCCTCGCCGAGCCCGCCGGCGGTCGACGTGACCAGCGGGGCCCCGGCCGCGGCGGCTTCCAGGGCGACGATGCCGAACGGCTCGTAGTGCGACGGCAGCACCGCCGCGTCGGCCCGGTGCAGCAATGCCAGAAGTTGCGAATGGTCAACGCGACCAACGAATTTCGTCGCCTTCAATACCTTGTGGCGGCGCGCCTGCTCGACCAGGAAGCCGTGCTGGGTGCCGTCGCCCGCGACGGTCAGCGTGGTGCCGGGGTGGGTGCGCCGGATCCGCGGCAGCGCGGCGATCGCATCGTGCACCCCCTTCTCGTATTCGAGCCGGCCGAAGTAGAGCAGTTCGGCGGGGCCGGGGTGGCGCCGGCGCGCCGCGAACGGCCAGCCGTCGGTGTCGATCCCGTTGGGGATCACCGACGTCTCGCACAGGCCGGGCCCGAACAGCGCGCCGATCTCCTCGCTCATCGACGCCGAGCAGGCGATCAACGCGTCCGATTCGCGCACCAGCCACGACTCCAACGCGTGCACCTGCCGGCTCACCGTGCCGGAGATCCAGCCCGAATGCCGTCCCGCCTCGGTCGCGTGGATGGTGGAAACCAGTGGTACGTCGAAGAATTGGGCCAGCGCGACGGCCGGGTGGGCGACCAGCCAGTCATGCGCGTGCACCACGTCGGGCCGCCAGTCGGCCAGCGTGAAGCCGGCGCGGATCATCGCGTGGCCCATCGCCAGGACCCACGCCATCATGTCCGATCCGAAGCCGAACTCGTGCGGGTCCTCCGCGGCGGCGAGCACGCGCACACCGTCGCTGACCTCGTCGGTGGTCGGGTGGGTGTCGGGATCGGTGCCGGTGGGCCTGCGGCTGAGCACGACGACGTCGTGGCCGGCGGCGGCCAGTTCGGTGGCCAGATGGTGCACGTGTCGACCGAGTCCGCCGATCACCACCGGCGGGTACTCCCACGACAGCAGCAGGACCCTCATCCGCACCGGCCCGGTGACGCGCGGTGGCCGCCGGTCATGCGCCCGGAAGCCTGCGTGCATCGAGGGATCCGAACAGGCCGTCGGCCCGGTTCCAGCCCTCGGCGAGGCGGCGCGCCTGCTCGTGGCGGCCCGCCGCCAGGGCCGCACAGATCTCACGGGTGGCGTGGGCGTGCAGGTGCGCCCGGTAGCGCGCATAGTCGGCGGCCGAGTCCTTGCTGACCATGAACGGCCAGTCGCTGGACACGGTGAGCAACGTCTCGCGCAGGATCTGGTCGGCCACCACGTCGCGCGGGGCCGGCGCGCCCGGTGATGCCGACTGCGTCAGGGCCTTGTCGACGGTGCTCAACGCGGTGTCGACGACGTCGCTGTTGAGCTGCACCAGGTCGGCGACCTGCTCGCCGGCCCACACCTGCCAGTCCTTGCCCGAACCCCACGAGCCGGGCGGCAGATCGACCGGTGCGCCGACGTAACCCTCGGCGACGGCGTCGGCGAGCGTGCCCACCCGGATTCCGGCCGCCGGCAACGCGCGCAGCACCCGTTCCAGCCACACCGGGCCCTCGTACCACCAGTGCCCGAACAACTCGGTGTCGAACGCCGCGATGACGTGCGCGGGCCGGCCGATCCGGGCCGTCTCGGCGACCAGACGCCGGCGTACCGTGTCGACGAAGTCCGCGACGTGCCGGTCCACCGCGGCATCGGCACGGTCGGGGTCGTAGGGCGCCTTGGCGTCCGAGGGCACGTTGCGTCCGGTCACCCGGGCCGGCTTGAGACCCGTCAGATGGTCGTAGGTGTGGAAATCGCGATAGGCCGAATGCCCGGGATAGCCGGACCGGGGCGACCACACCCGGTAGCTGACCTGCAGGTCGCGCCCGAACGCCACCACGCCGGAGCCGGCCACCGGGCGGCCCAGCGCGGTGTCGCCGTGCAGCGACGGTCCGTCGACCATGAAATGGCCGACCCCGGCCGCGGCGTAGCCGGTCTCCATACCCGGGGCGTACGCGCACTCCGGGGCCCAGATGCCCGCGGGGGTGTGGGCGAACCGCTGCCCGGCATCGGCCAGTCCCTCGCGCAGCGCGAACTCCCGCAGCCGCGGGTTCAGCAGCGGCTGGAACGGATGCGCCAGCGGGCCGCCCAGCAGCTCGATGACCTCGCCGTCGATCAGCTCGCGCAGCACCGGGGCCGCGCCGTGGCGCCACAGGGTCTCGAACTCCGCCAGCTCGCGGTCCGCCTCCCGGTATTCGCGGGACCCGAACGTGCGCAGCGCGTCCGGCGCCGACGCCGGGGACGGCCCGGACGACGTGCGGACGGTGGCGGCCTCCAATGCGCGAAGCTGCCAGTTCGCCAGCCAGTGGTGCATGCCCTGCAGGCAGTACGGGTCGTCGAGCTGGGCGGCGACCACCGGGGTGACGCCGAGGGTCAACAACCGGTGGCGGTCCTCGGCGGCCAGCGCGCGCAGCACCCGCACCAGCGGCAGATAGGCCGCCGACCACGACTGGTAGAGCCACTCCTCGCCGACCGGCCAGCGGCCGTGATGGGCCAGCCAGGGCAGGTGGGTGTGCAGCACCAGCGTGAAGAGCCCGGGGACGGGCTCGGTGGCGGGTTGGGTCACGGCCGTACCGCGATCGCCACCAGGTCCAGGCTGTCGTCGATGTCCCTGCCGGCGCTGTCCAGCAGGTCGAAATCGTCGACGGTGACCGATGCGACATCGGCCAGCAGTTCCGGTGACCACGGTGCGTCGGCGACCGCCCGGGCGATCTGCGCGTCGATGATCGACCCGCCGTGGCGGGCGTCCAGCTCGGCCAACCGGCCGCCGTGGTACACGCCCAGCATCGCCTCCACGGTGAAACCGCCGGTCTTCAGCAGCTCGGTGAGTTCGGCGGCGTCCAGCTCGCGGGTGTGGAACGGGTTGACCGGGGTGTCGCGGCCGGGGGAGAAGGTGATGCGGTTGGGCGTCGACATCAGCAACGCCCCGCCCGGGCGGAGCACCCGGAGGCATTCGGCGACGAACCGCCCCTGGTCCCACAGGTGCTCGATGACCTGGAAGTTGACCACCACGTCGACCGAGGCGTCGTCCAGCGCCAGGTCGGCCAGGTTGCCCTGGCGCACGTCCACCCGGGGATAGCGCGTGCGCACGTGGGCGACCGCCGAATCGTCGTAGTCCAGCCCGATCACCCGGCGGGCGACACCGGCGATCAGGTCGGCGCCGTATCCCTCGCCGCACCCCGCCTCGAGCACGTCGCGGTCCCGGCAGCGCTCGGCCAGCCGTCGGTAGACGACCTCATGGCGGCGGAACCAGTAGTTCTCCTCCGCGATGCCCGGGACGGTCCGTTCGCCGGTCAGCGGCAGGGCCGCCGCACCGGGCCGGTCATCAGGCGGACCGTCGGTAACGAATGCGCTCATCGGAAGGCAGGCTAACCCGTAATCGTCGGTTGGCGAACCGCTCACCGGACCGGGCCAGTTCGCAGCGGCTGACGGAGCACAAACTTCGACCAGCTATGGTGTTCGTGCGAACCGCCTCAAGTTACTCGCGGGTAACATGGTGGTGATTGCTTCAAACGTGGTATTGCAGGCCGGTCTCCGGCCTCTTCGAGGAGGACGAACCAGAGTCATGACGAACATCGTGGTCCTGATCAAACAGGTCCCAGACACATGGTCCGAGCGCAAGCTGACCGACGGTGACTTCACCCTTGACCGGGAAGCCGCCGACGCCGTGCTCGACGAGATCAACGAGCGCGCCGTCGAGGAAGCACTGCTCATCAAGGAGAAGGAGGGCGGCGACAGCACCGTCACCGTGCTGACCGCGGGCCCCGAGCGCGCCACCGAGGCGATCCGCAAGGCCCTGTCGATGGGCGCCGACAAGGCGGTGCATCTGCTCGACGAGGGCATGCACGGATCCGACGTGGTCCAGACCGGATGGGCGCTGGCCCGTGCGCTGGGCACCATCGAGGGCGCCGAGCTGGTCATCGCCGGTAACGAGGCCACCGACGGCGTCGGCGGTGCGGTGCCCGCGATCGTCGCCGAGTACCTGGGCCTGCCACAGCTCACGCACCTGCGCAAGGTCACCGTCGAGGGCGGCAAGGTCACCGGGGAGCGCGAGACCGACGAGGGTGTGTTCACCCTCGAGGCGTCGCTGCCGGCCGTGATCAGCGTCAACGAGAAGATCAACGAGCCACGCTTCCCGTCCTTCAAGGGCATCATGGCCGCCAAGAAGAAGGAAGTGACCACGCTCACCCTCGCCGAGATCGGCGTGGAGTCCGACGAGGTCGGTGTCGCCAACGCCGGCTCCAAGGTGTTGTCGTCGACGCCGAAGCCGCCCAAGACCGCCGGCGAGAAGGTCACCGACGAGGGCGACGGCGGCACCAAGATCGCCGAGTACCTGGTCGCTCAAAAAATCATCTAGGCAGATCGCCCGAACTTTTCCCACATCCCCTGAACAGACATCGAGGCAACGAATCCCATGGCTGAAGTACTCGTGCTCGTGGAGCACGCAGATGGTGCCCTGAAGAAGATCACCGGTGAGCTGATCACCGCCGCGCGCGTGCTGGGCGAACCGGCCGCGGTGGTGGTGGGCAAGCCGGGCACGGCCGACCCGCTGGTCGACGGACTGAAGGCGGCCGGTGCCGCCAAGATCTACGTCGCCGAGTCCGACGCCGCCGAGAGCTTCCTGATCACCCCGTACGTGGACGTGCTGGCCGCGCTGGCCGAGTCCGCCACGCCCGCCGGCGTGCTGGTGGCCGCCACCGCCGACGGCAAGGAGATCGCCGGCCGACTGGCCGCCCGGATCGGCTCCGGCATGCTGGTCGACGTCGTCGACGTCCGAGAAGGGGGAGTAGGCGTTCATTCCATCTTCGGCGGTGCGTTCACCGTCGAGGCCGAGGTCGTCGGCGACACCCCGGTGATCACCGTGCGCCCGGGCGCGATCGAGGCCGAGCCCGCCGCCGGTGCCGGTGAGGTCGTCAAGGTCGACGTGCCCGCCGCGGCGGAGAATGCGACCAAGATCACCTCCCGCGAGCCCGCCGTCGCCGGTGACCGTCCGGAGCTGACCGAGGCGTCCGTCGTCGTGTCGGGTGGCCGCGGCGTCGGCAGCGAGGAGAATTTCAAGATCGTCGAGGAGCTGGCGGACTCGCTCGGCGGCGCGGTCGGCGCGTCGCGCGCCGCGGTGGACTCCGGCTACTACCCGGGCCAGTTCCAGGTCGGCCAGACCGGTAAGACCGTGTCGCCGCAGCTCTACATCGCGCTCGGCATCTCCGGGGCGATCCAGCACCGCGCCGGCATGCAGACCTCCAAGACGATCATCGCGGTGAACAAGGACGAGGAGGCCCCCATCTTCGAGGTCGCCGATCTCGGCATCGTGGGTGACCTGTTCAAGGTGACCCCGCAGCTGACCGAGGCGGTCAAGGCCCGCAAGGGCTAGTTTTCGCTGCGCGAGCAGACGCGAAGGCCCCCACTTCCTGCCGAAATGGGGGCCTCTTGCGTTCCCCCGCACGTGCAGGAGCCCCCAACCCGCCGGTAGCAGGTGCCCCGGGTCCGCGGGAACCGGCACCCCGAACCGTCACCCAGCGCTCACGAACACGTCACGCATCGATTGCCGTCGCGCCCAACGCCTGCGCGACCGTGCTGGCTATGAGCACTGCCTCTGTACTCATCCCTTCGCACGAGTCCGTTCCGGCGGGGTCCGCGCCGCGGTACTCGATGCTGCTGTGCACCGACGCCGAGTCCATCGTCGCCGCGCAGCGCCTGCGCCACGACGTGTTCACCTCCGAGCCGGGGTTCGCGCTGACCGACGACGGTTCGGACGGCCTGGACGCCGACCGCTTCGACGAGTACTGCGACCACCTGCTCGTCCGCGACGACGACACCGGTGAACTGGTCGGCTGCTACCGGATGCTTCCGCCGCCCGGCGCGATCGCCGCGGGCGGTCTCTACACGGCGACGGAATTCGACGTCTCGGCACTCGACGGGCTGCGTCCCTCGCTGGTCGAGATGGGCCGCGCGGTGGTGCGCGACGGACACCGCAACGGTGCGGTGGTGCTGCTGATGTGGGCCGGCATCCTGGCCTATCTGGACCGCAGCGGCTACGACTACGTGACCGGGTGCGTCTCGGTACCGGTGGCCGATCCGGAGGGCCGCTGCGCGCCGGGCAGCCAGCTGCGCGGCGTGCGGGACTTCGTCAGGAAGCGGCACGCGGCGCCCGCCGAGTTCACCGTGCACCCGTACCGCCCCGTGGTGCTCGACGGCCGGGGCCTCGACGACATCGACCCGCCGGCGCGGGTGGCGGTGCCCCCGCTGATGCGGGGCTACCTGCGGCTGGGCGCCCAGGTGTGCGGTGAGCCGGCCCACGACCCCGACTTCGGGGTGGGTGACTTCCCCGCGCTGCTGGACAAACGCCGCGCCGACATCCGCTATCTGCGCCGGCTCCGATCGGTCGGCGCGGCCGCCGACATCGCGGCAGCCGACGGGGTGGCATCGTGACCGCGACCCACCCCTGGCTGCAGGAGGCCTCTTGTGGTCCGGCCTGCATCGCCGCCGGTGACATCCCCTCGGGTCGACGGGCGGTCGTGCTGGCGCGGGCCACCGTGCGCGCGGTCGCCGCGGTGCTGCTGCTGCCGATGTTGCCGCTGCTGGCGGTGCCGCTGCCCGGGCGCTCACACCTGCAGCGCGGCTACTGCCGGCTCATGATGCGTTGTCTGGGAGTGCGAATCACGGTGTCCGGCGGTCCGATTCGCAATCTGCGCGGGGTGCTGGTGGTCAGTGGCCACGTGTCCTGGGTGGACATCTTCGCGATCGGATCGGTGATGCCCGGCTCGTTCGTCGCGAAGGCGGAGATGGTCGGCTGGCCCGGGCTCGGCGCCGTCGCCAAGCTGCTGAAGGTCATCCCGATCGACCGCGGCAACCTGCGCCGCCTCCCCGACGTGGTGGCCGCGGTGGCCGACCGGCTGCGTGCCGGCCAGACCGTGGTGGCCTTCCCGGAGGGCACCACCTGGTGCGGGCTGGGGTTCGGCGCGTTCCGCCCGGCCATGTTCCAGGCTGCCATCGACGCGGGCAGGCCGGTGCAGCCGCTGCGGCTGAGCTACCACCACCGCGACGGCAGCCGGTCCACGGTGGCGGCCTACATCGGCGACGACACGCTGTTGACCTCGCTGCGCCGGATCGTCACCGCCCGGCGCACCGTGATCCATGTCCGGGTGCAGTCGCTGCAACTGCCCGGGGTGGACCGCCGCGATCTGGCGGCCCGTTGCGAGGCCGCGGTGCGCGGGGATGCGGCACGGTCGGAGCTGGTGGCGCGCACCGGCTGCGGACAGGGCCACGCCCTGGTGGCCTGAGCGGAATGGGGTCGGCGGGCCCGCGGCGGCTATTGTGGAACGGTTATGACTGTGTCGCCGCCTTCTCTCAAGCCGGTGTACTGCGACCACGCCGCCACCACCCCGATGCGCCCCGCCGCCATCGAGGCGATGACCGCTGTGCTGGCCACCGTCGGCAACGCGTCCTCGTTGCACGGGTCAGGTCGACTGGCCCGCCGCCGGCTGGAGGAGTCGCGCGAATCGCTGGGCCAGGTGCTCGGCGCGCGCCCCTCGGAGGTGATCTTCACCGCCGGCGGAACCGAGAGCGACAACCTCGCCGTCAAGGGCATCTTCTGGGCCCGGCGGGACGCCGACCCGAACCGCCGCAGGATCATCACCACACCGGTCGAGCACCACGCCGTGCTCGACGCCGTCGAGTGGCTGGTCGAACACGAGGGTGCCGAGGTCACCTGGTTGGCGGTCGACGAGTTCGGAGCGGTCAGCGCGGCAGCGCTGCGGGCCGCGCTGGCCGATCCCGACGACGTCGCCCTGATCTCGGTGATGTGGGCCAACAACGAGGTCGGCACCGTCATGCCGATCGCCGAACTGGCCGCGATCGCATCGGAGTTCGACATCCCGATGCACAGCGACGCGATCCAGGCCGTGGGGCAGATCCCGGTCGACTTCGCCGCCAGCGGCCTGTCCGCGATGAGCGTGGCCGCGCACAAGTTCGGCGGTCCGACCGGGGTGGGCGCGCTGCTGTTGCGTCGCGACACCGCGTGCGTGCCGCTGCTGCACGGCGGTGGTCAGGAACGCGATGTACGTTCGGGCACACAGGATGTGGCCGCAGTGGTGGCGATGGCCGTCGCCGCGCGGGCTGCGGTCGAGACGCTGGACTCCACCGCGTCGCGGGTGCGCGCGCTGCGTGACCGGCTCATCGGCGGCGTGCTGAACAGCATCGACGACGTTCTTCTCAACGGTGCTCCGGGCGCCGACCGGCTGCCCGGCAACGCACACTTCACGTTCCGTGGCTGTGAGGGTGATTCGCTGCTGATGCTGTTGGACGCCAAGGGGATCGAGTGTTCGACCGGATCGGCGTGCACGGCGGGGGTGGCGCAGCCGTCGCACGTGCTCATCGCGATGGGCGCCGATCCCGCCAGTGCGCGCGGATCGATTCGGTTGTCGCTCGGCCACACCAGCACCGAAGACGACATCGACGCCGCGCTTGCGGTGCTGCCCGCCGCGGTCCAGCGGGCACGGCAGGCCGCGCTGGCCAGTTCGGGGCGCTGACATGCGTGTGCTGGTCGCCATGAGCGGCGGCGTGGACTCATCGGTGGCCGCCGCCCGGATGGTCGACGCCGGACACGAGGTCGTCGGCGTCCATCTGGCGCTCTCGGCGTCACCGGGGACGTTGCGCACCGGTTCCCGGGGGTGCTGTTCGAAGGAGGACGCCGGCGACGCCCGCCGGGTCGCCGACGTCCTCGACATTCCTTTCTACGTCTGGGATTTCGCGGACCGCTTCAAGGAAGACGTGATCGACGACTTCGTCGATGCGTACGCCCGCGGTGAGACGCCGAACCCCTGTGTGCGCTGCAACGAGCGGATCAAGTTCTCCGCGTTGGCGGCCCGTGCGCTGGCGCTGGGCTTCGATGCGCTGGCGACGGGGCACTACGCGCGACTGGCCGACGGCCGGCTGCGGCGCGCGGTGGACCCGGACAAGGATCAGTCCTACGTGCTGGCGGTGCTGACCGCACAGCAGTTGCAGCATGCACTGTTCCCGATCGGGGACACCCCGAAGGCGCAGATCCGCCACGAGGCCGCCCGCCGCGGGCTGGCGGTGGCCGACAAGGCGGACAGCCACGACATCTGCTTCATCCCGTCGGGCGACACCCGTGCGTTTCTCGGCGCCCGGATCGGGGTGCGGCGCGGCAGCGTCGTCGACGCGGCCGGAAGGGTGCTCGCCGAACACGACGGGGTGCACGGCTTCACCATCGGGCAGCGCAAGGGACTCGGTATTCCCGGCCCGGGCCCGGACGGCCGCCCCCGGTACGTGACCGGCATCGACGCCGACACCGCCACCGTGCACGTCGGTGAACTGGCGGATCTGGACGTGACCACCCTGATCGGTGACTCGCCGGTGTTCACCGCGGGCGTCGCACCGCGCGGCCCGGTCGAGTGCGCGGTGCAGGTGCGTGCGCACGGCGGTGTGGCCGAGGCGGTCGCCGAACTCGCCGACGGGTCGCTGGTGGTGGACCTGCGCACCCCGCTGCGCGGGGTGGCTCCCGGTCAGACGGTGGTGCTCTACCGCCCCGATCCCGAGGGCGACGAGGTGCTCGGCAGCGCCACCATCCGGGTTGCCCGTTAGTCGGGCACGTTGGCCAGGATGTTGGTCATCAGGATGTCGGGCACCGAGGGCGGAAGGGCGCAGAACGTGACCTCCACCAGCACGGCGGACTTCACCCGGTAGTCCCGGCCGCAGTCGCCCGGCCTGGTGTGCACGGAGTCGGCGGTGGTCAGCACCTCGCCGACGATCTGCGGGCCGGAGAACGTCGCGTCGCAACCGTCGATCCGGTGGGCCAGGCTGTCGAACGCGCGCAGCGCGGTGGCGTGGTCGCGGTATCCGGCCACGGCCTGCGAGACGATGCCGCCGCGCGGTGGACTCTGGTAGGCGGTCTTGCGGAACTCCTCGATGTCGGGACCGAACACCTGGGTTTCGGCGAATACCCACTGGCATTGCAGCGGAACGGTTTCCAGCATGAAGTCGATATCGACGGGCGCCTTGCTGTCCATCCCGGGAATCGCGGTGAGGTTCTCGCCGGCACCGGTGATCGCCGCCAACTCGGCCCGGTCGAGAAGCACCGCGTCGACATCCACCGGGGACAGCGAGTCCTCGTCGATGGCCGGCACGGTGCGCACCGCCGTGCCGGCCACGGTCTGCGCGCAGCCGGCGAGCACCAGTGCCGCCGCGGCCAGGACCGACGCGCAGATGCGGGCCGTCATGCGCACGACCCTATCCGGTCGCATATCGTCGGGCGAGTGAGCGCTTTCGCCGCCGCGACCGGCATCGGGTCGTGGCCCGGGACATCCGCCCGCACTGCCGCCGAGGTGGTCGTCGGCGAACTGCACCGCCTTCCGCACCTGGTGGAGTTGCCCGGTCGCGGGGTGGGTGCCGACATGATCGGTCGCGCCGCCGCGCTGCTGGTCGACATCAACCTCGACACCGTCGCGCGCGGGTACCGCGTCTCGGCGGGGCGCAGCGCGGCGACCCGACGGGCCGCCAGCCTGCTGGACGAGGACATCGACGCCCTCGAGGAGGCCTGGGAGACGGCGGGCCTGCACGGGAGCGACCGCGTGGTCAAGGTCCAGGCACCCGGACCGGTCACGCTGGCCGCGCACGTCGAACTGCCCGGCGGGCATCGGGCCATCACCGATGCCGGGGCGGTGCGCGACCTGACCACGTCGCTGGCCGAGGGCATGGCTGCGCACCGGGGGCAGCTGATGCGCAGGCTGCAGACACCGGTGGTGGTGCAGTTCGACGAGCCGGCGTTGCCCGCCGCGCTGGCCGGCAGGCTCACCGGCGTGACGAGCCTGTCGCCCGTGCACCCGGTGGATGAGGGGGTGGTGGTGGCGTTGCTCGACGAGTGTGCCGCCGCCGTGGACGGCGCTCTGGCCGTCCACAGCTGCTCGGTGGATCTGCCCTGGAAACTGTTGCAGCGCAGTGCCGTCGCTGCGATGTCGGTCGACGTCCAGGCGCTCAGCGCGGCCGATCTCGACGGGATCGGTGAGTTCATCGAGTCCGGCCGGACCGTGCTGTTGGGCGCGGTGCCGGCAACCGCGCCCGCGACCAGGCCGTCGGTCGAGCAGATCGCCGCCGCGGTCGCGGCAGTGACCGACCGGCTCGGTTTCGCCAGGACGGTGCTGGCCGATCGGGTCGGGATCACCCCGTCGTGCGGGCTGGCCGGTGCGACGCCGGCGTGGGCGCGGACGGCGGTCGAGTTGGTGCAGCGGGCCGCCGACGCCTTCGCCGAGGATCCCGAGGCCGTCTGAGAATTCGGCCGCACCCCGCGGCACCGAACAGAACGGGATCGTCGTCTCGCCTCGTATCGGGATTCGCCTGGTCGTCGATGTCGTGGGGCGAAGATGCGATACCGCGCATTGATGGGGGCGCTGCCTGCCGTTCGGGCAGACCTGCTCGATCGGCTACACCGTGCGGGTCAGGGGTGAGGCGTTGACCGACACCGGCGGGCGCGGCGCGCTCACCGTTCGTCGAGTTGCCGGATCGACTTCTTCGGCGCTGCCATCCGGAACGACGCGTCCATCAGCTCAGCGATCTCGTCCCAGTCCACCGGGGCCGACTCGAAGTCCAGGCCCAGCCAGCCGAACGGGCCCAGATAGGCAGGAAAGAAGAACCGGGGATCCTGCTCGAGGGCCCTGCGGTCGGAGTCGTCGACCTTGACCAGAACCGAGTGCGGGTGCTGGACATGGACGCCCTTGACCGTGCTCTTCGTGGAGCCGCCGTAGATCACGAACATCTTCGGCGCGCAGAACACCGGCCTGCCCCAGGCGACTTTCTCGAACGCTCCGGGGAAACCCAGGGCCAGCCCTCGAACCTCGGCCAACCCCATGTCGTCGGCACCGAACATGATCGGGTGGTTCACGTGCGCAAGCGTACGCACGGTGAGATGTCGGGGCGCTCCGATAGCCTGCCAGGGTGAGTCCCGAGGCGAGCCCGGATCCCGAGGTGATGCCGGCCGAGCAGGCCGGCGACGCCGCGCTGCGCAGGCAATGGCAGGAGCTCGCCGAAGAGGTGCGCGAGCACCAGTTCCGCTACTACGTGCGCGACGCGCCGGTCATCTCCGACGCCGAGTTCGACGCGCTGCTGCGCCGGCTGCAGGCCCTCGAGGACGACCATCCCGAGCTGCGCACCCCGGACTCGCCCACCCAGCTGGTCGGCGGCGCCGGCTTCGCCACCGACTTCACCCCGGCCGCGCACCTCGAACCGATGCTGAGCCTTGACAACGCGTTCACCCCCGACGAACTGGCCGCCTGGGCGGAGCGGATCAAGGGCGAGATCGGCGCCGACGTGAACTACCTGTGCGAGCTGAAGATCGACGGCGTGGCGCTGGCCCTGGTGTACCGCGGCGGCCGGCTGGTCCGGGCGGCGACCCGCGGTGACGGGCGCACCGGCGAGGACGTCACGCTCAATGCCCGTACCATCTCCGATGTTCCCGAAAGGCTTAGCGGTACAGAGGAATTCCCACTTCCCGAGGTCCTCGAGGTGCGCGGAGAGGTGTTCTTCCGGGTGGCCGACTTCGAGGAACTCAACGCCGGGCTGGTGGCCGAGGGCAAGCCGCCGTTCGCCAACCCGCGCAACAGCGCGGCGGGCTCGCTGCGGCAGAAGAACCCCGCGGTCACCGCGCGGCGCAACCTGCGGATGATCTGCCACGGTCTGGGCCACGCCGAGGGGTTCAGCCCGGTGACCCTGCACGACGCGTACCGGGCGCTGCGGGCGTGGGGCCTGCCGGTGTCGGACCACACCACCCAGGTCAACGGGCTGGACGCGGTCACCGAACGCATCGCGTACTGGGGTGAGCACCGCCACGACGTCGAGCACGAGATCGACGGCGTGGTGGTCAAGGTCGACGAGGTGGCGCTGCAGCGCCGGCTGGGCGCGACGTCGCGCGCCCCGCGCTGGGCGGTGGCCTACAAGTACCCGCCCGAGGAGGCCACCACCAAGCTGCTCGACATCCGGGTCAATGTCGGGCGCACCGGGCGGGTCACCCCGTTCGCCTACATGGAACCGGTCAAGATCGCGGGCTCGACGGTCGGGCTGGCCACGTTGCACAACGCGTCGGAGGTCAAACGCAAGGGCGTGCTGATCGGCGACACCGTGGTGATCCGCAAGGCCGGCGACGTCATCCCGGAGGTGCTCGGGCCGGTCGTCGACCTGCGCGACGGCACCGAGCGGGAGTTCGTGATGCCCACCCACTGCCCGGAATGCGGGACCATGCTCGCGCCGGCGAAGGAGGGTGACGCCGACATCCGCTGCCCGAACTCGCGCTCCTGCCCGGCGCAGTTGCGCGAGCGCGTGTTTCACGTCGCCGGCCGCGGCGCGTTCGACATCGAGGGACTCGGCTACGAGGCCGCGGCCGCGCTGCTGGCGGCCGGGGTCATCTCCGACGAGGGTGACCTGTTCGGCCTGACCGCCGAGGATCTGCTGCGCACCGATTTGTTCACCACCAAGGCCGGCGAGGTCTCGGCCAACGGGAAGCGGCTGCTGGTCAACCTCGGCAGGGCCAAGGCGCAGCCGTTGTGGCGGGTGCTGGTCGCGCTGTCGATCCGTCACGTCGGCCCGACCGCGGCCCGGGCGCTGGCCACCGAGTTCGGCAGCCTGCGGGCCGTCGAGTCCGCCTCCGAGGAGGAACTCGCCGCGATCGAGGGGGTCGGCCCGACGATCGCTGCGGCGGTCACCGACTGGTTCACCGTCGACTGGCACCGGGCGATCGTCGACAAGTGGCGCGCGGCGGGGGTCCGGATGGCCGACGAGCGGGACACCAGCGTCAAGCGCACGCTGGAGGGGCTCACGGTCGTCGTCACCGGATCGCTGGCGGGCTTCTCCCGCGACGGCGCCAAGGAGGCGATCATCGCGCGCGGTGGCAAGGCCGCCGGGTCGGTGTCGAAGAAGACCGACTACGTGGTGGCCGGTGACTCGCCGGGATCCAAGTACGACAAGGCCGTCGAGTTGGGGGTGCCGGTGCTCGACGAGGACGGGTTCGCGCGGCTGCTGGAATTCGGGCCGGGCGGGGACTGAGGCCCCCTCATCCGGTGATGGTGGCGACGATCCCGGCCAGGTAGCCCAGCCGCCCGACCTCACTGGGCCGGAAATCCGGCCCGCCCGGGCGGCCCAGCATCAGCGCGGTGTTCGCATCGCCGAGCGGCGCGGCCGCCAGCGTGGTGTCCATGTCCCGCCACACCTGCGGTATCCAGTCGGCGGTGGCATCCAGCACGCAGGCGCGCTCGATCGGCAGCCACGGGGTGGCGGCGGCCTGCGTCTCCGGCGCCCCCGGGCTGCCCACCACACGTTCGGGCCCGGCCCCGGTCAGCTGGACCACCGTGCACCATCCGACGCGCAGCACCTTCGGTGCCCCGTCGACGAGCACCTGCAGCTGTTTGAGCTTGCCCTCCGCGGCGGCGACGTGGTCGATCAGCTCGAGCTCGCGGTGCGCCTCGAGCAGCCCGGTATGCGGGCGGATGCTGTCCACGTAGACGCCGTTGAGGTTTTCGGCGGCCGTGATGAGCATGTCGGGCATGGCGCCGGGCGGCAGATCGACGACGAGGTCGTCGATCGCATAGCCGGCGCCGCGCTCGACGACGTCGAGGGACAGGATGTCGGCGCCCACCGAACCCAGGGCCACGGCCAGGGAGCCGAGGCTGCCGGGCCTGTCCTCCAGCTGGACCCGCAGCAGATAGGAAGGCACGCGCATCACTGTGTCACGGACTGCCGCGAACCGGCGACTCGGAGGGCCCGGGCGGCGGTGACCGGGGCGGCGGGTCCGCCGTCACCGTCAACTAGGCTTTCTGGTCGTGTCCCAGATCTCCCGAGACGAGGTTGCGCACCTGGCACGCCTCGCCCGGCTCGCCCTGACCGACGGCGAGCTGGACCATTACGCCGGCCAACTCGATGCCATCCTCGGCCATGTCAGCCAGATCCAGGCGGTCGACGTCACCGGCGTGGAAGCCACCGACAACCCGTTGAAGGACGTCAACGTGTTCCGCCCCGATGACCCGCAGCCGTGCCTGACGCAGGAGCAGGCGCTCGCGCAGGCGCCCAGCGCCGAGGAGGGCAGGTTCGCGGTGCCGCGGATCCTGGGGGAGGCAGAGTGAGCGATCTCATCCGCCTCGACGCGGCGACGCTGGGCGCCAAGATCGCGGCCAAGGAGGTGTCCTCCACCGAGGTCACCCAGGCCCACCTGGACCAGATCGCGGCGAGCGATGGCGACTACCACGCGTTCTTGCACGTCGCGGCGGAGCGGGCGCTGGAGTCCGCTGCGGCCGTCGACGCCGCCGTCGCCGCCGGGGAGGAGCCGGCTTCGCCGCTGGCCGGGGTTCCGCTGGCGCTCAAGGACGTGTTCACCGCCACCGACATGCCGACCACCTGCGGGTCGAAGATCCTCGAGGGCTGGACCTCGCCGTACGACGCGACGGTGACCGCGCGGCTGCGTGCCGCGGGCATCCCGATCCTGGGTAAGACCAACATGGACGAGTTCGCGATGGGCAGCTCGACCGAGAATTCCGCATACGGGCCCACCCGCAACCCGTGGAACGTCGACCGGGTGCCCGGCGGCTCCGGCGGAGGCAGCGCCGCCGCCCTGGCCGCGTTCCAGGCCCCGCTGGCCATCGGATCCGACACCGGCGGCTCGATCCGCCAGCCGGCGGCGCTGACCGCGACGGTCGGCGTGAAGCCGACTTACGGGACGGTGTCGCGGTATGGCCTGATCGCCTGTGCGTCGTCGCTGGACCAGGGCGGCCCCTGCGCGCGGACGGTGCTCGACACCGCGCTGCTGCACGCCGTCATCGCCGGGCACGACCCGCACGACTCGACGTCGCTGGACGCCGCGGTGCCCGACGTCGTGGCCGCGGCCCGCGCCGGTGCCGGCGGTGACCTGTCCGGGGTCCGCGTCGGGGTGGTCAAGCAGCTGCGCAGCGGCGCCGGTTACCAGCCGGGTGTGCAGGCCTCCTTCGACGCCGCGGTCGAGCAGCTCAGCGCGCTCGGCGCGGAGGTCAGCGAGGTGGACTGCCCGCACTTCGACTACGCGCTGCCGGCCTACTACCTGATCCTGCCGTCGGAGGTGTCCTCGAACCTGGCGAAGTTCGACGGGATGCGCTACGGCCTGCGGGTCGGCGACGACGGCACCCACAGCGCCGAAGAGGTGATGGCGATGACCCGGGCCGAGGGATTCGGCCCCGAGGTCAAGCGCCGGATCATGATCGGCGCCTACGCGCTGTCGGCCGGCTACTACGACGCCTACTACAACCAGGCGCAGAAGGTGCGCACCCTGATCGCGCGGGACCTGGACGCGGCCTACCGCAGCGTCGACGTGCTGGTGTCCCCGGCGACACCCACCACGGCGTTCCCGCTCGGCGAGAAGGTCGACGACCCGCTGTCGATGTACCTGTTCGACCTGTGCACGCTGCCGCTGAACCTGGCCGGGCACTGCGGCATGTCGGTGCCGTCGGGGCTGTCCGCCGACGACAACCTTCCGGTCGGCCTGCAGATCATGGCGCCGGCGCTGGCCGACGACCGCCTCTACCGCGTGGGGGCCGCCTACGAGGCGGCCCGCGGTGCCCTGCCGACCGCCGTGTAACAGGGCAAGATAGGCCGCATGCGCACGCGAGGAGCGAAATAGATCACGCGCACGCGAGGAGCGAAATAGATCATGCGCACGCGAGGAGCAAGATAGATCATGCGGATCGGAGTGCTGACCGGTGGTGGCGACTGTCCTGGGCTGAACGCGGTGATCCGGGCGGTGGTGCGGACCTGCGACGCCCGCTACGGGTCGACCGTGGTGGGCTTTCAGGACGGCTGGCGCGGACTGCTCGAGGACCGTCGGGTCCAGCTGAAGAACGACGACCGCAACGACCGGCTGCTCGCCAAGGGCGGCACCATGCTGGGCACCGCGCGGACCAATCCGGACAAGCTGCGTGCCGGCCTCGACGACATCAAGCAGACCCTCGACGACAACGGGATCGACGTGCTGATCCCGATCGGCGGGGAGGGCACGCTGACCGCCGCCAACTGGTTGTCCGAGGAGGGGGTGCCGGTCGTCGGCGTGCCCAAGACCATCGACAACGACATCGACTGCACCGACGTGACGTTCGGTCACGACACCGCGCTGAGCATCGCCACCGAGGCGATCGACCGGCTGCACAGCACCGCGGAGTCCCATCAGCGGGTGATGCTCGTCGAGGTGATGGGCCGGCACGCCGGCTGGATCGCGCTGAACGCCGGTCTGGCGTCGGGCGCCCACATGACGCTGATTCCCGAGCAGCCGTTCGACGTCGAAGAGGTCTGCCGCTCGGTCAAGACCCGATTCGTGCGCGGTGACGCACATTTCATCTGCGTGGTCGCCGAGGGCGCCAAGCCGGCCGAGGGGTCGATGCAGCTCGCCAAGGGCGGCATCGACGAGTTCGGCCACGAGCGGTTCACCGGGGTCGCCCAGCAGCTGGCCGTCGAGATCGAGAAGCGCATCAACAAGGAGGTGCGCACGACCGTGCTCGGGCATGTGCAGCGCGGCGGCAAACCGACACCGTACGACCGGGTGCTGGCCACCCGGTTCGGGGTCAACGCCGCCGATGCCGCGCACGCCGGCGAGTACGGGATGATGGTGTCGCTGCGCGGGCAGGACATCGGCCGGGTCTCGCTGGCCGACGCCACCCGGAGCCTCAAGCTGGTGCCGCAGAGCCGCTACGACGACGCGGCCGCGTTCTTCGGCTGAGACTGCGCCCGCGCGAGCAGACACCAGATTTTCCGCGCCTGCGCGGGCGAGTTCGCGTCTGCTCGGGCAGGAGCGGTCAGCCGGTGTACTCGAGGTACGTGGCCATCCCGCTTTCCAGGTGATACTCGTTGTGGCAGTGGGTGATCCACTTGCCCGGGTTGTCGGCGTCGAGGTCCACCGCGACGGTGGCCATCGGCGCGACGAGCACGGTGTCCTTACGGGCCCGCGGCCCGTCGGCGCCCACCACCTGGAAGGTGTGCCCGTGTAGATGCATCGGGTGGAACATCATCGACTTGCTGACATAGCGGACCCGGACGCGCTGCCCGCGGCTCACCGGCAGGCCGGGGGCCGACGGGTCGTAGGCGCGCCCGTTGATCAGCCAGTTGTACCCGTCCACCGGTCCGGTCAGCTCTAGGTCCAGCACCCGGTCGGGTTCGCGGGCGGGCAGCGTGACCGCCTCGGTGGGGACCAGCGTGGCCGTGTCGAGGGGCACCTGGCCGGCCAGCGCGGTGGCGAACGCCGCGGCGTCGGCGTTCGCGCCGGTCGGTCCCGCATCGCCGACGCGCAGGTTCAGCTGCGCGTACCCGTCCTTGCCGTACGCCGCGGCCACCAGCGGCACCGAGGTGTCGGGGACGGTGATCACGGCGTCGGCGCGTTCTCCCATGCCCAGCAGCACCGAGCCGGTCTGCACCGGCACCACCGGATAGCCGTCGGTGTGGGTGACGGACAGCACCGTGCCGGGGACACCGACCCGGAACGTGGTATCGCCGCCGGCGTTGATGATGCGCAGTCGCACCCGCTGGCCCGGCCGGTACCGCGCGACCTGCGGGTCGGCCGGCACCCGGCCGTTGATCAGGAAGTAGGGGTAGGTGACGTCGCCGCCGTCGGTGCCCATCGGCGTCGTGGGTGAGACACCGGGCCCGCCGGGATCCATCTTCATACCGTTCTTGCGCAGGTCCTCCAGCACCTTGTCGGGATTGGTGCCGGTACCGTCCAGCCAATCGTCGAGGACCACGACGAGTTCGTCGTCGTAGTCGCCGCCGTCGCCGGGATCCTCGATGATGAGCGGTGCGTAGAGGCCGCGGTCGAGCTGTGACCCGTAGTGCGGGTGCGCCCAATAGGTGCCCGACTGGGACACGTCGAAGTGGTAGTCGAACGTCTCGCCCGGCGGTACGGCTTTCTGGGTGAGCACCGGCACGCCGTCCATCGGGTTGGGCACCGCCAGGCCGTGCCAGTGGATGCTCGAGGGCTCCGGAAGGTTGTTGACCAGGGTGCGCTGCAGCGACTGGCCGCGGGTCAGCCGGATCTCCTTGCCCGGCACCTGCCCGTCCCACGCCCAGGTCTGTACGACGACGCCGCCCAGGTCGATCTCGGTCTCCGCCGCGGTCATCGTGGTAGGTGACGGAGGTGCGGCCTGCCGGGAACACCCGGCGAGCAGGGCGCCGCCCGCCAGGGTGCCCAGAGCGCCCGCCCTGAGGAAGGCGCGCCGATCCAACGCCATCTGAGGATTCAAGCACGAATAGGATTCAGGCATGACTGTTGCGGCGAACGTTGACCTGTTGGGCTACGACGAGGTCATCGCCACCTACGACCCGGTGCTGGGCCTGGAGGTCCACGTCGAGCTGTCGACGCAGACCAAGATGTTCTGCAGCTGCACCAACCGGTTCGGCGGCGAACCCAACACCCACGTCTGCCCGGTCTGCCTGGGGCTGCCGGGCTCGCTGCCGGTGCTCAACCAGGTCGCCGTCGAGTCCGCGATCCGGATCGGGCTGGCGCTGAACTGCGAGATCGTGCCCTGGTGCCGGTTCGCCCGGAAGAACTACTTCTATCCGGACATGCCGAAGAACTATCAGATCTCCCAGTACGACGAGCCCATCGCCGTCAACGGCCACCTCGACGTGCCGCTCGACGACGGCAGCACCTGGCGCATCGACATCGAGCGGGCCCACATGGAGGAGGACACCGGCAAGCTGACCCACCTGGGCAGCGAGACCGGACGCATCGCCGGCGCCACGACGTCGCTGATCGACTACAACCGGGCCGGCGTGCCGCTGATCGAGATCGTCACCAAACCGGTCGAGGGTGCCGGCGAGCGCGCCCCGGAGATCGCCAGGGCATACGTGACGGCGCTGCGAGATCTGCTCCGCGCGTTGGGTGTCTCCGACGTCCGGATGGACCAGGGGTCGATGCGCTGTGACTCCAACGTCTCGCTCAAGCCGAAGGGGCAGGCCGAGTTCGGCACGCGTACCGAGACCAAGAACGTCAACTCGCTCAAGAGCGTCGAGGTTGCGGTCCGCTACGAGATGCGCAGGCAGGCAGCGGTTCTGAAGTCCGGTGGCACGGTGCTGCAGGAGACGAGGCACTTCCACGAGGACGGCTACACCTCGCCGGGCCGCAGCAAGGAGACCGCGCAGGACTACCGGTACTTTCCCGAGCCGGATCTGGAGCCGGTGGCGCCCAGCGCCGAGCTCGTCGAGCGGCTGCGCGCCGGCATCCCCGAGCTGCCGTGGCTGGCGCGCAAGCGTATTCAGCAGGACTGGGGCATCTCCGACGAGGTGATGCGCGACCTGGTCAACATCGGCGCCATCGAGCTGATCGCCGCCACCGTCGAGCACGGCGCATCCAGTGACCAGGCGCGCGCCTGGTGGGGCAACTTCCTGGTGCAGAAGGCCAACGAGGTGGGGGTGGAACTGGAGGCGCTGGCGATCACGCCGGCCCAGGTCGCCACGGTGGTCAAGCTCGTCGACGACGGCAAGCTGTCCAACAAGCTGGCCCGCCAGGTCGTCGAGGGGGTGCTCGCCGGAGAGGGCGAGCCCGAACAGGTGATGACCGGCCGCGGCCTGGCCGTGGTGCGCGACGATTCGCTGATCCAGGCCGCCGTCGACGAGGCACTGGCCGCCAACCCCGACATCGCCGACAAGATCCGTGGCGGAAAGGTGCAGGCTGCCGGCGCGATCGTGGGCGCGGTGATGAAGGCGACGAAGGGGCAGGCCGACGCCGCCCGGGTGCGCGAACTGGTGATGGCCGCCTGCAGCTGAGGCCTGTGGTGATGACGAAACGCCCCCAGGATCTGGTGTTCCGTGTGCTGGCGCACCCGCTGCGGCTGCTGTCGCTGCGCTCGATCGTCATCCTCGCCCAGCTGGGCGTGATCATCCTGGTGCTCACCCTCGGTGTGTGGGTGTGGCTCGGGGTCACCAACGACCAGTACGACCAGCTGGATCGGCGGCTGGACTCGCTGTCCAGCCTCGGTGACGTCAACACGCTGCTGCGCAGCGCGCAGGAGGGGGTCGGGCCCGAGCCCAGCGAGGGCGGCCTGGTCCGCACCGTCCGGCTGGGCGCCGCCACGGTGTCCATCCCCGCCGACATCGTGCTGCCCGAGCTGGCCAGCGGCTACGCCGACGCGACCATCGACGGTGTCGAGTACCGCGTGCGGACCATCACCACCGGCAGTGCCTCCATCGCGCTGGGTGCGCCGCTGGCCGACACCCAGGCCCGGATCGACTCGCTGCACTGGCGGGTGTTCTGGATCTGTGCGGGCGTGATCGTCGGCACGCTGCTGGTCGGTTGGGTGATCTCGCTGATCATGGTCAATCCGTTCCGCCTGCTGGCCCAGCAGGCGCGCGCCATCAACGCCCAGTCCAACCCCGACGAGGTACAGGTACGCGGGGTCTGGGAGGCGGTCGAGATCTCCGAGGCCGTCGAGGGCATGCTCGCGCGCATCGGCGACGAGCAGCAGCGGACCCGGGCGGCGCTGGAGTCCGCGCGCGACTTCGCCGCGGTGGCGTCCCACGAGCTGCGCACGCCGCTGACGGCGATGCGCACCAACCTCGAGGTGCTGCTCACCCTCGATCTCGGTGCCGAACAGCGCAAGGAGGTCATCGGCGACGTGATGCGCACCCAGTCACGGATCGAGGCGACGCTGGCCGCGCTGGAGCGGCTCGCGCAGGGCGAGCTGACCACCGTCGACGACTTCGTCCCGGTCGACGTGGCCGAACTGCTCGACCGCGCGGCCCACGACGCGATGCACAACTATCCCGGGCTCGACGTGTCGCTGGCGTCCTCGACGACGGTGCTGATGCTGGGGATGCCCGCGGGGCTACGGCTGGTGATCGACAACGCCATCGCCAACGCGGTCAAACACGGTGGCGCGACCCAGGTGCGGCTGAGCGTGGTCAGTTCGTCGGCCGGCGTGGAGATCGCGGTGGACGACAACGGATCCGGGGTGCCCGAGGAGGAGCGCGCCGCGGTCTTCGAGCGCTTCCACCGCGGCACCACCGCGTCGAGTTCGGGGTCCGGCCTCGGGCTGGCGCTGGTCGCACAGCAGGCCGAGATCCACGGCGGCACCGCGTCGCTGGAGGTCAGTCCGCTCGGCGGTACGCGGCTGATGCTGCGCCTGCCGGGCCCGGGGCCGGGTCCCGACCAGCGCTGACCGCGCCGATCAGGTCTTCTCGTCGTTGGCCCGCGGGAAACCGCCGCCCTGCGGGAACAGCGGGAATACCACGTCGTCGAGTTTCTCGGCGTCGCCGGAGGTCTTGTTGACCGTGGCGCCCCAGACGTTGCCGTCGGGGGAGACCTGCAGCGCCCAGGCGTGGCCGTGCTGGTCCTCGCGGACCACCTCGGGCTCGCCGGTCACCGCGCCGGTGTCCGTCGACATCCGCACCGCGACGGTCTGCTTGGTGTTGACCAGATTGACCAACACCGTGCCGTCGAGCGCGGCGCAGCCCGCCACACCGGGCCGGTCCGGCCAGGTCCACACGGTGGTGACCGTCGAGTCCTTGCTGATCCGCTGCAACCGGTCGGCGGTCGGTGTCCGGTCGGTGACGTAGAGGGCGTCGTCGGCGGGGTCGATGCACATGCCGCCACCGGAGCCCAGACCCGACAGTGCGGTCGTGGTGGGGGCCTGGTTGACCGTGGTCGGCTGTTCGATGCGCAGCAGCTTTCCCGCCATCGAGCCGGGGTCGGCGGCCTGGGCCGGGTCGCCGGCGTCGCCGGTCTGCACCATCAGCGTGGTCGGGCTGGTGAAGATCAGCGAGCCGGTGTTGCCGGTGGCGCCCTTGGGGATGCCGGTCAGGATCGGCTTGGGGATGTCACCGTCGGCGATGCGGATCACCTGGTTGTCGGTGGGCGTGCTGACGTAGGCGTACATCAGCCGGTCCTGCGAATAGGTGGGCGACAGCACGATGTCCATCAAGCCGCCGTCGCCGCTGGCGTCGACCGGCAGGACGGTCTTGACGGTCGGTTCGGCACGCACCGAGACCTGCTTGACCGCGCCGGTGGTGCGCTCGGCGACCAGCGCCGACTGGCTGTCGGGCAGCATGATCAACCCGCTGGTGCTCTCCAGGCAGCCCTGCATGACGCCGGGGGCGGGGCACTCCTTCGGGAACGGCTTGGCCGGCAGCGGCGGGGGCGGTGGCGGTGTGGAGGTGGGCCCGGGCGCCAGCTCGGGCTCGGTGGTGAACGGCTGCGACTGCGCCGAATCGAAGCGGGCGCAGCCGGCACCGGCCAGCAGCGCCGCGCTCAGCAGGGCGCACACCACGGCATTGGCTGCCCGCGACGACCGGCGCTGACTCATGCAGGCCAGGTTACGGATCGTTCGGCAGTGCGCGCCACGCGCTCCCCGCTCGCGCTGCGCAAACAGGGTGTGGGGCACGCCGCGCCAATACCCGATTCCGGGGTGATCTGCACTTACCCTGGCAGGCGTGACGAGTCCGCAAGACCCAACCGCCTGGCAGCGGCCGGACGACCCGGGTGGCCGGCCCGCGTCGGCACGGCTGGTGGACCCCGAGGACGATCTGCACTCGCCCCACTTCGGTGGCGACCTGGAGACGACCGCGATTCCGCGCTACGACACCCCGAAGGCCACCACCGAGTCGACCTTCGGCCTGATGAACGACCCCGAGCCGCTGCCCTACGTGCAGCCGGGTGCGGGGCTGACCCCCGGCGCGTACGGGTCGAGCGCCGTGCCCACCGAGGTCGGGGCCGCCGATCCGGCCGACCGCTTCGACGGCGACCGCCGGGGCACCCAGGATCTCGGCCTGCTGGTGCTGCGCGTCGCGGTCGGTGCACTGCTGATCGGGCACGGGTTGCAGAACCTGTTCGGCCTGTGGGGCGGTCCCGGGCTCGACGGCTTCCGCGACTATCTGTCCGACATGGGCTTCCGGTACGCCGACATCCTGGCCTACGTCGCCTCCGGTGGTCAGATCGCGGCCGGAGCGCTGCTGGTGCTCGGGCTGTTCACCCCGGTCGCGGCGGCGGGAGCGCTCGCCTACCTGGTCACCGGCCTGCTGGCCGAGGTGGCCGAGGCCAACGCCGACGCCAGGCTCTCGGCGTTTCTCACCGACGGCCACGAATACGAGGTCATCCTGCTGTGCGCGGTGGTCGCGATCATCCTGGTCGGGCCGGGACGCTACGGCCTGGACGCCGGCCGCGGCTGGACCCGCCGCCCGTTCATCGGGTCGTTCGCCGCACTGGTGCTGGGCGTGGGTGCGGGGGTCGCGATCTGGGTCCTGCTCAACGGCGCCAACCCCTTGGGGTAGCCGCACGAGCCAACCCGTTGGCGTAACGGCCGGCGCCAACCCGTTGGCGTAGCCGCTCGAGCCAATCCCTTGGCGTGACGGCCTACTCGTAGGGGTTGGGCACCCGGCCGTCGCTGGCGGCGGTCAGCAACGGCAGTGTCGAGAACGTCACGGCCGGCAGCGTCGCCTCGGTCCCGTCGCGGCGGTGTGCGACCGCCCAGGAGCCACGACCGAACCGCAGCCCGTCGATGTCGTCCCACCGGGTCGTCTCGCTGCGCAGCAGCGTGCGCGCGGTGACGCCGTCGTGGTCGGCGATGGTCCGGTAGCGGAACACCATCGTCGACAGGGCGACGGGGATGAGCAGCAGCAACGCCGACCAACCGGGCGCGGCGAGCACGATGCTGAGCAGGCCGATCGTCAGCAGCAGGACGGCGAAATGCGCCACCGGCGAGATCTTGACGACAACCGGGGCCGACTCCGATGCGGAGGGGGTGGGCATGTCGCCATCATCGCACCGGCGCCCGACCGCTCGCCGGTGCAGGACCCCGGTAGGCGAATTTGACCTTTGGCCTGTTCGGACGCTAGCGTCGTCTGCTATGCAGACCTCGGGCTTGCTCGCCGCTGTAGTAATCGGGTTGCGCGTCGATGCCGCGCTGGCCCCGGCCCGGGCATAGCACCAAGCACCGACGCGCAACCCTCGTTCAGCCCACGGCTGACGGGGGTTTTTTGTTGCCTGACCACTGTTTTGAGATCCTAGATACCGAATCAACGACGATTCACCGACACAAGAGACCGAGGACATCGTGAGCGCACCCACCACGCGACCACCCGAGCAGTCCGAGCGGCCCGCCGACGGCGGGCCCGCCGACGGCGGGCCCGCCGCACCGGCCGCCGGCACCGCACCAGCGTCCAATCCGGCCACCGCGCAGCCGAAACGGATTGCCCCCCAACAGCTCACCGGCGCTCAGGCGGTGATCCGGTCGCTCGAGGAGCTCGACGTCGACGTGATCTTCGGGATCCCCGGCGGTGCGGTCCTGCCGGTCTACGACCCGCTCTACGACTCACAGAAGCTGCGCCACGTCCTGGTCCGCCACGAGCAGGGCGGCGGGCACGCCGCCAGCGGCTATGCGCACGCGACCGGCCGCGTCGGGGTCTGCATGGCCACCTCCGGTCCCGGGGCGACGAACCTGGTCACCCCGCTGGCCGATGCCTACATGGACTCGATCCCGATGGTGGCGATCACCGGACAGGTCGGGCGCGGCCTGATCGGCACCGACGCGTTCCAGGAGGCCGACATCTCCGGCATCACGATGCCGGTGACCAAGCACAACTTCCTGGTGCGCAACGGCGACGACATCGCCCGGGTGATCGCCGAGGCGTTCCACATCGCCGCCAGTGGCCGGCCGGGCCCGGTGCTGGTGGACATCCCCAAGGACGTGCTGCAGGGGCAGTGCACCTTCAGTTGGCCGCCGCAGTTCGAGCTGCCCGGCTACAAGCCGAACACCAAGCCGCACAGCCGCCAGATCCGCGAGGCCGCCAAGCTGATCGCGGCCGCCCGCAAGCCGGTGCTCTACGTCGGCGGCGGCGTGATCCGCGGTGAGGCCACCGACCAGCTGCTCGATCTGGCCGAGCTGACCGGCATCCCGGTGGTGACCACGCTGATGGCGCGCGGCGCCTTCCCGGACAGCCACCCGCAGCACATGGGCATGCCCGGCATGCACGGCGCGGTCTCCGCGGTGGCGGCGCTGCAGCGTGCCGATCTGCTGATCGCGCTGGGCACCCGCTTCGACGACCGGGTCACCGGGAAGCTGGACTCGTTCGCGCCCGAGGCCAAGGTGATCCACGCCGACATCGACCCCGCCGAGATCGGCAAGAACCGGCACGCCGATGTGCCGATCGTGGGGGACGTCAAAGCCGTCATCACCGATCTGATCGAGGCGCTGCGCCGCGACGGCGCGCTCGGGTCGATCAAGATCGACAACTGGTGGGAGTACCTGCGCGGGGTGCAGTCGACCTACCCGCTGAGCTACGGCCCGCAGAGCGACGGCAGCCTGTCGCCGGAGTTCGTCATCGAAAGCCTGGGCAAGATCGCCGGTTCCGATGCGGTGTACGTCGCGGGGGTGGGCCAGCACCAGATGTGGGCGGCCCAGTTCATCTCCTACGAGAACCCCAAGACCTGGATCAACTCCGGCGGGCTGGGCACCATGGGCTTCGCGGTGCCGGCGGCGATGGGCGCCAAGATGGGCCGCCCGGAGGCCGAGGTGTGGGCCATCGACGGTGACGGCTGCTTCCAGATGACCAACCAGGAACTGGCCACCTGTGCGATCGAGGGCGTGCCGATCAAGGTCGCGGTGATCAACAACGGCAACCTGGGCATGGTGCGGCAGTGGCAGACGCTGTTCTACGAGGAGCGCTACAGCCAGACCGATCTGGCCACCCACTCGCATCGGATCCCGGACTTCGTCAAGCTCGCCGAGGCGCTGGGCTGCGTCGGCCTGCGCTGCGAGCGCGAAGAGGATGTGGCCGAGGTCATCGCGCAGGCCCGGGCGATCAACGACCGCCCGGTGGTGATCGACTTCATCGTGGGCGCCGACGCCCAGGTGTGGCCGATGGTGGCCGCGGGCACCAGCAACGACGAAATCCAGGCGGCGCGCGGCATCCGCCCGCTGTTCGACGATCCGGAAGAGGGACACGCATGAGCAACGGATCTGGCCACACGCACACGTTGTCGGTGCTCGTCGAGGACAAGCCCGGCGTCCTGGCCCGGGTCGCCTCGCTGTTCTCCCGGCGCGGCTACAACATCCAGTCCCTGGCGGTCGGGGCCACCGAGACCAAGGAGCTGTCCCGGATGACCATCGTGGTCGACGTCGAGGACTCGCCGCTGGAGCAGATCACCAAGCAGCTCAACAAGCTGGTCAACGTGATCAAGATCGTCGAGCAGGACGACGACAACTCGGTGTCGCGCGAGCTCGCGCTGATCAAGGTGCGCGCCGAGGCGCAGACCCGCAGCCAGGTGATCGAGGCGGTGAACCTGTTCCGCGCCAAGGTCGTCGACGTCTCCAACGAGTCGCTGACCATCGAGGCGACCGGAACCCCCGAGAAGATCGAGGCGCTGCTGCGCGTGCTCGAACCCTACGGGATCCGCGAGATCGTCCAGTCCGGCGTCGTGTCGCTGTCTCGCGGCCCCCGCGGGATCAGCACCAAGTAGCCCTTTCGACCACCCCATATTTTCGAAAACGAAAGAACAGAAAGAAGATTCAGGACAATGGCAGTTGAGATGTTCTATGACGACGACGCGGACCTGTCGATCATCCAGGGCCGCAAGGTCGGCGTCATCGGTTACGGCAGCCAGGGCCACGCGCACTCGCTGAGCCTGCGCGACTCCGGCGTGCAGGTGAAGGTGGGCCTCAAGGAGGGCTCGAAGTCGCGGGAGAAGGTGACCGAGCAGGGCCTGGAGGTCGACACCCCGGCCGAGGTGGCCAAGTGGGCCGACGTGATCATGCTGCTGGCCCCCGACACCGCGCAGGCCGAGATCTTCGCCAACGACATCGAGCCCAACCTCGAGGACGGCAACGCGTTGTTCTTCGGGCACGGCCTGAACATCCACTTCGGCCTGATCAAGCCGCCGGCCAACGTGACCATCGGGATGGTCGCTCCGAAGGGCCCGGGTCACCTGGTGCGCCGCCAGTTCGTCGACGGCAAGGGTGTGCCGTGTCTGGTCGCCGTCGAGCAGGACCCCAAGGGTGAAGGCCTGGCGCTGGCGCTGTCCTACGCCAAGGCCATCGGCGGTGCGCGCGCCGGCGTGATCAAGACCACCTTCAAGGATGAGACCGAGACCGACCTGTTCGGTGAGCAGGCCGTGCTGTGCGGCGGCACCGAGGAGCTCGTCAAGGCGGGCTTCGACACCATGGTCGAGGCCGGTTATGCGCCGGAGCTGGCGTACTTCGAGGTGCTGCACGAGCTCAAGCTGATCGTCGACCTGATGTACGAGGGTGGCATCGCCCGGATGAACTACTCGGTGTCCGACACCGCGGAGTTCGGCGGCTACCTGTCCGGGCCGCGCATCATCGACGCCGGCACCAAGGAGCGGATGCGC
Organism: Mycolicibacterium xanthum; assembly: GCF_019710635.1. Classification (GTDB taxonomy): domain Bacteria; phylum Actinomycetota; class Actinomycetes; order Mycobacteriales; family Mycobacteriaceae; genus Mycobacterium; species Mycobacterium xanthum. The sequence continues at coordinate 211,399 of NZ_JAIFZS010000001.1, forward strand.
CAGATCCTCAAGGAGATCCAGGACGGCACCTTCGTCAAGCGGCTGGTCGCCAACGTCGAGGGCGGCAACAAGGAGCTCGAGGCGCTGCGCAAGGAGAACGCCGAGCACCCGATCGAGGTGACCGGCAAGAAGCTGCGTGACCTGATGAGCTGGGTGGACCGGCCGATCACCGAGACCGCCTAGCCACAAGCGATTTGGGTGTAGTTCGTCAACTGTTGCGTGACGAACTACACCCAAATCGCGTACTCAGGGGGCCGGCGGCATCGCGATCGGTACGCTCGGTGGGCATGACGGGTGCACAGACGCCGGGTGAGCGATTCCTGGCGCGGGTGGGCGGATTCCTCGGTCTGGTGTACACCGCTCTGCCGGTACTGACCTTCGCGGCGACCAACGCGTTCGCGGGTCTGCTGCCCGCCCTGATCGCCGCGCCGGCGGCCGCTGCGGTGGTGATGACCTGGCAGCTGCTGCGCCGCGAATCGGCCCGGCCGGCGCTGCTCGGGTTCGCCGGGGTGGCGCTGGGTGCGGCGTTCGCGCTCGTCACCGGGCAGGCCAAGGACTTCTACCTCCCGGGCATCTGGATGTACCTGGGCACCGCGCTGCTGTTCACCGCGTCGGTGCTCGTCGGCCGGCCCCTCGTCGGCGTGGTGTGGGCGTGGGTCACCGGACGCGACGACAGCTGGCGCCGGGTCCGCCGGGTGCGGCTCGCCTTCGACCTGGTCACGCTGGGCATGGCGGCGATCTCCGCCACCCGATTCGCGGTGCAGTACCACCTCTACGAGACCAACCAGGACGGCCTGCTCGCGCTGGCGCGTATCGCGATGGGCTGGCCGGTGCTGCTGGTCACCTCGCCGGTGCTCTACCTCGTGATCCGCTCGGCCATCAGGACGTTGCCCCGCGGCCCGGCCGCTGACGAGATCGCCTGAGTCAGTTCAGCCGGTCGGCGACGCCGACCACCCGGCGCGCGAGGTGATCCAGCGCGTCCAGGGTGGCGTCCTCGAGGCCGTTCTGATTGTGCGGTCCGGTGATGTGGCTGACGCCGTAGGGGTTGCCGTCGGCGAACTTCACGCCGTCGGTGTAGCCGGGCGGGACGATGATGCCGCCGAAGTGCATCAGCGATATGTAGAGCGTGATCAGCGTCGTCTCCTGACCGCCGTGCGCGGTCTGCGACGACGTGAACGCGGCGTAGACCTTGTCGGCCAGCTGGCCCTTTGCCCACAATCCGCCCAGCGAGTCGATGAACGCGCGGAACTGCGCGGCGGTGTTGCCGAACCGGGTCGGTGAGCCGAAGATCACCGCGTCGGCCCAGACGATGTCGTCGCCGGTGGCGGCCGGGAGGTCCCGGGTGGCTTCGTAGTTGGCCGTCCAGGCCGGATTGCCGGCGAACGACTCCGGGTCGCGGGTCTCGGCGATGTGGCGCACCCGCACGTCTGCGCCGGCCGACTCCGCCGTTGCGGCGACGCGCCGGGCCATCGCCGTGCCGTGGCCGGTCGCCGAGTAGTAGATGACCGCCAGCTTCGTCATAGCGGAAGCGTACTCAGCCGGCGGGCGTCAGGGAGGGCATCGCGGTGATGCCGAACTCGCGCCGCAGTACCGTTCGGGCGGCATACCAGCCCGCCATCCCGTGCACACCGCCGCCGGGCGGGGTCGCCGACGAGCACAGGTAGGCCTTCGGGATGGGCGTCTCCCACGGATTCCAGCGCAGCGCAGGCCCGGTCAGCGCACTGACCATGTTGTTGCCGCCCACCCCGATGTCGCCGCCGACCAGGTTGGCATTGTGGCGGGAGAGCAGGGCCGCGGGCACGCTGCGCACGCCGAGCACCAGGTCGCGGAAACCCGGGGCGAACCCCTCGATCACGTCGGTGACGGCATCGGCCATGTCGACGGTGGACCCGGCGGGCACATGCGCATACGTCCACATCGGCCGGCGGCCCTGCCCGTCGATCCGACCGGGGTCGGCCAGGTGCGGCAGCGCGCCCAGCACCATCGGCCACTCGGCATGCCTGCCATCGGCGACGGCCCGCTCGGCGGCCGCCATCGTCGGCCGGTCACCGCCCAGATGAAGTGTCGGAGCGGCCGCCAAACGTGTTTCGCACCAGGGGATCTCACCGGAGAGGACGAAGTCGACCTTGGCGACGCCGGGGCCGTAGCGGTAGCGGCGCAGCGTCCGGGCGTAGCGGCCGGGCAACCGGTCGCCGTAGATGCGCAGCAGTGCCGTCGGTGCGACGTCGTAGAGCACCACACCCGTCGGCGGGCCGGTCACCTCCTCGCCGAGCACCAGCTCGGCGCCGTGGGCGCGCAGGTCGGCCAGCAGCGCGTCGGTGATCGCCTGCGACCCGCCGACCGGGATGGGCCAGCCCACGGCGTGGCCGAGGGTGGCCAGCATCAGGCCCGCGCCGGCGGACACCAGCGACGGCATCTGCGAGATCGTGTGCGCCGCAACGCCGGTGAACAACGCCCGGGCGTCCTCCCCGGCGAGCGCGCGCCATGCCGGGGTGCCCTGGGCCAGCAGCCGCGGAGCGACCCGCAGGGCGGCCGGCAGGCTGGGCGGGACCGAGCGTTTGTCCCCGAGCAGCAGCCCGACCACGCCGTCGCAGTCCGCCGCCAGCGGCCCGAGCAGGCGTCGCCAGGAGTCTCCGTCGAGCAGCTCGGCGCAGGTCCGATCGAGGTCGCGGTAGCCGATCGCGGCGCGGCCGCCGGGCAGGGGATTGCCGTAGGACACCTCCGGCACGGCCAGCGTCACCCCGCGGGCCCGCAGGTCGAACTCGGCGAAGAACGGGGACGCCAGCGCCAGTGGGTGCACCGCGGAGCAGATGTCGTGCAGCACGCCCGGAAACTCCGGATCGGGCAGGGTGCGGGCACCGCCGCCGAACGTGGACTGCGCCTCGACGACCCGCACCGCCAGCCCGGCTCTGGCGCAGGTCACCGCGGCGGCCAGACCGTTCGGCCCGCTCCCCACGACCGTGACGTCCACATCCACCTCCGGTCACATCGGTGCTGCGCGCGGCAGGTCCGGCCCGCTGCAATATCGAAGTTACCGCCCATTAGGCTGGCCGGGTGAGTCTGCCTGTTGTACTGATCGCCGACAAGCTGGCCCCATCGACCGTGGAAGCCCTGGGAGACCAGGTGGACGTCCGATGGGTCGACGGCCCCGACCGGCCCAAGCTGTTGGCTGCGGTGGCCGACGCCGATGCGCTGCTGGTGCGCTCGGCGACCACCGTCGATGCCGAGGTGCTGGCCGCCGGCCCGAAACTGAAGATCGTCGCCCGCGCAGGTGTCGGTCTGGACAACGTCGACGTGGACGCGGCCACCGCGCGCGGCGTGCTGGTGGTCAACGCCCCGACGTCGAACATCCACAGCGCCGCCGAGCATGCGCTGGCGCTGATGCTGTCCGCCGCGCGCCAGATTCCCGCCGCCGATGCCACGCTGCGGGAGCGCACGTGGAAGCGGTCGTCGTTCTCCGGCACCGAGATCTTCGGCAAGACCGTCGGCGTGGTCGGCATGGGCCGGATCGGCCAGCTGGTGGCCACCCGGCTGGCCGCCTTCGGCGCGCACATCGTGGCCTACGACCCGTATGTGTCGCACGCGCTCGCCGCGCAGCTCGGGATCGAGCTGCTGACCCTCGACGAGCTGCTGGGCCGTGCCGATTTCATCTCGGTGCACCTGCCCAAGACCAAGGAGACCGCGGGTCTGATCGGCAAGGAGGCGCTGGCCAAGACCAAGCCCGGCGTGATCATCGTCAACGCCGCTCGTGGCGGACTGATCGACGAGCAGGCGCTGGCCGACGCCATTGCCAGCGGTCATGTCCGCGGCGCCGGCCTGGATGTCTTCGCCACCGAACCGTGCACCGACAGCCCGCTGTTCGACCTGCCGGAGGTCGTGGTCACCCCGCACCTGGGCGCGTCCACGGCCGAGGCGCAGGACCGTGCCGGCACCGATGTCGCCGTCAGCGTGAAGCTCGCCCTGGCGGGGGAGTTCGTGCCGGATGCGGTCAACGTGGGTGGTGGCGCGGTCAGCGAGGATGTGGAGCCGTGGCTGGACCTGGTCCGCAAGCTCGGGCTGCTCGTCGGTGTGCTCTCGCCCGAGCTGCCGGTGTCGCTGTCGGTGGTGGTCCGCGGCGAGCTGGCCAGTGACGGCCCGGAAGAGGTTGGCGTACTCCGGCTTTCGGCTCTGCGCGGACTGTTCTCGGCCGTGATCGAGGATCCGGTGACGTTCGTCAACGCACCGGCCCTGGCCGCCGAGCGTGGTGTGGAGGCGTCGATTTCGATCGAGTCGGAGAGCCCGAACCACCGCAGCGTCGTCGACGTGCGTGCGGTCGGTGCCGACGGATCCACCGTCAACGTCGCGGGCGCGCTGTCCGGGCCGCAGCTGGTCGAGAAGATCGTCCAGATCAACGGCCGCAACCTCGATCTGCGCGCCGAGGGCGTGAACCTGATCATCCACTACGACGACCAGCCGGGTGCGCTCGGCAAGATCGGCACCCTGCTCGGTGGCGCCGAGGTGAACATCCTGGCCGCCCAGCTCAGCCAGGACACCGACGGCCGGGCCGCGACCATCATGCTGCGGCTGGACCGCAACGTTCCCGACGACGTGCTGGCCGAAATCGGTCGCGAGGTCGCCGCGGTGACGCTGGAACTGGTCGACCTGTCATGACGGAGACGATGAGGCTGGCCGTCATCGACGGCGACGGCATCGGCCCGGAGGTCGTGGGCGAGGCGCTCAAGGTGCTCGACGCGGTGCTGCCCGGTGTGGAGACGACCCGCTACGACCTCGGCGCCCGGCAATATCACGCCACCGGTGAGGTCCTGCCCGATTCGGTGCTGGGCGAACTCAAGGGCCACGACGCGATCCTGCTGGGTGCGATCGGCGACCCCTCGGTGCCCAGCGGACTGCTCGAACGCGGTCTGTTGCTGCGGATCCGGTTCGAGCTCGACCATCACGTCAACCTGCGCCCGGGCCGGCTCTACCCGGGAGTGACGAGCCCGCTGGCCGGTGCCCCGGAGATCGACTTCGTCGTGGTGCGGGAGGGCACCGAAGGTCCCTACACCGGTAACGGCGGCGCCATCCGCGTCGGCACGCCGCACGAGATCGCCACCGAGGTCAGCGTCAACACCGCCTACGGGGTACGTCGGGTCGTGCGGGACGCGTTCGGGCGGGCGCAGCAGCGGCGCAAGCATCTGACGCTGGTGCACAAGAACAACGTGCTGACCAACGCCGGATCGTTGTGGTGGCGCACCGTGCAGTCGGTGGCCGCCGAGTACCCGGACGTCGAGGTGGCCTACCAACACGTCGATGCCGCGACGATCTTCCTGGTCACCGATCCGGGCCGGTTCGACGTCATTGTCACCGACAACCTGTTCGGCGACATCATCACCGATCTGGCCGCCGCGGTCTGCGGCGGCATCGGCCTGGCCGCCAGCGGCAACATCGACGCCACCAGGGTCAACCCGTCGATGTTCGAGCCGGTGCACGGCAGTGCGCCCGACATCGCGGGCAAGGGCATCGCGGACCCGACGGCGGCGATCATGTCGGTGGCGCTGCTGTTGGCCCATGTCGGTGAGCTGGAGGCGGCCGCGCGGGTCGACAAGGCCGTCGAGGACCATCTGGCCACCCGCGGCGCCCTCACGCTGTCGACCACCGAGGTCGGCGAGCGCATCCTCGGAAAGCTGTAGACATCGGCGGGGTCGCGACCCTGGATGCAGCCGGCACTGTCCGCCACGGCCAACCGATATGGCCGACTGCACCGAATAGTGTTCCGCGGCAAACGAGTTCGTGTGGACGCCGCCGTTTGACCGGCTCGCTGACGTTCCCGCTCGCTGTCGCCCTCGGGATGCAGCGTTCCCTGCGGTAGCCGGGCCGACCAGGTTTCGCTCCCGCGACCGGGTACCTGAATCGGCGCGCTTGCTTCCTGATCGCCGCATCGGTGATGCTGCCGAGGCAGTCGCGAAAAACGTCCCGACGTGCGGGAGTCGGCTCCGGCGGAGGAACTCCAGGTCCGCGTCGGCGGACGCCGACATCCGTTCTCGGGCAGCGGGATCGAGGGAGTGCCCGGGGGCGTCAGTCGCGTCCGGCGGCGGGCACCGGCACGGCGGGGATCGCCAGCAGCGGAAACGCCGCGCACACCGCGAACGTGATCGGATAGCCGGCGATCCCGATCAGCGCCCCGAACAGGGGCGGCGCGATCCCTGCGGTCAGTAGCTGACTGGTGTTCTGGGTGCCGAGCGCCCGCCCGCTCCAGAACGGCCCGGCGGTCTCGGCGATTGCGGTGAACGCCAATCCGTTGTCGGACACGGTGATCACGGATGCGGCGATGATCACCGGCACGCTCAACGGCGAATGCAGCCAGTCGGTGAGTGCGAGCAGGGCCATCGACGCCGCCGCCGCCAGCGCGATTGTGCGGATGGGCCGAAGCCGGGCCGCCAGGGTGTCGCCACAGCGCCGCAGGACGGCATCCGACCACCGGCCCGCGCCGATCCGGCCGCCGGCGCCCAGGACCTGGGCCGCCATCACCAACGCACCGGCCGAACCCGGCGACCAGCCGCGATCGCTGATGAGCCACACCAGCGTGAACGTCCACACCAGGACCTGGGGGACGACCAGAAGCACCGAGGCGGCGTGGATGCGCCACAGCACCGGGGACCCGCGGTACGGATTGGCCAGGTGGGCGTCCTCGGCCTCTGCGCGTGGCGGCCGCGGCGGGTCGATCACCGCGAGCACGCACACCAGTGCGGCCGCAGCGCAGACGACGCCGGGGAAGGTCAGCGCCACCGACACCCCGTGGGATTCCGCCAGGCGCGGGATGACCAGGGCGCCGAGGCCGACACCGAGTGGCTGCGCGGTCTGGCGGATCCCCATGACCAGCCCGCGCCGCTCGGCGTCGAACCAGCCCACGACCAGGCGGCCGCTTGCGCTGTTGCTGCTGGCCGCGGCCATGCCTCCCAGGAACAGGAACAACCCGACGACGATCAGCGACGGTGCCACCGCCGCGGCGAATGCGGCGGCAGCGGTGAGGGCCGATCCCAGGGTGAGCACCATCCGCTCGCCGAAGCGGTCGACGGCGTAACCCCACGCGATCAACGTGAGCACCATGCCGAGGCTCGGCAGCGACGACATCAGGGCGGCCCCGGCCAGATCCAGGCCGCGCTCGTCGTGCAACTTAGGTATGAGGAAGGCCACACCGTTGATGAACACGTTGGCGCACAGCGTGGCCAGCAGGGCAACGAACAGCATCGACCAGCGTCGCAGCGAGCTGATCACCGGACTGGACACCCGGCCATGCTCCCACAGCGATCCCACTATTCTGAACAGTTATCTCAGAATATGAGATCCACGGTGTTCGCTCGCCGTCCCGGTGGGGGCGGACCGGCCGGGCACTAGGCTGAGCGCATGCGCCTCGGTCGAATCGCCAGCCCCGACGGTGTGGCCTTCGTGGCCATCGAGGGACCGCCCGACGATCTGAACGCCGCCGTCGCCAGGGAGATCGCCGAGCACCCGTTCGGAACGCCCACCTTCACCGGCCGCCAGTGGCCGCTGGCCGACGTACGCCTGCTGGCGCCGATCCTGGCCAGCAAGGTGGTGTGCATGGGCAAGAACTACGCCGCACACATCGAGGAGATGGGCGGCGGCACCTTCGAGGATCCGATCATCTTCCTCAAGCCCAACACGTCGATCATCGGGCCGAACACCCCGATACAGCTGCCCGCCGACGCGCACCCGGTGCATTTCGAGGGGGAGTTGGCCGCGGTCATCGGTCGCCCGTGCAAGGACGTGCCGGCGGCCCGCGCCGCCGAGAACATCCTCGGCTACACGATCGCCAACGACGTGTCCGCCCGCGATCAGCAGGCCAAGGACGGCCAGTGGATGCGGGCCAAGGGGCACGACACGTTCTGTCCCGTCGGTCCGTGGATCGTCACCGACGTCGATCCCGCCGACCTCGAGCTGCGCACCGAGGTCAACGGTGTGCTCAAGCAGCACAGCCGGACCTCGCTGATGCTGCACGACATCGGCGCCATCATCGAGTGGATCTCGGCGGTGATGACCTTGTTGCCCGGTGATCTGATCCTGACCGGCACCCCGGAGGGGGTCGGCCCGATCGAGGACGGCGATACCGTGGCCATCACCATCGAGGGAATCGGCACTCTCACCAATCCCGTTGTGCGCAAAGAAAAGCCGTGACTTTCACGGTGGTGAGGAGCGCTAGATGACCGTCCGAGTCAGGTTCTGTCCCTCGCCGACGGGCACCCCGCACGTCGGCCTGATCCGCACCGCCCTGTTCAACTGGGCCTATGCGAGGCACACCGGCGGAAAGTTCGTCTTCCGCATCGAGGACACCGATGCCGCCCGGGACAGCGAGGACAGCTATCTGGCGCTGCTCGATGCGCTGCGCTGGTTGGGGCTCGATTGGGACGAGGGGCCCGAGGTGGGTGGTCCCTACGCCCCCTACCGGCAGTCGCAGCGCGGCGAGATCTATCGCGACGTGATCGGGCGCCTGCTCGCCGCCGGGGAGGCCTACGAAGCGTTCTCGACCGCCGAGGAGGTCGAGGCCAGACATCTGGCGGCGGGACGCAACCCCAAACTCGGCTACGACAACCATGATCGCGGTCTCACCGACGAGCAGCGTGCCGCGTTTCGCGCCGAGGGGCGTTCGCCGGTGGTGCGGTTGCGGATGCCCGACACCGACCTGACGTGGCAGGACCTGGTGCGTGGCGAGACGACCTTCCCCGCCGGCTCGGTGCCCGATTTCACGCTGACCCGGGGCACCGGAGAACCCTTGTACACGTTGGTCAATCCGGTCGACGACGCGCTGATGAAGATCACCCACGTACTCCGCGGCGAGGATCTGCTGCCGTCCACGCCGCGTCAGCTGGCGCTGTACGCCGCGCTGATCAGGATCGGCGTGACCGATATGACCCCACAGTTCGCGCACCTGCCGCCGGTGCTCGGCGACGGCAACAAGAAGCTGTCCAAGCGCGACCCGCAATCCAACCTGTTCCTGCACCGCGATCGCGGGTCCGTCCCGGAGGGTCTGCTGAATTACCTTGCTCTGCTGGGCTGGTCGATCGCCGACGACCGGGACGTGTTCAGCCTGGACGAGATGGTCGCCGCGTTCGAGGTGGCCGACGTCAACTCCAACCCGGCGCGGTTCGATCAGAAGAAGGCCGACGCGCTCAACGCCGAACACATCCGGATGCTCGGCGAGGAGGAGTTCGCCGACCGGTTGGGTGCCTATCTGCATGCGCAGGGGCACCGGCTGGAGATGCCGTCGGCGGTGTTCGCCGAGGCCGCCCGGCTCGTCCAGACCCGCATCGTGGTGCTCTCCGACGCGTGGGATCTGCTGAAGTTCCTCAGCGATGCCGAGTTCGCCCTCGACGAGAAGGCGGCGGCCAAGGAGCTGCGGCCGGACACCGTGGTGGTCCTGAGCGCGGCCCTGGCCGCGCTGGAGGCAGTCGGGCAGTGGCGGTCCGCCGAGATCGAGGACGCGCTGCGGGCGGCGCTGATCGACGGACTGGAGCTCAAGCCGCGTAAGGCGTTCGGCCCGGTCCGGGTCGCGGTGACCGGTTCTTCGATCAGCCCCCCGCTCTACGAGTCGCTCGAACTGCTCGGACGCGAGCGCAGCCTGCAGCGGCTGCAGGCCGGCCGAGACCGGGCCGGCGCGGCGGCCTCCCCAGCCGCCTCGGCGGAGGCGTGAAAAACCACGCCGAAATCTTTGGTAGTCTGCTCGTCGGCCCGACAACAGGCGCCCCGCGTCCGCGATGCGGTGCACCGGGTCGAAAAACAGCTTGTGACCAGCGGTGACAGGCGGCCAATGGGGTATGGTGTAATTGGCAACACAGCTGATTCTGGTTCAGCCATTCTAGGTTCGAGTCCTGGTACCCCAGCCAAAGCAACGGATTAGGTCCGCATTCTCACCTGAGCTATGCTGGCCCTCCGGAACAAGTTCTAGCCCCCGTCGTCTAGCGGCCTAGGACGCCGCCCTCTCACGGCGGTAGCGTGGGTTCGAATCCCATCGGGGGTACCAGCACGGCAAGTCGTAGGACACCGGAACGGCCCGAACTCTCACTGCAGGGTTCGGGCCCTTTTCTTTGGGATCCGCGCGTTCTCTGGGGACCCGCGCGTCGGTTTTTCTCTGGGGACCCACGCGTCGGTTTTTCTCTGGGAACCTGCGTGTCGGTGGTCGCCGGCCGGGTTCGCCCGGCAGGCGTACGAGTTTGCCGGCGGCCACAGTCGAATTTGCTGACTCTTGCCGGCATCGGCGGTGAATCTGGTTACATGGGAGTCCGGTCGGGGAAGGCGAGGGCCGGCACTGTGTGGGTGAAGTTGCGAGCCCATTCGCGGCAGTGGGCGCACCGAATGTCGCCGACGGCGTCGACCTCGGCCCCGATCCGGGTCGGCGGCGACCCGTCCTATCCTGATCTGTCTGGAGGGCGGGTCGGGTGTGCGATCCCGGCGCCCGGGGGCGGCGCCGCGTTGACACCGATGGAAGAGGGGTGGGGTAGATGAGCATCGTCGGCATGGCGGCCAAAGCGACGTCGGTCGGCTGCGCGCTGGCTCTCGTCGTGGCAGGCCCGACCGCGGCCGAAGCGGCGACACTGGTTCAGCAGCCGACGACCAATGAGGTTCTCGCCGCCCTCATGGCGGGTGACGACCCCGCTCTGAGCGCCGCCGAGCCCAGCACCAGCAGCACGGGCTGGCTGACCGGCCCGCCGTTCAACGTGCCGGACGACCCGCCGGACGCCGCGCTGGTGGTCAACACCCCGGGCACCGACGACACGACCCTGTACAAGCGGATCGATCCGATGCGGGGCGACCTCAGGACCGTGAATGTCGTGTATCCGGAATCGCTCTGGCCGATCATCTCGGGAAAATCCGGTCACCTCCTACCGATCTTCGCCCCTACCTACGATCAGTCCGTCGCCATTGCCGTCGACCACAATCTCGAGACCATGGCAGGGCTCAAGGATGCTTCAGACAAGCCCTATGTCGTGTACACGGGTTACTCCCAGGGCGCCGATGCCCTCGGCGATGCGGCGGTCCAGGGCCTCGCCGACGGTTACCTCGACCCCGCCACCGACCAGATCGTTCTGGTGTCCGATCCGCGCGGTCCATGGGGCGTGAAGCAGTTCGCCGCCGACCATCCGCTGGTGGGACTGGTGTTCTGCCTGGTCGGCGCAACACCCGACGGGGCACGTGATCCCGCCGACACCGGGGACGAACTGCAGGTGACCTCGGTGATCATCGACGGTGACCCGGTGGCCAATTTGCAGTGGGACGGGCGCCGGCCGATCTCCTCGCTGGTCGTCGACGCAGCCGGTTTCCTGATGATCCACGGGGCCCGCGGCCCGGAGAGTTACGCCACCCTGGACGAGATTCAGGATGTCGACACGCTCTACAGCGAGGACGGCAGGACGACCTATCTGATCTATCACGCCGATCATCCGTTGACCCAACTCACCGAGTTCGTCTTGGGTGTCGTCGGCATTCACCTCAGCGATGACCAGGTGGACAAGCTCAACACGTTCAACGACTGGTTCTATCCGCTGCAGCAGCCCACCCCGGAGCGCGCCGCGCCGGTCGCCCCGGTGACGACGGCGCCGCCCCCATCGCCTCCCGCCGAGGAAGAAGCGTCGATCTCCCCGACATCGGCCGACGGGGTGGACGCCGCAACGTCACTCGTGAGTCCCGTGCGCGGTCGCGCATCGATCACACCAGCGCCGGCGGACGCCGTGGAAACACCCGACCTGGATACGGTTCCCGGCCCGCAGGACGACCCGGCCACCGACGAGGAGATCGTCTCCGACGCAGGGTCGCCGACCCCCGAGGGCGCCGAGAGCACCGAGTCACTGGACGAGGGCGCCGAGAGCACCGAGTCACTGGACGAGGGCACCGAGTCGCCGGACGGGAGCACCGAGTCGCTGGACGAGAGCACCGAGTCGCTGGACGGCGGGAACTTCTCGACCGATACCGACGCCGATTCGGTCGAGCACAGCGACGATGCGGATTCGGTGGGTGACAACGGGCACGAGTCGTCCGGCGCCACCGAGGACGCGAAGCGGGTCACCTCTCCCGCTCAGCAGCGCGCCGAGAAGGCCGCCCCGCCCGCCGCCGAGGCTGCCGCGGCCTGAACTGCGGCGGGGCCTTCGTTCCGGGAAAGCGAGACAGGCGGGACGGCGGCGCTACAGCCGCCGGGCGAGCGCGTCGGCGGCGGCCACCAGGTCGGCCGCCCAGCGGGCGCCGGGACGGCGGCCCATCCTGTCGATCGGGCCCGACACCGAGATTGCGGCGATCACCGCGCCCCGTCCGTCTCGTACCGGAGCCGACACGCTGGCCACGCCCGGTTCCCGTTCGGCGGCGCTCTGCGCCCACCCCCGCTTGCGGACCTCGGCCAGCGTCCGATCGGTGAACTTCGCCGACGGCAGGACCGCCTGCTGGGTGGCGGCATCGGCGTAGGCCAGCAGCACCTTGGCGCCGGAACCCGCCGTCATCGGCAGCCGGGTGCCGACGGGCACGGTATCGCGAAGGCCGGCAGGTGGTTCCAGGGCGGCGATGCAGATCCGGGAGTTGCCCTCCCGGCGGTAGATCTGCACGCTCTCGCCGGTCAGTTCACGCAACCGCGGCAACACCACCGCACCGGCCGACAGCAGGGGGTCCCTGACGTGGCGGGCCAGTTCCGCGGTGGCCGGACCGATGCGCCACAGGCCGTCGGCGTCGCGGGCCAGCAGGCGGTGCACCTCCAGCCCGACGGCGAGCCGGTGTGCGGTGGCCCGGGGCAGATCGGTGCGCTCGCACAGATCCGCCAGACCGCAGGGTGACTCGGCGACCGCGAGCAGCACACTCATGGCTTTGTCCAGCACGCCGATACCGCTATCCTGTCTCACGAGGAGATACTTTCGTCCCAGAATGTGAGATAGTCAAGATGGCCAACGAGCACCGGCCCCGCACGCTCGCCGAGAAGGTGTGGAGCGATCACGTGGTCGTTCCCGGAACCGGCGAGGGGGCGGCGCGCGAACCGGACCTGATCTACATCGATCTGCACCTCGTGCACGAGGTGACCAGTCCACAGGCATTCGACGGACTGCGGCTGGCCGGCCGGCCGGTGCGCAGGCCGGATCTCACGATCGCCACCGAGGACCACAACGTGCCGACGGTCGACATCGACAAGCCGATCGTCGATCCCGTCTCGCGCACCCAGGTGGAGACGCTGCGCCACAACTGCGCGGAGTTCGGGATCCGGCTGCACCCGATGGGCGATGCCGAACAGGGCATCGTGCACATCATCGGTCCGCAGTTGGGACTGACCCAGCCCGGCATGACGGTGGTGTGCGGCGACAGCCACACCTCGACCCACGGCGCCTTCGGCGCGCTGGCGATGGGCATCGGCACCTCGGAGGTCGAGCACGTGCTGGCCACCCAGACGCTTCCGCTGCAGCCGTTCAAGACGATGGCCGTCAACGTCGACGGACGGCTGCCGGCCGGCGTGAGCGCCAAGGACATCATCCTCGCGGTGATCGCCAAGATCGGCACCGGCGGTGGGCAGGGCCATGTCATCGAGTACCGCGGCTCGGCCATCGAATCGCTGTCGATGGAAGGCCGGATGACGATCTGCAACATGAGCATCGAAGCGGGCGCCCGGGCCGGGATGGTCGCCCCCGACGAGACGACCTTCGAGTTCCTGCGCGGCCGGCCGCACGCGCCGACGGGCGCCGACTGGGATGCCGCGGTCGCGGCGTGGAGCGAGCTGCGCACCGACGAGGGGGCCGAGTTCGACACCGAGGTCTACATCGACGCGGCCACGTTGAGCCCCTTCGTGACCTGGGGGACCAACCCGGGCCAGGGGGTCCCGCTGTCGGGCGAGGTGCCCGACCCCGAGCTGATGCTGGACGACGCCGAGCGGCAGGCCGCGGAAAAGGCTTTGGCTTACATGGACCTTCGCGCCGGCACCGCCATGCGCGAGATCCCGGTCGACACCGTGTTCGTCGGTTCCTGCACCAACGGCCGGATCGAGGACCTGCGGGTGGTCGCCGACGTCCTTCGGGGCCGCACGGTGGCCGACGGCGTGCGGATGCTGGTGGTCCCCGGTTCGATGCGGGTGCGCGCCCAGGCCGAAAGTGAGGGATTGGGCGAGATCTTCGTCGCCGCAGGCGCGGAGTGGCGGCAGGCCGGCTGCTCGATGTGCCTGGGAATGAACCCCGACCAGCTCGAGCCCGGGCAGCGCTGCGCGTCGACATCCAACCGCAACTTCGAGGGCAGGCAGGGCAAGGGCGGCCGCACCCACCTGGTCTCACCCGCCGTCGCCGCCGCGACCGCGGTCCGCGGCACCCTTTCCTCGCCGGCGGATCTTCCCGCCGCCCCCGCCCACTGAGAACCCGACAGGAGAATCTCGATGGAAGCCTTCCACTCCCACACCGGCATCGGTGTGCCCCTGCGCCGCTCGAACGTCGACACCGACCAGATCATCCCTGCGGTGTATTTGAAGCGGGTCACCCGAACGGGATTCGAGGACGGTCTCTTCGCCGCGTGGCGCACCGACCCGTCCTTCGTGTTGAACCAGGCGCCCTTCGACCGCGGATCGGTATTGGTCGCCGGGCCCGACTTCGGCACCGGGTCCTCCCGCGAGCATGCCGTCTGGGCACTGATGGACTTCGGCTTCCGGGTGGTCATCTCGTCCCGGTTCGCCGACATCTTCCGCGGCAATGCCGGAAAGGCCGGTCTGTTGGCGGCCGAAGTCGCGCAGGACGATGTGGAATTGTTGTGGAAACTCATCGAGCAGCAGCCCGGGTTGGAAATTACTGTAAATCTTCAAGATCGAACCATCGCGGCGGGAACGGTCATGGTGCCGTTCAACATTGACGACTACACCGCATGGCGGTTGCTCGAAGGCCTCGACGATATCGGCCTTACGCTGCGGAAACTCGACGAAATCGAGGCTTACGAAGCCAGTCGGCCGAGCTACAAACCACGCACTCTGCCGGCCTGAGTGGCCCGGTTTCGGGGCGGATTCACCCCTTCGCGAACGCCATTTCCGGGGGCGCGGCAGGACAGCAAGGGCGGCAAGCGGATTGAAAAAGTTCGCTAGCACGGCCTGAAATTGCGCGTGGCTCTTGGAAATCAGCGGGCAATGGGTTTACCGTGTGGTCTAGTCGGTCCAGGTAGGGCCACTGGCATCGGAGGTTTTGCATGAACAAAGCAGAGCTCATCGACGTACTCACGGAGAAAATGAACGCGGATCGCCGGCAGGCAACTGCGGCGGTGGAGAACGTCGTTGACACCATCGTGCGCGCAGTGCACAAGGGCGACAGCGTCACCATCACCGGCTTCGGGGTGTTCGAGCAGCGCCGCCGCGCCGCCCGGGTCGCGCGCAACCCGCGCACCGGCGAGACGGTGAAGGTCAAGCCCACGTCTGTGCCGGCGTTCCGTCCCGGCGCTCAGTTCAAGGCCGTTGTCTCTGGCGCGCAGAAGCTTCCGGCCGATGGTCCGGCGGTCAAGCGCGGGGTCGTGGCGGCGAGCACCGCTCGCAAGGCCGCCAAGAAGGCGCCGGCCAAGAAGGCGGCGGTGAAGAAGGCCGCGCCCGCCAAGAAGGCCCCGGCCAAGAAGGCCCCGGCCAAGAAGGCCGTGGTGAAGAAGGCCGCGCCCGCCAAGAAGGCCCCGGCCAAGAAGGCTCCGGTCAAGAAGGCCGCCACCAAGGCGCCGGCCAAGAAGGCCGTCGTGAAGAAGGCCGCGCCCGCCAAGAAGGCCCCGGCCAAGAAGGCCCCGGTCAAGAAGGCCGCCACCAAGGCGCCGGCCAAGAAGGCGCCCGTCAAGAAGGCCCCCGCCAAGAAGGCTCCGGCCAAGCGCGGACGCAAGTAGATTCACCGACGAACACGCCGCGGGTCGACACGACCCGCGGCGTGTTCGTGTCAGCCGGCCGGCGGGGACGCTGGGGCGGTGGTTGAATCCATGTGCGGCGTCACTTCTTCGGCGCCAGCGGGCTGCCCATGTGGTCGGCGGCCACCAACCGCCCGCCGGCCATCGACATCACCCACGTGCTGCCCTTGCGATTGCGGGACTTGTCCGGTCGTACCCCGTCGCGCTCGCACCACCAGCTGATCATGTCGGGAATCACCTTCCCCTGACTGCAGATCACCGGGTTCGACGCCGCCGCAGCGATCTCGAGGATGCGCTGCCGCGCGGCCTTGCGGTCGTCGGCGTAGGCCTCCTCGGTCAAGGTCGGCTCGTTCCGGATCGACGCATCGAGTTCCTCGGCCAGCGGACCCAGCGTCTGGTGACACCGCTCCCGGTCGGCGGCGAACAGTTCGCCGGCGCCGAAGGCCAGCAGTTGCCCGACCAGAGACTCGGCCTGGGCCCGGCCGTTCTTGTCCAGCGGGCGCTTTCGGTCATCGCCGCGGTATCGCGATTTGCTGCCTGCGGTGCCGTGACGGACGATCAGCACCGTCTGGGTATCGGGCGGGAGCGCGAGGAAGCTGCGCAGGATCTTGCGATCGTGCGGATAGTGCAGCATGTCCACCGCCTGTGCGGCCGGCAGCCATTTCAGTTCGTCGACTTCGTCGTTGGCGGTGAACTGGCCGCCGGCGCAGCGTGCCGACCAATAGCGCACCCGTTTCGGGAACCCGTCCACCGGGTAGCTCACGGTGGCCAGCCGCCGCCCCAGGTGTGCGCGATAGCCGGTCTCCTCAGCGATTTCGCGCACCGCGGTCACCGGCTCGGTCTCTCCCGCATCGACCTTGCCCTTGGGCAGCGACCAGTCGTCGTAGCGTGGGCGGTGGATCACGGCGACCTCAGGGTCGCCGGCCCCCTCGTGCGGTCGCCACAGCACGGCCCCCGCCGCCAGGATCGGTTTCTTCTTCCCCCCCGCATCCGTTGGGATGTCTTTCGGCACCTCAGCTCCTGCGGGTCGAGTCGGGCCTCGGGATCGTCGTCGTCACGGGAACCGGTGGCGGTCCATCATCGACATCTGGTGGTCGCGCACGGTCTCTCCTTCCTGGGGTGAGGCCGTCCAGTGTCCGTCCTGGCCGAGTTCCCAACAGCGGGTGCGTGCGTCGGTCGCCGACTCGAAGATGTCGTTGAGTTGTGCCGTGAGCCGAGGGTCCTTGACCTGCGCCATCACTTCCACCCGCCGGTCGAGATTGCGATGCATCATGTCGGCACTGCCGATCCAGTACTCATCGATGGCGCGGAAGTGGATGACCCGCGAATGCTCCAGGAACCGCCCGAGAATCGACCGGACCGTGATGTTCTCGGAGAACTCGGGCGCCCCGGGCCGCAACGCGCAGATCCCGCGGACCACCACCTCGATACGGACACCTGCCTGCGACGCCCGGTACAGCGCGTCGATGACCTGCTCGTCGACCAACGCATTGGCCTTCAAGCGGATCCGCCCCTCGGCGCCGTCCCGGGTCGCGGCGATCTCGCGCTCGATGCGGTCGATGATGCCCCGGCGCACGCCGTAGGGGGCGACCAGCAGGTTGCGGTAGGAGTCCTTGCGTGAGTAGCCGGTCAGCGAGTTGAACAGGTCGGTGAGGTCGGCGCCGATATCGGGAGCGGCGGTCAGCAGGCCGATGTCCTCGTAGAGCCGGGCGGTCTTCGGGTTGTAGTTGCCGGTCCCCACATGGCAGTACCGGCGGATCATCGAACCTTCGCGGCGCACCACCAGACAGGTCTTGCAGTGCGTCTTCAACCCGATCAGCCCGTACACGACATGCACACCGGCCTGCTCCAGTGCCCTGGCCCATTTGATGTTGGCCTGCTCGTCGAAGCGGGCCTTGATCTCCACCAGCGCGACGACCTGCTTGCCGGCCTCGGCGGCGTCGATGAGGGCGTTGATGATCGGGGAATCGCCGGAGGTACGGTACAGCGTCTGCTTGATCGCCAGCACATTGGGATCGGCCGCGGCCTGCTCGATGAATCGCTGAACCGTGGTGGAGAACGAGTCGTAGGGGTGGTGCACGAGCACGTCGCCGTCGCGCAGCGCCGAGAAGATGCTCTTGGGGGTTTCCCGCTCACCGAAGGCCGGCGGAGTGGCGGGCACGAACGGTGGATCCTTCAGTGCGGGCCGGTCCACGCCGTAGATCTGCCACAGCGAGGACAGGTCGAGCAGCCCGGGGACCTCCACGACATCGCCGGGGGCGACGTCGAGTTCGCGCAGCAGCAACTCGAGCATGCCCTCGGTCATGTCGCCGGAGACCTCCAGTCGCACCGGGGAACCGAACCGTCGCCGTGCCAGCTCACGTTCCAGCGCCTGCAGCAGATCCTCGTCGCGGTCCTCTTCGACCTCGAAGTCCGCGTTGCGGGTGATACGGAATGCGTGATGCTCGACGATCTCCAACCCCGGGAACAGCACCGGAAGGAACGCCGCGATCAGCTCCTCCATCGGCAGGAAGCGCACCACGTCCGGGGTTTCGGTGTCGTCGGAGCGGACCGGCAGCTCGACGAACCGGTCGACGTTGTCGGGCACCTTGATTCGGGCGAAGTGCTGGCCGCCGTCGTCGGGGTGCTTCACCGTGATGGCGAGGTTGAGGCTCAGGCCACTGACGAACGGGAACGGGTGCGCGGGATCCACCGCCAGCGGTGTCAGCACCGGGAACACCTGCTCGTGAAAATACGTGGACAGCTGCCCGCGCTCGGCGTCGTCGAGTTCGGCCCAGGTCACGATGAAGATGCCCTCGTGGGCGAGCGCCGGACCGACGGCGTCGGAGTACACGTGCGCGTGGCGGCTGGCGATCTGCTGGGTGCGTTCGCTGATCCGGCGCAGTTGCTCACGCGGCGACAGCCCGTCGGCCGACCGCACCGACAGCCCCATCTCGTCGCGCCGTTTGAGCCCCGCCACGCGCACCATGTAGAACTCGTCGAGGTTGGAGGCGAAGATGGCCAGGAACTTCAGCCGTTCCAGCAGCGGCATCGACGGGTCGGCGGCCAGCGCCAGCACTCGGGCGTTGAAGTCCAGCCAGCTCAGCTCCCGGTTGAGGTAGCGGTCCTCCGGCAACGGATTCTCGACCGGAGGCGGGGTCGCCGCCGGAGGCGCCTCGGGTGCGCCGCCGTCGCCCGCGATCACCGGCAAGCCATCCGCCGTGTCCGAGTCCTCCGGTCGGGTCTGCGCTTCGGTCATGGTCTAGATGATCCCCTATCGGCCGTCGGCCCTGCTACCGAGACGGGTCAACCCGTTGGGCGGCACCGGCCATCGAACCGATGGCCAGCGCCGTCTGTGGCCCCACGCCGAGCCGGCGTGCGGCGACCAGGTCGTCGAGGGTGTCGATGTCGCACCGCAGACCGGGCCAGGCGCCGCCGAGTTCCACGGCGCCCGACCGGCGATGCCGTTGCGCGGAGTCGGAGCCGAAGCGCGGGCCCAGCGGCACGCCGAAGGAGAACAGGGCCGACGTACCGGTGCCCTGCCGGTCGGCCACGAAGCTGCGTGGACGGCCCCGTGCCGCCCCGATCGCCTCGGCCAGCTCCTGCGTCTGCAGCGCGGGGAGATCGCCCTGCAGTGCAACGACGTTCGCCATGTCCCGCCGGGCCAGCGCATCCGCCGCGGTCAACGCGTTGTTCAGCGGGTCCCGGTGGCCCTCGGGCGTGGGATCGCGCAGCACGCGCGCGCCGAGGCGGTCCGCCGCGGCGGCCGCCTCTTCGTCCGGGGTGACCACGATGACCGAACGGACCGACGGCACCGCCGAAGCCGCGACGATGGTGTCGACGAGCATGGCCAGGACCACGTTCTCGCGGTCGGCCGCCGAAAACGCGGGAGCCAGCCGTGTCTTGGCCGCTGCAAGCCGCTTCACCGCGATCACCAGACCGACGTCGGAATCCGGGGCGGGCGCGGCGGCTACCGTCGTGTCCATGCCGCTCACGAGCGCCATCCTGCCAGTCGAATATTCCCCGCTAGTCTGAAGCCGTGGTCGAAGCGGCGGTGATGGGTGCCGGGGCATGGGGAACCGCGTTGGCCAAGGTGCTGGCCGATGCGGGCAACGCCGTCACGATCTGGGCCCGCAGGCCCGAGCTAGCGGAGGAGATCAACCGCACCCACCGCAACCCCGGCTATCTCGACGTGGTGCTTCCGGAGTCCATCCGGGCGACCAGCGACCCCGCCGACGCGTTGACCGGCGCGTGCACGGTGCTGCTGGCGGTCCCGTCGCAGACGCTGCGGGCCAATCTCACCGACTGGACCGGCCACATCAGCGCCGACGCCACGCTGGTCAGCCTCGCCAAGGGCATCGAGTTGGGCACCCTGATGCGGATGAGCCAGGTCATCGTTGCGGTCACCGGTGCCGACGCTGCCCGGGTGGCGGTGGTCACCGGGCCGAATCTGGCCAGTGAGATCGCCGAGGAGCAGCCTGCGGCCACCGTGATCGCGTGCAGCGACTCCGGGCGCGCGGTGGCCGTGCAGCGGGCGCTGTCCACGGGCTACTTCCGCCCCTACACGAACTCCGACGTGATCGGCGCCGAGGTGGGCGGGGCGTGCAAGAACGTCATCGCGCTCGCGTCCGGGATGGCCGCGGGGTCCGGGTTGGGCGAGAACACCGCCGCCGCGATCATCACCCGCGGGCTGGCCGAGATCATGCGGCTGGGAATCGCGTTGGGCGCCAAGCCCGCCACCCTGGCCGGGCTGGCAGGCATCGGCGATCTCGTCGCGACCTGCATGTCACCGCACTCGCGCAACCGCTCGTTCGGGGAACGACTGGGTCGCGGCGGGACCATGCAGGCCGCGCTGGCGGCCACCGGCGGCCACGTCGCCGAGGGAGTGACGTCGTGCGAGTCGGTGCTGGCGCTGGCCTCCAGCTACGACGTCGAGATGCCGTTGACCGAGGCCGTGCACCGGGTCTGCCACCGGGGTCTGTCCGTCCACGAGGCGGTGGCGCTGCTGCTGGGCCGCACCACCAAACCGGAGTAGCCGTGTCGGCCCCGTACGGCGACTCCACCCGCAGCGTCAAAGCCGTTGATTCGGAAGCCATTCCAGGCGCCCCGATCGCCCCGTCGCCGACACCCGCTGCGGCGTACCACATTCCCGCCGACGAAGACGACACGCTGGACAGCTACGGGCGTCGGCACAACCCGACCTGGCGCCGTCTGGAGTCGGGTCTGGCTCAGCTCGAGGGCGCATCCGCCGTCGTGACGTTCGCCTCCGGCATGGCCGCGGTGACCTCGCTGCTGCGCGCGGTGGCCGAGCCCGGCTGCACGCTGGTCGTCCCCTCGGACGGGTACTACCAGGTCCGGGCCTATGCACACGAGTACCTGGCGCCCCGCGGGGTGACGGTCGTCGAGGCCGGGTGCGCCCAGATGTGCGACGCCGCCCGCGACGCGGACGTGGTGTTCGCCGAGACGCCCGCCAACCCGGCCCTCGACGTCGTCGACCTGCACCGCCTGGCGATGATCTGCCGGCCGCGGGGAGCGCTGCTGATCGTGGACAACACCACGGCCACGCCGCTCGGGCAGCAGCCCCTGGCGCTGGGAGCCGATCTGGTGGTGGCCAGCGCGACCAAGACGCTCGCCGGCCACCACGACCTGCTGGCCGGCTATGTGGCGGGCAGCCGCCCCGAGGTGATCGAGCGCCTCCAGCGGGAACGGCTGCTCGGCGGGTCGATCCTGGGCGCGTTCGACGCGTGGCTGGTGCTGCGCAGCCTGCCGACCCTGGGTCTGCGGTTCGAGCGGCAGTGTCAGAACGCGGCGGCGGTCGCCCTGATGCTGCGTTCGCATCCCCGGGTCCGTTCGGTGCGCTATCCCGGCCTGCCCGACGACCCGTCGCACCCGATCGCGTCCCGGCAGATGCGCAGGTTCGGCGGAATCGTCTCCGTCGAGCTGGACGGTGCGCAGGCGGTGCACGACCTGGTGCGCAACAGCGACCTGCTCGTCGGGGCGACCAGCTTCGGCGGGATCCACAGCTCGGTGGACCGCAGGGCCCGGTGGGGGGATCCGGTGCCGGCCGGATTCGCGCGTCTGTCGATGGGGATCGAGGACACCGAGGACCTGCTCAGCGATATCGACCGGGCCCTCGGTCCGGTGTGAGATTCGCCGGACCGGCCGCTCCGCGAACTGCGGATTCATCTCGGGGCGGTACCCTCTCTAGGTTGTGACTGCCCGCACCCGCGTTGCCGTCGTCTACGGCGGACGGAGTTCCGAACACGCGATCTCGTGTGTTTCCGCCGGCAGCATCCTGCGCAACCTCGACCCGGAGCGTTTCGAGGTGGTGGCCGTCGGCATCACCCCGGAGGGCTCCTGGGTGCTCACCGACGGGCGGCCGGAGACCCTGGCCATCACCGACGGCACGCTGCCCGGGGTGGCCGCCACCTCCGGGACCGAGCTCGCATTGGCCGCCGATCCGGCGCGGCGCGGCCAGCTGGTCTCGTTGGGTGAGGCGGCCGGCAGCATGCTCGCCGCGGTGGACGTGGTGTTCCCGGTCCTGCACGGCCCCTACGGCGAGGACGGCACCATCCAGGGGCTGCTCGAATTGGCCGGGGTGCCGTACGTGGGCGCCGGGGTGCTGGCCAGCTCGACCGGCATGGACAAGGAGTTCACCAAGAAGCTGTGGGCGGCCCAGGGCCTGCCGGTCGGCGACCACGTCGTGCTGCGGCCCCGCGAGAGCACGCTGTCGGTGGAGGAAAGCGAGCGCCTCGGCCTGCCGGTGTTCGTCAAGCCCGCCCGCGGCGGCTCGTCGATCGGTGTCAGCCGGGTCACCGCCTGGGACCGGCTGCCCGCGGCGATCGAGATGGCCCGCCGCCACGACCCGAAGGTCATCGTCGAGGCCGCCATCCCCGGCCGGGAGCTGGAGTGCGGGGTGCTGGAGTTCCCCGACGGCCGGGTCGAGGCCAGCACCGTCGGCGAGATCCGGGTGGCCGGGGTACGCGGCCGCGAGGACGGGTTCTACGACTTCGAGACCAAGTACCTCGACGACGCGGCCGAACTGGACGTCCCGGCGAAGGTCGACGACGACGTGGCCGAGGAGATCCGGGGGATGGCGATCCGGGCCTTCCACGCGATCGACTGCCAGGGCCTGGCCCGCGTCGACTTCTTCCTCACCGAGGACGGACCCGTCATCAACGAGATCAACACGATGCCGGGGTTCACCACGATCTCGATGTATCCGCGGATGTGGGCGGCCAGCGGCGTGGACTATCCGACACTGCTCGCCACCATGGTCGATACCGCCGTCGCCCGGGGCACTGGTCTGCGTTAGCCCGACCGGGGCGCCGGCCCGTCACTGCGCCTGTGCCGGCTCGCCACTGGGTCCGTGCCGGCCCGTCAAGCGCCGAGCGTGAGGTGGCTGCGAAAAATCGGCCGTTGCGTCGCAGTGAGTTCACGCTCGGCGGGCTACCGGGCCGGCGGGGCTACCGGGCCGGCGCCGGGTCCACCGGGGTGGCCGGCAGCGACCGGGCGATCGCCGCGGACAACCCCTGGATGGGGCTGGGACCCGACCCGGGCGGCAGCGTGAGCGCGACGTACACGGGGCGGTCCACGGCGAACCAGGTGCTGCGGACGTCTCCCACCCCCGCTTCGCCCACCCGGCCGTCTCCCACCCCCGCTTCGCCCGCTGTGCTGGTTCCCACCCCTGCTTCGCCCACCCGGAACCACTGAACCGCGTCGACCACCTGGATCGGGGCCCCGACGACGAACTCGGCGGGGCGCTCCAGCCCGCACCGCAGGATCGTCGGCTCACCGCCGTCATCGGTCCGCCACGCCGCCGTGCCGGCCGGCGCGGGTTCGGCCAGCGGCGCGCGGTGGAAGTCGCCGAGGTGGTCGGGCAGCGCGGCGATCAGGGCCCGGCAGTCCGGGCCGTCCGCCTCGGGCGCCGGCACAGCGGCGATGGCCACCGGAGCCGCCTCGGGAGCGCGCTGTCGCAGCGCGGCGACGACGAGGATCGCGACGACCGCACCCACCGCGACGACCAGCGCCGCGATCAGCACACCCCGGGGCGGGCCGTCACCGTCCTGGCTGTTCACCAGCCAAACTCTAGGGCTGCACCCCGTTGGCGATCGGGCAGGTCAGCGTCCGGGTGATCCCGGGCACCTGCTGGACGGTGGGGACCACCGATGACTGCAGGTCGGCAAGCGTGTCCGCGCCCACGCGAATGACGACGTCGTAGGGGCCGGTCACGTATTCCGAGGACAGCACCCCGCTCAGGGCGGCGAGCTGCTTGGCGACGACTTCGGCGCGACCGACCTCGGTCTGGATGAGAACGAAAGCCTCGACCACGCCGCAATACCTCCATCTGGCTGCATAGACTCCACGCCGCAGGGACCAAACGTACCGCAGGTGCGCCGAGCGTTCAGGCCAGGAAACCGACTCGAGGAGCTGACATGGCGGCCGAACAGCCCGACCGGACCCTGTCCGAGTCGGGAGAATTCGCCGTCATCGACCGGCTCGTTGCGGGGCGCCGCCTGCCCGCATCGGTGCTGCTGGGACCCGGCGACGACGCCGCCGTGGTGGCCAGCCCGGACGGCAGAACCGTGGTGTGCACCGACATGCTGGTCGAACACCGGCACTTCCGGCTGGACTGGTCCACCCCGCACGACGTGGGGCGCAAGTCGATCGCGCAGAACGCGGCCGACATCGAGGCGATGGGCGCGCGGACCACCGCGTTCGTGGTGGGGTTCGGCGCGCCGGGCGACACCGTGACCGAGCACGCGGTCGAGCTGGCCGACGGGATGTGGCACGAGGCGGGGCTGCTGGGCGCGGCCATCGTCGGCGGCGACCTGGTGGCCGCCCCCCAGTGGGTGATCTCGGTCGCAGCGCTCGGCGACCTCGACGGGCGGGATCCGGTGCGCCGCGCCGGGGCCCGGCCGGGTGACATCGTCGCGGTGGCCGGCGACCTCGGCCGCTCCGAGGCGGGATACCAGGTGCGCCTGCACGGGGCCGGCGGGTTCGAGGCGCTGCGTCGACGCCACCTCGTGCCGGAGCCGCCCTATGGGCAGGGCGCGGCCGCCGCCCGTGCCGGCGCGACCTCGATGACCGACGTCTCCGACGGTCTGCTGGCCGACCTCGGCCACGTCGCGGCGGCGTCGGGGGTGGGCATCGACGTGTCGCTCGCCGGGCTGGCCGTCGACGTCGACGCGGTCGCCGCCGCGGCCGCCGCCGTCGGGGCCGATCCCCGGCAATGGGTGCTCGGCGGTGGCGAAGATCACGCGCTGGTCGCGACGTTCCCGGTGGCGCCGCCGCCGGGCTGGCGGGTGATCGGCACCGTCCTCGAGCGGGCGCCGGCATCGGTCACCGTCGACGGCGCCGCGTGGGCCGGAAAGCCGGGCTGGGAGTCGTTCTGACCGGCCGCACGCTAGGTTGGCGTGCTGTGACAGCACGTCCGCTCAGCGAGTTGGTCGATCCGGCCTGGGCCCACGCACTCGCACCCGTCGAACCCCAGGTCGCGAAGATGGGCGAGTTCCTGCGCGACGAGCTCGCCGCCGGGCACCGGTACCTGCCCGCCGGTCCGAACGTGTTGCGCGCGTTCACGTTCCCGTTCGGGGAGGTGCGGGTGCTGATCGTCGGCCAGGATCCCTATCCGACCCCCGGGCACGCGGTCGGGCTGAGTTTCTCGGTCGCGCCCGAGGTGCGTCCGCTGCCGCGCAGTCTGGACAACATCTTCACCGAGTACCGCGCCGACCTCGGCTACGACGCACCCGCCAACGGCGATCTGACGCCGTGGTCCGCACAGGGGGTGATGCTGCTCAACAGGGTGCTCACCGTGCGGCCGGGGACACCGGCGTCCCACCGGGGCAAGGGCTGGGAGGCGGTCACCGAGTGCGCGATCCGGGCGCTGGTGGCGCGGCAGCAGCCGCTGGTCGCGGTGTTGTGGGGACGTGACGCAGGCACGCTGAAGCCGATGCTGGGCGACACGGTGACCATCGAATCGGCGCACCCGTCCCCGCTGTCGGCGTCGCGTGGATTCTTCGGGTCGCGCCCGTTCAGCCGGGCCAACGACCTGCTGGCGCAGATGGGCGCCCAACCGGTGGACTGGCGGCTGCCGTGAGGCCGGCCGCGGGGCCCCACCCGGGACGGCGAAGGCGGGAACTAGCCGCGGGTGACCTTGCCGGCCTTCAGGCAGGACGTGCAGACGTTCATCCGCTGCTTGTTACCGCCGGGGCGCGTCACGGCGCGCACCGACTGGATGTTCGGGTCCCACCGACGGCTGGTCCGGCGATGGGAGTGTGACACCGACTTGCCGAAGCCGGGGCCCTTCCCGCAGATATCGCACACGGCAGCCATATGTAGAACTCCTTGAATCAGTACGTGGGGGTCTGGGTCCTCCGGCCACAGCAGGCTGCGGCTCGACCCGACAACCTGATCAGGATACCGGCCGTCGCTGCTATCGCCAAAAACCCGGCGTGGCCGATGCCGTGCCGCGGTGTCGGGCGCACTGGCTAGGCTGGCGCCGACGGCGGCAGCGGTGTGCTGGGCCGCCGGTCTGGAGGTGGGATGTCGGCTCGGCCGCTGGACGCGTCGTCGCTGCGACGCTGGGCGCACAGGGCGGTCGCCGACCTGATCAGCCACACCGACGAGATCAACCGGCTCAACGTGTTCCCGGTCGCCGACGCCGACACCGGAACGAACATGCTGTTCACCATGCGCGCCGCCTGGGCGCAGGCCGACGCGCACGCCGACATCGACGACGTCGCGGCGCTGACCGCCCGGATGGCCGACGGTGCGCTGCGCGGCGCCCGCGGCAACTCCGGGGTGATCCTGTCGCAGATCCTGCGCGGTGTCGCCGACGTGACGGCCGCCGCCGCCGAGGACCGCGGTGGCTGGCTCCCCGACGTCGACGGCGCATTGTTCGCCGCCGCGCTGCGACATGCCGTGAGCCTGGTGGTCATGTCGATGGGGCACGAGGTGCCGGGCACGATCGTCTCCGTCCTGCAGGCGGCCGCGGCCGCAGCGGAGGATGCGGTCGCCGAGGGTGCCGACCTGGCCGACGTGGTCGACGCGGCCGCCGGATCGGCCGCCCGGGCCCTGGATCGCACCCCGACCCAGCTCGACGTGCTGGCCGCCGCCGGGGTGGTGGATGCCGGCGGCCGTGGCCTGCTGGTGCTGCTGGACGCGCTTAGCGCGACGTTGACCGGTCGCGTCCCGATGCGGCCGGCGTACCTGCCGGCCCCGGCGGAGCCGCCCGCCGCGTCCTCGACGACGACGGCACCCCAATTCGAGGTGATGTACCTGCTGAGCGGCTGCGACGCCGCCGGGGCCGAGATACTGCGGACCCGCCTCGACGAGCTCGGCGACTCCGTCGCGATCGCCGCGTCGGGTTTCGGCGCAGCCGCGGCCACCCCCGGCCACTACTCCGTGCACGTCCACACCGACGACGCCGGGGCCGCGGTCGAGGCGGCGCTGCCGCTGGGCACTCCCAGCCGTATCCAGATCACCTCGCTGGGCGGGGCCCCCGAGCGGCATCCGGCCGGCGGCTGGAGCCGGGGGCGCGCGGTGCTCGCCGTCGTCGACGGTGACGGCGCGGAAAGCCTGTTCAGCGCCGAGGGCGCCCAGACGTTGCGGCCCGAGCCCGGAGTGCCGGTCAGTGCGCAGCAGTTGCTGCACGCGCTGGTCAACACCGGCGCAGCACAGGTGATGGTGCTGCCCAACGGCTACGTGGCGGCCGAGGAACTGCTCGCCGGGTGGGCCGTCGCCTCGGACTGGGGCATCGAGATGGCGCCGATCCCGGCGGGCTCGATGGTGCAGGGGCTGGCCGCGCTGGCGGTCCACGACCCCGAGAGCCGCCTCGTCGACGACGGTTTCACGATGGCCCGAGCCGCGGCCGGCGCCCGCTACGGCTCGGTGCGGGTGGCCGCCGAGGAGGCGCTGACCTGGGCGGGCACCTGCAAACCGGGCGACGGGCTCGGCATCGCCGGCGACGAGGTGGTCATCGTCGGGGGCGACATCGTGGCCGCCGGGGCCGGGCTCATCGACGTGCTGCTGGCCGCCGGCGGCGAGCTGGTCACGGTGCTGACCGGTGACGGCGTGGGCGAGGAGGTCGCCGAGGCACTGGCCGAGCACGTCCGGCGCCGCCATCCCGGCACCGAGATGGTGTCCTTCCACACCGGCCACCGCGGCGATGCGCTGCTGATCGGGGTCGAGTGACATGGCCACGCTGAGCGACCGGCTGGACTTCGTGCTCGGCAAGAAGGCCGCCGATCGACTCGAGCAGCATTTCGGGATCCGCACGGTCGGCGAGCTCGTTCGGTACTTCCCCCGCAAGTACAGCGACGCGATGACGGTCCGCGGCGAGGGCGAGGACCTCGACCTGGAGGAGGGTGAGCACGTCACGTTCGTCGACACGATCGCCAAGGCCGAGTCGAAGTGGACCAAGCGCACCCCGGCACGGGAATTCCTGGTCGTCACCCTCGAGCACCGCCGCCCCGCGGTCACCGCGACGTTCTTCAACCCGAAGTATCTGAAGAAGACCCTCGTCGAGGGCGCGCGGGTGATGTTGTCGGGAGAGGTCGGCTATTTCCGCGACACCATGCAGCTGACCCATCCGGCGTTCATGGTGCTGCGCGACGGCGGCAAGAACGTCGGCACCAAATCGCTGACGTCCCTCGCCGAGGCGACCGGCGCCTCGGGCGAGGACCTGCTCGCCGAGCTGGACAAGGACTTCTTCCCGATCTACCCGGCCAACTCCAAGATGCAGACGTGGGAGATCTACGCCTGCATCCGCCAGGTGCTCGCCGTGCTCGATCCTGTCGCCGAAACGCTACCGAAAGCGTATGTCCGCCAACACGGTCTGATGTCCGAGGATGAGGCGCTGCGCGCTATCCACCTCGCCGAGAACGCCGCCGACCGGGCCCGCGCCGCGGAGCGGCTCACCCACGACGAGGCCGTCGGCCTGCAGTGGGGCCTGGTGGTGCGGCGGCACAGCGAACTCGGCGAATCCGGGCCACCGGCACCATCCCGGTCCGATGGTCTGGCGGCGGCGATGGCCGCCCAGCTGCCGTTCGAGCTGACCGCGGGGCAGCAGAAGGTGCTTGACGTGATCTCGGGAGAGCTCG
Source organism: Mycolicibacterium xanthum (assembly GCF_019710635.1). Classification (GTDB taxonomy): domain Bacteria; phylum Actinomycetota; class Actinomycetes; order Mycobacteriales; family Mycobacteriaceae; genus Mycobacterium; species Mycobacterium xanthum. The sequence goes on from NZ_JAIFZS010000001.1 coordinate 240,339, forward strand.
CGGCGCCGCGGCCGATGAACCGGATGCTGCAGGGTGAAGTCGGGTCGGGCAAGACGGTCGTCTCGCTGCTGGCGATGCTGCAGGTGATCGACGCCGGCTACCAGTGCGCGGTACTCACTCCCACCGAAGTCCTTGCCGCCCAACACTATTTGTCGATCCGGGCCATGCTCGGACCGCTGGGGATGGCCGGCCAGCTCGGCGGCGCCGACCAGGCGACCCGGGTGGCGCTGCTGACCGGCTCGATGTCGGCACAGCAGAAGCGCGAGGTTCGCGACGAGGTGGCCACTGGGGCGGCCGGCATCGTCATCGGCACCCACGCGCTGCTGCAGGACGCCGTGGAATTCCACCGCCTCGGCATGGTGGTGGTCGACGAGCAGCACCGGTTCGGTGTCGAGCAGCGGGACCGGTTGCGCGCCAAGGCTCCTGCCGGACTCACGCCGCACCTGCTGGTGATGACCGCGACGCCGATCCCGAGGACGGTGGCGCTGACCGTGTACGGGGATCTGGAGACCTCCACGCTGCGCGAACTGCCCAGGGGCCGGCAGGAGATCACCACCAACACGATCTTCGCCAGACAGAAGCCGGCCTGGCTGGAACGCGCCTGGGCGCGTATCGCCGAGGAGGTGCGCGCCGGCCGGCAGGCCTACGTGGTGGCGTCCCGCATTGACGAGGACGACAGGCCGCCCGCTGCCGAGAAGCCCAACAAATCCACAAGGGGAGACGCTCAGGAAAAGGAGCCCGGCCCACCGCCGGTGACTGTCGTCGATCTGTTCGCCCGGTTGCAGCGCGGGCCGCTGTCCGGTGTCCGGCTGGGATTGATGCACGGCCGGCTCTCCGGCGACGAGAAGGATGCGGTGATGTCGGCGTTCCGGGCAGGCGACATCGATGTGCTGGTGTGCACCACTGTCATCGAGGTCGGCGTCGACGTACCCAACGCCACCGTCATGGTGGTGATGGACGCCGACCGGTTCGGCATCAGCCAGCTGCACCAGCTGCGGGGCCGGATCGGCCGCGGCGAGCACGCCGGCCTGTGCCTGCTGGCCACCAACCTCCCCGCGGAATCCAAAGCGGGGCAACGGCTCAAGGCGGTGGCAGCCACCCAGGACGGGTTCGAGCTGACCAAGCTCGACCTGCGCGAGCGTAGTGAAGGCGACGTGTTGGGGCTGACCCAGCACGGCCGGCCCGTCACGTTGAGGTTCCTGTCGCTCTTCGAGCACGAGGACATCATCGTCGCGGCCAGACAGCTGTGCGAGGCGGTCTATGAATCGGATCCGGCCGACCCCGGCATGGCGGTGCTGTCGGCGCCGTTCACCGACACCGACCGGGTCGAGTACCTGGACAAGTCGTGAGCCGCCGCCAGATCCTGTGGCTGACCGTCGCGACGGTGCTCGCCGTTGTGGTGGCCTACCAGGTGATCGCATCGGCGAACCGGCCGTCGGAGTTCATCGCGCAGGCCGACATACCCACCGTGGCGCCGGGTGTCGACGTCCTGGCCGACGTCGCCGAGATCCCCGACCGGGTGCGGGGATACGACTACCGCCGTGCCGCATTCGGTGACGCCTGGACCGACGACACCACCGCGCCGGGCGGCCACAACGGCTGCGACACCCGCAACGACATCCTCAACCGGGACCTCATCGACAAGACCTACGTCGCGATAGCCCGTTGTCCCAACGCCGTGGCCACCGGGGTGCTGCGGGACCCGTACACCAACGCCACGGTGGCGTTCACCCGCGGCGAGGGGACCGGCGCCGCGGTGCAGATCGACCACATCGTGCCGCTGGCGCTGGCGTGGGATCTGGGCGCCCGCGACTGGACCGAGCAGATGCGCATCCGGTTCGCCAACGACCCGGCCAATTTGATCGCCGTCGCCGGGCAGGCCAACCAGGACAAGGGCGACAGTCAGCCGGCCGTGTGGATGCCCCCCAACGAGGCGTTCCGGTGTCAGTACGCGATGCAGTACATCGCGGTGCTGCGCGGCTACCGGCTTCCGGTGGACGCGCCGTCGGCGCGGGTGTTGCGTGACGCGGCGCATACCTGCCCCCCCGGGTGACGGGGCGCGCTACCCGACGATCAGTTTCTGTGCGGCGCTGTCGAATTCGTCGTCGATGAGGACCACCGTGAGGTCGTCGCGTTCGATGATCGAGGCGGCGATGGACGCGCGGTAGCCCGTCCCGCAGTGCACCCACACCTCGCCGGCGGGAACCTCGTCGCGGCGGGCGAGCAGTTCGGGCAGCGCGATGTTCATCGCACCCCTGATGTGGCCGCTCGCGTACTCCTCGCGCTGCCGCACGTCCAGCACGGTGAGCTGGGCGTGGTCGATCTCGTTGGCCAGGTCGGTGAACGACGCCACCCGGTAGGAGTTCAGCGGTGTCCCGCCGGCCAGCGCCGCCAGGTCGCCGGTAGCCGAACCGGTGAGGTCGTCGACACCGATTCGGGCCAGCTCGCGGCGCGCCTCGAGAACCTGGCCGGAGTCCTCGCCGATCAGCGTCATCGGTGCGCCCCACGTGTAGAGCCAACCCAGATAGGTGACGAACTGGGTGGACAGCTCGAAGCCCAGGGCCCCGCACAGATGCCCGGCCGCGAACGCCTTGCGGTCGCGCAGGTCGACCACCCACTCGCCGGCGTCGATGCGGCGGCGCAGCTCGACCGGATCGACGGGCTCGGGCATGGACAGGTCGACGGGTGCCGGTCCGGCGGCGTTGATGACCCCCATGTGCGCGTAGTACGCCGGGTAGGCGCCCAGTCCGGCGATGAGCTCGTCGACGTAGGTGGCCTCGTCGCCGGTCAGCGCCGGATTGGTGTGGCGCTGCTCGCCGATGGTCGACGAGTCCCCGCTGGCCGGGCTGGCCGAGCAGAAGCTGCCGAAACCGTGGGTCGGATAGACCTCGACCCCGTCGGGCAGCTCGGCGGCCAGCCGGCGCACCGAATGGAACTGCGCGTGCGACAGCTCGCGGGTGTGCTCATCGCCCAGCAGATCGGTACGCCCGGTGGTGCCGTGCAGCATGGAACCACCGGTGAAGACTCCGACCGCGGCCCCCTCGACGGTGCGCAGCACATAGCTCAGGTGGGTGTGGGTGTGCCCCGGAGTGTGCATCGCCTGCAGCCGGAACGGTCCCACGTCGACGACGTCTCCGTCGGACACCGCGCGCCGGGCAAACCCGACATCGTCGGCGGCGGCGACGATGTACTCGGCGCCCACCGTGCGTGCCAGCTCGAGCCCGCCGGTGACGTAGTCGTTGTGGATGTGGGTCTCCAGCACGTGGGTGATCGACGCGTCCCGTGCCGCGGCGGCGTCGAGCACCCGGTCGATGTCGCGCTGGGGGTCGATCACCGCCGCGAGGCCCGCGTCGCTGACCAGGTAGCTTCGGTCGCCCAGGCCGGAGGTCTCGATGACGGTCACGTCCATGCGTTCTCCTTCCGTGCGGTGTCGGCTGCTCGCCCGCCCGCCGGGGCGCGACACCCTGCCGGGTATAGCCCGGACGGTGTGCGCCCAAACGCTGCAGGAGGCTTCTCGTCACACGGGCGGACCGGCGTACTGCCGGTCGGCCGGATCGATCAACGACTTCAGCAACGGCGTGATCAGGCGCAGGATGTCCTCGATGTCCGCGTCGACGAGGTCGGGCATCTGCAGGATGAAGCGCTGGCTGGCGATGCCCATCAGCAGGGCTCCGGCCAGAGCGGCGCGCAGCCTGGCGTCGGGGGCGTCGATGGTGGCCGCCACGGCGTCCACCGCTTGGCCGGTGATGTGCCTGCGCAGGATGTCGGCGGCGTCCTCGCTGGTCATGCTGGTGCGCAGCAGTACCGCCATCGGGCTGTCGGGGTCCGCGGCCCACGCGGTCAGCATCGCGCGCGCATAGTCCTGTGCGGTCTGCGCCGCGTCGTCGCTGGTCAGCTGAGCTATCGGGATCTCCCAGTGGACGGTTTCGCGGAACAGCGCCTGCTTGGTGCCGAAGTATTTGATGACCGAGGATTTGTCCACCGCGGCGGCGGCGGCGATACCGCGAATGGTGGCGCGTTCGTAGCCGGTTTCGGCGAAGACCGCGCGGGCGGCCTCGAGGATGCGGCGGCGGGTCCGCCGCCCCTTGCGTTCCTCCGCAAGGGTGGCCTCCTGCGCCCGCCCGGGTGCCGGTTCTGCTGCGGTCACCGGTGCCTCCGATCGCTGATTCGTCAGGCGGCGATGCTACCGAAAAAAGTAGACAAGCGGTGCGAAAAAGGGGACAGTGGTCTGTGGCGCGACCGCAGGCGCCGCCGACCGCCCAGCCAGGAGGAGGACCCACAGGTGACCGAGCAGCGGATGGATTGGGACAGCGCATATCAGCAGGGCAGCCCGCCGCCGTGGAGTATCGGAGCGCCCCAGCCCGAACTTGCCGCGCTGATCGAACAGGGCAAGGTGCGCGGTCGGGTGCTCGACGCCGGATGCGGGGAGGCCGAGCTGTCGCTCGCGCTCGCCGCGCAGGGCTTCTCGGTGGTCGGGCTCGACGGAAGCGCCATCGCGGTGGCCGCGGCCCGATCGGCCGCCGCTGCACGGGGATTGACCTCCACAAGCTTCGAGGTCGCCGACGTGACCGACTTCGACGGGTATGACGGACAATTCGACACGGTGATGGACAGCGGCCTGCTCCACGCCCTGCCCGTGGAGCGCCGGCAGGCCTACGTGCGGGCGATCCGCCGGGCCGCCGCACCCGGAGCGGGCCTGTTCATCCTGGCGTTCGCCCAGCGGCCGTTCGGCGGCGGCGGGCCCGGACCGGCCGGGTTCACCGCCGAGGAACTGCGCGACACCGTCGCCACCCTGTGGACTGTCGACGAGGTGCGTTCAGCCTCGCTGTATGCCAACGATGTTCAGGTACCGGGCGGGCCGGGCCCGGCCCGGGAGGCGCAGCGCGACGACCAGGGCCGGCTGATGATGCCGGGCTTCCTACTGCTGGCCCACAAGGAGTGACGCCCTACCGCGAGGCCCGCGAAGATCACCGTGTGTTCGGAGGTGACTCCGCATGAGGGTGGCTGTCTTCGGCGCCAACGGGCCGACGGGTCGGCTCCTGGTGCGGCTGTTGGCCGATCGTGGTCATGAGGTGCTCGCTTCCACCCGGCACCCCGGGGACTTTCCGCTGGACACCGAGGCGGACACGGCGCGGCGGGTCAGTGTCGTCGAAGTCGATGTCTTCCAGCGCCAATCCATCATCACCGCGGTCGATCGCGCCGACGCCGTGCTGTCGGTGCTCGGCGTGCCGTTCACCCGTCGACCAGTCGACACGTTCTCCGCCGGGGCGGCCAACATCGTGGCGGCCATGCGTGATGCAGGGGTGCGCCGGTTGGCTGTGGTCAGTTCAACCGGCGCGCACCACTACCGCAACCGCCGCAACGCCTCGCTGAGCCTGCGGATCGCCGAGCCGATCATCAGCCGCACCATCGGCAGGACGGTCTACGCGGACATGCGCCGCATGGAGGAGGTCGTCACGGACAGCGGTCTGGATTGGACGATCGTGCGCCCGTCCACTCTGTTCGACGCCGATCGCGTCAGCGATTATGTTGCGGGAGAGGTTCCTCCGGTTGGCGCGTTCACCGCAAGGATCGACCTCGCGCACTACCTCAGCACGCTGATCGACGACACCGCCGGGATCGGCACGATCCCCATCGTGTCCACCGTGCAAGGCGCACCGAGCTTCTGGCAGAACGTGAAACGCGAAGCGTTCCAGGCCCGCTGAGGCCCCCGCCCGGTCCGAGATGCGAGGGCCGTGGTGCTCAGGAAACAGCCGGGGCCACCTCGAAAACGACTGCCCCGTCCAGCGTTTCCAGTTGGTCCACGCCGGAGTCGATGCTGCCCAGCTTGACCAGGCCCCGCGAGTAGTCGAAGTCCCGGTAGAAGATCGCCAGGTTGCCCCACGGCGCGTAGTAGGTCAGATCACCGATCTCCGGGTCGACACCGTCGGGTGCATCCGCGGTGGACAGCGGGCCGGGCAGGTCGCCGATCTTCTCGGTGCCGGCGTAGTCGCGCAGGGTCAGGGTCAGCGGTAGCAGCGCAACGAAGTCGCGGCTGGTCGCGCTGTCCAGCAGCGTGGCGGTCAGAACCGTGTCCGGTGTGGACAATCGGATTCCCATCAGGCCCTCCTCGGGGTTTGTCGGTGGGCGGGGAACGGGCGCTTCGTTCGCACTACCCCTCGCCGCGGGCGACTCCAGGTTGACCGCGGGCGTCGACTCGGGTTTGCCGCAACAGCCGGCCGCCAGCATGCCCGCGGCGAGCAGTGTTGGGATCCGGACCGTGGCCGGCCACCGGCAGCGGAGCGGTAGCTGCGTCATAGGGCCCACATTAGGAACCGGTTGGCCGCCGAGACAGGTTCTGGCGATACCTGGGTAGGCGTGACCAACACGGGGCGGAAGGGGTGTATTGCCAGTACATGGATCACCGGATACTGTCGCGGCCCCGAGCCGCGGTGTTCAGTAGTGGTAGAGCGACGGTGCCGGTGCCGCCCTCGAGACACGGAGGACGCGGAGGAACCGATGAAAGCGTACGGCCTCACCAGCTACGGCGGCCCTGGGGTCGTACCTTCCCGGAGACCCGGAAAGACGCCGTCATTCCAACGACGCAGGCCATTTCGGGTACCCGACCCGGTGAACCGGCGTCCACTGGTTGATAGATCAACGAAAGGAGATGCAGTGATACTGCAAGAGAACTACACCCTGTCCAACGGGCTGGAGATCCCCAAGCTGGGCCTGGGCACCTGGATGATCGCCAACGACGCTGTCGTGCAGGCGGTGAAGGACGCCATCGACATCGGCTACCGCCACATCGACACCGCGCAGGCCTACGGAAACGAGCAGGGCGTCGGTGCGGGGCTTCGGGCCAGCGGGGTCGGACGCGAGGACATCTTCGTCACGACAAAGGTCGACGCCGGCGCGAAGTCGTATCAGGACGCCGCTGCCAGCATCGACGGCTCCCTGGCGGCGCTGGGGCTGGACCACATCGACCTGATGATCATCCACAGCCCGCAGCCCTGGGGTGCCTTCGGCGGCGACAACCGTTACTTCGCCGAGAACCGCGAGGTGTGGCGGGCACTCGAGGAGGCCTATCAGGCCGGCAAGCTCAAGGCGATCGGTCTGTCGAACTTCCAGAAGGCCGACGTCGACAACATCCTCGAGACCGCCACGGTACGGCCGATGGTCAACCAGATCCTCGCGCACATCAGCAACACCCCGCATGAGTTGATCACCTACGCCCAGGATCTGGGCCTCCTGGTCGAGGCGTATTCGCCGGTGGCGCACGGCGAGCTGCTGAAGAACGCCGAAGTGGCCGCGCTGGCCGAGAAGTACGGTGTCTCGGTGCCGCAGCTGTCGATCCGCTACTGCCTGCAACTCGGCACGCTTCCGCTGCCCAAGACCGCGAACCCGGATCACATGCGCAACAACGCCGACGTCGACTTCGAGATCTCCGGGGAGGACATGGAGACGCTCAAGCACATCGATGAGATCAAGGATTACGGGGACGCCAGCGTGATGCCCGTCTTCGCGAAGCGATAGAGCTCCCCGGCGCCGAACGCTACCGCTGGATGGCGGAGGGGTGGACCGCCAGCGGGGTGACCTGGATGTCCATGTAGGGGAACAGCGGTAGGCCCGAAAGGAGCTGATGCAGTTCGTCGTTCGACTCGACATCGAAAATGGAGTAGTTCGCGTACTCGCCGACGACGCGCCAGATGTGCGGCCACTTGCCGACGCGCTGCAGCTCCTGGGAGTAGTTCTTCTCCCGCTCCACGATCTCGGCCCGTTGCTGCGGGTCGAGATCGTGGGGCAGGTGAACGTCCATGCGTACGTGGAACAGCATCCCCTGGTCAGGCCTTCACGGGATCGAGGACGAAGTTGTACACGACGCTCTCGGACCCGTCGGCCCCGGTTTGCGGGTCCAACATCAACTCCGGCTTGACCGCGTCGGCGATGTCGTCGTCGTTGTGCGGATCGCCGGGGAAATACAGCTGGGCGGTCAGCAGCTCGTGGCCGGGGGCCGACACCTTCACGTGCAGGTGGGCGGGCCGCCAGGCGTGCCAGCCCGCTGCCGCGATGAGCTTGCCGCAGGAGCCGTCGGTCGGGATCTGGTAGGGCGCGGGGCGGATCGTGTTGATCTCGAAGGAACCGTCGGCGCCGGTGCTGAAGGTGCCGCGCAGATTCCACTCGGGGATGTTCGGGGCGAACTGGGAGTAGAAGCCTTCGGAGTCGGCATGCCAGAGTTCGACTTTGCCTTCCAGCGGGCTTCCGTCGGTGGAGGTGATGGTGCCCTGCCAGACCAACGGGGTTCCCGGCTCGCCGTCACGCATCGGAATGGTCCCGCGTGCGCCGCATTCCGGTGACCCGGGTACGTAGTACGGGCCCTCGATGGTGCCCTTGCTGCCCGCGCGGTGGTCGGTGGCGACATCCTCGACGACATGCTCGACCCAGACGTCCAGGAACAGCGGCCACTCACCATCGGCTCCGACCTCGATCAGCCACGCCTTGAGCGCGTTGTATTCGTCATAGCTGACGCGGTGGCGCCGGATCGTGTCGTGCACCGCGGAGAGCACCTCGCCGGCCAGCTGGCTGACCCGTTCCTTCGGGGTGTCTTTGACCGCGGCGAAGGGCGACTTGTCGGTGTGGAAGCGCTCGGTGGCCGAGGCTCCGGATGCGGCCGCGGTGGCGCTGTCGATCGGGTTCTCGATGGTGGTCATACTCGTGATCTCCTTTTACTACATTGTTTTTCGTGTCCGGGGCGGTACGGACGCTGTCACCTGTCGGTGCGGTAGCGGGTGAGCTTGTCGGGGTCGATGTCGATGCCGAGTCCGGGGCCGGGCGGCACGTGTAGTTCTCCGTCATGGATGCGAAGCGGTGTGGTCAGCAGGTCATCGGCCATGTCGAGGAAGTTCGACAGTTCGCCGGCCCGTCGGGACGTGAGTTCGTACGCCGAGCCGAAGGCGACCGCGCAGGCGGTGCCGATCTGGCCGTCGATCTGATTGCCGATGACCACCTCCAAGCCCAGCCCTTCGGCGAGGTGATGGACCCGCCGGGAGCCGGTGAACCCGGTGCGCGCGGTCTTGATGCTGATGGCGGTCGCCGATCCCGCGAGCACCTCGCGGGTGACATCGGCCGGCGACGGAACCGATTCATCGGCGATGAAGGGGACATCGCAGTGTGCCACCAACCATCGGCGGCCCATGACGTCGTCGGCGGGGCAGAGTTCCTCGGCGAACAGCAGGTCGAGGTCGCTCATGTCCTTCATGGCACGCAGGGACTCCGCTGCGGTCCAGCCGCGATTGCCGTCGACGTAGAGGTCGACGGCGTCGCCGAAGTGGCTGCGCAGCGCCCGCACCACCGTGGTGTCCAGGCTCACCGGGCGCCGGCCGACCTTGACCTTGAACGTCGTGATGCCGTACTCGTCGCGGATCCGCTGCGCCTCGGCGACCATCCTGTCCGGGGCGTCGAAGCCGAGCATGTGGCAGACCTTCATCCGGGTCGTGTAGCCGCCCAGCAACGCGCTGACGGAGAGGCCGAGGCTGCGTCCCAACGCGTCCCACAGCGCCATGTCGATCGCCGCCTTGGCGGTGGGGTTGCCGACGGTGCGGGCCAGTCGGGCGGTGACCACCTCGCGCTCGGTCAGGGTCAGGCCGACGATCTGCGGCGCGAATATCTGCCGGATCACCGCGATGATCCCGTCCTGGGTCTCACCGTAGGTGAACGGGCGGGGCGGCGCCTCGGCGGTCCCGACCACCCCTTCGTCGGTGTGGATGCGCACCAGCACGTGTTCGGCGGCCTGCACCTCCCCGGAGGCGAACTTCAGCGGCTTGGCATAGGGGATGGCGAACGGGATCGCCTCGACCGCAGTGATTTTCACAATGACTCCCGGGTGAGTGCCGGACCGCCGAGCGGCAGCGCCGCGGACAGCACCGCGACGACCGCATCGACGACCGGATTGTCGGCGCCGTGCCGCCAGGCCAGCGCCAGCTCGATGGTCGCGCTGTCCGCCAGGTCGCGGAACACCACACCGTTCAGCGGCAGCGCGCGCACCGACGCGGGGACGACTGCCACCCCGAGCCCGGCGGCGACCAGCGCCAGCAGGACGGCGGTACCCGGTGCGGTGTGCTCGCGGTGCGGCACGAAGCCCGCCGCCCGGCAGCTGCGCATCACCGCGTCGTTGACCGCGGAGTCGCGGCTGGAGTATCCGATGAAGGGCTCGCTGCGCAGGTCGGTCAGGGAGACCACCGGTTCGGCCACCAGGCGGTGGTCGGCCGACACCGCCAGCACCAGCGGCTCGACATCGATGGTGTGCAGTTCGATGTCGTCACCGACCGCCGGCGGCCGCAGCACCCCGATGTCGAGCGCGCCTCCGCGCAGGCCGTCGCACTGGGCCGGAGTGAGCAGGTCGGCGTGGATGTCCAACGCGACGGCGGGTAGTTCCTGGCGGAGGATGCGCGCGATCCCGGGCAGGTGGGAGAACGCTGCCGTTCCGGTCAGGCCCAGTCTGAGCAGTCCGCTGCGTCCGGCCGCGATGCGGCGCACTCCACGCTCCGCCTCGCCGACGCCGTCGAGGATCCGTGCGGCCTCACCCTGGAGGAACTCGCCGGCGGGGGTCAGCGACACATGCCGGGTGGTCCGGGTGAACAGCGTCGCGTCCAACTCGCTCTCGAGTTGCCGGATGGCATACGACAGCGCCGGCTGGGCGACGTGCAGTTGCTCGGCCGCCTGTCCGAAATGGCAGGTGTCGGCCACCGCGAGGAAATAGCGCAGATGCCTCAGCTCCATGCCCCGCTCCTTTCTGGCCGTGCGGCGGGTCTGGCTGTGCGGCGGGCCCGGAATCGAACCCACTGTGACCACCGACACCCTGACGGTAGACCCGAGATACATATAAGACAAAGACCTAGATCGGCATGATTGATAATCAGCAGTGATCAATTGGGGTCCTAGGCACGACTAGGGCTTTGCCTAGTGTGACCGGGGCCACCTGGTGTCAGTGTGCTGGTGAGCACCACATTGACTACTCGCCGGAGGCCCTCGATGACCGCATCAGTGTCACAACCCTCGTCCCACCTGGCTGCCGTCCTCGCCGACGCGGTCATCGACGATCCCGACGCCGGGATCTTCCGCGCCAATCGGCGCATCTTCACCGACGACGAGATCTTCGAACTAGAGATGAAGCGCATCTTCGAGGGCAACTGGATCTACCTGGCCCACGAAAGCCAGGTGGCCAACCCGGGTGACTACTTCACCACCTTCATCGGTCGCCAACCGGTCGTGATCACCCGTGACAAGGCCGGCCAGTTGCACTGCCTGATCAACGCCTGCGCCCACCGCGGTGCGATGATCTGCCGGCGCAAGACCGACAACCGGATGACGCTGACGTGCCCGTTCCACGGCTGGACCTTCCGAAACGACGGTTCGCTGTTGAAGGTCAAGGACCCCGACGGCGCCGGCTATCCGGACACGTTCGACGTCGATGGTTCGCACAACATGACCAAGGTCGCCCGGTTCGACAGTTACCGCGGCTTCCTGTTCGGCAGTCTCAACGCCGACGTGCTACCCCTCGCCGAGCACCTCGGTGACACCACCAAGGTGCTCGACATGCTCGTCGACCAGTCCCCGGACGGTCTGGAGGTGTTGCGCGGTTCATCGACCTACACCTTCGACGGCAACTGGAAGGTGCAGGCCGAGAACGGCGCCGACGGCTATCACGTCACGGCGACCCACTGGAACTACGCCGCCACCACCGGCCGGCGAGCCACCGGGGAGTCGAGGAACGACACCAAGGCGCTGGACGCGGGCAGCTGGGGGAAATCCGGCGGCGGGTACTGGTCGTTCCCGCACGGGCACCTGTGCCTGTGGACGTGGGCGGCCAACCCGCAGGACAGACCGCTGTGGAACAAGCTCGACGAACTCAAGGAGACGTTCGGCGACGCCAAGGGCGAGTTCATGGTCAAGGGTTCGCGCAACCTGTGCCTGTATCCGAATGTGTATGTGATGGACCAGTTCTCGACCCAGATCCGGCACTTCCGCCCGATCGCGCCGGACAAGACCGAGGTGACCATCTACTGCATCGCGCCGAAGGGGGAGAGCGCGGCGGCCCGGGCTCATCGGATCCGGCAATACGAGGACTTCTTCAATGCCTCGGGCATGGCGACGCCCGACGACCTCGAAGAGTTCAGGTCCTGCCAGTTGACCTTCCGTGCCGAAGCCGCCCCGTGGAACGACATGAGTCGCGGAGCGCAGCACTGGCTCAGCGGTCCCGATCCGGTCGCGTCGTCCCTCGGTCTGGACGGCGTCATCTCGGCCGGGGTCAAGAACGAAGACGAAGGCCTCTATCCCGTGCAGCATGGCTTCTGGCTGCAGACCATGCGTGCGGCCCTGCAGTCGGAATCGGAGAAGTGAGCATGACCACCATCGAAAACCCCAGTACCACAAGCACACTGATCACCCAGAACGCGATCGAGCAGTTCCTCTACCGGGAGGCCCGGTACCTGGATGACCGCGAGTTCGAGAAGTGGCTGGACTGCTACGCCGACGACGTCGTCTACTGGATGCCGGCCTGGACCGACGACGACCGGCTGGTCGAAGATCCGCAGCGCGACATCTCCCTGATCTACTACCCCAACAAGGGCGGATTGGAGGACCGGGTGTTCCGCATCCGCACCGAACGCTCGTCGGCGACGTCGCTGCCCGAACCCCGCACGAGCCACAACATCTCCAACGTCGAGGTGATCGAACGTCGCGGAGACATCGTCGATGTCCGTTTCAACTGGCACACCATGTACTTCCGGTACAAGACCATCGACCCGTACTACGGCACTTCCTTCTACACGATCGATTTCGGCGGCGCGCAACCGCTGATCCGGCGCAAGACCGTGGTGCTGAAGAACGACTACATCCACCACGTGGTGGATGTCTACCACTTCTGAGGTGACTGCCGTGTCCGCCCCATCCGCAACCCCGGCCGAATCCACCGTGGCCGAAGTTCATTCGGTCGCACTGTCCTTCGAAGACGGTGTCACCCGATTCATCACCTGCCGCAGCGATCAGACCGTGGCCGATGCCGCCTACCGCCAGCGCGTCAACATCCCGTTGGACTGCCGTGACGGCGCCTGCGGCACCTGCAAGGCGCTGTGTGAGTCAGGCGGTTACGACGGTGGAACCTACATCGAGGACGCCCTGCCCGCCGACGAGGCGGCAGCCGGCTATGTCCTGCCGTGCAGCATGCGGCCCCGATCGGATCTGGTGCTCCAGATCGCGGCCACCTCCGACTCGGCCAAGACCCAGGCCGCCGGCTACACCGGCACCGTGAGCCGGCTGGAGCGGCTGTCGGCCACCACCGTCGAGATCGGGGTCACCATCGCGAACCGCGGCGCGCTGGCCTTCCTGCCCGGTCAGTACGTCAACATCACCGTTCCAGGCACCGATCAGACCCGCTCGTATTCCTTCGCCAACGCCCCGGACGAGGAAGTCCTGAAATTCCTGGTGAAACTGACCCCCGGCGGGGTGATGTCCGATTATCTGACGCAACGCGCCGCTGTCGGCGACACCCTCACGTTCACCGGGCCCAACGGTTCGTTCTTCCTGCGCGAAGCCCAGCGTCCGGTGCTGCTGCTGGCCGGCGGCACCGGGGTGGCGCCGATCCTGTCGATGCTGCGCACGCTGCGTGCATCCGGCAGCACCCGCACGGCGCACCTGATCTACGGCGTGAGCACCGACGAGGACCTCACCGCATTGGACGAGATCGCCGAGATCGCCTCCGCGTTGCCCGGTTTCACCTGGGACTACTGCGTATCCGACCCGGGCAGCGCAGCGCCCAACAAGGGCCCGGACCGCGCCTACGTGACCAGCCTGATCGAGCCCGGGCATCTGCACGCCGGCGACCTGGCCATCTACCTCTGCGGTCCGCCGCCGATGGTCGAGTCGGTGCGCTCCCACCTCGGCGCGGCCGGAATCGAGCCCACCGGCTTCTACTACGAGAAGTTCGGTCTGGCCACACCGGGCGCCGCCGTGAGGTCGGCGCCAACCGCGGACGCCGTATCCGGGGCGTCCCCGGTGCCGGTCGAAGAGATCATGCCCGCGCCCGACGCCCGCGCGGTGGCCGGACAGATCGTCCTGCCCGCTCGTGAATTCGCCCCGGCCGCAGCGACCACGGCCCCGGCCGACGAGCGCGACGTGATCGGCAGCATCGCCGGCCAGCGGGTGTGGCGGCCGGGCGGCGGCGGTGAGCCGACCCGTCTGCTCGACGGCAGTGGCGGCCGCCTGCACGAGACTGGGGCGCGCAGCCTGGCCGGTCAGCCGGTGTTCGCGGCGCCGGCCGGCCCAGGCCCCGCGACGGACTCCGGGTCACCGGTGGCGTCGGCCGACGACGGCCCCGTCGTCAGCGAGGACGGCTACCAGATCGGCGAAGAGCACCCCGCGGTGCGCGAATCCGACGCCCTGTTCGAAGCCAGATCGGCGTTGGAACTCGGTGCGCTCGAACTGACGATGGGCCGGCTGACGAGCCGGCAGCTGGCCGGGTACCGGCTGCTCGCCGAATCGACGCTGCCCTACGTCGAGGGCGACCGGTTCGTCGACGCCGAGCAGTACACCGAAACCAACGCCGCGTTCCACGACTATCTGTTCACGCTGACCGGAAACGAGCACCTGCTGCACGCCTACCAGGCACTCGGTGTCAAAGGCCGGATGGAAGAGGTGCTTCGGAACGCCACCTGGTGTCACCCGCGGTGCGCCCAGGACCACGTCGACATCGTCGCGGGGTTCGAGTCCGGCGACCGGGATGCGGTACGGGCCCTGATCGCCGCGCACGCCGAGCGGTCCAAGCAGACGATGCGCCGTGCCATGGCCGATGCCGCGGCCGCGTCCACCCCGGTCTTCGTGACGCCGGGCCGGTTCGCCGGCAAGGTCGTCGTCGTCACCGGATCCGCGCAGGGCATCGGGGAACGGACCGCCCGCCGTATCCACGCCGAAGGCGGCACCCTGGTGCTGGCCGACCGGTCGGAGCTGGTCAAGGAACTCGCCGACGAGCTGGCCGCCCGGGGATCGTCGGCGGTGGCGGTCACCGCCGACCTCGAACACAGCGAAGGCGCCGAAACGGTGGTCCACCAAGCACTGTCGGCGTTCGGCCGGATCGACGTGTTGATCAACAACGTGGGCGGTGCGATCAACTTCAAGCCCTTCACGCAGTTCGGCGCGGCCGAGATCCGCGCCGAGATCGAACGCTCGCTGATGACCACGCTCTACGCCTGCCACGCGGCACTGCCCGCGATGGTGCGCCACGGCGGCGGTGTCATCGTCAACGTTTCCTCGGCGGCCACCCGTGGCATTCACCGGATCCCTTACTCGGCGGCCAAGGGCGGCATCAACGCCCTCACCGCATCGCTGGCCATGGAGTACGCAGACAGCGGGATCCGGGTGGTCGCGACCGCGCCGGGCGGCACCGCGGCACCGCCGCGTCGGGTCTCCCGTGGCACCCCGACGCCCAAGGACGCCACCGAACAGGCCTGGTTCGACGCCCATATCGAACAGACCATCGGATCCTCGCTACTCAAGAGGTACGGGACGCTCGACGAGCAGGCCGCCGCGATCTGCTTTCTGGCCTCCGACGAGGCCTCCTACATCACCGGCACGGTGTTGCCCGTCGCCGGCGGCGATCTGGGCTGACCGCCACCCATCACCCCCAGGCTCGGCCGTTCGCGCGGCCCGAGCCGGCATCTCACCGGAGGATCTACCATGTCCGAATCCCGCAGCAGCCGTGCGTTGGCGTGGGTGGTCGCACTGTCGACCCTCGCGTTGATCTTCGACGGCTACGACCTGGTCGTGTACGGCACGGTCGTTCCCGTCCTGCTCGCCGACCCCGGGCAGATCGGGGCGCTGTCACCCGAGCAGGCCGGCGCGCTGGGCAGTTACGCGCTCATCGGGGTGATGGTCGGCGCGCTGACCGCCGGTGCGGTCGGTGACCGGATCGGCCGGCGGCGGGTCATTCTCGTCAACCTCGCGTGGTTCTCGGCCGGCATGGGGTTCACCGCGGTGGCGAATTCGACGGCGACCTTCGGGCTGTGCCGCTTCCTCACCGGCATCGGTGTCGGCGCCCTGGTCGCCACGGTGGGTGCGCTGGTCGCCGAGTTCGCCGAACCGCACCAACGCAACCGGCTCAACGCCGTCGTCTACAGCGGCGTGCCCGCGGGCGGGGTGATGGCCGCGCTGCTGGCGCTGCTGTTCGCCGACGGTGCGCAGTGGCGGGTGCTGTTCGCCATCGGTGCGCTGCCGTTCTTCGTGCTGCTGCCCTTGGCGATCTGGAAGCTTCCCGAGTCGCCGCAATGGCTGCAGACCCGCGGCGCCGCGGCGGCAACACCCACCCCCGCCGCGGCGGCGCCGATCGCCGACGTGCGCGACAGCCATATCGGCTACGCCGCACTGGTCCGGCGCCCGCTCGCGTGGCCCACCGCGCTGCTGGGCATCATGAGCTTCGTCGGACTGCTGCTGACCTACGGCCTGAACACCTGGCTCCCACAGATCATGCAGGACAACGGCTACGGCAAGGCGTACTCGCTGATGTTCCTGCTGGTGCTCAACCTCGGCGCCATCGTCGGCGGCCTGGTCGCCTCCTACGTCGCCGACCGCCGCGGCGGGGCGCAACAGGTGATCGCCACCACGTTCGTCCTCGCGGCGGTCATGCTGATCCTGCTGCCGCTGGGGCTGGCATTGCCGGTGCTGCTGGTCGCGGTCGCCGTCGCCGGGGTCGGCACCATCGGCACCCAGGTGCTGATCTACGGCATGGTGTCCAACTACTACCCGACCCGCGCGCGTGCCGCGGGGGTGGCGTGGTGCGCCGGGTTCGGCCGACTGGGCGGCATCATCGGCCCGATCATCGGCGGCCTGCTCGTCGGCGCCGGCATCGGCGGCACCGCCGCATTCCTGATCTTTGCCGGCCTCGCCGTCCTCGGGGCCGCCGTCACCGCGACCGTGCCGCGCGCACCCCGGCGCTCCGCGAGCGCTGACCGGGTCGCCGTGACGGCGGCGGCGTAGCGGCAGACCGGGCCGGTAACCGCCGACGACCGTGCCGCCGGCTCCTACCATGGGGACCGTGCCCATGGCGCCCGTCACCTTCGTCGGCCGCGTCGGTGAACTCGACGAGCTGGACCGGCGACTCGCTGCGACACCGGTGGCCGGGCTGACCGTCATCACCGTCAGCGGAGAGCCCGGGTTCGGCAAGACCGCGCTGCTTCGGCGTCTGGCCGCACAGCACCCGGGCACCCGATGGGCGACGGCGACCCCGTGGGAGGCCGCAACCGCGGGTGCCGTGGTGTCGCAGCTGCTCCAGGCCGCCGCGGCGACCGATCCGTTGGCCGCCGCCGAGGAGTTGGCGACGGCGCTGCGCGGTGAGGATCCCAGCCTGGTCATCGTCGACGACGCCCAGCACACGGATCTGTTGTCCTGGCAGGCGCTGTCCACGTTGGCCCGGCACCATCGCGCGGTGCCGGCCCTGGTGGTCCTGGCCACCGACGGATCACGGTTGGCCGTGCAGGATCTCGTCGGCGGTGAACTCCGCCTGCCGGGGCTCGGCCCCGCGGAGGTCGCAGAGCTGGCCTCCGCCCGGGGTCGCATCCTGCACCCGTCGATGGCCGACCGGCTCACCCAGCACATTCACGGCAGTCCGAGCCACCTGCTCGCGCTGCTCGACGAGGTACCACCACAGACGTGGAGCCGGTTCGATGCGCGGTTGCCCGCACCGGCCGCGGTGACGCGTGATGTCGCCGTCGCGTTGAACGATGCCGGCGCGGCCGGGCATGCGCTGGTCTTCGCGCTGGCCGTCCTCGGCGAGGGCGCAACGCTGGCCGACGCCGCCCGGCTGGCCGAGCTCGAGGAACCGCTGGCGGCGGTCGAAGCAGCCGCCCGGGCCGGATTGCTGATTGCGGTGGACCCGCTGGAGCCCCGACTGAGCGACGCGCTGACCTGTGCCGCGGTCATCGACCTGGCAGGTGCGCAGGCCACCGCGGCGGCACATCGGCGCGCAGCCGACATCCTCGCCGATCCGGTCGCGCGGTTGGGACACCGCGTCGCCGCCACCCCGGTGCCGGACGCCGCGCTGGCCGACGAGGTGGATGCCCGGGCCCGGGCGTGCGGTATGCAGGGCGCCTGGAACCGGGCAGCCACGCTGTTCCGCGACGCCAGTCGGCTCACCGCCGAACCGCTGCTGCGCGACGAGCGCCTGACCCGTTCGGTGGACGCCCTGGTCGCCGCCGGCGACTGCGTCGGAGCGGCGGTTCTGGTGCCCGCGGTGGAGAATCTGCGCGAAACTCCACTGCGCAACGCGGTTCTGGCATACCTGGCCATCCTGCGGGGACGAGCCACCGAGGCCGACCTGAGATTGCGTCGTGCCTGGGAGATCGTCAACGCCGACCGGGACCCCGACACCGCCGCGTTCATCGCCCAACGGCATGTCCTGCACGCATTGGTCCAGTGCCAGGGTGCGCAGCTGGTGACATGGGCGGACCGCGCGCTGCAACTCGCTGACCGGGATTCGCCGGCCGGTGTGGAAGCCGCGGCGATCCGGGGTCTCGGACTACTCGCCGCCGGTCAGCCCAAACGCGCCGTGAACGCTTACGAGGACCTGAGCCGTCGGGTGCGCTACGGCGCGCAGGCGCAGCGTGTCGTGATGGGCCGCGGATGGGTTCAGCTCGTGTGCGACGACATCGACGCCGCCCGTGCCAGCCTGGAAAGCGCGGTCGCCGCAGCCGCGCTCGGTGGTTCCACCCGCATCACCCTGTGGGCGTACGGCTGGCTGGCTCGCGCCCAGTTCGTGATGGGGGAGTGGGACAGCGCGCTGGACAGCGTCGAGCAGGGACGCCGACTGGCGACGTCGAGCGGAATCGTTCTGGTCACACCACTTCTGGAATGGTCCGCCGGACAGATCGCCGCGTTACGGGGCGACTGGGCCGCCGCAGAAGCCGCGGTCCGGGCAGCGTCGCAGGGCGGCGACTACGCCATCATGCGAATACCGTTGTCGCTGTTGCGCGCCGCGATCGCCGAAGCGAAGGCCGACTACGGTGCGGTTCGCCGAATCCTCGAACCGCTTTCGAAGATCGCCGCCGGCACCTCGTTGCAGGAGCCCGGATACTGGCCGTGGGTCGACACCCTGGCCAACGCGATGGTGCTCGACGGTGACCCGGCCGCGGCGGACGCTCTGCTGCAACCGCACGAACAGCGCGCGGCGGCCCGAGGCCACCGCAGTGCGCAGGCCCGGTTGGGTTACGCCCGCGGCCGGCTCTACGGCGCAACCGGTGATATCGATTCGGCACAGCGGGTTTTCGATGACTCGCTGGCGCTCCTCGACGGTCTGCCGCTGCGCTACGACACCGCGCGGGTCAACTTCGCCTACGGGCAGACGCTGCGGCGAGCCGGCAAACGCCGCGCCGCCGACGCGGTGATCGGTACGGCACGTGAGCTCTACGCTGCGCTCGGCGCCGACACCTACGTGGCGCGGTGCGATCGCGAACTCAAAGCCGGTGGCTTCAACCAGAGCCGGGACACCCGTGCCGGGATCGAGCTGACCCCGCAGGAGGAAGCGGTGACGACGTTGGTCACCCAGGGTCTGTCCAACCGTGAGGTCGCCGCCGAGCTGTACGTTTCACACAAGACCGTGCAGTATCACCTGACCCGCATCTACGCCAAGCTGGGTGTGCGCTCGAGGTCGGAGCTGGTGGCGTTGCGGCGCTGACGGCCGGCCGCCGGGGCTTGCTGAGTCGGGAACCGGCAGTACACCCCTGGGCCTGCGGACCGCTACTGGTTGGCGGCGTCGCTTTCTGCCGTCGCGGCCTGCGGTCCGAAAGTGGTTGCTGCCCAACTGGATAACAGCTGCAGTCCATCGGCGGACCTGGATGGCTGCTCGGCGGTGTAAGCGGTCAGCCGCAGGCCGGTGTCGCCGGGCAGATCCATGGTGTCGTAGCCGAGGGTGAGTTCGCCGACGGCAGGATGCATGAAAGTCTTCGTGCCGTTGTAGTGGGTGCGCACGTTGTGGGCGGCCCAGCGGGTGCGGAACTCGGTGCAGCAGGTGGACAGCTCGCCGACGAGTGCGGTCAGGCCCGGATCGTGCGGGTTGCGGCCGGCCTCGGTGCGCAGCAGTGCCACCGCGACGTTGGCCGCACCGTCCCAGTCCGGATAGAACTCGCCGGCCGCCGGGGCCAGGAAGGCGAATCTCGCCAGGTTCGGCGTGGGAGATTCGAACTCGTACGCCGGCCAGTACAGGGCCCGGCCCAGCGTGCTGGCCGCGAGGAGGTCCATCCGGCTGTTGCACAAGATCGCCGCGACCCCGGTCATGCCGTCGAGGACACGCTGCAGGCTGGGGCTCAGCTGCGGGCGGCGGACGCCGCTGCGCCGGGCGCGCGGTGTGGTGTTGGCGGCTTGCGCGAGCCGGAAGAGGTGCAACCGTTCGGCCTCGTCGAGTTGCAGCGCGCTGGCGATCGACTCCAGCACGGAATCCGACACCCCGGTGAGATTGCCGCGCTCCAGGCGGTTGTAGTAGTCCACGCTCACGCCCGCCAATGCCGCGACCTCTTCGCGCCGTAACCCGGGGACGCGCCGTTTGCCGTAAGACGGCAGATTGACCTGCTGGGGGGTGACCTTGGCCCGCCGGGTAGTCAAGAAGTCACGGATGTCGCTCTTGCTGTCCACAGTCCCAGGCTAGGTCGTGTCCAGCGGCAATGGGATGTACTACCAATACCTGGGTCACCGGATCCTGCCGGGCGCCGCTCACCTCGGATGCGCGAAGCCCAGAGCTGCCGGTCCGCCGGCAACCTTGGCCGGGACGGGTTTCGGAGGTGATTCGGGTCGGCCGTGACCGCTGGGGGCATCGGCTCACATCGCCGGAATCCGCAGCGATGGCGGCAGGTCGACGAGTGCGTCGAGCTGGTCGCGGCGGAAGTGCTCGACCACCCGGGGGCCGACCGGGCCGAACTGCAGGAAGGTGTCGTCGGGCGCGAAGGTCGGCCACTTCACCCCCGCAACGCTGCCGGGCGCACCCGTCTTGGCGAAGTTGCTCCAGTAGGTGATCGCCGCGTCGGCCATCCGGCGGTCTTCGTCGGTGGCCGGCGGATGGTCGCGGCCGCCGGTACGGAACGGCCGGTTCTGCAGGGTGTCGAAGACGTAGACGATCTCACCCGCGTGCGGGGTGCCGGGCTGGCTGTCCCGCAGTGCCGCAGGCACATAGTCGAAGTTGTAGGCATAGGTCGGCTGGCCGTGCGCAGAGTGCAGCCGGGCAGCGTCGCGCACCGGCTCGGTGACCAACATGTCGGTCGTGATGTCCTGGGCCTGTGCAGCGGCATCGCCGGGGTAGCGACCGGTGATGTCGTCGCGTTGCGATCCGAGCCGGGCAAGGGTGCCTTCGGGATCGGTCTGCGACGACTCGACCAGCGAGGCCTCCCAGCTGGTGCCCCCGACGATGAAGGGCACCTTGGCCTCCCGCCCCGCGGCGAACACCTCGTAGGGGTTGCCGACCAGGAATGTGCCGTCGAGCATCGGCATCGTCGGTGTCAGCCGGTCGGCGTCGCCCCCGCCCACACGGTGTCGGCGGGCAGGTCGCGCAGCGCCCGGGCGGTGTCGGGTCCGGCGCCGGTGATGCCCAGCGACTCGGCGAAAGCCGTGCCCTGCTGTTCGCCGGAGGCCGGGCCGCCATCCCGGATGGGCGGCATCGGCAGCCGGTTGAACCCGCTCTGAGAGATCGCTTTGTCGAACAGGCCCTGGCTGCGCGGGCTCGACATCAGGTAGTTGACGGTCATCCCGCCGGCGCTTTCGCCGAAGATGGTCACGTTGTCCGGATCGCCGCCTAACGCGCCGATGTTGGCCTGTACCCATTGCAGCGCGGCGATGGCGTCCATCAGGCCGTAGTTGCCGAGTTCGCCGTCGGGGTCCTCGGCGGTCAGAGCGGGGTGGGCGAAATAGCCGAGCCTGCCGAGGCGGTAGTTGAAGCTCACCAGCACGACCCCGCGCTCGGCGAAGTTCGTCCCGTCGTAGTCGGGCAGCGCGCTGGAACCGATCGAGAAACCGCCGCCGTAGATCCACACCATCACCGGCAGATTCGCGCCGGGGGCCGTCCCGTCCGGTGTCCACACGTTGGCGGTCAGGCAGTCCTCGGACTGCGCGACCGGCTGTTGACCCGAATAGCGACCCTGAATGCAGGACGGACCGAACTCGGTGGCGTCCAGGGTCCCGTTCCAGGAAGCCGGTGGCGCCGGCGGACGCCACCGCAGCTCGCCGGTCGGCGGCGCGGCGAACGGGATTCCGCGGAAACTGGTGACCCCGCCTTCGGTGACGCCGCGCACCGACCCCTGGGCGATCTCGACGGTGCTGGCAGCGTGTGCCACCGGAGCGATCCCGCCGATGACGGCCGCGGCTGCCGCCGCGCAGGCCAGCAGACGGGCGATGATCGGCGACCTGCGTGCTGCGGTGGTTGTTGCCGCCCGGGGTGCTCCGGCGCTGTTGGTAGGCAAGGAAATTCAGCTCCGTTCATGAGGCGGCCTGGACCGCGGTGTGCTGCCGGGCAGGCGGATTCGCGGTCGGGAACCTACCCGTGTCTCCGACCATCGACGACCGGCGGGCTCACGACTCCGGGGTGAGCGTCAGCGTGGTCGACGCGGCGCCGTCACGGATCATCGCGTCGACGTAGCCGCCTGCGCCGTACTTGTCGCGGTAAGCCCGGTCGACTACATCGGTCGAGATGGCGGCGGCCTCGGCGAAGGAGACGTCATGCTCGGTTCCGCGTACCTTGATCCTGCCGTGCGGGTACTGCCGGGCGTGGCGGTACCAGCCGCCGTCGGCGCCGCGATAGGAGCGGACGAGCAGATCGTCGCCGCAGCGGACCACCCAGATCGGCCGGTAGGTGCGGGCCGACCCGTCGCGGCGCAGCGTGGTGATCTGGATTGGTCTGCCTCGGCGATGGTGTCGAGGTCGTCAGGGGCCCACTCGGTCATGGCCCTTTCCTTCCGTTCGGTGGGACGTCATTGTGACCGGCGTCAGCAACACCCTCAGCGCACCCACCGACAGCGTGGCGGCGGGACGCCGCACGGCGCTGCGCGCAGCAGGCGGGTGCGACGGGGCCCGGCACGCAGCCTCGTGCGGGTGGGCCGTCAATTGCCCCGGCTTTCGAAGACGCCGCGGAACACCGGCAGCGCGGAGAACACGTTGGGCCAGCCGGCGTAGAAGGCCAGCTGGGTCAGCGCCTCGCCCGCCTGTTCCCGGGTCAGTCCGTTGTCCATGGCCCGGCCGAGGTGGTAGGTCACCTGAGCCACCTGGCCGTTGGCGACCAGGGCGCTGACCGTCACCAGGCTGCGATCGCGCGGGGCCAGGTCCGGCCGCAGCCACAGGTCGGTGAACAGCACATCGGTGGTGTACTGCTCCACCCCGGGAGAGACCCCGCCGTAGTTCTGTTCGACGTTCGCCCGCCGCTGCGCCTCGGCCTGCTGGTCGAGCGGCAACAATTCGGGCTCGGCGGCCGGCAGCTCGGCGTTGTCGACGCCGCGACCGGCGAACACCGGTTCGGCGGCGGCCACGGCCGACTTCGCGTTGGGCCAGCCGGCGTAGAACGCGAGGTGGGTGATGATCTCGGACAGTTCGGCCGGGGTCACGCCGTTGTCCAGCGCGGCGGCGAACTGCTCACGCATGTCGATGCTCTGATTGCGCGCGATGAGTGCGGCCACCGTCACCACGCTCCGGTCGCGGGCCGAAAGCCCGGGCCGCTGCCACAGTTCGGCTTCGACGATCCGGTCGCGGTAGCCGGCCAGGGCGGGGGACACCGCTTCGAGGTTGACCGACGGCGATTCGTTCGGACTCGCGTTGCGGCCGTCGTCCTGGCCGCACGCGGCGGTCCACATCGATGCCGTGGTGAGCGCGGCGGCCAGCATGGTCCAGCGGGGCAACTTCATTTCAGTCCTTTCCTCGGGCTCTTCCCGGACGCACGACACCGTCGGCTAGCTGAGGTACTGGTCCTCGGTGACCTGCTCCATCCACTCCACGACAACGCCGTCCACCGGCTCCTGAATCGCGATGTGGGTCATCGAATCCGTGTCGGTTGCGCCGTGCCAGTGCTTGACGCCCGGCGGGGTCCAGATCACGTCACCCAGATTGATCTGGTATTTCTGGCCGCCCCATTCCTGCACCCAGCCGGTGCCCGACGTCACGATCAACGTCTGACCGGCGGGGTGGGTGTGCCAGGCGCTTCGCGCGCACGGCGTGAACGACACCTCACCGGCCCCGCTCGACCGCACGTCGTTGGGGTTGAACAGCGGCTTCACGCTCACCTCGCCGGTGAACGTCTCCGCGGGCCCGACCGAGGCCGGCCGGCTGTCGGCTCGAGAGACGTCCATGTGCCCGGGCTGGTCCTCCGCCCCGGCGGCAGTGGCCTTCCACATCCCCAGCGGGATGGTTGCCGCCGCCAGCGCGGTCATAGTCGCGATTCGCCTCATGTGTCCTCCTCGAGTCTTCGACGGTGCTCTGCACAAAGAATCGCCTCTCGTGGAGTGCCCAGCCAGTGCCCACTTATCCGTGTACTGGCAGAACACCCCTGGACCGTGGGGCGTGCCCGGTTGCCGTCGGCGACCAGGCCCGAGGCGGCAACGGTTGAGGCCCAAGAGAAGGCCTGCTCAACAGGGCCGTCGAAGGCCGGCCGCCACTTTCCGACAGTTCAGCCGCCGGATTGCTGCGACGTCGATCCGGAGTCCGGGATCGTGCGAGATGGTGACCGGGTGGCGGGTCGCGGTCAGGTGCCGGTGTAGGTTTCCGGGTCCGGCCGGAACCGGGTGCCGCTGTCCAGGCCGTTCAGCGCGGCCATCTGCTCGTCGGAGAGCTCGAAACCGAATACGTCGAGGTTGGCGGCGATGCGCTCGGGTGATGACGATCGCGGGATCACCACGTTGCCCAGCTGCACGCTCCACCGGATGAGCACCTGCGCCGGTGTCCTGCCGTGCTCCTCGGCGATCGCCGCGATCGCCGGGTTGGTCAGCAGGTTGCCGATTCCGAGCGGCCCGTAGGCCTCGGTGGTGATGCCGTGCTCGGCGTTGACCGCGCGCAGTTCGGACTGGTTGAGCAGCGGGTGCAGTTCGATCTGGTTCACCGCGGGGGTGAAGAAGGACAGGTGGATGATGTCCTCGAGGTGCTGGGCGTGGAAGTTGCACACACCGATCGAGCGGGTGTCGCCGACCTCCTTGGACTTCATCAGGCCGCCCCAGCTGTCGATGTACTTGCCCTGCTCACCGGCGGGCCAGTGGATGAGGTAGAGGTCGACGTAGTCCAGGCCGAGGCGCTCGAGGCTGCGCTTGAGGGCGTCCTGGGCGGACTGGAAGCCCTGGTCGTCGGTGGCCAGCTTGGTCGTGACGAACAACTCCTCGCGCGGCACCCCCGACGTGGCGATGGCGCGTCCCACCGCGGCCTCGTTGCCGTACGCGGCGGCGGTGTCGATCATCCGGTAGCCGGCTTCCAGTGCGGCCAGCACGGCCTGCTCGGTCTCGGGCTCGGACAGCTCGCCCACACCGAGGCCGACGACCGGCATCGTGTTGTCGTCGTTGAGTATGACGGTGGGGATCGCGGCCGCCGAGGTCATGTCACCTGCCCTGCTGAAGTGGAATGCGCGTTCTCGCCGCTGACTATATTGCCGCGGTCGATAACGCACCTAATCGCAGGGGCGGCCGAAGGTAGGGTCGGCCCAGACGAGGAGACGACATGACGCAGAGCACCATGGGTCGGCCGAGCAGGCCGGGGTCGAGCGAGGTGCAGCCGCCGACCCGGCGGAAGACCCGGATCGTCGACGCGGTCGCCAACAGGGTGGCCGGTCTGACACTGCGGTCGCTGCCACACATCCCAGACCCGGTCAAGCGACTGCTGCTGGGCGGACGCTCGATCACGATCGACGGCAACACCCTCGATTCGACGTTGCAGCTGATGCTGGCAGGTCAGCATGCGATGGGGACCGACGGTCTGGTCGCCGATGAGGACCACGTCATCGCGCGTGCCCAGCTGGAGACGCTGTCGGCCAGTTTCCGTCGTGCGGTCCCGGTGGCCGCGGTGACCGACCTCACCGTGGCAGGTGCGGATGGGCCGATCCCGGCCCGCCACTACCGCACCGACGAGCCCGACGCGGCGCTGCTGGTCTTCTACCACGGTGGCGGGCAGGTGATCGGCAGCATCGACAGCCACGATGATCTGTGCCGGGAGATCTGCCGGGCCGGGAAGGTGCACGTGCTGTCGGTCGGCTACCGGCTGGCCCCCGAACACAAGGCGCCGACGGGCTCCGAGGACGCCTACGCGGCCTATCTGTGGGCGTGCGAACACGCCGCCGAGCTCGGTGCCGATCCGAACCGGGTCGCCGTCGGCGGGGACAGTGCGGGCGGCAACCTCACCGCGCTGGTGGCCCTGCGGGCCCGCGACGAGGCGCGCGCACGGGGGCCGCAGGATCCGCCGGTGCCGCGGCCGGCGCTGCAGCTGCTGCTCTACCCGCTAACCAACTATGCCGGGCAGACCCGCTCGCAGACCCTGTTCGCCAGGGGCTTCTTCCTCACCCGTCACGACCTGGACTGGTTCAGCGCCCACTTCCTGGGCGGCGCCGCGATCGACCGCGCCGACCCCCGGGTGTCCCCACTGCTCGCCGACGATCTGTCCGGGCTGGCCCCGGCACTGGTGGCCACCGCGGGGTTCGACCCGCTGCGTGACGAGGGCAGGCAGTACGCCGACGCCATGCGGGCGGCGGGCACCCCCGTCGACTACCGGGAGTACGGGACGGTGGTGCACGGCTTCGCCAATTTCTTCCCGTTGGGCGGAGCCAGCGCGACCGCCACGGAAGACGTCGTCTCGGCGATGCGCGCGCATCTGACCCGCGCCGGGTAAGGCGGCGATACGGCGCCGGTACGCTGTCTGCGTGGCCACCAACCCCAAGAAGAATGCGCGCTACGACCTGAAGGCAGCCGACCGGCGGCGCAACCTGATGATCCAGATCGGTCTCACCGCGATCGTCATCGTGTTCGCGGCCGTGCTGGTGCTCTACATCGTGTTGTCGGCCGACGACAAGCCAACCGCCGGTGAGACGCGGTTCGTCCGGGTGGAATCCACCAGCGTGATCAAGAAGGACGGCACCGAAGAGCCCAAGGCCGTCGTGTCGATCTACGAGGACTTCCTGTGCCCCCACTGCGCCGCGCTCGAGCAGCAGTTCGGGCCGACCATCAACAAGCTGATCGACGCCGGGGCCATCGCCGCCGACTACTACATGGTCGGCATCCTCGACCGCCCGCAGAACGACGACTACTCGTCGCGGGCCGGCGGGGCGGCCTACTGCGTGGCCGATGAGTCGGTC
Organism: Mycolicibacterium xanthum; assembly: GCF_019710635.1. Taxonomy (GTDB): domain Bacteria; phylum Actinomycetota; class Actinomycetes; order Mycobacteriales; family Mycobacteriaceae; genus Mycobacterium; species Mycobacterium xanthum. Next base: position 267,649 of record NZ_JAIFZS010000001.1, read on the forward strand.
GACGCGTTCCGCCGGTTCCACGCCGCGTTGTTCGCCCAGCAGCCCAGCGAGATCGGCTCGACCTTCCCGGACAACGCCCAGCTGGTCGAGACCGCCCGCCAGGCCGGTGCCACCGGAAAGGTGCCGGAGTGCATCGACAAGGGCGTGTACAACGACATGGTCAGCGGTATGGCCGAGGCAGCGGGCATCAAGGCCACCCCGACCATCCGGATCAACGGCGAGGACTACCAGTACAGCACCCCCCAGGCGCTCGTCGACAAGATCAGGGAGATCGTCGGCGACGTGCCCGGCCTGGAGGTCGCGCCGCCCGCAACCGCCCCGGCGCCGGCGTCATGACCGTGACCGCGACCGGCCCGGTGGAGGAGACCGACCCGTCCGGCGACGAGCCGACGGGCCTGGTGGTCCGGCGCAGCAGCGCGGTGTGGGTGCTGATCGCCGGCATCCTCGGGCTGGCCGCGTCGCTGACGTTGACGATCGAGAAGATCGAGCTGCTGATCAACCCCGATTACGTGCCGACCTGCAGCATCAACCCGGTGCTGTCCTGCGGTTCGGTGATGATCACCCCGCAGGCGTCGGTGTTCGGCTTCCCCAACCCGCTGATCGGGATCGTGGCGTTCGCCGTGGTGCTGGTCACCGGTGTGCTGGCCGTCGCTAAGGTGGCGCTGCCGCGCTGGTACTGGGCGGGCCTGGCGGTGGGCACGCTGCTGGGTGCGGGGTTCGTGCACTGGCTGATCTTTCAGAGCCTGTACCGCATCGGCGCGCTGTGCCCGTACTGCATGGTCGTGTGGGCGGTGACGATCCCGCTGCTGGTCGTCGTGGCGGGCATCGTGCTGCAGCCGCAACGCAGCGGGTCCGCGGTGGTCCGGGCGATCTACGCCTGGCGCTGGTCGGTGGTCGCGCTGTGGTATGCGGCGGTGCTGCTGCTGATCCTCGAACGATTCTGGAATTACTGGTCGACGCTCATCTGACAGGGCGGTGGCCGGGTTAGGGTGAACCGTGGTCGCTCAGAACTCGCGGATCTCCAAGGTCCTGGTGGCAAATCGTGGTGAGATCGCGATCCGCGCGTTTCGCGCGGCTTACGAGATGGGCATCGCGACGGTCGCGGTATACCCCTACGAGGACCGCAACTCGCTGCACCGGCTGAAGGCAGACGAGTCGTATCAGATCGGCGAGACGGGTCATCCGGTACGGGCCTATCTGTCGGTCGGCGAGATCATGCGGGTCGCCGAGGCGGCAGGCGCCGACGCGGTGTATCCGGGTTACGGGTTCCTGTCGGAGAACCCGGAGCTGGCCTCGGCGTGCGCGGCGGCCGGCATCACCTTCGTGGGCCCGTCGTCCGATGTGCTGGAGCTGACCGGCAACAAGTCGAGGGCGATCGAGGCGGCACGCGCGGCGGGCCTGCCGGTGCTGCGGTCCTCGGCACCGTCGGCGTCGGCCGACGAGCTCGTCGAGGCCGCGCGCGACATGGAGTTCCCGCTGTTCGTCAAGGCGGTCTCCGGCGGTGGCGGCCGGGGCATGCGCAGGGTGTCCGAGCCCGCCGGGCTGGTCGAGGCGGTCGAGGCGGCCAGCCGGGAGGCCGAGTCGGCGTTCGGCGATCCGACGGTGTACCTCGAGCAGGCGGTGCTCAACCCGCGCCACATCGAAGTACAGATCCTCGCCGACACCGCGGGCAGCGTGATGCACCTGTTCGAGCGGGACTGCAGTGTGCAGCGCCGCCACCAGAAGGTGATCGAGCTCGCACCGGCGCCGAACCTGCCAGATGAGTTGCGCCAGAAAATGTGTGCCGATGCGGTCGCATTCGCCCGCGGGATCGGCTACACGTGTGCGGGCACGGTGGAGTTCCTGCTCGACGAGCGTGGGCACCACGTGTTCATCGAGTGCAACCCGAGAATCCAGGTGGAGCACACGGTGACCGAGGAGATCACCGACGTCGACCTGGTCGCCAGCCAGTTGCGCATCGCCGCCGGGGAGACGCTGGCCGACCTCGGGTTGAGCCAGGAGGCGCTGGCGATCCGCGGTGCGGCGCTGCAGTGCCGGATCACCACCGAGGATCCGACCAACGGATTCCGGCCGGACATCGGGCGGATCACGGCGTACCGGTCCCCGGGCGGCGCGGGAATCCGGCTCGACGGCGGTGCCGTGCTCGGCGGTGAGATCGGTGCGCATTTCGACTCGATGCTGGTCAAACTCACCTGCCGGGGCCGGGACTTCGGCGCCGCGGTCGCCCGCGCGCACCGCGCGCTGGCCGAGTTCCGCATCCGTGGCGTGTCGACGAACATCCCTTTCCTGCAGGCGGTCATCGATGATCCGGACTTCCGGGCCGGCCGGATCAACACGTCGTTCATCGACGACCGCCCCTACCTGCTGACGGCGCGTTCGCCGGCCGACCGCGGCACCAAGATCCTGAACTACCTGGCCGACGTCACGGTCAACCAGCCGCACGGGCCGCGGCCGTCGACGGTCTATCCGCAGGACAAGCTGCCGACCGTCGATCTGAACGCGATGCCACCACGCGGTAGCAAGCACCTGCTGACCGAGGTCGGGCCCGAGGCTTTCGCCCGGTGGATGCGGGAGTCCAAGGCGGTCGGGGTAACCGACACCACGTTCCGTGATGCGCATCAGTCGCTGCTGGCGACCAGGATTCGCACGTCCAGCCTGCTGATGGCGGCTCCCTATATCGCGCGGCTGACCCCGCAGCTGTTGTCCATCGAATGCTGGGGCGGGGCGACCTACGATGTGGCGCTGCGGTTCCTGAAGGAGGACCCGTGGGAACGGCTCGCCGCGCTGCGGGAGGCGATTCCCAACATCTGCCTGCAGATGTTGCTGCGCGGCCGCAACACCGTCGGCTACACCCCTTATCCGGTGTCGGTGACCAACGCGTTCGTCGACGAGGCCACCAGCACCGGGATCGACATCTTCCGCATCTTCGACGCGTTGAACAACGTCGAGTCGATGCGGCCGGCGATCGACGCGGTGCGCAATACCGGTACGGCGGTCGCCGAGGTGGCGATGTCCTACACCGGGGACCTGTCGGATCCGGGCGAGAACCTCTACACGCTGGACTACTACCTCAAGCTGGCCGAGCAGATCGTCGACGCCGGCGCACACGTGCTGGCCATCAAGGACATGGCCGGCCTGTTGCGCGCCCCGGCGGCCGCCACGCTGGTGGGTGCGCTGCGCAGCCGGTTCGACCTGCCGGTGCACGTGCACACCCACGACACGCCCGGTGGTCAGCTGGCCACCTACGTGGCGGCCTGGCAGGCCGGCGCCAACGCCGTCGACGGTGCGGCGGCGTCGATGGCCGGTACGACGAGCCAGCCCGCGCTGTCCTCGATCGTGGCGGCGGCCGCGCACACCGAGTACGACAGCGGGCTGTCGCTGTCGGCGGTGTGCGACCTCGAACCGTACTGGGAGGCGCTGCGGAAGGTCTACGCACCCTTCGATGTTTCAGCATCTGGTCTTACTTCCCCGACGGGACGGGTGTATCGCCACGAGATCCCTGGCGGTCAGCTGTCCAACCTGCGCCAGCAGGCGATCGCTTTGGGCCTCGGCGACCGCTTCGAGGAGATCGAGGCCGCCTACGCCGGCGCCGACCGGATCCTCGGCCGGCTGGTCAAGGTGACGCCGTCGAGCAAGGTCGTCGGCGACCTGGCACTGGCGCTGGTCGGGGCCGGGGTGACCGCCGACGAGTTCGCCGCCGATCCGGCCCGCTATGACATCCCCGACTCGGTGATCGGGTTCCTGCGCGGCGAGCTGGGCGATCCGCCGGGTGGCTGGCCCGAGCCGCTGCGCACCAAGGCGCTGGCCGGCCGGGCCCCGGCCAAGGCGCAGGCCGAGCTGAGCCCCGAGGACCAGGACGTGTTGCACGAGCCCGGCGTCAAGCGCCAGGCCACGCTCAACCGGTTGTTGTTCCCGGGCCCGACGAAGGAGTTCGAGGCCCACCGCGACCTTTACGGCGACACCTCGAGCCTGTCGGCCAACCAGTTCTTCTATGGGTTGCGGCACGGCGACGAGCACCGGGTCACCCTCGAGAAGGGGGTGGAGCTGCTCATCGGTCTGGAGGCGATCTCGGATCCCGACGAACGCGGCATGCGTACGGTGATGTGCATCCTCAACGGACAACTGCGCCCCGTGGTGGTCCGCGACCGCAACATCGCCACCGAGGTGCCGGCCGCGGAGAAGGCCGACCGTACCAACCCCGACCACGTCGCGGCGCCGTTCGCCGGTGTGGTCACGGTCATCGTTGCCGAGGGCGACGCGGTGCAGGCCGGCCAGACCATCGCCACCATCGAGGCGATGAAGATGGAGGCCGCGATCACCGCGCCCAAGGGCGGCACCGTCACCCGGGTCGCGGTGGCCGCCACCGCGCACGTCGAGGGCGGTGACCTGCTGGTGGTCGTGACCTGACGCGCATCGTCGCCGGAGCGTTCGGCGGTCGGCGAATCGCGGTGCCGCAGCACAAGTCCGGGTCGGGTACCCGGCCGACGACCGACCGGGTGCGCGAGTCGCTGTTCAACATGCTCGCGGCGCGCATCGACTTCGCCGGCATCGCCGTGCTCGACCTGTACGCCGGGTCGGGGGCACTCGGGTTGGAGGCGCTGTCCCGTGGCGCCGGATCGGTGCTGTTCGTCGAGTCCGATGCGCGCGCCTGTGCGGTGATCGAGCGCAACATCGCCTCGCTCGGGGTGCGCGGGGCGACGGTGCGGCGCGGTCCGGTCGCCGCCGTGCTGGCCTCCGGCGCGACCCGCCCGGTCGACCTGGTGCTCGCCGACCCGCCCTACGAGGTGACCGCCGGCGAGGTGGGGGAGGTGGTGGCGGCGCTGGCCGCGCAGCGCTGGGTAGCCGACGGTACCGTGGTGGTCGTCGAACGACCCGGATCGTCACCGGAGATCGGCTGGCCGACGGGCTGGTCGGTATCCAAGCCCCGTCGCTACGGGGACACCCGGCTGGAGATGGCCTCGGTCGCGCGCTGACCTCCGGGCGGGTGTGTCACCGGATCCCAGCCGTTCGGCCGAGAGCGGTGGTCTGGGTTCTCGAAATCGATTCCACTGCAGCGGTTTTCCGGGAGTCTGTTGCCTTCAGGACGGCGGTGGCGGCCCCGCTTGCCGCCGCCACGCGTACGCCTTGGTCGACCGCTCGGCGGCGGGGGCCTGCTACGGTCACACCTCATGAGCGGCGCGGTATGCCCGGGATCTTTCGACCCGGTGACCCTCGGTCACATCGACATCTTCGAGCGGGCGGCCGCGCAGTTCGACGAGGTCGTCGTCGCGGTGCTGGTCAACCCCAACAAGAGTGGGATGTTCAGCCCCGACGAGCGCATTGCGCTGATCGAGGAGTCGACCACCCATCTGGCGAACCTGCGGGTGGAGGCGGGGCAGGGGCTGGTGGTCGACTTCGTCAAGGCCAGGGGTCTGACCGCCATCGTCAAGGGTCTGCGGACCGGCACCGACTTCGAGTACGAGCTGCAGATGGCGCAGATGAACAAGCACATCGCCGGCGTCGACACGTTCTTCGTCGCCACCACCCCGCGGTACTCGTTCGTGTCGTCCTCACTGGCCAAGGAGGTCGCCACCCTCGGCGGTGACGTCTCGGAGCTGTTGCCCGAACCGGTCAACGCGCGGCTGCGGGCCAAGTTGTCCGAGCGCGGCTGATTTCTGCCGCCGACATCCGGCCGGGCCGGCCGGGAATTGACATAATGCTGTCGAAAGGCAATTCATAACGACACACCGGCGCCGGTAGCTGAGTCACAGAGGTAACACCAGGCACACTGGTCACTGTCAACTACGCCTGGAGGGTGTCGCCGTGTACCGAGTTTTTGAAGCGCTCGATGAATTGGGTGCGATCGTCGAAGAAGCCCGTGGCGTGCCGATGACGGCCGGCTGCGTGGTGCCGCGCGGCGACGTCCTGGAGTTGATCGATGACATCAAGGACGCCATTCCCGGTGAGCTCGACGACGCCCAGGATGTCCTCGACGCGCGCGACTCGTTGCTGCGGGAGGCCAAGGACCACGCCGAGTCGACCGTGTCGATGGCCAACGCCGAGGCCGATTCGATGGTCAACCACGCCAGGGCGGAAGCCGACCGGCTGCTCGCCGACGCCAAGGCGCAGGCCGACCGGATGGTCGCCGAGGCCCGTCAGCACAGCGAGCGGATGGTCGGTGAGGCCAGGGAAGAGTCCGTCCGTATCGGGGCGACCGCCAAGCGTGAGTACGAGGCCAGCACCGGGCGGGCCAAGTCCGAGGCCGACCGGTTGATCGAAAGCGGCAACCTCGCCTACGAAAAGGCCGTTCAAGAGGGCATCAAGGAACAGCAGCGGCTGGTGTCGCAGACCGAGATCGTGGCCACCGCCACCGCCGAGGCGACCCGGTTGATCGACTCGGCGCATTCCGAGGCCGACCGGCTCCGCGGCGAGTGCGACATCTACGTCGACAGCAAGCTCGCCGAATTCGAAGATTTCCTCAACGGCACGCTGCGGTCGGTGGGTCGCGGACGTCACCAGCTGCGCACCGCGGCCGGGACCCACGACTACGCGGCCCGCTGACGCAGCCGCGCCGGGCGGCGGCACACCCGGCCGTTCGCCGCGTCACTGGCCGTACGATACGAGCATGGCGACGCATCCGAACGCGGGGTCACGGTCGCCGCTCGTGATCGACATCTCCCGCCTGGGTCGCCGGCCCGGATCGATGATGACGATCGACACCACGGTGCAGAGTCCGGCACGCATCGGGCTCGAGCTGATCGCCATCGAAAAGGGCGCCCCGCTGCACCTGGATCTTCGGCTGGAGTCGGTCTCGGAGGGCGTTCTGGTCACCGGCTCGGTGTCGGCGCCGACGGTGGGGGAATGCGCGCGGTGCCTGACCCCGGTTTCCGGCGACGTCGAGATCGAGCTCACCGAGCTGTTCGCCTATCCCGACAGCACGACCGACGAGACCACCGAGGCCGACGAGGTCGCCCGGGTGAGCCGGGTGCGCGGCGTGGACAGCGTCGACCTCGAGCAACCGATCATCGATGCGGTGGGGCTGGCGTTGCCGTTCTCGCCGGTGTGCCGTCCCGACTGTGCCGGCCTGTGCCCGCAGTGCGGGGTGGCGTTGTCCACCGCCGAACCGGGCCACCACCACGAGCAGATCGATCCCCGCTGGGCCAAGCTGGCCGACATGCGCAGGCAGGCCGGAGACGAGGCGTGACGGTGGACCGTGCGCCGTTGCTTGCGGCGCTCGGCGTCGAGTTGCCCGAAGAGCTGCTCACCGTGGCGCTGACCCACCGTAGCTACTCCTACGAGAACGGCGGTCTTCCCACCAACGAGCGGCTCGAGTTCCTCGGGGATTCGGTGCTCGGGTTGACCGTCACCGAAGAGCTCTATCACCGTCATCCCGAGCGGACCGAGGGGGATCTGGCCAAGCTGCGTGCCAGCATCGTGAACACCCAGGCGCTGGCCGACGTCGGCAGGAAGCTGTCCGAGAACGGGCTCGGATCCTATCTGCTGCTGGGTAAGGGCGAGGAGAACTCGGGCGGCGCCGACAAGTCCAGCATCCTCGCCGATGGCGTCGAATCTCTTTTGGGCGCAGTCTATCTCGAGCACGGTCCGGTTGTGGCGCGGCAGGTGATCCTGCGGCTGTTCGGCGAACTGCTCGACACCGCCCCGACGCTGGGCGCGGGTCTGGACTGGAAGAGCAGCCTGCAGGAGCTCACCGCGTCGCTCGGACTGGGTGCGCCGGCCTACATCGTCACCTCGACCGGACCCGACCATGACAAGGAGTTCACCGCGACCGTGGTGATCGCCGGTGCCGAGCACGGCCGAGGTGTCGGGCGGACGAAGAAGGAGGCCGAACTGAGGGCCGCCGCCGGGGCGTGGAGCACGCTGAACAAGGATGCCTGAGCTCCCCGAGGTCGAGGTCGTACGCCGCGGACTGCACGAACACCTCACCGGCCGGACCGTGACCGCGGTGCGGGTGCACCATCCGCGCGCGGTCCGCCGTCACGAAGCGGGCCCGGCGGATCTCACGGCGCGGCTGTTGGGGGCCACCATCACCGGCACCGGCCGGCGCGGCAAGTACCTGTGGCTGACCCTGTCCGACGGGGCGGCGCTGGTGGTGCACCTGGGGATGAGCGGGCAGATGCTGCTGGGGCCCATCCCGAACGAGAAGCACCTGCGGATCGCTGCGCTGCTGGACGACGGCACCGCGCTGAGCTTCGTCGACCAGCGCACGTTCGGCGGCTGGATGGTCATCGACCTGGTCACCGTCGACGGGACCGACGTGCCGGCACCCGTCGCACACATCGCGCGCGATCCGCTGGACCCCGACTTCGACCGAGATGCCGTCGTGAAGGTGTTGCGGCAGAAGCACTCCGAGATCAAGCGTCAGCTGCTGGACCAGACCGTGGTGTCGGGGATCGGCAACATCTACGCCGACGAGGCGCTGTGGCGCGCCAAGGTCAACGGCGCCCGGTTGGCGTCGGGTCTGTCGCGGCGGGTGCTGGCCGAGCTGCTCGACGCCGCCGCCGACGTGATGACCGATGCGCTCGGGCAGGGGGGTACGTCGTTCGACTCGCTGTACGTCAACGTCAACGGCGAGTCCGGCTACTTCGACCGCTCGCTGGACGCCTACGGCCGCGAGGGTGAGCCGTGCCGTCGCTGCGGGGCGGTCATGCGCCGGGAGAAGTTCATGAACCGGTCGTCGTTCTACTGCCCCCGCTGTCAGCCCCGCCCGCGCGTCCGCCGGGCCTGACCCGCGCCGAACTGGCATTCCGGCAGGTCGCTACTCGCACTTCTGCTGCCGGAATGCCAGTTCGGCGGACGCTGTAGAAATAAGCCATGACCGAACTCTGGGTGGAACGCACCGGCGTGCGCCGCTACACCGGCCGTAGTACCCGCGGCGCGGAGGTATTCATCGGCTCCGTGGGCGACGAGGGCGTGTTCACCCCCGGCGAGCTGATGAAGATCGCGCTGGCGGCCTGCAGCGGGCTGTCCAGCGACCAGCCGCTGCGGCGCCGCCTGGGCGACGACTACCGGGCCACCATCCGGGTGTCCGGCGACGCCGACCGCGAGCAGGAACGCTATCCCCTGCTCGAGGAGCTGCTCGAGGTCGATCTGTCCGGCCTGGCCGGCGACGAGGTCGCCCGGCTGCTGACGGTGGTGGAACGCGCCGTCGACCAGGTGTGCACGGTGGGGCGCACGTTAAAGTCTGGTACTGAAGTGACGTTTGGGGTGAAAGATGTTGGGGGAGAGTGACGTCCGGCTGACCGCCTGGGTGCACGGCTACGTCCAGGGGGTGGGTTTCCGCTGGTGGACGCGGTCGCGGGCGCTGGAACTGGGGTTGACCGGCTACGCCGCCAACAAGCCCGACGGCCGGGTGCAGGTGGTCGCACAGGGCCCGCGGGAGTCCTGCCAGCGGCTCCTCGAGCTGCTCAACAGCGGTAAAACCCCTGGTCAAGTGGACAAGGTGATCGCCGACTGGTCGCAACCGGCCGACGCGCTCACCGGCTTCACCGAGCGCTGAGCAACTCGGCGGTAGGGTTTCACGTCATGTATCTGAAGAGTCTGACGCTGAAGGGCTTCAAGTCCTTCGCCTCGCCGACGACTCTGCGCTTCGAACCGGGCATCACCTGTGTCGTCGGCCCCAACGGATCGGGCAAGTCGAACGTCGTCGACGCACTGACCTGGGTGATGGGCGAGCAGGGCGCCAAGACGCTGCGCGGCGGCAAGATGGAGGACGTCATCTTCGCCGGCACCTCATCGCGCGCCCCGCTGGGCCGTGCCGAAGTCACGCTGACCATCGACAACTCCGACAACGCGCTGCCGATCGAGTACTCCGAGGTGTCGATCACCCGGCGGATGTTCCGCGACGGCGCCGGCGAGTACGAGATCAACGGCAGCAGTTGCCGTTTGATGGATGTGCAGGAGTTGCTCAGCGACTCCGGCATCGGCCGCGAGATGCACGTGATCGTCGGTCAGGGCAAGTTGTCGGAGATCCTGGAGTCCCGCCCGGAGGACCGCCGCGCGTTCATCGAGGAGGCCGCGGGCGTCCTCAAGCACCGCAAGCGCAAGGAGAAGGCGGTCCGCAAGCTGGACTCCATGCAGGCCAACCTGGCCCGGCTGACCGACCTGACGACCGAGCTGCGGCGCCAGCTCAAGCCGCTCGGCAGGCAGGCCGAGATGGCGCGGCGGGCGCAGACCATCCAGGCCGACCTGCGCGATGCGCGGCTGCGGTTGGCCGCCGACGACCTGGTCACCCGCAAGGCCGAGTTCGACGACACCAACCAGGCCGAAACTGCGCTGCGCCGTGAGCATTCCGAGCTCAGTGAGCGGCTGGAGGCGCGCTCGCTGGAACTCGACGCCCACGAGTCGGCGGTCGAGGACCTCAGCGAGCGGGCGGAGTCCGCCCAGCAGCGCTGGTTCCGGCTCTCGGCACTGGCCGAGCGGGTCGGCGCGACCGTGCGCATCGCCAGCGAGCGAGCCCAGCATCTCGACGCCGAGCCCGAGCTGTCCGGCGGTCCCGATCCCGACGAGCTCGAGGCGCAGGCCGACGAGATCGCCGAGCAGGAGCGACAGCTGCTCGAGGAGCTCGAGGAATCCCGCGAACGTCTCGAGGCGGCCCGCGCGGAGCTGGCCGAACGCGAGCAGACCGCCGCCGCCGCCGAACGCGCCCACCTGGCGGCGGCCCGGGCCGAGGCCGACCGGCGCGAGGGCCTGGCCCGGTTGTCCGGGCAGGTCGACACCATGCGGACCCGCGTCGAGTCCATCGACGAGACCGTCGCCCGGATGAGCGCCTCGATCGACGAGGCGGCGGCCCGCGCCCAGCAGACCCAGGCGGAATTCGAGACCGTGCAGGGGCGGGTCGGCGAGCTGGACGCCGGCGAGGTGGGTCTGGACGAACACCACGACCGGACCGTGGCCGCGCTGCGGCTGGCCGACGAGCGGGTCGCCGAGCTGCAGTCCGCCGAGCGGGCCGCCGAACGTCAGGTCGCCTCGCTGCAGGCGCGGATCGACGCGCTGTCGGTCGGCCTGGACCGTAAGGACGGCGCCGCGTGGCTGCAGGAAAACCACAGCGGTGCAGGGCTTCTCGGGTCGCTGGCCGACCTGGTCAAGGTGCGCCCCGGTGATGAGGCCGCGGTCGCCGCGGTGCTCGGCGCGGCCGCCGACGCGCTGGCCGCGGAGAACTCCGGCGCCGCGCGTGACGCGATGGCCGCATTGAAGGCCTCCGACGGGGGCCGGGCGGCGATCGTGTTGGGGGACTGGCCGGTTCAGTCGGCTCCGCTGCCGGGCCCGCTGCCCGGTGGGGTGGCGTGGGCCGTCGACGTGGTGGACGCCGCGGCGAGCGTGCGTGCCGCGGTCACCGCGATGCTGGCCGGGGTGGTGGTGGTCGACGACCTGTCGACCGCGCTGGAGCTGGTCGCGCAACGTCCGCAACTGCGCGCGGTCACCGTCGACGGTGACCTGGTCGGCGCCGGCTGGGTCAGCGGCGGCTCGGACCGCAAGCCCTCCACCCTGGAGATCACCTCGGCGGTCGACAAGGCGCGCACCGAGCTCACCGACGCCGAACGGCAGACCGTCGAGCTGTCGGCGGCGCTGGCCGGGGCGCTGGCCGAGCAGGCCGCCCGCCAGGACGCCGCCGAGCAGGCGCTCGCTGCGCTCAACGAGTCCGACGCCGCGATCTCGTCGATCTACGAGCAGCTCGGCCGGCTGGGCCAGGATGCCCGCGCCGCCGACGACGAGTGGCAGCGCCTGATCCGGCAGCGCGACGAGCTCGAGGCCGGCCGCACCCGCACCGTTGAGGAGCTCGGCGAGCTGGAACAGCGGCTGCACAACGCCCAGCAGGAACCGATGTTCGAGGCCGAGCCGGTGGATCGGGAGGTGTGTACCGCAGCGGCGGAGGCGGCCCGGTCGGCCGAGGTGGAGGCGCGGTTGGCGGTGCGCACGGCCGAGGAGCGGGCGAACGCGGTTCGGGGGCGCGCGGACTCGCTGCGGCGCTCGGCGGCCGCCGAACGCGACGCTCGCATCCGGGCCCGGCAGGCCCGGGAGGCCCGCGTCCGGGCGGCCGCGGTGGCGGCGGCGGTGGCCGACTCCGGACGTCTGGTCGCGCAGCGGCTGAGTGCGGCGGTCGCGGTGTCGTCGGGCATCCGCGACGAGGTGGCCGCCGAACGCCAGATCCGCGCCGCCGAGCTGACCCGGGCACGCGAGGAGACCGGTGAGCTCACCACCAGGATCACCGCGCTCACCGACGCCCTGCACCGTGACGAGGTCGCCAAAGCGCAGGCGGCACTGCGTATCGAGCAGCTCGAGCAACAGGTGCTCGAGCAGTTCGGGATGGCGGTGGCCGATCTGATCGCCGAGTACGGCCCGACCGTTCCGTTGCCCCCGTCGGAGCTGGAGATGGCCGAGTACGAGCAGGCCAGGGAGCGCGGCGAGCAGGTGACCGCACCGGCCCCGATGCCCTACGACCGGGACACCCAGGACCGCCGGGCCAAGCGTGCCGAGCGTGAGCTCAAGGAGCTGGGCCGGGTCAACCCGCTGGCGCTCGAGGAGTTCGCCGCGCTGGAGGAACGCTACAACTTCCTGTCCACCCAGCTCGAGGACGTCAAGGCGGCCCGCAAGGACCTGCTCGACGTGATCTCCGATGTCGACGCCCGGATCCTGCAGGTGTTCACCGAGGCCTACGCCGACGTGGAACGCGAGTTCTCCCAGGTGTTCTCGACGTTGTTCCCGGGCGGTGAGGGCAGGCTGCTGCTGACCGACCCGACCGACATGCTGACCACGGGCATCGAGGTGGAGGCCCGGCCGCCGGGCAAGAAGATCAAGCGGTTGTCGCTGCTGTCGGGTGGGGAGAAGTCGCTGACCGCGGTGGCGATGCTGGTCGCGATCTTCCGCGCCAGGCCGTCGCCGTTCTACGTGATGGACGAGGTCGAGGCCGCGCTCGACGACGTCAACCTGCGCCGGCTGATCAGCCTCTTCGAGCAGCTGCGCGAGCGTTCGCAGCTGATCGTGATCACCCACCAGAAGCCCACGATGGAGGTGGCCGACGCGCTGTACGGCGTGACGATGCGCAACGACGGCATCACCACGGTCATCTCGCAGCGCATGCGCGGGCAGGAGCTGGTCACCAGCCCGTCGTGACCGTCCCGGTCGGGCTATCCCGGGGTGCGTTCGGGTGGGTGCGTCTCGGTGACGCCCCGGCGGCGCAGCGCCGCCAGGTTCGCCGCCCCGCAGCCGTGTAGGCACACCAACAGCTCGTCGAGGAAGCGTTGCAGCCAATCTACCACGGCGGCAACGGATTCGATCGCCGGCGCGAGCAGCGGCCGGGCGACGGCCACCGCCTGGGCGCCGAGCGCGAGCGCCTTGGCGGCGTCCATCCCGGTACGGATGCCGCCCGAAGCGACCAGCGGCATGTCCGGGAGGATGCCGCGTACCTCCAGCAGCGCCTGCGCGGTCGGCACGCCCCATTCGGCCAGCGCCGGATAGCGCACCTCGCCGTAGCGGACGAACTGCTCGACCCGCGCCCACGACGTGCCGCCGGCGCCCGCGACGTCGATCGCGGCCAGCGGGCAGTCGGTGAGCTCGGCCGCTGCGGCGGCGCCGATGCCGTGGCCCACCTCCTTGAGCATCACCGGGTAGCCGATCGACGCGGTCACCTCGCGCAGCCGGGTGATCGACCCGGAGAAGTCGGTGTCACCGTGGTGCTGCATGGCCTCCTGCAGCGGGTTGGTGTGCACGGCCAGGCCGTCGGCGCCGACCTCGGCCAGCACCGCGGCCAGCTCCGGCACCGTCGCCGGGTCCAGCTGGGCCAGGCCGATGTTGCCGATCAGCAGGATGTCCGGGGCCACCTCGCGGACGTCGAAGCTGGCCGCGCTGACCGGATCGTCCATCATCACCCGCTGGGAGCCGAGCATCATGCCCAGGCCGAGTTCCTGGGCCGCCGCGGCCAGGTTGCGGTTGATGATGCCGGATAGCTCCGCGCCGCCCGTCATGGCGCCGATCACCACCGGGGCCCGCAACCGGGCGCCGAAGAACTCGGTGCCGAGGTCGACGGTGCCGAGGTCGGTCTGGGTCAGCGCGTTGTAGGGCAGTCGGTAGCGCTCCAGCCCGGTGCTCACCGTCTGGTATTCGACCGGCTCGGTCAGGCAGACGTCGAGGTGCCGACGTTTGCGGTGCTGAAGTGCTGAAACCGGGTCGAACGTCACCGGCTGTGATCCCGTTCGGGCCCCTGAGACAATGGCGTGGTGTCTGAAGGTATTGGGCTGAGTCTCTGGATCGCCATCGCGGTCATCGCTGTCCTGCTGGTCACTGTGCTCGTCGTCGGGCTGGTCAGGTACCGCCGTCGCCGGATCAGCCTGTCTGGTCGAGACACTGCCACTCCCGTCGATCGATCGGGCGGCTATACCGCTTCGTCGGGCATCACGTTCAGCCAGTCGGCACCGCCCGCGGCCCCGATCAGCCCGCCGGAGGCGGCAGGGCCGTCGGGGCGCATCGACACCACCGGGCTGCCGGCCGTCGGCGATGATGCCACCATTCCCCGGGATGCGCCCAAGCGCCCGATCGCCGACGTGCGGCTGCCCGAGCCCCCGACCGTCGTCGCGCCGCCGGACGTAGCACCCGCCGAGGCGCCGCAGGCTCCGGTCGAGCCCGCCGCGCCCGAGACGCCGGTGGCCGAGGCGCCGCAGGCTCCGGTCGAGCCCGCCCCAGCCGAGGTGCCGGTGGCCGAGACGCCGGTGGCCGAGGTGCCGGTGGCCGAGGTGCCGGTGACCGAGGTGCCGGTGGCCGAGACGGCCCCGCCCGTAGCGCCCGAGATCGACACCATCGCGCCCACCGAGGGCAGGCTGGATCGGCTGCGCGGGCGCCTGGCGAAGTCTCAGAGCACGCTGGGGCGCAGCATGCTCGGCCTGCTGGGCGGCGGCGACCTGGACGAGGATTCGTGGGAGGAGGTCGAGGACACCCTGCTGATCGCCGATCTCGGGCCCGTGGTGACCGAGTCGGTGGTGTCCTCGCTGCGGTCCCGGATGGCCAGCAACACCGTGCGCACCGAGGCCGATGCCCGCGCCGTGCTGCGCGACGTGCTCATCTCGGAGCTGCGTCCCGATCTGGACCGCTCCATCAAGGCGCTGCCGCACCAGGACAAGCCCTCGGTGCTGCTGGTGGTGGGCGTCAACGGGACCGGCAAGACCACCACCGTCGGCAAGCTGGCCCGGGTGCTGGTCGCCGACGGCCGGCGCGTCGTGCTCGGCGCCGCCGACACGTTCCGCGCCGCGGCCGCCGATCAGCTGCAGACCTGGGCGTCGCGGGTCGGTGCCGAGGTGGTCCGCGGGGCGGAAGGGGCCGATCCGGCGTCGGTGGCCTTCGATGCCGTGGACACCGGGATCGCCGACGGCGCCGACGTCGTCGTCGTCGACACCGCGGGACGCCTGCACACCAAGACCGGGTTGATGGACGAGCTGGGCAAGGTCAAGCGCGTGGTGGAGAAGCGCGCCGCCGTCGACGAGGTGCTGCTGGTCCTCGACGCCACCATCGGTCAGAACAGCCTGCCGCAGGCCAAGGTCTTCGCCGAGGTCGTCAACATCACCGGCGTGGCGCTGACCAAGCTGGACGGCACCGCGAAGGGCGGCATCGTGTTCCGTGTCCAACAGGAACTCGGGGTGCCGGTCAAACTGGTCGGACTGGGTGAGGGCCCCGACGATCTGGCGCCGTTCGAGCCGGCAGCGTTCGTCGACGCGCTGCTCGGTTGACAGGGGCGCGTAGCGTGGGAAGGGCAGTAATTCTTCCACGCGCCGCGGACTTTCGCTGATCGAAGACGTGGAAATGCGAGCGTAACGCAATGGGCGTGGCCGTTCACGCATCCGAAACACATACGAATCACGGATGAAACCCGCGCCAAAGACCCTCTTTCGGAGGCCGATCATGATCGGCTCACGTCCCAAGGAGGTTCAAACAAAGTGGTTTTTGGCTTGCATGACGTGGCCCTAGCCATACCCGACGATCAATTCCTGCCGTTCGGGCCCGACGGTCTGAGCGCCGGTGACACGGCGTGGGTGATCGCGGCTACCGCCATGGTGCTGTTCATGACACCCGGCCTCGCGTTCTTCTACGGCGGCCTGTCGCGGCAGAAGTCCGTCCTGAACATGATGATGATGTCCTTCAGCTCGCTCGGCCTGATCAGCGTGATCTACGTGCTGTGGGGCTACTCGATGTCGTTCTCGTCGGCGCACACCGGCGAGTCGGACTACTTCGGAGTCTTCGACAACCCGTTCTCGCTCTGGGGTGTCAGCGACCTGCTCAAGACCATGGAACTGCCCGACGGTACGACCGGCTACGTGCTCGGCGGCTTCGGCACCGTGCCCGCGATCATCTGGGTGGCGTTCCAGCTCACCTTCGCGGTCATCACCGTCGCGCTGATCAGCGGCTCGGTGGCCGAGCGGATGAAGTTCGGCACCTGGCTGGTGTTCGGCGGCCTCTGGGCCACCCTGGTGTACTTCCCGCTGTCGCACATGGTGTGGGGCGGCGGCCTGCTGTCCGGCAGCGGAGAGGGCATCGCGGCCAAGCTGTTCGGCGTCGACGACGAGGGCGCGGCCAACGTGGCGCCGATCGACTTCGCCGGTGGCACCGTGGTTCACATCAACGCCGGTATGGCCGGCCTGGTGCTGGCGATCCTGCTCGGCAAGCGGATGGGCTTCGGCAAGACGGCCTACCGGCCGCACAATGTGCCGTTCGTGCTGCTCGGCGCCGCCATCCTGTGGTTCGGTTGGTACGGCTTCAACGTCGGTTCGGAAGGTGCGGCCGACATGATCGCCGGCCAGGTGTTCGTCAACACCACCGCCGCGACCGCCGCCGCGATGCTGGCGTGGCTGGTCGTGGAGAAGATCCGCGACGGACATCCCACCGGCGTCGGCGCAGCCTCGGGCATCGTCGCCGGCCTGGTTGCCATCACCCCCGCCTGCGGTTCGGTGACCCCGGTCGGTTCGCTGGGCCTGGGCGCCGTCGCCGGTGTCCTCGCCGCACTTGCCATCGGGCTGAAGTACAAGCTCGGCTACGACGACTCGCTCGACGTCGTCGGCGTGCACCTGGTTGCCGGTCTGTGGGGCACCATCTCGATCGGCTTCTTCGCATGGTCGGAGGAGGACGCGGCCGGCCTGCTCTACGGCGGTGACTTCAAGCAGCTGGTCGTCCAGCTCGTCATCGCGCTGTGCGCGCTGGTCTTCACCGGTGTCATGACGCTGATCATCGCCTTCATCGTCAAGCCGCTCGGCTGGCGAATCAGCACGGAGGACGAGGACACCGGCATCGATGAAACCGAACACGCCGAAACGGCTTACGAGTTCGCCTGATCGGCGACAATTTCATCGGAAGGGATCGACTACATGAAGCTGATTACTGCGATCGTCAAGCCGTTCACGCTCGAAGATGTCAAGACCGGTCTGGAGCAGACGGGCATTCTGGGAATGACCGTCAGCGAGGTTCAGGGCTACGGCCGCCAGAAGGGCCACACCGAGGTCTACCGCGGTGCGGAGTACTCGGTGGACTTCGTGCCGAAGGTGCGGGTGGAGGTCGTCGTGGACGACTCCGCCGTGGACAAGGTGGTGGACGTGATCGTCCAGGCCGCCCGCACCGGCAAGATCGGT
This sequence comes from Mycolicibacterium xanthum, assembly GCF_019710635.1. GTDB lineage: Bacteria > Actinomycetota > Actinomycetes > Mycobacteriales > Mycobacteriaceae > Mycobacterium > Mycobacterium xanthum. The sequence goes on from NZ_JAIFZS010000001.1 coordinate 285,252, forward strand.
GACGGAAAGGTCTGGGTGTCCCCGGTCGAAACCGTCGTCCGGGTACGCACCGGCGAGCGGGGGACCGACGCCCTGTAGCCCGCATATCATGGAATGACGCGTCGTCTCCCGGCATCGAACCGTGTGAGCGCTGGATGGTTAAGTGCCTGGAGGACAACAACTCATGACAGAGCGGAAACGAGACCCCGCCGCCGGAGCGCCCCGATGGGTGCGCCCGGCGGCGGGCTCGTTACGTCCCGCCACCGACCTCGCCGCCGCCGCAGGGCAGTTGACGTCCGGCGGATCCCGTCCGCTCGACGCCGCGGCGTTGCGCGACGCACTGCTCGACCTCTACGACTTCTGGCTCACCACCAAGGCCACCGAGATCGGGATCACCACCAGCAGTGGTTTCGCCATCGTCGCCACCGGCGGCCTCGGCCGCGGCGAGCTGTTGCCGTACTCCGATCTCGACCTGATGCTGCTGCACGACAACATGCCACCCGAGGTAGTCGGTGAGGTCGCCGAGCTGCTCTGGTATCCGCTGTGGGACGCCAACATCCGCATCGATCACAGTGTGCGTACCGTGCCCGAGGCAGTGCGGGTCGCCGGGGAGGACATGTCGGCGGGTCTGGCGATGCTGGAGGCCCGCCACATCGCCGGTGACGGCGACCTGTCCGCGCTGTTGATCGGCGGTGCCCGCAGCCAGTGGCGCACCGGAATCGCTTCCCGCTTCGACGAACTCGTCGAGCACACCACGGCACGTTGGCGGCGCTGCGGCGAGATCGCCCACCGGGCCGAACCGGATCTCAAGTGCGGCAGGGGCGGCCTGCGCGACGTCCAGCTGCTCAATGCGCTTGCCATCGCCCAGCTGGCCGACGTCTATCCCAGCCGTTCGCTGGCCTCGCCGACCGAAACCCTTGGCGAGGCACATCTTTCCCTGCTCAACGTCCGCACCGAACTGCACCGGGTGGCCGGTCGGGGCCGGGAACTGCTGCTGGCCCAGCACGCCGACGAGATCGGCGCCGCGCTGCGCATCGGTGACCGGTTCGATCTCGCCCGGATGCTCTCCGATTCGGCCCGCACCGTCAGTTACTACGTCGACGCCGGAATCCGCACGGCGGCCAACGCACTGCCGCGGCGCGGGCTCTCCGCGCTGCGCCGGCCCGTGCGCCGTCCGCTCGACGAGGGCGTGATCGAGTTCAACGGCGAGGTCATCCTGGCCCGGGATGCCCGTCCGGAACGCGATCCCGGTCTGATCCTCCGGGTGGCCGCCGCATCGGCGACCACCGGGCTTCCGATGGCGGCGTCCACCCTGGGTCGGCTGGTGGAGACCGCGCCGGAGTTGCGGACCCCCTGGCCGCGCCAGGCGCTCAAGGATCTGCTCGTGATGCTGGGCGCCGGGCCCTCGGCGGTCGGCACCATCGAGGCGCTGGACCGGACCGGCCTGTGGGGACGGCTGTTCCCCGAGTGGGGTGCGGTACGCGACCTGCCACCGCGCGATGTCGTGCACATCTGGACCGTGGACCGGCATCTGGTCGAAACCGTATCCAGGGCAAGTGCTTTCACCACCCGGGTGTCCCGGCCCGACCTGTTGGTGCTCGGCGCCCTCGTGCACGACATCGGCAAGGGCCGTGGAGGCGACCACAGCATCATCGGTGCGGAGCTGGCCACCCAGATCGGCGGTCGGCTCGGGCTGTGGCCGTCCGACATCGAGGTCCTCTCCAAGGTGGTTCGATACCACCTGCTGCTCCCGCACACCGCCACCCGGCGCGACCTGCAGGACCCGAAGACCATCGCCGACGTGGTGGAGACCCTCGGCGGCGATCTGGTGGTGCTCGAACTGCTGCATGCTCTCGCCGAGGCCGACTCGCTGGCCACCGGCCCCGGGGTGTGGGGCGACTGGAAGGCGTCCCTGATCGGCGATCTGGTTCGCCGGTGCCGGCTGGCGATGGCCGGGGAGCCGCTGCCGAAGCCGGATCCGATTGATCCGCGGATCATTTCGCTGGCCGGGAGCGACACGGTGCACGTCGAGCTGACGTTGGGGGACAACTCGCACATCTACAACGTGACGATGATCGCGCCCGACGTCCGTGGGCTGTTGTCCAAGGCCGCCGGGGTGCTGGCGCTGAACGCGTTGCGGGTGCACTCCGCATCGGTCAACGGACACCGGGGGTCGGCCATCAACACCTTCGTGGTGTCACCGCATTTCGGCGCGCCGCCCGCCGCCGAGTTACTGCGTCAGCAGCTGATTCTCGCGATGGACGGCGAGTTGGACGTGGTCAGTGCGCTCGAGCAGAAGGAGGCCGACCTCGCGGGCAAGGCCCGCGCGGGCGAGGTGCACGCCGCGGTGCCGGTCAACTATCCGCCCGCTCCGCCGAAGATCATCTGGTACGACGGCGAGGCTGAGGGCCACCTGGTGGCCGAGATCCGCACCACCGACCGCACCGGGCTGCTGGCGTTTCTCACCGCGGTGTTCGAGCGGGCCGGCGTCGACATCGCGTGGGCGAAGGTGACCACGCTCGGGTCGTCGGTCGTGGACGCGTTCAGCATCGTGCTGCCCGCCGGCGCGAACGAGAAGACGGTGCGCCAGAGCCTCGAACGCGAGCTGTTCACCGTGCTGCCCGCACCGCCGGCCAAGGTCGAGGAAGCCAGCTGACCCGGGGCAGCACCGGAAAGGCGACCCGAAGACAAGTAGTCTTGGCCACGTGTTTGAATCGCTCTCCGACCGACTGACCGGGGCACTCTCAGGTCTGCGCGGCAAGGGTCGGCTCACCGACGCCGACATCGACGCCACCGCCCGTGAGATCCGACTGGCGCTGCTGGAAGCCGACGTGTCGCTGCCGGTGGTGCGCCAGTTCGTCGCCCGCATCAAGGATCGGGCCAAGGGCGCGGAGGTGTCGGGCGCGCTGAACCCGGCGCAGCAGGTCGTCAAGATCGTCAACGAGGAACTCATCGAGATCCTCGGCGGGCAGACCCGCCAGCTTGCCTACGCGCGCAACCCGCCGACCGTGGTCATGCTGGCCGGCCTGCAGGGTTCCGGCAAGACCACGCTGGCCGGAAAGCTCGCGAAATGGCTCAAGGGGCAGGGCCACACCCCGCTGCTAGTGGCCTGCGATCTGCAGCGGCCGGGTGCGGTCAACCAGTTGCAGATCGTCGGCGAACGCGCGGGCGTGCACGTGTTCGCGCCGCACCCCGGGGTGTCTCCGGACGGTGCGCACCTCGAGCAGATGACGGCGGGCGACCCGGTCGCGGTGGCCTCGGCCGGGTTGGCCGAGGCCAGGGCCAAGCACTACGACGTCGTCATCGTCGACACCGCGGGCCGGCTGGGCATCGACGAGGAACTGATGCGTCAGGCCGCCGCCATCCGTGCCGCGGTCAACCCCGACGAGGTGTTGTTCGTCCTGGACGCGATGATCGGCCAGGACGCGGTGACCACCGCGGACGCGTTCCGCGAGGGCGTCGGCTTCACGGGTGTGGTGCTGACCAAGCTCGACGGCGATGCCCGCGGCGGCGCCGCGCTGTCGGTGCGCGAGGTGACCGGCGTGCCCATCCTGTTCGCCTCGGCGGGGGAGAAGCTGGAGGACTTCGACGTCTTCCACCCCGACCGGATGGCCAGCCGGATCCTCGGCATGGGCGACGTGCTGACCCTCATCGAGCAGGCCGAGCAGGTCTTCGACGCCGAGCAGGCCGAGGCCACCGCGGCCAAGATCGGCAGCGGCGAGCTCACCCTCGAGGACTTCCTCGAGCAGATGCTGGCGATCCGCAAGATGGGGCCGATCGGCAACCTGCTCGGCATGCTGCCCGGCGCCGGACAGATGAAGGACGCGCTGGCCGCCGTCGACGACAAACAGCTCGACCGGGTGCAGGCGATCATCCGCGGCATGACGCCGCAGGAGCGCTCCGATCCGAAGATCATCAACGCCTCCCGGCGGCTGCGGATCGCCAACGGGTCGGGGGTGACGGTCGCTGAGGTCAACCAGCTCGTCGACCGGTTCTTCGAGGCCCGCAAGATGATGTCGTCGATGGCCGGTCAGATGGGCATGCCGTTCGCCCGCAAGAGCAACCGCAAGGCCGCCAAGGGCAAGAACAAGAAGGGCAAGAAGGGCGGCAAGGGGCCGACGCCGCCGAAGGTGCGCAACCCACTCGGCGCCGGGATGCCGGGCATGCCGCCGGGCTTTCCGGACCTGTCGAACATGCCCAAGGGCCTCGACGAGCTGCCCCCCGGCCTGGCCGACATCGACCTGTCGAAGCTGAAGTTCCCGAAGAACTGATGGCGGCACCTCCCGCGCTGCACATCCGGGCCCGGGCGCTGCCCGACGGTGAGCCCGTCGAATGGTGGGTGGTCTATGAGGGCTCGCCCGACGAGCATGGGCCGCGCGGCAGGCTTTCCGCCGAGCCGGTACCCGGCGCGGAGACCGTCTTCGGGGCAGACGGGTTCGGCGGCTGGGTGATGCCCGGCCTGGTCGACGCACACTGCCACGTCGGGCTGGGCGCCGGTGGCGCGATCCCGATGGACGAGGCCGTCGCCCAGGCCGAGACCGAGCGCGGCGTCGGCGCCCTGCTGCTGCGCGACGCCGGATCGCCGATCGACACCCGCGGCTTCGACGATCGTCCCGATCTGCCGCGCATCATCCGTGCCGGGCGTCATCTGGCCCGCCCGAAGCGCTACCAGCGCGGCTTCGCGATCGAACTCGAGGACGAATGGCAGCTGCCCGACGCGGTGGCCGCCCAGGCCCGCTGGGGGGACGGCTGGGTCAAGCTGGTCGGCGACTGGATCGACCGTGACCTCGGCGATCTGGCGCCGCTGTGGTCCGACGACGTGCTGGCCACCGCGATCGACGCCGCGCACGCCAACGGTGCCCGCGTCACCGCGCACGTGTTCGGCGAGGATGCGCTGCCCGGTCTGATCAGGGCCGGCATCGACTGCATCGAGCACGGCACCGGGCTGACCGAGGACACTGTCGACCTGATGGTCGAGTACGGCACCGCGCTGGTGCCCACACTGATCAACATCGAGAACTTCCCCGGCATCGCGGCCGCCGCGGATCGCTACCCCCGCTACCAGCGGCACATGCAGGCACTGCACGCCACGTGCGTCGATCGGATCGGTGCGGCCCGGGAGGCCGGCGTGCCGATCTTCGCCGGCTCCGACGCGGGAAGTGCGGTCGCGCACGGCCGGATCGCCGAGGAGGTGCAAGCCCTCAAGGGCATCGGCATGACACCCACCGACGCGCTCGGTGCGGCCTGCTGGGATGCCCGTGCGTGGCTGCGCCGTCCCGCGCTCGAGCACGGCGCCTCGGCCGATCTGGTGTGCTACGCCGACGATCCGCGCACCGGCACCGCGGTGCTGGCGAATCCCACTCTGGTGATGCTGCGCGGCGTCATCTACTGAGGAACCGCGGCCCCTGCGGTCGCTGAAAGCGCCATCGCCGAAAGCGACACCGACTGGCCAAAGAACACTTCATGCGGCATGCGCCCGTCCAACAGCGGGCATTTCGATTGGTATCTCGCGAATTGTGAGACTGTCAAGCTGAACTTGCGGTGTCGTGACAGGCAACAGGGGGCGCGCAATGAGCCGAGACATGATTCTGATTCATGGTTCATCAGAAGTTGGAGACCAGTTGGTCGAGATGCGCCGTCACTTTGAACAGCGTGGCTGGACCGTCTACACGCCAACCCTGCGCCACCATGCCGAGAGCATGCCAGAACAAGCCGAGCTGGTGGCCGGTGTGAGCCTGAGTGACTACGTCGCAGACCTGACCGAGCTCACCCGCACACTCGACATGCCTTTGATCGGGGGATTCTCGTTTGGCGGCTTGGTCGCGCAACTCGTGGCGCTCGTACCCCGCACCGGGGGCTGTTTTGCCTCGCGCCGTCACCGGCTCCGGGTATGCGTGCTCCGTTGGCGTCGGTGCTGGTCCTCGGTGGTCACTTCTTGCGGCCCTTCCCGTGGCGCCAACCTGTGCGCCCAATGAGTTGGGGGATGTGGCGTCGCTTCGTCGCGAACGCACACGACGAACACTCGGCGCGGGAGCTATACGACGCACACTTGCGGTGCGATTCGGGCCGTGCCTATTGCGAATTGGGGTTCTACTTCCTGGATCGCGGTCGTGCGGCGCGCATCGACTATGGGGCGGTAACTGGCCCGGTGCTCGTCACCGGCGGAACTCAAGATCGCATGATTTCCACCGAAGTTCCCCGGCAAACGGCCGCGCGCTATGCAAACGGCAAATTTGTCGAGGTCTGCAGTGCCGACCATATGCAGATTTTCGGCCCATCTCTTGCCGAGGTGCTTGACCACATCGACCAGTGGATAGATGAGAACAACTTGGCCACTCAATCGCATCCCTAGCGACCGAGGCATCGCCGTGCGTCTTTTGGTGGCGATGCCATCGCCGAAAGCGCCGTTGCCGAAAGTGCACCCACGGCCGTGCTCGGGTGCCCAATCACAGCCGTGGGTGCACGTTCGCGGTTCAGGGCTGGCGGAAACCCCAGTCGAACAGGCCGATCGCCTGACCGTAGAGGTCGCCGGTGCCGTACATCTGCACGACCACCAGTCGCCGGTTGCCGCGCTGGGCGGCACCCACGTAGGTCTTGCGGGCCAGGTTGGTGTAGCCGGTTTTGCCGGCCAGGTCTCCGGGGTAGCGGCTGAGCAGCTCGTTCTGGTTGTGCAGGGTCTTGCCCGGGAACTGCGCCGACGGCGAGCGCATGATGTAGGCGATCAGCGGGTACTTCAGCGCCGCCCGCAGGATGACCGCCAGATCGTGCGGGGTGGTCACCGACTCCCAGCCCGGGCCGTCCAGCCCGGACGGCGAGGACGCGCGGGTGCTGCGCGCGCCGAGCAGCGCGGCCTTGCGGTTCATCGCGGCGACCGCGACCGGCCGGCCGCCCAGCATGTCGGCCAGCATGTTGGCCGCGTCGTTGCCCGACACCATCAGGATCGCCTCGAGCAGCTGGCGGGTGGTGTAGGCCTGGCCGGGCGTCAGCCCCACACACGAGCATTCGACCTCGGTGTGCGACTCGTTGGCCCGCGCGAAGTTGTCGGGCCGCAGATGATCGAGCACCACCATCGCGAGCAGCACCTTGATCGTGCTGGCCGGTGCGTACCGGCCGTACGGGTCGCGGCTGGCCAGTACCCGGCCGGTGTCGAGGTCGGCCAGCAGCCAGGCCTGGGCCGGCCCCTGCGGAAGCGTCTGCGCGGCGGCGGGCTCGAGGTCGGGCTGCGCCGACGCGGGTGCGGCGGGAAGCCACGCGGCGGGCAGCGCCACGCTGAGGGCGAGCGCCAACCCGGCGATTCCTCGTCGCACGGTTGGCGAGGCTAGTCGCGCCAGGACTCGCCCAGCGCGCGATCAGATCTCCATCGGGTATCGGGGCCGCTGCCTGCGGCCGGCCTCAAAGTTGGCCGATGCCCGCGCCGGGGCCCAGCGCGAACCCCCAGTCGAGCAGACCGGCCGCCTGGTCCCAGTAGGTGGGCCCGCCCTCCCTGACCAGCCCGTGCATCATCACGACCACCAGCCGCCTGCCGTTGCGCGCAGCGCCGCCGACGAACGTCTTCTGGGCCAGATCGGTGTATCCGGTCTTGCCGCCGAACGTGCCCGGGTAGCGGTGCAGCAGCTCGTCCTGGTTCACCAGCACCCGGTCGCCGGTCTTGGTCGGGAACACCGCGGTCGGCTGCGCGGTGAGCTGAGCGAACACCGGGTTGGCCATCGCGGCCCGGAAGATGACCGCCAGGTCGTGCGGTGAGGACCAGATGTCGATGCCCGGACCGTCGATGCCCGACGGCGACCCGGCGTTGGTTCCGTAGGCGCCGACCAGCGAGGCCTTGGCGTTCATCTTCATCAGCGCGACGTCACGACCGCCCAGCATCCTGGCCAGGGTGTTGGCCGCGTCGTTGCCCGACACCAGCAACAGGCCCTCCAGCAGTTGGCGGGCCGAGTAGGTCAGCCCGGGAGCCACACCGGCGCAGTTGCACTCGACCTTGGTGTCGGACTCGTCGGCGACGATCGTGGTGTCCAGCGGGAGCTCGTCGAGCACCGTCAGCGCGAGCAGCACCTTGATGGTGCTCGCCGGGGCGTACTGGCCGTACTCGTTGCGCCCGGCCAGCACCCGGCCGGTGTCCATGTCGGCCACGACCCAGGCCTCGGCGGGTCCCTCGGGGACCGGGACCGAACCCGCGGGCTGGTTGATGCCGGTCACGGGCGCGGCCGCCGCGGTCGGCGCCGCGCCGTCCTGCAGGCCCGCGCCGACCAGGCACAGGGTGGCCGTCACGGCCGCGAGGAACCTTGTCATGTCGGGGGAGCCTAATCGGGTCCGCCGATCGTGTTCAATCGGTGCATGCTCAGCCTCGAGGAGATCTCCGACCGGTTCGAGATTCAGCAACTGCTGGTCGACTACTCCACCGCGATCGATCAACGGCGATTCGACGACCTGGACGCGGTGTTCACCGCCGACGCCTACATCGACTACCGGGTGTCCGGTGGCGTCGACGGACGCTTCCCCGAGGTCAAGGCGTGGCTGAAGGAGGTGCTGCCGAACTTCCCCGCCTACTACCACATGCTGGGCAACATCGATGTGCGCATCTCCTACGATCCGGCTGGTGACACCGCCACGTCGCGGGCGATCTGCTTCAACCCGATGGTGATGGGCGGGGATCAGGCCCAGAGCCCCGCCCAGATCTATTTCGTCGGAATCTGGTACGTCGACGAGTTCGTCCGCACCCCGGCCGGGTGGCGGATGAGCAGGCGCGTCGAGGAGAAGTGCTTCGACAAGCTGGTGTGAGGGCTCAGCGCACCACCCGGCGGGCCACCGCGCCGGCCGCCTTCTTGATCCGGTCGGACAGGTACACCGACACCGCGACGTTGAAGATGTCCTCGCGCAGCCGGGTCAGCGTGGAGGCGGTGATCAGCCAATGCCCGTCGACCTTCTCGTAGGTCTCGTGGTAGTGGCCGTAACCCCGCAGATTCACCCCGGGTGCGAGCCGGACCACGTCCTCGAGGGCCCACACCGCCCGTGCGGTGGTCGGCGAGGTGAGGTCGATCTCCGGGGCGTGCACCTGGTGCACCGTCGCGTTGTCCCCGAGGCTCTTGCGGGTGAACGCCACGAACTCCTCGGCGCCGACGATGACCTTTCCGCCGGACGCGGACGTGTCGCTGTGGAAATCATCGGAGAACAACGACCGCCAGGCCAGCCAGTCCTTGGTGTCGAGGAGGCGGCAGTATCGGGCCTTGAGCTTCTTGATCTCCTCGATCTCCAGCAGCGTCGCAGGCAGGGCGGTCCGATCTGCGGCGGGGTCCATCGGTGCAGCGTGACACCGGCGCCCGTGGATGTAAAGCGGACCTGGGGCCAGGCGGCGACGATTTCCGCCGGTGGGGCCGGTTCTGGCACAATTGGCGGCTGTCCGCGTACGACCCGCTCGAAGCGATCCAACCGCTGAGTGCTTGTACGCCGGTCACACACGTAAGGCAAAACCGGGTCCCGGCATCCCGCCGCGATCGCTGAATTGCAGCGTGGCAATCACAGGAGAACCGCTTCATCATGGCTGTCAAGATCAAGCTCACCCGGCTTGGCAAGATCCGCAACCCCCAGTACCGCATCGCCGTCGCCGACTCGCGCACCCGCCGCGACGGCCGCTCCATCGAGGTCATCGGCCGGTACCACCCGAAGGAAGATCCGAGCCTCATCGAGATCGATTCGGAGCGCGCCCAGTACTGGCTCGGCGTCGGCGCCCAGCCCACCGAGCCCGTGCTGCAGCTGCTCAAGATCACCGGTGACTGGCAGAAGTTCAAGGGTCTGCCCGGTGCCGAGGGCACGCTGAAGGTCAAGGAGCCCAAGCCCAGCAAGCTGGATCTGTTCAACGCCGCGCTGGCCGAGGCCGACGGCGGGCCGTCCAACGAGGCCACCACGCTCAAGAAGAAGAAGGCCCCGGCCAAGAAGGCCGAGCAGGCCGAGCAGGCTCCAGCCGATGAGGCCCCGGTCGCCGACCAGGCTCCTGCCGCCGACGAGGCCCCGGTCGCCGACGAGGCTCCTGCCGCCGACGAGGCTCCTGCCGCCGAGCAGGCCGACGCCGCGTCCTCGGACAGCTGAGCCCGACGATGAGCTCCGTTGTGGTCGACGCCGTCGAGCACCTGGTCCGCGGGATCGTCGACAACCCCGACGACGTGCGGGTCGACATGGTGACCAACCGGCGTGGACGCACCGTCGAGGTGCACGTCCACCCGGAGGACCTGGGCAAGGTCATCGGGCGCGGCGGGCGCACCGCGACCGCGCTGCGCACGCTGGTGGCCGGCATCGGCGGCCGCGGCATCCGCGTCGACGTGGTGGACACCGACCAGTAATTCGATGGACCTGGTAGTCGGGCGCGTCGCGAAAGCACACGGCGTCACCGGCGAGGTCGTCGTCGAGGTCCGCACCGACGATCCCGACCGCCGGTTCGCGCCCGGTGCGACGCTGCGCGGCCGCGTCGCACGCGGCAGCGCAGAGCACGAGTACGTCGTCGAATCGGTGCGCGAGCACGGCGGCCGGCTGCTGGTGCGGTTGGCCGGCGTGGCCGACCGCGACGCGGCCGACACCCTGCGGGGCACACTGTTCGTCGTCGACTCGGCGGACCTGCCGCCCATCGAGGATCCCGACGAGTTCTACGACCACCAACTCGAGGGCATGGCGGTCTCGACGACCGCGGGTCTGCCGGTCGGCACGGTGACCGAGGTGCTGCACACCGCCGCCGGTGAGCTGCTGGCGGTACGCGACGGCGACGGGCACGAGGTTCTGGTGCCCTTCGTTTCGGCGATCGTGGCGTCGGTGTCGGTGGCCGATCGGGCCATCGTGATCGACCCCCCCGAGGGTCTGCTCGAGCTGTAGGGATGCCGTTGTGCGCATTGATGTGGTGACGATCTTCCCGGCATTCCTCGAGCCGCTGCGGCAGGCGTTGCCGGGCAGGGCGATCGAGGCGGGCATCGTCGAGGTGGCCGTGCACGACCTGCGTCGCTGGACCCACGACCTGCACCGCTCGGTGGACGACTCGCCCTACGGCGGCGGACCGGGAATGGTGATGAAGGCCCCGGTGTGGGGCGAGGCGCTCGACGAGATCTGTTCGCCGGAAACCCTTCTGGTGGTGCCGACACCGGCGGGCAGGCTGTTCACCCAGGCGCGGGCGCAGGCCTGGACCGCCGAGTCGCACCTGGTGTTCGCCTGCGGCCGCTACGAGGGCATCGATCAGCGGGTGGTCGACGATGCCGCGCGGCGGATGCGGGTCGAGGAGGTCTCGATCGGTGATTACGTGCTGCCCGGCGGTGAGTCGGCGGCGTTGGTGATGATCGAGGCCGTGGTGCGGCTGCTGCCCGACGTCCTGGGCAATCCCGAGTCCCACCAGGATGATTCGCATTCGCAATCGGTCGGCGGCCGGCTCGAGGGGCCGAGCTATACGCGGCCCGCGAGCTGGCGCGGGCTCGACGTGCCCGATGTCCTGCTCTCCGGCGATCACGCCCGGATCAGCGCGTGGCGACGCGATCAGGGGCTGCAGCGCACCCGCGAGCGGCGCCCCGATCTGCTCGACGGGTCAAGCGATGAGAACTAGATCTTGCCGTCGGGGAACATGGTGCGCACCGCCTGGGTGATCGTCGCGCGCGCGGTGTCGGCATCGGTGGCCTGCATCGACCCGATCACCATCACGTAGCGGCGGTCCGGTCCGATCACGCCGGTGGAGAGGTGCATCCAGTCGGCGCCGACGCAGCACATCCAGCCCTGCTTGACCGCGACGGGATCCCCTGGCAACCCCTCGGGGATGCCGAAGCGCTGCGGATAGACACCCCCGGGCACCATCCCGTCGGGCGCCATCGGCGTCGAGTGGGCCAGGTCGTTCAGGATGATGCCGGCCTGCTGCCGCGGCAGCCCGCCGGTGCCGGCGAGCAGCATGTCGTAGTAGCGCACCAGGTCGGTTGCCGTGCTGGTGGTGTTGAACCACCGCCCGTTGCCCGGGGGTCGGGTCTGTCCGAGCCCGTAGCGGGCCACCACGCGGTCGATGATTGCGCTGCCGCCGCTGCGGTTCCAGAACACCTCGGCGGCGCTGTCGTCCGAGGAGCGCAGCATCACGTCGAACATCTCGCGGTCGTCCGGGGACAACGTGGTCTCGCCGTTGGCGACCTGCAGCAGCAGATCGTCGGCGATGAACAGCTTGACCACCGACGCGATCGCGATGGACATCCCGTTGCCGTTGGTCACCAGTTCGCCGGTGTTGCGGTCGAGCACCGCGGTGGTGATCTCGGCTCCCGCGTCGGCCGCCTCCGCGGTGGCCCGCTGCTCGCGGTCGGCCAGCCCGGAGAAGGTGGCGGCCGGCTGGTCGGGCGGGGCCTCCGGGAGCGGGGCCATCGTGCCCAGCGGGGCGACCACGGTCAGCTGAGGGCCCGACGGCGCCGGAGGGGGGCTGCCGTACACGGTCGCCTCGCAGCCGGCCAGGCATGCGACGACGCCGACCAGGGCCGCGGTGGTCCCGGCCAGCCGCACGGGCCGTTGCCTCACATGTCCTCCAGAAGTGCTGGGGCCGCTGGTGCCCGCGAGCTATAGGGTAGCGGCTGAATACCCCCGATGCGCTGGGCTTACGACGTGGCCGTGGCCACCTTGCGGGGTCCGTCCCGCCACCGCCGACGGCGGATTTCGGGGATCCGGCCTCCATCTGGCACAATTGGGCAGTTGTCTGTGCACGGCCGGGACGACACCGCAACGGCGTCGACGCCGTCGCTGTCGCTCCGCTGCACGACGCGCCCCAGACGCCCGAAACACCATCGGCACCCCACGCGCCCCCGGCGCGTGCCCGGAGCCGCCAACACCAAGGAAGTGTCACCGATGAACACGCTGGATTTCGTCGATCAGACTTCGCTGCGCGACGATGTCCCGGACTTCGGCCCCGGCGACACCGTCAACGTCCACGTGAAGGTCATCGAGGGCTCCAAGGAGCGCATCCAGGTCTTCAAGGGCGCGGTGATCCGTCGTCAGGGCGGTGGGGTCCGCGAGACCTTCACCGTGCGCAAGGAGAGCTACGGCGTCGGCGTCGAGCGCACCTTCCCGGTGCATTCGCCCAACATCGACCACATCGACGTCGTCACCCGCGGCGATGTGCGTCGCGCGAAGCTCTACTACCTGCGCGAGCTGCGCGGCAAGAAGGCCAAGATCAAGGAAAAGCGCTGAGCTCACCGGGTGGGCCGGTCCCGACGGCGCGCTCGTTACGCTGAACCCCGTGACCGGAACTTCCGAACCCGACGACTCGTCCGCCGAGCGCACGCTCGAGAGCCCCGATCCAGCGACCCCCGAAGCCGCCGACGCCGACCAGGAGTCGGGCACCGACGGCAAGACCAAGAAGAAGCGCGGAGCCGTCCGCGAGTTCGTCATCCTGGTCAGCATCGCGCTGGTGCTCTACTACGTGATGCTGACGTTCATCGCGCGGCCCTACCTGATTCCATCGGAATCGATGGAGCCCACGCTGCACGGCTGCACCGGCTGCGTGGGGGACCGGATCATGGTCGACAAGCTGACCTACGACTTCTCGTCGCCGAAGCCCGGTGACGTCGTCGTGTTCAAGGGACCGCCGAACTGGAGCATCGGCTACAAGTCGATCCGGTCGGACAACACCGCGGTGCGCTATCTGCAGAACGCGCTGTCGTTCATCGGGTTCGTGCCGCCCGACGAGAACGATCTGGTCAAGCGGGTCATCGCGGTCGGGGGTCAGACCGTGGAATGTCGCGCCGACACCGGGCTCACCGTCAACGGCAGACGACTCGACGAGCCGTACCTGGACCCCGCGACGATGAACGCCGACCCGGCGGTCTATCCGTGTCTGGGCAACGAGTTCGGCCCGGTCACGGTGCCCGAGGGCCGGCTGTGGGTGATGGGTGACAACCGCACCCACTCGGCGGATTCGCGCGTCCACTGCACCAATCTGCCCGAAGACGCGCAGCGCGGCCTGATGTGCACCGGTGACCCGATGGCGGGCACGATTCCGGTGGAGAATGTCATCGGCAAGGCCCGGTTCATTGCGTGGCCGCCTTCTCGGTGGGGTGGCGTGAACTCGGTGAACCCGCAGACCTGACAGGAGACCCGACACGTGCCCTCTGCGTGGCCCCCGAGAGCGGTTATCCGCAGATCCTCGGGCCTGCGCACCCTCGAATCCGCTCTCTACCGCGCCGGACTCGGCCCGGTCGCCGGCGTCGACGAGGTGGGTCGCGGTGCCTGCGCCGGCCCGTTGGTGGTCGCGGCATGCGTGCTGGGTCCCAACCGGATGGACAGCCTGGCCGCGCTCGACGACTCCAAGCGGCTCACCGAGGGCGAGCGTGCGCGACTGTTTCCGTTGATCAGGCGTTATGCGCTGGCCTACCACGTGGTATTCATCCCCTCGGAGGAAGTGGACCGCCGGGGGGTGCACGTGGCGAACATCGAGGGCATGCGGCGAGCGGTGGCCGGGCTGACGATCCGGCCCGGGTACGTGCTCTCCGACGGCTTCCGGGTGCCGGGGCTGCCGACGGCGTCGCTGCCGGTGGTCGGCGGGGATGCCGCGGCGGCCTGTATCGCGGCGGCCAGCGTGTTGGCCAAGGTCAGCCGGGACCGCCTGATGGTGGCCATGGACGACGAACACCCCGGGTACGGCTTCGCCGAGCACAAGGGGTACAGCACCCCCGCGCACGGCGCGGCCCTGGCCCGCCTCGGGCCGTCGCGCCAGCATCGGTATTCGTTCATCAACGTGCGGCGCCTGGTCACCGGGGACGGACCTGATGCATCGAATACCGCGAACCGGGAACCCGGAGAGCATGCCGAACCGGGGTGCGAGAAGATGAGCTCCATGAATCGGGTGGATTCCGACCTCGATCCCGACGTCTATGAAGGACAGCTGAGCCGATGAGTGCCGAAGATCTCGAGAAGTACGAAACCGAGATGGAGCTCTCGCTCTACCGCGAGTACAAGGACATCGTCGGGCAGTTCAGCTACGTCGTGGAGACGGAGCGGCGGTTCTACCTGGCCAACAGCGTGGAGATGGTGCCGCGCAACTCCGAGGGCGAGGTCTACTTCGAACTGCGCCTCGGCGACGCCTGGGTGTGGGACATGTACCGGCCGGCCCGCTTCGTCAAGCAGGTCCGGGTGATCACGTTCAAGGACGTCAACATCGAAGAGGTCGAGAAGCCCGAGCTGCGCCTGCCGGAGTAGCGTGGGGCCACGTCAGGGCTGACGGACCGCGATGCCCCTCAGCAGGGTGTCGCGGACGAGGATCAGCGAATCGCGGGTGCCGATCTCGTCGAGGATGTTCTCCGGGATCCACTGTTCACCGATGACACACCGGGCCAGCATGTCGGTGGTGCGGCTCAGCGCGCGGATCTCGCCGGACCGGATTCCCTCGGACAGTATCGATTTCATCTGCCGGACCCGGGTGGCGAACGACCAGGTGGGGCTGGGGGTGTCCGGTGGCGACTGACGTAGCCACGCCAGTTGGATGCGGAACTCGTCGGGAAACGCGTCGAGCGCGTTGATGTTGAGCCAACTGAGCGCGTCGAGCTTTTCCAGCGTCGTGGAATCCGAGCGCACGATTTCCGCCCACGCTCCGCCCACCTTGTGACTGAACTCGAGCATGATCGACATCAACAACTCGTCCTTGGAGCCGATGATGCGGTAGACGGTCCCCGTCCCGAGGCCGGCCGCCGACGCGATGTCGCGGATCGTCGTCATCTCGTAGCCGCGGCGGCCGAACTCGGCTCGCGCCACCGCACGCACGTGTGCCGCCTTGAGGTCCTGGTCGTCCTCGTGGTCGACCCAGCTCTGGATCACCCGCTCGGCGGCCGCGAACGCCTCGGAGCGGTCGAGAACACCGTCCAGCGGGACCTGCTGCGCCAGGCCGTGAAGGACGAGGCGGCACTTGAGATCGGCCATCTCGTCGGTCGACGCCTTGTGGCGGATGACGTCGAGGCCGACGTGCAGCATGCTCTGGCAGAGGCGGTCGGCCAACGTGGGCAGGTCCAGGTCGGGCCGGATCGAGCCGCGCCACCGCCCGGCCCTCAGCGTCTGCAGCATCGCGGCCTGGATCTTGGTCGGCGGGCGCCTGGTCAGCTCGACAAGCTCCGGGTCGGTGCTCGGGCCTTCGTAGAAGGACATCTGCAGAGCCGCCCGGTGCTCGACCGCACAGCGGGCGATGTCGCGGCCGAGATCGTTGATCTGCTCCTCGACCGAACGCGCATCGGGCTCGTCGAGTCGCGCCAGGGCGACGTCACCGATGCGGTCCAGGTCTGCGTGATACCGCCGGATGAGTTCGACGAGTATTGCTTCCTTGGAGTCGAAGTGGTGGTAGAGGCTGCCGGCGAGGATGCCCGCGGCATCGGCGATCTGCTGTAGTGAGGTTCGCAGGCCCGATGTGGCGATGACCGTGTTCGCCGTCTTGAGGATCTCGGTGCGACGCGTCGCGTCGGCCGGGGAGGAATCGGGCACGGCGGCAAGTCCGGCGGGTCGCCGGCGATTCTTCGAACCCGGTCGGGAGCGCCGATCGGCGGCGCCGGCGTCGGACATGCTCACCGGCAGATCCTATCTGTGCGTGGCGGTTGCGCAGGGACGCCGAGAACGGCGGGTGAAGTGGTCATCGGCCTCGGTCCCCGGCCGCATCCGGGAACGCGACGTCGGCGTTGCCCGGCATCGCACTGATGCCACGGCGATCGCAGACCTCGAGGACCTCGTCGACGATCGACTCGGGCACGGTGAAGCCGTCGGTCGCCGACATCTGCTCCAGGTGGTCGGAAATGTCCTCGGCGGTGGGTTCGGCGTCGGCACCGGCGAGCCATCCCGGGCCCAGGCCCATGAAGACCCGAGCGTACCGGCCGGCGCAGGCCGAATAGTTGCGGTGGGAGAACCGGCACTCGGCGCTCGCCAGGAACACCACGAGGGGAACAACGAGTTCGGGACGGATCGCGCGCAGGAAGCCGGACTCGGCCAGGAACCGCTCGTCGCCGACGGTCTCGGTCACCATCCGCGAGATGCCGGTCGGCAGAACGGTGTTCGACCTGATGCCGTACCGCGCACCCTCGATGGAGATGACGTTGGACAGGCCGACCAGACCTGTCTTGGCCGCGGCGTAGTGAGCCTCGGCGGGCTGGCCGAAGTTACCCGCCGACGACGAGATGAAGACGAATCGCCTGTA
Source organism: Mycolicibacterium xanthum (assembly GCF_019710635.1). Classification (GTDB taxonomy): domain Bacteria; phylum Actinomycetota; class Actinomycetes; order Mycobacteriales; family Mycobacteriaceae; genus Mycobacterium; species Mycobacterium xanthum. The sequence continues at coordinate 302,389 of NZ_JAIFZS010000001.1, forward strand.
GCGCTGGGTGGCCATCACCCGAAACGCCGGCTGGCTCAGGTAGAAGCCGCCGTCGAGGTGCACCGACAGCATGCGGCGCCACTGCTCGGGGGTCAGTCGGTCGAACGGGACGCTGTTGAAGATTCCGGCGTTGCTGATCACGGCATCGAGCCGACCGAAGGCCTCGACGGCGGTGTCGACGATCGCCTGGCCACCCTCGGGGCTGTCCACCGAATCGTGAGAGGCGACGGCCCGACCATCGGCCGCGGCGATCTCCTCGACGACGCGGTCTGCCACCGCCGGATCGGATCCTGCTCCGTGCATCGTGCCGCCGAGGTCGGTCACGACGACCGATGCGCCACGGCGCGCCAATTCCATCGCGTAGAGCCTGCCGAGTCCCCGGCCCGCGCCGGTGACGATGACGGCCTGGCCGTGGAAATCGATCATGATGCAACGCTCCGCACGAGTTCCCCGCCGACGCAACGGAGATGGCCGACCGGGACACCGCTCTGGCTGATTGACTGCGACTCCAGCGGACTCTACGGTGGAACAGATATTTGGTCAAGAATCCCGCGGGTGTGGCGGGTGGAGGTCGAGTGGACGACGATTCCGACACCGGCGGGCTGGCGCCGCTCGCGCTGCTGGCCTCCGCGCTGGCCGGCCACCCGGTGGCGGTGTCGCCGACCGAACCGGGCGATCCGTCATGGACCGACGGGCAGACGATCTTTCTCGATCCCGGCGCGGCCCACCCGGCCAATTTGCAGTCGGTGGCCATCCACGCCTCGATGATCTGCGCCGGCAGCCTCGACGCGCAGATCATGGGTTCGATTGTGCGCCAGAAGCATCTGGCCCGGCGCTATCTCGTCGTCGAAGGTCATCGGGCCCTTGTCGCCAACGCTGCGATGTTGCCGCCGAGCCTGACCGGGATGGCCGACCCCGGCGTGGCCGCGCTGAGCGGATCGGCCGCGCAGTCATTGTGGATCGCACGCAACCGCGTCGACCTGGCCGAGCCGCCGGCCGGCTTCGGCGTGCTGCGACCCAGGAAGGTGCTCGCCGCAAGCGCTGCCGCAGCGAAGACAGACGAGCACCAGGTGGCCGGGCACGTGCCACGACGGCAGAATCGGCACCGGCTCGAGGAACTCGGTGACGACGCCGTCGACGACTCCGACGACCCGGACCTGTTCAGCAGCCCGGTCGGAGGCGGGGGTTTCATCGGCAAGTGGCTGAGCAGACTCCTGTCGCATGCCAGGGTCGGTGGTGGCCGGCGTGGAGGTCCCCCGGGCGCGGACACCCCGACCCACCGGACGAACTCGGCGAACCGCGGGGCGTACGCGGTCGCGTCCCTCGCAGCTGTGTCCGCCGGCGAGCCCGCCGACGTGACGACCGACGGACTGCGCTATCCCGAATGGGATTTCGGCCGTGGCAGGTACAAGCCCGATTGGTGCACCGTGCGGGAAGTCCCGCCACGAATCAAGGCATCGGCCACACCGCGCATCGACGGAGCCGTGGCCGTCCGGCGCCCGCTGGCGCGTCTCGGTATGGGCCTGCACCGTCGACATCGGCAGCCGCAGGGGGACGACATCGACGTCGATGCCGCCGTCGAGGCGCGGGTGGACGTGCGGGCCGGATCGGCGCCGGGGGAGGCGGTCTATCTCGACAGTCTGCGCCGGCAGCGGGACCTGTCGGTGCTCCTCCTACTCGACGTTTCGGGATCGGCCTCGGAGCCGGGGACCGCGGGCCGCACGGTCCATCAGCAACAGCGCGCTGCGGCGGCCCATCTGACGGTTGCGTTGCACGATCTCGGTGACCGTGTGTCGCTGTACGCGTACTACTCGCAGGGGCGCACTGATGTCAGCATGATCCCGGTCAAGACGTTCGACGAGCACCTCGACAGCCGGGTCATCCGGCGACTGAACAGCTTGGAGCCCGGTGCGTACTCGCGGCTCGGTGCGGCGATCCGGCACGGGTCTGCGGTGCTGGAGCGCCGCGGTGGCACATCGCGACGCCTGCTCGTCGTTCTCTCCGACGGTCTGGCATATGACCACGGCTATGAGCGCGGGTACGGCGCCGCCGATGCGCGCCGCGCCCTGTCGGAGGCTCGTCGGCGCGGCGTCGGGTGTGTCTGCCTGACCATCGGCGCCGGCACCGACACCGATGCCCTGCGCCGGGTGTTCGGCAGTGCCGCGCACGCCACGCTGGCCGCGCCCGATCAGCTCGCAGAGGTGATCGGGCCGATGTTCCGGTCAGCGTTACGGGCATGCGAGGTGCGTCGCCGTACCTCCCCGGCCACAAACGATTCCGGTGGGCGAAAGGTGTGCTGATGACGGACCGCTCGGACCTGGTCGATCGCACCGGCGCCGATGCGCAGGCAAGAACCGGCCGCCCGTACTACGCGGCGGTCGGCAACGAGGAAGCGGTGTTCAAGGCCGCCCACCGGCAGGGCCTGTCGCTGCTGCTCAAGGGCCCCACGGGTTGTGGCAAGACCCGCTTCGTCGAGGCGATGGCGCACGACCTCGGCCGCCCCCTGATCACGGTCGCCTGCCACGACGATCTCACCACCGCGGATCTGGTGGGCCGCTACCTGCTGCGCGGTGATGAGACGGTCTGGGTGGACGGACCTCTGACGCGGGCGGTGCGGGAGGGGGCGATCTGCTATCTCGACGAGGTGGTCGAAGCACGCCAGGACACCACCGTCGTGCTGCATCCGCTCGCCGATCACCGCAGGCAGCTTCCGATCGAGCGACTCGGCGTCACACTCGATGCCGCAACGGGGTTCGGCCTGGTGGTGTCCTACAACCCGGGCTACCAGAGTGTGCTCAAGGACCTCAAGGACTCCACACGCCAGCGCATGGTCGCCATCGAGTTCGGCTTTCCGGCACCGGACGTGGAGGTGCGGATCGTCGGCCACGAAGCGGGTGTCGACGAATCGGTCGCCGCGGCACTCGTGAGATTCGGCCAGGCGATCCGGCGCCTGGAGGCGGGCGGTTTGCGGGAAGTCGCCTCGACACGGGTGCTGATCGCCGCCGGACGCCTGATCGCAGAGGGCCTGACCCCGGTCGCGGCCGCCACCGCGGCGATCGCGGGACCACTCACCGACGACACGGTGGTGGGTCGGGGCCTGCGGGAGATGGTGGAGGTGTATCTCGGCGACGAAGTGCCGGTAGGTGATTGACGCTGCCCGGACGCGCCGCTATCGTCTGAACAAATATTAGGTTTGCTCCGCCAGGGATCCTCTCACCTGGTTCGATGGAGGTCAGATGTCCTACGAAAGTACGGCTGAACCCATCAAGGTCGGCTACCTGATGGACTTCACGCTGCCGCCGGGATTCCCCGAGGAACTGTTGGCGTCCTTCACCCAGACCTTCGATCTGATCTTTTCCGAGGCGGTCGAGCAGGGTTTGATGGACCGGCCGGTGCAGATGATCTACCGCGAGGTCGAAGGGCTGCCCAAGGGTTCGGTGAAGGCGGTGATCGACGCCTACGGCGAACTGGTCGACGAGGGCTGCCTGGTGGTGTTCGGGCCGAACATCACCGACAACTGCGTCGCGGTGCGCGAGGCGATCGAGGAGCGGTTCAGGGTTCCGGCGATCAGCGTCACCGGTACCGACGACTGGTTGGGTGAGTGGACCTTCGCGTTCCCGCAGGGTTCCATGACCGATGAGCCGATCTTCCTCGCCGACCTGATGGCCAAGCGGGGGCTCGCCGAGATCGGTGTGCTGGTGGAGCGCAGCCTCATCGGCGAGAGCTACCTGAAGAACCTCCGAAGCGCCTGTGCCCGCAAAGGTATTCGGATCGCCGCCGAAGTCTCGATCGCGCAGACGGCACAGGACATCAACGCCGCGGTGCAGACGCTGCACGAGGCCAAGGCCGAGGCGATCGTGCACCTCGGGTTCGGTTTCGGCATCGTTTTGATCAATCCGGCGCTCGAAGCGGTGGGCTGGGACCCGCCACGGTTCACCACGACCGCGTTCCAGAACGCCTGGGTCAACCCGATCATGTGGAACGCCTTCCTCGGCTGGATCGGCGTCGACCAGTACGACGAGGAGAACCCGATCGGCCAGGACTTCCTGGACCGCTACGCAGAGAAGTACGCCGGGAGCCGCCCCGAGTACTGCGTGACGGTGGTGAACCGCGATGTTGCCACCACCCTGGTGCAGGCTTTCGCCGATGCACATCCACTGAGCCCGCGTGGGGTCAAGGAGGCGCTGGAGCGGGTCAAGATGCTGCCGGCGGCCTCGGGTGCGCCGGGCACCCGGGTGTCGCTCGGAAAGTGGACCCGCCGCGCCTGGATGGGGGCCGGTTACCTGGTCGCCCGCGAGCTCGACGCCGACGGCGTCAACTCGCACCTGGTCGATCGCTTCGGAGCGGAGGGCTGATCGATGACCACACGAGAATCCAGGCCGGATGAGGTTCGAGCCGATGCAGCGGGTCCGGTCCGCACCGGCCCGAACTGGGGTCGGTGGATCGCGCTGTTCGCGTGGCTGGGATTCCTCGGGTTGTTCGCCGCCGTGGGGCGCGTTGCCGTCGACCCGCGGGTGGCGAACCCGAACGTCGAGGGGCGGCCCCGCCCGGTCGAGTTCCTGACCGGGTTCGATCACTGGCAGCTCGTCCCGCAGATCGGTGCGGCGATCATGGTGGTGGTGCTGACCGTCGTCTTCATCCGCGGCTGGCGCAGGAACCCGGGCAGCCCGGTGCTGTTGATGGTGCTGTGCACGACGCTGATCGTGTGGCAGGACCCGATCATGAACTGGGCGCCGTTCGCGGTGTACAACCCGATGTTGTTGCACTGGCCGGAATCCTGGCCGCTGATCATGATGTCGCCGACCGTCGAACCCTTCATCGTGTTCGGGTACGTGACGTTCTACTTCGGCCCGTACTTCCCGGCGATCTGGATCCTGCGCAAGCTGCAGGCGAAGTGGGGTCCACAGGCGTTCGCCTCCCGGCACCCGTTGATCAGCCTGGGCGCACTGGTGCTGGTGATCGGCTTCATCTTCGACGCCATCCTGGAGATCACCCTGGTGCGCACCGGGTTGTACATCTACTCCCAGGCGATTCCGTTCGGAACGTTGTTCCCCGGCAACACCTTCCAATTCCCGCTGCTCTGGGAGTCGCTGTCGGTCACCTTCGTGATGGTCCCAGCCGCCATCCTGGTGTACCGCGACGACACCGGAAAGTCGGTCGCTGAAAAGCTCGCGGCGAAGGCCAAACTGTTCCCGACGAAGCCGGTGCTCGGCACCTTCCTGGTGATGTTCGCGATCATCAATGTCTCCTACTTCGCATACGGGGCCTGGTTCTGGGCGATCAAGGCCTCCGGAGCGGCGACCTCGGTCGCCTGTCCTTGGCCGTTCCCCGAGGCGAAGGTGTACGACCCGCAGGGTTACTACGAACGGGAGGGCGCCGAAGGGCCCTACTCGGTGGGCAAGTGGGCCACCTGGCAGAGCGGGGTTCCCAACGGCCGCCCGGACGTCGAGCCGCCGCCGCCGGGCGAGGGTGCGTGCGCCACCGATGACTGAGGCCCGCGCTGTCGTCATCACCGGCGCGTCACGGGGACTGGGCTTCGCGTCGGCCGTGCGTCTGTATCGCGAGGGCTGGCGGGTGGTTGCGGCGATGCGGACACCCGAGCGGGGGATGCCGCTGCTGCGGGAGGCGATCAGGCGCGGCGGGGCTGCCGAGGACCCGGCCCGGCTGGTCGGTGTCCGGCTCGACCTCACCGACCCGGCCTCGATCGCGGCGGCGGCCAAGGAGATCGAGGCCGTCGTCGGGGCGCCGTACGCGCTGGTGCACAACGCCGGGATCTCCGCGGCGGGAACCGTCGAAGAGGCCGATGTCGAGCTGTGGCAGAACATGTTCGAGACGCACGTCATCGGCCCCGTTGCGCTCACCAAGGCACTGCTACCCGGGATGCGCGCGGCGGGGGAGGGTCGCATCGTGCTGGTGTCCAGCGCCGGGGGAGTTCGCGGACAGCCCGGCATCGCGCCCTACTCGGCGGCCAAGGGCGCGCTCGAGCGGTGGGGCGAGTCGATGGCCGGCGAGATCGCCCCGTTCGGTCTGGGGGTCACCGTGCTGGTGGCGGGTACCTACGACACCGACATCATCACCGATGCGGGCACCACGGACGACCGTGATTTCGGCGGGCCCTATGCACGGCTGCACACCACGATGAACACGCGGGGTCGCTTCGCGATGAGCTTCGCCCGGCCACCGGAGAAGTTCACCGACGGGCTGGTGCGCGTGCTGGAAGACGATCGCGCGTTCCGGCGCCGCGGTATCGGCCCGGATGCGTCGATACTGTTGGCGGCCAACCGGATTCTTCCGGCCTCGGGCATGCACCAGGTGTCCCGGATCGTCATGGGTATACCGCGGTTCGGCGCGATGCGGGACGGCGTGTGGCCGTTGACGGTCGCCCAGCGGGCGATGGTCCTCGCGACCAAGGTGCTGCCCCGGCCCGTCATGAACCGTCTGGCGGAGATTGCCACGAAACGAGCGGCTGCCAGACAGGCCGCCCAGCAGGAAGGCACAGGCAATGGCTGACACAGCGAAGGTCACCCACGAATCCCGGATGCTGATCGACGGCGAGCTGGTCGACGGCGCGGCGGGAACATTCACCAACGTCAACCCCGCCACCGAGGAGGTGCTCGGCGAGGTCACCAACGCGTCTGCGGCCGATATGCGCCGGGCGATCGACGCCGCGCGAGCGTCCTTCGACCAGACCGACTGGTCGACCAACCGGCAGTTGCGCAAGCGCTGCCTCGAACAGCTGCACGACGTCATCGCCGGCGAGCTCGAAGAACTCCGAGAGGAGCTCATCCTCGAGGTGGGGGCGCCCCGGGCCGTGACGTACGGGCCCCAGCTCGACGCGCCGTTCGCCGACGGGCTGAAATACCCGGCCCGGCTGATCGATACGTTTCCCTGGGAGACCGACCTGGGGGACGCGCTGGTCTCGGTGACCGGAGTCAACACCCGGCGCAAGGTCTGGCGCGAGCCGGTCGGAGTGGTCGGCGCGATCGTGCCCTGGAATTTCCCGTTCGAGGTCACCATCAACAAATTGGGGCAGGCCATGGCGGCGGGGAACACCGTCGTGCTCAAACCCGCACCCGACACCCCGTTCAACGCGACCCGGCTGGGCCGGCTCATCGCCGAGAAGACCGACATCCCGGCCGGTGTCGTCAACGTGGTCCCGGCGGCCGACCATCTCGTCGGCGAAGAGCTGACGATCTCACCGAAGGTCGACATGATCTCGTTCACCGGCTCGACGGCCGTCGGCAAGCGCATCATGGAGAAGGGCGCGGCCACCATGAAGCGGCTGTTTCTAGAGCTGGGCGGCAAGTCCGCGACGATCGTGTGCGACGACTTGGACGAAACAGCCTTCGCGACGGCTTGTCTGCTCGGCATCGGACCGCTGATGCACGCCGGGCAGGGTTGCGCGGCGCCCACCCGGATGCTGCTGCCGCGCTCCCGGTATGACGAGGGCGTGGCGATCCTGAAGGGCATCTACGAGAACGTCGCCGCGGCAGACCCGCAGGATCCGGGAACCATTTGCGGGCCGGTGATCTCGGCCAAGCAGCAGTCGCGGATTCTCGGCTACATCCGCAAGGGCGTCGACGAGGGCGCCACCCTGCTGGTCGGCAGCACAGAACCGCCGGCCGAGTTCGACAGGGGATTCTGGGTCAGCCCGACCCTGTTCACCGATGTCGACAATGCGATGACGATCGCGCAGGAGGAGATCTTCGGCCCGGTGCTCGCGGTCATCCCCTACAAGGACGACGACGACGCCGTGCGGATCGCCAACGACAGCGTCTACGGCCTGGCCGGCAACGTCGTATCCGCCTCACTGGAGCGCTCACTGGCCATCGCCGGCCGGTTGCGCGCGGGATTCATCGGCCTCAACGGCACCGTCGGCTACGGCGCCGACACCCCGTTCGGCGGATACAAGGACAGCGGTGTCGGGCGGCAGAACGGTGTCATCGGATTCGAGCAGTACACCGAAGTCAAATCGGTTGCCTACCCGGCCGAGCAGGCCTAGCAGCCCAAGGAGGAAGCTTTGCCCCAGCTATTCGACGACCTCGAGGACTTCGGGTCGTTCGACGACGCAGTGTCCGGCGACGTCCGCGATCCGTTTCCCGAACTGGCTCGCCTGCGGCGGGAGGAGCCGATCCAGCGGATCGACACGTCGGTGATGCCCGGCGAGGAGGGCAAGCCGGTCTTCATCGTGTACCGCTACGAGGACGCGCAGCAGATGCTGCGGGACAACGTGACGTTCTCCTCGTCCGGCGTCATCGCCGCCTTCGGACCGGTGCTCGGCGAACGCGTCATGCTTGGCATGGACGAACCCGTGCACGGCCGGCTGCGCAGCCTGGTATCGAAGGCCTTCACCCAGAAGTCGTTGGCGCGCTGGGAAGACGAACTCGTCGGGCGCGTCGGCAACGAGCTCATCGACAGGTTCGCGGCCGACGGCCGCGCCGATCTGGTCAAGCAGTTCACCTTCGATTACCCGAGCCGGATCATCGCGGGCCTGTTGGGCCTGCCGGAGCAGGACTACCCGCAGTTCCAGCGCTGGTCCATCTCGCTGCTGAGCTGGATTCTGAACCCCGAGCGCGGCCTGGCCGCGTCGGCGGCACTGTGCGACTACTTCGCCCCGATCCTGGAAGCCCGCCGGGCCCGGCCCGAGGACGACATGATCAGCCTGCTCGCCGATGCGCAGATCGACGGCGAAAAGCTGACCGACGAGGAGATCTTCTCCTTCCTCCGGCTGCTGCTGCCCGCCGGGGTGGAGACGACCTACCGTGCGCTGGGCAACCTGCTGTTCGGGCTGCTCTCCGACACCGCGCAACTGGACGCGGTCCGCGCCGACCGGTCGCTGCTGCCGCAGGCGATCGAGGAGGCGGTGCGCTGGAACCCGCCGCTGCTGACCATCACGCGGACGACGACGCGCGACACCGAGCTCGGTGGGGTGCAGATCCCGGAAGGGTGCTCGGTGCTGCCGATGCTCGGCTCCGCGAACCGCCAGGAAGATCGGTGGGACCAACCCGACGAGTTCGACATCTTCCGCACCCCCAAGAGCAATCTCGGCTGGGGCTACGGTGTGCACGTCTGCCTCGGCATGCACCTGGCCCGCCTGGAGATGCGCATCGCCGTCAACCTGCTGCTGGACCGGCTGCCGAATCTGCGCCTGGATCCCGACGGCGACGACCCGCACATCCGCGGCCAGGTCTTCCGGTCGCCGACCTCGCTGCCCGTGCTGTTCGATCCAAGGAGCGCTGCGTGAACGGTCCCGTCGACAACCCGATCGACTACGAGTCCGTCGACTACTTCACCGACGAGTCCCTCGTTCCCGACCCGTACCCCTACTTCGACCATCTACGGTCGAAATGCCCGGTGACAGAGGCGACCCCGTTCAACGTCCTGGCGGTCACCGGCTACGCCGAGGCACTGTCGGTCTACAAGAACCCCGCGTTCTCGTCATGTGTGTCGGTGGCCGGTCCGTTCTCCGGCATGCCGATCACGCCGGGGGACAGCGACGATGTGAGCGATCTGATCGAGCAGTACCGCGCCGCGGTACCGATGGCGGAGCACATCACCTCGCAGGACCCACCGTTGCACACCCGAACCCGGAGCCTGTTGAGCAGGCTGATCACGCCCAAGCGCCTCAAGGAGAACGAGGACTTCATGTGGCGGCTGGCCGATCAGCAGCTCGACACGTTCATCGACCGCGGTGCGGCCGAGTTCCTGGCCGACTACGCAAAGCCGTTCTCGGCGCTGGTGATCGCCGACCTGCTCGGTGTGCCCGACGAGGTCCACCAGGAGTTCAAGGAGGTTTTCGCCCTGGAGACGGTCGGCGAGCTGGGCAAGGAGGCGCCGACGACACACAATCCGTTGGAGTGGCTGAACGAGAAGTTCCACGGCTACATCGACGATCGCAGGCGTTCGCCGCGCGACGATGTGCTGACCGAACTGGCGCAGGCCAAGCATGAGGACGGCTCGACTCCCGACATCGAGGATGTGATCAACCTGTCGACGTTCCTGTTCGCCGCCGGAACCGAGACGACGACGAAGCTGGTGAGTTCCGCGGTGCGGATCATGGCGGACAATGCGGGGTACGAAGAGATGCTGCGCCGGGACCGCAGCAAGATCCCGGCCTTCCTCGAGGAGACGCTGCGGCTGGAGAGCCCGGTGCAATCCCACTTCCGGATGGCGCGCACCTCGACGACCATCGGTGACGTGGACGTCCCGGCCGGCACCACCGTCATGGTGTTGCCCGGGGCATGCAATCGCGACGGAAGAAAGTTCGATGCGCCCAACGAGTTCCAGCCCGACCGGTCGAACGTGCGCGAGCAGATCGCCTTTATCCGGGGTGCGCACTCCTGTCCGGGAGCCCCGCTGGCACGCTCCGAGGGCCGGATCTCACTGGAACGCATCCTCGACCGGATGAAGCACATCACGATCTCCGAAGAACATCACGGACCCATCGGGGACCGGCGGTACACCTATGAACCGTCGTTCATCATGCGCGGCCTCAGCGAACTCCACATCACGTTCAACCGCACCTGACCACACCCCTTTCGCCGAACTGGCATTCCGGCGGCGAAACAGCGAGTAGGGGCCTGCTGGAATGCCATTTCGGCGGAGATGATCGAACGAGGAGTCACATGGCCGGGAAGCTCGACGGCAAGGTCGCATTCATCACCGGAGCGGCGCGCGGGCAGGGGCGAGCGCACGCGATCGCGATGGCGAGGGAGGGCGCCGACATCATCGCCGTCGACATCTGCCGCGACATCCCCACCAATCCCTATCCGCTCGCCACGCCCGACGATCTCGCCGAGACCGAGCGGGCCGTCAAGGAGACCGGCCGCCGCATCGTCGCGCGCATCGCCGACGTCCGGGAACGCCACGAACTGCGGGACGCCGCCGACGCCGGGGTGGCCGACCTGGGCAGGATCGACATCGTCGTCGCCAACGCCGGCATTCTCCCGATGGCGATGGGCAAGCCGGACCCGATGCAGTTCGTCGACGCGTCCGACGTCGACCTGTTCGGGGTGATGAACACCGTCGCGGTCGCGCTCCCGCACCTTCCCGACGGAGCGTCGATCATCGTCACCGGCTCTACCGCGGGCATGATCCGGGGCACCACCGGCAATCCGAACATGGGACCCGGCGGGGCGGGCTACGGGTGGAGCAAGCGCATCGTCATGGAATACGTCGACGAGATGTGTCTTCACCTCGCGCCCAGGATGATTCGGGTCAACGCCATCCACCCGACGAACTGCAACACCCATCTGCTGCAGAACGACGGGATGTACAGCATGTTCCGGCCCGATCTGACCGCCGAGGGCAAGAAGGCCACCCGGGAGGATGCCGAACCGCTGTTCACGATCTTCCAGGCGATGCCGATCCCGTACATCGAACCCGAGGACACGGCCAACCTCGGCGTATTCCTGGCCAGCGACGACAGCCGCTACATCACCGGACAGCACATCCGGGTCGACGCCGGGTCGCTGCTGAAGTGGCCCAACGGGCCCGGGGGATAGCCGGTTTCGCGTATGCAAAAGGTGCCTTTCGGCCCTGGAGAGGAGCGGCAATGGGAGCGGTGATCATGCTGGGCACGTTGTTCGGCCTGATCGTGCTGATTTTCGCGCTGGTGCTGTATTTCGATCCCGAAGCGCGGGATCGGCATCGGTGACTGCCCGCTGCGACGAGCTCTCTGGAGAGGAGCCATCGATGAAGATCAGACGGCACCGATGAGCACCGGCCTGACTCCGGTGATGATCGCGGGGCTGTGCTTCGCCTATGTCGGCGGCGTCGCATTTCTCGCGGTGGGCGTGTACCTCAGCATCCGCCGGGGGCGTATCCATCCGCTGCTGCTGGTGTCCATTGCAGCGATCTCGTTCTCGTGGATCGAAGCGCCCTACGACTGGGCGATGTACGCGCAGTTCCCGCCGGCGCTGCCGCGGATGCCGTCGTGGTGGCCGCTGAACATGACGTGGGGTGGTGGGCTGCCGTCGGCGGTCCCGATCGGCTACATCTCCTACTTCGTGCTTCCCGCCGTCGTCGGTGCGGCGCTCGGCCGGCGACTGGTCCGGCGATTCGGCTGGCGCAGGCCGCAGAGCCTGTTGGTGGTCGGTCTGATCGTCGGTTTCTGCTGGGCGCTGTTCTTCAACGCGGTCGTCGGCGCCCGGCTCGGTGTCTTCTACTACGGCTATGTGATCCCCGGGCTGGCGATCTTCGAGGGAAGCAGGCATCAGTATCCGATCTACGACGCGATCGCGATGGGTGTGCAGATGATGGTCTTCACGTACCTGCTCGGCAGGACGGACTCGCAGGGCCGCAACGTGATCGAGGTGTGGGCCGACCGGCACTCGGCGAGCCGGCTCGGGTCGGCGCTGCTGTCGATCGTCGCCGTCGTCATTGTCGGGCACGCGTTCTACGCGGCGGTGTTCGCTCCGCACCTGGCCACGAAGCTCGGCGGCTTCGTCACCGAGGGGCCCTCCGAGCAGCTGTTCCCGGGAATCCCGAACCAACCGAGATAGGCAACACCGTGACCACCGACCCCGCCGTCGAGCTGTACTACGACCCGTTCGACTACGCCATCGACGACGATCCCTACCCGGTGTGGCAGCGGATGCGCGCCGAAGCGCCCTTGTACTACAACGAGAAGTACAACTTCTTCGCGCTGAGTCGCCATGACGATGTCGCAGAAGCGCTTCCGGACTGGCAGACCTATCGGTCCGGGCGGGGCACCACCGCCGACATCCTGTTCAGCGGGATCGAGGTGCCGCCCGGCATTCTGCTGTTCGAGGACCCGCCGCTGCACGACCTGCACCGGCGGCTGCTGTCGCGCGTGTTCACGCCCCGCCGGATGCTCGCCGTGGAGGATCTGGTGCGCGAGTTCTGCTCGACTGCCCTGGATCCCCTGATCGGCACCGAGGGGTTCGACTTCGTCGCCGATCTCGGCGCCTTCATGCCGATGCGCACCATCGGCTATCTGTTGGGTATCCCCGAGGAGGGACAGCAGCAGATCCGGGATCTCAACGACGCCCTCATCGCGGTCGCTGCCGAGCAGGGCGACTCCGGCGATATCAGCCCGACGGTCTTCCAGCAGTCGATCGCGATGTTCGCCGACTACATCGAATGGCGCGCGTCGCACCCGTCCGAGGACCTGATGACCGAGTTGCTCAATGCCGAGGTGGAAGAAACGGACGGAACCCGTCGTCCGCTGGAACGCACCGAGGTTCTGGCCTACACCGCGATGATCGCCGGCGCCGGCAACGAGACCACCGCCAGGCTCATCGGATTCATCGGCGAACAGCTCGCGTTACATCCCGACCAACGTCACGAACTCGCCGCCGATCCTTCGCTGATTCCGGCGGCCGTGGAGGAGACGCTGCGCTACGAGGCGCCGTCGCCGGTGCAGGCGCGTTACGTCGCCCGGGATGTCGAACTCTACGGGCGCGACGTGCCGGAGGGGTCCTACATGTTGTTGCTCAACGGTTCGGCCAACCGCGACGAGTCACGCTTCGCCGATCCCGATCGCTTCGACATCCACCGGACCGGAGGGCATCTGAGCTTCGGCCAGGGGCTGCACTTCTGCCTCGGCGCGGCGCTGGCTCGGCTCGAGGCCCGGGTGGCGTTCGAGGAAGTTCTCGCGAGGTGGACCGACTGGAACGTCGACTACAACAACGCGAGCAGAGCCCGGACATCCAGCGTGCGTGGCTGGGCGCGGCTTCCGGTGCACACTGGGTGACGCTGGGTCAGCCGGGTGCCGCCGCCCGCTCCGAGGGCAGATTCTCCTGGCTGGCCGCCCAGGACGCCAGCAGCTTGAGCCCGTCGGCGGTAGGGGTGCCCGCTGCGGCGGTGTAGATGTTGAGCTGCAACCCGGGCTCGGCCGGAAGCTCCATCGCCTCGAAGTCGAGATCGAGCTGACCCACCACCGGATGCCGCAGTCGCTTGCGGCCCGACCGGTGGAACCGGACGTCCTGCGAGGCCCAGCGCTGGCGGAACAACTCACTGCGGGTGGACAATTCACCGACCAAAGCGATCAGTTCCTCGTCGTTCGGGTTGCGGCCGGCCTCCATCCGCAGCATCGCCGCGGCGTCACGGGCAACCTGGTCGTAGTCGACGAAGAACTCCTCGGCCTCCACCGGATTCAAGTAGACGAACCGGGTGGTGTTGGCCAGCCGGCGCGGATCGGCCAGCACCGGCGAGTACAACGCGCGGGCCAGCTGATTCATCGCCAGCACGTCGTGGCGGCCGTTGCGGATCCAGGCCGGGGCGTCGGTGATCGCGTCGAGAACCTGCTGCAGTGCCGGGCGGATGGTGGCGGTGGTCTTCCGTTGGCGGCGGCCCCGCCCCGATCCCGACTCGCGGGCGAGTGCGAACAGGTGGTCACGTTCGGCTTCGTCGAGTTGCAGCGCCGAGGCCAGCGAGTCCAGCACGCCCTCTGACGCGCCCGCGAGGCTGCCGCGCTCCATTCGTACGTAGTAGTCGACCGACACGCCCGCGAGCATCGCCACCTCCTCGCGGCGCAACCCCTTGACCCGTCGATTGCCACCGTAGGCGGGCAGGCCGGACTGTTCGGGGCTCAGGCGGGCGCGCCGCGAGCTCAGGAACTCGCGGATCTCGCTGCGCAGGTCGATCGTGCCCATGACTCCACGGTAGGCGGGGCGGCCCGGCCGTGGGGAGTACTGCGGATACCCCGCGCCAAGGGTGTGCCGCGCGCTCGTCACGCGGTGTTCGACTCGAGCGCGACCGGCTGCTGTGGGAGCAGCCGAATGCCCGGCGTTCGGATCACGGCGACTGCGACGACGGCGGACACCAGGATCAGCACGCCGTAGCACAGCGCGATCACGTCCAACGGCAGGGAGACGGCCAGCCGGCCGGCGATCAGCCCCGGAATGGCCGCCCCACCGTAGGAGACCAGGAAGATCGTGGCCAACAGCCCAGCCCGGTCGGCGGGTGCCGCGTCGTCCAGCATTGCCCGGGTAGCGCCGGTGTTGGCCGCACCCATCGCGAGGCCGGCCGCGAGGCTGGCCACCAGGAACGGCCCGATCAGCTCGGCGTGCAGCGCGGCCAGAATCGCCGCGGTGGCGAGCACGAACAGCGCCAGGCCCCACCGCACCGCACCGGTCGGCCGCAGCCGGCCGGTGACTGACCCGCCGAGCGGGCTCAACACCATGACCGAGGCGAATACGACGGCGGCGGTCAGGTTGTTGTCGGTGCCGAGATGGTCCGCGGTCAGTGTCGGCGCGAAGGCCTGGAAGAACCCGCCCAGCGACCACGTCGCGACGAACACGGCGCCGATGGCGACCAGCAACCGGCCCCCACCTCGGGGGACGCAGATCCTGGGCCGCAACGACGCCGGCGCCCCTGGCCTGCGTGCCGCGGTTTCCGGGCACAGGGCGAGCAGGACGGCACAGACCACCAGAACAGCGGCCACGATGGCGAAGACCAGCACCCGCGGAGCGGGCGCGTACTGCACCAGCGCGCCGGAGATCAACGCGCCCAACGGGATCGCAAAGGGTGGCGCATTGCTGGCCACCATCGGGGCAAGCCAGCGCGGGCGTGACGGCGCGGTGTCGATGACGTAGGCCCCGACGGCGCTGGAGGCGATGCCGCAGGCCAGGCCCTGCAACGCCCGGGCGATCAGCAGCGCGGTCAGCCCGTCGATGCGCATGAGCACCAGGCAACCGGCCACGGCGCTGAGCACCGCGGCGGCCGCCATGGCGCGCCGACCCAGATGGTTGGACAGTCTGCCCAACGTGAGCAGCGACACGGCGGTGACGCCCAGGTAGGTGACGGTGGTCAGTGCCAGTCCGGAGTTCGTGGCGCCGTTCTCGACCCGAAACGTGTTGTAGAGCGGGATCGCCGTCCCGGAAGCGAGGAACACCATGACGAGCGTGGTTGCGGCGGTCGCGAACGCGACCGATTCCGGCAGCCGAGGCCACCCGGTCGACCTGCTCAAGCCGTTTCTGATCACGTGCCCTCTTCGTCGTCGGCGCCCTTCCAGCATCGACGTCCGCGCGGGGGCGGGGGAGTCACTGATGATCCAGGCACTGGCAGTACCCCGATAGAGAGGGACTCCCACCCCGGTGCGCAACGGCGTTTGATGAAGACATCGAACGAAGGAGGACGCGACGTGAAGCATGTGAAGCTGCGGGACCTGGAGGTATCACGCATCGGCCTGGGTGCCATGGGCATGTCGTTCGGCTACACCGGCGCCGGCGCCGACGACGCCGAGTCGATCCGCACCATCCACCGGGCGCTCGACCTCGGTGTCACATTCATCGACACCGCCGAGATCTACGGCCCCTACACCAATGAGGAGCTCGTCGGGCGGGCGCTGAAAGGGCGGCGCGACGGCGTCGTCGTGGCCAGCAAGTTCGGCATGATCTCGCACGCCGGCGGCGGTCCGGGCCATCTCGACAGCAGCCCGGCCAACATCCGCACCGCCGTCGAGGGATCGCTGCGCCGCCTCGGCACCGACCACATCGACCTCTACTACCAGCACCGGGTCGACCCCACCACTCCCATCGAGGACACCGTCGGGGCGCTCGCCGAACTGGTCGGCCAGGGCAAGATCCGGCACATCGGCCTGTCCGAAGCCGGAGTGGGCACCATCCGCCGCGCCCATGCGGTGCATCCGGTCACCGCCCTGCAGTCCGAGTACTCGCTGTGGACGCGCGACCCCGAGCCCGCCGTGCTGCCGGCCCTTCGCGAACTCGGGATCGGTTTTGTGCCGTATTCCCCACTGGGGCATGGCTTTCTCACCGGCACGATCCAATCGATGGATGACCTCGATGACGGCGACTGGCGCAAGACCAGTCCCCGGTTCATGGGGGAGAACTTCGACCGCAATCGCCGCATCGCCGACGAGGTCGCCGCGGTGGCGGCGCAGATCGGCGCCACCCCGGCACAGGTCGCCATCGCGTGGATATTGACCAAGGGGGACCAGTTCGGCGTGGGCATCGCTCCGATTCCGGGGACCAAACGGGTCAGCCGGGTCGAGGAGAACGTCGCCGCGGACGCCGTCACGCTGACCGATGAACAGGTCGACACCTTGAACAATCTGACGCCGCCGGTCGGAGATCACCACAACGAGGCGCAGATGGCGATGATCGACCGCTGACCGGAAGCGAGGAGACACCGTGAAAGCGGCAATCTTCAACGGGCCAGGCAAGATCGACGTGAGCGAACGCCCCCGACCCGACGATCCAACCGGGCAAGGTCTTCTATTTCACCACCGACCTCGACGGCATCGCCGAGGCCTACGCCACGATGGACGAGCGGCGCGCCATCAAGTCGCTGATCAAGGTCGGCGGCCCGCGCTGACGCCCCGGCCAACGGGGCGGCATCGACGGTCACGAGGATTTCCTACACTGACCCCGTGACCGACGCCGTGACCGAACCCGCCCGCCCGCTCGCCGGAGTGCGCATCGTCGAGATCTCCAGCTTCGTCGCGGTGCCGCTGGCGGGCATGACGCTGGCCCAGCTGGGCGCCGAGGTGGTGCGGGTGGATCCGATCGGCGGCGCCGCCGACTACCGTCGCTGGCCGTTGACCGAATCGGGCGAGAGCATCTACTGGGCCGGGCTGAACAAGGGCAAGCGGTCGCTGGCCGTCGACATGCGCTCCGAGGAGGGTCAGCAGCTGATCTGCCGGTTGATCGCCGACAGCGGGGTGTTCATCACCAATGTCGCCGGTAGGCAATGGCATTCCTACGATGCGCTGAGCGCGCTGCGCCCGGATGTGATCCACGTCGAGGTGTCCGGGCGGGCCGACGGTGGCACCGGAGTCGACTACACCGTCAACGCCGCGATCGGGTTCCCGCTGGTCACGGGCCCGGCCGGGTTGGCCGCCCCGGTCAACCACGTGCTGCCGGCCTGGGACGTCACCTGCGGGATCTACACGGCGCTGTCGGTGGTCACCGCGCTGCGGCACCGCGACGCGACCGGGCACGGCCAGCGGATCAGCATCCCGCTGGAGAACGTCGCGCTCGCTACGGCGGGTAACCTGAGCCTGCTCACCGAGGCGATGGTCAACGGCACCTCCCGGCAACGCATCGGCAACGCCGTCTACGGCACCTACGGCCAGAACTTCACCAGCAGTGACGGTGTCGCGTTCATGGTCGTGGCGCTGACCGGCCGGCACTTCCGTGATCTGACGTCGCTGACCGGAACCGCCGAAGCCGTTGCCGCCCTGGCGGAATCGCTGGGCGCCGACTTCTCCGACGAAGGCGAGCGATACCGTCACCGCGACGCGCTCAGCGGTCTGTTCGCCGAATGGTTCGGCGCCCACACCGGCGCCGAGGTCAGCGCATCGCTGGCCCGGACATCGGTGCTGTGGGAGCGCTACCAGTCGTTCGGCGAGACGGCCGTCGATCCCCGGGTGACTGCCAACCCGCTGTTCACCGAGCTGGACCAGCCACGGATCGGGCGTCACCTGGCCGCGGGCCTGCCGGTGGCGATCGACGGCGAATACCCGGCGGCCGTTCCGGCTCCGGCCCTCGGGGACGACACCGCCGCGGTGCTGGGCGAGTGGTTGTCGATGAGCCCCGCGCAGATCGATGCACTGCTGACCTCGGGCACCGTGTCGTGAGCACCCTGCTCGGGTTGCTCGACGTGTCCGAGATCGGCGAGGACACCTGGCGGGGACGGGGCAGCGGGCCGGACGGAAAGCGTACCTACGGAGGCCAACTCGCGGCCCAGAGCCTGGCCGCGGCGTGCCGCACGGTGGACCCGGGCAAGGCTCCGACCGCCATGCACCTGCAGTTCCTGCGCGGCGGCGACGCCGGCGACCCGGTCGACTACCGGGTCGAGCGGGTGTACGACGGCCGGACCGTGGCGTCCCGACGGGTCGAGGCGCACCAGGGCGGGCGGCTGCTGACCACATCCACGATCTCGTTCGCCGCTGCGCTGCCCGGCCCTGAACACGGCCACCTGGCGCCGCCGGAAGACCCCGATTCGCTGCCGGCCACCGGGCCCGCGGGGCCCGCACCGTCGCTGCCACTCGACGAACTGGACATCAGGTTCGTCGATGTGGGATCCGGCGAGGACTTCGTCCGGCGGCAGTGTTGGCGTGCAACGGTTCCGCTGCCGGCCGACCTGCTGGTGCACACGTTGATCGCCGTGTACGTCACCGACGTGTACCTGATGGACCCGGCGCTGCACGTGCACGGCCACTCGATGCGCTCACGCACTCACCGCAGCGCCACCACCGACTGGTCGGTCTGGTTTCACCGCCGGGTGCACGCCGACCGGTGGAACCTGCTGGAGTCCCGGTCGCCGGCCGCCGCGCGGGGCCGCGGTGTGGTGAGCGCCGTGCTGATCGGTGCCGACGGCGACATCGCCGCCACCCTCGTGCAGGAGGGGCTCATCGCCGAGCGGGAGTGAACCGCCCGCTCACATGCGGTAGTAGCGGCTACGGACGAAGCTGTAGGCGCCGAATGCGGCGATCCCGAGCGCGGCGATGATGAGCAGGAACTTGCCGAACGGTGCCTGGCCCAGCGTCTTGACCGCTGCATCGATACCGGACGCCTTCGACGGGTCGGCCTGCAGGGTCGCGACGATGACGAGGATCCCGGCGCCACCGAGGACGAGGCCCTTGGCGGTGTAGCCGGCGACCCCGGTGGCTACCACGACGGGTCCGCCGGACACCGTCAACTCGTCGAGAAACTTCTGGGAGATGCCCTTGTAGACGTGGTAGCAGCCGACGGCCAGCACACCGAGGCCCACGGTGATCAGCAGCGCCTTGCCCCATGCCGAATGCATCAGCTCTGCGGACATCCCAGCCTTCTGCTGACTGCCGGACTGCCCACCGCCCATCGCGAACCTCGCTGCGGACAACGCGATGCTGAAGTTCACCAGCGCCAGGGCGATCGACTTCGCCCGCTTCCATGCCGGGCGGTCGCCCTTGCCGCCCTTGCCGCCGCTGTGCTCGTCGGGTTTGGCCCCGAGCACCGCCTCGGCGATGCGCCACAGACCGAGTGCTGCCAGGCCGGCGGCCGCCGCCCACAACACGAGCATGCCGCCCGGCTGGGCGGCCAGGGTGGCCAGCGCGCCGGACTGGTCGGCGTTGCCGCCGCCCCCCAGCGCCAGTCGCACCACGATGTAGGCGATCAGCAGGTGCAGGACGCCGCTGGCGGCGAAGCCGACCCGCGCGGTGTATTCGAACGCGCCGCTGTCCGTCGCGCGATCGGCGACGCCGCGCAGCGACGCGGAGCTGGTTCTGGTGGCCATGACGTCCTCCCGGTCGACCGATGGCCGCCCTATACCCGCATTTCGACGACGCCGAAACCACCGGCGCCGATCCGACGCCCGCCCTGGGGATGAATCCGCAGTTGGGGATGAAGGGGCCGGGAGGCGGGCTTGCTGTCGTGGCGAAGCCGCAAGGTCGACACCATGACGAGAACAGACGACCGCGCACGGGTCGGCGCGTTGGGTGAACAGCTGGCCGCCGACTTTCTGATCGAGTCGGGCCTGCGCGTGCTGGCCCGCAACTGGCGGTGCCGCCACGGCGAGCTGGATCTGATCGCCGCCGACGACACCACGCGCACGGTGGTGTTCGTGGAGGTGAAGACCCGCACCGGCGACGGGTACGGCGGGCCCGCCCAGGCGGTCACACCGGTGAAGGTGCGCCGACTGCGGCGGCTGGCCGGGCTGTGGCTGGCCCAGCACGGCGGGGGCTGGGCCGGCGTACGCATCGACGTGATCGCGATCAGGCTCGGGCGGCGCGAACCGGAGATCACCCACATCCAGGGGGTGGGGTGATGGCGCTGGGCCGGGCCTATTCGGTGGCCGTGCACGGCGTGGACGGGGAGATCGTCGAGATCGAGGCCCACATCACCGGGGGCCTGCCCGGGGTGCACCTGGTCGGGCTGGGCGATGCCGCGTTGCGGGAGTCGCGGGACCGGGTGCGCGCGGCGATCACCAACTGCGACTTCGACTGGCCGCAGACCCGGCTGACGCTGGCCCTCTCGCCGGCGACGCTGCCGAAGATGGGTTCGGTGTACGACCTGGCACTGGCCACCGTGGTGCTCTCGGCGCAGGGCGGGGTGTCGTGGCCGCGGCTGGAGAAGACCGTGCTGCTGGGGGAGCTGGCCCTCGACGGCCGGATCCGGCCCGTCAAGGGGGTGCTGCCCGCTGTGCTGTGCGCGCAGAAGCAGGGTTGGCCGGCGGTGGTGGTGCCGATCGACAACCTGGCTGAGGCCAGCCTGGTCAGCGGAATCGAGGTGTGGGGAGCCCGCAGCCTCGGGCAGCTACGGGCGTGGCTGGCCGGCAAGGGCGATCTGGACGGCCGCCTCGACAATCCGCCTGCGAGCCCGGGCACCGCCATGGACCTCGCCGATGTGGTGGGGCAGTCCGCAGCCCGGTACGCGGTCGAGGTCGCCGCCGCCGGCGCCCACAACCTGATGATGACCGGACCGCCCGGGGTGGGCAAGACCATGCTGGCGCAACGTCTTCCGGGCCTGCTGCCGGCGCTGTCGTCCGAAGAGGCGTTGGAGGTCACCGCGATCCACTCGGTGGCGGGGCTGTTGACCGGGGAGTCCCCGTTGATCACCCGCCCACCGTTCGTCGCGCCGCACCACACGTCGAGTGTTGCGGCCTTGGTCGGCGGGGGATCGGGGATGGCCCGGCCGGGAGCGGTCAGCCGTGCGCACCGCGGCGTTCTGTTCCTCGACGAGTTCGCCGAGATCAACACCAACGCGCTGGAGGCTCTGCGAACGCCGTTGGAAGACGGCGAGATCCGACTCGCACGCCGACAGGGGGTGGCGCGGTATCCGTCGCGATTCCAGTTGGTGCTCGCGGCCAATCTCTGTCCGTGCGCACCTCCGGACCCCCGGGACTGCGTGTGCGGCGCCGCCGAGCGGCGACGCTACCGAAGCAAGCTGTCCGGGCCGCTGCTGGACCGTGTCGATCTGCGCGTCGAGATGCACGCGTCGCGGGCAGGAACCTTCAGCGCGGGCGACGGTGAACCGACCGCCGTTGTCCGAGAACGGGTCTTGGCTGCCCGCAGGGCGGCCGAGGAGCGCTGGCGACCGCACGGCATCGCGACCAACGCCGAAGTGAGTGGGGCACTGCTGCGCCGCAGGTTCGCCCTCGATGCGGCTGCGACGGCCCCGCTGCGGACCGCGGTCGACCGCGGAGCCCTGAGCATCCGCGGCATGGACCGCACGGTGCGCGTTGCGTGGACCCTGGGCGACCTGGCCGGCCGCTCGTCGCCGAACAAGGAGGACGTCATGCGCGCGCTGGCATTCCGGCAGGCGGGGATGCACTGATGGACAGCGCAACCCGCCGGGCCTACGCGTATCTGTCCCGGGTCGCCGAACCGCCGAACCCACGGCTGGCGAGTCTGGTCGCCGAGTTCGGGCCGGCGGACGCCGCCGACCGCATCCGCCGGCGGGCGGTCACCGACACACACCTGACCCGGGCGACCGAGGCCCGTTGCCAGATCGACTGTGCTGAAGACGATCTCGCCACGCTCGACCGGATGGGGGGTCGTCTGGTCAGCGCCGAGGACGACGAGTGGCCGGCCCTGGCGTTCGCCGCGTTCCCCCGGATCGACTCGAACAAGCCGCAGGCCCATCCGCCGTTGGTGCTGTGGGTCGCCGGTCCGGCCCGCATTGACGACATCGCGGATCGAGCCGCCGCCATCGTGGGCACCCGGGCGGCCACCTCCTACGGCGAACATGTCGCCGCCGAGCTGGCGGCCGGGCTGGCCGAGCGCGACGTGGCGGTCGTGTCCGGCGGCGCCTACGGCATCGACGGCGTGGCGCACCGCGCGTGCCTGGCGGCCGACGGGCGGACCGTTGCCGTGCTGGCCTGCGGGATCGACGTCCCGTATCCGTCCGGGCACTCGGCGCTGTTGCACCGGATCTCCAGAACCGGGTTGATCGTCAGCGAGCATCCGCCGGGGGTTCGGCCCACCCGGAGACAGTTCCTGGCCCGCAACCGGCTGGTCGCGGCACTCGGCGGAGCCACCGTCGTCGTCGAGGCCGGGATCCGCAGCGGTGCGGCCAGCACCGCGGCCTGGGCGCAAGCACTCGGCCGGCCGGTGGGTGCGGTGCCGGGTCCGGTGACATCGGCCGCCTCTGCGGGATGTCACGCGTTGATCGCGTCCCGAGCGGCGGTTCTGGTGACGCGGGCGGGCGAGGTCGTCGAGTTGGTCGGCCGCATCGGCGAACTGGCCCCCGAGCAGGCTCGCCCGGTCAACGAACTCGACGACCTGTCCGAGGACGAGCTCACCGTCTACGAAGCGTTGCCGCGGCGCGGCAGTCGCACCGTCGACGAGATCTCGGTCACCGCCGGGATGCCGGCCACCGCGGTACTCGGCCCGCTGACGATGCTGGACGTGCGCGGGTTGGTCACTCAGGTGGACGGCTGCTGGAAGTTGGCCAAACGATAGCGGCCTGCGGTCACACCGGCGCTCGTATAGTCGGATCGACGGCCGGACGATGTGGAGGATTGACCAAGTGGCAGGACGTCCCGTACACACCTTCGAGGTGGTGCGCACCGAACAGTTGACCCCGCACATCGTTCGTGTCGTGCTCGGCGGCTCCGGGCAGGGGACGGGTTTCGACACGTTCACCCCCAACGACTACACCGACGCCTACGTCAAGCTCGTTTTCGTCGATGACGACGTCGACGTGACCGCGCTAGAGCAGCCGCTGACGCTGGACAGCTTCAATGCGCTGTCCGAGCATCATCGCCCGGTCGTGCGCACCTACACCGTGCGCCGGGCCGATCCGGAGAACCGTGAGATCACCATCGACTTCGTCATGCACGGCGAGCACGGCGTCGCCGCACGCTGGGCGGGGTCGGCCCGACCGGGTCAGCGGCTCTTCGTCATGGGACCCAACGGTGCCTACGCGCCCGACCCGGCCGCCGACTGGCACCTGATGGCCGGTGACGAGTCCGCGCTGCCCGCGATCAGCGCCGCACTGGAAGCCCTGCCCGCGGATGCGGTCGGCAAGGTGTTCATCGAGGTGCCCGGACCTGAGGACGAGGTGGCGCTCACCGCGCCCGCCGGGGTTCAGGTGTTCTGGATCTACCGGGGCGGCCGGGCCGACCTGGTGCCCGAAGGCGACGCCGGCGACCACGCCCCGTTGATCGAAGCGGTCCGGGAGACGGCCTGGCTGCCCGGTCAGGTCCAGGTGTTCATCCACGGCGAGGCCCAGGCCGTGATGCACAACCTGCGGCCCTACATCCGCAAGGAGCGCGGCGTCGACGCCAAGTGGGCGTCCTCGATCTCCGGCTACTGGCGGCGCGGCCGCACCGAGGAGACCTTCCGGCAGTGGAAGCGCGAACTGGCGGAGGCCGAGGCGAAATAGGCCTGCCGCCGGCCCCACCGGTGGCACGCTGGGGCCATGACCTTCGGTAACTACCAACTCGAGATCTACCTCCAGGGCCTGTCGGGCATCCTGCCGACGCTGCCGATGGATTACGCCGGGTGGGAGGCCAAGGCCGAGGTCGCCATGCCGCCGTCCATCTGGTCCTACGTCACCGGAGGCGCGGGCGACGAGAACACCCAGCGTGCCAACCGCACCGCCTTCGATCGGTGGGGCCTGATACCACGGATGCTGGTCGGGGCCAGCGACCGCGACCTCGGCATCGAGCTGTTCGGCATGACGCTGCCCTCGCCGCTGTTCATGGCCCCGGTCGGGGTGGCCGGGCTGTGCACGCAGAATGGGAATGGTGACCTGGCCGCCGCCCGCGCCGCCGCGCGCACCGGTGTCCCGATGGCGGTGTCCACCCTGACCGAGGATCCGCTGGAGGCCGTCGCCGCCGAATTCGGCAACACCCCCGGCTTTTTCCAGCTGTACACCCCGACGGACCGCGACCTGGCGGCCAGCTTGGTCGGTCGTGCCGAAGCCGCCGGGTACAGCGCGATCATCGTCACGCTCGACACCTGGATCCCGGGCTGGCGCCCGCGCGACCTGTCCATGTCGAACTTCCCGCAGCTGCGTGGCCGATGTCTGGCGAACTACACCAGCGACCCGGTCTTTCGGGCCGCGCTGGGCCAGCCGCCGGAGGAGAACATGCAGGCCGCCGTGCTGCACTGGGTGGGGCTGTTCGGTAATCCACTGACCTGGGACGACCTGCCGTGGCTGCGGTCGCTGACCGGCCTGCCGCTGGTGCTCAAGGGGATCTGCCATCCCGACGATGTCCGGCGGGCGAAAGACGGTGGCGTGGACGGCATCTACTGCTCCACCCATGGCGGACGCCAGGCCAACGGCGGTCTGCCGGCGATCGACTGCCTGCCGGGGGTGGTCGAGGCCGCCGACGGTATGCCGGTGCTGTTCGACTCCGGCATCCGCAGCGGCACCGACATCGTCAAGGCGATCGCCCTCGGCGCGACGGCAGTCGGCATCGGCCGCCCGTACGCGTACGGGCTGTCGATCGGCGGCGAGGATGGCCTGGTGCACGTGCTGCGCTCGCTGCTGGCCGAGGCCGACCTGACCATGGCCGTCGACGGCTACCGAAGCCTGGCCGATCTCACCCCGGACACGCTGCGGCGCGTCACCTGAACCGTGGCGGCGGGGTCTGCCACCGTAGGGGCGTGCAGGCGATCCTCGAGGAGTTCGACGAGTACCTGGCGCTGGAACGCGGCCGCTCGGAGCACACCCGGCGGGCCTACCTGGGGGATCTGCGCTCGCTGCTGGAATTCCTCGACGAACGCAGCCCCGACGGCGGCCTGCGCTCGTTGAGCCTGCCGGCGCTGCGCTCCTGGCTGGCCGCCCAGGCCGCCACCGGAGCCGCCCGCTCGACGCTGGCCCGTCGCACGTCGGCGGTCAAGACCTTCACCGCGTGGGCACTGCGCCGTGGACTGCTCGCCGAGGACCCGGCGACCCGCCTCCAGGTGCCCAAGGCCCGGCGCTCGCTGCCCGCGGTGCTTCGCCGCGACCAGGCGGTCGACGCCATGGACGCCGCGAAGTCCGGTGCCCAACAGGGAGACCCGCTGGCCCTGCGGGACCGCCTGATCGTCGAGATGCTCTACGCCACCGGGATCCGGGTCAGCGAGCTGTGCGGGCTGGACATCGACGACGTGGACACCTCCCGTCGGCTGCTGCGGGTGCTGGGCAAGGGCAACAAACAGCGCACGGTGCCCTACGGCGAACCCGCGCAGGCCGCGCTGACCGCATGGCTGGACACCGGCCGTCCGGCCCTGGCCACCTCCGGATCGGGTCCGGCGTTGCTGCTGGGCGCCCGCGGGGGAAGGCTGGACCCCCGGCAGGCGCGCACCGTCGTGCACCAGACGATGGCCGCCGTCGCGGGCGCCCCCGACATCGGACCGCACGGTCTGCGCCACAGCGCGGCCACCCACCTGCTGGAGGGCGGCGCGGACCTGCGGGTGGTGCAGGAACTGCTGGGCCACTCGACGCTGGCCACCACCCAGCTCTACACCCACGTCACCGTGGCTCGGCTGCGCGCCGTCCACGACCAGGCCCACCCGCGGGCCTGAGGCCCGCCGGGCCTGCGCCCAAGGTGGTGCGACGCCGGCCACCCGGTCTGCACGGCCGGCGGGGGCGGGCCGGTTTGAGCCGGATCGGCGTGGACGCCAGCAACCCCAGCGGATCGACGTAGTCGGCCCGCGCGGCCGGACCCCACATCGCGCCCCAGTGCAGGCAGGCCGCTGCGGGGCAGCCCGGATGCCCGGCCACCAGCACCCCGATCGGCATTCCCGCACCCACCGACTGCCCCCGTCGAACGCCGGGTCGCACCGGCTCGTAGCTGGTGCGCAGCCCGCCCGGGTGAGCGATGGACACCAGCGGCCGGCCGGCCAGCACGCCGGAGAACACCACGGTGCCGCCGCCCGCGGCATACACCGGTTGCCCCTCGACGCCGGCGAGGTCGACCCCGCGGTGGCCGCGCTGCCAGTCGGGCGACGGGGCGGAAAAGTCCCGGACCACCGTCGGCGACGGCCGCAGCGGCCAGCCGAGTCGCCCGGTGTCGGCCCGTGCCGGGGCCGCGAACGTCAACGCCGCCGTCGCAGTGAAGGCCAGCGCCGCCGTCGTGACGAGCGCCAATATCCGCATCTGCCCAGTTCAGCGCACCGAGCGAGGTGAACACCAGACCCGTTCGAGTTGCCTGTGGATGGTCGGGGAGCCACCCGCAGGCATGGTCGCTGAGTGGTAAAAGCACCCTGTTACGGCGTGTAAACTGCTAACCGCAGCTCGCTTCCGCGGGCTGACTTCGCGCGTCTGCAGCACGAGCCCATCGGTTCGTCACCTGTATGCCGGGCGGTCCCGCTCGAGATTTCCGCTCAGGATCTCTCGGATGGGTCCGGCATCGAAGCAGTCGCCAGGGTCCGGCTCACCCGATGCCGGACGACAACCGATAACTGAAGGTAAGGCACACGACCATGGCTGTCGTAACCATGAAGCAGCTGCTCGACAGCGGCACCCACTT
The DNA here is from genome assembly GCF_019710635.1 of Mycolicibacterium xanthum. Taxonomy (GTDB): domain Bacteria; phylum Actinomycetota; class Actinomycetes; order Mycobacteriales; family Mycobacteriaceae; genus Mycobacterium; species Mycobacterium xanthum. The sequence continues at coordinate 329,764 of NZ_JAIFZS010000001.1, forward strand.
CGGGCACCAGACCCGTCGCTGGAACCCCAAGATGAAGCGGTTCATCTTCACCGACCGCAACGGCATCTACATCATCGACCTGCAGCAGACGCTGACCTACATCGACAAGGCGTATGAGTTCGTCAAGGAGACCGTCGCCCACGGTGGCTCCATCATGTTCGTCGGCACCAAGAAGCAGGCCCAGGAGTCCATCGCCGAGGAGGCGACCCGCGTCGGCATGCCCTACGTGAACCAGCGCTGGCTGGGCGGCATGCTCACCAACTTCTCCACCGTGCACAAGCGCCTGCAGCGCCTCAAGGAGCTCGAGGCGATGGAGCAGACCGGTGGGTTCGAGGGTCGCACCAAGAAGGAAATCCTGATGCTGACCCGCGAGAAGAACAAGCTCGAGCGCAGCCTCGGTGGTATCCGCGACATGCAGAAGGTGCCCAGCGCCGTGTGGGTCGTGGACACCAACAAGGAGCACATCGCCGTCGGCGAGGCCCGCAAGCTGGGCATCCCCGTCATCGCGATCCTCGACACCAACTGCGATCCCGACCTCGTCGACTACCCGATCCCGGGCAACGACGACGCCATCCGCTCTGCCGCGCTGCTGACCAAGGTGATCGCCTCCGCGGTGGCCGAGGGCCTGCAGGCCCGCGCCGGTGCCGGCGCCGACAAGCCGGAGGCCGAGTCGGCCGAGCCGCTCGCCGAGTGGGAGCAGGAGCTGCTCGCGGGTGCCACCACGTCGCCCGAGGCGGCCGGCGAGACCCCCGCCCCCACCCAGTAGAAGATCGTCGTATCTGTAGCGAAAGGCTGACATGGCTAACTACACCGCTGCCGACGTCAAGCGCCTTCGGGAGCTGACCGGCGCCGGAATGCTGGACTCGAAGAACGCGCTCGTCGATGCCGACGGCGACTTCGACAAGGCTGTCGAGCTGCTGCGCATCAAGGGCGCCAAGGACGTCGGCAAGCGCGCCGAGCGCGCCACCGCCGAGGGCCTGGTCGCGGCCAAGGACGGCGCCCTGATCGAGCTCAACTCCGAGACCGACTTCGTCGCCAAGAACGCCGAGTTCCAGGCCGTCGCCGACCAGATCGTGGCGGCCGCGGCCGCCGCGAAGGCGACCGACCTGGACGCGCTCAAGGCTGCGAAGGCGGGGGATACCACCGTCGAGCAGACCATCGCCGACCTGTCGGCGAAGATCGGCGAGAAGCTCGAGCTGCGTCGGGTGGCGTACTTCGACGGCACGGTCGAGACCTACCTGCACAAGCGGGCGGCCGACCTGCCGCCCGCGGTCGGGGTGCTCGTCGAGTACACCGGCGACGACAAGAGTGCGGCGCACGCCGTCGCGCTGCAGATCGCCGCGCTGAAGGCCAAGTACCTCACCCGTGAGGACGTGCCGGAGGACATCGTCGCCAACGAGCGGCGCATCGCCGAGGAGACGGCCCGCAACGAGGGCAAGCCCGAACAGGCGCTGCCCAAGATCGTCGAGGGCCGGGTCACCGGCTTCTACAAGGACGTCGTGCTGCTCGACCAGCCGTCGGTGTCCGACAACAAGAAGACCGTCAAGGCGCTGCTCGACCAGGCCGGCGTGACCGTGACCCGGTTCGTCCGGTTCGAGGTCGGCCAGGCCTGATGACGATGCCGGGTGAGGTACGAGCCCGGAGGAGGAATCGGGCCAATCAGGCTCAGGCCTAGACCGCGAGCAGACGCAAAGGTCCCCGCACGCCTGGAAACCACTAGCGTGTCGGGGACCTTTCGCGTCTGCCGACCCCGGGCCACCTGGGCGGTACGCTTTGGTACCGTCGTGCCATGGATCGTATCAACGCCTTCGGCGACGACGCCCTGGGTGACCTGGACGCCGTCGGCCTGGTGGACGCCCTGCGGGCCGGCACGGTATCGGCCGCAGAGCTCAACGACGCCGCGATCGCCCGCACCGAAGCGGTCAACCCCGCCCTCAACGGACTGGCCTACGAAGCCTTCGACCGGGCGCGGGAGCGGGCCCGGCTGAAGCGACCCTACGGCGGTTTCTTCGACGGGGTGCCGTCGTTCATCAAGGACAACGTCGCCGTCGCCGGGATGCCGACGATGGAGGGCACCGACGCGTGGGACCCGCGGCCGGCCGCCGAGGACGGCGACTTCGCCCGAGCGTTCCTGGCCACCGGCCTGATCCCGCTGGGCAAGACCCAGCTCTCGGAGTTCGGTTTCAGCGCGGCCGCCGAGCATCCGCGGCTCGGGCCGGTGCGCAACCCGTGGAACACCGCCCACATCGCCGGGGCGTCGTCGTCCGGGTCGGGCGCGTTCGTGGCGGCCGGAGTGGTGCCCATCGCGCACGCCAACGACGGCGGTGGCTCGATCAGGATCCCCGCCTCCTGCAACGGGCTGGTCGGCCTCAAGCCGACCCGCGGCCGGCTCCCGTTGGACGCGAACATGCGTCAGATGCCGCTGCGGATCGTCGCCAACGGTGTGGTGACCCGCTCGGTGCGCGACACCGCGGCGTTCTACCGGGAGATGGAACGCATCGTCGCCGACCCCAAGCTGCCGCCGGTCGGCGACGTCACCGGGCAGAGCGAGCGGCGACTGAACATCGCGGTGTGCACCCAGTCGATCCACCGCGAGGCCGCCGCCGAGGTGACCGAGCTGACACTGAAGACCGCGGCGTTGCTCGAGGGACTCGGGCACCGGGTCAGCGTGATCGACAACCCGGTGCCCCGCCGGTTCATGGACGACTTCCTCTTGTACTGGTCGTTTCTCGCGTTCGCGCTGGTGCGCGGTGGCCGGCGCACGTTCGGCGAGAGTTTCGACCGCAGCCGCCTGGACAACCTCACGCTCGGGCTCGAACAGCACGCGGCACGCAATCTGCACCGGCTGCCGACCGCCACCGCGCGGCTGGCCCGGGTACGACGGATCATGTCGCGAGCGACGGCGGACTACGAGGTCGTTCTGACGCCGACGCTCGCCGATGTCACGCCGCGGGTCGGTCACCTCGATCCCACCGCGGACTACCCGCAGATCATCGACCGGCTCATCGAGTGGGTGGCGTTCACCCCGTTGCAGAACGCGACGGGTGATCCGGCTATCTCGTTGCCGCTCGCGGAATCCGCATCGGGGCTTCCCGTCGGCATGATGTTCGCCGCCGACCGCGGTGCGGAATCCACGCTGCTCCAACTGGCCTACGAGCTCGAGCAGGCGCAGCCCTGGGCCAACCTCCACCACTGAACTGTGTCGAGATCGCCCCTGGGCCGCAACGGAATCCGTCGGTCCGGCGACACAGCGCCGTAACGGGACCACGGTCCTGTTAACCGCGCGGACACGGGGGGTGGCGTTTGGTGAAACTTTCCGAACCCACCATCGCTTGTTGTGGAGACCAGTCAGGTCAGCAACACGCCCACGCAAGGTCGATCACCGCAGATCCCCACCGGTTCACAGAACACGTTCATGTGCCTGGTTCGGTTCGCGCTGGCCAACATTCGGCGCCGCCCCGAGCGGTTCATCCTGTCTGTCCTGGGCATCGCGCTGGCGATAGCGTGCGTGACGATCGTTCGGACGATCTCGTCGAGTTTCGCGATCACCGGCGCCGACTCCATCACCGACGTCCTCGGAGGGGGACAGTTGTGGGTGGTGCCGGCGGCCGGTGTGCACTATGACCCGTCGGCTCAGGCGCTGATCGCCGATGGTCCGGCGCCGGCGATCACCATCCCGGACGGATGGACCGGGACCCGGACCCTGTCGGGGCTCACCGATGTGGGCGGTCAGTCGGTCGCTTTGCGTGGCGATGACGAAGTCTCCAGTGGCACAGCAATTGTGGGATCCGGCCTCGCCGAACGTCTCGGCCTCTCCGAGGGTGACCGGGTGGTGGCGGGCGGGCGCAGCCTGCAGGTCGGTGTCCGTGGCGACGGCCAGTCGATGACGGTGGCCACCGGGCTGGCCCGGTCCATCGTCGGCGACAACGGCTGGTGGGTGGTGGCGGCTCCGCCGGACCAACAGCAGCGCCGCGACCTGGGGCAGCACTTCAGCACCGCGACCGGGCTGCCGTTCACCGTCGACCCGGCGCAGCAGCCCGATCCCGGCGGCGCCGGGCTGATCTACGACACGGTCGGTGGATCGGGTCCGCTGACGTTCGAACAGAACTACTCGGCCCTGTTCTCCGGCAAGGTCACCGGCTCGGCGCTCGGGCTGATCTCGACGATCGGCCTCGCACTGGGGTTCGTCATCGCGGTGTCGTCGTTTCTGGCCGCGGTGACCGAGCGCCGGCGCGAGTTCGGCATCATGTCCAGCATCGGCCTCGCCGACGAGGTGCTGTACTTCTTCCTCGTCGAGTCGGCCCTGGTGTTCGTGGTCGCCTACCTGGTCGGCATCATCGCCGCCGGCATCGCTGTGGCACTGGTGATTCCGGGAATCGCGACGGTGACCGCGTGGTTGCAGGGCGCCGCGATGACGGCCATGTTCCTGCCGGCGATGGCCATCATCGGTGCGCTGGTGCCGGTGCACCGGCTGTTGCAACAGCGGCCGGTGTCATTGCTCGGGGACCGGTAGCCGTGGTGTGGCGGTCGACATCGAGAAAGGGCTGATGGTGCGCAAAGGTCTGGCATACGGCTGGCTGGCCGCCCGGCGGCGGGCCGGGGAGATGGTGCTGCCGGCGGTGACCACCGCGACGGGCGCTTTCCTGGTGGTCATCGTCTTGGGCATGTCCGAGGGGATCCGCAGCCAGTCGGCGGCGCTGGGGCACGCCGACGAGATCGGCCGCGCGGTCGTGTTGATCGCCGTCACCGTGCTGCTGGTCGGGGTGGCCGAGGTCGCGGTGGCGACCACCCGCACGGTCGCGCACCGCACCCGCGAACTCGGGGTGCTCGGCGCCAACGGGGTGCCCCGCAAGCCGGTGGTGGCCGCGCTGTTGGTCGAACCGGTGATCTCCGCGGTCGTGGGTGCGATCGCCGGTGCGCTGCTGGCGGTGCTCACCGGGGTGGTGCTGGGGATGACCGGGCTGGTCGCCACCGGGGTGTCCTACGGCGGGCTGGCGATCGGCACCGCGATCGCGATCGTGGTCAGCATCGTCGCCGCACTGGCCACCAGCATCGTGCCCACCTGGAAGGCCGCCTCACGGCCGCCCATCCGTTCGCTGGCAGCAGGAGGCTGACCCATGACCACGCTCGACGAATCGGCAGGGACCGCAGCGGCGGTCGGCGCCGGCGGCAAGGCGCCGGTGATCGAGATCTCCGACGTGTGGAAACTGCACAAGCTGGGTGACGAGGTCGTCAAGGCGTTGATCGCCGCCGAACTGACCGTGATGCCCGGCGAGTTCGTCTGCCTGATGGGCCCGAGTGGCAGCGGAAAGTCGACGCTGCTGAACATCATCGGAGGACTGGACCGGCCGACGAAGGGCAGCGTCAAGATCGCGGGCAAGGACACCGCGCTGCTGACCGAGAGCCAGTACGCGGCGCTGCGTCACGACACCATCGGGTTCATCTTCCAGAGCTACAACCTGATCCCGTTCCTGTCGGCGGTGGAGAACGTCGAACTGCCGCTGATGTTCGAGCCCTACGACCGCAAGATGCTGCGCAAACGGGCGGTCGAGTTGCTCGAGCTGGTCGGGCTCGGTCACCGGATCAACCACCAGCCGACCAAGATGTCGGGCGGCGAGCAGCAGCGCACCGCGATCGCGCGGTCGCTGATCAGCAACCCGACCCTGGTGCTGGCCGACGAGCCGACGGCCAACCTCGACCACCGCACGGGGGAGACGGTGGTGCGCATGCTGCGCGACCTGTGCTCGACCATGGGCGTCACCGTGGTTGCCAGCACCCATGACCCCACGGTGGCCGACGAAGCGAGCCGTGTCGTCCGGATGAAAGACGGACAGATCGTCAACTGACCAACCAAGTTGGTCCCCAACACATGTGGGAGACAAGCGAATGACACAAACGGAGCCCGCGCCGCCGGCGGATCGCGACAAGTTGATGACCACCGAGCTCGTCCCCGAGCAGATCCTGCCCAAGGTGATGAGCACGTTCGGTCTGACGGCCGCCTACGTCTTCATCATCTGCTGGATCACCGGCTCGTCGGTGATGGCCACCGGCGGCTGGACCGCCATCCCGATGTGGGTGCTCGGCATCCTGACGTTCCTGGTCCCGGCGGGCATGGCCGTCGTGGAACTCGGCAATCTGTGGCCGGGTCAGGGCGGCGTGTACATCTGGGCCACCCGCACGATGGGCGAGACGTGGGGGTTCATCGGCGGCTACCTGTCGTGGGTACCGGTGATCCTCAACGCCGCATCGTCGCCCGCGGTGGTGCTGTCCTTCCTGTTGCTGGCCTTCCACTCCGAGCTGGGCGTGACGACGAGCGTCATCCTGCAGCTGGTGATCCTGTGGACGGTGATCGGGCTGGCCCTGGCGAAACTCGCGGCCAGCCAGCGGATCATGAACGTGGTCTTCGTCGTGTTCGGCATCCTCGCGCTGACGATCTTCATCGCCGGCCTGCTGTTCGCGGTGAAGCACGGCTCCGCGACCCCCTTCAGCTGGTCGGATGCCCTGGTTCCGAACTTCGCGGTGGCGGGCTTCCTCTACGGCACGGTGCTGCTGTACCTGCTCGGTGTCGAGACGCCGTACAACATGGGCGCCGAGTTCCTGTCGGTGCGCAAGAGCGGTCCGCGGATGATCCTGTGGGGGTCGACGGCCCTGGTGGCGATCTACCTGCTGACGACGCTCGGCACGATGATGGCACTGCCCACCGACGAGATCGACGCCGTCACCGGTGTGATCGGCATGCTGGACGTGGCCGGTTTCCCGGGCCTGATGGAGATCTGCGCGATCGTGCTGGCGTTGGTGATCATCGTGGCGCTGATGACCTACCAGGTCGCCTACTCGCGGCTGATCTTCGTCTCGGGGTTGGAGCGCCACCTGCCGCGGATCTTCACCCACCTCAACCCGAGGACGCGTAATCCGGTGTCCGCCATCCTGATCCAGGGCGTGATCTCGTCGCTGATCCTGGTCGGGCTGTACTCGCAGAGCAGCCTGGTCAACACGACCATCTTCCTGCAGGGCGGTCTTTCCACGGTGTGGCTGATCTCCGGCTTCTTCTTCCTGTTCCCGGTGATCGTGGCCCGCAAGAAGTACGCGGATCGCTATGAGAACGAGACGTTCTGGCGCATCCCCGGCGGCATGGTCGGTGTCTGGATCACCGTGATCGTCGGCACGATCGGCACCATCGGCGGCATCTACTACTCGTTCGCGAAGTCGTGGCTGGCCAGTTCGGGTGTCGGCGATGGCGAGTGGATGATGTGGGTCGGCGGCATCAGCCTCGCGATGGTCGCGCTCGGGGTCGCCGTGTACGTGTTCGGCCGCCGGTCGGCATCGAAGATGAACCAAGAGGACGCCCTGGCCCATCTGGCGGTCCTCGACCTGAACACCGAAACGAAAACCGCGGAGGCGTGACCCGAAATGACCATGGACAGTACCGCTGTGCGGACCGACGAGGCGTCGGACAGCACCGGCTATCCGCTGGATCCGCTCAGCGGCGGCGAGATCGAGGCCACCGCCGCAATCGTGATGGAGAGCGAATACGCCACCCCGACGTTGCGCTTCGTGATGATCCAGCTCGCGGAGCCGGAGAAGACCGCGGCGCTGACGTTCGAAGGCGGGGCGGAGGTGCCCCGCCGGGCATTCGTCACCATGTACGACGGCGCGGCCAAGATGGTCTACGAGGCCGTCGTCGACCTCGGCGCCCGGGTGATCGACACCTGGACGCCGATCCCCGGGAAGTTCCCGTCCTACCTCGTCGAGCACATGACCGGAGTGGAGGAGGTGGTCCGCGCCGATCCGCGCTGGCAGGAGGCGATGCGCAAGCGCGGCGTCACCGACTTCGATCTGGCGATGATCGACCCCTGGCCGGCGGGCTACTACGGCCCCGAGGATCACTACGACTCCTCGGCGCTGATCTGCCGTCCGCTGACCTTCATGCGCGCCGCACCGTCCGAGCACGGGTACGCCCGCCCGGTCGAGGGGCTGATCGTCAAGTTCGACCTCGATGCGATGAAGGTGATCGACATCGAGGACCACGGGGTGGTGCCGCTGCCGCCGACGGCGGGCAACTACGCCGAGAAGTTCATGTTCGATCCGAACAACCGACCGGCGTTCACCGAGTTCCGCGACGACGTCAAACCGATCGAGATCACCCAGCCCGACGGGCCGAGCTTCACCGTCGACGGGTGGAAGGTGCAGTGGCAGAAGTGGTCTCTGCGCATCGGGTTCAACCCGCGTGAGGGCATCACGCTGCACGAGGTCACCTACACCGACCGCGGACAGACCCGGCCGATCATGTACCGGGCATCGCTGGCGGAGATGGTGGTGCCCTACGGCGACACCTCGCCCACGCACTGGAACAAGAACGTGTTCGACATGGGTGAGGTCGGGATGGGCTTCTCGGCCAACCCGCTGACCCTGGGTTGTGACTGCCTCGGCGAGATCTACTATTTCGACGGCACGGTCAACGACTCGATGGGCAACGCGGTCACCATCCCGAACGCGATCTGCATGCACGAGGAGGACTACGGGATCTCCTGGAAGCACACCGACTTCCGTACCGAGGAGGTCGAGGTGCGCCGGTCGCGACGGCTGGTCATCTCGATGATCTGCACGGTGGGCAACTACGAGTACGGGTTTTTCTGGTATCTGTACAACGACGCCTCCATCGAGGTCGAGGTCAAGCTCTCCGGCGTGCTGACCACGGGTTCGGTGCCCGAGGGTGAGACGCCGCGGTGGGGCAAGATGGTGGCCCCGAACATCTATGGCCCGAACCATCAGCACTTCTTCAACTTCCGGCTGGACATGAGCATCGACGGCGCGGGAAACACTGTCTACGAGGTGGATTCGATCCCGGAGCCGGACCCCGAGCTCAATCCGCACCACAACGCCTGGATCACCCAGGACACCCTGGTGGCCTCGGAGGCCGAGGGCGCGCGGGACTGGAACTGGGAGACCGGCCGGTACTGGAGGGTGTCCAACCCGTCCAAGCTCAACGAGCTCGGCCAGCCGGTGGCCTACAAGCTGCTGCCGCGCGAGGTCGTGCCGGTGATGGTGCAGAAAGGGTCGTTCATCTACGACCGGGCCCGGTTCGTGCAGCACAACCTGTGGGTGACCCGCTACCACGCCGACGAGAGGTTCCCGGCCGGCGACTACATGTACCAGTGCGCCGAGGCGCAGGGGCTGCCGCGGTTCATCGCCGACGACGAGCCGCTCGAGGACACCGACGTCGTGCTCTGGTACACGGTGGGCGCCCACCACGTCGTTCGGCCGGAGGACTGGCCGGTGATGCCCTGTGCCTACACCGGGTTCCACCTCAAGCCGATCGGCTTCTTCGACGGCAACCCGGCGCTGGACCTCCCGCCGTCGCCGCCGAAGGCGTGCCACGCGCACTGAACGGCCTGAGTGGCGGAAATGAAGAGCTGAGACCCCGCGAGCGCGCGGTGTCGCACGGCCGGCGCGGCGCGCCGCCGTGCGGACACGCGCGCTGGGGAAAGGTGAGGCGGACCCGACGGTGGTCGTGTGGCCGCGATGAGGCAGGATGGCAGGAGCCGTCCGCGGCACCTCAGGGGGCGGTGATCGCATGCGAGAACCGCAAAGGAGTTCGATGGCGGAACCCACCAACCCCAACGGTGCAGGCTCGGCCTCCCCGATCAGGGCCGTGTACAACCGCGTGCTGCTCAAGCTGGGCGGCGAGATGTTCGGCGGTGGCGAGGTGGGCCTGGACCCCGACGTGGTCGCCCAGGTCGCCCGCCAGATCGCCGAGGTGGTGCGCAGCGGAGTGCAGGTCGCGGTCGTGATCGGCGGCGGCAACTTCTTCCGCGGCGCCCAGCTGCAGCAGCGCGGCATGGAGCGCACCCGTTCGGATTACATGGGCATGCTCGGCACCGTGATGAACAGCCTTGCGCTGCAGGACTTCCTCGAGAAGGAAGGCATCCAGACCCGGGTGCAGACCGCCATCACGATGGGCCAGGTCGCCGAGCCCTACATCCCGCTGCGGGCCCAGCGGCACCTGGAGAAGGGCCGCGTCGTCATCTTCGGGGCGGGCATGGGCCTGCCGTACTTCTCCACCGACACCACCGCCGCGCAGCGCGCGCTGGAGATCGGCGCCGAGGTGGTGCTGATGGCCAAGGCCGTCGACGGGGTGTTCACCGCCGATCCCCGGGAGCATCCCGATGCCGAGATGCTCACCGCGATCAGCCACCGCGAGGTGATCGACCGGGGCCTCAAGGTGGCCGACGCGACCGCGTTCAGCTTGTGTATGGACAACGGAATGCCGATCCTGGTGTTCAACCTGCTCACCGATGGCAATATCGCGCGTGCGGTTGCGGGTGAGAAGATCGGAACGCTGGTCACCACCTGAACAGGGTGGTGACCGGATCAGCGTGAGCGGCGGGCGGTCGGTCCGGCGCGAGCGACAGCGACGGGAGACGGCATGCTGGGCGAGCGACAGCGACGGGAGATAGCGCAGTGATCGACGAAACGCTTTTCGATGCCGAGGAGAAGATGGAGAAAGCCGTGGCCGTGGCGCGCGACGACCTCGGGTCGATCCGCACCGGCCGCGCCAACCCCGGCATGTTCAATCGCATCACGGTGGACTACTACGGCGCCTCCACCCCGATCACGCAGCTGTCCAGCATCAACGTCCCCGAGGCGCGGATGGTCGTGATCAAGCCCTACGAGGCCGGCCAGCTCCGCAACATCGAGGACGCGATCCGCAATTCCGATCTGGGGGTCAACCCGACCAACGACGGGAACATCATCCGGGTGGCCGTCCCGCAGCTGACCGAGGAGCGGCGCCGCGACCTGGTCAAGCAGGCGAAGGCCAAGGGTGAGGACGCCAAGGTGTCCGTGCGCAACATCCGCCGCAAGGCGATGGAGGAGCTGAACCGGATCAAGAAGGACGGCGACGCCGGCGAGGACGACGTGAACCGCGCCGAGAAGGACCTCGACAAGACCACCCACCAGTACACCAACCAGATCGACGAGCTGGTCAAGCACAAAGAAGGCGAGTTGCTGGAGGTCTGAGCGTGACCGAACAGCAATCGACTCCCGTGGCACAGCAGCCGGTGAACCCCCCGACGACGAAGAAGACGTCGCGGGCCGGGCGAAACCTGCCCGCCGCGATCGCTGTGGGCGTGCTGCTCGGAGCGATGGCGATCGGCACCCTGCTGTTCGCCCCGAAGTGGTGGCTGCCGCTGCTCGCGTCGGCCATCGCCATCGCGACACACGAGGTGATCCGGCGGCTCGGCGAACACGGCTACGCGCTGCCGACCGTGCCGCTGCTGGCCGGCGGGCAGGCGATGATCTGGCTGACGTGGCCGTTCGGCGCGGCCGGCCTGCTGGGTGCCTACGGCGGCACCGTCGTCGTCTGCATGGTGTGGCGCCTGCTCGGCCAGGGGCTCGGGAGCCGGCCGGTCAACTACCTGCGCGACATCGCCGCCACGGTGCTGCTCGCCACCTGGGTGCCGATGTTCGCGGCGTTCACGGCGCTGCTCATCTTCGCCGACAACGGCGGCGTCCGGGTGTTCATCGTGATCGCCACCGTGGTGTTCGCCGACATCGGCGGCTACGTGGCCGGGGTGCTGTTCGGCAAGCATCTGATGGCCCCCGCCATCAGCCCGAAGAAGTCATGGGAGGGGCTCGGCGGCTCCCTGCTGTTCGGTGTCACCGCCGCAGTGCTCTCGGTGGCGTTCCTGCTCGGCAAACCGGCGTGGGTCGGGGTTCCGCTCGGCCTCATGCTGGTGATCACCGGCGTCCTCGGCGACCTGGTCGAGTCGCAGATCAAGCGCGATCTGGGCATCAAGGACATGGGCACCCTGCTGCCCGGCCACGGGGGACTGATGGACCGCATCGACGCGATGCTGCCGTCCGCCGTCGCGGGCTGGATAGTCCTGACGCTGCTGGCCTGACGGTCGGGAGCCGGTGCGGCCGCCCCGGGATGAGATACTGGGCCTGCCCATGCCCGACCCGTTGCCCCTGGTTTTCGATGCACCGCGACGCGCCATGCCGCCGCGGCACTTCGCCGACCTCGACGACGACGCGCGTGCCGCCGCCGTCGCCGAGCTGGGCCTGCCCGCGTTCCGCGCCAAGCAGCTGGCCAACCAGTACTACGGCCGGCTGATCGCCGATCCGGCGCAGATGACCGATCTGCCCGCCGCGGTGCGCGAGCAGGTCGGCGCCGCGCTGTTCCCCGCGCTGCTGTCGCCGGCGCGCGAGATCGAGTGCGACGCGGGGGAGACCCGGAAGGTGCTGTGGCGGGCGGTGGACGGCACCACCTTCGAGTCGGTGCTGATGCGCTACCCGGACCGCAACACGGTCTGCATCTCGTCGCAGGCCGGCTGCGGCATGGCCTGCCCGTTCTGCGCGACGGGCCAGGGCGGGCTGAAGCGCAACCTGTCCACCGCCGAGATCCTCGAACAGGTGCGCTTCGCGGCCGCCGAACTCCGCGAACGCGATGGCGGGCGCCTGTCCAACATCGTGTTCATGGGCATGGGCGAACCGCTGGCCAACTACAACCGGGTGGTGGCCGCGGTCCGGCGCATCACGGCCGCCCCGCCGAACGGCTTCGGGATCTCGGCGCGCTCGTTGACCGTGTCGACGGTCGGGCTGGCGCCGGCGATCCGCAGGCTCGCCGACGAGCGGCTCAACGTCACGCTGGCGCTGTCCCTGCACGCCCCCGACGACGAGCTTCGCGACACCCTGGTGCCCGTCAACAGCCGGTGGAAGGTCGGCGAGGCAGTCGACGCGGCCCGCTACTACGCCGACGTGACCGGGCGGCGGGTGTCGATCGAATACGCGCTGATCCGTGACGTCAACGACCAGCCGTGGCGGGCCGACCTGCTGGGCAAGCTGCTGCACCGCACGCTGGGCCCGCTCGCGCACGTCAACGTCATTCCACTGAACCCGACACCCGGCAGCGAGTGGGACGCCAGTCCCAAACCCGCCGAGCGCGAGTTCGTCAAACGGGTGCGGTCACACGGGGTGTCCTGCACGGTCCGCGACACCCGCGGCCGCGAAATCGCGGCGGCCTGTGGTCAATTGGCGGCCCAGGGCTGAACTGGGCCGCGAGCCCCACGTTCTGCAGACGCCTCCCGCACTTTCCCGGCACAACGTGGGTCTCGTGCCGGCGGGGCGTCAGGACGGCGCGTTGACGAACCAGACGTTCTCCTCGACCAGGCGCTTGCTGCGCCAGCCCTCATCGGTACGTACCAGCTCGTGGTGGTAATAGCCGCCGCAGGAGGATGTTTCGGTCATCCCGGGTAGCTGCATCGGGTTGTAGAACATCGCGCGCACCGTCGCGGTGTCACCGCCGGGCCCGAAGTCGCACTCGATGTTGGTGATGTAGTGCATGCTCCACGGGATCGCGCCGAATCCCGCGGCCAGCCAGTCGGCGACCTCGTCGCGGGACCCGGCGGCGGCACCGGCCGAGCTGTAGTCGATGTGGGCGTCGTCGGCGAACACCGAGCGGTAAAGCGCCCAGTCCTTGCTGTCGACCGCGCGGGCGTAGCGGTTCAGCAATGCCCTGATCTCCAGCTCGTCGGCGATGCGCTGCGTGTCCATCACCCCATCACCTCCAGTCGGAGCTTGTCGATCCGCCAGCCGGACGGAGTCCTGACCAGCTCGTCGTGCCAGCGCCCGCAGAAGAACGTCATGTCTTCGGCGGCAGGCAACCGGACGGCGTTGAACCACATGGCGACAACGTGTGCGTCGGCGCCGTCGATGCGCGACTCGACGTTGGTGAGGTAGTGCATGCCGATCGCCATTCCCTCCCCGTGGCGGGACAGGAACTTCACCGCATCGTCGACGGTGCCCACGACCAGCCCGGCGGCCGAGTAGTCCACCCGTGCATCGTCGGTGAACATCGCGCGGTAGGCCGGCCAGTCCTTGGCGTCCACGGCGGAGCAGTACCGGGTGATCAGCGCTTCGATCTCGATCTCGTCGCCGAGCGGCTGGACCTCCGGCAGATCGGTCGTCACCTGATTCACGCCTCCGGTCATTACGGCATGCCGATGGTCTTGCCGTGCAGGTATTCCTTGTAGCCCTCTTCGCCGTTGCGGTAGCCCAGCCCGCTCTGCTTGGTGCCGCCGAACGGGCTGTCGATGCCGAAGTGGCTCTTGCCGTTGATCGTGACGTTGCCGGTGCGCATCCGCAGGGCCACGGCGAACGCCCGGTCCACGTCGCCTCCGCTGACCTCCCCGGACAGCCCGTAGATGGTGTTGTTGGCGATCTCGACGGCATCGTCGTCGGTGTCGTAGGGCGTGACGGTGAGCACCGGCCCGAAGATCTCCTCCTGGGCGATCTGCGAACCCGGGTCGACATCGGCCAGCAGGGTGGCCTGGGTGTAGTAGCCCACCGGCAGGTCCTCCGGGATGCCCCCGCCGGTGACCAACCGGGCCCCGGAGTCGATGCCGCTGCGGATCAGGCCGAGCACCTTCTGTCGCTGTGCCTCGCTGATCTGCGGGCCCTGCATGTTGCCCGGGGTCCACGGGTCGCCGACCGGGAAGCCCTCCATCATCGACTTGAGAGTCTCGAGGCCCTCCTCGTAGCGGCTGCGCGGCAACAGGATCCGGCTGGGCAGGATGCAGCTCTGGCCCGACATCACGCACGCCATCATCGCGGCGAGCGGCAGCGCCGAGTTGAAGTCGGCGTCGTCGAGCACGATGTGGGCCGACTTGCCGCCGAGCTCGAGCAGTGTCTTCTTCACCGTCGGTGCGCCCGCAGCCAGGATCGCCCGGCCCGTCGCGGTGGACCCGGTGAACGTGATCATGTCCACCCGGGGGTCGGCGGTCAGTGCGGCGCCGACCTCGTTGGCGTTGGACACCACAACGTTGAAGACCCCAGCCGGGATGTCGGTCTCCTCGGCGACGATGCGGCCGTACTCGCTGCCCGACCAGGGGGTCAGCTGGGCGGGCTTGAGCACCACGGTGTTGCCGGCCATCAGTGCCGGAACCGTCTCGGCGATGTTCAGGTAGAAGGGCACGTTCCACGGGGTGATCGCGCCGACCACCCCGAGCGGCTCGTAGTGGATCTTGCGCCGGGCCGGGCCCAGCGGGGTCTCGTGCACGCCGTTGTCGACGAGGTAGTCGAAGGCCCTGCCGTGCTCGGCCCAGTGCTTGACCTCCTCGATCGGGCTCTCGATCTGGCTGCCGGTGACCGTGACGGGGCAGCCGACCTCGGTGATCAGCATGCGGCGCAGCCGCTCCTTGTTGCGTTCCAGCGCCTCGTGCAGCTGGGTCAGGCAGTGGTAGCGGAAATCCAGGTCGCGCGACCAGTCGGTGGTGTCGAAGGCCCGCCGCGCTGCGCCGACAGCGCGCGCCATGTCGTCGACGGTGCCGTCGGTGGCCTGCCCGGCCACCTGCTCACTGGCCGGATGGATGACGTCGAAACTGGCCCCGCTGGCGGTGAATTGCAGTTCGCCGTCGATGAGCATGCGCTGTTCGCCGGCGAGCACGCCGGTTTCGGTCTCCGCTGTCGTCATGACGGCAAGCTTTACAAAGATTTAGGCGAGTGTCACGCGTTTCAGCCGGTCTTGATCCCCACCGCGTGGCGGAGCTGCGCGAGGAACTGGTCGTCGTCGTCGCTGCGCACGATGTAGTGCGACACGGCCACCCGGACCGCGGTCGCGGCCTTGACCGCGCCGTTGGGGCCGGGCAGCAACTTCTCCAGCTGCGCCCGCATCGCCGGGATGATGTGCGCCAGCCGCCCGATGACGACCTCGGGCTCGATGTCGACCACCCGGACGCCGGAATAGGACTGCTGGTAGGCCACGATGAACTGCATGGCCGCATCCACGCGCTCGGTGCCGCGCAGCCCCGCGGTGGCCCTGGCGATGCCGGTCTCGAACATCTCCCGCTCGTAGACGCCGAACGCCTCCAGGAGGGCCTGCTTGTCGGCGAACCAGCGGTACAGCGTGGGCCGCGACACCCCGGCCTGCAGTGCCACCTCGGACAGGCTGAGCTTGGTCTGTCCGCTGCGGCCGAGGACCTCGGCGGTCGCGACGAGGATCCGGTTCCGCGTCGAGGTGTCCTCGGCGGTGTCGGATCCGCTGTGCGCTGGTTGGTTCACGTACCTGGCCTTTGGTTACGGGTTCGCCGTCGATCGTAAAGCGTGCACGCTCCGGAGGCCGACAGCTGCGGGGGCGGTGTCGGTCACAGCGACTTCTCCAGCAGCGCCACGGTGTCGAGGTCCTCGAGCGCTGCCAGGCTGCGTTCCAGGCCCTTCAGCGCGATGTCCTCGACCTGCATGCCACCCATGCCCGCGGTGATCAGGGTCGCGATGTACGGATATGCCGCGCCCTGGCGGTACCGGTCCCAGAGTTCGTCGCGGTCGATCTCCGGGCCGCCGCCGGCCGCCAGCGCATGCCGGTAGACGTCCAGCAGATCCCGCTGGGACTGCCGGCGGTCCTCGGTGGTCATGGCGGTCACCAGCGTGTAGGCCAGCTCGCGGCCCGGGTGCCCGCGCCGCACCGCCTGCCAGTCGAGCAACCCGGCCCGCCCGTTCTGGAAGTACAGGTTGCCCGGGTGGGCGTCGCCGTGCATGACGGTGTGCGGCGGGCGATCGATCAGCGCGGTCACCGGCCGGTAGTTCTCGTCGATGAACCGGCCCCGCTCGATCGGCAGATCGGTCCGCTGGGCCAGCCGCTTGCCGGAGGTGCGCATCATCGTGGGGACCAGCGGGGAGATGGTGTCCGAGGAGGGGGTGTAGAGCCATCCCAGCGGCCCGGTGCCCATCCGGGCGGGCAGCCGGCCCCAGAACGTGGCGTGCAGCGTTGCCAGCAACTCGACGACCTGTGCGGCCCGGTCGGCATCGATCGGGTGCAGCGTGTCGGGGAAGTCGCAGGGGGTGACCGCCAGATCCTCCAGGACGAGGACGAAGCGCCCGGTCCAGGGATCGAACCGGGAGCCGTACGCGCGGGGCACCCCGGGCACCTCCGGAGCCAGTTGGGTGTAGAACCGGGTCTCGGTGTGGGCGAGGTTGCCGATCTCACCCATCAGTCGGGTCGCGGCGGTCTCGGCCGCCATCTTCACGAAGACGGAGGACGGCACGTCGTCACCGGTCAGGGCCAGCCGGGCCCGCGACGACGTCCCGGCGTCGCCGCCGATCAGCGACACCGTCGTCACCTCCCGGCCGAGCAACTGCGACATCGCCGCGGCGTCGAGGTCGGCGATCGTGCGCGGCATCGGTCGCAACCTGCCGATCGCGGTGTCGGCCGCCAGCCGCCCCACGCCACGCCCGAGGTGTGCGGCCAGCCCGGCGACCGGGGCAACGCGATTTCTGAGCACGGACACCGCGCCCCTCCCTAGGCTTGGGCTGTAGCCCTAACAGGGTTACAAAATGATTCCTTGTTGTAAAGGAGTGAGAATCCATGGCCGGTCCGCTGCGGGGTATCCGGGTCGTCGAACTCGGCGTCTGGGTGGCCGGGCCGGCGGCGGGTGGCATCCTCGCGGACTGGGGTGCCGACGTCGTCAAGATCGAGCCACCCGGGGGCGACCCGGCTCGGGGCTTCGGGCGGATGCTCGGCATCGCGCCGCTGGACCGTCATCACGTCAGCCCGCCGTTCGAGATGGACAACCGCGGCAAGCGCAGCGTGGTGCTGGACCTGACCACCGGGGAGGGCCGGAGCCGGGCGCTCGATCTGCTGGCCGATGCCGACGTCTTTCTGACCAACATCCGCACCGGTGCGCTGCGCCGCCTCGGCCTGGAGTTCGAGGCGGTGGCCGCGGCCAACCCCCGGCTGGTCTACGGCTTGATCACCGGCTACGGGGAGGCCGGGCCGGACGCCGACCGGCCGGCATACGACGTGGCGGCGTTCTGGGCCAGGGCCGGTCTGGCCCACCTGCTCACCCGGCCCGGCGACACTCCGCCGTTTCAGCGCGGCGGGATGGGCGACCATTCCGCGGGCATGACGCTGGCCGCGGCGGTGTGCGCGGCGCTGGTCGCGCGTGCCCGGACCGGCGTCGGGCAGCTGGTGTCGACGTCGCTGTACCGGCAGGGCGCCTATACGGTCAGCTTCGACCTGAACACCTTTCTGCTGACCGGACACTCGATCGCGATCGGTCGGCGGGAGTCGATGGCCAACCCGTGCATGAACAACTACACCGCCGCCGACGGGCGGCGTTTCTGGCTGGTGGGCCTGCAGGGCGACCGGCACTGGCCGGCGCTGTGTGCCGCCGTGGAGCGGCCGGAGTGGCTCGTCGACGACCGGTTCGCCACGGGGGCGGCCCGGGCGGGCAACGCGGTGGGGCTGATCGCCGAGCTCGATGCGATATTCGCCGGCAAGACACTGGACGAGTGGTCCGAAGTCTTTGCCGCCCATCCGGATCTGTTCTGGTCGCCGATCAACTCGATCGAGGACGTGGTCGCCGACGAACAATTCCACGCCGCGGGCGGCATCGTGTATGTGCCCGACGCGGCGGGGTCCGGCGTCCCGATGGTGGCCTCGCCGGCCGACTTCCACGGCACCCCGGCGCAGCCGACGGGATGTGCGCCCGGCCTGGGCGAGCACACCGCGGAGGTGCTCGCCGAACTCGCTCAGCGGACGAATCGCTCGATGTAGGGCGTGAAGCGGCGCCGCAGCTCGGCCTTGTCGAGGCCGAGATCCTCCGGGCGGTAGTCGACCGATCCCAGCCGGCCGCGGGAGTGCCCGGCGAGGTAATCGGCTACCGCCCTGCGGGATTCGTCGCCGGGCCGGTAGCCCGCGGTGTCCCAGACCCGCTGCACCATCGCGAGGTCGTCGGCCATGAACTCGTCGAAGCGCACGTCGATGGTGCGCTCGGACGGCAGCTTGTCGTGGTCGCGCATGCAGGCCGACAGCATCTCGTCGATGCGGTCGATCCAGTAGTTCGCGACCGTCGGCACATCCACCTCGTCGACGCTCATCCGCATCGTGTACGTCATCATCGTCGCCATCGAGACCGACACGTCGACGGGGTCGCGATGGGTCACGATGAAGGTGGCATCGGGAAAGACGTTCATGATCGGGACGAACTGCTCGAGGTGCTGCGGGCTCTTGAGCACCCAGCGCCGGTGCGGCAGGCCGTGGGATGCGTCCTGATGCAGCAGGACCTGCAGCATCATCCGCAGGAACTGGTATCCCGGCGTCTGGTCGTTGTCGCGCAGATAATCCGACCACCGCGGCAGGTGGGTGAGCGTGGTGAAGAACCCGCTGGCGAAGTCCTGCACCATCAGGCCGATGTCCTCGTGGATGTGGTCGATCGTCATTTCGTGCATCAGCTGGAAGTAGGGCATCAGCGTGTTCGAGATGTTCAGCGCATCACCGGTGCGCTGTCTGCGCGGATCTACCGTGCCCTCTTCGCCGGGTGGGGGCAGCGGCTCCTGGGCCTCCCAGTACGGCAGCGCCCGCAACGCCGGATCGGCGGCCAGCAGGCTGTGCAGATGGGTGGTGCCGGTGCGGGGCAGTCCGGCGATGATCATCGGTGCCTCGACCTCGATGTCGAAGATCTCCGGGTGCCGCTTGAGGTGGTCGACGACCTGCAGCCGGCCCTTGAGGAAGGTCAGCATCAGCGAGAACGCGTAGGTGCGGCCGAACGCGGTCAGGTGCGGGAGTTCGTCGAAAGCCTGCAGCAGCAACGCCATTCGCTCGCGATAGTCCTGGGCGCCGAAGTCCGTGAGCCCGGTCTGCGCGGACGCCTGCTCGTGCAGCGCGTCGGCGGTCAGCGGGCAGTACGGCGCCATCGCGGCCATGCCGTCGATGATCGCCTGGGCGTCGGGGGAGAAGGTCGGACGGGCGAGGTCGGTGATATGCACGGCGGAGGCCGGCGGGGCGGGCTGGGAAGGCCGTGTCACGGCGGGGACGCTACTCGCACGTTACAGATCTTACAAGGAGTGTTGCGATGTAACTTTTGCGCCTATGATTCCAGCGCATGTCCTCCGACAGCGCTGTGGCCTGGCGTGAATTGCTTTCCGCCTTCGCCGAATTCGACGCCCAGTTCCTCGAGGGTCCGAAGGCGGTCCGGGGGCAGACGGCCGTCGCCGAGGGTTATCAGAACCTCGCCACCATGCTCGCGCTGTCGCTGGACATGCATTTCTTCGCCGATCCGGTCGCGCCCCGCTTCATCGACACGTTGACCCCGTTCCGCCCCGACCGGCGGTGGGGCGGCGACAACACCGACTGCTACTACGGCTACGCGGCGGTCGACCCGCGGCGGACCTACCGGGTCAGCGGACGTCCCAACGACAGCGCCATGTACTCGGTCACGGTGTACAACGAGCCCGCGCCCGGGGCCTGGCCCAACCGCACCGTCGGGCTGCTCTACGACACCGACATGACGCTCGACGACGACGGCAGGTTCTCCTGCGTGCTCGGCCCGCAGCGGCCGGCGAACTACGATGGGCCGTTCATCGAGCTCTCACCCGATGCGCGCGGCGTCCTCACCCGCGATTACCATCTGCATCCGGACTCCGGCGCGCGGGTCGAGTGGGACATCGAGGTCATCGACCACGCCGGTCTGCCCGTGCTGCCGGCGAAATCGGACGCCGACGTGGCCCGGGGCCTGCGTGCGGCGATGCGGTTCGCCCAGGACATGTATGCGCTGATTCCGCTGATCCTGATGGAACGCCGGCCGGTGGAGCTGGCCGACGGGCAGTCGTTGTCGCTCAACACGCTCGCGCCGCCCTACCGGGCGGGCGGGGCCACGCACGGATACTCGATGCAGGACGCCTGCTACTGCCTCGGCGGCTTCGCGCTGGAGCCCGGGGAGGCGCTGGTGATCACGTCGACCCACCCCGAGTGCCGGTTCTGGAACCTGACGCTGTGGAACCAGTACATGGCCGCGCTGGACGTCGAGTACGGCCGTGCCGGCCTCAATTCGGGCACCGCGGTGCCCAATTCGGACGGGTCGGTCACGATCGTGGTCGCCACGGAACTGCTCGACCATCCCAACGCGATCTCGACCAAGGGACATCCCGAAGGGCTGATGTCGTTCCGCTGGTTCCACGCCGAGGATCTGCCCGAACATCCGCAGACCCGGGTGGTGCCGGTTGCCGATGCCCCGGTGGCGGTCAGCTGACGGCGCCGGCCGTCACGGGCCCGATCCACTGTCGCAGATAGTGGCGCAGCGCGGCCGGGCTGCGTGGCGGGTCGGACGGGGCGATGACCATCGACTGGATCATCCGGAGTAGGTATTCGACCAGGTCGTCCATCCGCTTTCCGGTGAAAGATATTGCCGCCCAGTCGATGTGGGTGTGCTCCAGCATGGTCCGCGAGCGCGCGACGGCAGCGGGCATGACCATCTGCCGGCTCACCAGCCGCGTCCGGTCGGTTTCCAGCAGCAGGGCCAGCAAGGGCTCGTCCGGAAGCTTCTCGATCAGGTAGGCGACGGCTTCGACGAGCAGGTCGGTCGCATCGTGCAGGTTGCGGGTCAGCTGGCCGATCCGCGCGGTCCAATGGTCGAGCGCGATCTGTGCGGCGGCGGCCAGCAGTTCCTCGGTCGAGCCGAAGTGCCGGTAGACGGTCGGGCGGGCGATGCCCAGATCGGCGGCGACCTCCGAGAGCGTGGTCAGCCGAGGACCGCGACGCTCGATGCTCGCCAAAGCGGCATCGACGATACGTTTACGGGCCTCGGCGTCGTCGGCCGGGGGCGCGCCCCGCCACCCCCTACGGCCCACGATGGGCGCCTGCGGGGAGCCGGGGACCGGGCTGCATATCAGCACCCTACCGGTGCCGATGTGTGCCGCTGACCGAAATCGGTTCAGCCGTCGCCGGACTCGTCGTGGCTCGCCGGGGCGTGGTGCTTGACGCGCGCGGCGTGGCGCAGCTGGGCCAGAAAGTCGTCGTTGTCGTCACTGCGGACCAGATACTGCGAGATCGCCACTCGGACCGCCGTCGCGGCCGACAGCTCGGCGTCGGGACCGCTGCAGAACCGGCCGAGCCGCTCCCGGACCAGCGGCAGCACCTCGGCCATCCGCTTGATCACCTCGTCGGGCTCGACGTCGACCATGCGCAGCCCGGGGTAGGAGAGCTGCTGCTCGACGATGACCTGCAGCGCGGCGTCCAGGCGCTGGTCCGGCGGCAGGTTCGCGGTGGCCTCGGCGATGGCCTTTTCGTAGTACTGCCGTTCCCAGACCACGAACACGTCGAGCAACTCCCGCTTGTCGGCGAAATAGCGGTAGAGCGTCGGCCGAGACACCCCGGCCTGCTGGGCCACTTCCGACAGCGACAGTTTCGCCGTTCCGTTGCGGCCCAGCACCTCCGCGGTCGCCTCGAGGATCCGTTGGCGCGTCGAGCCGTCCGCGTCGGCCTCCTGAGGCCCGACCCGGGTGCCCGGCGACGACTGCTGCATCCACATAGCTTTACAAATTTTTGTCTGAGTGTCACGCTAACCCGGTGACTGCCCCGTCGTTGCACGAGCGCGAGCACAGCGCTGTCGACCTCACCTCACACGATTTCTGGAGCCGCCCGTTTGCCTTGCGCGACGAGACTTTCGCGCGGTTGCGGGCCGGCGACGGGCTGACCTGGCACGCGCCGTTCCCGTCGCTGTTCCCGATGGAAGAAGCCGGTTTCTGGGCGGTGACCCGGCGCGCCGACATCGCTTTCGTCAGCCAACACCCCGAGGCGTTCACCTCCGAGCGGGGCGTGGCGCTGGACCCGATGCCCGCCGAGGTGCAGCGGTTCGCGTCGTTCTTCCTGACGATGGACCCGCCGCAGCACTCGACCTACCGGCGGCTGATCAGCTCGGCGTTCACCCCGCGCAACGTGCGCCGGATCGAGGAGCAGATCCAGCGCAGCGCGGTGGCGATCGTCGACGATCTCGTCGGCGCGGGCGACATCGACTTCGTGGCCGACTGTTCGGGGCGGCTGCCGATGCTGACGATCATGGAGATGCTCGGTGTGCCCGCCGCCGATCAGCCCGCGGTGGCGAAGGCGGCCGAGAAGCTCTTCTCGATGAGCGACGACGAGTACAGCTCGCTCGAAGAACGGGCCGCCAACACCATGACCGAGATCATGCTGTTGTCCAGCACCGGCGCGGATCTGGCGAAGTTCCGGCGCGACCACCCCGGTGACGACCTGATGACCAGCATGGTCAATGCCGAGGTGGACGGGCAGCGGCTCACCGACGAGGAGATCGGCGCGTTCCTGATCCTGTTGTCCTCGGCGGGTAACGACACCACCAAGCAGACCACCACACACGCGATGATGGCCCTGGTCGAACATCCCGAGCAGCGCGCCTGGCTGACAGCCGATTTCGAGGGGCGGATCGGTCCGGCCGTCGAGGAGTTAGTCCGGTGGTCCTCGCCGGTGCTGCAATTCGCGCGCTTTGCCACCCAGGACACCGAGATCAACGGTCAGCCGGTGTCCGAGGGGGACAAGGTCGGCCTGTTCTACTGCTCGGCCAACCGCGACGAGACGGTGTTCGGGCATCCGCAGGCGTTCGACGTGAGCCGTTCGCCCAACCCGCACCTGGGGTTCGGCGGCGGCGGGCCGCATTTCTGCCTGGGTAACCAACTCGCCAAGGCCGAGCTGCGAAACCTGTTCCGCGAGCTGCTCACCCGGCTGCGGACCGTCGAACTCGGCGAACCCGACCTGCTGTACAGCAGCTTCGTGCACGGCGTGAAGCGGCTGCCCGCCCACGTCCGGTAGACCCGTCAGGATCGGAGCTCACATGAAGGTCGAAGTCGATCTGTCCAAGTGCACCGGGCACGGCATCTGCGAGTCCATCGCCGAGGACGTGTTCGAGGTTCAAGACGACGGCACGGTGGTGATCCACGACCCCGAACGCCCGGAGTCCGACCGCGAGCGGATGCAGCGGGCCGTCACCCAGTGCCCGGCGGCCGCGCTGCGGCTCGTCGACTGAGCAATGCCCGCGGGCGTGCGCTCCGGGTGGTCGCGGCGCGCGGTCCCCGACCCGGGTAGCACCTTGGCGGCGGGTCAGTTCTTCGGGGGGCGGGGGCGGATCAGCACCGACTGCTGGATGGCGCCGACCGGCCCGGCCTCGTCGAACAGCGTTCCCAGCGTCGTCCCGATCCCGTCCGGGCCGTAATTCGTCTCGGCCCGGATGCCGGTCCACTCGCCCACGGGCAGCCGGTGCAGATGCACCACCAGATCGGTGTTGAGGAACGTGTAGCGGCGGATGTCGAGCTTGCTGCCGATCCCGTTGGCGTCGTCGGCCACCGCGAACAGCCGCTCCAGCGGCGTCATCTGCTCGCCCTTGACCAGGTCCACCTCCGGCCTGATCCACGACTCGCCCGGCCCGTCGCTCATCGGCTTGGTCAGCCACCGCCAATCCAGGCTGTGCACGTAGTTGCGGTCCCAGTTCTTCTTCATGTCGCGGCCGCGCGCCTCGGCGAGTGGGCGCAGCGGCTCGGCGGTGGCGTGCACGATGTCGGCGGTGTCGAGGGTCTGCAGCCGCCACCCGCTGGCCCGGGCCACCGCACGGCGCTGCCCGTCCGGGCCGGCCGCCAGCATCTCGGCGCTGACCAGTTCGATCTGGGTGCCCGCGCGCTCGCGTTGCGCGCGCACCCACAGATCGCCCTCCGCGGGCACCGGGCCGAGCAGGTCGATCAGCACCCGGCTCAGCCGGGTGTCGTCGCGCGGTTCGCAGCGTTGCAGGGCGCGCACCAGCAGCGCGGACACCGGGGCAGCGTGCTGGATGGCCGCCGACCACGTGCTGCGCACTAGATCGGTGGCGGCGAACCGTTCGCCGTGCGCGTCGTCGGCGTCGACGGGCACGTAGTAGGAATCGGATATGCAGGAATCCGACATTGGTGTCCTCTCAGCTGTGGCCGGCGGCGGGCACGTCGACGGTGATGGCTTCCAGGCGTGACAGTTTCGTGCCCCGCAGGCGTTCCGGGTAGGCGTCGGCGGACGACAGCACGAACAGCGTCCGGCCCTCGGGTCCGCCGAGCGTGCAGGCGATGGCGGCGCGGCCGTCGATGTCGATGCGGTCGGAAACGGTGAACCGCCCGTCGCCGTCGGCCACGATGCGCTCGAACTGGTGGGCCAGCGTCATCGCCGTCCACACCCCGCCCTCGGCGTCCAGGCAGATGCCGTCCGGCGGTCCGTCCAGGCCCTCGGCGAAAAGCCTTCGCCCGCCGAGTCGCCCGTCCTCGTCGATGTCGAACGCGGTCAGCCGCCGTCCCGTCGATTCGGCGACGATCAGGGTCTGTCCGTCCGGCGTGATCGCCATGCCGTTGGGGAAGTCCAGCCCGGTGGCCACCACGGTGGCCCGCCGGTCGGGCTCGGCGTCGGGGTCGATGCGCACGATCACCCCGTCGGTGCGGGCCTGCGACCCCACGTACGCGCAGCCGTGCCGGTCGATCACCATGTCGCCCAGTGCTGCGGGAACCAGCGCCGAGACATCGGCGACCACGCTGACGGACTCACCGTCGTAGCGCAGCACCTGCCGGCGTTCGGTGGAGACGATCAGCAGCGAGCCGTCGGGCCGGAAACCCAGCCCGGAGGGTGCGTGACCGGCCAGGCGCAGCGTGCTGATTTGTCCGCCGAGCGTGACCGTGTGCACGGCCTCGCCGAGCATGTCGGAGAACCACACCAGGCCCTCGAACCAGCGGGGGCCTTCGCCGAAGCAGAAGCCATTGGCCAGCGGAGTGCGAGTCATCGGGCGACGACCGGTCGGACGCCCGGATTCCTGTGCGCGGTGACTTTACAAAACACGCGACAAGTGTCACGCTCGCTGGGTGCAGCTGTCAACCACCTGCCACCGTTGTGCACCCGCCGGTGAGGGGACGTGTCCGATCGTGAGCCTGACGTGAACATGAAGAAGTATCACAGCCACACCCTGCTCTACCTGCACGAGACCATCGATCTCGGATCGGCCCGCAGCGAGCAGTTCGTCGCGGAGTTCAGCGGCGTCTACCACCCGATGATGAGCGACCTCGGCGCCCGGCTGTTCGCCCTGTGGGAGACCACCCCGTACAACGGGCACTGGCCGCAGGTGACGATCATCTGGGAGATCGACGCCTTCGCCGACTACGCGCGCATCGGCCGCGCCCAGGCCGCCGGCGGCAGCCACTCCGCGGCCGCGGGGAAGTGGTCGACATTCCTGCAGCAGATCGGGGCCCGGGGCGAGGGCCGGATCATGTACGCCGGACGCAGCAACAAGACGCTGGCTCAGCTGCAGGCCGAGGACTTCAAGGCGGGCCTGGTGATCCAGGAGATCATGCAGACCAAGCCGGGACGCCAGGACGACTACATCCGCGAGCTCGAACGCCTCTACGTGCCGTGGTCGGAGTCCACCGGAAAGCGCTGGCTGGGTTCGTTCATCACCACCTTCCGATTCAACGAGGTGATCCACTACTGGGCGCTGGAGGGCGACTGGGACTGCTTCGAGAACCACTACCCGTCGTGGAAGGATTCTCCACCGGCCGAGATCGTCACCTGGATGAGCGTCGCGCCCGCCCTGCGTGACGGCTGGGAGGACTCGATCCTGGCCGCACTGCCACCCTCGCCGCTGCGGTGATCGTCATGCCGACCGACTTCACCTACGATCCGTTCGACCCCGCGGTGATGGCCGACCCGCTGCCGTTCTACCGGGTGCTCCGTGACGAGTACCCGGTGTACTACCTGGAGAAGTGGGACACCTTCGCGCTGTCCCGCTTCGCCGACATCTGGAATGTGCTGGAGATCAACGACGGAACGTTCGTCGCGTCGGAGGGGACGCTGCCCGCCGCGGCGGTGCTGGCCCGCCACAACGACGGTCCGGTACCCGACCCGCCGCTGCACCCGTTGCCGTTCCACGCCAACTTCGACGCCCCGATCTACGACGACGTCCGTCGCTGCACCGCGGCGCCGTTCCGGCCCAGATCCGTCAACGCGCTGGCCGACCGGATCCGCACGCTGGCCAACGAGCGCCTCGACGAGCTGCTGCCCCGCGGCGGTTTCGACCTGACCCAGGAGTACGGCGGTATCGTCGCCGCCTCGGTGGTCTGCGAACTCGTCGGCCTGCCAACCGATCTGGCCGCCGACGTGCTGGCCACCGTCAATGCCGGCAGCCTGGCCGAACCGGGCAGCGGCGTCGAGGTGGCCAACGCCCGGCCGGGCTACCTGGACTACCTCGTCCCGGTCGTGCAGCGCCGGCGCGGGGGCGCGGATCGGGGCGAACTGCCGATCGTCGACAACCTGCTGGCCTACCGGCTGCCCGACGGTTCGGCGCTGTCCGACATGGAGGCCGCCGTCCAGATGCTCGGCGTGTTCATCGGCGGGACCGAGACGGTGCCCAAGATCGTCGCCCACGGCCTGTGGGAGCTCTCGCGCCACCCCGACCAGCTGGCCGCGGTGCGCGCCGACCTGTCGGCCAACGTGCCGGTCGCGCGCGAGGAGATGATCCGGTTCTGCGCGCCCGCCCAGTGGTTCGCGCGCACCCTGCGCAGGCCGTTCACCATGCACGACAAAACGATCCAGCCGGGACAGCGGATCATCTCGCTGCTCGCGTCGGCGAACCGGGACGAACGCGAATACCCCGAACCGGACCGGTTCATCTGGGACCGGCCGATCGAGCGGCTGCTGGCCTTCGGCCGGGGACAGCACTTCTGCCTGGGTGCGCATCTGGCCCGGCTGGAGATCGCGATCATGGTCACCGAGTGGCTCAAACGGGTACCGGACTTCCAGGTCGACACCGCCGCCGCGGCCAGGCCGCCGTCCAGCTTCCAGTGGGGCTGGAACCGGCTGCCCGTGGAAGTTCCGGCGGTCCCGGAAGTCCGGGTGGAGGCCTGACGTGTGGTCCTACCGGCTGGTCGCCCCGTTCACCTTCGAGAAGGTCGACGTCCTACCGCGCTCACCCGAGTCGCTGGGCGACGGCCAGGTACTGCTGCGATTCCTCGCCGCCGGCATCTGCGGCAGCGACCTGCCCGGATTCCGTGGCGCACAGGGCCGATTGCCCGGCGACACCGGTCGCTGCGCCGCCGAGAAGAACGGCTTCCCGATCCACGAGATCGTCGGTGAGGTGATCGCCAGCGGCCACCCCGCTCATCGCGCCGGTGACCGGGTGGTGGGCTGGGCGTCGGGTTTCGACGGCCTGATGGAACAGGTGGTCGCCGACGGCGACGGGCTGGCGCCCTACGACGCCGGGCTCACCCCGGCACAGGCGGTCGGGCTGCAGCCGCTCGCGTGTGTGCTCTACGCGGTCGAGCAGCTGCCCGAGCTGGCCGGCCGCCATGTCGCGGTACTCGGCCAGGGTTCGATCGGGTTGCTGTTCTCCTACGTCGCCAAGGCCGCGGGCGCCGCCCACGTCACCGGGGTGGACCCGGTGGACCGCGCCGACATCGGTCCCGCGTTCGGGGTCGACACCGTCGTGCGGGCGACCAGTGACCGCTGGGTGCGCCACCTCACCCCGGAAGCCAAGCCCGACATCGTGATCGAGGCGGTGGGCCATCAGGTCGCGACCCTGTCCCACGCGGTCGAAGCGGCCGCGTTCGGCGGGACGGTGTTCTACTTCGGGGTGCCCGACGACGACGCCTACCCGATCAGCATGCGGACCATGCTGCGCAACAACCTGACCCTGAAGTCCGGTGTGACGCTGGACCGCCGGCGCGTCCTCGAGAAGGCCGACGTGTTCGCCCGCGAGCATCCCGGCCTGCTGTCGCGCTACCTCACGCACACCTTCGGCGTCGACGAGTCGCAGGCCGCCTTCGAGCTGGCCTGCCGCCCGGTGCCCGATCGGGTCAAGATCGCGATCGCGGGCTGAGATGACGACGACGAGCAGGCTGCAGGACGCGCTGGCCACCAGGGCGCAGGTGTGGGGCGGCTGGGTGGTGGGCCCGACGGTGCTGGGTCCCGAGGAGTTCGCCCAGGCCGGTTACGGCTACGTCGGATTCGATGTGCAGCACGGCTATCTCAGCGACGCCGACGTGGCGCTGATGCTGCGTCGCCTCGAGCACGTCGACATCGGCACGGTGGTGCGGTTGCCCGGTGCCGATACCGCCGCCATCGGGCGGGTGCTGGACGCCGGGGCCGACGGTGTCGTCATCGCGATGGTCGAGTCGGCCGAACAGGCGGCGGCCGCGGTGGCCGCCACCCGGTACGCCCCGCGCGGGGTGCGCAGTTTCGGACCGCTGCGGGCGAGCCTGGGTGTCGATCCGGGCGCTCTGGAGGCGCGCACGTCGGTGTTCGCGATGATCGAGACCGCCCGGGGCCTGACTGCGCTCGACGACATCTGCGCGGTCGACGGCCTGACGGGGATCTACGTCGGGCCGGCGGACCTGGCGATCTCCCTCGGGTACCGGCCCACCGATGGGTTCTCCGAGCCGACGGTCCGCGACGCGATCCTGCGGATCCACCACACCGCCACGGCGGCCGGCCTGGTCGCCGGAATCCACGCAGGAGCCGGAAAGTTCGGAAACATGATGGCGCAGGAGGGCTTCCAGATGATCACCCTGGCATCGGAGTCGCAGGCCCTGCGCCGGGGGGCCGCCGCGCACCTCGCCGAGGCCGTCGGCGCGGACCCCGGAGATACCCCGGCCGCAGGGGGATACCGGTGAACGCCGCCCCGGCCCGGGTCGCGCTGGTCACCGGTGCCGCCCGCGGGCAGGGCGCCGCGATCGCGTCCCGGCTGCTCGCCGACGGATACCTGGTCGCGGCCTGCGACCGGCTCGCCGACGACCTCACCGAGACCGTCGCCACATTCGGCAGCGATCGGGCGATGGCGGTGCCACTCGACGTCACCTCGCCCGAGGACTGGGCACAAGCGGTGGACACCGTGGTGGAGCGGTTCGGCGGGCTGTCCACGCTGGTGAACAACGCCGGCGTGCTACACCGCGCATCGCTGGCCGACGAGACGCCCGCCGGGTTCGAGGGCAGCTGGCGGGTCAACTGCCTGGGCCCGTTCCTGGGCATCCAGGCCGCCCTGCCGCACCTGCGCACCGCGGAGGGAGCGGCGGTGGTCAACACCTGCAGCACCGGGGCGATCCGGGCATTCCCCAACCACATCGCCTACGGCTCGTCGAAGTGGGCGCTGCGCGGGTTGACCCAGATCGCCGCGGTGGAGCTGGCGCCGGCGGGTATTCGCGTCAACGCGGTGTTCCCCGGACCGGTCGAGACGCCGATGCTCGACACGGCGACGCAGACCCGGCTCGCCGCCCACGCATTGATGGGCCGCATCGGCAAGCCCGTGGAGATCGCCGATGCGGTCGCGTTCCTGGTCTCCGAGCACGCATCGTTCATCACCGGATCAGAGCTCATCGTCGACGGTGGGCAGTCCCTGCAGATTGGATGACAACCAATATGGCGAAGACGCTCTCAGTGGGCATCATCGGGGCCGGCCCGGGCGGGCTGGCGCTGGGAATCTTTTTGCGCAAGGCCGGATTCGACGACTTCACCATCTTCGACCGGGAGGACGGCGTCGGGGGAACCTGGCGGATCAACACCTACCCGGGCCTGGCCTGCGACGTGAAGTCCCACCTGTACTCCTACTCCTTCGACCTCAACTCGGACTGGTCGCGGCTGTGGCCCGAACAGCCGGAGATCCTCGACTACTTCGAACGGTGCGCCCAGCGCTACCAACTGGCGGGCAACCTGCGGCTCAACACCGAGATCGTCTCCGCCCGATGGCAGCCGGACACCAAGACGTGGCTGGTGCGGACCGCCGACGGGGACGAGTACACCTTCGACATCGTGGTGTCGGCGGTCGGCGTGTTCACCCAGCCGGTGATGCCCGACCTGGCCGAGGAGGAGCCGTTCACCGGCACCGTCATGCACACGGCGAGCTGGGACCATTCGGTGGATCTGGCCGGCGCGCGGGTGGCGGTACTGGGCACCGGATCGACGGCATCGCAGCTCGTTCCCGAGGTGGCGAAGGTTGCGGCCAAGGTCTACTCGGTGCAGCGCTCGCCCACCTGGGTGCTGCCGAAGCCGGATCGCCCGTACACCGACCGCGAGAAATGGATGTTCGCCCACATCCCGCTGGCCAAGCGGATCTACCGCACCCGGCTGTGGCTGCGCAGCGAGTCGAACATCTCGGTGATCGAGAACGGCAGCGACAAGACCCAGGAGTTCAAACAGATCGCGTTGCGCTCACTGGAAGCCACGATTTCCGATGAGGAACTGCGCCGCGCTCTGACCCCGGAGCATCCCCTCGGATGCAAGCGGCTGGTGTTCGCGACGGACTATCTGCAGACGCTCAACCAGCCGCATGTCGAGGTGGTTTCCAGCGCGGCCCGCACCCTGCGGTCGCGGTCACTGGTCACCGAGGACGGCACCGAACTGGACGTCGACGCGGTGCTGTGCGCAACCGGCTACGCAGCCGCCGACTACCTGGGACAGATCGAGGTGGTCGGCGCGGAAGGCGTTGCCTTGACTGATGTCTGGCGGGACGGAGCGTATGCCTATCTCGGCATGGCGGTGCCCGGGTTCCCGAACTTCTTCATGCTCTACGGGCCGAACACCAACGTCGGTTCCAACAGCGTCATCTTCATGTTGGAGGCCCAGGCGCACTACATCGTGCGGGCGCTGAAGTACATGCGCCGCAAGAACAAGCCGTATATCGAGGTGCGTTCCGACGTGACGAGCCGGTTCCTGGCCCGGGTCGACAAGTGGATGGAGGGCACGGTCTGGCTGACCCGGTGCAGCAACTACTTCCGGGCCGCCAACGGCCGGGTGGTCACCCAGTGGCCGCGCAGCGCACGCGATTTCTGGGGTATGACGCGCTGGTTCCGGTCGGGCGACTACACCTTCGACCCGCCCGCGGTGCGACAACCGATCGAGGTGGGTGCCCAGACCGCGGTGAAACGGTAGCGTGCCGTGGCGATCCCGGGGATTCCCGGCGGCGACGTGACCGCCCGGCTCGACCCCGCACTGCGACACCTGTCGGAGATTCGCACCGATCTGTCGCCCCCGGTGCTCGGTGCGGTCCGCGACTCGCTGAACCAGCGGCGGGCCGAGACCGCCAGGTCGGTCGACACCGTCGGCGCGGAGGTCGAGCAACGCGAGGTGCCCGTCGAGGACCGGGTCGTCACGGTGCGGATCTACCGCGGCGGACCACCGCCGTCACCGGTGGTGATCTACTGCCACTCCGGTGCTTTCGTTCTCGGCAACCTCGACACCGACCACCGTCAGTGTGTGGAGTTCGCCCGGCGCGGACGCTGCACGGTGATCTCGGTGGACTACCGGCTGGCGCCGGAGCATCCGTTCCCCGCGGCCCTCGACGACGCCTCGGCGATCCTGCAGTGGGCGGTGCACAGCGCGGTCGAACTGGGCATCGACCCCGGTGCGGTGGCGGTGGCGGGCAGCAGCGCGGGCGCGTCGCTGGCGGCGCGGCTGGCCCAGCTCGCCACGGCCGGGCAGGTGCCCGCGGTGGTGTTCACGCTGCTGCACCAGCCGGTGCTCGACGACCGGCCGACTCCGTCGAAGGAGGAGTTCACCGCCACACCGGGATTCGACACCGAGGCGGTGCGGTGGATGTGGCGGCACTATGCGGGCGAACGGGTGCCCGCCGGCGCTGTTCCGGCCCGAGTCGGCGAGTTGGACGGACTGCCCCCCACGCTGATCACCTGTTCTGAGCTGGACCCACTGCGCGACGAGGCCATCGACTACGCATTGCGCCTGATGTGGGCCGGCGTCGGCACCGAACTGCACGTGTTCTCCGGCACCTGCCACGGGTTCGACTCCCTGGTACCCGAATGGGAGACCAGCGAGCAGCTGTTCGCGATGCAGGGCGCGGCGCTGCGCCGGGCGTTCTTGTGATTTCGGTGTACTTCGTCACGTCAGATGTGACGAAGTACACCGAAATCACGAGTTGCTGAGCTCGCGGGCGACGGCGGCGTGATAGGCGTCGATGTTGGCCGGGTTGACGGTCCGGAAGAACCCGTCGGGCAGGGGACAGTCCTTGTACGCCTCGATGGTCATGGTGCGCCGGAACAGCGTGATGTTCTCACCCGGCCGAATGAACTCGTATTGCACGGTGATCCGGCCCGGCATACCGCCGTTGCCGTCGCTGTCGTGGCCGAGGTTGCCCACCGAGGTGAACATCCACAGTTTCGGACGGGTCGCCATGGCCAGATGCCAGGTGAAGATCCGCTCGCCGTCCGGTCCCGCCTCGGTCCACGTGTCGCCGACCTCGAGCGGCAGCTTCTCGGGGATCTTGCCGACGTGGGCGCTGCCGGGATAGGTCTTGGTCCAGTTCACCGGGTTGGTCACGAAGTCGTAGATCTCTTGTGGCGACTGAGTGAATGTCGTCTCCGACGACGTCGTCACGATTCCCACAGTTCTCCTCTGCCGCCGTAGTCCGTCGAGCTTTACAAATACTAGGCGTAGTGTCACGCTGCGATTGGGAATTTCGCCGGCGCCGGGGAAGGGAGTTTCAGCATGGATTTCTCCGAGGTGCAGCTCTGTGACGAGGATCGGGCCTTCCAGGCCGAACTGCGCGACTTCCTGGCCACCGTGGTCACCGACGAGGTGATCCGCCGCGACCGGGAAACCGGTGACAACTTCGACGAGGAGGTCCATCTCGCCCTCGGTGCCGCCGGCTACCTGGAACGCGACTGGCGGCCCGAAGCCGAGGGTGGCTTCACCGCGGTGCAGCGGCGGATCTGGGAGCTGGAGATCGGCAGGGCCCGAACGCCTTGGTGGCACTGGGGGCCCACCATGATGGTGGCCTCCGCGGTGAACCGATTCGGGTGCGACGAACTGCGGGACGAGGTGCTGGCCAAGACGCTGTCCGGTCACTACCGGCTGTGTCTGGGCTATACCGAACCCGGAGGCGGCTCCGACGTCGCAACCTGCAAGACCCGTGCGGTGCGGGACGGGACCGGCTGGGTCATAAATGGCTCCAAGATGTTCACGTCGAACGCCCACCATGCCCAATATGTCTTCCTGATCACCAACACCGATCCGAGTGCGCCCAAACACCGAAGCCTGACGATGTTCCTGGTCCCGCTGGACACCCCGGGGGTGGATGTCCAGGCGCTACGCACGGTCGACGGCGAGCGCACCAACATCACCTACTACAGCGACGTGCGGGTCGACGACCGCCACCGGGTCGGCGCCGTCGACGGCGGCTGGGCCGTGCTGCGGGAAGCCCTCGACGCAGAACACGGCACCGTCGATCGCGACGACAGCGGGCTGCACAAGATCGCCGCGATGACCGAGCACGCGATCGTGCTCGCCGAGGCCGTCGACGCCACCGCGGCCGCGATCGCCGCCGGCGGCGGGCTGGACGACCGGTCGGTCGGCTACCGGCTGGGCCGCAGCATCGCTCGTCTGGAGGTCGCGCTGAGCACGCCGGAGATGTACGGCCGGGTCGCCATCGCGCAGACCCTGCGCGACGTGGCGCCGGAACTGATGGACATACTCGGGGCGGCAGCCGGCCTGACCACCGGGACCCGCGGGGCGGCGGCCGACGGCGCTGCCGAGTACGTCTACCGGATGGCCGGCCCCACCGGCATCTACGGCGGAACACTGGACGTGTTCCGCAACATGATCGCCCAGCACGCGCTCGGGCTGGGCCGGCCGCAGTACGCGCCCGTGCGTGCTTAGTCTCGATACACCGATCGGGCGGCGGTTTGGGCGGGGTCGTAACGCCGATATCCACTGCTGTCGTGAAGGTATGAGGTTGTATTAGGCCACATTCGGCCACGACGAAGAGCAGCACTGAGATGCAGGCATCTCACGCTCGACCCGTTACCTCAGCCCGCATCGATGATCGGAATCTGGTGTCGTGCGCGGGTCTGGTCCCGATGCGTTCGCGACGACCTCAACGGCCGGATCACTCCGACTGGCAACTAACAAATGCCAGGATCAGGTTCACCGTTTGTCAGACAGTCCCCGCCGCGAGGCTGGGTTTTTTTAGGTGGACTGGTGTCAGGAGCTTCAGCGACCTGTATGGGCGGGTCCACAATGACGGGGCCGCCGCGAGGCGGGGTTGTTGGAGGCGGAGTGGTGTCGGGGAGTTCGAGCTTATGGTCACTTATACACTTAAACGTAATACCGTCGTGGCAGATTATCTTGCATGTGCCTTGGCGGCAGACCTGGGTAAATCCGTCGTAGACACAAGCGTAACCCTCATCGAAATAGTCCTCAAAATTGCCGCCTGCGTTTTCACAGTCCTCCTTGGCCTCTTCCGCGGTGAGATCTTGTGGGACTGCACTGGCAGTTGATATATCGACTGCCAGGAGTAGTGCGGCAGTGGCGAAAAGTATTGTGGCAGTGGCGAAAATCGAGAAGGCTCGCTGAAGACGTTTGTGCTGAATGATACCGTTCACAACGGGCCTCTCCGGTTTCCGGACGCGCGTGCGACGACGCACCTGCCTGACGGATGCGAGGCAGACAATCTTTGTCTGCGCGACCACGCTGTGTGATGAGGCCCATATCACCCTACACTCACTCGCCGACGTGCACTACGGGTTGGCCACCGACAAAGCCGCCGACCGGCGCGCCGTGTTGACCCAAGCCCGCGCCCGCGAGCGCCGCGCCGTACAAGAACTGCACCGAAACGGTGACACCAAAATCCCCTCGAGCAGCGACGAGTACGGGCCTTGGCTGGACAGCGACGGCGACGGCATCGGCTGCAAGTCGTCCTCGTAGAGACTTGAAACGCCTGTATGTTGGGTTGCTCGCGGTGCCGGCCCTAACCCCAGCGTGTCTCGTTGCGCCGCTCACTGCGACAGCCGACGTGGTGGGCACCACCGCCGTGGTGCTCAAGATCGTTCACGGCGACAACCATCGACATCCGCGACGATGTTCGCGGCCGACTGCGCGTACGCGTCTTGGGCATCGACACCCCAGAGACCAAGAACCCGGCTATCTGGTCGGCTGCTGGGGTCGGATACCAACCGAATTCGCGAAGGCGACTCTGCTGGGGCAACGTGTGGCGGTCCAGACCGACCGGGCTCGAGATCGAACCGACCGCTACGGGCGCACCCTCGCCAATCTCGACAAGGCCGATGGCTGGGAAACTCACGAAACACGGGTCTCGAGATCGTCAAGAATGGCGAGGTGCTCAGGCAGTGAGTCGGCGGTTGAGTTCGCCACACCGGAGCCAGCCTGGACGTCCGGTAGTCAAGTGAAAATGGGCCGGTGCCGGCCTCGTTTCAGGGTCAGGGATTGGATGAGGAGGCTACCTTCATGTCAAGTTGATCAAATCCGGTCAGACGTATCCGCTCCAGACGATGCGGAGATCCCCCGAGGACGCGGATGGAATGGCTATGTCCCTGGCGGTACTGATACTGCGATCACCTACAGCCCGCTATCAGGTCAGCTTGGTCGCCCGCTGGATTGGCGAATCGTCGACGGGCCGAGCAGGCCGAGACTATGCTTTTCACGACGACCGGATGCAGTTGCGTGCGGCTTGTCTTGGAGCACCAGTGACCCCATTTGGGAGGTCCTCACATGGCTCATCCATCGATCGATCCGACGTTTTACCGGACCGCCGCAGAGGCGGCGGCCGCTCCCGGTGAGCAGCTCGCGTACGTGGTGGCCTTCGACCGCACGGCACAGAAGCATGACGCGATGACCGTCGTCGACGTCGATCCCGCCTCGGACAGCTATGGGCGGGTGGTCGGCTGGACAGAGGTTCCCGGCCGCGGCGACGAGCTTCATCATTTCGGCTGGAACGCGTGCAGCAGCGCGCTCAAACACGAGGGTCACGACATGGAGGGCCTCGCGCGCCGCTACCTCCTGGTTCCCGGGCTGCGATCCTCCAACATCCACGTGTTCGACACCCAGCCCGACCCACGCAACCCCGCACTGATCAAGACAATCGACGCCAAAAGCCTGTCCCAAGAGGCCGGATACTCGCGTCCGCACACTCTTCACTGCGGACCCGACGGGGTCTTTCTCACCTGCCTGGGCGGCCCCGAGGGCAACGACGACGGACCGGGCGGGATCGCGCTGCTCGACCACGCGACATTCGACGTCCTACGTGCCTGGGAGACCGACCGCGGGCCCCAGCACTTCCACTACGACGCCTGGTGGCACCTGAATCAGAACGTGCTGATCTCGAGCGAGTGGGGCAGCCCCTCGATGATCGAGAACGGCATCGTGCCGGAATTGTTGTTGGGCCAGAAGTACGGCCACGCCATCCACTTCTGGGACCTCGCCAAGGGTGAGCACATCCAGCGCGTCGACCTGGGCGCCCAACACCAGATGGTACTGGAGGTGCGTCCGTCCCACGACCCCGATGCGACTTGGGGCTTCGTCGGGGTCGTGATCTCCACCGAGGACCTGTCCGGCTCGGTGTGGCGCTGGTCCCGCGACGAGCACGGGTGGAGGGCCGAGAAGGTCATCAGCATCCCCGCGGAGCCCGCCGACCCGGAGTCGCTGCCTGCGGCGCTCAAGCCGTTTGCCGCGGTGCCGCCGCTCATCACCGACATCGACCTGTCGGTCGACGATCGGTTCCTCTACGTGTCCTGCTGGGGCACCGGTGAGATGAAGCAGTTCGACGTCTCGGATCCCGTGAACCCGAAGCAGGTGGGATCGGTGCGGCTCGGCGGCATCGTCGACCGGGCTCCGCACCCGGCGACACCCGAGATGCCGTTGGCCGGCGGTCCCCAGATGGTCGAGGTCAGCCGCGACGGCAGACGGGTGTACTTCACCAACTCGCTGTATGGGGCATGGGACGACCAGTTCTACCCCGACGGCGTCGGCGCCTGGATGGCTAAGCTCGACGCGGATCCCGCCGGCGGGCTGAGCATCGACGAAAAATTCTTCCCGTACGGCGAAGAGTTCCGAGGCCTGCGCGTGCACCAGATCCGGCTGCAAGGCGGCGACGCTTCGTCAGACTCCTACTGCTATAACTGATTCCCACTGCACCGCCACGTGAGCGACATCGCCGCTCGACTACATCGGTGCGCATATCGGGTGCGCACCCACCGCAGACCGTCGGCATGGGCCGCGCCGATGTTGGCAATGGCCTTCTGGCCGAGCTTGCGGGCCCGACCCGTCCACGGCGGCAACGGTATGGGTCCGCCTATCGGTATCGACGCCTCACCGCGTCCATGGCCCGATGTTCCTTGGGGACACTGCCGATGACCAGTCCAGCGCCGAGCAACCGTTTCTGTCTTCGTCCGCGATGCACAGGGTTGACGGTTCGTCCCACCCGGGTGCCGGCATCATCTATGCAAGCCAACCCGCAGGCGGCACGACGACCGAAACGGCCAGACGCCGGGGGGCGACACCATGGCCCCCGCAATGCGGTGGCCATCGCTTGACGAGCGAGGCTCCTCAGAACTACAGGTGGGGGAGCACCGACGACGCCATCAGCTCGAGGGTCTGCTCAGAGCAGCGGTCGTGGGTGAACAACACGATCTGGCCGAAGCCCATGCCGACCAGCTCGCGCAGCCGGTCCACGACGGCCGGCGCGGTGCCGATCAGGCCGGCTTCGTGCAAGCCGAAACCGGGCCCACCGAAGCGCTTTTCGGCGAACTCTCGGACCTTGGGCAGGGCTGCCTGGTCGGGCGCCAGCGCCATCACCGCCTCGATCGACAGCACGATGTCGTCCGGATCGCGACCGATCTCCCCGCAGATCGTGCGCAACACGCCGATCTTGTGCTCGATCTCGCCCAACGCGTAGGTCGGTACGTTCCAGACGTCGGCGTAGCGCGCCACCAGGGGCAGCGTGTACTTCTCGCCCACGCCGCCGACCACGATCGGGGGGCGCGGGCGCTGCACCGGGCCGGGCTTGATCGGCATGTCCGAGACGGTGAAGTGGTTCCCGGCGAAGTCGATCCGCTCCTCGGTGAACGCCTGATGCAGGATCTGCAGCGTTTCGCCCAACAGCGTCGAGCGTTCGGCGAACGTGCCCCAGGGCAGTCCGGCGCGCCGGTGCTCGTCCTCGATCGAGCCGCTGCCGATGCCCAGCGTCAATCGGCCCCCCGAGATCTGGTCGAGCGTGGTGGCCATCTTCGCCAGCGTCACCGGATGGCGGAACTGGTTGCACAGCACCATGTGTCCGACACGGATGCGCTCGGTGCGGCTGAGCAGGGCGGTCGCCAGCGTCCAGGCCTCCATGGACGGGTAGTCGGGCATCCCGGGGCCGTAGAGGTGGTCGTAGA
Source organism: Mycolicibacterium xanthum (assembly GCF_019710635.1). Taxonomy (GTDB): domain Bacteria; phylum Actinomycetota; class Actinomycetes; order Mycobacteriales; family Mycobacteriaceae; genus Mycobacterium; species Mycobacterium xanthum. The sequence continues at coordinate 368,713 of NZ_JAIFZS010000001.1, forward strand.
GCCACAGCGAATCGATCCCGTGCTCCTCGCAGAGCCTGGTCCGGTGCAGCAGGTCGTCGAACGAGAAGCCCAACTGGGGTAGGTAGATGCCGATCTCGGGCCTGCTCATGTCGTTGCGCCTTCCCGGCATCGGCCCGCCGCCGGCCGATCGCCTCGCTGTACATTTCGCCGCCTGCATGGTAACGACATTCTCAGAAGTGCAGAAGGTAGTTCCGGCCCGTTCCGACGCGGCCGACCCGAGGAGGGCCCGTGAAGTTCGCCATCACCCACCCGATGCACAGCCATCCGTACAACCCGGAGCTCGTCACCGCAGCGGGCATCGCGAAGGTCGCCGCCGCCGCCGAGGCGGCCGGGTTCGCCGGCTTCGGGTTCACCGATCATCCCGCGCCGACCCAGCGCTGGCTCGAGTCGGGCGGACACGACTCGCTCGACCCGTTCGTCGCGATGGGTTTCGCGGCGGCCCACACCACGACGCTGAGGCTGATCCCCAACGTCGTCGTGCTGCCCTACCGCAACCCGTTCGTGGTCGCCAAGGCCGGCGCGACGCTGGACCTGGTGTCCGGCGGCCGGTTCACGCTGGCCGTCGGCGTCGGCTACCTCAAGCGTGAATTCGCCGCCCTTGGAGTGGATTTCGATGACCGCGCGAAGCTGTTCGAGGAGTCGCTCGGGGTGATCCGGGCGATCTGGACCACCGATGACCTCACGGTGGACGGTGAACACTTCACCGCGAAGGGGATCACCGCGCACCCGCGGCCGATCAGCACACCGCATCCGCCGATCTGGATCGGCGGAAACACCGCGGCCGCGCGGGCCCGGGTGGTGACCCATGGCCAGGGCTGGTGCCCGTTCCGCGCCCCGGCCGTGCTGGCCCAGACCGCCCGCACCGCGGCGCTCGACTCGGTGGAGATGCTCGCGGCCGGCATCGGCGACCTGCGACGCCGGCTGGAGGAGGCCGGCCGCGATCCGTTCGGGGTGGACATCACGTTCACCAACGACGCCGGGGGAAACCCGGGCGACGACGACTTCGACGCCGACGCGTTCCTGGCCGGGACCGCCGCGCTGGAGGATGTGGGCGTCACCTGGGTTCAGGTGCTGGTGCCCGGCGACAGCCTGGCGCACGCGCTGGAGGCGATCGAGCGGTTCGGCACGGAGGTCATCGGCCGGTCGTCAGCGCCGGTGCGACCCAGCGGTGCAGGTATCGCCTGAGCGCGGCGCCGTCACGGTCCGGTTTGGTGTGTACTGACGATGGGAGGGCAGCGATGACCGACCTCGAGGTCCGCCGGCCGCGCTTCGACTTCACCGAGGACGTGCCCTGGGAGTGGAACCCGGCCAACCCCGGTTTCTCCTTCTTCATGAACGCCACCTCGATCATCGCGGTGTGCTTCGAGCAGATGATCGTCGCGGCGGTGACGGAGGCCAGACCGCTGATCGCCGATCCTGCGGTCGCCGCGGAGGCGGCGGCGTTCCTGCGCCAGGAGGCGCAGCATTCGGCCAGTCACCGCAAACACGTCAACGCGCTGATCGCCAACCATCCCGGCCTGCAGCACACCTTCGATGCGGCGATCGCGCGTTTCGACGAGCTCACCGCGACGGCGCCGCTGCAGTTCCGGCTGGCCTACATCGCCGATCTGGAGGCGACGTTCACGCCGAGCTTCAAGCTGATGCTCGACAACGAGGCCACGCTGTTCCGGCCGGGCGACGAGCGGGTCGGCTCGCTGTTCCTGTGGCACTTCGTCGAGGAGGTCGAGCATCGCAGCTCGGCGCTGGTGATCTTCGACGCGGTGGTGGGCAGGCCGTGGTACCGGCTGCGGGTGGTGCCGGCGGTGGCCCGGCATCTGCTCTCGGTGCTCGCGCTGATCGCCGACGGTGTCAACACCCACGTGCCCGAAACGGAGCGCAAGGTGGACGCCCGAACGCTGCAGCCCATCTATGGCCTGCGCAGTGCCCTTCGGCAGCGGATGCCCTTCGGCCGCAAGGGTCGTCCCCCGGCGCCACCGGCCTTCTCGTCGGTGCCCCGGCGGGAGAAGCTGATCGCCGGGTGGCGGGTGCTGCTCAGCCAGACACCGTTTCACGACCCAGCCGCCGAGCCGTTGCCCGCGTTCGCCGACGAATGGCTGGCGCGCTGGAACCGCGGCGACGACGTGTCGCGCTGGTACACCGCGGCATCGCACGGGTAGGTAGGGGTAGGTACAGCCCGTGGCCACACAGTGCACCCAGACATTCGACGAGATCGCCACCGCGCTGGGCGGGTTCAGCTGCCACGACGCGCCCGCGATCGTGCACCTGCGCAACCCGTTCGGCCTGTCGAACTGGACCCTTCCGGTGCTGGAGCTGCTGATGGTGACGATCGCGGTGGCCGCCCTGCTGCACGGGGTGCGGCGGTGGCGCCGCGACGGCGACCCGGTCAACCTGGCACTGTGGTTCGCCACGGTCGGGTACCTGTTCGTCATCGAGATCCCGCTGTACTTCCCGAACGTCTTCGGAGTCGACGGCGCGGTCGGAGTGGTGTTCGCGCACAACGTGTTCAGCGTGCAGTTCCTGTTCGACCGGTTGCCGCTCTACATCGTCGCGCTGTATCCGGCGGTGGTCTCGCTGTCCTATGAGGTGGTGCGATCCCTCGGGGTGTTCCGCGACCGCGGAATCCTGCTCGGCGCGGTCTGCGTGGGATTCGTCCACCACTGCTTCTACGAGGTGTTCGACCAGCTGGGTCCGCAGCTGCGCTGGTGGTCGTGGAATACCGCGAACCCGCTCAACCAGCCGTGGTTGGCGTCGGTGCCGATGACGAGTGTCTTCATCTTCGCAACCCTGGGGCCGATGGTCGTCACCGCACTGGTGATGTTCTTCGTCGCGCGTCCGCGGCCGGTCCCGCGTCCCGCCGCGCTGGCCTGGCGGACGGTGCTGGCGGGCGCGCTGACCCCACTGGGGCTGGTGGTGCTGAGCATTCCGACGTCGCTGTTCGGCGGCGACGCACCCAACACGTCCGCACAGGCCGTGCTGTTCACGGTCGAGTTGGCGGCGGTCGCCGCCACCGGGGCGGTGCTGTTGTCACGGCAGTGGTGGCGGATCCGCTCCGGCGACACCGCGCCCACCGCACCCGGTTGGTTCCTCCGGGTGTTCGGGCCCGGCTACCTCGGCGTGCTGGCGCTGTTGTGGGTGACCGCGCTGCCGGACTACTTCGGCGCGGTCTCGGGCGTCACCGCGGACGGCACCCCGATCGGCTGCCTGCCCTACGCCGGGGCTGCGTTCGTCGGGGCCGCGTTGTGCCTGGCCGGCGCGCTCACGGCGGAGCGCGCGGCGCCGCGGACACCCGCGCGGGTCACGTCCCGGACAGCCTGACCAGCGTCTTGCCGATGTTGACGCCGGTGAACAGGCCGTTGAGGGCGTCGACGCAGGACTCGATGCCCTCGAAGATGTGTTCACGGTGCACCAGCAGCCCGTCCTGCTCCCACCGGCGCAGCGCGGCGAACGCCTCGTCGAAGCGTCCCCACTCGTCGAGCGCGTTGAACCCCTGCATCAACGCGGTCTTGGCCAGCAGGTTCACGTAGTTCGCCGGCCCCGGATGCTCACCGGTCAGATAGCTCGAGATCACCCCGCACAACACCACCCGCGCCTTGTGGGCCAGCCGGCCCAGCACCGCGTCGAGGATGGGGCCACCCACGTTGTCGAAATAGACGTCGACCCCGTCGGGGCAGTGTCGCCGCAGCGCCGCCGGGACGTCCTCGCCGCGGTAGTCGATGCAGGCGTCGAACCCGAAGTCGTCCACCACCGCCCGGCACTTGTGCGCCCCGCCCGCGATGCCCACCACCCGGGCGCCGGCGATCTTGGCGATCTGGCCGGCCACCGAACCGGTCGCGCCGGCGGCAGCCGACACCACCACCGTCTCGCCCGGCTTCGGGCGGCCGATCCCCGTCATGCCGAAGTATGCGGTGGCACCGGTCGGTCCGTAGATCGACATCACCGCGCGTTGATCCACCTGCTCGCCGGGTCCGGGCACCGGGGTGGTGAACAGGTCGTCGCGCACGATCGTGTACTCCTGGAATCCGGTCAGCGTGGTCACCACATCCCCGACGGAGTAAGCGTCGCAACGGGATTGCACGACCTCCCCGATCCCGGCCGCGCGGATCACCTCGCCCAGCCGAACCGGCGGCAGGTAGCCGGGCTGGTCGTCGAGCCAGGTGCGGGCGGCGGCGTCGATGCCGACGAACGTGGTGCGCACCAGCGCCTCACCGTCGCCGGGCTCGGGGGCGCCCACCGTGACCAGCTCGGTGTCCTCCGGTGCGACCAGCCCGTGCGGGCGGCGGCGCAGCAGGATCTGGCGGTTCGTCAGCGTCGGCACCAGGCCGAAACTACCCAAGCGGTGGCGCCGCCGGAGCCGGTTTCACCGTGCCGCGAAGTACTTCTGCCCGTCGGCGGCCATCCGGCCGAAACCCGCCTTGACCACCGGCGCGAGCAGCGCGAACGGCAACCGCGCGAGGCGGACCGGTTCGATGGCCACCGCCCAGGTGAACCGGGTGCCTGCGCCGTCCGGCTCCACGCGGTAGTCCTCCGCGAACCGGCGGAACAGCGGCACGTTGGCCTCATAGACGTAGAACGCGTACCCCGAACCCTCGTCCCACCGGTAGAAGCGTTCGTGCACCCTGGCCGGGCCGGTCCCCACCTCCCTGGTGGTGCCGACCCCGAACGGCCGCGGCGACGTCCAGGTCAACGATCCGACCGTGGCGCCCCAGGCCGACAGCGACTCGTCGGACTGCAGCGACTCCCACACCCGCTCGGGTGGCGCGTCGAAGTGCTTCTGGTAGCGGAACACGTGCGGGGCGGTGTCGAAGAAGCCGGCGTCGGCGGGCTCCAAGGCGGACCAGCGCGTCATGACATGCAGCATCGTCGGCGCCGGGCCGGCTGACAAGGCACGCACGTCACGTCGGCCGAACCTGGCATCCGCAGTCCGAGTAACCCGCGGATTCGGGCAGTTCGGCCAGCACATCGGCCTTCGTCTCGTCGAAGCTGAGCATGCCCCGGATCGGCAGGCTCTCGGGCAACGGATCCTCGTAGCTCCACGCCACATCGTCGACCACGAGGTCGCCGATCGCCGCGCTCCAGTAGGTGGTATACCCCTTGTAGTTGCAGTAACTCGAGGTGTCCGACCGGCGTAGCAGGTCGGTGCGCACCTCGGTGGGGCTGACGTACAGGCGTGGCGCCAGCGCGGTCTCGAACAGGATCACCGTGTTCACGGTGTCCACCAGGGTCGAACCTGCGACATCCACGCGCAGGCCGCGCTCGGTCGGCCGGCAGTCCACCCGGTGGTACGGGTTGGGGGGGTAGTGCACCAGCGGCCTGCCCTCCTCGAGCCAGGTGTCCACGGCCGTCCACGGCACCACCACGAAGCCGGGGGCCTCCGGTACCGCGGTGGCGGGCAGGTCACCTACCTCGTCGACGGCGAACGCGTAGCTCAGCGGGCTGCCGCGGCGGTGCACCATCAGCGCCCGTTCGGTGTCGATCAGCGTCCGGTCGCCGACGATCGCCTGGATTCGGCGCGGATGCGGCTCGATGTAGACCAGGTCGCCGTCGACCGGCGGGGTGAACTGGCCCGCCCGGTCCGCGCTGAGTGGGCCGCTGCCGGCGACCAGGCTCATCGAAGCGGCCCGGTGGCAACGGTTTTGCTGACCCGGTTCATGAATGACCTCCCGCCGCCCGCGACGTCGTGTTGTGCGATCGAGTTTACAAAGCCGGGCAGGGGTGTCAGGGGTCGACGTGGTGGGGCGATAGGCGTCTGTTTCTGCTGACACGCGGTTTCGGTTCGGTCCGATGTCGTAACGGGCGGGCGAAGCGCTGTGCAATGGTGGTCACGATCAAGCGGGGATGCCCGCGCGGTTCTCGGCGAACGGAGTGGGAGTCAGGGTGAAGAGGCTCAACGGCGTGGACGCCATGATGCTCTACAGCGAGACTCCGGAAATCCACATGCACACCCTCAAGATCGGTGTGCTCGATGTGTCCGCGATCGGTGACTACGACTTCGAGCGGTTCCGCACGATCGCGCTGCCGAGGCTGCACGCCCTGGCCCCGCTGCGCTACCAGCTCGTCGACATCCCCTACCGGTTCCACCACCCGATGTGGGTGCAGAACGCCGAGATCGACCTCGACTACCACGTGCGCCCGGCGCGGGTGGCCGCCCCGGGAGGGCGTCGCGAGCTCGACCAGCTGATCGGTCAGATCGCCAGCACCCCGCTGGACCGCGGCCGGCCGCTCTGGGAGATGTACATCGCAGATGGCCTGGTGGACAACCGGATCGCGGTCATCCACAAGGTGCACCACGTGCTGGCCGACGGGGTCGCCTCGGCCAACCAGATGGCGCGGGTCATTCGGCCGCAGCAGCCCGAGGTCGGCGGGCAGCTACCGACGGCGTCCGACGAGGCCCGCACCGCCGGCCACCTGCTCGGGGCCGCCGCCCGGGACCACCTGCGGCAGCTGCGCCGGCTGCCGCGGCTGGTCAACGAGACCGCGACCGGGGTGTCCCGGGTACGCCAGCGGACCAGGCAGCGCGGACGCCATCCCGACCTGGCCCGCAACTTCGCGCCGCCGCCCACCTTCATCAACCATGTCGTCTCACCGGGGCGGCGGTTCGCGTCGGCGCCGCTGGCGCTCGCCGACGTCAAGGAGACCGCCAAGCGCCTCGGCGTCACCCTCAACGACATCGCGCTGGCGTCCACGGCCGGGGCGTTGCGCCGGCTGCAGCTGCGCTACGACGGCCACGCCGACGCCCCGTTGATCGCCGGGGTTCCGGTCAGCTTCGACACCTCGCCGGACCGCTCCGTCGGAAATGAATTCACCTACCTGACAACGTCATTGCCGGTGCACATCGCCGACCCGCTGGAGCGGGTGCGGCTGACCGCGACGGCCACGTCGATCGCCAAGGAGAACCACCAGCTGCTCGGGCCGACGCTGCTGCCGAACTGGCTGGCCTACCTTCCGCCCGCATTGAGCCCGCGGTTCTTCCGCTCACAGGCCAGGCGGGTGGAGTCGGCCAGCGTGATGAACCTGACCGTGTCCAATGTGTCCGGGCCGCGCGAACGCGGCCTCGTGCAGGGCGCCACCCTCAGCGAGATCTACTCGGTCGGACCCATCGTGGCGGGCAGCGGCATGAACATCACGGTGTGGAGCTACGTCGACCAGCTCGCGATCTCGGTGCTCACCGACGACCGCACGCTCAAGGACCCGCACGAGGCCACCGACGCACTGCTCGAGGCGTTCGCCGAGATCAGGGCCGCGGCGGGTATACCGGGCGAGCTCACGGCGATCCCGACGGCGCTGCCGCCGGCCCGCGCACACTAGTTCTCATCCGGAAAGCGTTGCCGAGTCCCTCCTTTCGGCATCCGGCCGGGGCTCGGCGGCGCATTCGGAACGGATCGTCTACTTTACATATCTTTGCTAAAGTGTCACGCTGTGTGAGGTGCGCCGACGGGTGGCATGATGACGATCCCGGCCGACGGCGGGGAACTCCGAGGGAGGACGACGGTGAGCGCTCGCACCGATGAGGTCGATGACCTGCCCCCGGAGGTGCGCGAGGGAACCGGCGTCCGCGCCTGCGGTGAGAAACTGCTCGGCTACGCGCTGACGGTGATCGCAGCCGATGTCGAGGGCGTCGTGGACTCCGCAGGGGCCTGGCTGTGCGACCGGGTGCGGGCCGGCTGGCGCGTGACGGTTCAGCTGCCGGCCGGGCACGAGGTGCGCCCCCTGACCGTCGTCGGCCTGCACACGACCGCAGAGTCCGTCACCGACCTCGTGTGCCGCCAGCCGCCCGCGGCGCTGGCGATCGACGCACGCCGGCTGCGCCGGGACGACCGGCTGCGCGACACGGTGCTGCGCGTCGTCGACGACGGCCGCACCGAGGTGACGGTGTGGGGTGAGTCGGCGCTGCTCGGGGCCGACGATCGATTCGGCGCGGTGCGCCACCGGCCCAGCGCCGCCGCGCGGGCCTTCAAGGCGCACGCGCAGCTGGCAGACGGCCGGGTCGTCACCGCACACGACGAGCTGTTCATCAGCGCCGCGCTCTGGTACCCGCCGGACGGCGCCGACCTGGTGCCGCTCCATACGTCCCTGTCCACCGGATAGCGGCACCGTGCCTTCTCGGCGATTCAGTCCCGTCCGTGGCGCGCTCACCGGCGCCGCCCGGCTTCCGCACTACCGGTTGGTCGTCGTCGCAGACGGGGTCGGCGACGTCATCGGGCCGGCCGGCGGATTCCTGTGCGATCGGGCCCGGGCGGGCTGGGACGTCACCGTGTTGCTCACCGGGGCCTGCGATACCCGGCCGCTGCGGATCCTCGGGGTCGACGCCGGCCGCCTCAGCGCCGACGTCGGATCGGTGATCGACGGCCTGTCGGCCGGTGAGGCGCTGGCGTTGGGCGCCGATCAGCTGGCCGTCGACGGGCTGGTCCGCGACCGGCTGCAGCGGACGGCGCGACGCGGCCTCAACGAGATCACCGTCTGGGGTGCACCGGCGGCCGCCGAGCTGGGACGTGGCCTGCAACCCGTTGTGCACACCCTCAGCGCCGCGGCCCGCGCGTTCAAGTCCCACGCGCAGGCCGCCGCGGGGATCGCCGGATCGCCGGGGGAGGGCAGCGAGCCGCTGTACCGGCTGCGCGCCGACGGGTTCCGGCGGCTCTATCCGGTCTGAGCGGGATCGCTACCTGGTGGAGCGGTTGCGCGTGACGTACCAGCTGCGCGCCACGAAGCCGAAGACCGCCACCGCGAAACCGATGAGGAACCAGTCCTCGACGTGGCCGACGTGGTTGCCGCGCATGAGCAGCAGCAGGAACACCGCGGCGAGCAGCCCGCCGAGCTGGATCAGCCTGGGATTCTCCTTCGACCAGCCCCAGTTCGCGGACGGCACCTCCTCGACGTCGACGCCGGTGTGACGCTCCACCTCGGTGCTTGCCACGGCTGCTCCTCACGGTCGGGCGGCATGTGCTGTGGTCATTCTGACACAGCCCTACTACGGGGCGCCGTAGAGCCGGCGGGGAGGGCAGTAGGCTGGCCGGTCATGACTGGGCAGCCGGCGCACGGGATTCTTCAGGACAGGGTCGTCTTCGTCACCGGGGCCGCCCGCGGCCAGGGCCGGGCGCACGCCGTCCGGTTCGCCGAAGAGGGCGCCCACGTCATCGCCGTGGACCTGTGTGATCAGATCGACAGCGTCGCCTACCCGATGGCGACCCGCGACGATCTCGACGAGACGGTGCGGCTGGTGCAGAAGACCGGACGCCGCATCGTCGCCGAGCCCGCCGACGTCCGGGACCGCGACAGGCTGGCCGCCGCCGTCGACGCCGGGGTCGCCGAGTTCGGGCGCCTGGACTTCGTGATCGCCAACGCCGGCATCCTGCCCGCCGCCGGCGAGCAGGGCCGCGACATCACCGCGTTCACCGACGCCGTGGCCGTGATGCTCAACGGCGTCTACTACACGATCGACGTCGCGCTGCCGGCGCTGCTGCGCAACCCGGACGGCGGAGCGATCGTCATCACCAGCTCGGCCGCCGGCTTCACGTCGGTGAGCACCGAGTTCGCCACCATGACCCACGGTGCCGCCGGCTACACCGCCGCCAAGCACGGTGTGATCGGCGTGATGCGGCACTTCGCCCGCTCGCTGGCCGAGAAGAACATCCGGGTCAACTCGGTGCACCCGGGCGGGGTCGCCACCCCGATGGTCCTCAACGAGGCCATGGCCGAGTTCGTCAGCGAGACGCCGTCGTTCGGCGAGGGGCAGCGTCCCCTGCTCCCCGGACCGATGATGGAGCCCGCCGATGTCAGCGACGCCATGGTCTACCTGTGCGGGCCGGCCGGCCGCTTCCTGACCGGCGTCGCGCTCCCGGTGGACGCCGGTCAGACCCTGAAGTAGCGCCGTACCGGCACTTCACCTGATCGCGCCCTACCGGCACTTCACCTGATCGCGCCGTACCGGCGCCTCACCTGATCGCGCCGTACCGGCGCCTCACCTGATCGCGCCGTACCGGCGCCTCACCTGATCGCGCCGTACCGGCGCCTCACCTGATCGCGCCGTACCGGCGCCTCACCTGATCGCGCCGTACCGGCGCCTCACCTGATCGCGCCGTACCGGCGCCTCACCTGATCGCGCCGTACCGGCGCCTCACCTGATCGCGCCGTACCGGCGCCTCACCTGATCGCGCCGTACCGGCGCCTCACCTGATCGCGCCGTACCGGCGCCTCACCTGATCGCGCCGTACCGGCGCCTCACCTGATCGCGCCGTACCGGCGCCTCACCTGATCGCGCCGTACCGGCGCCTCACCTGATCGCGCCGTACCGGCGCCTCACCTGATCGCGCCGTACCGGCGCCTCACCTGATCGCGCCGTACCGGCGCCTCACCTGATCGCGCCGTACCGGCGCCTCACCTGATCGCGCCGTACCGGCGCCTCACCTGATCGCGCCGTACCGGCGCCTCACCTGATCGCGCCGTACCGGCGCCTCACCTGATCGCGCCGTACCGGCGCCTCACCTGATCGCGCCGTACCGGCGCCTCACCTGATCGCGCCGTACCGGCGCCTCACCTGATCGCGCCGTACCGGCGCCTCACCTGATCGCGCCGTACCGGCGCAGCGACTCCGCGCGCTCCTCCGCGTGGTCCACCATCGGCGCCGGATACCCGGCCGGGCGGGATTCGCCCATCTTGTGCACGTCGGCAACGAGCGCTTCGTCGGCCAACTCCGGTATCCAGCGCCTGATGTAGTCACCGGACGGGTCGAACTTCGCCCCCTGAGTGGTCGGGTTGAACACCCGGAAGTACGGCGCGGCGTCGGTGCCGCACCCCGCCGCCCACTGCCAGCCGTGCTGGTTGCTGGCCATGTCGCCGTCCACGAGCTGCTCGAGGAACCACCGGGCACCCCATTGCCAGGGCAGGTGCAGATCCTTGACCAGGAACGAGGCGACGATCATCCGCACCCGGTTGTGCATGAACCCGGTCTCGCGCAGCTGGCGCATGCCGGCGTCGACGATCGGGAACCCGGTCCTGCCGTCCCTCCACGCCTGGAACGCCCGCCGCGCCTCGGGGCCGTCGTCGACCTCGATCGCGTCGAAGGACCGGTTCCAGTTCCGCCACGCGCTGTGCGGCCACTCGTGCAGCACCGAGGCGTAGAAGTCGCGGAACGCCAGCTCCCTCAGATAGGCCTGCGGCCCGGTGCCGCGGCCCAGGTCTGCGGCCAGCGTCCGCGGGTGAATGGTGCCGAACTTCAGGTGCGCCGACATTCGGCTGCTGGCGTCCAGATCGGGGCGGTTGCGGTCCTCGGCGTAGCCGGCCAGCCCGTCGGCGACGAACTTCTCCCACTGCCGCCGCGCGGCCCGCTCGCCCGCCGGGAACTCGAGTTCGACGCCGGCGTCGGGGATGTCGGCCAGGTCGGGCCGGCCGGGCACCTCGGCCGGACCGATCCAGCGCACCGAGCCCGCACCGGACTCGGCGGACGCGCGCCAGCCGTGCCTACGCCACGCCTCGTAGTACGGGGTGAACACCTTGTACGGGGTGCCGTCGCTCTTGGCGACCCGACCGGGGGAGACCAGGTACGGCGAGCCCGTCGCCACCAGGTCGACGCCGCCGAGCGCCGCGCGCACCGCGTCGTCGCGGCGCCGGCCGAACGGCGAGAAGTCGTCGGACACGTGCACCGCTGTGGCGTCGACTGCGGCGGCCAGGGCCGGCACCCGTGTCACCGGATCGCCGCGGGTGACCACCAGCCGGCCGTCGAGTTGCTCGCGCAGGTCGCGCAGCGCGTCGTACAGATACTGCAGACGGCGCGGCCCGCCGGAGGCCTCGAGCCGCGGATCCAGCACGTAGCACGCCAGCACGTCCGCGTCGGAGCCCTCGCCGGCCGCCGCGGCGAGCAGCGCGGGCAGATCCGACAGCCGCAGATCGCGACGAAACCACAACACGGCGGGCATGGCATTGATGCTGCCCGCAATCTCCGATAAAGAAACCGGGGAGACCGAAGAGTCCCGGATTCGTCACCGTGGAGAGGGAGGGTCCTGTGCAGTTCTGGTCAGGCACGGCGTTCATGAACACCACCGACGCGCTGGCGGTCGCGCGACTGCTCGACGAGGCCGGGTTCGACGGGATGGTGACCTCCGATCACATGATCTATCCCCGGCATCTGCAGTCTCCCTACCCGGACTCGACCAGCGGTACGCCGCCGTGGCCGCCCGAGACGCCGTGGCCGGACGCCTGGGTGCTGACCGGGGCGATGGCCGCGGTCACCGAGCGGCTGCGGTTTTCCAACGCGGTGTACATCGCGCCCGCCCGTCCGCTGCTCGAGGTGGCCAAGCAGATCGCCACCGCATCGGTGATCTCCGGCGGCCGGGTCTCGCTCGCCGCGGGGGTGGGCTGGATGCGTGAGGAGTACGCGCTGATGGGCCAGGACTTCGGTACCCGCGGCAAGCGCCTCGACGAGATGATCCCCGCGTTGCGGACGCTGTGGCAGGGCGGCTGGGTGTCCTGGCACGGTGAGTACTACCAGGTGCCGGAGATGATGATCGAACCGCACCCGCCGGGGCCGGTGCCCATCCTGGTCGGCGGCGAGTCCGACACCGCACTGCGCCGCGCCGCCCGGATGTGTGACGGCTGGGTCGGCTACGCCTACCGCTGGGACGAGGCGGTGGGCTACGCCCGCCGGCTCACCGAGTTGCGGCGGGAGTACGGCCGCGCCGACGAGCCGTTCGAGATCCTGTTGGCGTTGATGGAACCGCCCAGCGCCGAGCTGTATCTGCGCGCCGAGGAGGCCGGAATCACGTCGGTGATGTGCGCGCCGTGGATGGGCGCCGACGGGGGCGCGGCGCCCGGTGACCCCGCACGATTCCGCGGCCCGATCGAGCACTTCGCCGAATCCGTGATCGCCAAGGTCCGGGCGTGATGCTCGATGCGGTGAGCCTGGAAGTCCCGGCCGGCCGACGGGCCGGGGGCAGTCCTGCCAGAATGCCTGCATGACCCTGGGCAATCCCGAGAGCTACCCGCGGGACATGGTCGGTTACGGCCCGCACCCGCCTCACCCGAAGTGGCCGGGGGGCGCCAAGATCGCGGTGCAGTTCGTGCTCAACTACGAAGAGGGCGCCGAGAACAACGTGCTGCACGGCGATCCGGCGTCGGAGACGTTCCTGTCGGAAATCATTGCCGCGCAGCCGTTCCCGAACCGCCACATGAGCATGGAGTCGCTGTACGAATACGGCTCGCGGGCCGGGCTGTGGCGGGTGTTGCGGGCGTTCGACCGGCGTGGTCTGCCGCTGACGATCTTCGGGGTGGCGATGGCGCTGGCCCGTAACCCCGAGGCGGTGGCGGCGTTTCGGGAGCGCGGAGACGAGATCGCCTGCCACGGGCTGCGCTGGATCAGCTACCAGCTGATCGAGCCCGAGGTGGAGCGGGCCCACCTCGCCGAGGCGGTCGAGGTGATGACCGAGGTGACCGGGGCGGCCCCGCTGGGCTGGTACACCGGCCGCGACTCGCCGCAGACCAGGCGACTGCTGGTCGAACACGGCGGTTTCCTCTACGATTCGGACTCCTACGCCGATGACCTGCCGTACTGGACGCAGGTGGCCGGGACCGACCATCTGGTGGTGCCCTACACGCTGGACACCAACGACATGCGCTTCGCCATCGCCGGCGGCTTCCCCAGCGGCGACGAGTTCTTCACCCACCTGCGCGACGCGTTCGACGTCCTCTACGCCGAGGGGCAGGCGGGCTCGCCCAAGATGCTCTCGATCGGCCTGCACTGCCGGCTGGCGGGCCGCCCGGCGCGGACCGCGGCCCTGGAACGCTTCCTCGATCACGTGCAGTCGCATGACGACGTATGGGTGGCGCGCCGGGTCGACATCGCCCGGCACTGGATCGAGCAGTTCCCGCCGGGCTGACGCCGCACCGGGAGACCGCGACCCGGCCGGCAGACCGGGGAGGATCCCCCGCACGCGGCGAGGGATCCCCGGTTCCGGGTCACGCCGGCGGCATCAGCACCGTGTCGATCAGATACACCGTCGCGTTGGCCGTCTGCACTCCGCCGCAGACCACCGACGCGTCGTTGACCTTCAGCTCGTTCGGGTGCCCGGTGACCACGACGTCGCCGCCCTGCACGGTCGTGTGGGTGCCGACCACCTGGTCCGGCGTCGCCCGGCCCGGCACGACATGGTAGGTCAGGATGCTGGTCAGCAGTGGAGCGTCCGTCGTGAGCTTCTCGATAGTGGCCGGGTCGATCTTGGCGAACGCGGCGTCGGTCGGCGCGAACACGGTGAACTCGCCGCCGTCGAGCGTCTCGACGAGATTGACCTGCGGATTGAGTTGTCCGGAAACGGCTTTCGTCAGTGTGGTCAGCAGCGGGTTGTTCGCGGCGGCGACCGTCAGCGGGGCGACGGCCATGCCCTGTACCGATCCGGGGCCGTCGGGAACCTGCTCGACGTATGCTGCGCACCCGGGCCCCATGGGCTGAGCGGCGGCCGGTGTCGCGGTGCTCAGCGCCAGCCCGACCGCGGTGGCCGCGGCAAAACCCGTTGCGGCCCAGGTTCGTTTGTTCATCGGCATGATGTCGATCTCCTTTTCCGGTGACGTCCTACACCTGTGCTTCGGGGCCGAGCTCTGCTCGGATGGGGTGTCGGACAAAATGTTTGCGATTCGCGTTGGCGAGGCATTCGCTCCGGCCCCCGGTGCCCCGGGCATCCCCGACACGTCGCAGCGTGCCGGGGATGGCGTTGCCCGGGCCGCCCAGATCAGCTCGCCGGCGGCATCAGCACCGTGTCGATCATGTAGACCGTCGCGTTGGCCGTTTTGACCCCTCCGCAGACCAGGCCGGCATCGTTGACCCTGAGGTCATCGCCGGCGCCCGTCACGGTGACCGTGGCACCCTGCACCGTCTCGTGGTCGCCGGCGACCGCATCCGGTGCGGCCTGGCCGGGCACCACGTGATAGGTCAGGATGCCGGTGAGCAGCTCCGAGTCCGTCTTGAGGGTTTCGACCGTCGCCGGATCGAGCTTGCCGAACGCGTCGTCGGTCGGCGCGAACACGGTGAACTCGCCACCGTCGAGCGTCGCGGTGAGGTCGACGTCCGGGTTCAGCTGACCCGAGAGCGCCTGGGTGAGCGTGGTCAGCATCGGGTTGTTCGACGCCGCGACCGTCACCGGTTCGGCGGCCATATCCTGCACCGAACCGGGTCCCGAGGGCACCTGCTCGGCGTAGGCGGCGCAGCCCGATCCGATGAGCCCTGCGGCCGGATCTGCCACCGCGCTGGTGGCAGGGGTGGACTCGGCGGTGCCGGTGGTCGCCTCGGCCGACGACGTGGTGGTCGTCCCGGAGGATTCGGTGGAGCTGTCGCCCGAGCAGGCGGCGGCCCCGAAGATCGCAACAGCGGCCAGACCCGCCACGGCCGCGGACTTTTTGTGAACTGTGGTCATCGCTTCCCATCCCGTCGCGGACGGGCTCCGGTGCCCGTCCTGTGTTGACACCCGGGATTCATCGCCGCGGCGCCGCCGGATGGGTCCCGGACCGATCCGTCACATTCGCGTCACTTTTGCTCGGTCCACCCGGGTGCGGGGTGCCGGCCCCGCTCGCACGCACGGCACAATGAACCGGTGACACCACACGGCGACACGCAGCAGCAGGGCCGCCTACGCGTGCTGCTCCTGGGCAGCACGGGATCGATCGGCACCCAGGCCCTCGACGTGATCGCCGCCAACCCCGACCGCTTCGAGGTGGTCGGGCTGGCCGCCGGCGGCGGCAACCCGGACCTGCTGGCGCGCCAGCGCAGCCAGACCGGGGTGACCAACATCGCCGTCGCCGACGAGACCGCCGCGGATCTGGTCGGCGACGTGCCCTACAGCGGGCCGGCCGCGGTGACCCGGCTGATCGGGGACACCGCCGCGGGGCCCGGGGTCGACGTGGTGCTCAACGCGCTGGTCGGGGCCCTCGGGCTGGAGCCGACGCTGGCCGCACTGGCCACCGGTGCCCGACTCGCGCTGGCCAACAAGGAGTCGCTGGTCGCCGGCGGGCCGCTGGTGCTGCGGGCCGCCGCGCCCGGCCAGATCGTGCCCGTCGACTCCGAGCACTCCGCGCTGGCGCAGTGCCTCCGTGGCGGCGCCGCCGACGAGGTCGCCAGGCTGGTGCTCACCGCCTCCGGCGGGCCGTTTCGCGGCTGGAGCGCCGATCGGCTCGAGGACGTCACCCCTGCCCAGGCCGCCGCGCACCCGACCTGGTCGATGGGGCCGATGAACACGCTGAACTCGGCGTCGCTGGTCAACAAGGGCCTCGAGCTGATCGAGACCCATCTGCTGTTCGGGGTCGACTACGACCGCATCGACGTCGTCGTACACCCCCAGTCGATCGTGCACTCGATGGTGACGTTCACCGACGGATCGACGCTGGCGCAGGCCAGCCCACCGGACATGAAGCTGCCGATCGCGCTGGCGCTGGGCTGGCCGGCGCGGGTCGCCGGTGCCGCACCGGCGTGCGATTTCAGCACGGCGGCGTCCTGGGAGTTCGAGCCGCTCGACGACGACGTGTTCCCCGCGGTGCGACTGGCCCGCGACGCCGGCCGGGGCGGTGGCTGCCTGACCGCGGTGTACAACGCGGCCAACGAGGAGGCGGCGGCGGCCTTCCTGGACGGCCGGATCAGGTTCCCGGCGATCGTGCGGACCGTCGAGCAGGTCCTGCGCGCTGCCGACCAGTGGGCCGCCGAACCCGCTACCGTGGAGGAGGTACTGGCCGCCCAGGACTGGGCCCGCGACCGGGCCCGGAGTGCGGTCGCGCGGGAAACCGCAGCTAGCAGTCGGTAGTAGAAGGACCTGAAAGGGAGAGCTGGCCAGCCCATGATGTTCGTGATCGGCATCGTGCTCTTCGCACTCGCCATCCTGTTGTCGGTGGCGCTGCACGAGTGCGGGCACATGTGGGTGGCGCGGGCCACCGGCATGAAGGTGCGCCGCTACTTCGTCGGCTTCGGTCCCACGCTGTGGTCGACCCGCCGGCCCAACCGGCTCGGGGAGACGGAGTACGGCGTCAAGGCGATCCCGCTGGGCGGTTTCTGCGACATCGCCGGGATGACGTCGGTCGACGAGATCGCCCCGGAGGACGAGCGGTACGCGATGTACCGGCAGAAGACCTGGAAACGGGTCGCGGTGCTGGCCGCCGGGCCCGGGATGAACTTCGTCATCGGATTGGTGCTGCTCTACGCCATCGCGGTGGTGTGGGGCCTGCCCAACCTGCACCAGCCGACCAACGCCATGGTGGGGGAGACCTCCTGTGTGAAATCCGAGGTGACCAAGGGCAGCCTGGGCGACTGCATCGCCCCGAGCCCGGCCGCCGCGGCCGGGATCCAGGCCGGCGACGTCGTCGTCAAGGTCGGCGACACCCCGGTCGCGAACTTCGACGAGCTGGTCGCCGCGGTGCGCCCGCTGGACGGTCCGACGCCGGTCACCGTGCAGCGCGAGGAGGCGGGCCAGACCCGGGAGTTCACCACCACGGTCGATGTCACGCCCAGCCAGCGCTTCGTGGCCGGTGCCGACGGCGCCGGACCGGCGCCCACCGACGTCGGCACCATCGGTGTCACCGCGGCCAGCTTCGGGCCCACGCAGTACAACCCGCTTTCGGCGGTGCCCGGGACGGTCGCGTTCACCGGCGACCTGGCCGTGGAACTCGGCAAGTCACTGGCGAAGATCCCCACCAAGGTCGGCGCACTGGTGCATTCCATCGGCGGCGGCGAGCGTGACCCGGAGACGCCGATCAGCGTCGTCGGCGCCAGCATCATCGGCGGCGACACCGTCGACGCCGGTCTGTGGGTGGCGTTCTGGTTCTTCCTGGCCCAACTGAACTTCGTGCTCGGCGCGATCAACCTGATCCCGCTGCTGCCGTTCGACGGCGGTCACATAGCGATCGCCGTGTTCGAGAAGGTCCGCAACATGTTCCGCTCGGCGCGCGGCAGGGTGGCCGCCGCCCCGGTCAACTACCTCAAGCTGCTGCCCGCCACCTACGTGGTGTTTGCACTGGTGGCCGGGTACATGCTGCTGACCGTGACCGCCGACCTGGTCAACCCGATCAGGTTGTTCCAGTAGCACCCTAGGGAGACACGTGACCTCGATCGGTCTGGGGATGCCCGCAGTATCCTCGAACGCGCCGCCGCCCGTACTGGCACCCCGCCGCAAGACCCGCCAGCTGATGGTGCGCGACGTCGGGGTGGGCAGCGACCACCCGATCTCCGTGCAGTCCATGTGCACCACCAAGACCCACGACATCAACGCGACGCTGCAACAGATCGCCGAGCTGACCGCGTCGGGCTGCGACATCGTGCGGGTGGCCTGCCCGCGCCAGGAGGACGCCGACGCGCTGCCGGCCATCGCGGCGAAGTCGAAGATCCCGGTGATCGCCGACATCCACTTCCAGCCCAAGTACATCTTCGCCGCGATCGACGCCGGCTGCGCCGCGGTCCGGGTGAATCCCGGCAACATCAAGGAGTTCGACGGCCGGGTCGCCGAGGTCGCCAAGGCCGCCGGGGACGCCGGCATCCCGATCCGGATCGGCGTCAACGCGGGGTCGCTCGACAAGCGGTTCATGGACAAGTACGGCAAGGCCACCCCCGAGGCGCTGGTGGAGTCGGCGCTGTGGGAGGCCTCGCTGTTCGAGGAGCACGGCTTCGGCAACATCAAGATCAGCGTCAAGCACAACGACCCGGTCGTCATGGTGGCGGCCTACGAGCAACTCGCCGCGCAGTGCGACTACCCGCTGCACCTCGGCGTGACCGAGGCGGGCCCGGCGTTCCAGGGCACCATCAAGTCGGCCGTCGCGTTCGGCGCGCTGCTGTCCAAGGGAATCGGCGACACCATCCGGGTCTCGCTGTCGGCGCCGCCGGCCGAGGAGGTCAAGGTCGGCAACCAGATCCTGGAGTCGCTCAACCTGCGCCCGCGCTCGCTGGAGATCGTCTCGTGCCCGTCCTGCGGGCGGGCCCAGGTGGACGTCTACACGCTGGCCAACGAGGTGACCGCAGGTCTGGAGGGCATGGAGGTGCCGCTGCGGGTCGCGGTGATGGGCTGCGTCGTCAACGGGCCCGGCGAGGCCCGCGAGGCCGACCTCGGGGTGGCCTCGGGCAACGGCAAGGGGCAGATCTTCGTGAAGGGCGAGGTCATCAAGACCGTCCCCGAGGCGCTCATCGTCGAGACGCTGATCGAGGAGGCCATGCGCCTGGCCGCCGAAATGGACACGGCGCGAGGTTCGGATGATGCCAGCGGTTCGCCTATTGTGACCGTAAGCTAGGACTCGGCCCCCGGGCGTTGCCGGTCGGCTGCTCAGGGTTTCGCAGAAAGAGTCCAGATGTCGGCTCCTCCACTGTTCCGGCTCGTCGACGAGCGACGGGTGTCGGTGGTCCGAGACAGCCGTGACATGGCCGCTGTCCGACAGGTTCTCGACGACGATCCGGTCGCATCCTGCATGGTCGCCTCCCGCGTCGCCGAACACGGCATCGAGCCGTCCGCGATCGGCGGCGAGCTGTGGACCCGTCGCCGCGCCGACGAATCCCTGTGTTACGCCGGCGCCAACCTGATCCCGCTGCGCGGCGGGCTGGGCGACCTGAATGCGTTCGCCGACAAGGCGATGAGCTCGGCGCGCCGGTGTTCGTCGCTGGTCGGCCGCGCCGAGCTGGTGCTGCCGATGTGGCAACGCCTCGAGCATGTCTGGGGCCCGGCCCGCGACGTGCGCGCCGACCAGCCGCTGATGGCGCTGAGTACCGCGCCGGCCTGCCCGGTCGACCCCGCGGTTCGGCCGGTGCGCATCGATGAGCTCGACGCCTATCTGGTGGCGGCCATCGACATGTTCATCGGGGAGGTCGGTATCGACCCCCGCATCGGTGACGGCGGCCGTGGCTACCGGCGCCGGGTCGCCTCGCTGATCGCCGCGGGCCGCGCCTGGGCCCGGTTCGAGCGGGGCCAGGTGGTGTTCAAGGCCGAGGTCGGGTCGCAGTCGCCGGCCGTCGGCCAGATCCAGGGCGTGTGGGTGCATCCGGACTGGCGGGGCCGGGGCCTCGGAACCGCCGGGACCGCCGCGCTGGCCGCCGCCGTGGTGGGTGGCGGGCGGATCGCGAGCCTCTACGTCAACAGCTTCAACACCGTCGCGCGGGCGACCTACGCGCGGATCGGTTTCACCGAGATCGGGTCGTTCGCCACCGTCTTGCTCGACTGAGCGCCGCGGCGGCATACGCTTCACCCCATGACCGAGCAGGACCCCATCGCCGAGCGCCGGGCGATCGCCGACGCGCTGGTGCACGCACTGGAACGCCGCCACGAGATCCTCGACGCCGTCGTCGACTCCGATGACTACGACGCGGCGATCGAGGCCATCGCCGACCTGCTCGACACATCGGAGGTGGCCGCCGAGGCGGTGCTGAGGCTCTCGTTCGACCGTCTCACCAAGGTGTCGCGCCGCCGCATCGCGGCGGAACTGGAGAACCTCGCCAGCCAGTCGCCGATCTTCGAGCCGGCCGACCAGACCCCGGGGCCGGCCCGCCGATTGCTGTTGCGCCCGTTCGCCGCCGTCGACGACCGCGACATCTTCGCCGCGCGCACCGACGACATCCGGCTGGCCGGCGACGGGACCGCCACGCCCGCAGGCGAACTCGGCGACGAGATCCGCGACGCGGTGGCCCGCGTCGCCGCCGAGGAAGCCGCCTGGCTGGTGGCCGAGGTCGGGCCGACGAAGGTGGGGATGGTGTTCGGCGAGCTCGCCGGTGGCGAGGTCGACGTGCGCATCTGGATTCATCCGCAGCATCGCAAGCAGGGCTACGGGCTGGCCGCACTGCGGGCGTCGCGTTCGGAGATGGCGGCCTATTTCCCTGCCGTGCCGCTGGTGGTGCGGGCCCCCGCCGCCGGTTCCTGAGCGCGCCGCGGCGGCGCGACCCGGGGCCCGCCGCCGGTTCCGACCGCGACCGGGCACGCCGAACCCCACGTTTTGCAGGCCGCCTCTGGAACGTCGGCTGCAAAAGGTGGGTTTCGCCGTCGCCGGTCGGTGCGCCTGCGCCGAAATCCGATCGTTATTTCTTAACATTTGCCTCAATGGCATCACTGATCTCATCCTCATCACGAGCATCACGCTCGCTGAGCGTCGGCGCGGTCATCGCGCTGGTCGTCACGCTCGGCGCCTGCACGCCACGCCCGAACGGACCCGAGCCGACGGCCGAGGAGTTCTTCGCGGCCCTGGCCACCGGCGACACCGGCGCGGCCGCCGAGCTCAGCGATCGCCCCGCAGATGCCCGGGCGGCGCTCAACGAGGCCTGGTCGGGCCTGCAGGCCACCGGGCTGGACGCGCAGATACTGAGCTCCAAGTACGCCGAGGACACCGGCAGCATCGCCTACCGCTACACCTGGCACCTGCCCAAGAACCGCACCTGGGCCTACGACGGAACGCTGAACATGGTGCGCGACGAGGGCCGGTGGGAGGTGCGGTGGAGCGCCACCGGCCTGCATCCGCGGCTGGGGGAGAACCAGACGTTCGCGCTGCGCGCCGATGCGCCGCCGCGCGCATCGGTGAACGAGCGCAGCGGCACCAACGTGCTGGTGCCCGGCTACCGCTACGGGTTCGCCCTCGACGCGCGGGCCGCGGGCGGGGACCTGATGCCGACCGCCCGGGCGGTCGTCGATGCGCTGCGGCGCTTCGACCCCACGCTGGATCCGCAGCGCCTCGCCGAGCAGGCCAGCTCCACGAAGGGTCCGCTGAGCCTGATCACGTTGCGGCAGGCCGACCGCGATGCCGTCGCCGGAGCCATCGGAGCGCTGCCCGGGGTGGTCATCACCCCGCAGCCGGAGATGGTGCCCACCGACGAGAACTTCGCGCCGACGCTGGTCGATGAGGTCAAGAAGACGGTCGCCGACGACCTCGACGGCAGCCCGGGCTGGCGTGTCGTCACGGTCAACCAGAACGGCGTCGACGTCGAGATCCTCAACGAGGTGCCCGGCGAGCCTGCGCCGTCGGTCACGATCAGCCTGGACCGCGCCGTGCAGGACGCCGCGCAGAACGCCGTCGACTCCACCGACAAGCAGGCGATGATCGTGGTGATCCGGCCCTCGACCGGCGAGATCCTCGCCGTCGCGCAGAACGCGGCGGCCGACCGGGAGGGGCCCATCGCGACCATGGGCCTGTACCCGCCCGGGTCGACGTTCAAGATCGTCACCGCGGGCGCCGCCATCGAACGCGACATGGCCACCCCGAACACGTTGCTGGGCTGTCCGGGCCAGCTGGACATCGGTCATCGCACGGTGCCGAACTACGGCGGGTTCGACCTCGGCACGGTGCCGATGTCGCGGGCGTTCGCCAGCTCGTGCAACACCACGTTCGCCGAACTGGCCAGCCGGATGCCGCCGCGCGGCCTGACCCAGGCGGCCGCGCAGTACGGAATCGGGCCCGACTACAACATCGCGGGCCTGTCCACGGTCAGCGGGTCGGTGCCGCCGACGGTCAACCTCACCGAGCGCACCGAGGACGGCTTCGGTCAGGGCAAGGTCCTGGTCAGCCCGTTCGGCATGGCGATGGCCGCCGCCACGGTGGCCGCCGGACGCACCCCGGTGCCGCACCTGATCGACGGCCGGGAGACCGCGGTCAACGGTGACCGCGACCAGATCCCGGCCGCCGTCGTCGACGACCTGCGGCCGATGATGCGGCTGGTGGTCACCAACGGCACCGCCAAGGACCTGCAGGGCGCCGGCGACGTCCGCGGCAAGACCGGAGAGGCCGAGTTCGCGGGCGGCTCGCATTCGTGGTTCACCGGGTACCGCGGCGACATGGCGTTCTCGGCGCTGATCGTCGGCGGCGGCAGTTCGGAGTACGCGGTGCGGATGCTGAAGTACATGCTGGACTCGCTGCCCGACGGCTACCTCGGCTGACTTGCCCGGGATCACACCGGCAATCGGCGGTGCGGGCGCTCGGCGGCGGTACCGTGGAGGCATCATGACCGACGTCAACCAGGGCAGAACCCACCGCGTCAGCGACGCGGCCCTGGTGCGCACCCCGGCCGAGCCGGTGGAGATGCGGATCTCCGACGCCGACCGCAACGGAACGCTGCGCCGACTGCACAACGCCGTCGCGCTCGGGTTGATCGACATCGAGGAGTTCGAGGAACGCTCGGCGATGGTGTCGCGGGCGCGGATGCCGTCGGATCTCGACATCCTCGTCGGGGATCTGCCCGGTCCGGGCGCGATCGTCACGTCGGCCGCCGACCGCGTCGAGCTTCGTGGAGTGCTCGGCTCGCTGAAGCGCCAGGGCGAGTGGATCGTGCCCACCCGGCTGGCGCTGCACCGGCGGATGGGTTCGGTGGACCTGGACCTGACCAGGGCACGCTTCGCCGGCCCGATCGTCGTCATCGAGCTCGACCTGGTGCTCGGTGGCCTGGACCTGCGGCTGCCCGATGGCGCCAGCGCCTCGATCGACGACGTGGAGGTCAACGTCGGCAGCGCCCACGACCACCGCAGGGACGCACCCGCCGAGGGCAATCCGCATGTGATCCTGACCGGCAAGGTGGTGTGCGGTTCGGTCGACATCCGCGGACCCCGCAGGTCGTGGCGGATGGCCCGGTTCTCCCGGTCAACCTGAGCGTTCTCCCGGGCTACCTGAGTTCCTCGTCGGGGACGCCGTAGCGCTGCTGATAGCCGCGCACCTGCTCGCGTACCGATCCGGCGTCCAGCCCGGTGTCCGACCACCGGTAGCGCTTGCCGCCGTGATCGCCGGGATGGGCGGCCAGGTGCGCCCGCATCCGTTGTTCGGCGGCGGGGTCGAGTTCACGGCCCAGCTCGGCGTAGAGCGCGCGCACCGTGGCCAACGGGTCCCGCATGAAATCGGCGAACTGCACGTCGATGACCTGTCGCTCGCCCAGCACGCCGGTGTCGCGCAGCGCGGTGGCGCGCTGCAGCCCGACGACGATCTCCTCGCAGGACTGCGCGGCGCATTCCTCGATGGAGGACTCGTCGGAGGCCAGCCGGCGCAGATGGTGGGTCAGTGCGCTGATCGAGGAGATGACGTTGAGCGGGTCGCGGTGGGTCTGCACGATCAGCGCGTCGGGGTACTCGGCGACCAGCGCTTCGAGCTGCCACAGATGCGCGGGTGACTTCAGCAGCCACTGCCCGCCCACCCCGGACTGCAGGTGCTGCAGGAACATCCGGTGATAGCGGTAGGCGGGGCCGTGGTCGGCGTCATGGTGCAGCCACCGCGCGTAGCCGGGCAGCCGGTACTGCACCGGGAAGATCATCGAGCAGAACTCCCCGGCGGTGATGCGCACGCACTCCTGGCCGACCAGCGCCCCCATCGGATGGTGCGCCAGCAGACCCGGCACGATCTGCTCGGACATCTCGATGGTGGCCTGGGTCTCGGCGATGCGCGGGTCGGTGTCGTAGCTCTCCGGCCCCGGCGGTGGGTAGGGATGGTCGACCTCCCAGGTCAGCGGCGGCCGCAGCGCCGGATCCTGGGCCAGCAGGTCGAACAGGATCGTGGTGCCGGTGCGGGGCTGCCCCACGATGAAGATCGGCCGGGACACCGGTGCGGCGGCGACGTCGGCGTGGGTGCGGCGCCAGTCGACGATCTGCAGCCGGTGGGTCAGTGCGCGCACGATGTCCATCGCCGCGATCTCGACCCCGAGATCGTTGAGCCGCGCCTCGCCGGCCAGCCCGTCGCACAACCGGGCCAGCCCGTCGCGCCAGGTCTCACCCAATTCGGCACCGCCGAAATCGGTGCTGCCCGCAGCCGCGCAGGCCTGCTCGACCAGCCGGTCGGGCACGAACCGGTCGGCGGTCACGACGCCGCCCTGCCGCGCCGGACCGCGGTGTGCACGACCGGTGGCTCGGGATTGTCGAGCCAGCGCAGGATGACGAATCCGCGCTCGCGGCCGCCGGTGTCCAGCCAGTGGCCGTGACCGAGGTCCGCGGCCCCGACGGCGATGCGCACCCGTCCGTCGTCGTCCGGCCGTACTCCGCGGTTGGTCACCGAGCTGTGCCGGTGCCGCGGCTCCAGGCATTCGTGCCAGACGCTTTCCAGCGTCACGTTCCAGTACCGGGTGTCGGGCGGGGTGATCTCGAGCACCAGCGACTCATCGGGCTCCAGGGCGAACGACCCGATCATGTAGAGGTTGTCCGGCGTGGTGTTGTCGTCGCCGAGGTCGGCGGCCTGCGCGGTCAGCAGCACATTGGGCCGGGCCAGCATCTCGGGTTTGACGGTGCGGTGCAGGGTGGTCAGCTTGGCGATCGTCCACGCCATCGAGGTGAAGGCCTCGGCCGCAGCCCGGTCGGAAATCGGTTGCAGGTCTTCGCCGTCGAGGCAGTCGATGGTCATCGTCGCGTGCTGTTCAGAGGCCGGGTCGGCGATGTACTCACGCACCACCACGGCCGAGGCGTCATCGGGAATCTGGACCCACTGCGCGTCGCCGAGGACCTCGGCCGTCGGGCAGGCGGCCGACAGGACCAACGCGAAAGACCCCGAGGACAGCGCCAACTCCGAGTCGCCGACGTAGGCCGCCATCCGGCGGGGGTTCAGCCCGGTGCCGGCGAGTACCTGGAATCCCAGGTAAGCGGTGCTGCCACGGTGGCCGGTGATCCGGTAGCTGCGGTCACCGGAGATCATCGCCAGCAGGTATCTGCCGTCGGGGTTGGGGCCGGCCAACTGTCGGGTGTCCGAGCACATGTCGAAGAAGTGCGGGCGCTGCGGATCGGCTTCGATCGACATCTCGGTGCACAGCGCGGTCGTCTTGGCCAGGACGCGTAACCCTTCAATCACTTCTCGTTCGTTGACGGCGTCCTCGATCACCATCGACGTCATATCGGACAGCATCTGCTGGGTGAATTTCCAAGATTCGAGCGCGGCGGGGGCCCAGGCGTTGCGGTTCACATCCATGATGAGACATAGTCTCACTGTGGACGTCGTATCAGAAGGCAAATCGGCGGAACGCCTGACGGCGAGGAAACAGCGGGCGACCAAGGCCCGCATCGCCGCCGCCGCCGCGCAGGCCGTCGCCGACCACGGGCTGGCCGGTGCCACCGTGGAGCAGATCGCGGCCGCGGCCGAGGTCGGTCGCGCCACGTTCTTCCGGTACTTCTCGGCCAAGGAGGACGCGGTCGCCGACGGGATGACCACCCGCTGGCTGGACGTCATCACCGCGGCGATCGCCGCGCAACCGCCCGAGCTGGCCGCCGACGAGGCGGTTCTGGCCGCCTTCGGCACGCTCGGCGACGGTTTCGGGGCGATCAGCGATCAGGTCCGCGAGCTCGCCACGCTGACCCGCTCGTCGCCGGTGTTCAGCGCGTGGACGCTGCAGATCTACCTGCGCTACGAGACGGCCATCGCCGACCTGCTGGCCGGCCGGTTCGCCGACCCGGTGCCCGACGACCCACGGCCGCGGCTGCTGGGGGCGGTTGCGATGGCCTCGGTGCGGATCGCGCTGGACGACTGGCTGGTCCACGGCGGTTCGCTACCGGGGCGGGTGCGCGCGGCGCTGGTCTCCATTCGCCTGGTGTGAGAACGGCCGGTCTCAGCGCGGGTCGAGGACCGCGAAGCTCAGCGTCGACTTGGCCGCCAGCCGGCCCCGGCCGACGTCGGTGACGTCGACCGCGATCACCGACAACCGGCGCCCGGCACGTACCACGGTCGCCTCGGCGCGGGCCGGACCGGCCAGGATCGGGGCCAGGAAATGCACGGTCATGTCGGCGGTGGTGACGTCCTGGCCGGGCCCGACGTGCCGCTCGGCCAGCCGGCCTGCGGCGATGTCGATCAGCGTCGCGACGAGGCCGCCCTGCAGTGCTCCGCGCCGGTTCGCCAGGTCGGGCCGGTTGTCCAGCTCGATGACCAGCCGCTCGTCGGACTCCTCGACATCGCGGAAGTCCAGCTGAGCGAACAAATGTCCCGGGGTGACCTGCATGCCGGAACGCTAGCATTGCCCACATGTCTGTACGGAGTGCCCTGCAGCCCGGCACGGTGTCGCCGACACTGCCGGTGCCCAAGTCGATCGCCCGCCCCGAGTACGTGGGCAGGCCGACCGCGCTGGAGGGCAGCGAGCCGTGGGTCCAGACGCCCGAGGTGATCGAGAAGATGCGGGTGGCCGGCCGGATCGCGGCGGGCGCCCTCGCCGAGGCGGGCAAGGCGGTCGCCCCCGGTGTCACCACCGACCAGTTGGACCGGATCGCCCACGCGTACATGATCGACCACGGCGCCTACCCGTCCACACTGGGCTACAAGGGCTACCCCAAGTCCTGCTGTACGTCGCTGAACGAGATCATCTGCCATGGCATCCCGGATTCGACCGTCATCGAGGACGGCGACATCGTCAACATCGACGTCACCGCCTACATCGACGGCGTGCACGGCGACACCAACGCGACCTTCCTGGCCGGCGACGTCAGCGAGGAGCACCGGCTGCTCGTCGAGCGAACCCACGAGGCCACCATGCGGGCGATCAAGGCGGTCAAGCCCGGCCGGGCGTTGTCGATCGTCGGCCGGGTCATCGAGGCCTATGCAAACCGGTTCGGCTACAAAGTGGTTCGTGATTTCACCGGGCACGGCATCGGCACCACCTTCCACAACGGTCTGGTGGTGCTGCACTACGATCAGCCGTCGGTGCAGACCGTGCTCGAGCCGGGCATGACCTTCACGATCGAGCCGATGATCAACCTCGGCGGGCTGGACTACGAGATCTGGGACGACGACTGGACGGTGGCCACCAAGGACCGCAAATGGACCGCCCAGTTCGAGCACACCCTGGTGGTCACCGACACCGGCGCGGAGATCCTCACCCGGCTCTGAGCCATCGGTAGCCTTGGGGCATGACCCGGGTGGCATTCGTCGCCGCACTCCTCGCCGTGCTGCTGGCCGGGTGCGGACACGCCGTCAGCGGCACCGCGACCTGGCCCGGTGCCCGCCTGGAGCGAGCCGTGCTGACCGAGGCGGACTTTCCGCCCGGGGTGCGCTACGAGCGCATGATGCAGGGGCAGGGTGACGGCCCGGGTCCGGCCCCACCGATGCTGTCCAGGCCGGCGGGGTGCACCGACGCCCTGACCCGCGACATCGCTGACACCGCCGAGTACGGCGCGGGCAGCGCGATCGAGTACGTCGCCACCTACGACGGTGCCCGCATGGTGGTGTCCGTGCTGTCCTGGCCGTTGAATCTCGAGCGGCTGCAAGCCACCGCGCAGCGGTGCGCGGCCTACAGGACGTTCTTCGACCCGTCGGACCCGGGGATCGCGATGACGACGACGCGGCTGCAGACCCCGCGCCCGGACGCGTTGGTCTACGAACAGACGATGCACCTTCCCCGCGCCGAGAGCAGCGTGTACTTCTCGTTCGAGAATGTCGGCTCGATCGGCGTGTTCGGCATCGCGTTTCCCGCCCCAGACCCGTCCATCGCCGTCAAAGGCACGCTGCCGCAGACCTTTTTGGAGCTGCTCTCGAAACAGGCCGAGCGCGCCGAGGCGGTGTGACCGCACCCGTCGAGACGGTGCAAAACTGCCCGCCGGATCGGCGTGGCCTGTAGCGTGACGCAATGCCTTCTCCGATGGTCGCCGTCGACGGCTTCGGTGTGCCCGTCGAGATCGCCGGGCCGGAGAAGGGTTCGGTCGTGGTGGTCCTCGGTGCGTCGAATCAGACGCCCGTCGCCTATGACGCGGTGTGCCAACGGCTGCACACCGCGTCGCTGAGGACCGTGGTGATCGGCCAGGACCCCCGCCTGACGCCCAAGTCGGTGCTGGGCATCCTGGATTCGGTCGGGGTGCGGTGGGCGCTGCTGGTCGGCGACCGGCTGGGTGGGGAGCTGGCCTGGGAGCTGGCCGCCACCCGGCTGGATCGCTTCATCGGCCTGGTGGTGATCGATCGTGGTCATCCGCGGGTGCCCGATCTGGCGGGCGTGGTCCGCGACGAGCACTGCCCGCCGGTCGAACTGAACACCACGGTGTTGGTCAGTACCAGCGCCGCCCGTACGGTCGCCAGGGCCAGCCAGCGGTTCGTCTACGGCGAATACCGCGTCGTCGACCTGCTCGGCCGGCGCAACGCAGCCGATTCCACCGCGCAGCTGGCCGCGGAGATCGTGATGCGCACCAGCACCTGGTGAACGCTCACGGCTTGCGCTCGGCCTTCTTGCTTTCGGCCCTGTCGCGTTCGGCCTCGTCCGGGGTCCAAGCCTGCGGCAGCCCCGGTTGGCCGGGAAACAGGAAGTCCACGAACGCCTTTGCGGTGGGCTGCGGCTCGTGGTTGGCCAGCCCCGGCCGCTCGTTGGCCTCGATGAACACATAGTCGGGCCGGGTGACGTCGGGCACCAGCAGATCGATGCCGGTGACCGGGATGCCGATCGCCTCGGCCGCGGCCACCGCCACCGAGCGCAACTCCGGGTGCACGCTGGCGGTGACGTCGTGGATGGTGCCGCCCTGGTGCAGGTTGGCCGTGCGCCGCACCCGCAGCCGGGTGCCCTCGGGCAGCACGTCGTCGAACGACCAGCCCGCCTCCCGGACGGTCGCCTCGGTCACGTCGTCCATCGGGATGCGGGACTCGCCGCCGGTGGCGGCCGCCCGTCGCCGGCTCTGCGCCTCGATGAGCTCCCGCACGGTGTGCTTGCCCGTGCCGGTGACCTCGGCGGGCCTGCGCAGCGCGGCGGCGACGACCTTGTGGTCGATCACCACCAGGCGCAGGTCGTCACCCTCGGCGCGCTGCTCGATCAGCACCTCGGGGTGCTGCTGGCGGGCCCGGGCCAGCGCCGCGTCCAGATCGTCGGGGCCGGTGACCCCCACGGTGATGCCCTTGCCCTGCTCGCCCCGGGTCGGCTTGACCACGACGTCGCCCACCTCGGCGAGGAACTCGTGGTCGGCCTCGTCGAACGTCGCCAGCCGGCCCATCGGCACGATGATGCCGGCCTCGGACACGATGCGCCGGGTCAGCCGCTTGTCGTCGCAGCGGCTCATCGCCACCGCAGAGGTGTACTCCGACAACGACTCCCGGGTGATCACGGTGCGCCCGCCGTGGGACAACCGGAGCTCGCCGGCCTCGGCGTCGAGCACCTCCACCCAGATGCCGCGCCGGATGGCCTCGTCGGCGATGATCCGCGCGTACGGGTTGAGGTCGTCGACGGTCTCGGGGGGATGGGTGAACAACGGCTCGTTGATGGCGTTCTTGCGTTTGACCGCCATCACCGGCACCCGGGTGAACCCGAGCTTCTCGTAGAGGCCGATCGCAGCGGTGTTGTCGTGGGCCACGGACAAGTCGATGTAGGCCCGGCCGCGGCGCTGCATGATCTGGGCCAGCGCCCGGGTCAGGGCGACGCCCACCCCGGGCAGACCCGCGGCCGGGTCGACGGCCAGCGTCCACAGGCTCGAACCCTGCTCCGGGTCGCCGAACAGCCGTTCGTGGTCGACGCCGGTGACGGTGCCGATCACCGTTCCGTCGTCATCGCGCACCGCCACCAGGTAGTCGACGGCGTCGACCTCGCGGTGGTTGCGCCAGATCACGTCCGTCGGCGCGGGCACCATGCCGCACCTCACGTAAACGCGGTTGATCTCGTCGGCGTCGACGGGGTCGGTGAGAGTGCGCACCGTGATGCCCAGCGACGGCGCCGGGTCGACCTCCTCGTAGAACCGCCACCGGTAGGTGTGACTCGGGTCGATGAACAGTTCGGCGGGTGCGCGGGCCACCAGGACGTGCGGTTCGCGGGCGTAGATGCAGATGTCACGGCGGCCCTGCGCCTCTTCGCGCAGCACCTCGGCGAGTTGCTCCGGGTCGCTGAACGTCTGCCCGAATATCAGTCGGCCCCAACCGAGTTCGAGAACCACGTCGGAGGCCATCGACTCGACCATGTCCGGCGGTGCGGCTTCGTGCAGTGAAAGGGTGATCCCCTCGGGGTGTTCGCCGCCCGGTTCCGCACGGGGGTCGGGCGTGCTCATGCCGCAGGGCCCTTGATCCCGTGTCGTTGCAGCCACAGTTCCAGCAGCGCTATCTGCCACAGCTCGTTGCCGCGCAGCGGGGTGAGCCTGCCGTTCGGGTCGGCCAGCAACTGCTCGACCGCCTCGGGGCGGAACAGCCCGCGCTCCTTGGCTTCCGGGGCGTACAGCGCGTCGCGCACCATGTCCAGGTAGGGCCCCTCGAGGTGGGTCAGGGCCGGCACCGGGAAATACCCCTTGGGGCGGTCGATGACCTCGGACGGGATCACCTTCCGGGCGGCCTGCTTGAGCACGCCCTTGCCCTCGTGGGCGGTCTTGTACTGCGGCGGGCAGGTCGCGGCCAACTCGACCAGGTCGTGGTCGAGGAACGGCACGCGGCCCTCCAGGCCCCACGCCATCGTCATGTTGTCGACTCGCTTGACCGGGTCGTCGACCAGCATCACCGTGGTGTCCAGCCGCAGCGCCCGGTCGACTCCGCCCGTGGCGCCGGCCCGGGCGAAGTGCTCGGCGACGAACAACTCGCTGGGATCGTCGGCGGTGGCCAGGGCGGGCGAGACCAGCGCCGCGTACGCCGACTGGTCCCGGTCGAAGAAGGCCGCCCGATAGCTGGCCACCGACCCCTGCAGCGACGCCGCGGCCGGCTCGCCCATCGGCGGATACCAGTGGTAGCCGGCGAACACCTCGTCGGCGCCCTGGCCGGACTGGACCACCTTGACGTGCTTGGCCACCTCCTGGCTGAGCAGGTAGAACGCGACGCAGTCGTGGCTGACCATCGGCTCGCTCATCGCGTCGATCGCACCGCCGAGGGCCGGCAGCATCCGGTCGGTGCCGATCCGGATCTGGTGGTGGTCGGTGTCGAACCGCTTGGCGATCACGTCGGAGTAGCGAAACTCGTCGCCCTGCACGCCGCCGACCGACTCGAAGCCGATCGAGAACGTCTTGAGCCCGTGCTGGCCGGCCTCGGCGAGCAGCCCGACGATCAGGCTGGAGTCCACCCCGCCGGACAGCAGACAGCCGACCGGCACGTCGGCCACCAGCCGGCGCTCCACCGCGACCCGCAGCGAGTCCAGAACCGCGTCCTCCCAATCCTGTTCGGACCAGTCGGCGCGCTCGTCGCGGCGGGTGAAGTCGGGCTCCCAGTACAGTTTGGTGGTGCGGGTGCCGTCCGGCTCGATCGCCATCAGCGACGCCGGCGGAAGTTTGCCGACGCCGCGCAGGATGGTGCGTGGCGGCGGCACCACCGAGTGGAACGTCATGTAGTGGTGCAGCGCGACCTGGTCGATGCGGGTGTCTATCGAGTTGTCCCGCGCGCCGCCGGCCAGCAGCGCGGGCAGCGACGACGCGAACCTGATCCGGTCGGCGTTCTCGGTGATGTAGAGCGGCTTGATGCCGAGGCGGTCGCGGCCCAGCAGCACCCGGCCGCTGTCGCGCTCGACGATGGCGAACGCGTACATGCCCTTGAGGTGCTCGACGAACCCGTCACCCCAGTGGTGGTAGGCCTTGATCAGCACCTCGGTGTCGCTGTGCGAGAAGAACCGGTAGCCGTGGCCCATCAGGTCGGTGCGCAGCTGCTCGTAGTTGTAGATGCAGCCGTTCCAGGCGATCGACAAACCGAGTTCGGAGTCGACCATCGGCTGGGCACCGGCCTCGGACAGATCGATGATCCTCAGGCGCCGGTGGCCGAGTGCGACCCTGCCTTGCGACCACACTCCCGCGGAGTCGGGCCCGCGGGGGACCATGACCTCTGCCATCGCAGCGACGGCACCGATATCTGGGGTTCTTCCGTCGAGGCGTACCTCGCCGGTGGCTCCACACACCCGTTCGACCCTACTCCGTGACGTCCCACAACGACCGACTTTGTCGTCCCCGCGACCGGCCGGGCCGACGCGGTTGCCGATTGTTTACCCCAGGGCAACTCGATCGAACGGGGGCCCTGAGATCAAGATCGAGATCCTCGTCACAGGCCGCAACGGCCCATCCGGGCGGCTCAGTCGGTGTGGCCCTTGAGGATCTCATCCTCGATGGTGCCGCCCAGGCCCTCGGACTCCGGGTCGTAGCCGTGCAGACCGCCGGTGACCGCGTACTCCTCCTCGGGCGAGAGCACCAGCCGGTGGCGGCCGTAGAGACCGAACACCAGCAGGCCGATGACGTAGAAGATCACGATGGTGATGACGGCGGGCCGGTAGGCCGGGTTGATCAGCACCGCGACGAAGGTGACGGCGGCGATGACGAACGCCACGACGGCGCCCGCGTTGCCGGTGGGGCTGACCCACGGCCGCCGGGCGTTGGGGAACTTGCGGCGCAGCAGTACGAACGACACCATCTGCAGCATGTAGGCCAGCACCGCACCCCAGACCGCGATGTTGAGCACCACGTCGCCGGCGCCTTCGTTGAAGTTGACGATCAGCAGCGCGACGAAGCCGATGATCGCGCCGGTGACCAGCGCGACGTAGGGCGTCTGACGGCTACCGGTCAGCGACAGCACCTTGGGGTAGTAGCCGGCCCGGCTCAGCGAGTACAGGTTGCGGCCGTAGGCGTACATGATGCCCTGCAGGCTGGCCAACAGGCCGATCAGCGCGAACGCCGACAGGATGGCGGCCCAGCCGCTGGGCAGGAACGCCCGGAAGCCGTCCAGCAGTGGTTCGTCGGACGCGCCGAGCGCCTCGGCGCCGGTGACCGCGGGGTTGAGGAAGTAGACGATCGCCGCGCAGGCGACCAGCGAGATCATCCCCCAGATGCCGGCCTTGGGGATGTCCTTGCTCGGGTTGTGGGCTTCCTCGGCGGCCAGCGGCAGCTCTTCGATGCCCAGGAAGAACCACATCGCGAACGGCAGCGCGTAGAGCACGCCGACGATGCCGAACGGCAGGAACGTGCTCGAGCCCGCGGCGGCCGGATCCGCCGCGATGTCGAACAGCTTGCCGAAGTCGACCGCGCCGTTGGCCAGCGCCAGCACGCCGAACAGCACCAGGATGCCCACCGAGATGACCGCGACGGCGATGGCGAACTTGAACGACACCTCCGCGCCCCACGAGTTCAGGCCGACGAAGATCGCGTAGAGGATGATCCACCACACCCAGCCCGGCATCGACAGCCCGAACAGGTCGTTGGTCACCGCATCGGCGTAGCTCGCCGAGAAGTAGACCACCACCCCGGTGGTGAACACGTACTCGATGGACTCGGCGAAGCCGGTGATGAACCCGCCCCACGGCCCCATCGCGGCGCGGGCGAACGAGTAGGCGCCGCCGGTGTGCGGCATGGCCGCCGACATCTCGCCGATCGAGAACAGCATGCCGAAGTACATGACGATGATGACGATCGACGCGATGCCCAGGCCGCCCCAGCCGGCCTCGCCGATGCCGAAGTTCCATCCGGAGAAGTCGCCGGAGATGACCGCCGCGACGCCGATGCCCCACAGTCCCCAGAATCCGGCGGTGCGCAGCAGCGTGCGCTTCTCGAAGTAGTCCGATCCCGCCGATGTGTAGGTGACCCCGGATGTCTTCAGTCGCTCATCGGCCATGGCGGTCCTCCTCGTGTCCGGTGGGGGCCGCCCCGCCCATGCGGGTGCGCCCTCTGAAGAGGCACAATAGGATTCCAAAGGTCTGTTGTCCTACCTTTGGCGGTGAAAATGTTGTAAATGCAGCCTGTGAAGGACCTGTGATCGGTCTTTCGGCTCTGGCCGTGGCGGCACAGTGGTGGGAGCCGGAAGGTGTGGCGAGGAGGATTGATGGGTCAAGAGTCGGGCAAGCTCACGCTCGCCGACCTCGAACGACTGGTCGCCGTCGGCGACATCGACACGGTGATCGTGGGGTTCTGCGACATGCAGGGCCGGCTCACCGGCAAGCGGGTCGCGGCCCGGCTGTTCGTCGAGGACGTCGCCCAACACGGCGCGGAGTGCTGCAACTACCTGCTGGCCGTCGACGTCGACATGAACACCGTCGGCGGCTACGCCATCTCCAGTTGGGAGACCGGCTACGGCGACATGGTGATGACCCCCGACTTCGCCACGCTGCGGCTGCTGCCGTGGTTGCCCGGCACCGCGCTGGTGATGGCCGACCTGTCCTGGATCGGCGGCGACCCGGTGAAACAGGCGCCGCGCAGCATCCTCAACCGTCAGATCGACCGGCTCGCCGAGCGCGGCCTGGAACCCTTCGTCGGCACCGAGCTGGAGTTCATGGTGTTCGACGACACCTTCCGCGACGCCTGGAAGGCGGGCTACCGCGGCCTGACGCCGGCCACCGACTACAACGTCGACTACGCGATGCTGGCCTCCACCCGGATGGAGCCGTTGCTGCGCGACATCCGCCTCGGCATGGCCGGGGCCGGGATGTACTGCGAGGGCGTCAAGGGCGAGTGCAACCTCGGGCAGCAGGAGATCGCGTTCCGCTACGACCATGCGCTGGTGACGTGCGACAACCACACCATCTACAAAAACGGCGCCAAGGAGATCGCCGACCAGCACGGCAAGAGCCTGACCTTCATGGCCAAGTTCGACGAGCGCGAGGGCAACAGCTGCCACATCCACATCTCACTGCGCGGCACCGACGGTTCGGCGGTCTTCGCCGACGACGGCGATCCGCTCGGGATGTCGGCGATGTTCCGCAGCTTCGTCGCGGGCCAGCTGGCCACGTTGCGCGAGCTGACGCTGTTCTATGCGCCGAACATCAACTCCTACAAGCGATTCGTCGACGGCAGCTTCGCGCCGACCGCGATCGCCTGGGGCATGGACAACCGCACCTGCGCGCTGCGGGTGGTCGGCCACGGCCACGGCATGCGGATGGAGTGCCGGGCCCCCGGTGGTGACGTCAACCAGTACCTCGCGGTCGCGGCGCTGATCGCCGGCGGCCTGCACGGCATCGATGCGGGCCTGCAGCTGCCCGAGGCGATGACGGGCAACGCCTACACCAGCGGAGCGGCGCGGCTGCCCACCACGCTCGCCGAGGCCGCCGAGCTGTTCGGCAACTCGGCGGTCGCCCGCGACGCGTTCGGCGACGACGTCGTCGATCACTACCTCAACAACGCCCGCGTCGAGCTCGACGCGTTCAACTCGGCGGTCACCGACTGGGAACGGGTGCGTGGCTTTGAGCGGCTCTGATCCCGAGGGGCGCCGGCCCGTCGTCGGGCTGACCACCTATCTGCAGCAGGCCCAAACCGGCGTGTGGGACGTGCGGGCCAGCTTCCTGCCCGCCATCTACTTCGAGGGTGTCGGGATGGCCGGCGGCATCCCGGTGCTGCTGCCGCCGCAGCCGGCCGACGCCGCGGTCGCCGAGCGGGTCGTCGGCGGTCTGGACGGCCTGATCATCACCGGCGGGCGCGACGTGGACCCGTCGGCGTACGGCCATCAGCGTCATCACACCACCGACGAGCCCATCGACGACAGCCGCACCAGGGACAGCTTCGAGTTCGCGCTGCTGCGGGCGGCGCTGGCCCGCGGCGTGCCGGTGCTGGGCATCTGCCGCGGAGCGCAGGTGCTCAACGTCGCGCTCGGCGGAACGCTGCACCAGCATCTTCCCGACGTGCTCGGCCACACCCGCCATCAGCAGGGCAACGCGGTGTTCAGCACCTCGGAGGTCACCACCGTGCCGGGTAGCCGGGTGCATGCGCTGGTCGGCCCGAGCACCGAGGCGCAGTGCTATCACCATCAGGCCATCGACCGGCTCGGCGACGGACTGGTGATCAGCGCTTGGGACGCCGACGGTGTGGTCGAGGCCGTCGAGGTCGACCCGGCCCACCACCCGCGGCGCTGGGTGGTGGCGGTGCAGTGGCACCCGGAGGAACGGCTCGACGACCTGCGGCTGTTCGCCGGCCTGGTCGGGGCCGCGGCCGCGCACGCAACCGGGAAGGTGAGCTCATGACGTCCTGCGATGTGATCAACCCGGCGACCGAGGAGTTGCTGCGCACGGTCGAGCTGACCGACGTCGCCGGCGTCGACGCTGCGGTGGCGCGGGCACGGGCGGCGCAGCGGGTGTGGGCACGCCGGGCACCGGCCGAGCGGGCGGCCGCGCTGCGTGCGTTCGCCGCGGTGGTGGACGCGCACATCGAGGAGCTCGCCGCGCTGGAGGTGGCCAACTCCGGGCACCCGATCGGCAGTGCCCGGTGGGAGGCCGGCCACGTCCGCGACGTCCTGCAGTTCTACGCGGCCACCCCGGAACGGTTGTCCGGCAAGCAGATTCCGGTGGCAGGCGGTTGGGACGTCACGTTCAACGAACCGCTCGGCGTGGTCGGGGTGATCACCCCGTGGAACTTCCCGATGCCGATCGCCGCCTGGGGGTTCGCCCCGGCGCTGGCCGCGGGCAATGCGGTACTGGTCAAACCCGCCGAATGGACGCCGCTGACGTCGATGCTGCTCGGCGAACTCGCCGTGGCGGCCGGGCTGCCCGCCGATCTGTTTCAGGTACTGCCCGGGAAGGGCTCGGTGGTCGGGCAGCGGTTCGTCGAGCATCCCGACGTGCGCAAGATCGTGTTCACCGGGTCGACCGAGGTCGGCACGGCGGTGATGGCCGGTGCCGCCGCGCAGGTCAAGCGGGTCACGCTGGAGCTGGGCGGCAAGAGCGCCAACATCGTGTTCGACGACTGCGATCTGGAACGCGCCGCCGCGACGGCCCCCTACGGGGTGTTCGACAACGCCGGCCAGGACTGTTGCGCGCGAAGCCGGATCCTGGTGCAGCGCAACGTCTACGAGCGGTTCATGGAGTTACTCGAACCCGCGGTCAAGGGGGTGGTCGTCGGCGATCCGGGCATCGACGGCACCGAGATGGGTCCGTTGGTGTCCAGGGCGCACCGAAATTCGGTGGCCTCCTACGTGCCCGACGACGCGCCGGTGGCCTTCCGCGGGCAGGCACCGACGGGCCCGGGGTTCTGGTTCCCGCCGACGGTGCTGACCCCGCAGCGCGGCGACCGTGCGGCCACCGAGGAGATCTTCGGCCCGGTGGTGGCGGTGCTGCCGTTCGAGGACGAGGCCGACGCGATCGCGCTGGCCAACGCCACCGAGTACGGGCTGTCCGGATCGATCTGGACCGACAACCTGTCGCGTGCGCTGCGGGTGTCGCGTGCGGTCGAGGCCGGCAACCTGTCGGTCAACTCGCACTCGTCGGTGCGCTACAACACCCCGTTCGGCGGCTTCAAGCAGTCCGGGCTCGGCCGCGAGCTCGGCCCCGACGCCCCGCTGTCGTTCACCGAGACGAAGAACGTGTTCATCGCCGTACCCGCCGAAGAGGAGACACCCTGATGGATCTGACCCAACGACTGG
The DNA here is from genome assembly GCF_019710635.1 of Mycolicibacterium xanthum. Classification (GTDB taxonomy): domain Bacteria; phylum Actinomycetota; class Actinomycetes; order Mycobacteriales; family Mycobacteriaceae; genus Mycobacterium; species Mycobacterium xanthum. The sequence continues at coordinate 406,840 of NZ_JAIFZS010000001.1, forward strand.
CCGGCAAGGTCGCGGTCATCACCGGCGGCGCCAGCGGCATCGGCCTGGCCAGCGCGCGGCGGCTGCGCGCGGAGGGCGCGACGATCGTGATCGGCGACATCGACCCGGCCACCGGAAAGGCGGTCGCCGACGAGCTCGGCGGAATCTTCGTCGCGGTGGACGTCGCCGACGAGGCGGCGGTGGACACGCTGTTCGACACCGCCGCGCTGACCTACGGCTCGGTCGACATCGCGTTCAACAACGCGGGCATCTCGCCGCCCGACGACGATCTGATCGAGCACACCGGGCTCGAGGCCTGGCAGCGCGTGCAGGACGTCAACCTCAAGTCGGTGTTCCTGTGCTGCAAGGCCGCGTTGCGGCACATGGTTCCGCGGCAGCAGGGGTCGATCATCAACACCGCGTCGTTCGTCGCGGTGATGGGATCGGCGACCTCGCAGATCTCCTACACCGCGTCCAAGGGCGGGGTGCTGGCGATGTCGCGAGAACTCGGGGTGCAGTTCGCCCGGCAGGGCATCCGCGTCAACGCGCTGTGCCCGGGGCCGGTCAACACGCCGCTGCTCAAGGAGCTGTTCGCCAAGGATCCCGAGCGTGCCGCCCGCCGCCTCGTGCACGTTCCGGTCGGCCGGTTCGCCGAGCCCGAGGAGCTCGCGGCCGCGGTGGCGTTCCTGGCCAGCGACGACGCCTCGTTCATCACCGCCTCGTCCTTCCTCGTCGACGGCGGGATCAGCTCGGCCTACGTCACCCCGCTGTAGCGCCCGGTGATGGCAGCAGAACCGCACCCCGATGACCGGGCCGATGCCAGCGACGCGCTGTTGCGCCCGGTGCGGCCCCTCAACGCGTTCGAGGACACGGTGGAACGGCTGCTGCAGACGATTCGTCTCGGGGTGCTGCACCCCGGTGACTCGCTGCCGCCCGAGCGGGAACTGGCGGCCCGGCTGGGGGTGAGCCGGGACACCGTGCGGGAGGCGATCAAGTCGCTGGCCGACGCCGGATACCTGGTGTCGCGGCGCGGCCGGTACGGGGGCACGTTCCTGGCGGACGAGCTTCCCGTGCACAGCGGTGACGAGATCCGGATCAGCCGCGCCGAGATCGACGACGCCCTGCGGCTGCGGGAGGTGCTCGAGGTGGGTGCCGCCCGGATGGCCGCCGGGCGGACCCTGACCGCCGCCGAGCGGGAGGCGTTGGGCAGCAGGCTCGCCGACGTGTGCGGTGCGGCCGCCGAGGACTACCGCAGGCTGGACTCCCGGTTGCACCTGGCCATCGCCGAGGCCGCCGGGGTGCCCTCGCTGGTGCCGCTGGTCGCACAGAACCGGATGCGGCTCAACGAGTTACTCGACCGGATCCCGTTGCTGGCCCGCAACATCGCACACTCCGACCAGCAGCACCGGACGATCGTGTCGGCGATCCTGGCCGGTGACGCCGATCGGGCGGCGGCCGCGATGTCGGCTCACGTGTGGGGTTCGGCCGCCCTGCTGCACGGCTTCCTGGACTGAGTCATCTGCGCGAGCGAGCGCGTCTGAACACCGACACGCCGCACGCGCTGGCATTTTGCGCGCGCTCGCGGGGGTCTAGATTTGCCTGTGTGGAGGACGAACAGCTGGTCGATCGGGCGTCGTCGGCGCTGGCCGAGGTCGACACACCCGGCTGGGCCCAGCGCTTCGACCTGCTTTCCGATCCGCACCGCCTCGAGATCCTGCTGTGCCTGCACCGCGCGCCGGGGATCTGCGTCAGCGATCTCGCCACGGCGCTGGGCCGCTCCGAGAACGCAGTCTCCCAGGCGTTGCGGGTGCTGCGCCAGCAGGGCTGGGTGACCAACACCCGGTCCGGCCGCTCGGTGACCTACCGGCTGGACGACGAGGTGGTGCACGACCTGCTGCACTGGATCGGTGCCCGCCACGGGTGAGGCCGCGGCACCTAGACTTCTGGCGTGCGCGTGTTGAGCGTCGACCAGCCGCCGCTGGCGCCCCCGCCGCACCTCGGCGGCGGGTCCGGCCTGCCGGTCCACGCGCGCATCGGCCGATGGCTGGAGACCCTGATCGCCTCGGGGGAGCTGGTGCCCGGCGACCGGCTGCCCCCTGAGGTGGAGATCGCCACCGCGCTCGGGGTCAGCAGGATGACCCTTCGGCAGGCGCTGGGCGCGGTCGAGGCCAAGGGCCTGATCGACCGGCGCCGCGGGCGTTTCGGCGGAAACTTCGTCGCCGCACCGCGTTTCGAGTTCGACCACGCCAGCCTGCCGGGGTTCACCGAGCAGATGCGCCGGTTCGACGTGGCGCCCGGAGCCCGGGTGCTGCGGGCCGCGACCCACCGGCCCGATGCGGCGGTGGGCCGGGCGCTGGGGTTGCGGCGGGCCGGGCAGGTGCACGAGATCCACCGCGTCCGCACCGCCGACGGGGAGCCCATCCTGCTCGAGGAGGCCTATCTGCCTGCGGCGGCGTTCCCGGAGGTGCTCTCTCGGGACCTGCAGGGCTCGCTGTACGCGCTCATGCGTGACTACGGCCGCCCACCGGTCTCGGCGGACCAGCGCATCGAGGCCACCCAGGCGACCCCGGAACAGGCGCAGGTCCTGCACGTCGCACCCGGAAGCCCGCTGCTGCTCATCGTGCGGACGTCGTTCGCCGACGACGGCACGGCCGTCGAGTTCTCGCGCGACTACCATCGCTCGGACCGCACGGCCATCCGGATCCGCTCCCGCGCGGGGGACGACCTCGCCGGCCCGTCGAATCCATAAGTCTAGACCTTTGACGGGCCTCGGTTTACACTGAAGCCCCCCGCGCCGAGGACCCGGATGTCGTCACCGCTCTCCGATGAACAACTGGATAAGACGTTCGACCAGATCCCGACTCTGGCCGGGCGGCCGAGGACGGTCGAAGAACTCTCCGGCGGCCTGACCAACCGCAACGTCAAGATCACCACCCCGGACGGGGTCTACGTCGCGCGCTGCGTTGACACCGGCCGCAACCTGCTCGGCATCGACCGGGGCCGGGAGTACCACAACACCCTCGCCGCCCAACGGGCCGGCGTCGGTGCTCCGGTGATCGACTACCGCCCCGACCTCGGTATCCTCGTGCTCGGCTTCCTCGCTGGAAAGACGCTGGAAAATCACGATTTCCAGCGCGCAGGCGTGATCGCCAAGGCCGCGGCGGCCTGCCGGGCGCTGCACCGGGGCCCGCGCTTCGACGGCCGGTTCGACATGTTCGAGCGTCAGCCCGCCTATCTGGCCACCATCCGGGCACACGGATTCCGGATCCCGGACGGCTATCTCGAGCACGCCGACGCGTTCGCCGCCGCGCGGCGCGTGCTCACCGCGACCGACCGGACGACGGTGCCCTGCAACAACGACCTGTTGGCCGGCAACTTCATCGAGGACGGCGACCGGATGTGGCTGATCGACTACGAGTACTCCGGCAACAACGACCCGTGCTTCGAGCTGGGCAACATCTGGAGCGAGTGCGGGCTGTCGCTGGACCAGCTCGACGAGCTGGTGACCGGGTACTACGGCCGGCCGCTGCGCCACAAGACCGCCCGCGCGCACCTGCAGGGGATCGTCGCGAAGTACGGGTGGACACTGTGGGGCTGCATCCAGCACGGTTCCAGCGGAATCGAATTCGACTTCCGGGACTGGGCGATGGAGCGCTACGAGGCGGCCGTCGCGGAGTTCCGCAGCCCGGGCTATGCCCGGCTGCTCGACGACGTCGCGGCGAGCGACTGAACCGCAACCCGCCCGAAAGCGAGATCGCATGACATCGGCAAAACCGTTGCCCGAGCGCGCCCGCGTGGTCATCGTCGGTGGCGGGGTGATCGGCACCAGCGTCGCCCATCACCTCACCAAGCTCGGCGTCACCGACGTCGTGCTGCTCGAACAGGGGCAGTTGTCCAGCGGAACCACCTGGCACGCAGCGGGTCTCGTCGGTCAGCTGCGGGCATCGGAGGGGATGACCCGGTTGGTCCAGTATTCGACCCGGTTGTACGCCGAGCTGGAGGCCGAGACCGGGCTGTCGGCGGGATACAAACAGTGCGGCGGTGTCACCGTCGCCCGCACCGAGGACCGGATGGTGCAGCTGCGCCGCACCGCGGCCAACGCCGCCGCATTCGACCTGGACTGCGCACTGCTGACCCCGGAGCAGGCGCTCGAGCACTACCCGGTGATGCGGGTCGACGACCTCGTCGGTGCGATCTGGCTGCCCGCCGACGGCAAGGCCAACCCGACCGATCTGACCTTCGCGCTCGCCAAGGGGGCCAGGGCCCGCGGATGCTCTATCCACGAGCGGGTACGCGTGCTCGACGTGCTCACCGCCGGCGGCGAGGTGCGCGGGGTACGCACCGACGCCGGCGACGTCGAGGCCGAGATCGTCGTCAACTGCGCCGGGCAGTGGGCCAAACAGGTCGCCGCGATGGTGGGCACCAACGTGCCGCTGCACTCGGCGGAGCACTTCTACGTGGTGACAGAGGGTATCGACGGCGTGCACCCCGATCTGCCGATCCTGCGTGACCCCGACGGCTACACCTACTTCAAGGAGGAGGTCGGTGGCCTGGTCATCGGCGGCTTCGAACCCGAGGCCAAGCCGTGGGTGGCACCCGACCAGATCCCGTACCCGTTCGAATTCCAGCTGCTGGAGGAGGATTGGGAGCACTTCGAGGTGCTGATGAACAGCGCGCTGCTGCGCATCCCGGCGCTCGAGGTGACGGGTATCAAGAAGTTCTACAACGGCCCGGAGAGCTTCACCCCCGACAACCAGTTCGTCCTCGGCGAGGCGCCGGAATGCCGGAACTTCTTCGTCGGCGCCGGATTCAACTCGGTCGGTATCGCCACGGCGGGCGGTGCCGGTCGGGCATTGGCCGAGTGGATCGTCAACGGTGCGCCGACCACCGACCTGACCGGGGTGGACATCCGCCGGTTCGCCCCGTTCAACGGCAACAACCGGTGGCTGCACGACCGGGTCGCCGAAGTGCTCGGCATCCACTACGAGATCCCGTGGCCGAACCGCGAGATGACCACCGCCAGGCCGTTCCGGCGCTCCCCGGTGCATCATCTGCTCGACGCCGCCGGCGCCAACTTCGGCAGCAAGATGGGTTGGGAGCGCGCCAACTTCTTCGCCCCGCCGGGCTGCGAGCCGGTCATCGACTACACCTGGGGCAAGCCGAACTGGCTGTCGTGGTCGGCCGCCGAACAGCACAGCACCCGGTGCGGGGTCACGGTGTTCGACCAGACCTCGTTCTCGAAGTACCTGATGGTCGGCCGGGACGCCGAGGCCGCGCTGCAGTGGCTGTGCACCGCCGACGTCGGAGTCGAGGTGGGCCGCTCGGTCTACACCGGCATGCTCAACGCGCGCGGCACCTACGAGGCCGACGTCACCGTCACCAGGACCGGCGCCGAGGAGTACCTGATCGTCAGCGGAGCCGCGAGCACCGAGCGCGACAAGGACCACATCAGACGGCACGTCCCGGACGGAGCCGACGCCAGCCTGGTCGACGTCACGTCGGCCTACGCGGTGTTCGGCGTGATGGGCCCGCGCTCGCGTGCGCTGTTGTCGACGCTGACCGGAGGGGACCCGGCGGCGCTGTCGGATGACGCGTTCGGTTTCGGCGCCAGCCGGATGCTGTCCCTCGGCTACGCCACCGTGCGCGCCACCCGCATCACCTACGTCGGCGAACTGGGCTGGGAACTCTACGTGCCCAGCGAGTTCGCGGTCGGGGTGTACGAGGACCTGATGGCCGCGGGAGAGGCCTTCGGCGTTCGCCGCGGCGGCTACTACGCGATCGAGTCGCTGCGGCTGGAGAAGGGCTACCGGGCGTTCGGGCGGGAGCTCTCGCCCAGCGAGAACCCGGTCGAGGCGGGGCTGCTGTTCGCGTGCAAGCTCGACACCGACATTCCGTTCCTCGGCCGCGACGCGGTGGAACGTGCCCGTGGCGACGGCCCGCGACGGCGGCTGGTGAGCTTCCGGGTCGAGTCGCCCGAACCGATGCTGTGGGGTGGTGAGCTGATCCTGCGCGACGGCCAGGTTGCCGGCCAGGCCACGTCGGCGGCCTGGGGACACACGGTGGGATGCTGCGTCGGGCTGGGCTATGTGCGCGACTCCGGGGGCGCGGTGACCGACGCGGACTGGGTGAGCGCGGGTGACTACCGGATCAACGTCGGTGGGGACTGGTACCCGATCACGGTGTCGCTGCGCGCGCCCTACGACCCGGCCGGTGAACGCGTTCGCGCCTGACGAGAAGATTCAGGTGGGTTGGCGTTGTGAGTGGTTCGGTCAGGACGCCTGCTCGAGGGTGACGTGGTAGCCCATGGCTTCGAGTTGGTGAACAGCGTTGCTGCGCGCTTTCTGCGGGTTGAGGCGGGTGAAGTAGTCACCGCCGGGGTCGTGGTAGACGGTGTTGATGGTGGCGATATTCCAGATCGCGACCAGCAGTGCGCGTTGCACGGCGACGTTGGCGCGCAGGGGGCCGCGGCGAGCGGCGATCCATCGGTACTTGGCGGCCAGGTAGGTGTCGCGGGTGCGTGAGATCGACATCGCTGCGGTACCGAGGGCACCTTGTAGGTAGGGGTTGCCGGGCCGGGTGCGTCGCGATTTGACCTTGCCGGCCGATTCGTTGTTGCCCGGGGTGGTGCCCGCCCACGACGCGAGGTGCTGGGCGGTGGGGAATCTGGTCATGTCCGCGCCGGTTTCGGCGACCACGACGTCGGCGGTGAACCCGCCGATGCCGGGGATGGTGCAGACCAGGTCCCGGAAGCCACGAAAGGGTTCCATCACCACCTTGATCCGCTCGGTGAGCTGCTCGATGGCCGCGGTGAGCTGGTCGATGAGATCCAGGTGCATACGGGTCAGGAACGCATGATGAGAGGTGAACCGACCGTAGAGCGCTTCGGTCAGCTGCGGGATTTGGCCCGCAGTTGTTTCTTGGCCAGATCAGCCATGGCCGCCGGATCGGTCTCGGTCTTGCGCCCTGGCAGGTTCTTGACGTGGCAGGCGTTGACCAGCATGACGTCGACGCCGGCCAGGTCCTCCAGCAGGTAGTAGAACGGCTTCCAGTAGTCGCCGGTAGCTTCCATGACCACGCAGGTCACCTGCTGCGCGGCGAGATGATCACGCAACGCCATGATCTGGCGGGTGGTCGACCCAAACGTGGTGACCGTTTCGGTGGTTTTTCGGCGGCCGGCGCCGTTGATGCGGACACACACCTTGGCGTCCTTCGTGGAAATGTCCAGGCCCGCGCAGCGCGGATGAATGACGTCCACGGCGATTCTCCCTTCTCTGGTAGCCCACTGTCGAAGGTGTCCGTCGTGGGGAGGGCAGGGAGAGTCGGAAGTCTGACGCGCGGGCTCAAGGCACCAATCCACGGTTCCCGTGGAAGCCCTCCGCCACCATGCTGACTTACAGGCTCACAGGCACCAAGGTGCTACCGGGGACAACCACGACGAACAGCGATAATGATCCCGCCGCCCCTGAGGTGAGCACAACAAGTGACCACCGCCCAATCTTCACGCCCCACGGTGCGCCAACGGCGCTGGTCTGCTGACTTCCGGTACGCCCGACTACCGGCGTGTGCGCGGCGCCGCTGCGAGCACGCCGCCGAGCACCCCGCCGTAGAGAACGTGTTCGACGATGAACGTCGGATACCCCACCATCGCGGCCATGTCGGCGATCGGCGCTCCGCCACCGAACGCCCACGCCGCCAGCGGAAGCCCGATCCACGTGCTGGCACCGAACACCACCAGGCCCCAGACCAGCGCCGCAGCCACCACGGCGCCCCCGTGGAGGCGCGCGCGGTGGGCGATGGCCCCAAAGACCGCGCCGTAGCCGGCCCCGACTGCCAGGTGAATGAGAAGGCCCAGCAGTGCGGGACCGGCGACGAATATGACGGAGTCGCCGGCCATGGCGCCCTCCATCGATTGCATCATTGCCGAGCCGGGCGCGATCGCCGACGCGATGTGGTAGAGCGGTGTGAAAAACCCGGTGCCCTGGTAGGTCAGCGCGGCGATCATGGCGAACATCGCCATCGTCAGTGCCGCCACCATGCCGGCGACCGCGCCCCAGGCGATCGACTTGCCGAAGGTGCCACGGCGGTGCGGAATTGTCGTTTGGGTGCCAGACGGTGATGACGGCGATGTGGCCATGGGTCCTCAACCTCCCGAAGAAATCGTTCTACCGAACCAGTAGAGGACCGACCCCACGGTGGTGGGCGAGGAGTGTCAGCGTGATGACAGTACGGGCGCATCGACTGTCACTTTGCTGACACCATGGCGATGAGCGAAGGAGTGATGATGCCCGAGCGGCCCGGCCCGTTGCGGCAGGCACTGCGAACCCTCACAGGTGGTGAGAGTCCGGCTGACGACCAGATCCGGCATGCGGCGTGGGTGGCGCGCTGTGTCGGCCGCGGTGCGGCTGCTCCGCTGCTGCGGGCGGATGTCGCGGCACTGGCGGGCACGCTCGAGACGATGACCTTCGAAACCGGCGAGGTGTTGTTCGCGGCCAACCAGCCGTCGACAGGGGTGTGGATCGTGCGGCAGGGTCACATTGAGCTCACGGTCGGGTCGGGACGGCGTCGGGTGGTCGTCGACGTGCTGCGAACTGGCGACGTCGACGGGGATATCGCGCTGCTGCTCGCCATGCCGACGCCCTACACCGCGCGCGCCCTCGTCGACTGCACATGTCTGTATCTCGACCGGCCGGCGTTCGAGGAGCTGCTGGCCACTCGGCCCAACATCGCCCGGCGGTGGCTGTCCTCGGTGGCCCAGCGGGTTTCGGCGGGGCAGAGCCGGCTGGTCGCGATGCTCGGCCGACCATTGTCCGGTCAAGTGGCGCAGTTGCTGATCGACGAGGCGGTAGACGGTTCCGTGCCTCTGGCCCAGCGCACACTGGCCGCGATGCTCGGGGTGCAGCGTCCCTCGCTGAACAAGGTGCTCAAGGAATTCGAGCGCAACGGATCGATCGCCATCCGGTACGGCGGCATCGAGATCGTGGACGTGGCGCGGTTGACCGAGATGGCCGGATAGTCGCCCGGCACGCTGGAACTGTGGAATCGACAGTAAGGAGACGTGCCTTGATGTGGCGCGCTTTCCCGGCTTTGGCGGCGACGGCGGGACTGGTGACGGCGTGCGGAGCCGGGGAACAGTCCCCGCCGTCGGTGGCGTCGTCCTCGCCGGCCGCTGTGCAAGACGACTCGTCCTCGGGCTCCCCGGTTCCCGAGCAGCTGCAGTTCTCGGCGACGACGCTCGACGGCACCCGGTTCGAGGGCGCGAGCCTGGCCGGCCGGCCCGCGGTGTTGTGGTTCTGGGCACCGTGGTGCCCGACCTGTCAGCGCGAGGCGCCGATCATCGGGCAGGCCGCCGCGGACAACCCCGACGTGCGCTTCGTCGGAGTCGCCTCGCTGGACGAACACCCGGCGATGCAGGAGTTCGTCGACCGCTACCCGGTCGGGGGTTTCGTGCACCTGGCCGATGTCGACGGCTCGGTGTGGACGCGGTTCGGCGTCACCGCCCAACCTGCCTATGCGTTCGTCGATGCCGATGGAGCGGTGCTGGTGGTTCGCGGCACGCTGACCGAAACGGAGCTCGACCGGCGGATCTCCGCGCTGACCGGGGCATGATCGACGCCACCACGGTGGGGTTCGGCCTCGGTGCGGGGCTGCTCGCTGCGCTGACCCCGTGCGGTTTCGCGTTCTTGCCCGGCTACCTGGGCCTGGTCATCGCCGGCGGGGTCGACGCCCGGTCACGCTCGGCGGCGCTGGCGCGTGCGGGCGGGGCGACCCTGGTGATGGCTGCCGGCTTTGTCGGCGTGTTCGGCCTGTTCGGGCTGGTGATCTCTCCGCTGATCGCGTCGGTGACACGCTATTTGCCGTTCGCCACCGTCGCCGTCGGCGTGCTGCTCGTCGGCATGGGTTTGTGGCTGCTGGCGGGCCGGGACGTCACGGTCATGCTGCCCAGGACCTCCGGCGGAGCCCCCACGGCCCGGCTCCGGTCGATGTACGGGTACGGGGTGGGTTATGCGGTGGCGTCGTTGTCGTGCACGATCGCACCGTTTCTGGCGGTGATGGGCACGACCTTCCGGCAGGGCGATGTGCTGGCCGGGGCGGCGGCCTTCCTGGCCTATGCGGCCGGAATGACGATCACCGTCGGTGTCGCGGCCCTCGCGGTGGCGCTCGTCGGCCGGGCCCCGGCGGCGCGATGCGCCGGCTGCTGCCGCGCATCAATCGGATCGTCGGCGTGATAGTACTGCTCATCGGGCTGTGCGTGACCTACTACGGCGTTTACGAGATTCGGCTATTCTTTGCCGGTGGGGACGCCGCCGACCCGGTCATCGAGGCGGCAGGCGTGCTGCAGGGCTGGCTGGCCGACGGTGTGTACGCGCTCGGGGTGTGGCCGTTGCTCGCCGCCTTGGCAGTGCTGGCGGCCGCCGCGGTGGCACGGTGGTACCGGACCGCCGGCCGCGCGGCATCGCGTTGCGCCGACCTGGGCGATCCCGATGAACGGTGAGTGCCGTCATGAGCGCCGTCGTGCGGGCAGCGGTCCTCTCCGATCGGGCAGGACCACACTGTTCATCTGATCAGCTAGACAGATGTTCAGATGGCGGAATAGGCTCGCCGTGTGAACGCCACCTATGTCGCGATGCACATGAGCGACGGCATCGTCAACGCCCCGATTTCGGTGCTGTTCGCCGTCATCGCCGTGGTAGCGCTCGGGGTCTGCGCCTACCGGGCCCGTACCGAACTCGACGAACGGACCGTGCCGCTGGCCGGCCTGGTCGCCGCCTTCATCTTCGCCGTCCAGATGGTGAACTTCCCGATCCTGCCGGGCGTGAGCGGGCACCTGCTGGGTGGCGCGCTCGCCGCCATCCTGGTCGGCCCGTACACCGGCGCGCTGTGCGTGTCCGTCGTGCTGATCGTGCAGGCGCTGCTGTTCGCCGACGGCGGGGTGACGGCGCTGGGTACCAACATCACGAACATGGCGATCATCGGCGTCGCCGCCGGGTACACCACCGCGGTGGTGCTGTACCGGCTCGCCCGCAGGCGCGGCGAGGTCGCGGTGCCGCTGGTCGGTGGGATTGCGTTCGTCTCGGCGGTCATCGGAACGGTTTGCGCCGCAATGGGCTTCGTGCTGGAGTATGCGCTCGGCGGCGCGGCCTCGGCGTCACTGCCCACCGTGGCCGCCTACATGTCCGGCACCCACGTTCTGATCGGCATCGGCGAGGGGATCATCACCGCTCTGACGGTGATGGCGGTGGTCCGGGCCCGGCCGGATCTGGTCTATCTGTTGCGCACCAACCGAGTCGAAGCGGGGGTGGCGGCATGACCGAGCCCAAGCAACGCCGATGGGCATTCTGGCTCGGATTCGTCATCGTCACACTGCTCGTGGCCGGCGGGGTGTCCTACCTCGCCAGTTCCAGCCCGGACGGCCTGGACTCGGCGACCCTGAAGGGTTGCCAGGTCATCGAGACCCCTGAGGGGGAGGCGCTGCAGGGCGACTGCATCGCCCAGCATGCCCAGGAGCACGCGATGGCCGGGTCCCCGCTGGCCGACTACGCGGTGGGCGGTCAGGATGGCACCGGCGGGCTGGCCGGGGTCGTGGGTGTCGCGGTCACCGTCATGATTGCCGGGGGAATCTTCTGGCTGATCGCGCGCACCAGGACGAAACCCAAGACCACGGTCGGGCAGTAACGTGGGGGCAGGCCACGCGCATCCGCTCTATCGCGACGGTGACTCCCCGGTGCACCGGCTGCCCGCGGAGGTCAAGGTGGTCTGCCTGGTGGTGTTCGTGCTGGCGGTGGTCGCCACGCCGCGGGAACTGTTCTGGCCGTTCGGAATCTACGCGCTGATCATCCTGGCGATCTGGCGGGTGGCGCAGATCCCGCTGCGCTGGATCCTGCCGCGCATGCTGATCGAGGTGCCGTTCGTCGTGCTGGCGCTGTTGCTGCCGTTCGCCGAGGGGGGCGAGCGGGTGACCGTGGCAGGATTCGAGCTGTCGGTCGCCGGCCTCTACGCGGCGTGGGGCATCGTGGTCAAGGGCACATTGGGGGTGGCCGCCTCGCTGACCGTCGCGTCCACGACGACCGCGCGGGAGCTGCCCGTCGCGCTGAGCCGGCTACGGGTGCCGGGCGTGATCGTGTCGATGCTGACGTTGATGATCCGCTACATCGACGTGCTCGCCGCCGAGGCTCGCAGGATGCGGATGGCGAGGGTTTCGCGGGGCGACTCGCCGCGGATGCTGCACCAGATCGGGGCCACCGCGAAAGGGGTGGGCTCGCTGTTCCTGCGCTCCTATGAGCGGGGCGAGCGGGTGTACCTGGCGATGCTGTCGCGGGGCTTCGACGGCCACGTCCCGCCGATGGCGGTCGGCGCGGGCTGTGCCGCGGCCGCGTCGTCGCGCCAATGGGTCGTCGCGCTGTTGCCGGCCTCGGCCGCGGTGTTGGTCGCGATGAGCGCCTGGGTGGTGCGATGAGCGCCTGCGCGAAGAGCAGAGGGACCCGATGAGCGCCTGCGCGAAGAGCAGTGGGACCCGATGAGCAGCCCGGCGGTGCGGGTGCGCGGGCTGCGCTACGCCTATCCCGACGGCCACGTCGCGCTCGGCGGCATCGACCTCGATGTCGTGCCGGGGGAGCGGGTGGCGTTGCTCGGGCCCAACGGTGCGGGCAAGACGACGCTCATGCTGCATCTCAACGGGGTGCTCGGCGCGGCGGCGGGCACCGTCGAGATCGGTGGGACGGCGTTGTCGCGCACGACGCTTCGCGACATCCGGCGCAGGGTCGGCTTGGTGTTCCAGGATCCCGACGACCAACTCTTCATGCCGACGCTGGCGCAGGATGTGGCCTTCGGCCCGGCCAATTTCGGGCTGCGCGGCGACGAACTACAGGCCCGGGTGGCGAATGCGCTGGCGGCCGTGTCGATGACCGAGCTCGCCGACCGCAGTCCGGCCCACATGTCCGGCGGCCAGCGGCGGCGTGCCGCGCTTGCCACCGTATTGGCCTGTGAGCCCGAGGTTCTGGTGCTCGACGAGCCGTCGGCCAATCTCGATCCGGTCGCTCGCCGCGAGCTCGCCGAGACGTTGACGGGGCTGGACGCGACGATGCTGATCGTCACCCACGATCTGCCCTATGCCGCACAGCTGTGCGACCGGGCCATCGTCATGGACGGCGGCGTCATCGTCGCCGACGGCGCGATCGACGAGGTGCTGTCCGACGTGGAAATGCTTGCCACGCATCGGCTCGAGCTGCCCTGGGGCTTTGTGGTCGGGTCGCGCTGACCGGCCACCCCACTCTCTGCCGAACTGGCATTCCGGCAGGCCTGCACCCGAAATTCCCCTGCCGGAATGCCATTTCGGCGCTGGGGCGCGGCGATTTCGGCGGGAGACGGGGGCGTCAGTGCCGTCGGGGCGGCGGCCACGGCGGCTCGCCGCACAGCGCCAGCAGCGCGTTCTCGATGACCTCGGGCAGCGCCGGGTGGATCCAGTACTGACCGCGCGCCATGTCCTGGGCCGGCAGGTCGAACGCCATCGCCTGGATGATCGGCTGGATGATCGAGGACGCCTGGTGGCCCATGATGTGCGCGCCGAGCAGCAACCCGGTGTCGTCGTCGATGATCAGCTTGGCGAAGCCGTTGGAGTCCTCCATCGCCCAGCCGTAGGCGACATCACGGTAGTCCTGCACCTTGGAACGGATCCGGTAGCCCGCGGCACGGGCCTCGTTCTCGGTCAGTCCGACACAGGCGATCTGCGGATCGGTGAACACCGCCGAAGGCACATTGAGGTGGTTGGCGGGCATCAGGTTGACGGTGTCGTCCCAGTCCTGCAACAGGTTGTGTTTGACGACCCGTGCCTCGTGGTTGGCGACGTGCTTGAGCTGATAGGGCGAGCTGACGTCGCCGAGCGCGAAAACGTTACGGGCCGTGGTGCGTTGGTACTGGTCGACGACCACCAACCCGTCATCGACCCGGACACCGGCGTGGTGGGCGTCGAGCAGATCGCCGTTGGGGATCCGGCCGGTGGCCACCAGCAGCGTGTCGGCGTGCAGCGTCGAACCGTCGTCGAGATGCAGCGCCAGCCCGCCGGAACCGTCCGGTCCGTCACCGGATCCGCCGACGATGTTGCGGCGGCTGTGGATCTCCCACTTGCGGCTGGCGATGTCGGTGAAACGCTCACAGATCGTGTCGTCGCAATGGCTCAGCATCGTGCTGCCGCGCAGCACGATCGACACCCGCGAGCCCAGCGACGAGAAGACGTGTGCGAACTCGGCGGCGACGAACCCGCCCCCGACGATGACGATGTGCCCGGGCAACTCGGGGATACGCATGATGGTGTCGCTGGTGTGGTAGGCCACACCGGATTCGGCGATGGCCGGCGGGATGGTCGCGCGGGCACCGGCGGCGATCACCACCTGCTCGGCGGTGAACTCGTCGCCGTCGTCGGTCCGCAGCCGGTACGCCCTGTCCGCGCCGGACGGGACGAACCGGGCGTGGCTGGCGAACACCTCGACACCGGGAGACGAGCGCCGGTACTGTTCACCGCCGTTGGCGATCGGATCGATGCGGCCGAACACCCGGGAGACGATGTCGGCCCAGCGCACCCCGTCGACGTGGGCGTCGACGCCGAACGGGCCGGACTCGCGGATCTGCTGGGCCACCCCGGCGGCATAGACGAACATCTTGGTCGGGATGCACCCGACATTGAGGCAGGTGCCGCCGAACACGCCCTGCTCGCAGATGGCCACCCGCTTGCCGGCATACCGTTCGTCGAGGATCGAGTTGCCCGAACCGGTTCCGATGATCGCGATGTCGAAGTCAGTCACGGCTCGGGCTCCCGTCGGGTGGTGGCGCCGGAGAGTCCCCGGCATCGGTCAGGTACCAGTCCAGCCAGCGGTCCAGTTCGGCGTAGGCGACGCGCCGAGGTTCGGACACCGACAGGAACACATCGTGTTTGGCGTCGACGATCGGCACCACCGTCGACCGGTTGCCGATGCAGCCCGCCCAGCGCGCGATCTGGGCGACGTCGAGCACCGCGTCGCCGCGCTGGATCGAGTCGGGGTCGTCCACCTCGCGGACGCTGCGGTCCGAGCGCAGGATCAGGTTGGGCACACCGACGTCGAGCCCGCGGTGCAACCGGGCCTGCCCCCGCCGGATGGCGTGGATCCAGCCGAAGGTGACCGGGAAGCCGCCCAGCGGCTTCCAGTCCAGGTTGTATTCGAATTCGCCGGCGTAGTCGCGGTGCAGGGTGGTTCCGTAGCCGCCACCGGTCGGGTGGCGCACTACCATGAGCTTGCGCAGGCGCCGCATCGCCCTGATCGCCGCCGACGTCGGCGGGGTGCGCAGGATCGCCGGGCCCTGCAGGTCCAGCCAGGGGCTGTTGAGGATCAGCCCCGCCACGTTGGTTTCGACCCGCCCGGTGGCGGCCCGGCGGCGCAACCGGTCCAGCCACAGCGACACCACCAGCCCGCCGGCCGAATGGCCGTAGACCAGGACCCGAGCCGGCCCCACCGCGGCGATCACGGCCAGCGCACGCTCGAGTTCCGCGTCGTATACCGACAGGTCGGTGGTGAAGTGCGGGGTCTGGCCCGCCCGATGCGATCGTCCGCATTTGTGCAGGTCGAGAGCGTAGAACGCGAAACCGCGCCGGGCCATGTGATCGGCGAACTCGTTGTTGAAGAAGTAGTCGGTGAACCCGTGCACCACCAGCACCGCGTGGCGGGCCGACGGGTCGGCCTCGCCGCGGCGGACCAGGGTGGCCACCAGGTCACCCTCGCCGTGCGGGTCGGGGCCGAGGTCGAACGTGAATCGCTGGTATCCGGGCAGCACGTCGGGCTCCCATCCAGACACGACAGCCACCCTAATCCCGGTGCCGCGGATCCGGTGGGCAGTGGTCGGCACGCTGCCTCGTGGTGTGGCGGGATAACCTGAACACCGGCAAGCCGTGATCAACGGGATACGACCACGAAGGATCGACGACACCGTGTCTGAACCCGAGAAGACCGACGTCCTGCTGGTAGGGGCGGGCATCATGAGCGCCACGCTCAGCGTGCTGCTGCGCCTGGTGGAGCCGGACTGGTCGATGACGTTGGTCGAGCGCCTCGACGGTGCGGCCGCCGAGAGCAGTGATCCGTGGAACAACGCGGGAACCGGCCACTCCGCGCTGTGTGAGTTGAATTACACCCCGGCGCGTGCGGACGGCTCGATCGACATCAGCAAGGCGGTCAACGTCAACGAACAGTTCCAGGTGTCCCGGCAGTTCTGGGCCTATGTCGTGGAGAACGGGGTGCTGCCCGACGCGCGCAGCTTCCTCAACCCGATTCCGCACGTCAGCTTCGTGACCGGTGCCGACAACGTCGACTACCTCAAGCGCAGGCGCGAGACGCTGGCCGCCAACCCGCTGTTCGCCTCGATGGAGTTCATCGACGACCGCGACGAGTTCGCCCGCCGGCTACCGCTGATGGCCGCCAAGCGCGACTTCTCCGATCCGGTCGGCCTGAACTGGACCCAGGACGGCACCGACGTCGACTTCGGTTCGCTGTCACGACAGCTGATCGGGTACGGCGCCCAGCACGGGATGGACACGCTGTTCGGCCACGAGGTCATCGACCTCGACCAGGGCTCCGACGGCAGCTGGACGGTGAAGGTCGTCAACCGCCGCACCGGGCTCAAGCGCACCTTCAACGCCAAGTTCGTCTTCGTCGGCGCCGGCGGTGGCGCGCTGCCGCTGCTGCAGAAGGCGGGCATCAAGGAGGCCAAGGGCTTCGGCGGGTTCCCGGTGGGTGGCCAGTTCCTGCGCACCGACCGCCCCGAACTGACCGTGGGCCATCAGGCCAAGGTGTACGGGCTGCCGCCGCTGGGAGCCCCGCCGATGTCGGTGCCGCACCTGGACACCCGGGTGATCAACGAGAAGTCTTGGCTGCTGTTCGGGCCGTTCGCCGGCTGGTCGCCGAAGTTCCTCAAGCAGGGCAAGCTCACCGACCTGCCGTTCTCGGTCAAACCCGACAACCTGATGTCGATGCTGGGCGTCGGTCTCACCGAGATGGGCCTGCTGAAATACCTGATCGGTCAGCTGCTGCTCAGCGAGCCGGCGCGGGTCGAGAACCTGCGTGAATTCGCTCCCAGTGCAAAGGATTCCGACTGGGAGATGGACATCGCCGGACAGCGTGTGCAGGTCATCCGCCGAGCCGGGGGCAAGGGCGGAGTGCTCGAGTTCGGCACCACCGTGCTGTCGGCGAGCGACGGCAGCATCGCCGGGCTGCTCGGCGCCTCACCCGGCGCGTCCACCGCGGTGCCGGCGATGTTCGACGTCATGGAGCGCTGCTTCCCCGATCGCTACGAGGGCTGGGCCCCCAAGCTCAAGGAGATGGTGCCGTCGCTGGGTACCAAGCTGTCCGGAGAGCCCGGGCTGTTCGACGAGGTGTGGGCCTGGGGCACCAAGGTGCTCAAGCTGGACCAGCCCGCCAGTGGAGTTCCCGACGTCGCAGCGCTGGACCCGTCCGCTTCCGCCGACCCTGCCACCGCTGCGACCGTTTGACGGATGACGGTCGCGCTACGCCGCAGCTGGGCCAAGGACCTCGACGCCGCCACGCTCTACGAGCTGCTCAAGCTGCGCGTGGAGGTGTTCGTGGTCGAACAGGCGACGCCCTACCCGGAGCTCGACGGCCGCGACCTGCTCAGGGAGACCCGGCATTTCTGGCTGGAGAACGACGAGGGAGAGGTCATCTCGACGCTGCGCCTGATGGAGGAGTATCCCGCGGGCCAGAAGGCGTTCCGGATCGGCCGGGTGTGCACCAAGCGCGGCGACCGAGGGCAGGGGCACGCCGCGCGGCTGCTGCAGGCGGCGCTGGCCGAGGTGGGCGACTATCCGTGCCACATCAACGCACAGACCTACCTCGCGGATATGTACGGCGGGCACGGGTTCGTCCGCGACGGTGACGAGTTCCTCGACGACGGCATCCCGCACGTGCCGATGGTGAAGCCGTGAACGCCGCCGCCGACCCGATCTACCCGTTCAGCGCGCTGGTCGGTCACGACCGGCTGCGGCTGGCGCTGATGCTGTGCGCCGTGCGGCCCGACATCGGCGGGGTGCTGATCCGCGGCGAGAAGGGCACCGCGAAATCCACCGCCGTGCGGGGGCTGGCGAAGGTGCTGACCGTGGCGTTCGAGGCGTCCGGTGATCACGGTGGGCAATTGGTGGAGTTGCCGATCGGCGCCACCGAAGACCGGGTGGTCGGATCGCTGGACCTGCAGAAGGTACTGCGCGACGGCGAGCACGCGTTCTCGCCGGGGTTGCTGGCACGGGCGCACCGCGGGGTGCTCTACGTCGACGAGGTCAACCTGCTGCACGACCACCTCGTCGACGTGCTGCTCGACGCGGCGGCGATGGGCCGGGTGCACATCGAACGCGACGGTGTGTCGCACAGCCATGAGGCGCGGTTCGTGCTGATCGGCACGATGAACCCCGAAGAGGGCGAGCTGCGCCCACAGCTGCTGGACCGGTTCGGCCTCACCGTCGACGTGCAGGCCTCCCGCGACGTCGACGTGCGCGCCGAGGTGATTCGGGCGCGGCTGGCCTACGAAGCCGACCCCGCCGGGTTCGCCGCCCGGTTCGCCGGCGCCGACGCCGAGCTGGCCGGACGCATCGCCGACGCGCGGGCGAGCCTGCCCGGTGTGGTGCTGCCCGACACCGAGTTGCGGCGCATCGCCGCGCTGTGTGCGGCGTTCGACGTCGACGGGATGCGCGCCGACCTGGTGGTGGCCCGCACCGCGGTGGCGCACGCCGCGTGGCGGGGTGCGGGCACCGTGGACGAACAGGACATCCGGGTGGCCGCCGAGCTGGCGCTGCCACACCGTCGCCGCCGGGATCCGTTCGACGACCCCGGTCTGGACCCCGAGCGTCTCGACGACGCGATGCAGCAGGCCGCGGAATCCACCGACGGGCCGCCCGACACCGAGCCCGACCCGCCCGGTGGCGGATCGCAGCCCGACGGTGCGGCCGACGGGGGACCTCCCCGGCAGGGCCAGGCTCCTGGGACCCGGCCGAGTGCGCCGCCGTCGCCCGTGTTCCGTACCAAGGCTCTGGTGGTTCCAGGGGTCGGTGAGGGTGCCCCGGGGCGCCGTTCGCGCGCCCGCAACCGCACCGGCACCGTGGTGTCGTCGACCACCGAACCCGGCGCCGGGCACGGCGTGCACGTCTTCGCCACCGTGGCCGCCGCCGCGGGCCGGCAGGACGGACCCGGCCGGCTGCGCCCAACTCCCGATGACGTACGCCGAGCGGTCCGCGAAGGCCGCGAGGGCAACCTGGTGATCTTCGTCGTGGACGCCTCGGGCTCGATGGCGGCGCGGGACCGGATGTCGGCGGTCGGCGGGGCCACGCTCTCGCTGCTGCGCGACGCCTATCAACGCCGGGACAAGGTCGCGGTGATCACGTTCCGCGGGCAGGATGCCAGGGTGCTGCTGCCGCCAACGTCGTCGGTCTACATCGCCAGCCGCAGGCTGGCCCGGTTCGACACCGGTGGCAAGACCCCGCTGGCGCACGGCCTGCTGGCGGCCCGCGACATGGTGGTCCGCGAACGGGCCCGCGACCGGGCCCGCCGCAGCCTGGTGGTGGTGCTCACCGACGGTCGTGCCACCGGCGGTCCCGACCCGGTCGACCGCGCCCGCGCGGCCGCGGCCCGGCTGGTGTCCGAGGGGGCCGCGGCGGTCGTCGTGGACTGCGAGACGTCCTATATCCGGCTCGGACTGGCCGCGGATCTGGCCGGGCACCTGGACGCGCCGGTGGTGCGGCTGGATCAGCTACGCGCCGACACCCTGACCGAGCTGGTCAAGGGACAGTCCGACCGGGGCGCGGCGTAGGAGGGATGACATGCCGCAAGGCCGACCGCTGACGGTTCCCCGCGACGGGCTGACCACTCGCCAGCGACGCAACGCCCCGTTGCTCGCGGTGCACACCGGGGCGGGTAAGGGCAAGTCGACCGCGGCGTTCGGGATGGCCCTGCGCGCCTGGAACCAGGGCTTCGACATCGCGGTGTTCCAGTTCGTCAAGAGCGCCAAGTGGAAGGTCGGCGAGGAGACCGCGCTGTGCGAGCTGGGCCGGGTGCACGACGAGCGGGGCATCGGGGGCCCCGTCGAGTGGCACAAGATGGGCTCGGGCTGGTCGTGGTCGCGCAAGGACGGCACCGAGGAGGATCACGCGGCCGCGGCGGCCGAGGGCTGGGCCGAGATCGCGCGCCGGCTGGCCGGGGAGCGGCATGACTTCTACGTGCTCGACGAGTTCACCTACCCGCTGAAGTGGGGCTGGGTGGACACCGACGAGGTGATCGCCACGTTGGCGGCGCGTCCGGGCACCCAGCATGTGGTGATCACCGGCCGCGATGCGCCGCCGGCCCTGATCGACGCCGCGGACCTGGTTACCGAGATGACGAAGGTGAAGCACCCGATGGACGCCGGCCGCAAGGGCCAGAAAGGCATCGAGTGGTGAGCGGGGACGCTGTCGACCGGTGCGAGCGCGCGCGAAATGACGACCGGCGCGGCGTGTCGCTGTACAGACCCGCGCGCTCGCGGGAACGAGGGTGAGCACGCCGGCGGTGGTGATCGCCGCGCCGGCGTCCGGCAGCGGCAAGACCACCGTGGCCACCGGCCTGATCGGCGCGCTGCGCCGGTCGGGCAGCCGGGTGGCGCCGTTCAAGGTCGGTCCCGACTTCATCGACCCCGGCTACCACGCGCTGGCCGCGGGCCGGCCGGGCCGCAACCTGGACCCGGTGCTGGTCGGCGACGCGCTGATCGGCCCGCTGTACCGGCATGGCAGCGACGACGCCGACATCGTCGTCGTCGAGGGTGTGATGGGGTTGTTCGACGGCCGCATCGGCGCCGCCGCCACCGGCACCGCCCGAGGCTCCACCGCGCACGTCGCCGCGCTGCTGGGTGCACCCGTCGTCCTCGTGGTCGACGCGCGCGGGCAGAGCCACAGTGTGGCGGCGCTGCTGCACGGTTTCGCCACCTTCGACCACAGCGTCCGCATCGCCGGGGTGATCCTCAACCGGGTCGGGTCGGCCCGCCACGACGACGTGCTGCGCCAGGCCTGCGAGCAGGCCGGGGTGCCGGTGCTGGGATCGATTCCGCGCGCCGACGAACTGAGCGTCCCATCGCGACATCTGGGTCTGGTGACCGCCGTCGAGCACGGGCGGCTGGCCGGCGCGGCCGTCGACGCGATGACCTCGCTGGTCGCCCGCCATGTCGACCTGGCCGCGGTCCAGCGGGCGGCCGCGGCGCGGGTCGGCGACGGCGCGTGGAGCCCGGCCTCGGCCGACCCGATCAGCGGCCCGGTCACCGTCGCGCTGGCCGCGGGCAAGGCGTTCAGCTTCGGCTACCCGGAGCACGCCGAGCTGTTGCGCGGAGCGGGGGCCACGGTCGCGGAGTTCGATCCGCTGGCCGATCCGCTGCCCGCCGACGCGGCCGCCCTGGTGCTGCCAGGCGGATTCCCCGAGCAGTACGGTCCCGAACTGTCGGCCAACGACGGCGTGCGCGGGCAGATCAGGGCGCTGGCCGAGCGCGGAGCGCCGGTGCACGCCGAGTGTGCGGGGCTGACCTATCTGGTCGACGATCTCGACGGTCATCCGATGTGCGGGGTGCTGAGCGGGTCCGCCACGTTCACCGACACGCTGACGCTGGGCTACCGGGATGCCGTCGCGGTCACCGACTCCCCGCTGCACGCCATCGGTGAGCGTGTGGTCGGCCACGAGTTCCACCGCACCACCGTGCGATTCGGCTCCGGCCGGCAGCCCGCGTGGCGCTATTCGGGCCGGGCGGGGGAGATCGTCCAGGACGGCGCGGTGCGCGCCGGCGTGCACGCCGGCTACCTGCACACCCATGCCGCTGCACATCCCGAGGCGATCGCCCGGTTCGTCGCGACCGCCGCCTCGACCACTAGGCTCGCCCGGTGCCGCGCACGCGAGGAGCAGAAATGACGGCCGCGCACGCGAGGAGCAGAAATGACGGCCGCGCACGCGAGGAGCAGAAATGACGGCCGCGCACGCGAGGAGCAAGAGTGACTTCTGAGAACGCGTATCTGGCCGGCCTGCGCCTGACGGGCAAGAAGGTCGTCGTCGTCGGTGGCGGCACCGTGGCACAACGCCGCCTGCCCCTGCTCATGGCCAGCGGCGCCGACGTGCACGTCATCTCCCGCCACGCCACCCCTGCCGTCGAGGGGATGGACGGCATCACGCTGACGCTGCGCGAGTTCCGCGAGGGCGACCTGGACGACGCGTGGTATGTGATCGCCGCGACCGACGATCCCGGTGTCAACGCCGCCGTCGTCGCCGAAGCCGAGCGCGGGCGCATCTTCTGCGTGCGGGCCGACTCGGCCAGGGACGGGACCGCGGTCACCCCGGCGTCCTTCGAGTACGAGGGCCTGGCCGTCGGGGTGCTGGCGGGTGGCGAGCACCGCCGGTCCGCGGCGATCCGATCGGCGATCCACGAGGCGTTCCAGCAAGGTGTCATAGGCGCCGAGGCGCCCGGTGTGGTCCGTGGTGGTGTCGCGCTGGTCGGCGGCGGTCCCGGCGATCCGGAGCTGATCACCGTGCGCGGCCGGCGGCTGCTGGCACACGCCGACGTCGTCGTCGCCGACCGGCTGGCCCCGCAGGAACTGCTCGCCGAGTTGTCGCCGGATGTCGAGGTCATCGATGCCGCCAAGATTCCGTACGGCCGCGCGATGGCGCAGGACGCGATCAACGAGGTGCTGATCGACCGGGCCAGGGCGGGCAAGTTCGTGGTGCGCCTCAAAGGCGGCGACCCGTTCGTGTTCGCCCGAGGCTACGAAGAGGTCGTCGCGTGCGCCGAAGCCGGTATTCCGGTCACCGTCGTACCCGGTGTGACCAGCGCCATAGCGGTTCCGGCGCTGGCCGGCGTCCCGGTCACCCATCGCGGCATGACGCATGAGTTCGTGGTGGTCAGCGGCCATGTTGCGCCCGGGCATCCCGAATCGTTAGTGAATTGGGATGCGCTGGCCGCGATGAACGGCACAGTTGTTTTGCTGATGGCGGTCGAGCGGATCGAGCTTTTCGCCAAAGCATTGCAGAAAGGCGGTCGACCTGCGGATACGCCGGTACTTGTGGTCCAGCACGGCAGCACGGCGGGACAAAGGACTTTGCGGTCGACCCTTGCGGATGCGCCGGAACGCATCCGTTCCGAGGGCATTCGGCCCCCGGCGATCATCGTCATAGGGCCGGTCGCGGGCTTCGCCGCTTAAAGGATTCTTAAGATTACTGTAAGGTAACCCGTTATGACGGCTCTCAACGATGCGGAGCGTGCCGCCATCCATCGTGACGAAGAAGTCCAGGGGCAACGGCGCTCGGACCGGGCGCTGCCCGCGCGGGTGTCCGCCGGTGGTCGCGGTGCTGACGTGCCGCTGCCCGGCAAGTCGCCGGCCGCCTGGTGGCCATCGCGGCGTTTCATCGCGGCGGTCATCGCCATCGGCGGCATGCAGCTGCTGGCCACCATGGACAGCACCATCGCCATCGTGGCGCTGCCGAAGATCCAGGACGAGCTGAGCCTGTCCGACGCCGGCCGGAGCTGGGTGATCACCGCCTACGTGCTGACGTTCGGCGGACTGATGCTGCTGGGCGGTCGGCTCGGCGACACCATCGGCCGCAAGCGCACCTTTATCGTGGGCGTCGCGCTGTTCACCATCGCGTCGGTGCTGTGCGGGATCGCCTGGGATGAGGCGACCTTGGTGGTCGCGCGGCTGCTGCAGGGCGTCGGCGCGGCGATCGCGTCGCCCACCGCTCTGGCGCTGATCGCGACGACCTTCCCGAAGGGCCCGGCGCGCAACGCGGCGACAGCGGTGTTCGCCGCGATGACCGGTGTCGGTTCGGTGATGGGCCTGGTCGTAGGCGGTGCGCTGACCGAGGTGTCGTGGCGGCTGGCGTTCCTGGTGAACGTGCCGATCGGCCTGCTGATGATCTACCTGGCCCGCAAGACGCTGCGGGAGACCAACCGTGAGCGGTTGAAGCTGGACGCCGCGGGCGCGTTGCTCGCCACGATGGGCTGCACCGCCGCGGTGTTCGCGTTCTCGATGGGGCCCGAGCAGGGCTGGGTCTCGCCGG
This sequence comes from Mycolicibacterium xanthum, assembly GCF_019710635.1. Classification (GTDB taxonomy): domain Bacteria; phylum Actinomycetota; class Actinomycetes; order Mycobacteriales; family Mycobacteriaceae; genus Mycobacterium; species Mycobacterium xanthum. The sequence goes on from NZ_JAIFZS010000001.1 coordinate 430,893, forward strand.
TGACGTTGGGTTCCGGGGCGGCCGCATTGGCCTGCCTGGGCGCCTTCCTGTGGGTCGAACGCACCGCGGAGAACCCCGTCGTGCCGTTCAGCCTGTTCCACGACCGCAACCGGGTCGCCACGTTCGCGGCGATCTTCCTGGCGGGCGGGGTGATGTTCACGCTGACGGTGCTGATCGGGCTGTATGTGCAGGACATCATGGGCTACAGCGCACTGCGGGCCGGCATCGGTTTCATCCCGTTCGTGATCGCGCTCGGGATCGGTCTGGGGCTGGCTTCGGCGCTGGTGTCGAAGTTCCCGCCGCGGGTGCTGGTGATCGGCGGTGGAGTGCTGGTGCTCGGGGCCATGGTCTACGGCTCGACGCTGGACGCCGGCATTCCGTACTTCCCGAACCTGGTGCTGCCGATCGTGGTCGGCGGCTTCGGTATCGGCATGATCGTGGTGCCGCTGATGATCTCCGCCATCGCCGGTGTCGGCTTCGATCAGATCGGCCCGGTGTCGGCGATCGCGTTGATGCTGCAGAACCTGGGCGGCCCGGTCGTGCTGGCGGTCATCCAGGCGGTGATCACCTCGCGCACGCTGTACCTGGGCGGCACCAACGGCCCGGTCAAGGACATGAACCCGGTACAGCTGCACGCGCTGGACCAGGGCTACACCTACGGTCTGCTGTGGGTGGCCGCGGTGGCCGTCGTGGTCGGCGGTGCCGCGCTGTTCATCGGCTACACGGCCGAACAGGTGGCCCACGCCCAGGAAGTCAAGGACGCGATCGACGCCGGAGAGCTGTAGAGCTCGACATCGGGCTCCTGCGAGCCCCAGCCCCAAGCGATTTCGGCGTGATATTCGTCGCTCACCGTCGATAATCACACCGACATCGCCACTCGGTAGGGTGGCTGTCCATGTCATCCGAGCGCGCGGCGACGCCGCTGTCGTCCTCGGTGCTCGGCGTCGCGATCGTCGCGATCACCGGTATGCAGCTGATGGCCACGCTGGACGGCACCATCGTGATCGTCGCGTTGCCCCGGATGCAGGCCGAGCTGGATCTCTCCGACGTGGCCAAGAGCTGGGTCATCACCGCCTACGTGCTGGCGTTCGGCGGTCTGCTGCTGCTGGGCGGCCGTATCGGCGACGCGATCGGGCACAAACGCGCATTCCTGTCCGGCGTCGGCACCTTCACCATCGCTTCGCTGGTGTGCGGTGTGGCCACCGACGGGATCACGCTGATCGTGGCGCGCGCCGTGCAGGGTGTGGGGGCCGCGGTGGCGGCGCCGACCGGGCTGGCGCTGATCGCGACGACGTACGCGGTCGGTCACGCGCGTAACCGCGCCCTGGCGGTGTCGGCGGCGATGCAGGCCACCGGTTCGGTGCTGGGCCTGGTGCTCGGCGGTGCGCTGACCGTCGTCTCCTGGCGGCTGGCGTTCCTGATCAACGTTCCCATCGGCATCGTCATCGTCACCACCGCGGTGCTCAGCCTCGCCGAGACCCACCACGAACGCCTCAAACTGGACGTCACCGGCGCGCTGCTGGCAACCCTGGGTTGTACATCGGCGGTCATGCTGTTCACCCAGGGCCCCGCGCGCGGCTGGGTGGACCCGTTCGTCATCGGCGCGGGCGTCGCCGCCGCGGTGTTCTTCCTGGCGTTCCTGATCGTGGAGCGCTCCGCGGAGCACCCGATCGTTCCGCTGGCGGTGTTCGACAACCGCAACCGGGTGATGACGTTCGTCTCGCTGTTCCTCGCGGGTGGGGTGATGCTGACCGCGACCGTGATGATCGGGCTCTACGTGCAGGACGTGATGGGTTACTCCGCGCTGCGGGCGGGGGTGTGCTTCATCCCGTTCGCCCTCGCGCTGGGCGCGGGGACGATCATGGCGGCGCGGATCGCCCCGCACGTCGCACCCCGCTGGCTCGTCATCGCCGCCGGGATGCTGGTGGTCGGCGCGATGCTCTACGGCTCCACCCTCAACCGCGGTGTCCCGTACTTCCCGGATCTGGCCATGCCCCTGGTGGTGGGCGGCTTCGGCATCGGGGTGATCTCGGTGGTCCTGCCGCTGTGCGCGGTCGCCGACGTGGGCCCCCGCGAGATCGGACCGGTCTCGTCGATCACGCTGATGGTGCAGAACCTGGGCGGCCCGATCGTGCTGGTGGTCATCCAGGCGGTGCAGGTGTCGCGCACCCTGTATCTGGGGGGCGCGACCGGGCCGGTGGCCGCGATGACGCCCGCCCAACTCGATGCGCTGGACGCCGGCTACACCTACTCGCTGTTGTGGGTGGCCGCGGTCGCGGTGCTGGTCGGGTTGCCGGCGTTGTTCATCCGGTTCACCGCGCGCGAGATCGCCACCGCGCAGCACACCCGCGAGGCGGTGGAGGCCGGTGAGTTGTAGCCGCACCGGTAAGTAAGGTGGTCGGCTGTGATCACCCGCATGTCCGAGCTGTTCCTGCGTACCCTGCGAGACGATCCGGCCGACGCCGAGGTGCCCAGCCACAAGCTGCTGATCCGGGCCGGCTACGTGCGCCCGATCGGGCCGGGCCTGTACAGCTGGCTGCCGCTGGGGCTGCGGGTGCTGCGCAAGATCGAGAAGGTCGTGCGCGACGAGATGATCGGCATCGGGGGCCAGGAGATCCTGTTCCCGGCGTTGCTCCCGCGCGCGCCCTACGAGACGACGAACCGCTGGACCGAGTACGGCGACAACCTGTTCCGCCTGCAGGACCGCCGCGGTAACGACTACCTGCTCGGCCCCACCCACGAGGAGCTGTTCACCCTGACGGTGAAGGGGGAGTACTCCTCTTACAAGGACTTCCCGCTGCTGTTGTTCCAGATCCAGACCAAGTACCGCGACGAGGCCCGTCCGCGGGCGGGCATCCTGCGCGGGCGCGAGTTCATCATGAAGGACTCGTATTCGTTCGACGTCGACGACGACGGGCTGAAGAAGGTCTACCAACACCACCGCGAGGCCTATCAGCGGATCTTCGATCGGCTCGGGGTCCGCTACGTCATCGTCTCCGCCGTGTCCGGCGCGATGGGCGGCAGCGCTTCCGAGGAGTTCCTGGCCGAGAGCGAGGTCGGCGAGGACACGTTCGTGCGCTGCCTGCAATCGGGCTATGCGGCCAACGTCGAAGCGGTGCTCACCGCGGTGCCGCCGTCGATCCCGATCGACGGTCAGCCCGAGGCCACGGTGTACGACACGCCCGACGCCCCGACCATCGCCGCGCTGGTGGACTGGGCCAACGCCGCGACCCTGCCCGAGTTCGGTGGCCGCGAGGTGGTGGCCGCCGACACGCTGAAGATCGTGCTGCTCAAGGTGCGCGAGCCCGACGGCGACTGGGAGCTGCTGGCCGTCGGCGTCCCCGGTGACCGCGAGGTCGACGAGAAACGGCTGGGCGCCGCACTCGAACCGGCCGAGCACGCGCTGCTCGACGACGCCGACTTCGCCGCCAACCCGTTCCTGGTGAAGGGTTACGTCGGTCCGAGGGCCCTGCTGGCCAACGGTGTTCGGTATCTGGTCGATCCGCGGGTGGTGGACGGAACGTCGTGGATCACCGGTGCCGACGAGCCGCACAGACATGTGGTCGGTTTGGTGGCCGGGCGCGACTTCACCCCCGACGGCACCATCGAGGCCGCCGACGTACGCGACGGGGATCCGTCGCCCGATGGTGCCGGGCCGCTGGTGTCGGCGCGCGGCATCGAGATCGGTCACATCTTCCAGCTGGGCCGCAAGTACACCGACGCATTCACCGCCGACGTGCTCGGCGAGGACGGCAAGCCGGTCCGGTTGACCATGGGCTCCTATGGGATCGGGGTCTCCCGGCTGGTGGCGGTCATCGCCGAACAGCACCACGACCAGCTCGGTCTGCGCTGGCCCGCGACGGTGTCACCGTTCGACGCGCACCTGGTGATAGCCAACAAGGACGCCCAGGCGCGTGCGGGAGCCCTCGAGCTGGCCGACGAGCTCGACCGGCTGGGCATCGAGGTGCTGCTGGACGACCGGCAGGCCTCGCCGGGGGTCAAGTTCAAGGACGCGGAGCTGTTGGGCGTGCCCCGGATCGTGGTGGTGGGCCGCGGCTGGGCCGACGGGGTGGTCGAGCTGCGGGACCGGTTCAGCGGCGAGACGCGCGAGATCCCGGTCGGTACAGCGGCGACCGACATCGCCGCGGCGCTCGGCTGACCCGGCCGGTCACTCCGATCCGCCGGGGAACGCCACGGTGGTCTGTGTCCGACCGAACAGGCGCCGCCACCGCGCCGCCATCACCGCGCACTCGGTGAGCGCGGTGACCCCGAAAGCCCGCACGTTCTGATCGGTTGCCTGCTCCACGACCGCCCGCCAGGCCACCGCCGCGTCCTGCTCCATCCCGACAGCCAGCTCGAAGGCCCCGGCGGGGTCGTCGACCTCGGCGGGCAGCTGATAGCCGGCCGCGGGCAGCGGGACCTCGGCGCCGCGCTCCTCGAGCAGGGCGATGGCCGCTTCCCGGCGCGCACGGTGCTGGGCCATCGCGTCGGAGACCAGATAGTTGACCTCCGGCGTCGAATGCGCCGACACCAACCCGTACCCGTAGATGGTGGCGTGCTCGGTGGCCACCGCGTCGAACAGCGCCCCGTCGGCCGGGTCGCCCGGGCGGTTCGGGTCCCGGGGCTCCGGTGAGGTCACCGCTTCCCCCCGACCGGCACCAGCGCCACGGCGTAGGCCGATGTGCAGGCCGCCGCGATCGACGCGAGCAACCCGGCCCGGTAACCCGACAGCGCGGTCGCCGCGGTGGTGGCGCTGTCGGCGGAGACGCGCAGCGCCCCGATCACGTCGTCGACGGTGGGCGCGGGTGCCGCGACCGCCGAGGTCGTCGTGGTGGTGCTCGCGACGACGCTGGTCGAGGGCGCCGGCCGACCCGTGAGCCGGACGATCTCGTCGGCCAGCGCATCGGCGTGCGCAGAGCGTTCGGCGGCCACCGTATTCAGCGTCGCGGCGATCGGACCGCGGGTGGTCGCGGCGGTCCGGGCGGCGAGTTCGCTGTCCGCGCGCGCCCGGTCGAGCGCGGTGGTCAGGTCGTCGAGGTCCGGGGGTGGTGGTTGGGTGCCGCACCCCGCCGAGGTCGCTGCGGTCACCCCGAGCGCGGCGATCGCGCTCGCGCCGACGAGCAGGCGTCGGCGGCTGACGGTCGGCTGGCGGCGCGGCACGTGTGCCATCCTGCCATTGCCGGGTGGCCGGCCGGGGAAGCCCTGTTCGGGTCCTCGGCTCTTTTCGTCGATTGGCCCGGTGGCGCTGGCGTATCGTGGTGACTCAGGTTCGCGGGGTTCAGCGTGCGAACCGAGGTCCGGACAACTCAAGACGAGGAGCTCGCCGTGGCGGAGCGGTCAGCGGGATTGCCGTCGCAACGACAGGTGGTCGAACTGCTCGAGGGCGAGTTCGGGCGCGCAGGATTCGACATCGAGGACGTGGTCATCGACGCCGGCGCGCGGCCACCCCGGATCACCGTGGTGACCGACGGTGACAACGGACTGGACCTCGACTCGATCGCCGAACTGTCCCGTACGGCATCGGCGCTGCTCGACGACCTCGACACACCCTCCTATGTCCTGGAGGTGACCTCGCCCGGGGTGGACCGGCCGCTGACCACCGCGAAGCACTTCCGGCGCGCGCAGGGACGCCTGGTGGAGATGACGTTGTCCGACGGGTCGAGCCTGAGCGGACGGCTCGGCGGCAGCGGCGACGACACCGTGCGGCTGGTGGTGCGCGAAGGCGCCCGCGGTGGCCTCGCCGTCCGGGAGGTCCCGTTCGAATCGATCGCCAAAGCCGTTGTCCAGGTGGAGTTTTCGTCACCGAACCCACGCGAGCTGGAACTGGCCGGCCAGTCCGGAAAGGATGCCCGAACGTGAACATCGACATGGCCGCCCTGCATGCGATCGAGGCCGACAAGGGAATCTCGGTCGACATCGTCGTCGACACAATCAAATCGGCACTGCTGACCGCGTACAAGCACACCGAAGGCCATGAGCCCGATGCCTATATCGACATCGACCGCAAGACCGGTGTGGTCAAGGTGATCGCTCGCCAGACCGATGACGACGGCAACGTGCTGCACGAATGGGACGACACCCCTGAGGGTTTCGGGAGGATCGCGGCGACCACGGCGCGCCAGGTGATCCTGCAGCGACTGCGCGACGCCGAGAATGAGAAGAACTTCGGGGAGTTCTCGGCCCGCGAGGGCGACATCGTCGCCGGGGTCATCCAGCGCGACGCACGGGCCAACGCCCGCGGTCTGGTGGTGGTCCGAATGGGCAGCGAGACCAAGGGTTCCGAGGGGGTGATCCCGGCGGCCGAACAGGTTCCGGGGGAGCGCTACGAACACGGCGACCGGGTGCGCTGCTATGTCGTCGGCGTCACCCGGGGTGCCCGCGAACCCCTCATCACGCTGTCGCGCACGCATCCCAATCTGGTGCGCAAGCTGTTCTCGCTGGAGGTCCCCGAGATCGCCGACGGCTCGGTCGAGATCGTCGCCGTCGCCCGAGAGGCCGGCCACCGCTCCAAGATCGCCGTCGCCTCGCGCGCGCCCGGGCTCAACGCCAAGGGCGCCTGCATCGGGCCGATGGGGCAGCGGGTGCGCAACGTGATGAGCGAACTGTCCGGGGAGAAGATCGACATCATCGACTACGACGAGGACCCGGCCCGGTTCGTCGCCAACGCCTTGTCGCCCGCCAAGGTGGTGTCGGTGACGGTGATGGACGAGGCCAACCGCGCGGCGCGGGTGATCGTGCCCGACTTCCAGTTGTCGCTGGCGATCGGCAAGGAGGGCCAGAACGCCCGGTTGGCGGCGCGGCTGACCGGATGGCGCATCGACATCCGCAGCGACGACGCGTCGAGCGATCGGCCGACGGGCCGGCCCGAGCCCAGGCCCGACGCCGCGCACGGCGCGGTGGGCGACCGCTAGGGCAGCGCGCTCGCGCGGGTTTCGGCACCGGTTTTCGTTTCGGCTCTCCGGTGACGGTAGACTCAGCTGTGATCCAGCGCGAGACATCGGCTCGGATACGGAAAAGCACCCTCGACCCGTCGGGTGGACCGGTGCGGACCTGCATCGGATGCCGGAAACGAGGGCTGGCCGTCGAACTGCTTCGGATGGTCGCTGTAGACGGCGGGAACGGCGAGATCGCCGTGACCGTTGACGCAGCGAGAAGACTGCCGGGGCGGGGTGCCTGGTTGCACCCCGATCCGGACTGTCTGGCCGCAGCGGTTCGCCGGCGGGCGTTCGGTCGAGCGTTGCGGATCACCGGTTCACCGGACATCACCGCGGTGTTGGAGCGCTTCGAAGCATCTTCGGAACGTGAGGGCGCCCGGGTAAGAGAACAGGTAGCGAAGAACATGAGCACACCGTGAAGTCCCGATGACCATGCGTCATAGCTAACCCGAGGCGCGGCGCCTACCACCGCTGTCGCCTCCAGACGAGGAGATGTAGTGGCAGGTAAGGCCCGTGTGCACGAGTTGGCCAAGGAACTCGGTGTCACCAGCAAGGAAGTGCTCGCCCGACTGAGCGAACAGGGCGAATTCGTCAAATCGGCGTCGTCGACGGTGGAGGCCCCCGTCGCTCGCCGGCTTCGTGAGTCGTTCGGCGGCGGCAAATCCGCCGAGAAGATCAAGAGCAGCGGCAACGGCGCGCCCGTGAAGCCGTCGGCGCCGGACCGCCCGCCGGTGCCCAAGCCGTCCGCGCCGCAGGTGGTCAAGCAGCCCGCGCCGCCGGCCGAGATGCCCGCGCCCCCGGCTGCGCCGCCCGCCCCGGCGGCGGCGACCCCGCCGTCGGCCGTCACCCCCGCGCCGCCGGTCAGGCCCACTCCCGGTCCGCGACCCGGCCCGACGCCGGGACCCAAGCCCGGACCCAGGCCCGCAGCGCGGACCCCGCGCGTGGGCAACAACCCGTTCTCCTCGCAGCAGCCCGTCGAGCGGGCCATGCCCAGGCCTCAGGGCCCGGGGGGCCCCCGCCCCGGCCCCGGCGCCGGCGGACCCCGCCCCGGCGGCGGACCGCGCCCGGGTGCCACCCCGGGAAGCATGCCGCCGCGCCCGCAGGGCGCGCGCCCGGGTCCCGGGGGTGGCACCCGTACCGGTGGGCCGCGGCCGGGCAGCGGACCCCGTCCCGGTCCCGGTGGCGGCGGTCGTCCCGGTGGGGGCGGCGGTAACTACCGTGGCGGTGGCGGCGCCGGAGCCGGTGCCGCCGGCGGTGGCGGCGCTCCCGGAGGTTTCCGGGGCCGTCCCGGCGGTGGTGGCGGCCGTCCCGGCCAGCGCGGTGGTGCGGCCGGTGCGTTCGGTCGTCCCGGTGGCGCGCCCAAGCGCGGTCGCAAGTCGAAGCGGGCGAAACGCGCCGAGTACGAGAACATGCAGGCGCCGGTCGTCGGTGGGGTGCGGTTGCCGAAGGGCAACGGCGAGACCATCCGGCTGGCCCGCGGGGCATCGCTGAGCGACTTCGCCGAGAAGATCGACGCCAACCCGGCATCGCTGGTGCAGGCGCTGTTCAACCTCGGTGAGATGGTCACCGCCACCCAGTCGGTCGGCGACGAGACCCTCGAGCTGCTCGGCAGCGAGATGAACTACGTCGTGCAGGTCGTCTCGCCCGAGGACGAGGACCGCGAGCTGCTGGAGTCCTTCGACCTTTCCTACGGCGAGGACGAGGGCGGCGAGGAAGACCTCGAGCAGCGCCCGCCGGTGGTCACCGTCATGGGTCACGTCGACCACGGCAAGACCCGACTGCTGGACACCATCCGGCAGGCCAACGTCCGCGAGGGCGAGGCCGGTGGAATCACCCAGCACATCGGCGCCTACCAGGTGGCCGTCGACCACGACGGCGACGAGCGCCTGGTCACCTTCATCGACACCCCGGGTCACGAGGCGTTCACCGCCATGCGTGCCCGCGGCGCGAAGGCCACCGACATCGCGATCCTGGTGGTCGCCGCCGACGACGGCGTGATGCCGCAGACGGTGGAGGCGGTCAACCACGCCCAGGCCGCCGACGTGCCGATCGTGGTGGCGGTCAACAAGATCGACAAGGAGGGTGCCGACCCGGCCAAGATCCGTGGTCAGCTCACCGAATACGGTCTGATCCCCGAGGAGTACGGCGGCGACACCATGTTCGTCGACATCTCGGCCAAGCAGGGCACCAACATCGAACAGCTGCTGGAGGCGGTCGTGCTGACCGCGGACGCGGCGCTGGACCTGCGGGCCAACCCCGACATGGAGGCCCAGGGCGTGGCGATCGAGGCACACCTGGACCGTGGCCGCGGCCCGGTGGCCACCGTGCTGATCCAGCGCGGCACGCTGCGGGTCGGCGACTCGGTGGTCGCCGGCGACGCGTACGGCCGCGTCCGCCGCATGGTCGACGAGCACGGCGAGGACGTCGACGAGGCGCTGCCGTCACGGCCGGTGCAGGTCATCGGCTTCACGTCGGTGCCGGGTGCCGGTGACAACTTCCTGGTCGTCGACGAGGACCGCATCGCCCGCCAGATCGCCGACCGGCGCAGCGCGCGCAAGCGCAACGCCATGGCGGCCCGGGCCCGCAAGCGGATCAGCCTGGAGGACCTGGATTCGGCGCTGAAGGAGACCAGCCAGCTCAACCTGATCCTCAAGGGCGACAACGCCGGTACGGTCGAGGCGCTCGAAGAGGCCCTGCTGGGTATCCAGGTCGACGACGAGGTCGAGCTGCGCGTCATCGACCGCGGGGTCGGCGGTGTCACCGAGACCAACGTCAACCTGGCGTCGGCCTCGGATGCGATCATCATCGGCTTCAACGTGCGTGCCGAGGGCAAGGCCACCGAGCTCGCCAACCGCGAGGGTGTGGAGATCCGCTACTACTCGGTGATCTACCAGGCCATCGACGAGATCGAGGCGGCGCTCAAGGGCATGCTCAAGCCGGTCTACGAGGAGAAGGAGCTCGGCCGCGCCGAGATCCGGGCGATCTTCCGGTCGTCGAAGGTCGGCAACATCGCCGGCTGCCTGGTCACCTCGGGCATCATCCGCCGCAACGCCAAGGCGCGGCTGCTGCGCGACAACGTGGTCGTCTCGGAGAACCTCACGGTGTCCTCGCTGCGACGCGAGAAAGACGATGTCACCGAGGTCCGCGACGGCTACGAGTGCGGTCTGACGCTCACCTACTCCGACATCAAGGAAGGCGACGTCATCGAGACCTACGAACTGGTCGAGAAGGAACGCGGCTAGTGATGAGCGCTTGCGCGAAGAACCGCGAACTCAGGATGAGCGCGTGCGCGACGAACCGCGACCTCAGGATGAGCGCTTGCGCGACGACCCGCGAACTCCGGATGAGCGCGTGCGCGACGAACCGCGACCTCAGGATGAGCGCTTGCGCGACGACCCGCGAACTCCGGATGAGCGCGTGCGCGACGAACCGCGACCTCAGGATGAGCGCTTGCGCGACGAACCGCGAACTCAGGATGAGCGCTTGCGCGACGAACAGGGGGCACGGTGGCTGACCCCGCACGGGCGAAGCGGCTGGCCAAGCGGATCTCCACGGTGGTCGCCTCGGCGATCGAGTACGAGATCAAGGACCCCCGGCTGGCCGGGGTGACGATCACCGACGCGAAGGTCACCAACGACCTGCACGACGCGACGCTGTACTACACGGTGATGGGACGATCGCTGGACGAGGAACCCGACTACGCAGGTGCCGCCGCGGCACTGGACAAGGCCAAGGGTGTGTTGCGCACCAAGGTCGGCGCCGCGACGGGCGTCCGGTTCACCCCGACGCTGGCGTTCGTCCGCGACACGGTGCCCGATACCGCGCACCGGATGGAGGAGCTACTGGCCCGTGCCCGGGCCGCGGATGAGGATTTGGCAAGAGTTCGACAGGGTGCCAGGCACGCCGGCGACGCCGACCCGTACCGTGTAAGCGGGGCGGAGGGCGACCCAACCGGGGTAGTGGACGAGAGCACAGACGGGCCGGACGCTGAGGGTGACTTCGACTCAATCGATGACGGACGCGGCGATTGACGCTGCGGCGACGGGCGCGCGTGTCGACGCCCGCGCCGCCGCGGCGCTGCTGTCGGCGGCCCGCTCGGTCACCGTCCTCTGCCACGTCCACCCCGATGCGGACAGCGTCGGAGCCGGGCTCGCGCTCGCGCTGGTGATCGATGACCTGGGCAAGGACGTCGAGGTCAGCTTCGCCACCCCGGACAAGCTGCCGGAGTCGCTGCAGACGCTGCCCGGATGCCATCTGCTGGTGGCTCCGGACGACCTGCGCCGAGACGCCGATCTGGTGGTCACCGTGGACGCCCCGAGCGCCGACCGGCTCGGCTCCCTGCGTGACCTCATCGCCGACGGCCGCGACGTGCTCGTCATCGACCACCACGCCTCCAACGGCCTCTTCGGGTCGGCCAACCTCGTCGACACGTCGGCGGACTCCACCACGGTGGTGGTTGCCGACCTGCTGGACACCTGGGGTCAGCAGATCGACGCGAAGGTGGCGCACTGCCTCTACGCCGGGCTGACCACCGATACCGGTTCCTTCCGGTGGGCCAGCGCGCGTGGACATCGGCTCGCGGCCCGGCTGGTCGACCTCGGCGTCGACAACGCCGGAATCACCCGGACCCTGCTCGACACCCACCCGTTCGCGTGGCTGCCGATGCTGTCGCGGGTGTTGGGTTCGGCGCGGTTGATCCCCGACGCGCTCGGCGGTCGCGGTCTGGTCTACGCGGTGGTTCCGCACGACGAATGGGTGTCGGCCCGGTCGGAGGAGGTCGAGAGCATCGTCGACATCGTCCGGACCACGCAGCAGGCCGAGGTGGCCGCGGTTTTCAAGGAGATCAGGCCACGGCACTGGTCGGTGTCGATGCGCTCAAAGTCTGTGGACCTCACCCCGGTCGCCGGTGGATTCGGGGGTGGTGGGCACCGCCGGGCAGCCGGGTACTCGGCCGACGGCACCGCGGAGGACGTCGTCGCCGGGCTGCACCGGGCCCTCGGCTGACCCTGGTCTTGACTGACCCGTTGGAGCCGGCGACCAGCCGGCGGATCGCCGCGCTGGCGTTCCCGGCGCTCGGTGTGCTGGCCGCCGAGCCCATCTATCTGCTGTTCGACCTGGCCGTGGTCGGTCGGCTCGGTGCGCTGAGCCTGGCCGGCCTGGCGATCGGCGCGCTGATCATGGGGGTGTTGAGCTCCCAGCTGACGTTCCTGTCCTACGGCACCACTGCGCGGGCCGCGCGCTTCTACGGCGCCGGGGACCGGCCCGCCGCCGTCGCGGAGGGGGTCCAGGCCACCTGGCTGGCGCTGGGGATCGGCGCCACCATCGTGGTGGTGGTCCAGGCCACGGCGGTGCCGCTGGTCTCCGTGCTGGCCGCGGGCGGCGACATCACCGAGACGGCGTTGCCGTGGGTGCGGATCGCCAGCCTGGCGGTGCCCGCGATCCTGGTGGCCGCCGCCGGCAACGGGTGGATGCGCGGCGTGCAGGACATCGTGCGGCCGCTGCGCTATGTGGTGTTCGGTTTCGCGGTGTCCGCGGTGCTGTGCCCGGTGCTGGTGTTCGGTTGGCTCGGCGCTCCCCGGCTCGAGCTGGCCGGCTCCGCGGTGGCCAATGTGGTGGGTCAGTGGCTGGCCGCGGGGCTGTTCTTCCGCGCGTTGGTCGTCGAGCGGGTGGGCCTGCGGTTGCAGCCCGCGGTGCTGCGCGCCCAGGTGGTGATGGGCCGGGACCTGGTGCTGCGCACGATGGCCTTCCAGGCCTGCTTCGTCTCCGCCGGTGCGGTGGCCGCCAGATTCGGCGCCGCGGCGGTGGCCGCTCACCAGGTGGTGCTGCAGCTGTGGAGTTTCCTTGCGCTGGTGCTCGATTCGTTGGCGATCGCCGCGCAGGCCCTGGTCGGCGCGGCGCTGGGCGCCGGACAGATCGAGCACGCGAAGTCGGTGGCGTGGCGGGTGACGATCTTCTCGACCGTGGCCGCCGCCGTGCTGGCCGCGGTCTTCGCGCTCGGCTCGTCGGTGCTGCCGGGCATCTTCACCGACGACCGGTCGGTGCTCGACGAGATGGGGGTGCCGTGGTGGTTCCTGGTCGCCCAGCTGCCGGTCGCGGGGGTGGTCTTCGCGCTCGACGGGGTGCTGCTGGGCGCCGGCGATGCGACGTTCATGCGCAATGCGACGCTGATCAGCGCGCTGGTCGGGTTCCTGCCGTTGATCTGGCTGTCGTTGGCGTTCGGCTGGGGGCTGCTGGGTATCTGGTCGGGGCTGAGCACGTTCATGGTGCTGCGGCTGCTGTTCGTGGGCTGGCGCGCGTTCTCCGGGCGCTGGCTGATACCCGGCTCCTCCTGACGTTCGGCGAGCGGGCGTGTCTGTACGCTCCCGCTCCGCGAGTCGCGTACCGATCGGCGCGCTCGATCAGGGCCGGCGAGCGCTCACCGTCCACACCCGACGTCGTCCGGCCCGGTGTGCGTCCACCACCACGTCGTCGAAACCGGCCGAACGGCACAGTGCGGCAAAGGATTCCGCCTGTCGCCCGGTCCAGCCGTGGCTGGCGAACCCGGTCGCACCCTCCTCGACCTGCCGTTCCACTGCGAGCAACCGGCCGCCCGGCGTGAGCACCCGGTGGATCTCGGTGAGCGCGGCCTCGACGTCGCGCCAGTGGTGCACCGTCGCCAGCGCCCACACCAGCGTGGCCGCACCTTCGTCGACCGGAACGGCTTCGGCGCTGCCCTCGGCCCAGCGGGCCTGCCCGCCCCGGGTGACCGCTCGCGCCACCCGAAGCATGGTCGGGGACGGATCGACCCCGGTGGCCCGTGCGCCGCGACTGGTCGCTGTGCGCACGGCGTTGCCCGGTCCGCAGCCGATGTCGACGACGTGGTCGGCGTCCGACACCTGGGTCAGGTCGGCGGCCAGTCGGGCGCTGTCACGGCCGACGAGAAGGAAGACTGCCGCGCACAGCATGCCGGTGATGCCGGCGAAGCCCGGGTGATCGGCGTGGTGGTTGACCGTCGTCGGGTCCGGTTCACTCATGGCGTCCACCTTGCCGTCTCAGGCCGCGCTGAAGTCAAGGGCTGCGCTGGAACCCATGTGTGTCGAGGCGGCGCGCTGACCGTTGGCGAGCGCGCGGTGTTGCACGCGACACGCGGAGCGGGAGCGGGCAAACACGCGCCCTCGCGGCACAAAGCCTATGGCCGCACCTGCGTGCGGCTTCTGCCTATGGCCGCACCTGCGTGCGGCCGCGTTCCATGACGCCGCTGCGGCTCGCGGCGATGTCGTCGCCCGTCGTGGTGCTCATCCAGTCCCGCGCCGAGGCGGCCTCCAGCCACAGCGCCGAGCTGTTCTGCGACTCGTCGATGAGGTGGTAGGACGCCATCAGCGCGCGCACCGCCTTCTGGTTGTTACCGACGATCGAGGTCGCCACCTGCCGGGCGGTGATGAGCAGCTCGGAGTGCGGCACCACCTGGGTGGCCAACCCGCAGCGCAGGGCCTCCTCGGCCGACAGGTAGTCGCCGGTCATGCTCATCCGCCTGGCCATCCCGACGCCCACCTTCTGCGGCAGCCGAACCGACAACCCCCAGGTCGGCAACAGCCCGACCCTGGCGTGGGTGTCGGCGAAGCGGGCCTCCTCGGAGGCGATCAGGATGTCGCAGTACAGCGCGATCTCGAGGCCACCGGTGACCGCTGCGCCGTTGATCGCGCCGATCACCGGCTTGCTCATCGGCGGCCACTTCGGCGAGATGTCGGGCAGCTCGGTGGTGTCGCCGAGCTCCTTGAGGTCGAGTCCGGCGCAGAACACCGGGTCGGCGCCGGTGAGAATGACGACGTCGACGTCGTCGTCGGCCTGAGCCTGGCGCAGCGCGCCAAACAGCCGGCCGCGCAGCGCCGAGGACAGCGCATTGCGCGACTGCGGCCGGTTCAAGGTCAGGGTGCGGATCCGATCGGTGGTGTCGACCAGCAGGACGTCGGCGTCGAGGGCGGAGTCGGTCATCCGCTCACCGTATCTGCCAGTCGGCGCGCGCCTATCGTGGAGTCCATGTGCCGAAACATCACCGAGCTGCGGGGCCTGGAGCCGGCCGCCACGCCCGAGGAGATCGAGGCCGCCGCCCGCCAGTACATCCGCAAGGTCAGCGGGATCACCCGGCCCTCCGGTGCCAACCTCGAGGCGTTCGACGCGGCCGTCGCCGAGGTCACCGCGACCACCGAACGGCTGCTCGCCGGGCTGCAACCGCGCCGGCAGCCACCGAAAACCGTTCCGCCGCTGCGTCGTCCGGAGGTGCGCGCCAGGCTGGGGCTGCGATGACCGCAACGCTGACGCAGCCCGCGCTCAAGGAGTGGAGCGCGGCGGTGCACGCACTGCTCGACGGCAGGCAGACGGTGCTGCTGCGCAAGGGCGGGATACACGAGAAGCGCTTCGAGGTGGCGGCGTCGCGGTTCCTGCTGTTCCCGACGGTCGCGCACGGTCACGCGCAACGGGTGCGCCCCGAACACCGCGACCTGTTGGAGGCATCCGCGGCCGACAGTACCGACGACGAGGTGGTGCTGCGCGCCGGGGCCACGGTTGTCGCGGCTGTCGAGGTGATGCGCCCCGAGGCGCTGCCCGACCTGGCGCCGTTGCACATCTGGACCGATGAATCGGTGCGGACCGACCGGCTCGATTTCCGTCCCCGTCACCGTCTCACCGCGTTGGTGGTCTCGGCGGCACCGCTGGTCGAGCCGGTGCGGTTGACGCGCACCCCCGACTTCCGGGGTTGCGCGAGCTGGGTCCAGGTACCGGTGCACCCGCGGTGGGCCGCTCCTGTGCACGACGACGCGACGCTCCGCGGGGTCGCCGAGCGGCTGAGCCGCTCAGTGGGTGAGAGCGGCTGAGCCGCTCAGTGGGCTGACGGCGGCTGCTCGCCGGCGGGAAGGATCAGCCGCGAGGCCTCGCCGAGATGGATGGTGTGCCGCGCGGTCGCGAAGGTCGTCGCGCTGACCGTCGATTCGCTGGTGCCTACGTTGCGCACGAACCGGGGATGCGAGCCGCCGGCCACCAGGACGCGGATGCGTGAACCCGCCGGGAAGGTGTGCCCGATCGCGTCGAGCTCGATGCGCACCAGCCCGGAATCGGGCGCCGAGGCGAGGTATCCGTCGCTGATGTTGTGCGACCGGCCGTGTTCGTCGACCTGGCTGATCCGCACGAACACGTCGTTGTGCGGGTTCGCGCAGGCGTGCGACAGCTCCATCACCGGCGTACCCGCCACATAGAGGTCCGCCGGCAACGGTTGACCGGTGAACGTCACCACGTCGGCACGGCGGGACAGCTCGGTGTCGTCGCGGTAGCCGCCGACCGGCGACAGCAGCCTGCCGCCGATTGTGGGGGTCGGGTCGGCGGGGTTGTAGACGAATGTCACGCTGCCGGAGTCCGGACCGGGTGCCGCACCGGAGAGCCCTCCGCCGGGCACCGGCCAGAGCACAAGTCGGGGCATGGGCGGCGGCCAGTCGGCCAGGTCCAGCCATCCCGGCCCGGTGAGGTGGATCCGTACCGGTGAGCGCCGTTGCGCGGGCGCGCCGGTGAGGTGGGTGCCCAACCAGTCCAGGGTCTCGCGGACGACGGTCGGGCCGGCCTTGGTCATCATGTGCGAGTGGGTCCACGGGCCGATCGTCATCCCCACCGGAACGTTGCGTTCGCGCAGGCGCTGGTACTGGTGCAGGGTCTGCTCGAGGAACAGGTCCTGCCAGCCCGTCAGCAGCAGCACGGGTACGTCGGAGCGATCCAGCGCGTCACGGAGGTGCATTCTCGTCCAGAACGGGTCGTCGGCGTGCGGGTGCTCGAGCCACGACTCGAACCAGTCCGCGCCCTCGCCGAGCATTGCGCGACTGGATTCCCCCAGCGGCACACCGAGCGACGCCCGCGTCACCAGGCGCTGGGCCCGCAGTTGCCGCACCAGCACGCCGATGCGGTTCGGGTGTTCCTGGCGTGCCACCAGGTCGCTCCAGCCCAGGAAGTCGTTGAGGGCGAAAGACCCTTTGCCCCAACGTGGTCCGCTGACATCGTGCGGTCCGACGGTGATCACCGCGGCCTTCATCTCCGGCGGCGGGTCGGTGAGCAGGGCCCACTGGGTGAACCCCAGATAGGACAGGCCGACGGTGCCGAACGTTCCGGTGAACCAGGGCTGTTCGCGCAGCCAGGCCACCGTGTCGGCACCGTCCTCGATCTCGTTGACCATCGGGTCGAAGTCACCGCCCGACCCGAAGGTGCCGCGCACGCTCTGGATCACGACGTGGTACCCGCGCGTGGCGTACACCGAGCCGAACAACGCGGCGAACGGCCAACCGCGGCCGTACGGGCCGCGGACCAGCAGCGTGCCCGCCGGTGCCGCAGTCCGGGGCTCGTAGTGGTCGGCGATCAGCACGACACCGTCGCGCATCGGCACCCGCAGTCCGCGGTGGACGGAGACATCGGTGGTCGGGGACGGAAGGTCGAGCAGGTTGCTGAGCGCGCGTCCGGTGAACCCCGCGATGCCGGACGGGGCCGATGAGCTGGCCACGGCGTCGGATACTGCGTTCATCCTGGACAGGCTACGCAGGTGGCGGTTCGCCCTGTTCGATCGCGTCGACGATCTTGGCCATCAACCAGGTGATCGCGCGGGTGGCCGCCGGGCCGTCGAGGCCCCACGCCCCGACCATCCGCTCGTAGGCGGGCACGTTCCACAGCACGTCGAGCAGGCCGGCCGCCATCCGCCGCTCGGTGTCGGACCACTGTGGCGCCGCGGTGAGAACCGATCTGCGCAGGGCCTCGCGGCGGCGCTGGTCGACGGTCGCGAACGTCGGGTCGTGGGGATCGTTGACCGACCCGCGGACCGAGAACCGGTGCAGCGAAGCGAAGACCCGGCCGGTGACCCGGTCGAGATTGGTCAGGTCGACGTCCTCGTACGCGATGCCCGCATCCTGCTCGAGTCGTTCCATCACGGCGTCGTGCAGGAGGCGTTCGGTGGGGAAGTGGCGGTAGACGGTCCGCTCGCCCACGCCGGCGCGCTGGGCCACCGCCCGGAACGTCAGGCCCCGCCAGTCCCAGCTGTCGAATTCGTGCGCCAGTTCGCTGCCCGCGGTGACGATGCGGTCGCGCGTCCGGGCGGCTTTCTCCCGGCGTGCGCGGTTGTCGTAGCTGCGCCTGGGGGCAATTGACGGTTCGCCCATAATCGTGACAGTGTACTGTCACGAAATCTGGGAGGTGCGCCATGGCTTCATCGGTGGGATCGGGCGCGTCGGGTGAGTTGATGGCCGCCGCGGTCCAACGGACCGGTCTCGACGACTTCGGCGAGGACTCGTTTCGTGAGGGGCTGGAGATCCTGCTGCGCGCGCTGGACGCGGAGGCCCGCCTCAACGCCCGGGGCGAGGCGTTCATCTACGACCGCATCGGGCTGCACCTGTCCCAGCGGCTGCAGGTGGAGGACTGGTTCCGTCGTCACCCCGAGATCGCCGACGAGCAGATCACCGCACCGCTGTTCGGGCTCGGGTTGCCCCGCACCGGGTCGACGGCCCTGTCGTTCCTGCTGGCTCAGGATCGGGACATCCGCTATGTGCGCAGCTGGGAATCCAGCCGACCCTGCCCGCCGCCGTCGACCGTGCTCGGCGACGATCCGCGGATCCCCCCGGACCAGCGGCCGGTCGTCGTCGGCAGCAGGCACCACGTTCCCAACGACGTCCAGGGGCCGATGGAATGTCTGGATCTGATGGCGCTGGACTTCAAGTCTCAGATATTCCAGGCATTCGCGCAGGTGCCGTCCTACTCCGAGTGGCTGCTCGAGCAGGCCGACTTCACGTCCACCTACCGGTACCAGCGGCGGGTCCTGCAGTTGCTGCAGTGGGGCGAGCCCACTCGGCGATGGCGGCTCAAGTCGCCCGCGCACATGATCTCCCTCGACTACCTGGACCGGGTCTTCCCGGACGCGCGTTTCGTCATGACTCATCGCGACCCCACCGACGTGATGCTGTCGGTGGCCGACGTCTACGGCGACATCGTCGGTGGTTTCAGCGATGACGTCGACCGCCACTATCTCGGCGAGCTGAACGTGACCCAGTGGTCGACGGGCGTCGAGCGCACGCTGAGGTTTCGGGACGCCGGCGGCGACGATCGTTTCTACGACATCGACTTCCGCTCGATGCAGAGCGACCCCGTCGGTCAGGTGCGCGGTCTGTACGCCTGGCTCGGCGAACCCGTGACCGAGACATTCGAAGCCGCCATGCGCGCATGGTGGGCCGAGAACGCGGAGAAACGCGAACCCCACCCGAAGGCCGACCCGCAGTCATTCGGCCTGGACCTCGACGAGATCCGGCCCCGCTTCGCCCACTACGTGGACCGCTACCTGAGGAGCGCACATGTCGATTGACCTCACGGGCGGGATCGACCCCGGCCGCGAATTCGTCTTCGCCGAGCGGCCCCAGGACCCCGAGATGCGGGACTCGGTCAGTTTCTGGGTCTTCGACGACCGCGGCACGGTGGGCCTGCCGCGCATCGGCATCGAAGCAGTCTCGGCCGGCTGGGAAGCGCACCAGATCCAGGTCAACGTCGCCTTCGCCGACGGCCGGGTCTACCGGCTCCGCGACGAGGCCACCGCCAGATCGCCGTTCGGCGCGGACGGCAGGCCCACGGTGTTGGGGGCCGGTCCGATCGCCTTCACCTGCGTCGAGCCGTTCGACGTGTGGACGGTCGCGTTCGACGGCGTCGCGACGCAGACGTCGTCGGCGGATCTGGCCGCCGGACGCAAGACGGGCCCGTCGGTCGATCTGCGGTTTCAGGTGGAGACCAAGATGGCGGTGCCGCCATGGGTACAGGGCGCGCTGCGGGCCGACGCCGATTCGCAGCTGAGGACGTCGATCGTGGGGGACCTGATGGGCGGTCCCCGTTACGAGCAGCTGTTCCGGGCGACCGGCTCGATCGAGGTGGCCGGGCAACGGCACGACTTCACCGGCAGCGGGCTGCGGATCCGCCGCCAGGGGGTGCGCCGGCTCGAGGGCTTCTGGGGCCACTGCTGGCAGTCGGCGCTGTTCGGCAGCGGCCGGGCGTTCGGCTACATCGCCTACCCTCCGCGGTCCGACGGCGAGCCCGCATTCAACGAGGGATACCTGTTCGACGGCGACGGTGAACTCATCCCCGCCCGGGTGGTGCACGCGCCGTGGCTGAGCCGGCTGCAACCGGTGGGCGAAGACGTCTCCCTGGTCCTCGAGACCGAGCGTGGCGAGGTGCACATCGCCGGGGAGACGGTGGTGTCGACGCACGACATCACCGATCCGAGCGAGGTGCCGGCCGAGATGCTGGCGAAGATGGCCAACTGGTCGTTCCCGGCACTGCAGCAGGCCGGAGTGCGCTACCGCTGGGACGGCGAGGAGACGGTCGGCATGCTGGAGCGCTCGATCCCGACGGACAAGCTGATACGCGACTGAACCACCCGCCGCGGGATGCCAACCTGGAACTTGTTCTAGTTGCCGAAAGGTCGGCGATGCGGTCGGGCAGTAGGCTGGTCGGTTGTGACCAGTGACGACCGACGTCCGACGCTGTGGGCGGTCAGCGACCTCCACACCGGGCACACCGGCAACAAGCCCGTGGCGGAGTCGCTGCACCCTGCCTCGCCCGACGACTGGCTGATCGTGGCCGGCGACGTTGCCGAGCGCACCGACGAGATCCGCTGGTCGCTGGATCTGCTGCGCAAGCGGTTCGCGAAGGTGATCTGGGTGCCGGGCAACCACGAGCTGTGGACCACCAACCGTGACCCGATGCAGATCTTCGGCAGGGCCCGCTACGACTACCTGGTCAACATGTGCGACGAGATGGGCATCGTCACCCCCGAGCACCCCTTTCCGGTGTGGACGGAGGAGGGTGGCCCGGCCACCATCGTCCCGATGTTCCTGCTCTACGACTACTCGTTCCTGCCGCGCGGAGCGGGCACCAAGGCCGAGGGGCTGGCGATCGCGCGCGAGCGCAACGTGGTCGGCACCGACGAGTACCTGTTGTCGTCGGAGCCGTACTCCACCCGCGACGCCTGGTGCCGTGACCGGGTCAACCGCACCCGTAAGCGGCTCGAGGACCTGGACTGGATGATGCCCACGGTGCTGGTCAACCATTTCCCGATGGTGCGCGAGCCCTGTGACGCGATGTTCTATCCCGAGTTCGCGATGTGGTGCGGCACCACGGCCACCGCGGACTGGCACACCCGCTACAACGCCGTCTGCTCGGTGTACGGCCATCTGCACATTCCCCGCACCACCTGGTACGACGGGGTGCGCTTCGAGGAGGTGTCGGTCGGCTATCCGCGGGAGTGGCGACGTCGCAGGCCCTACCGGTGGCTGCGCCAGATCCTGCCCGACCCGAAGTATGCGCCCGGCTACCTCAACGAGTTCGGCGGGCACTTCCAGATCACCCAGGAGATGCGCGACCACGCCGCCAAGGTGCAGCAGCGGATCACGAGCGGCCGGGCATGATCGCCGCGACGATGCTGGCCGGTGTGCTGCCCGGCTCCGTCGATGCGCTCGCCGCCGCCGAATTGTACGGCGACCCGCTGGAGCTCGCCGCGCTGCCGGAGGAGGAGCCGCTGATCGCCAAGTCGGTGGCCAAGCGGCGCAACGAGTTCGTCACGGCGCGACACTGCGCCCGTCAGGCGCTGGTGGAACTCGGATTGGAGCCGGTCCCGATCCTGAAGGGGGACAAGGGTGAACCCTGCTGGCCCGCCGGGGTCGTGGGCAGCCTGACCCATTGCGAGGGATTCCGCGGGGCGGTGGTCGGCCGCCGCGAGTACGTCCGGTCCCTGGGCATCGACGCCGAACCGCACGACGTCCTCCCGCGCGGCGTGCTGGACGCCATCAGCCTGCCGGCCGAACGCCACGAACTGACCGGGATGCCGGGCGGGGTGCACTGGGACCGGGTGTTGTTCTGCGCCAAGGAGGCCACCTACAAGGCGTGGTTCCCGTTGACGCACCGGTGGCTGGGGTTCGAGGACGCCCACATCGCGTTCGAGGTCGACGCAACCGGGAAGGCCGGGACCTTCACGTCGCGGATCCTGATCGACCCGTCGGCGGAGTCGGGTCCGCCGCTGGCGGCGCTGTCCGGTCGCTGGTCGGTCCGGGATGGGCTGGCGCTGACGGCAATCGTGCTGTGAGTTCCGCGGGGGGGCCTGCGCCCGCGCACGCGAGGAGCAGTCCGAAACCCGGCCTGGTCATCGTCGACAAGCCGGGTGGGCTGACCAGCCACGACGTGGTAGGCCGGTGCCGGCGCCTGTTCGGCACCCGCAAGGTCGGCCACGCCGGCACGCTGGACCCGATGGCCACCGGTGTGCTGGTGGTGGGTGTCGAGCGGGCGACGAAGATCCTCGGTCTGTTGACCGCGACGGACAAGTCGTACTCGGCGACCATCCGGCTGGGTCAGACGACCAGCACCGAAGACGCTGAAGGCGAAGTGCTGCAGGAGGTCTCGGCTGCGGGTCTCGACAGTGCCCAGATCGAGTCGGCGGTCGCGGCGCTGCGCGGCAAGATCGACCAGGTGCCCTCGGCGGTCAGCGCGATCAAGGTCGATGGCAAGCGTGCCTACCGGATGGTGCGGGAGGGCCAGGAGGTGGAACTGGCCCCGCGCCGGATCCGCATCGACCGCTTCGACGTGGTTGCGGTCCGCCCTGCCGGTGATGTGGTGGACGTCGACGTGGAGGTGGACTGCTCGAGCGGCACCTACATCCGCGCCCTGGCCCGTGACGTCGGGGCGGCGCTCGGAGTCGGTGGCCACCTGACCGCGCTGCGCCGGACCCGCGTCGGCCGCTTCGGCCTCGACAACGCCCGCACACTGGAGCAGCTCGCGGAGACGCCCACCCTGTCCTACAGCCTCGACGATGCCTGTCTGCAGGCCTTCCCGCGTCGCGATCTCACCGATGGCGAGGCGGTCGACGTCAGCCATGGCCGGGCCCTGGCGCCGGCCGGTCTGGCCGGGATCTATGCGGCGACGCGGCCCGACGGTGCCGTGATGGCGCTTCTGGAGGATGCCGGTGAACGAACCCATTCGGTGGTGGTGATCCGTCCGGCGACGTTGTGAGGCCGAGGCCGGCTAGCAATAGAGCCGCTCGAACTCGCCGATCGACTTGTCGATGTCGCCCTTGACCGCGCGGACCGCCGCAGCGCCGATCGGGCCGAACAGCGGTGCGCCGCCCAGGTCCATCCGCACGGTGAAGGTGCAGCCGTCGCCGCTGGGGGCCGCCTTCATCGCCAGCCGGTAGCGCGTGCCACCCACACCGTCTCCGCTGATCGTCAGCGCCGACGGCGGTCGTACTCGCGGACGGTCCACGTCACCCGGTTGCGCATGCCCTTGGCGCCGGCCACCCCGACCACCGTCGCGCCGACGTAAAGCTCGTCGGGAACTTCCGAGCGCCAGCCCTGGTGCATCGTCATCCAGTCGCCGAGGGTCGACAGGTCGGACACGTGCGCCCAGGCGTCCTCGGCCGGCATCGCCAGCGACCGGGACAACTCCAGCTTCGCCATCGGCGACCCCCTCTATCCGACCTATCCGACGACCCAGATCGCCTGTGCGGCTGGTCTTCCCAGGTCCACGGTGGTCTCGGCGGACTCGTCGCTGCCGGTGGGGTTGCGCACCGCGACCGAGATCATCCCGGCGAAGTCGCGGCGGGCGAGCACCCGCAACCGGGAGTCCAGGCTGATCCCGACGGAGTCGAAGTAGCGCAACATCTCGGGGTCGGCGTCGGAGATGCGCGCGACCGTGCCCGTCTCCCCGTCCTTGCAGACCGACAGCTGGCGAGCCGGCGGGGTCGGCACCTGGCCGTCGGCGGCCGGGATCGGGTCGCCGTGCGGGTCGCGGGTCGGGTGGCCGAGCTTGGCGTCGATACGGTCGAGCATCCGGTCGGACACCGCGTGCTCGAGCACCTCGGCCTCGTCGTGCACCTCGTCCCAGCTGTAGCCGAGCTCGCGGACCAGGAACGTCTCCATCAGCCGGTGCCGGCGCACCATCGCCAGCGCCACGCGCCTGCCCGCCTCGGTGAGCGTCACCGCACCGTACTTCTCGTGATCGACCAGGCCCTGGTCGGCGAGTTTGCGGATGGACTCCGACGCCGTGCTCGCCGAGACGCCGAGACGCTCGGCCAGCAGCTTGGTGCTGACCTTGTCGGGTGACCATTCCTGGGCGGTCCAGATGACCTTCAGATAGTCCTGAGCCACCATCGACACATCGGCGGGGTTTCCGTCAGGACTCACGAACACAAAGTTTAGGCAATCACCACTTGATCCGGTGGTCCTGCTGGGCCGGCGTTGCGATCGGGCCGTAGGCTACGGCTGTGCAGCGCTGGCGGGGGCAGGACGAGATCCCGACGGACTGGGGCCGATGTGTGGTGACCATCGGCGTGTTCGACGGTGTGCACCGCGGGCATCAGGAACTGATCAGTCGGGCGGTGAAATCGGGCCGCTCACGCGGGGTGCCGACGGTGTTGATGACCTTCGACCCGCACCCGATGGAGGTCGTCTTCCCGGGCAGCCACCCCGCACAGCTGACCACGCTGACCCGGCGCGCCGAGCTGGTCGAGGAGATGGGCGTCGACGTCTTCCTGGTGATGCCGTTCACCACCGATTTCATGAAGCTGACCCCCGAGCGCTACGTGCACGAGCTGCTGGTCGAGCGCTTGCACGTCGTCGAGGTGGTGGTCGGCGAGAACTTCACCTTCGGTAAGAAGGCGGCCGGCAATGTAGCCCTGCTGCGCACGGTCGGCGACCGGTTCGGGTTCGCGGTGGATTCCCTTTCGCTGGTGGCCGAGCATCATCGCGACGAGACGGTGACGTTCTCGTCGACCTACATCCGGTCCTGCGTGGACGCGGGTGACATGGTCGCCGCGGCCGAGGCGCTCGGTCGCCCGCACCGGGTCGAGGGCGTGGTGGTGCGCGGCGACGGGCGCGGGAAGGTGCTCGGGTTCCCGACCGCCAACGTCGCTCCGCCGATGTACTCGGCGATCCCCGCCGACGGGGTGTACGCCGCGTGGTTCACGGTGCTCGGGCACGGGCCGGTGGTGGGGAGCGTGATCCCCGGCGAGCGCTATCAGGCCGCCGTCTCGGTCGGCACCAATCCGACCTTCTCCGGGCGCACCCGCACCGTGGAGGCGTTCGTGCTGGACACCAGCGCAGATCTGTACGGGCAACACGTCGCCGTCGACTTCGTCGCCCGACTGCGCGGACAGGAGAAGTTCGACTCGGTCGCCGACCTGGTGGTCGCGATGGGCGCCGACACCGAACGTGCGCGCACCATCCTGTCGGCCCGCTGACGCCGCCATCAGCGATTTCCGGCCGGCCGTCACCCGCTGCTAGACTGCCTGCCGACCCGGCGTGTGCTGCAGTTCGCGGTGGCCACGCTCCCGGAGCCCGCTCCGGCCTTTCCTGATCGCGGACCGAATTGATGGAGTTGTTTCGTGGCGCTCACTGCCGAACAGAAGAAGGACATCCTGGGCCAGTACGGCCTGCATGACACCGACACCGGTTCCCCCGAGGCCCAGGTCGCGCTGCTGACCAAGCGGATCTCCGACCTGACCGAGCACCTGAAGGTGCACAAGCACGACCACCACTCGCGACGCGGGCTGCTGCTGCTGGTCGGTCGCCGCCGTCGGCTGCTGAAGTACGTCGCCCAGGTCGACGTCGAGCGCTACCGCTCGCTGATCGACCGCCTCGGTCTGCGTCGCTGACGCCACCCCGGTCATCCCGGCCATGCGAACCCTGTTCGTGGTCGCGTCGTGCGCGACCGCGGCGGGGCTGGTGGCCGGTGTCCTGACATCGTGCGCGCGGCCCCCGACCGAGGACATGGTGGTGGGGGACTGCGTGAAGATGGACGGTCCGCCCGACCGGCCCGAGGCCACGGAGGCCTCCTGCGGCTCGCCCGAGTCGAACTTCAAGGTGGTGGCCACCGTCGCCGACACCGACGAGTGCCCGTCCGACGTCGACTCGTACTACTCGATGCGCGCATCGTTCTCCGATCAGCGCAGCACGATTTGCATGGACATCGACTGGGTGGTCGGCGACTGCATGAGCATCGATCCGGACGGCGCCCGCGACCCGATCAGGGTGGACTGCGCCGACGGCTCGGCTCCCGGGCGCCAGCGGGCGACCCAGATCCTGACCGACGTCGCCGGCGTCGACCAGTGCGCCAGCGGACTCGGTTATCCCTACGACGAGCGAAACTTCACCGTGTGCGTGGAGGACGTGTCCTGAGGCATCGTGCGTACCCCGCGGAGCACCCCGGATTAGGGGTTTCGCACCTGCCGGGATGTACCATGGGTGCGTTCGCCAGCCGTATGGCGCGAACAACCGGGTGCGGTCCTCGCAGATCCGCGCGCACCGCTCCCGCGTGACACGACAGATCCGCCCGATCGCGCGGTCTTCGGTAGTGGCTGCCGGAGAGAACTCCGGCCGCTTCGATCGACGGCCGTCGACGAATCCGGGCCGGGCCGACTGCCCGGGGAGTGCCCCCGGGGTGGTCGCCATCCTGGGCGTGTTCACGCGAAACAGCTGAATGATGACCCCAGAGAGGCCGTACGGACATCCATGTCTGTAGTTGAAATTGAAGACGGCGTGTTCGAGTCCACCGCCGTGATCGACAACGGGAGCTTCGGCACCCGCACCATCCGCTTCGAGACCGGCCGGCTGGCCCAGCAGGCCGCCGGCGCCGTCGTCGCCTATCTCGACGACGAGACCATGCTGCTGAGCGCCACCACCGCCAGCAAGAGCCCCAAAGAGCACTTCGACTTCTTCCCGCTGACCATCGACGTCGAGGAGCGCATGTACGCCGCGGGCCGGATCCCCGGCTCGTTCTTCCGCCGCGAGGGTCGGCCGTCCACCGACGCGATCCTGACCTGCCGTCTGATCGACCGGCCGCTGCGCCCGTCGTTCGTCAGTGGCCTGCGCAACGAGATCCAGGTCGTGGTGACCGTGCTGAGCCTGGATCCCAAGGATCTCTACGACGTGCTGGCCATCAACGCCGCGTCGGCGTCCACCCAGATC
Organism: Mycolicibacterium xanthum; assembly: GCF_019710635.1. Classification (GTDB taxonomy): domain Bacteria; phylum Actinomycetota; class Actinomycetes; order Mycobacteriales; family Mycobacteriaceae; genus Mycobacterium; species Mycobacterium xanthum. Next base: position 457,813 of record NZ_JAIFZS010000001.1, read on the forward strand.
TCCGGGCTGCCCTTCTCGGGCCCGGTCGGCGGCGTGCGGGTCGCGCTGATCTCCACTCCCGAAAACAAGGGCGGCCAGTGGGTGGCGTTCCCGACCGTCGAGCAGCTCGAGTCGGCGGTGTTCGACATGGTGGTCGCCGGCCGTGTCGTCGGCGAGGGCTCCGATAAAGACGTCGCGATCATGATGGTCGAGGCCGAAGCCACCGAGAACGTCATCGACCTCGTCGCCGGCGGTGCCGGCGCACCGACCGAGACCGTGGTGGCCGAGGGCCTGGAAGCGGCCAAGCCGTTCATCGCGGTGCTCTGCGACGCCCAGGCCGAGCTGGCCGGCGCGGCGGGCAAGGACACGGCGGAGTACCCGCTGTTCCCGGACTACGCCGACGACGCGTACCAGTCGGTCGCCGCGGCGGCCACCGATGCGCTGGCCGAGGCGCTGACCATCGCCGGCAAGAACGAGCGCAACGAGCGCACCGACGAGATCAAGGTCGAGGTTCTCGACCGGTTGGCCGAGCAGTACGCCGGTCGGGAGAAGGAGATCGGTGCGGCGTTCCGCTCGCTGACCAAGAAGCTGGTCCGCCAGCGCATCCTGACCGATCACTTCCGTATCGACGGCCGTGGCATCACCGACATCCGCGCGCTGAGCGCCGAGGTCGCGATCATCCCGCGGGCACACGGCAGCGCGCTGTTCGAGCGCGGCGAGACCCAGATCATGGGTGTCACCACGCTGGACATGATCAAGATGGCCCAGCAGATCGACTCGCTGGGGCCCGAGACCAGCAAGCGCTACATGCACCACTACAACTTCCCGCCGTTCTCGACCGGTGAGACCGGCCGGGTCGGTTCGCCGAAGCGCCGCGAGATCGGCCACGGTGCGCTGGCCGAGCGGGCGCTGGTGCCGGTGCTGCCCGGCGTCGAGGAGTTCCCGTACGCGATCCGCCAGGTGTCCGAGGCGCTCGGCTCCAACGGTTCGACCTCGATGGGGTCGGTGTGTGCCTCCACGCTGTCGCTGCTCAACGCCGGTGTGCCGCTGAAGGCGCCGGTCGCGGGCATCGCGATGGGCCTGGTGTCCGACGACATCGAAGTTGACGGGAAGACCGAGCGCCGCTTCGTCACGCTGACCGACATTCTCGGCGCCGAGGACGCGTTCGGCGACATGGACTTCAAGTGCGCAGGAACCAAGGACTTCGTCACCGCGCTGCAGCTGGACACCAAGCTGGACGGCATCCCGTCCCAGGTGCTGGCGGGTGCCCTCGCCCAGGCCAAGGATGCCCGGATCACCATCCTGGAGGTGATGGCCGAGGCCATCGACGGGCCGGACGAGATGAGCCCGTATGCACCGCGGATCACCACGATCAAGGTGCCGGTCGACAAGATCGGCGAGGTGATCGGGCCCAAGGGCAAGATGATCAACTCGATCACCGAGGAGACCGGCGCCCAGATCTCGATCGAGGACGACGGCACGGTGTTCGTCGGCGCCGCCGACGGGCTCTCGGCCCAGGCCGCGATCGACAAGATCAACGCGATCGCCAACCCGCAGCTGCCCAAGGTCGGCGAGCGCTTCCTCGGCACGGTGGTGAAGACTACTGACTTTGGAGCTTTCGTTTCCTTATTGCCGGGCCGCGACGGCCTGGTCCACATCTCCAAGCTGGGCCGGGGCAAGCGGATCGCCAAGGTCGAGGATGTCGTCAAGGTCGGCGACAAGCTTCGCGTCGAGATCGCCGACATCGACAACCGCGGCAAGATCTCGCTGATCCTCGTCGACGAGGAGTCGGAGAAGACGGACAGCCCTGCCGACGTTCCCGTTGATGCAGCGACCGCCAGCAGCTAGCTCGGGGGCGCTGCGCCGCGGGCGCCGCAACGACGAGGCCGCGGCGGCGGTGCGCCGCACGGAGTTGCCCGGTGGCCTGCGCGTGGTTACCGAGCACGTCCCGTCGGTGCACTCCGCCTCGGTCGGGGTGTGGGTCAACGTCGGCTCCCGCGACGAGGGCCGAAGCGTCGCCGGGGCAGCGCACTTCCTCGAGCACCTGTTGTTCAAGGCGACCCCGACGCGCAGCGCGGTGCAGATCGCGCAGGCGGTCGACGCCGTCGGCGGCGAGCTGAACGCGTTCACCACCAGGGAGCACACCTGCTACTACGCACACGTGCTCGACTCCGACCTGGAGCTGGCGGTGGACCTGGTCGCCGATGTCGTGTTGCGCGGACGGTGCCTCGTCGACGACGTGGAGGTCGAGCGCGACGTGGTGCTCGAGGAGATCGCCATGCGCGACGACGATCCCGAGGACACCCTGGGTGACGTCTTCCTGTCGGCGATGTTCGGTGAACACCCGGTGGGCCGGCCGGTGATCGGCAGTGTCGAGTCGGTCTCGGCGATGACGCGCCATCAGCTGCACTCGTTCCACGTCCGGCGCTACACCCCGGAGCGGATGGTCGTCGCGGTCGCCGGCAACGTCGACCACGACGAGGTCGTCGGCCTGGTGCGGGAACACTTCGGCGCGCGTCTGGTGCGCGGCCGCACCCCGGTGCCGCCGCGCAAGGGCGCGGGCCGGGTGCCGGGCCGGCCGGGGTTGCAACTGATCCGCCGTGACGCCGAACAGGCCCATCTGTCGCTCGGCGTGCGCACCCCGGGGCGGCACTGGGATCACCGCTGGGCCCTGTCGGTGCTCAACGCCGCACTCGGTGGTGGCCTGAGTTCCCGTCTGTTCCAACAGATCCGGGAGACCCGGGGGCTGGCCTACTCGGTGTACTCGACTGTCGACACGTTCGCCGACAGCGGTGCGCTGTCGATCTATGCGGGCTGTCTGCCGGAGCGCTTCGACGAGGTCGTGCGGCTCACCACCGACGCGTTGGCCGAGGTCGCGCGCGACGGTATCAGCGCCGACGAATGCCGCATCGCCAAGGGTTCGCTGCGCGGCGGACTGGTGCTGGGTCTGGAGGACTCCGCATCCCGGATGCACCGAATCGGGCGCAGTGAGCTCAACTACGGTGCGCACCGCAGTATCGCCGACACCCTGGCCAAGATCGACGACGTGACCCTCGACGAGGTCAATGCCGTTGCGCGCCAACTGCTCACCCGCCCGTTCGGCGCCGCGGTGCTCGGCCCGGTGGCCGGCAGGCGGTCGCTGCCCCGGCCGCTGCAGTCGATCGCGGGCTGACCGCCGCAGTCGATCGCGGGCCGACCGCCGGGTGGGTTACACCACGCGCAGTGAGCCGTCGCGGTGCAGCACGAAGAAGTACGGCTTGGTGATGCCGCGGAGATCCATCGCGCCGAGCAGGGTGTCGTCGTCGAGCCTGCGGAACACGTCGTTGATCGGCAGCTGGTCGTAGATCATCGTCGCGGAGTCGACCCCGCGGTAGCGCGTGGTCCGCAGCCGGGCCTTGGGGCCGCGTGCCTGTAGCACCGGCCGCAGCGCCGCGATGGTGCCGGCGAAGTTGCGGCGCTTGAGCGCGGGGATCCGGGTGGCCACCCCGAGCCCGGTGAACGCCGGCAACGGGTTGAGCGCCCACAGCGCGGACCCGTCGGCGGTGGGAAACAGCAGCGGGTGCACGCTCTCGCGGTCCCGGAACTGCTTGCCCCACCAGCCGCTGGCCTCGAGCATGCCATCGAGCGGGTGGCCGGTCGGCAGCTCCGCGCCGTGCCAGGTCCCGAGCATGAACTCGGGTTCCACGGCGGGCAGCGAGTCGAAGAGCGCCAGCGCGTCGGCCGTGCTGGTCGGGGCGTCGGGCAGGACTTCGGCGAGGGAAAGCATGCCCCGACTGTACTTGACAGCCGTCAAGAGGGGCACACTGTGGGGGTGCGCCCCGACGAACCGTGCCCCTGCGGCGCCGCAACGCCGTACGGCAGCTGCTGTCTGCCGCTGCACCTCGGCGAGCGGCAGGCGCAGACCGCCGAACAGCTGATGCGGTCGCGCTACAGCGCCTATGTGGTCGGTGACGGCGACTACCTGTGGCGCACCTGGCATCCACGGACCCGGCCGCAGGACGTCGCCTCCGACGCCACCGTGACGTGGACCGGTCTCGAGATCGTCGACCGGGTCGGGGGAGGGCCCGGCGACGACACCGGTGAGGTGGAGTTCCTGGCCCGCCATCCGGCCGGGGTGCTGCACGAACGGTCCCGGTTCGCGCGCCGGGCCGGCCGGTGGTTCTACGTCGACGGCGACATCAGCGACTGACGGGAGCCGCCATCGGCTCAGGCCAGCAGTTCGGCCGGATCGGCGAACGGCAGCTCCAGGTCGGTCGCCACCTGCTCGGACAACAGCGCACCCTCGTGCGTGGACAGGCCCTTGGCCAGCGACGCGTCGGCGCGGCAGGCCTCCCGCCAGCCCTTGTCGGCGAGCTTGAGGACGTAGGGCATCGTCGCGTTGGTCAGCGCGTAGGTCGAGGTGCGCGGCACGGCGCCGGGCATGTTGGCCACGCAGTAGAACACGGTGTCGTGCACCGCGAACGTCGGATCGTCGTGCGTGGTGGGGCGGGAGTCCTCGAAGCAGCCGCCCTGGTCGATCGCGATGTCGACCAGCACCGCGCCGGACTTCATGTGCGCAACGGTGGAGTTGGTGACCAGCTTGGGGGCCTTGGCGCCGGGCACCAGGACGGCGCCGATGACCAGGTCGGCCTGCTTGACCGCATCCTCGAGGTCCAGCGCCGAGGAGTACCGGGTCTCCAGCGCGCCGTTGAACTCGTTGTCGATCTTGCGCAGCGTGTTGACGTTGACGTCGAACACGGTGACGTGGGCGCCCATGCCACGCGCGATGCGCGCGGCGTTGTAGCCGGCCACCCCGCCGCCGATCACGACGACCTCGGCCGGCGCGACGCCGGGGACCCCGCCCATCAGCACGCCGCGGCCGCCCTGGGTGCGCATCAGGTGATAGGCGCCGACCTGGGCCGACAGTCGTCCGGCGACCTCGCTCATCGGCGCCAGCAGGGGCAGCGCACCTTCGGGAGTCTGCACCGTCTCGTAGGCGATCGACGTGGTGCCCGAGGCCATCAGCGCATCGGTGCACGGCCGGGACGCCGCCAGATGCAGGTACGTGAACAGCGTCTGGCCCGCCCGCAACCGCGCGTACTCCGGTTCGATCGGCTCTTTGACCTTCAGCAGCAGATCGGCCTCGGCCCACACCTCGTCGGCGCTGGTGATCATCTGCGCGCCGGCCCGCTTGAAGTCGGCGTCGGAGATCGCCGAACCGTCGCCGGCGCCGGCCTCGATGAGCACCTCGTGTCCACGGCGGACCAGTTCGGCAACCCCGGACGGGGTGATCGCGACGCGGAATTCGTTGTTCTTGATCTCGGTCGGGATGCCGACGCGCATGATCGCTCCTCGAAATCGTGGGCAGACGGAGAAATTGCGTTACGTAGATTGTGAAGAACCGACGAAAAAATGGCAATCACCATGAAAATTATTCGATAAAGTGCGCCTATGTCGAAAGAATCAACCAAACTGGTCGGTGGTCCGCCCCGGCCGCCGAAGGATGTTCGGCCTGCGGCGATCGACGACGTCGACCGGCGCATCCTCACCGCGTTGCACGCCGACGCCCGGATGTCCAACAGCGCACTGGCCGAGTTGGTCCGGATCGCCCCGTCGACGTGTCACGGCCGGGTGCGGCGACTCCAGGACCTCGGGGTGATCCGCGGGTTCTACGCCGACATCGATCCCGCCGCGATCGGGCTGAACCTGCAGGCGATGATCTCGGTCAGCCTGCAGTCCAACGCGCGCGGCAAGATCCGCAGCTTCATCCAGCAGATCCGCGGCAAACCGCAGGTGATGGACGTGTACTTCCTGGCGGGTGCCGACGACTTCATCCTGCACGTGGCCGCGCGTGACACCGAGGATCTGCGGTCGTTCGTGGTGGAGAACCTCAACGCCGACCAGGACGTGGCGGGCACGCAGACCTCGCTGATCTTCGAGCATCTGCGGGGCGCCTCGCCGCTGTAGGCCGCCAGGGCCTCAGCCGGCGGCGAAGGCCCGCAGCCAGGAGAACCAGTCGGCCATGCCCTCGCCGGTCTTGGCGCTGACCGGCAGCACCGTGGCGGTCGGGTTGACCTGCCGGATGTGCTCGGTGTAGGTGGCGACGTCGGCGTCCAGGTACGGCGCGAGATCGATCTTGTTGAGCAGCACCACATCCACGCTTCGGAACATCACCGGGTACTTCAACGGCTTGTCCTCGCCCTCGGTGAGCGAGTACACCATCGCCTTGGCGTGCTCCCCGACGTCGAACTCGGCCGGGCACACCAGGTTTCCGACGTTCTCGATGATCACCAGATCCAGCGGGCCCAGATCCAACCCGGCCAGCGCCCGGTTGACCATCGGGGCATCGAGGTGGCACTCACCGCCGAAGCCGTTGTCGGTGTTGAGCAATGAGATCTGGGCACCGCGCCCGGCCAATCGTGCCGCGTCGATGTCGGTGGCGATGTCTCCCTCGATCACCCCGACCGCGAGCTCGCCGGCGAGCTCGTCGAGGGTGGCGGCGAGCACCGTGGTCTTGCCCGACCCCGGCGAGCTCATCAGGTTCAGGGCACGAATGTTGTTCGACTCGAAGGCATCCCGGTTGACGGCGGCTCGCAGATCGTTCTCGGAGAAGATCGCCTCCAGGACGTCGACCCGCTCGTGGCCGGTGTCGTAGCCGCTGTGGTCGCCGTGCTCGTGCGTGTGGTCGTGGTCGTGATCGTGCGAGTGGCTGTGCACCGTGCCGTCGTCGTGGCGGTGGAACCTACCCATGGCTGACCACATCGCCGGACGCCTGGCTCGCGACGTCGATCGAGGTCACCAGGAACTCCTCGCCGCGCAGCACGGTGACCGCACCGCTGCCGCACGCCGGACAGCAGACCGAGAACCGCGAGGTGATCTCGGACTCCGCACTGCAGGAGTGACATTCGACGGCGGCCGGGACCGGCTCCACCTCGAGAACCGCCCCGGCCAGGCCTTCGTGGTCCGCGACGATGGTCCAGCAGAACGTCAGCGAGTCCGTCACCACCTGCCGCAGCGCGCCGACGCGCACCCGCACCACCTCGACCGGCCGGCCCGCCGCGTGTGACTTGACCACGCCGGCGATGGCGTGACACAGCGACAACTCATGCACATTCGCAGGGTAGTCCCGCGCCGACGCGCGGCGCACGGTCAACAGGCGTCGGAAATGCGCAGAGGTGTGTGCCCGATTGCGATTGTTGGGTCAACGGGACAGAGCTAGCCTTGACTCAGCCGATCTGTGCCGACAGCCCACTGGCACAGGTGGCGGCAGTGGCTGAGGAGACCCCGCGCCCTATGAGCGCACGTGCAGAGATCGGCGGTGCGGCCCGTACCGGTGACATCGTGCGGCTGCGGCTGCGCGCCACCGGGCTGGTGCAGGGTGTCGGCTTCCGGCCCGCGGTGGCCCGGCTGGCCGCCGAGCACGGGCTGGCCGGATTCGTGCTCAACGACTCGCGGGCGCTGCGCTGCGAGTTCGAGGGGCCACAGGCGCAGGTAGAGGCAGTGGTGGCCGCGATCCGTACCGCTCCGCCGCCGCTGGCCCGCATCGATTCCGTGCACGTCGAGGACGCCGACCCCCTCGGCGACACGCAGTTCCGCATCCTGGCCAGCGCGGCCGACCCGGGGGCCACCGGGCGGACCCTGGTCCCGCCCGACATCGCGACGTGCGCCGACTGCCTGCGTGAACTGTTCGACCCCACCGACCGCCGTCATCTGCACCCGTTCATCACCTGCACCAACTGCGGTCCGCGGTACACGGTGATCAGCGATCTGCCCTACGACCGGCCGGCGACGACGATGGCCGGGTTCCCGATGTGCGCGGCGTGCGCGGGCGAGTACCGCGATCCGGCCGACCGGCGCTATCACGCACAGACGATCGCCTGCCCGGACTGCGGCCCGCGGCTGAGCTGGCGCGGCCCGGACCGTGGTGAGTCGCCGCTGGCGTCGGCGGCGGCGGCGTTGCGCGACGGCCTGATCGTCGCGATCAAGGGCATCGGCGGTTACCACCTGGCCTGCCGGGCCGACGACGACGCCGTGGTGGCGCTGCTGCGCCGCCGCAAGAACCGCCCCGCCAAGCCGTTCGCGCTGATGACGGCCGACCTGGCCGCCACGCGGTCGATCGCCGACGTTCCCGACGCCGCGGCGCGCTCGCTGGCCTCCCCGTCCGCGCCGATCGTGCTGCTGCCCGCCCGCCCCGGCGCGGTCAGCGCCCAGGTCGCCCCCGGCCTGGGCGAGATCGGCGTGATGCTGGCCTATTCGCCCATTCATCACCTGCTCTTCCGCGCCCTCGACGAGCTCGGCGGGCTGGGGCGCCGCCCGCTGGTGATGACGTCGGCCAATCAGGGCGGCTCGCCGATCGTGTTCCGCGACGGCGACCTGGACTGGATCGACGGCCTCGCCGATGCGGTGCTGACCCACGACCGGCCGATCCACGTGCCGTGCGAGGACTCGGTCATCGCGGTCGATGACGACGGAATCGAGCTCCCGCTCAGGAGATCTCGTGGCTACGCGCCGCTGCCCGTCGCGGTGGGTCCGGGTGCCTCCGGCATCCCGTCGGTGCTGGCCACCGGTGGTGACATCAAGACCACGTTCGCGCTGGCCGGCCCCGACGGGCGGGCGCACCTGTCGTCGCATCTGGGCGACATGGCCGATCCCCGCACGCAGCAGGCCTTCACCGCCGCGGTGGACCACCTGGCGTTCATGACCGGCAGCAGGCCGGCCGTGTTGGCCACCGACATGCACCCGGGATACGCGACGACGCGATGGGCGAAACTTCGCGCCGACCGGGACGGCTCGGTCAGCGAGATCATCGCCGTGCAGCACCATCACGCCCACGCGGTGTCGTTGCTGGCCGAGCACGGCCGGCTGGGCGATCCGATCGTCGCGGTCACCTACGACGGCACCGGGTACGGCCCGGACGGCACGATCTGGGGTGGTGAGCTGCTGGCGATCGGCGACCCCACCCGGTTCACCCGGGTGGGCCATCTCGCGCCGTTCTCGCTTCCGGGCGGCGACGGCGCGGTGCGCCAACCCGCCCGGATAGCGCTGGACCTGATCGCCCGGGCCGGGCTGCCGGCGGGCGAGGACCTGCCGCCGGTCGCGGCGCTGGGCGCAGCGGGCATGCACATCCTGACCCAGCAGCTGCGCCGTGGCGTGGGCTGTGTGCCGACCACCAGCATGGGCCGGCTCTTCGACGCGGTTTCCAGTCTGCTGGGCGTCTGTCAGCAGGTGAGTTACGAAGGTCAGGCGGCCATCGAACTGGAGCACCTGGCCCGCCGCGCCCGCGACTGGCCCACCATCGATTTTGACGTGCGGGACGGGGTGCTCGACCCGGCGCCGGTGATCGTCGCGCTGGTCGACGGACTGCGTGGCGGTGTCGGCACCGCCGAGCTGGCCGCGGCCTTTCACAAGGCGGTGGTGCGGGCGACGGTGCGGGCCGCCGCCGAGGCCGCCGCGGCGGCGCACATCCCGACGGTCGGACTGTCGGGCGGGGTCTTCGCCAACCGCAGACTGTTGGCCGGTATCGCGGTCGGACTGCGGGCCGGCGGGCTGGAGGTGCTCACCCACCGGGTGGTGCCGTGTAACGACGGAGGTCTGGCACTCGGGCAGGCGGCGGTCGCGACCGTCACGCTGTCCGGGCGCTCGACGAGTGAAAGGAGTGGCCCGTGTGCCTCGGGATCCCCGGCAAGGTGATCGAGATCTGGGACGAAGCCGGAACGCGCATGGCGACGGTCGAATTCGGCGGAACCACCAAGACCGTGTGTCTGGCGTACCTGCCCGACATGGAGGTCGGTGAGTACACGATCGTGCACGCCGGCTTCGCGATCACCCGGCTGGACGAGGCCTCGGCCAACGAGACTCTGCAGATGTTCGCCGATCTCGGGGTGCTCGAGGAGGAACTCGCCGGCGAGCAGCCGCCGAGCAGCGGGTACCGCGAAACGGACATCGAAACGGACATCGAAAGGGATACAGCATGAGATACCTCGACGAGTTCCGTGACCCGGCCGCGGCCAAGACGCTGGTCGACGCGATCCGGCGGCGCGCCACGAAGACCTGGACGATCATGGAAGTCTGCGGCGGACAGACGCATTCGATCATCCGCAACGGCATCGACCAATTGCTGGACGGGGCCGTGGAGTTCATCCACGGGCCCGGCTGCCCGGTGTGTGTGACCCCGTTGGAGATGATCGACCGCGCCCTGGAGATCGCCTCGCGCGACGACGTCATCTTCTGCTCGTTCGGCGACATGCTGCGGGTGCCGGGAAGCCACCGCGACCTGTTCGGGGTGCGCGCCCGTGGGGGCGATGTGCGCATCGTGTACTCGCCGCTGGACGCCACCCGCATCGCCGCCGACAACCCGGACAAGCAGGTGGTGTTCTTCGGGGTCGGCTTCGAGACCACCGCTCCGGCGAACGCGATGGCCGTCGTGCACGCCCAGCGCCTCGGGCTGACGAACTTCTCGATGCTGGTGTCGCACGTGCTGGTGCCCCCGGCGATGACGGCCATCCTGTCGTCGCCGACCAACCGGGTCCAGGGCTTCCTGGCGGCCGGGCACGTGTGCTCGGTGATGGGCACCTCCGAGTACGAGCCGCTGGTCGAGCGTTTCGGGGTACCGATCGTGGTGACCGGGTTCGAACCCCTCGACCTGCTCGAAGGCGTCCGCCAGGTGGTGGACCTGCTCGAGGCCGGGACACCGGAACTGCGCAACGCCTACCCGCGGGCGGTCAGCGCACGGGGCAACCTGGTCGCCCAGCAGACGCTGGCCGAGGTCTTCGCCGTCACCGACCGGCAGTGGCGCGGCATCGGGATGATCCCGAAGTCGGGGTGGACGCTGTCGCCGCAGTACGCCGAGTTCGACGCCGAACGCCGGTTCGGCGTCGGGCACCTGCAGGTGGCGGAGTCGGCGGAGTGCCACAGCGGCGAGGTGCTGCAGGGCCTGCTCAAGCCCAACGAGTGCCCCGCATTCGGCACCAGCTGCACGCCGCGCACCCCGCTCGGGGCGACGATGGTGTCCAGCGAGGGCGCCTGCGCGGCCTACTACCAGTTCCGCAGGCTGGAGGCGACCGGAGGCGCTTCGGCGCCGACAGTGAGTACCGCGAGTGTCTGACGTGACGGTCGATCCGGCCGACTGGGTGTGCCCGCTACCGCTGCGGGAGACCCAGCGGGTGGTGATGGGCCACGGCGGCGGCGGGGTGCTGTCTGAGGAGTTGATCGAGAACCTGTTCCTGCCGGCGTTCGGGTCCGGCGGCGCACCGGGCCGCGACTCGGCGCTGCTGGACACCGGCGCCGGCCGGATCGCGCTGACCACCGACTCCTATGTGGTGCAGCCGCTGTTCTTCCCGGGCGGGAACATCGGCGACCTCGCCGTCAACGGCACGATCAACGATCTGGCCTGCAGCGGGGCCCAACCGATCGGGCTGACGGCCGGCTTCATCCTCGAGGAGGGGCTGGAACTCGACGTGCTCGGCGCGGTCGCCACCACGATGGGCCGGGCCGCCGCCGCAGCCGGCGTCGACATCGTCACCGGGGACACCAAGGTGGTTGGAAAGGGCAGCGCCGATCAGCTCTTCGTCAACACCGCGGGCGTCGGCGTGGTTCCGGCCGGGGTGACGATCGGGCCGGAGCGCGCCCGGCCCGGCGACGTGATCATCGTGTCGGGGCCGATCGGCGAACACGGCGTCGCCATCCTCAGCGTGCGCGAGGGCATCGACTTCGGCACGGTCGTGACGACCGACAGCGCGCCGCTGCACGGGCTGGTGGCCGCGATGCTGGCGGGCGCCGCGGAGGCGGGCGACCCCGGCGCGGTGCACGCACTGCGCGATCCCACCCGGGGCGGGCTGGTCGCCTCGATCGTCGAGATCGCCCGGGCGTCGGGGGTGGGGGTCGACCTCGACGAGGCCGCCATCCCGGTGCCCGACACCGTGTCCTCGGCCTGCTCGTTCCTCGGGCTGGACCCGCTTCAGGTGGCCAACGAGGGCAAGATGGTCGCGTTCGTCGACCCCGCGCACGCCGACGCGGTGCTGGCCTCGATGCGGGCCCGGCCCGAAGGCGCGGGTGCCGCGGTGATCGGGCGGGTGGTCGCCGAGCATCCCGGCATGGCGGTGGCCCGCACCGCATTCGGCACCACCCGCGTGGTGGAACGCGAACTGGGCGAGCAGCTTCCCCGGATCTGCTGATCGCGCTCGGCACCGCAGTGCCGTCGGCGACGCTCGTCGGCGCCGCAGTGTCGTCGGCGACGCTCGTCAGCGCCGCAGTGTCTCCGAGGGCGTCTCCCCCCACCGTTTGCGGTATTCGACGGCGAAGCTGCCAAGGTGGTGAAAGCCCCAGCGTTCGGCGACGGCGGTCACCGTCACGCCGTCCGCGGGGATCGCATCGGTCAGTTCCTCGTGCACCCGCTCGAGGCGCCGCTCCCGGACGAACGCCATCGGTGACATGCCCAGCTCCGAGCGAAAGCCCTGCTGGATCGACCGCACGCTCATGTGCACCGCGCGGGCCAGCGCCTCCATCGTGATCCGTTCGGCGAGATGGTCGTCGATGAAGTCCATCGCCTGCTGGATCACCGTGCGGCGGGGGTCCGTCGAGACCGGCTGGGTGATGTCGGCGTGGTAGTTCGACGGCTGCAGGTACAGCAGGCTGCTCATGACGAGTTCCTCGACCGGGCCGATGCCGCGTCCCTTCTGGATCAGCGATCCCGCGTGGTACACCTCGGTGTGCACCAGCTGCACCGCGGCGTGCCAGCGCATCGCCGCCTCGGTGGCCAGGTCGAACTCGGGCTCGAACACCAGCGGTTTGACCATGTTGCGACCGATGAGCCGGGTGACGTGCGCGGTCATGGCCTGCTGCTCGATCCTGATCAGCAGCTGTGGGGCGTCCACCCCCAGCTCCAGGCGCAGCGGCACGCCGGGGCTGGACACCAGCGAGCGCATCGTGTTGGCCTGGAACCTGGCGGCCGGATGGTGCACGGTCGCAACGCCGTTCATCGGCATGTGCACCGCGTAGTAGCGGCCGGACTCGGGGATGTCGATGGTCGCCGGCACGTGCAGATCGATGTAGAGCATGCTGACGTTGCGCAACCGGACCCCGTGCATGGTGGCGGCGAAGCCGTCGGCGTCCTGCGGTTCGACGGTCAGCGTCAGCGGGGTCAGCGCCTTGCCGAGCAGCCGGGTGGCGTTGGCGATGTCCTCGGTGTAGAAGATCTCGTGTTCGGCCAGCGCCGGCGGGACGCCGCGGGAGCGCACCTTGCGGCGCACCGGATCGCTGGTCCGGCGGATGTCGATGAACCCCAGCCGGGTCAGTCGGGACATCAGCGCGACCGCGCCGCCCGCGGCCACCGCAATATATAGGTAAGGCTAACTTTTCTGCGGGACAAACGAATTCGCGGCGACAAGGCAAGGCTCCTGATCAGCGGTCGCGTTTCAGCGTAGCCAGCTGTGCGCAATCCTGATAGCGGTTGCGCGAAACCGATAGGCACCGCCGTAACCGCTGAGTACGTTGGGGTGACACAAGTCACGTGGCCCCGCTCGGCGGGGGGTCCCGGCAGGGAGGTTCGGATGGGCGCCAACGGCCAGGCAACTACTCCGGTACTGGAACCGTCCGGCCCCGCCGATGCCGTCCGGGCGCGCCTGGACGACCCGCGCGTGGCAGAGGCCCTCGACACCCTGCTCGACCATGCCGACCTACTCGCGGTGCTGGTCAGCGGGTTGGACGGGTTCGTCCGCCGCGGTGACGACATCACCGCCAACCTCAACATGGCCCTCGGTGAGCTCGGTGCGCAGAGTGGCCAGGTCCCCGCCCTGGCGTCGCTCAAGCAGGTCGATCTGGGTCAGCTGTCGACCAGCCTGGCGGTGCTGACCGGCGGCCTGGTCAAGGCGACGCCCGCGATCAACACGCTGCTCAACTCCGCGCTCACCGACCAGCAGAGTGCCGAGGTGGTCTCCGCGCTCGGCGAGGCGCTGGTGTCGGCGCGTGCTTCGGTCCCCGCCCCGCCCACCGGGATGCGCGGCCTGTGGAAGACGCTGCGGGCGGCGTCCAAAGACCCCGACGTCACCCGCGGCCTGGCATACCTGATCGAGGTCGCCCGCCAGTTCGGGAAGAAAGTCTGAGCACATCCGCGACCACCAAAACCCTTCGCTGACAAGTGAATCAACAGCCCAACCGCACCGGGCGTCGACCCGTCCGGTGAGTCGAGAGGAGTCCCCATGGCATCGGTGCTCTGGTTTCAGGGCGGAGCGTGTAGCGGCAACACAATGTCGTTCCTCAACGCGGACGAGCCCAATGTCGTCGACCTGATCGTCGACTTCGGGCTCGACCTGCTCTGGCACCCGTCGCTGGGCCTGGAGCTCGGGGACAACGCGCAGAAGGTGTTCAGGGATTGCGCCAGTGGCGAACGGCCACTTGACATCTTCGTCTTCGAGGGCACCGTGATGCAGGCCTATGACGGCCGCACCGACATGTTCGCCGACCGGCCGATGAAGGACTGGGTGACCGAGTTGGCCGCGGCGGCCCAGATCGTGGTGGCGATCGGCGACTGTGCGTGCTGGGGCGGCATTCCGGCGATGGAGCCCAACCCGTCGGGATCGACGGGGTTGCAGTTCCACAAGCGGGAAAAAGGCGGATTCCTGGGTCCGGACTTCCGGTCCAAGATGGGGTTGCCGGTGATCAACGTGCCGGGTTGCCCGGCGCATCCGGACTGGATCACCCAGGTGATCGTGGCACTGGCGACCGGCCGAGCCGGCGACATCACGCTCGACGACCTGCATCGGCCGGAGACGTTCTTCAAGACGTTCACCCAGACCGGGTGTACCCGGGTGCAGTTCTTCGAGTACAAGCAGTCGACCATGTCCTTCGGCGAGGGCACCCGAACGGGTTGCCTGTTCTACGAATTCGGGTGCCGCGGTCCGATGACGCACTCGCCGTGCAACCGGATCCTGTGGAATCGGCAGAGCTCCAAGACGCGCGCCGGCATGCCCTGCATCGGTTGCACCGAGCCCGAGTTCCCGCACTTCGATCTCGCTCCCGGGACGCTGTTCAAGACCCAGAAGGTCAGCGGCATGATCCCCAAGGAAGTCCCCGAGGGGACCGACCATCTCACCTATATGGGCCTGGCGGCGGCCGCACGTATCGCGGCGCCGCAGTGGTCCAAAGAAGACATGTTCGTGGTCTAGGGCTGGCAGAGAAAGGATCCCCTACGCATGACCGATCAGCTCGATCTCTTCGTCAGTCCGTTGGGTCGCGTCGAGGGCGACCTCGACGTGCGGGTCACCATCGAGGACGGTGTGGTCACCTCGGCGTGGACCGAGGCGGCGATGTTCCGTGGTTTCGAGATCATCCTTCGGGGCAAGGATCCGCAGTCGGGGCTGGTGGTGTGCCCGCGGATCTGCGGTATCTGCGGCGGCAGCCATCTCTACAAGTCGGCGTATGCGCTCGATACCGCGTGGCGGACCCACATGCCGCCGAATGCGACGTTGGTGCGCAACATCTGTCAGGCCTGTGAGACGTTGCAGTCGATCCCGCGGTATTTCTACGCGTTGTTCGCCATCGACCTGACCAACAAGAACTATGCCAAGTCCTCGTTGTACGACGAGGCGGTGCGCCGGTTCGCGCCGTACGTCGGCACGAGTTATCAGCCGGGCGTTGTGCTTTCGGCCAAGCCGGTCGAGGTGTACGCGATCTTCGGCGGGCAGTGGCCGCATTCGAGCTTCATGGTGCCCGGCGGGGTGATGTGCGCGCCGACGCTTTCGGATGTGACCCGCTCGATCGCCATCCTCGAGCACTGGAACGACAACTGGCTCGAGGGGCAGTGGCTGGGCTGCTCGGTGGACCGCTGGCTGGAGAACAAGACCTGGAACGACGTGCTGGCCTGGGTCGACGAGAACGAGGCCCAGTACAACAGCGACTGCGGGTTCTTCATCCGCTACTGCCTCGACGTCGGGCTGGACAAGTACGGTCAGGGTGTCGGCAACTATCTGGCCACCGGCACCTACTTCGATCCGACCATGTACGAGAACCCGACGATCGAGGGCCGCAACGCCGCCCTGATCGGCCGTTCGGGGGTCTTCGCCGGCGGCGACTACTACGAGTTCGACCAGGCCAACGTCCGTGAGGACGTCACCCACTCGTTCTACCAGGGCGACCGCCCGCTGCATCCGTTCGACGGGGAGACCATCCCGATCGATCCGGAAGCCGGACGCAAGCAGGGCAAGTACAGCTGGGCCAAATCCCCGCGCTACGCAGTGGGCGATCTGGGCAACATCCCGCTCGAAGCCGGGCCGCTGGCCCGCCGGATGGCCGCCGCCGGCCCCAACGCCGCCGCCCACCAGGACAACGACCCGCTGTTCGGCGACATCTACAACACCATCGGCCCGTCGGTGATGGTGCGCCAGCTCGCGCGCATGCACGAAGCCCCCAAGTACTACAAGTGGACCCGGCAATGGCTCGACGCGCTGGAACTCAAGGAGAGCTTCTACACCAAGCCCACCGAATACGCCGAAGGCAAGGGCTTCGGCTCCACCGAAGCCGCCCGCGGCGCCCTGTCGGACTGGATCGTCATCGAGGACTCCAAGATCAAGAATTACCAGGTGGTCACCCCGACCGCCTGGAACATCGGACCCCGAGACGGCTCCGAGGTTCTCGGCCCGATCGAACGCGCCCTGGTCGGCTCGCCGATCGTCGACGCCGACGACCCCGTCGAACTCGGCCACGTGGCCCGCAGCTTCGACTCCTGCCTGGTCTGCACCGTGCACGCCTACGACGGCAAGACCGGACGCGAACTCAACAAATTCGTCATCAACGGGATGGTGTGAGTCGGCTTTCTCGGGTAATGAGGCAGGGGTGAACCCCACGACCGGCAACCCGGCGGCGGCACCCCTGAAGCCGCCGGGTTGCAGCCCGGATGTCGAGGTGAACGGGCCCGACGTGCTGATCGCGGGATGCGGCAACCTGCTGCGCGGCGACGACGGGGTCGGTCCGGTGCTGATCCGGCATCTCTGGGAACGGGGCGTCCCCGACGGCGCGAAGCTGGTCGACGGCGGCACCGCCGGAATGGACGTCGCCTTCCAGATGCGGGGCGCCCGCCGGGTGGTGATCATCGACGCGGCCGCCACCGGTTCGGCGCCCGGCACGGTGTTCCGGGTGCCCGGTGCGGAACTGGCCGAACTCCCGCCCCTGCAGGGACTGCACACCCACGCGTTCCGCTGGGACCACGCCATCGCGTTCGCGCGCTGGGCGCTGGCCGACGACTGCCCGACCGACATCACCGTGTTCCTGATCGAGGCCGCCGGTGTCGAGTTGGGCGCCGACCTGTCCGAACCGGTCACCGCGGCCATGGAACAGGTCATCGACCTCATCGAGCGCGACTTCCTGGCCCCGCTACGGCCACAGCCGCGCAGTGAGACCACGGTCGAGTTCACCGCCGACGGATACCTGCGCCTGGACGCGGAGCTGGCGGCGGCCCGGTTCCCGTCCGACGCGGTGGTCGCGATGCTCCGCGACGACGTGTTCTGGTTGATCCCGCTGCGGGGCCCGCGCAGCGGTGGCCTGCTGCTCAAGCAGCGGAATCCGGCCGGAGACCGGTCGGTGCTGGTGAGCGAACAACTTAGGGAGACCTCACTCAACGGCGTTTTTAGGGCATTCTGGGACGATGAACAGTCGGCACTGCGCATCCCGATCGGCGGACAGCAGGGGCGGGGCCGGTGATCGTCATGTCTGAACGTCAGTCGCCGTTCCCGGAGGAGAGACCACCGACCGTCGCGCGCGCCGACAGTTCCGCCGATGACGCCTGGGCGGTCGAGACCGTCGTCGTCCACGAGCGCGGCCACTGGGCCGTCGACATCCTCGTCGTGTTCGACGACGGAGTCGTCCGTAAACGCATCAACACCCATCGCACCCGTGGGCGGGCCGAACTGGCGGCCAGCCTGATCAAGCGCGCGGCCGAGCGCGACCTGAAGGGGCCCCGGTTTGGGTGAGCTGAGCTGAGTCTGGTGGGAGGGCCGTGACCGATATCGTCGAAGCAGCCGACAGCGTCTCCGCGGATGCCGTCGGTGGTCTGGCAGTGCGTCCGCAACCGCTCGGAGCGTTCGGCCTTCCGCTGGGGTACCTGCTGATCCCGGCCGGAGCGGACACCGAGGCGGCCCGCGCCGAGCTGGTGGCCGGCCGGCTGCCGCAGACCTGGCCGCAGCGGCTGACCGCGCACCGTCACGCGATGGCCGGCGATCGGGACGCGGCGCTGGCGGCGCTGGACGGCTCCGATCCGGTGACCTGCTACAACCGGTTCGTCCTCGATCCCGATTCGGCCGATCCCGATTCCGTGCGCGCGACCCTCGGCGAGTTCGGTGTGCTGGTCGATGTGGTGCTGTTCGCGCTGGGCAGGACCGATACCGTGCCCGAGACCGGCGGCGCCGACGGCGAGCTGGCCGCCGTCGTGCTGGCGGCCCAAGCCTCGGCGGCGCTGGATCGGCAGGACCCCGGCCTGGCGGTGCAGCTGCTGGACCGGGCCACCGAGCTGGCCGCGCCGGTGGGTGCGCCGTTCGCCGGTGTGCTGCAGGGCGCCGCCGCGGGCATCTGCCGGGACGCCGGCGACCCGTCGGCGGTGCAGCGCTTCGACCGGGCGCTGAAGTTGCTTTCCGATGCCGACGCCCTGAAGGTGGCGCGGGCCGAACTGCACCTGGCGGTCGCGGGCATGCTGCACGAGCAGGCCGCCGAACGACCGGAGCTGCTGGCCTCCACCGTGCCGCACTACCATTCGGCGCTGCAGTTGATTCAGCGCGAGGACGCCCCGCTGCTGTGGGCCTCCGGGCACGCCGACCTGGCCACCGCCTACCTGACGATGCCGATGGTGGAGGCCTCCGGTCAGCTGCGGCTGGGCATCGCGGCGCAGTCGCTGCGCCAGGCGCTGACGGTGTTCACCCGCGAGCAGCACCCCCAACGCTGGGCCAGCGTGCAGCTGAACCTGGCGAACTCGCTGGTCTACAGTCCCTCGAAGCACCGCCAGGACAACCTCGTCGAGGCCGTCGAGATCTACGAGGCCCTGCTCGATGCGCGTGATCGCGACTGCGATCCGCTCGGGCGGGCGCGGGTGCTGGCCAACCAGGGCAACGTGCTCGCCCACCTCGGCATGTTCGACCAGGCCAAGGCCAAGCTCTACGAGGCACGGTTCCTGTTCGAGGAGCACGGCGACACCGATTCGGTGCGCGCCGTGCGCGGCATCCTCGACGAGGTGGCACGCGAGACCGCGCTGGCCCGCAGCGAGGACCCGCAGTGACCGACCTGCGCGACGACACCGACCTGGAATCGCTGGCGCGGCGGGTCGATGCGGCGGTCACCGCGCTGGCCGACCTGGACCCGGCCGCCCGCGCCGCGGCCGAGGAACTGAAAGCCGCGCTGGAGGACATCCACCGCGCCGGGCTGGTCACGATCGTGACCCGGATGCGGGCCGACGACGGCGCCCGGCCGCTGCTGTTCGACCTCGTCGACGACCCGGTGGTGCGGATGCTGTTGACGCTGCACGGCATCATCCGGCCCGATCCCGTCACCCTCGCCGAGCGGGCCCTGGCCGGGGTCCGGCCCCAGCTGCACAGTCATGGCGGTGACGTGACGCTGGCGCGTATCGAGGACGGCGTGGCCTACGTCCGCCTGGAGGGCGCGTGCAACGGCTGCTCGATGTCGTCGGTCACGCTGCGCGAGCTGGTGGAGGCGGCGCTGCTGCAGAACGTCCCGTCGGTCAACTCGGTCGAGGTGCTGCCCACCGAGCCCACCCCGACGCTGATCCCGCTCGAGGCGCTGTCCTTCCGGCCCGGCGCCAACCGTCTCGAGGACGACGGCTGGGTGAAAGTCGCTCGTGCCGAAGAGGTTCCGGCCGGCGAGGTCAGTGTGCACGGTTCCGGCGTGCTGGTCGTCAACGTCGACCAGCGGTTGTCGGCCTACCGCAACGAGTGCGCGCACGAGGCCCTGCCGCTGGACAACGCGGTTCTCGACACCGCGGCGGGCACCCTGACCTGCCCGTGGCACGGGTTCTGCTACGACGCGGGTTCGGGGGAGTGTCTCTCGGCGCCCGGCGCACAGCTCGAGGCGCTTCCGCTGCGGGTCGACGACGGGGATGTCTGGGTCCGGGTCGGCGGATGAGTCGCTACACCGTGCGGCACAACGTCGGTGGCCGCCCGGCGGGCAGCGCCCCCGTCGCCGTCCTGGCAGATGACCACAGCGGCGGCTGGATGCCGCGCGTCTGGTTGGGTGCGCCCGCCCCCGGCGGTCTGGCCCTGCCGCCGGCGAGCCCCACGATGGCCTGGATGTATTCTCCGCGAGGAGTTTTCATCGATGACCGGCATGTGGTGGTCGCCGACTCCGGAAATCACCGCGTGCTGATCTGGCACGGTGTCCCGCAGTCCGACGAACAGCCCGCCGACGTCGTGCTCGGTCAGCCACACGGCGGGTCCGAGGGCCGGGCCGCGGGCGGACGCGGCCCCGAACGGGGCATGAACCTGCCGACCGGCGTCGCGGTGATCGACGGCCGGCTGATCGTGGCCGACGCCTGGCATCACCGGATCCTGATCTGGGACGAGGTGCCGACGCAGTCCGACGTCGCCCCCGACGTCGTCCTCGGGCAACGCGACGCCTCGTCGGTCGAACCCAACGCCGACGGGCCCTGCTCGGCCGCGACGCTGTACTGGCCCTTCGGTTTCGCGATGCTCGGCGGCCGGTTCTGGGTAGCCGACACCGGCAACCGCCGGGTGCTGGGCTGGCTCGACGGCGTCCCCGGTCCTGGACAGCCCGCCGACATCGTGCTGGGCCAGCCCACCGCGGGTGGCCGCGAGGAGAATCGCGGCGAAGCGGTCGGCCCGGCGAGCTTCCGCTGGCCACACGCCATCACCGGCACGGCCGAACGCATGCTGGTCGCCGATGCCGGAGATCACCGGCTGTTGGGTTGGTCGCCGCTGCCCGATGCCGACACTCCCGCCGATTCCGTTCTGGGACAGCCGGATTTCGCCTCGGCCAACGAGTGGCCGTATGGCCCGCACACCGGGGACCGATTCCGCTTCCCGTACGCCGCCGCCCTCGACGGCGGCCGGCTGGCCGTCGCCGACACGGCCAACAACCGCATCCTGATATGGGACGAACTGCCCGGCGAGCCCCGCGGTGGGCGGCCGGCCGACCACGTGCTCGCCCAGCCGGATTTCGGGTCCAACGGCGAGAATCGCTGGGCGCTGGTCGGACGGGACACGTTGTGCTGGCCCTACGGGCTGTGCATGCACGGTGACCGGTTGGCCGTCGCCGATTCGGGCAACAACCGCGTGATGCTCTGGGAGCGCGACCGCCGATGAGGCCGAGGATCGTGCAGACCGACGACCAGATCGGATTCTTCTGGGCCACACCGGACGGCCGGCCCACGACGTTGCGGGCGCTGGTCGCCGACGACGACGAGCCCGACCGGCTGGTGGCCACGCATTTGTCCGCACTGGACGACGCCATGATCGACGCCGCCACCCGGTTCGGTGAGCTGCTGGGCGGTGGCCGACGGCCCACGGTAGGGGAACGCGACGTGCTGTCCGAGCTGTATCGCACCCTGGACCGGCTGTGCCTGGACTACGCGAGCGCGATCGACGAGATCGGATCGGCCCCGGACAACAGGGCCGGACAGATCATCGGCACCGCGACGCTGATGTCGATCCTGGCCCGCCAGCCTCTCGACCTCCTCGGTCCCGCGCCGCTCGACGGTGAGCTCGACGAGCCCGGTCTCGGCGTGGTCGGCGGCTACGGCGACATGGTGCAGGCCGACCCGGCCCGCCCATGGAAGGGCGGACGATGGGTGGTGCGCACCGACACCGGGGCGCGGTTGCCGCTGACGCTGTCGATGCTGTTGTTCGACAGCTCGGGGGTGAACAAGGACGCCGCCCGTCGCGAGCACCGGGAGGCGTTGCAGACGGTGATTGCGGCCGCGGAGCATCCCGACGCCGATGCGTTCGACGTGGCCTGTGCGCTGGACTGGTTGCTCTACGACTGGCTGATGGCGCACCGCCAGGGCCCCGACAGCGCCGAGATCGTGTTCGCCAAGGGCCAGGAGGGCGATGCCGCGGTCGTGGTGGCGGCCGCAGCCGCATCGGTCGCCGCGCGCTCGAAGTTCGACCCGGCTCTGAGCGCGCTGGCGTAAATCGCTTCGGCGCAGCGCCGGCGGTGTGTTGCGATGACGGCATGGACCAACCGTTGTGGCCGCTGATGGATCTGGCCGCCGCCGGAGTTGGAGCGAAACACCCTGCGGTTCTACTGGCGGTCGCGGGCCGAGACCACGATCGAGCACTGGGATCTTCAGCTGTGCGCGCTCGTCGACGACGTCGTGGTCGGCATGTGCTCGGTCGCCGCCGACGACTTCGCCGTGCACCGCCACGCCGAGACCGGCTCCTGGGTCGGGCGGCGATACCAGCGTCGGGGGATCGGTCGGGAGATGCGGCACGCGGCACTGCACCTGATCTTCGCCGGTCTGGAGGCCGATCACGCCACCACCGGCGCCTGGCACGACAACGCCGCGTCGCTTGCCGTCACCCGTGCACTGCCCTACACCCAGACCGCCACCGCGGTGCAGCCGCGCCGCACGGCCCGAGAGCGCGTACCGGTTCACGATGACGCGGACGCAGTGGGAGACGGTGCGTCGCGACGACATCGAACTGATCAGTATCGATGGGGTGTGCACACAGCTGGCGACCGGGCGGCCCAGCCGGCGTCGGTCCAGTCGTCGACGGCGTGGCGGGCCTGGCACCGGTAGCCGGGGGCGCTGCAGCCGGGACGGGTGCAGCCGCGGTCGCGGGAATGACTGTCTAGGTCGTGCACCCTAACGGTCGCAACTGGCGGCGGCGCTCATCGAGGCGGCCGACGAGCGGCCCGGGTAAAGGACTTTGGACCACTAGTGCCCGCACGTTGGCTGCGATTAGCGTCGGCACCGTCAACACTAGCTTGCACGGGTTCTGCAACCTTGCCGGTTCGGGCCAACTGAAGCCAACGCTTGACCAAGGTGGTCCAGAGGAGATTGAGCATGGGGCAAGCATCACAGCCTGAAGTGCCCGTCTCATTCCGGCGTTTGAGCAAGCTGCCCGTGCCAGCCAGACGCGCCCTTGTATGGGCGCGTCGGTGGAGCCACTTTGGTCCGCGGCCGCATCCCAGGGTCGCTGTCGACGTCAAGAACGGCGTCGCGGTGATCACATTCGACGACGGCAAGGTGAACGCGTTTTCCAAGCGGATGAACCACGTGTTCGCCGAAGCCCTCGACCGCGTGGAGGCCAATGATCAGGTTCGTGCGCTGGTCGTCTCGGGCCGACCGGGGCAATTCAGCGCAGGCTTCGACCTCGACACCCTCATGGTCGGGGGTAAACAGCGTGACACGCTCATACGCGATGGCTGGACCCTTCTCGAGCGCCTGTTCACTCTGCCGGTGCCCGTCGTAATCGCATGCACCGGCAACGCCGTGGCCCTCGGAGCAGCCATTTTGCTCGCCGGTGATCGGCGTCTGGGCGCTGACGGTGACTTCAAGATCGGCTTCAACGAGGCCTCCATCGGGTTGCCGCTCCCCGAGACCTTGCTGATACTGATCCGAGATCGGCTTCGAGAAGACATCTTCGAGGAAGCTACGTACGGCGCGCGGTTGTACCGGCCGCAGGAGGCAGTCACCGCAGGCTTTCTTCACCGCGTCGTCGCGCCCCCGGATCTTCTCGACACCGCGATCGCCGAGGCCCAGGCGCTCAGCGCCGGTCCCGCCGACACGTTCCGCCGCGAGAAGGAGACGCGCATCGGTCCGATTTCCGAACGAATGCGCCGTCAACTCGAGGAGGACATGACGCTGATCAAGCGGATCGGCTCATGAGAACGGATAAACTGCGAATCTCGGCGGCACTAAGCCCCATTCGCGGGCGACAAGCACGATGCGTCGGGCGGTGGTGGCGAGTCGTTTCGTGCGGCCCAGGTAGAGGCTTGGCTTTGGCCGGTGTGCTTGTCGTAGATGTATGAGGTAGTGGTGTGCCGGGGAGGCCATCGGGATCAGGTCGGGGATCGGCAGCAGCGATCCGCCGCCGGTGACCACGACCCCGGCGGCCTTTTCGAGTTCCTGCAAAGTGGTGGACACGATCACCATCGTCGTTAGAACAATGCACTGTGAGGATTCACCATGACCGCCCGACTCGGCGTGGACGTGACCGTGATCCGCCGCGATGTCCAAGCCCGGTGTGGGCACACGTCGTCACCGTTTCCGGGACAAGACCAACCTGGTCGCTTGGACAACCGCGACGGTGGCCGCCACCGCGGAAAGCAGGTCGTACGTCGTGACGCCGTTATCGGGGGTGAGAGTGAGAAGAATGCGTCCCTCGAACACCTCATTGGCGGCCGGCCACAGTGCGGCAGACACAACCACGGCGAGGATCGAAGCCCAGTTCGGCCTTGCCATACACCATGCAAGCGATGCGAAAAGAGCGTTCAGCGCCAACACTGCACGGAATACCATATGCGGATCTTGCACGGACGCACCCTAGTACTGCAGCCGTAGATCGGGATCATTGATTCTGGCGTCGTCGGTAGTGGGATTGTCGGGCTCGGTAGTGGGATTGTCGGGCTCGGTATTGGTGTCGTCTTCGCCATCGTGACCAGGCCA
>NZ_JAIFZS010000010.1 GCF_019710635.1 Mycolicibacterium xanthum
TGGTGGGTCGGGGTCGCCGTGTAGGAGTTCGTCGGGGTGGTGGGCGTGGTTGATGCGTGGTGGGGTGGTGTCGTCGGTCCAGGCCAGGCGGCCGTTGCGGACTTCGGCGTTCCAGTGGCCGTTGGTGAGCAGCGCGTGGTCGGGTGCGCAGCCGAAGAACAGGGCGTCGGCGTCGGTGCGGCCGTCGGGGTGCCAGTCGGGGCTGTGGTGGACTTCGCAGTGGTAGCCGGGTGCTAGGCAGTCGGGGCGGGTGCAGCCGCCGTCGCGGGCGTAGCAGATGATGCGTTGGTCGGTGGTGGCGATGCGGGTTTGACGGCCCAGGTACAGCGGCCGGTTGGTGTGTTCGTCGAACACGGCCAGGTAGTGGATGGCGTCGGTGGCCATCCGGATGACATCGCGCATCGGCAGGGCGCTGCCGCCGCCGGTGCGGGCCGGGCCGGGCATCGGGACGGCGGGGTCGTTGACGGCGTGGGCGGCCTGGTTGAGTTCGGCCAGGGTGGTGCGCACGATCACGGTGACGGGGTGACCGCGATGAGAGCCCAGCTGCGCGGAGGCGATAGCGGCCTTCAACGCGAGTTTGACGCCGTCGTGGCGGCGTTGGGACATGGTGCGCTCATCGGGGGTGTTTTCGACGGTGCCGTCGGGCAGGTGGCGGCCCGGGCGGACGGCGGCGGTGACGGCTTCGAGGTAGGCGCGGGTTTCGGGGTCGATCCAGCCGGACAGTTTGGACATGCCGTCGGTGCCTTGCCGGCCCAGGGACAGGCCGCGCCGGCGGGCGCGGTCGGATTCGTCGAAGTGCCCGTCGGGGTTGAACACCTCGTCGAGGTGATCACCGAGTTCCTCGACGAAATCGGCGTCATGGCGGCCGGCTTCGCGGACCAGGGTGTGTTCGACGTCGGCGCGGTCGGTGGCCGAGGTGCACGACGGCAACCGGCCCAGGGTTTTGAGGATCACCCGCAGGTGATCCTCGCCCAGGGCTCCGTTGTGCACGGCCTGCGCCACCACCGCCAACTCGGCCGGCAGCGGCGGGCCGGCCAGTTGGCGGCGCGGGGTGATCCGGGCGGCGGTCTTGATGCGGCGTTTGACCTCGCGGGTCG
>NZ_JAIFZS010000100.1 GCF_019710635.1 Mycolicibacterium xanthum
AATCGAATCCGGACCCACCCGGCCCTCACAGAAATTCGCCGTCGACCGCAGCAGATCCGCCTGAGCAGGCGTCCGTCCCAACGTCACCCACTCATTCAACTCAACCAGCGGCGATCAGCCGGTCACCGCCGCGCAAAAAACACCATCCACCTAGTCTTGGTCCTGGTCGAGATCGCGCAGTAGTTCCGGGATGTCGCGGCGCTGATGCAGGACACGCAGCACGTCGATGTGATCGGCGCGCTCCAGGTACAGGACCACGTACGGGAAGCGCCCCAGTGCCCTGCCCCGCAGGCCAGGTATGTCGAGTTCGAAGCCGTAACGGGGTGAGCCGATCCCGGGGTGTTCTGCGATCAGGCGGTAGGCGGCCTGCAGCGCGTCGACCAGGTCGAAGGCCGCCACTGTCTGCTCGCCGAGGTAGCGGTCGATCGCGTGCTCGACATCACTGACCGCCATGGTGCGCGGGATGACCGGCTTGATCGTCACCAGGTGTGCTGTTGGCGGATACGGGCGCGCAGGCCGTCGAAGTAGGCGTCATCGGCGGGGCCCGCCGGTGGTGAGGCCGCCCCCTCGAGCGCCAGCAGTCGCAGCGCCGAACGATCCTGGTCCTTGCGGATCAGCTCGCGGATGTACTCGCTGCTGGTGCCGTACCCGCCCTGCGCGACCTGCTGCTCCACGAACGCCTTGAGGGAGTCGGGGAGCGAGATGTTCATGGTGCCCATGGGGCGACGCTAGCACCAATGGCAAAAATTGCCAAAGGGGTCCGTTGTCCGCAAACAGCAGATCGACGTCCTCGCGTGCGCCGCACGAGTGTTACCTCGAACAAGTCCGGCAACCAACGCCGGGCGTGACTTGCTACGAAGAGGCGAGAGGTCGGTCGTGGGAAAACCGCCATCCCGCCTACGGGTAAGCGGCGCGATTCTGTCGGTGTTGACGCCGTCAACACGTTTCGCTGTCTCCGCAGGTCAGTTGGGCGCAGTCCCGCGTGTTTTCGACGCATCGATCTGTGGAGTCTCCGTAGGTAGAAGGTGGTTTTTGGGCTATCTATCAAAGTGTTCGAATCCCCTTAGCTCCACTTTTGAACACCCCAACCTCCGTGGCGTTCCGCTTCGCTTTTGGACAATCCCGGGCTACATGCAGCCCTCGCCGTCGCGTAGCTCATTCTCATTGGTTTCGCGCCACGGGTCAGATCGGTGCAGAAGCGCTCGCTCGCGATGGCTTCCTCTATTCGGCCGCGGTCGTCGGGGTGTCGCGGTCGCTATGGGTTCGGTCGGCTGCCGGTTGTTCGCTTGCGCTCCAACTGCCCATGATCTGCAGGGCCTGCTCGGCGGACGATTGTGGCATTGCGGTGTACCCGATCAAGCACAGTCCGGGGACTGCGGTGACGGCGAGGATGTTGTATGTGAGCGTCAACTCGCCGAACTCAGGATGTCGGAACCCCAACGTTTCCGCGTTCGATCTGGGTGTAGTACTCGGTACTCACCCCGGCGAGTTGTGCCGCCTCCTCACGCCGCAAGCCGGGAACTCGGCGTCGTACCCCGGGGCTGAGCCCAACTTGGTCAGGAGTGATTCTGGCCCGACGGCTCATCAGGAACTCTCTGATGTCCTTCGCGATGTCCACTCTCCAACAGTAGGAAAGACCATGACTCCGGGGGAGGGGTTGCGGGTACCCCCTATAAGCAGCGTCTGCCTCTCAACACGGCCAGCCCGTAGCGTCGGAGTGAAGGCAGATTCGTCTACGAGAAGCGAGGTCATCAAGATGCCCGACGACGAAGCACAGGCAGCATTCGACAATTTCGTCCAGTTGTGGACTACCGGCACGACGGCCGGCCGCCGCGCACCGGTCCTCCGCCGTCCCGACGAGGCCGGTTTGGCGTACGACGACGTCGTCTTTCCGTCGATGGACGGCGTGCCGCTCGAAGGCTGGTTCATACCGGCAGACTCAAACAAGCTGATCATCCACAACCACTTCCTGCCGGGAAACCGCTACGGATACCCAGGTCATCTTCCCGAGTTCGGCGGCCTGGGCGGATTTGAGGTCAACTTCCTTCCCGAGTACAAGGCGCTGCACGACGCGGGCTACAACATCCTGGCCTACGACATGCGAAACCACGGGATGAGCGGCCAGGGGAACGGCGGCATCGCCGGAATCGGCCTCACCGAGTACCGCGACGTCATCGGCTCGCTTCGCTACGCGGCCAGCCGTCCCGACACCAAGAGCATGAAGAAGGCGCTGCTATCGGTATGTCTCGGCGCGGACTCGACCGCCGTGGCCTGGTCCAAGCACTCAGAGGAGTTCTCCGAGATCCAGGCCATGGTCATGCTGCAACCCGTGTCTGGCAAGTACATCGTCGAGGAGTTCGTCAAGGCAATCGGCATGGAGGACGGGTACGCGAAGTTCGACAAGGCCGTGCACGAACGCACCGGCTTTCACCTGTCCGAACAATCGCCCCTGGAGCATGTGAAGGCCGTGACTGTCCCAACCCTGGTCGCCCAGGTCCACGACGACACCATGACCCGACCACAGGACGTCCAGGACATCTACGACGCCATTCCCGTCGCAGAAAAGAGTCTGTACTGGATCGAGGGAACCGAGCGCCGATTCGACGGCTATAACTTCTTCGGAGTTCACCCCGAAGTCCCGATCGAGTGGTTCGACAAGCACGTCAACTGAAGGGCGCACAGTCCGGTTCGGGGACCGCGCGGTGAGGGAGAGAGTGGTCCTACGGTGATGTCTTCATCGGTGCAAGAACTAGATCCCACCTGGTCTGCGACGGAGTTGGACATCTCGTAGCCGGAGCGCCGTGGCGACGGTCGTGTGGGAAACACCGGTCGTTCAGAAAGCGTTTGGAAGGGGTTTCGAGCTATCTTGTCCGGACAAACGCGGTCGAGGTGGTGACGTGGCAATCCGTTCGGGCTCCTGGCGTCCAGACTGCGCGGAGGGTCGTGACCGGCCACTCAGGCACAGCCCCGATCGCGATCTCGTGGCGGTCGCCCAGCGAGAATTGTTCGGAACTTTCGAGTTGGACTGTCCGGGGTTCCGGTGGACACGTGACGTAAGGCTCTTGAACTGTTGTTGGGCGTCAATAGCGTGGGGCGTATGGCGACCCAATTATGGAGATATTCAACACCTCCGGGCGGGACGGCGATGCGCAATCCCCGCCAAGCGCCGGTCGACAATCGAGAACCGTCGGGGAGCAAGAAATCATGAGGACGTTCCTGATTGCCGTTCTCTTGTCGAGCTTGGTGGCCGTCGTCGGTTGCCAGACGAACCTGTCACCTGCGGTGTCGGCTCAGACCCCGGCGCCGGCCCAGCCCGCCCCCGCGCCAACGACTTCTGCGCCACCACCGGGCATGGTGCCCTACACCAATCCCGTCTACCACTGGTCCATCACCTACCCCAGCAGTTACACCATCGACGCCTCCGAACCGGAATGGATCAAGCTCAGGGCCTACAACCCGCCGAGAGAGATCGGCGTCCATTCGTTTCAGGCCGAAATGTTCAACTCCCTCGATGAGATGGTCGATTGGATGTTGGACGATGACCAGCGCTATTTCGAAGCGAAGGGATTGAACATGGTGGTGATCTCCCGCCGCCCGATCACCCTGCCCAACGATGTCGCTGCCATCGACGTTGTCAAGGAAATGCAGCCTGGGGGCAAGTCACGGGACATCTATGTGCTTATTGGCCAGTGGGCCTATTTGCTGAGCGCCGAAACCTATGTCGAATTCTGGAATGAGTCAGAGGCGAATTTCGACCAGATCATCAACTCCTTCGTCGTGGAGGCGACGGTCGCCTGATTCCTCATGTTCGGGCCCGGTTGGGGTGGGTAGCGGGCGGTCGCGCCGAAAATGGAGCGCCGGGTTTGATTCCCCTCAACTCCACTTTTCGGACACGTAGGTTCGAAGGTCGAACCTCAGCCGCGGCTTCGCCGTTCCGCGGGGCAGTCCACCGCAACTGCGAGAGCCGAGCAGATGTCGTGCATCCGTGTCTCCGCGAGTCTGCCAAGCCGACTCACCAACACCCCGACCGAGACGCTTTCGACAGCGTCCATATTCACTGCGGATCGGCGCGGAATCGGGTCGGAATCGGGTTCGAGAACAACTTCGCTGGCCAACCCGCGGATAGTCGTTGTGCAGGGTGCGACGAGTGCCCGCTTCAGCCGAGGAATGGCCGCATCGCGGGAGAGTACAACAACTGGGCGCCTTCCGATTTCGGCCATTTCGCACCACCACACCTCGCCTCGCGCGGGAGGTGTGCTCACGAGTCTCCAGCTGCGCGCCGCCACGACGCGAGGTCGCCCCATTCGTCGGGCTCATCGATGGGGTGTTCGTCGTAGGCGGCGTAACTTGCATCCACCTCGGCTGATCGGTGGCGATCGAGTAGTGCGCGGAGGGCCTCGTCGATGAGTGCGGCGTCGGTGGCTCCGGTTTGCAGGTTGCGAGCGCTATTCAGTAACCCGGCGTCGACGGTAGTGCTGAGCCGTATGCGATTCATGCCACAACTATGCCACGCTGAACCCCTGGTGATCACCGAGAATCCGCCGGTGCCACGATCAGAACGGCGGTGTCCCGAGGAACAGCACCCGGCGCCGGCGGTGCCGCGACGCCGGATCAGGTGTTTGTGAGATCAATGACTGGTGAGCGCACCGGGCGAGCAGATGGCCCTGATGAACTCGACGATCTGGTGCTCGGGCAGATGCCGTGCGATATCGGCCTCACTGACGATGCCGACCATGCGGTGGTTCTCGATGACGGGCAGCCGACGTACCTGATGCTCTTCCATGATGTTGAGCATTTCCCGGATGTCGGCGTCACCGTTGACGTGGTAGGTGTGCCCTTGCGCCAACTCACCGGCGGTGGTCGTGGCGGCATCCTTGCCGGCGGCAAGGCACTTAACGACGATGTCGCGATCTGTGATCATTCCGTGTAAGCGATCGTCGTCGCCACAGATCGGCAACGCGCCGACCCCCAGATCGCGCATATGCTGAGCTGCGGCGGCCACGGTTTCGTGCTGACCCACACAGGTCGCACCGGCATGCATGATGTCTCGGGCAGTAGTCATGATGGTCTCCTCGTCATCAGGTGGTTCCTCCGCCACCGAGAAATGTAAGGCGATTCGCTCAGCGATCATTAGGGCCATTGGACCTCGGTCGTGGCGCCTCGGGGTGCCGGGAACCTTTGATCACGTGGACCGATGCCGTGCTGCCCCTGCCGTCCACGCGCCGGATGCGGGCACATCGAGTTCCTCGAACGAAGTGGATGTCTCATGTGGGTGAAGATCGCAGACTGAGGCGGTGAACCGAACGGCGACGACCCGATGGCCCGCGGAGGTCCGGCGCCGGGATGGGACCTTGGTGCCGTTCGACGTCACGCGAATAGAAGCCGCGGTGGTGCGGGCGGCCCGGGAGGTGGCTTACGACGACCCGGATATGCCGGGCACCGTGGCCGGGATCGTCGCCGACGCGTTGGGACCTGGGGTTGCCCCGGTCGAGAGAATCCAAGACTCCATCGAGGCCAGGCTCGGTGAAGCCGGTCTCGACGAGGTAGCCCGTGCCTACATCATCTATCGGCAGCGGCGCGCCGAGCTGCGGACGGCCAAGGCATTGCTCGGGGTGCGTGATGAGTTGAAGCTGAGCCTGGCCGCCGTGACGGTACTGCGGGACCGGTATCTGCTGCACGATGAGCAGGGCCGACCGACCGAGTCGACCGGCGAGATGATGGACCGGGCGGCCCGCTGGGTCGCGGCGGCCGAAGACGAGTACCGCCCCGGCACGTCGGCGCAATGGGCCGAGCGATTCTCGTCGATGTTGCACACGCTGGAATTCTTGCCGAATTCGCCGACCCTGATGAATGCCGGCACCGACCTCGGGCTGCTCGCCGGCTGTTTCGTTCTGCCCGTCGAGGATTCGCTGCGCTCGATCTTCGCGACTCTCGGCCAGGCCGCCGAGATTCAGCGGGCCGGGGGCGGCACCGGATACTCGTTCGGCCACCTGCGGCCCGCCGGTGATCGGGTGGCCACCACGGGCGGCACGGCCAGCGGCCCGGTGTCATTCCTGCGGCTCTACGACACCGCCGCGGGTGTCGTCTCGATGGGCGGTCGTCGCCGGGGCGCTTGCATGGCGGTGCTCGACGTGTCGCACCCGGATGTCTACGACTTCGTCACCACCAAGGCCAGATCACCCGATGAGCTGACGCACTTCAACCTGTCGGTCGGGGTCACCGACGCGTTCCTGCGCGCCGTTGAGCGCGGCGGCACGCACCGCCTGGTCAACCCGCGCACGGGCAGGACCGTCGCGCGGATGCCGGCCGCAGAGCTGTTCGACGCCGTCTGCGAAGCCGCGCATACCTGTGGCGATCCCGGGCTGGTGTTCCTCGACACGATCAATCGGGCCAACCCGGTGCCGGCGCTCGGCCGCATCGAGGCGACCAACCCGTGCGGGGAGGTTCCGCTGCTGCCGTACGAGTCCTGCAATCTCGGCTCGATCAACTTGGCCCGGATGACCACAGACGGCCGTGTCGACTGGGACCGGCTATGCGAGGTCGTCGGGGTGGCGGTGCGCTTCCTCGACGATGTCATCGATGTCAGCCGGTACCCGTTTCCTGAGCTGGGCGAGGCGGTGGGCTCCACCCGCAAGATCGGGTTGGGAGTCATGGGTTTGGCGGAGCTACTTGCCACACTGGGGATTCCGTACGACAGCGAGGAAGCGCTGCGGTTGGTCGCGAACGTCATGCGTCGCATTCAGCACGCGGCGCACGTGGCGTCGGCAAGGCTTGGTGAAGAACGTGGCTCATTTCCCGCGTTCGCCGACAGCCGGTTTGCGCGTTCGGGCCCACGGCGTAACGCCCAGGTCACCTCCGTCGCCCCGACGGGGACGATTTCGCTGATCGCCGGCACGACCGCCGGGATCGAACCGATGTTCGCCATCGCCTTCACGCGCGCCATCGTCGGCAGGCAGCTGCTGGAGGTCAATCCGTGCTTTGACCGGCTAGCCCGCGATCGGGGTTTCTACAGCGACGAGCTGCTCGCCGAGATCGCGCAGCGCGGGGGAGTCCGTGGTTGTCCACGGTTGCCCGCCGAGGTGCGGGCGGCGTTCCCGATCGCAGCCGAGATCTCGCCGGAGTGGCACGTGCGTATGCAGGCGGTCGTGCAGCGCCACGTCGACGCGGCCGTCTCCAAGACGGTCAACTTGCCTGCGACCGCAACCGTCGACGACGTCCGCGACGTCTACTTGGCCGCCTGGAAGGCGAAGGTCAAGGGCATCACGGTGTATCGCTACGGGAGCCGCGAAGGCCAAGTGTTGTCTTACGCCGCACCGGAACCGGTGCCGGCCCGCGTCGATGCGGCGTTCAGCGGTGGCTGCGTCGGGCGAAGCTGCGAGTTCTGAGGGAGGGGCCCGCCACGGTGTGGCCGGCCTACTTGTTCGCCACCGCCTGGCACAAGTGATGGATGAACCACTCGCGTGCCAGCTCGGCGACCTGTTCAAGGGTGCCCGGTTCCTCGAAAAGGTGCGTCGCACCGGGGACCACAGCCAGTTCGCACTGTCCGGGTATCAGCGCCTGCGCTTGTCGGTTCAGTTCGAGGACCATGGAGTCGTGGCCACCCACGATCAGCAAGGTCGGCGTCACAACCTTCGCCAGCGCGCGCCCCGCGAGATCGGGCCGACCGCCGCGGGACACGACCGCCCCCACCGTCACCCGGGGATCGGCGGCCGCGACCAGAGCCGCGCCCGCGCCCGTGCTCGCACCGAAGTAGCCGATCGGCAGCGACGCGGTGTCGGGCTGCGTGGCCAGCCAGCCGGTGATGGCGACGAGTCGCGAGGCCAGCAGCTCGATGTCGAAAACATTGGCGCGGTTGCGTTCTTCGTCGGGTGTGAGCAAGTCGAACAGCAGCGTGGCGAACCCCGCCGCGTTCAAGACCTCTGCGACGTACCGATTGCGCGGACTGTGCCGGCTGCTTCCGCTGCCGTGCGCGAAAACCACAATGCCTCTTGGCTTCTCGGGGATGGTCAGGTGCCCGGCGACAGACACCGGGCCGGCAACCACCTGGATTTCCTCATCGCGTACCGGCGGGTCCGCCGCGGCGTTGTCCCCGTCGGCCTCGGCGATGTCGTTCCGGGCGCGATCGAGGAGCGCGACCACTTCGTCGTCGGAGGTCTGGGTGAAGTTGCGGTAGCCCTGGCCGACGGCGTGGAAATACGTCGGCGCCTGCAAGCACACCACCTCGTCGGCGTATCCGGCGAACCTCTCCGCGATGTCGTCGGGGCCGATGGGGACCGCCAGCACAACCCGGCTCGCCCCGTGCGCGCGGGCGACCTGGCATGCCGCCCTGGCCGTCGCGCCGGTCGCGATGCCGTCGTCGACGATCACGGCGGTCCGCCCCGTCAACGAGATCCTGTCGCGCCCGGAGCGGAAGCGTTCCGCGCGGCGTCGGAGTTCGATTTGCTGCTGGCGTTCGACCGCGTCCATGTCCTCCTCGTCGAGGTGCGCCGCGCGGACGATTTCTTCGTTGAGCACCCGCACGCCGTCCTCGCCGATTGCGCCGAATGCCAATTCGGGCTGGAACGGCACGCCGAGTTTGCGCACGACGAGAACGTCCAGTGGCGCCTGCAGAATGTCGGCAACCTCGAATGCCACCGGCACCCCGCCGCGGGGCAGGCCCAGGACAACGACGTCTTGGCCCCGCAGATTCTTCAAGCGCTGGGCCAATCGGCGTCCAGCATCGACACGATCGGCAAACCGCTCCATGAGGACAGAGTGCCGAGGGTGACGACGCCTGTATACGGGATTTGGTCCTTAGATTTCATTGGCCGACGGTCACCCGCGCTGGTCGGTGACACCCGCCTCACCGCCGTCCGACAGTCCCCCGGCGATGGACATCATCGGGAGACCTCCAGCAGGTTGTCGGATCGGACGACGACGCGAATCCCGAATCGGCGGCTGACGTGCTCCATGGTCTTTCGTAGCCATTCGGAATCTGGGTGGGATACACGTTCGAGTCGCATCTGCCGCACGCGCAGTGGAATCATCTGCAGCGAAATCAGTTCAGAGCTGGCGGGATCAATGGACGCCAAGTACAGCAGTCGGAGGTCGCTGCGGAAGGATTCGTGCCCGCCGATGCCCTCGTAGTCATCGAGGACATCGCCGCAGCCATACAGGATGGGTCGGCCGCGGTAGATCTCGATCGGGCGGGGATGGTGTGAGGAGTGTCCGTGAACCATGTCGACGCCGGCGTCGATGAGTCGGTGGGCGAACGCGACGTCGCTTGGCGCTATCGCATAGCCCCAGTTGGATCCCCAGTGCACCGAGACGATTGCGATATCGCCGTCGCGCCGGTGCGCCAGTAGCTGTGACGCCACGTCGTCGGCGGCGTCACGCTCCGACGGATCCCAGATGAACCAGACACCGGCTCGGTCGCGGTGTGCGGCCCACGATTCGGGAACCCCGGCCGATTTCATTGCCACCGAGCCGATCAGGATTCGACGTTTGTCGTCGACAGCTATCACCGCTGGGCGGCGGGCGGCGGCCAGGTCGAGTCCGGCTCCCGCGCCGTGGATTCCCGCTTGAGCGAGGGTCGCGAGCGTGTCGTTCAGCCCCTGGTAGCCGAAATCGAGGATGTGGTTGTTGGCCAGCGCGCACACGTCGGGCCGCAAGGCCGTCAGCGCGGGCACGTTATCCGGGTGCATCCGATAGCACACCGGCTTGCGGTCTGCGAAGTCGCCGCTGACCGTGATCGTGGTCTCCAGGTTGATCAGGCGAACGTCGGGAGCGACATCGTCGAGGAGCGCCGGCACTTCGCCCCATGGCCACTGCCAATCCACGGGACTGGGAATCGGTCCGTTCGCGCGCTCGGCCAGGCGGACGTATCCTCGCGCGTCGGTCATAACCGGCTCGCGAAGTTCCG
The DNA here is from genome assembly GCF_019710635.1 of Mycolicibacterium xanthum. Lineage (GTDB taxonomy): Bacteria > Actinomycetota > Actinomycetes > Mycobacteriales > Mycobacteriaceae > Mycobacterium > Mycobacterium xanthum. The sequence continues at coordinate 9,902 of NZ_JAIFZS010000100.1, forward strand.
GATCGCCGGGATGGGCCAGGATCTGATCGACACCACGGCCGAGCATGACGTCCCCGCCCAGCAGCACCGTTACCATGTCGGAATCGCCGGCCCCACGGTCGCCAGCCATGTCAGGTCCTGAGTCCGCAGCCATGGAATCGAGCCGGTACCGGTGTGTCTATTGATCCCGGAAAGATCAGTCCGCGGGTTGCTGTCCGTCAGCTAGTCGGACCACATATGTGTGGTCGTCGGGGTGGTACTCAACCGTGCCGCCCTCGACAACCATCCCGACCAACGTGTCGCCGGCCTGGAAGAAGTAGGTGTTCTCCTCATCGCGCATGGAATCGAGGTGGCAACCGGGCACTATGACGACTTTGCGGTGTGGGTCGCAGGTAAGCACCTCAATCCTCGCCCTACTCTTGTCCGCGTTCACTACCGCCTGCCCATTGTGGTGCGGCTGGTGTCGCTTTATCGCGTGCTCCGCCATTTGTGTTGTCCTCTCTGGAAAGCACCGATTGCTGCGAGCATATGGATGATCCGAAGTGTCGCTTAGCGCCAACCGCGTGGCCAGGGCCGAACGTCCTCAAGTTCACATCCACCGGCGGCTCTTTGCAGGAACCATTGCGGAGCCGGTCTGCCGGCCAGGTGTTGATCACATGCTCCGTCGACACCCATCGATGCCGGGCGACGGCGGTGCCGTAGCGGATGTTGTCGAGATGCGGCATGGCGTGCGAATCGGCCACTCGCCCACCGCCGCGGATCTCAATGTGTGGCGTGGTGGCTCTGCAGCTTTTCCGGGACCGGGCTGCAGCGTTGACGCCGTCAACCCCGTGCGCGTCTCCGCAGGTCATTTCGCGTACTTTGGCGTCGTGTCGCCTCGGTGGTCTCCGCGTTTCCCCTGGTCAACACGCTTTCAAGCCAGCTCGAATCCCTTAGCTCCACAAACACCCCAGGTCAGCGGGCATTTTCACGTCAGCCGCCGCGGCGCCGTCAACATCATCGTCAACGAGCGGGAACTCTTGTGGGTATGGCCTCGATCAAGACGGTCAGGGGCGACGTGACGTGACGTAGATGTGTACGCCGTCGGGACTGATCGCCATGTCCTCCGCGCCAATCCCGACGGTGAGCACGTGGAACGGCGCACCGGCACAAGGGCCACCGCGACGTCGCCGTCATCGAGCCGCACCCTGGCCTGAGGCGACTGTCGGGACTCGTCTGGACCTGAACACTCGCACCCCGGGAAGCCCTGGGTTAGCCTCCCGGCCAGGGTGATGGTGAATGCGCCGATGTGGTTGGGGGCGTCGTTAAATGTCCGGGATCGTCTGACTGACGTATGTGTCCCAGCTGGCGACCGGATTGTCTGGATCGGCCATGAGGGCCTGCATCTCGGGGTCCGCCATCATGGCGTCCTGGATCTTGCCGTAACTCGTCCAATCCGGACAGGTGGAGAGCACGGCCATCGTTCCGGTGGCGGTGCCCGCCACCATGTTCACCATCGCGGTGACGTTCTCAGCGCCGTGTTTCCGGGCGAGATCGTTTCCTTGCTTGATTTTCTTTTGAAGGTCTTCCCACTTGGCACCTGGCTTCGGGTGAAGAGCCGTGACCGCAACGACAGTCATCTTGGACCTCCTGGTGTGTTGGCGCTAACGCCACTGGTGTTAGCGGTCGTCTGGCCAGGCACCGCGAGGTCAGGCGGCAAGCAGATTTTAACGCTGAAAGGGGCGGTCTAGTACTGCAGCCGTAGATCGGGGCTGACGAGTTTCGGCGTGTCTGCGCTGGTCAGGGCGGTGACCGCGGCATCGTTCGATGTTTGTGAAGACAATTGAATTGGCCGCGGTCACCGCGGTTCATAGCGTAGACCCTGACCGGTGGCAGACCGAGTACTCGGCGATGATCGATCGGATCGCGCCGCGCTTCGCCCGCTACGAACCGTTGCGC
>NZ_JAIFZS010000101.1 GCF_019710635.1 Mycolicibacterium xanthum
AGCTGGGTGGCCACCCGCTGCACGGTGCCCTGCGTGGTGCCCAACTCGGCGCGCAGGGCCCTCACCATCCGGACCGCGGCGGCCTTCTCCTCGGGGCTGTAGCGACGTGTCGTGGGCTTTCCAGCAGACTGTTCCTTCGGCATACCTGCATCCTCGTTTCCAAGGTCAGGAGCCTCCGGGATTTCCAGGGCGATTCACGTCCGGACCCTACACCGCTACCGCACCGTGCAAATCCAAGCCGGCACACAAACCCTGACCGCCGCCGACCCGAGTCGGGTTTGGTCACCGAGTACCGCCCGCTCATGCACCCAGTGCGCGTCGGACTCCATCCACGATGGCTGGTGCGAGAGTTCTGATATACGTCGCCGTAAGGTGGGAGCCACTATCCTGGTACACGATCACGTTGCCGATGACCGACGGGCAACGGTTGGCTGTGCAGTAGTACGGCGTCAGGTCGATCACTGTTGCAGCGGGAACGATAAGGTTGGCCGAGGTGACCAGCGGATCGGCGTGTGCCAAGGCCTCCGCTCTTGACGTACCACAGTCGCCTACATCACCGCCGAAGGCTCGTGTCAGGCAGGCCAGAGAATCCTCGCTGACTTCGGGATTGTCTTCAACAACAGCGATTCGACTGCCGGCTGCGGCGACCGGTGCCCATGCTTTCGTATAGTTTTCAGCATTTCCGCCATACTTGCGATACGACTGAGTGAGTACAAGATCGTAGGGGTGCGCGAGGAGCTCCTTTTGGATGTCTGCCATCGCGACCTTGCATGAGGCTTGAGGTGGGTCTCGCCAAGCGCAACCCCATCCGACGTAGGTGGTGAGCTGCCACTTGTTCTGGATGAGGAACGGCGACAGGGCGTCAATTAGCCGTTGCGCGTGCGAGTCACCTACGAGCGCGATGCGGGTGGCGTCATCACCCTTGTACCCCAAGGTGCAGGAATTCAGTTCTTGTTTCGCTGCGGTCCAGCAAGTGCCCTTTCCCCCGTCTTTGGAGAACTTGTCGATGCCGGGCGTTAACGGCACGTCTGGATTCCACAGTTCACAACGATGATCCATCATCGCGGCCGCGCCGCCGCACGGGCCTAGGTCGACCAACTCTTCATCATCATGCGAGGCAATGGATCGCTTGTCGTCGAACCGGACACCGAGGATCGACACCACGATCAGCGCGAAAATGAGAAAGCCGACGAGTGCCCAACTCGATGTAGTCAGTGTCGGCATTCGGCGATCCCGGGGGGCGGGTTTGTCGAGCAACCAATCCGACTTCCGGATCGGGTTCTCATAGAAGTAGTAAGTGACCGTGGTGAGCCCTAGGGCGAGGGCGAGCGAAACGCCGTAGAACAGCGGGCTCTTCGGAATCACGGTTAATAGCAAGATGATTACGGGCCAGTGCCAGAGATACAGGGTATAGCTGGTGTCACCGAAGAAGCGGGCGACCGGGTTGGTCAGCGGGAACATCCCGCGGACCTCAGCGCCGTGGAATGAGGCGACTACAAGCGCCGTCGACAGAACAGGTAATGCTGCCCACGGTGCAGGGAACTGGACAGTTGAATCGATCAGGAATAGTGATCCCAGCACACCTGCGAGGCCGAGATACGCGAGTCCTGGTCGGACCGCAGATGGCATGCGTGCGAGCCAGGGTCCGGCGATCGCCGCTAGGGCGCCGACACCAAGTTCCCAGACCCGGGTGGACGTCGAAAAATATGCGGCGTTCGGTTCATCCGCCGAGAGGAGCATAGCCCGTACGAAGGACGCGGCGACGACAACGGCCATGGCGCTGAACAACGCCCACTGTCGAGTCCATGCGTTGCCCTTACGCCGAAGCCCACGCGTTAGTGCGAAGATCAGCACGAGTAGGAAAGGCCAGACGAAGTAGAACTGCTCTTCGATCGATAGCGACCAGTAGTGCTGCAGGGGTGACGGCGGCTGATCTCGCTGAAAGTAGTCGGCCCCGATCTCTTCGAAGCGGAAGTTCGAGACGAATATCGCGGCGTACAGCGCATCGACGAGCGTCTCTCTTGCACGGATCGCGGGGAACAGGAGGTACGAACCGACCACGGTCGCGACGAGCACGAGTACGGCGGACGGCAAAATCCGCCTTACGCGGCGGACGTAGAAGTATCGGAAGGACAGCTTGCCCGTTGTGGTCCTCTCCCGGATTAGGAGTCCGGTGATGAAAAAGCCGCTGAGGACGAAAAACACATCGACGCCGACGAATCCACCCGATGGCCAATTGAACAGGTGATTCCCGAAGACCGCTAGGACCGCGACCGCGCGCATCCCCTGAAGGTCCGAACGTCGGTCGCCTGCGATGGTACGGCGTGCGCCCACTGCCTGGTTGTCCGACTCATCGCGGAGCAACGTGATGTCATCCCCCCGCACCGGGGTTATACTACCTTAGTACTGCAGCCGTAGATCTGGATCATCGGTTTTCGCGTCGTCGGTAGTGGGATTGGCGGGCTCGGCATTGGCGTCGCCCTTCGCCATCGTGACCAGGCCAACAGGGTCGCGACAGTGTGTCGGCTGGTCAGCAGTATGGCGTCGAAGAGTCGTCGGACCTCGTTGTGTCTGGAGTGCGTTGTCGCTACGGGCACGGGGGTGGGGGCACCGCCGGATCGCTGAGCGCGTGGCAGTGCCGGCGGCCACGGTGCGGGGTTGGTTGCGTCGGGCTGGCAGACGGCTGGAAGCGATCCGGGCGTGGTTCATCGAAGTCGCGGGGCATACCGGTATCGAAGTGGCGATTCCCGACGGGTTCGGCTGTGGTGGGCGTGACGTGGTGGCCGCGGTCAGGGTCGCGGTCGCGGCGATCGGTCAGCGGTTCGGGCCGGCTGGGTTGGTGGGCGCGGTGACGCCGGCGCAGGTGGTGGTGGCCGTCAGCGGGGGCCGGTTGTTGTCAGCGGACTGGCCGCCGTCTGCTCGGGGCCTGTGAGCAACACCAGTTGCCCCTGATGCGCCGGCGCGGTGATCGGTGATCCTCGCGAAGGCACCTGCCCAGCATCGGTTTCGGGCAGGGCCATCGACTGTGAGGAGCACCCTGCGGTGTCGTTGGAGGAGCACAAGCGTCGGGAACGGGCGAATTCGATCGGGTTGTTTCGCTATCAGGTGATCTGCCCTGCTCTGGAGGCGGGATTGTCGACCCGGCAGCGCGGCCGGCTGGTCCGCGAGATCGCCGAACGCCGCCATACCGACCCGTTCGGCACCCAGGTGCAGATCGCCCGCGCCACGCTGGATCGCTGGATCGCTGGATCCGGCGTTACCGGTCCGGCGGGTTCGAAGCATTGGTGCCCGAACCGCGCCGGCTGGCGACCTGCACCGATGTCCAGGTGCTGGAGTTGGCGGCCTCGCTGAAGCGGGAGAACCCGTCGCACACGGCCGCGCAAGTGGCCCGCATCCTGCGCACCGCGACCGGGTGGGCGCCCTCGGAGTCGACCCTGCTGCGTCATTTCCACCGCTGTGAGCTGATGGGCCCTACCGCCGGGCAGAGCAATGAGGTGTTCGGCCGGTTCGAAGCCGCCGACCCCAACGAACTGTGGGTCGGCGACGCGTTATGCCGAACTCGGCATAACGCGTCTTATGCCGACTTAGCGGTTATGCCGCACCGGGTGGAAGGCATTAAACAGCAACCAATCCGTGGAAACCAGTCGGCATAATCAGAGTCCTCTTGTTCCGGAAATCGAGGAGTTCGGCTTTGCCGCCGGTCGTAGCAGCGGTCGGTGACCTTGCCGGTGGCGATCTCGAGTGCCGCGAACAAAGTGGTCGTCCCGATGCGCTGGTAGTCGTGGGTGGCCTCCACCGGCAGGCCGGGGCGCACCGGCAGGATCAGTCCATGTCGTGGTTGTGACGACTTCACCCCCCGAGGCCGTCGA
>NZ_JAIFZS010000102.1 GCF_019710635.1 Mycolicibacterium xanthum
GAGTGCCGCGAACAAAGTGGTCGTCCCGATGCGCTGGTAGTCGTGGGTGGCCTCCACCGGCAGGCCGGGGCGCACCGGCAGGATCAGTCCATGTCGTGGTTGTGACGACTTCACCCCCCGAGGCCGTCGATAAAGTCCACTACGATCACAAACGCACCTTACGAAGAGCAGGGTGACTCACCGAATACAGGCTCCGGAACTTGCCGGGACGGGTCGGACAGGGCGCAGTTTGAACCAGCGACTATCACTAAATTTGCAGGCGCTAGCACTTGCCTTTGGTGCTGGTACGGCACAGCTCCTCGTAGCTGCCCTCTATATATTGACGGCTCGCAGTATGCGCCCAGATGAATACGGTCCGATCGTAACCGCCATAGGCCTTGGGGTAGCGGGCGGAGGGTTCGTGGACCTTGGTGCCAACGCGTATTGGATTCGAGAGATAGCGAGTCGCCGGATCACCCAGCATGAGCTGAACGTTAAAATTACGACGCGAATCATTGTCGCATTGGCGATCGCCACAGTCGTAATCGTGACGGCGATACTCACCGCACCCGTGTTCGTCGCCACAGGGGTTTTGTTGATCACCACGAGTACTGTCCAGACTTTGCTCGTACCACTGTCGGCGGCTAGGCGGGCGGAGACCGTCGGCTGGCTCTTCTTGTTCGGACGGGTAGTCGCGATTGCGCTATTTGTCGGACAAACTGCGATCGCCGTTCGTCCTGGCCTAGCGTTATGGACGTCCTTGGCCGTAGGCGACGTCGCTTTGGCAGTGTGCGCATTAACGGTGACGCCAGCACCAAGTCGCCTGAGAATCGGGGTGCGCACGCTGAGCAATCCTTGGGCGGGCGCCAGATGGTACTCGCTGAGCACATTAAGCACGAGCGCGCAGCAGCTGGACCTTCCAATTGTTGGATTTTGCGCAGGCCCAACCGCGGCAGGCATCTATGGCGGCGTAAACCGTTGGACTCAGCCCATGATGCTCATCATAGGCGCATTTGCTTCAGCGGCTGCGCCTTTCCTTGCCGCAGAAAGCCATCTGCGGGATCTGCGGTGGCAGATTCTTCGCGCGAGTTGGATACTTGCGGCAGCGGTTGCACTCGCCATCGGTGTGATCTTCACGGCGCCGTGGCTCGTACCCTTTCTATTAGGGGATGCCTTTGCGAGTTCGGCCGCGGTGTTACAGTGGTTGGCTGGAGGAATGATCCTCAACGCCATTGCCCAGCCTCTAATTGTCGCACTTCAGTCGCGGCGATTCGACCACGTCACTGCAATCATCTTATTGGTTTCCGTTTTAGTGCAACTTGTCGTTGTCGCGGTACTGGCGCCAGCGCTGGGAGCCCTCAGCGCAGGCATAGGCTTCTTCACGTCTCAGGTACTGCAGACTACGAGTTGCATCGCTGCGATCGTCTGGTGGCGAAGGAATCGGTTAAGGGAGTAATAGTTTGGCGCGGTGATGTTTCACCCAGCCCGAATGTCACCGGTCGGCGCGATTTGAATCGCCCTGGTTCTGCCGGAGGCTCGATCTATTGGATTGCGACCA
>NZ_JAIFZS010000103.1 GCF_019710635.1 Mycolicibacterium xanthum
CGCTGCGATCGTCTGGTGGCGAAGGAATCGGTTAAGGGAGTAATAGTTTGGCGCGGTGATGTTTCACCCAGCCCGAATGTCACCGGTCGGCGCGATTTGAATCGCCCTGGTTCTGCCGGAGGCTCGATCTATTGGATTGCGACCAGGGGTTGGTCGCTCCGTTGAGAATCGTACCTGACTCGGGCCACAATTTTGATTAGTTGAGCTTGGCAAGCCATTCATGTGCGGTTTTGTTCGGCGTCGGTCCGGAATGTGTGCACTAATCGTGGGGCCGTAGGGTGCGTCGGTGGCCTATGTGCGCACGGTGAAGACGGCGTTAGGAGCGACCGCAGTACAGATCGTGTGGTCATCGCGGCGAGGATCGCGGTCGATCGAGCATCTCGGGTCAGCTCACGACGCGGCGCAACTGGAAGCGCTCAAGGCCGCGGCAGCCACCCGGTTGGCCCAGGGTCAGCAGACGCTGGATCTGGGAATCGACACCGCTGCGGCCCCGGGTGGGCCGTTGCAGATCGTCAGTTCCCGCGCTGCACACTTATGGGAGGCCCTGTGTCATGGCTATCGGGAACTCGGATTCCACCAGGTTCTGGCTGGCGATGAAGTGCTGCGGGATCTGGTGTGCGCCCGGATCATCGAGCCGACCAGCAAGGCTGATTCGGTGCGGGTGCTCGCCGAAACCGGGGTGGGCTCGGCCTCCTATCGGACCATCAAACGGAGGCTGCCGGAGATCGCTGAACCTGTTGTACGCCAATCGTTCTCATCAGCATGTGCACGGCACGCGCAACTCGGGCCAGCGACGCTGGTGCTCTACGACGTGACGACGCTGTTATGCCGACGTCGGCATAACAGCGTTTATGCCGAGTTTTCGGTTATGCCGATGTTTCGGGTTGATGCGCAGGTCAGTGGTGCCGCTGCCGGGTGAAACATCGGCATATTCATAGGGTGTTGAGCCAGGCGAGGATGTCAGGTTCGGGGCGGTAGGTGCCGGGTTTGGTGTTCGGCGGCCGGGTCCGGTCGATCGCAGTCTGCTTGATGTTCATGTCGGCATGCAGGTAGGCGTCGGCGGATTGCGTTCGTTGGTGTCCGAGCCAGAGCGCGATGACGGCGACGTCGACGCCCTGGGCGAGGAGGTTCATCGCCGCGGTGTGGCGCAGGGTGTGGAGAGTGACGTGCTTGTCAGCGATGCTGGGGCAGCGTGCTGCTGCTGTTGGCAGGTAAATCGCGAGCCGGTGTTCGAGCGCATCGCGGGAGAGGTGATCACCACGGGGGCCGCAGAAGAGGGCCTGACCGGGGCGAGTCGATCGCTCGGTGAGATAGGCGCTCATGACCGCGACGGTTGTCGCGGTCAGCGGCGTTGCCCGTGTGCGGCGGCCTTTCCCGGTGCAGGTGATGCTCGCTGCCGATCCGAAGTGGGCGTCGGAGGTGCGCAGTGAGCACAGTTCGCCGACCCGCAGTCCGGTCTGGATGGCCAGAACCAGTAGCGCGTGGTCGCGTCGTCCGGTCCATCGGGTCCGGTCGGGGGCGTTGATCAGAGCGTCGGCCTCGGCGGCGGTGAGGAATTCCAGAACCGGCTTCGGGTGTCGTT
>NZ_JAIFZS010000104.1 GCF_019710635.1 Mycolicibacterium xanthum
AGAACCAGTAGCGCGTGGTCGCGTCGTCCGGTCCATCGGGTCCGGTCGGGGGCGTTGATCAGAGCGTCGGCCTCGGCGGCGGTGAGGAATTCCAGAACCGGCTTCGGGTGTCGTTTAGTACTGCAGCCGTAGATCGGGATCATTGATTCTGGCGTCGTCGGTTGTTGCGCGTCGCTGTGGATGAGGATGTCGGCGTCATCGGCGGTGGTGATGAATGAGCTATGAGTACGGCCCCGCTCGTTGTGATGAGCGGGGCCGTGGTGGTCTCGGTGACGGGATCCTGGCCGCGGTGACGTGGTGGTCGTCGTGGTGACGTGGATCGGGTTCAGTCTGTTGCTGTTTCGCTGATGGCGATGCGGGCGGCTTTCTCTCCGACGATGGAATGGCCGGCAGCGAACGCGGCGGTCAGGGCGTGCAGGGCGAGGTTGTTGACCGCGCGGGGGTGCCCGCGGGAGGCGTTGTGGATCAGCGTGATGGCGTCATCGGCGAACAGGACATCGGAGCGGCCGGCGATCTTGGTGTGGTGATGGATGTAGTCGGCGGTGTCGGCTGGTGTCATCCCGGGCAGGGTGTAGCGCACCGCGATGCGCTGATCCAGGGCGGCCAAGACCCCCAGACGCAGGCGATGCCGCAGGGTGGGCTGGCCGACCAGCACCACGGCGAACGGGGAGCCGGAGTCCATGTCGTGGTTGGTCAGCAGCCGGATCGCTTCGAGCTGAATGTTGTCCAGCAGATGGGCCTCGTCGACGACCAGCACGGGGCTACGGCCCCGTTCGGCGTGCTCGGCGGCCAGCGCATCAGCGGCCTGGGGGGCCAGGCGGGCGGTGTGAAACACCGGGGTGTGTCCGAGGGCGGCCACGATGTGGGTGAGCATGCCGCGCACGCCGATGGTGGGGTTGGCCAGGTAGATGATGACGTGCCGTGCCGGGTCCAGGGAAGTGGCCGCCGCACGGATGGCCACGGTCTTGCCGGCGCCGACCTCCCCGGTGATGACCCCGATGGCGCACTGGTCCACACACCAGCAGATCCGGGCGATCGCCTCGCTGTGGCCGGGGTGGCGGTGCAGCATCGACGGCGCCAGGTCACGTCCGAACGGCATCCGGGTGAAGCCCCAGTGGGATTGCAGACGTTGAATACTCATGCCGACACCTCACCTTCGTGATCAGGGTTGTCGGGACCGAGGCCGGTCAGCGCGAGCTGACCGGGAACCTGTTCGTTACCGGTGGCGGTGACCTCGGCGCCGTAGAGGGCGTGGTATCCGATGCGTTCGTCGTCGCATAGTTGGGCGTGGTGGGCGGCAGCGGTCAAGGCCAGGTAGTCGATCCCCGTCACCACCGGAGCCGAATCCGGGTTCTCGGGTCGGGCCTTGGGATGGGCGTGGCGGGTGATGGTGTGCGGCACCGCGGCGCCGAAGCTGCGGCCGCGGTCGCGGACCTCGATGGTTTCCAGATCGAACGGGCTGAAGACCAGCTCCACGCGGCGCCCGGCCAGGGCGGGATCGACCCGGTAGGTGTTGGAATGCAGCGACACCGTGGCGGTCTTGGTCACCACCCGAAACTCCGACCACAGGAACGCCTCGGTCAGATCCGCCGCGGTCGGCAATGCCGGTGACCCGCCGAGCCGCTCCCATCCGGTCTGCCAGCGTGCCAGCGGCGCCTGCTCGGTCTCGGAATGGGTGCGGCGGTGGTATTCGGTCTCCACCCACGCCATGAACAGCCGGTTGAGCTCCAACAACGCCCCAGCGTGGTCGACCCCGGCGGTGGCGAGGTCCTC
>NZ_JAIFZS010000105.1 GCF_019710635.1 Mycolicibacterium xanthum
CATCCGGTCTGCCAGCGTGCCAGCGGCGCCTGCTCGGTCTCGGAATGGGTGCGGCGGTGGTATTCGGTCTCCACCCACGCCATGAACAGCCGGTTGAGCTCCAACAACGCCCCAGCGTGGTCGACCCCGGCGGTGGCGAGGTCCTCGCTGCTGGTGTCGGTGACCTCGACGAGGAACTGCTCACGCACAGTCCTGAAAAATCGTTCGACCTTGCCCCGTCCTTGCGGACGCCCCGGCGCGGAATGCACCAGCCGGATCCCGAGCTTCGCGCACGCCCGCAGCAGCCACGCATCGACGAACGCCGAGCCGTTGTCGACATAGATGCCGGACGGAACGCCGCGGGCGGCCAACGCCGGTTTCAGGGCGGCGGCCAGGCGCACGGTGTCCTCGGCGAACCCGAACCGGTGCCCGACCACCAGCCGACTGTGATCGTCGAGGAAGGCGAACAGGTAGGTTTTGCGGTCCCCGACCCGCGGGCCGTGCAGGGCATCCCCGACCCACAGCTCGTTGGGATCAGCGGCTTCGAACCGGCCGAACACCTCCCCGGCGCCCCCGGCGGTAGGGCCCATCAGCTCACAGCGGTGGAAATGAC
>NZ_JAIFZS010000106.1 GCF_019710635.1 Mycolicibacterium xanthum
AGGTAGGTTTTGCGGTCCCCGACCCGCGGGCCGTGCAGGGCATCCCCGACCCACAGCTCGTTGGGATCAGCGGCTTCGAACCGGCCGAACACCTCCCCGGCGCCCCCGGCGGTAGGGCCCATCAGCTCACAGCGGTGGAAATGACGCAGCAGAGTCGACTCCGAGGGCGCCCACCCGGTCGCGGTGCGCAGGATCCGGGCCACCTGGGCGGCGGTGCGGGCCGGGTTCTCCCGTTTCAGCGAGGCGGCCAGCTCCAGCACCTGGGTATCGGTGCGGGTGGCCAGCCGGCGTGGTTCGGGCACCAGCGCCTCGAACCCGCCGACCCGGTAGCGCCGGATCCAGCGATCCAGCGTCGCGCGGGCGATCTGCACCTGAGCGCCGAACGGATCGATATGGCGGCGCTCGGCGATCTCGCGGACCAGCCGACCGCGCTGCCGGGTCGACAGCCCCGCCCTCCAAGGCGGGGCAGATCACCTGATACCGGAACAACCCGATCGCCTGGGCCCGCTCCCGACGCTTGTGCTCCTCCAACGACACCGCAGTGCCCTCCTCACAGTCGAAGGCCCTGCCCGAAACCAGTGCCGGGCAGGTGCCTCCGCGAGGATCACCGATCACCGCGCCGGCGCATCAGGGGCAACTGGTGTTGCTCACATGCCCCGAGCAGACGGCGGCCAGTCCGGCGACAACACCCGGCCCCCGCTGACGGCCACCACCACCTGCGCCGGCGTCACCGCGCCCACCAACCCAGCCGGCCCGAACCGCTGACCGATCGCCGCGGCCGCGGCGCTGACCGCGGCCACCACGTCACCCCAGCCGCAGCCCGACCCGTCCGGGATCGCCACATCGATCCCGATCCGCACCGCCACCGTGAGGAACCACGACCTCATCGATTCCAGACGGCCCGCGGCGCGGCGCA
>NZ_JAIFZS010000107.1 GCF_019710635.1 Mycolicibacterium xanthum
GCCGCGGCGCTGACCGCGGCCACCACGTCACCCCAGCCGCAGCCCGACCCGTCCGGGATCGCCACATCGATCCCGATCCGCACCGCCACCGTGAGGAACCACGACCTCATCGATTCCAGACGGCCCGCGGCGCGGCGCAACCAGCCCCGCACCGTGGCCGGCGGCACCTGCAGCCACGCCGCGATCCGCCGATGCCCAACCCCCGCAGCCCGCGACGACAAAGACATCCAAATCTGATCGGCCGCATACGCTCTGCGCAGCAGCACCGTGACCGGCAACAACACATGGGTGACCAAACAGGACCGGCACCGAGCCCGCCGCGGCCGCACCCGACCGCCAAGTCCGTGCACCTGGCGGACCCGGGCATACCCCCACCCACCCAACACCCCGTCCGGGCACACCGGACAGGCAATCGCCCCACCCGACAGCCGGGACTCGACGCGGACAGGATCAACCTCTACCGTCACCACCAGTGCCTCCGAGCACTACAGCGCGGCACCCCGTCAAGCCGGCCAAGACTTCAGCGGGGTGCCGCGCACCCATCAGTTCCTCGTCACACTGACGGTGCACACGAACAAGATCAACCCCGCCACCACACCACGGACCACATCGGCACCCTCAATGCCGAACGACTACCCAGTGGTCGTCATCCCGAGCGACGGTCAACAGTCGGTAGTGGGATTGTCGGGCTCGGTAGTGGGATTGTCGGGCTCGGTATTGGTGTCGTCTTCGCCATCGTGACCAGGCCAGCAGGGTCGTGATGGTGTGGTTGGCGCTCAGCAGTATGGCGTCGAAGAGTCTGCGGAATTCGTTGACGGTCAACGTGATCAGCCCGGCCGGGGTGGGTGTGGTGTCGCGTTCGACCGCGGTGGCCACGGCCAGGAAGGCATGCGCGAGCATGGCCAGGGTGGTCCAGCGGTGC
>NZ_JAIFZS010000108.1 GCF_019710635.1 Mycolicibacterium xanthum
CTCCGGCACGACATCCCTTCAGCACTTACGGTGAACCCACAACCGGCCGGGGCACGATCTCGCCATAGGACTCGAGGTCCAGCGCGCGCAAGTACTCACCGACCAGCCGCTCACAATCAGCGTCGCGCGACAAGGCCTCCAAACCCGGCAACGAAACACCGATCAAGACCCATTAGCGTGCGTGTCAGCGCACGACACGCCTGTGACAATCGCGAGTATGCGCACCCTCGATCGGCCGCAACGGTGGGTACCCGGGGACCATCTCGGAATGGACTTCCCCGCCGACGCCACGACGCTGCGTGTCGGTGGCGCCGGGTTCCTCACCGAGGCGTTCCGCCGGACCGGCGTGCTGGGCCGGGACGACGCCGTCGCCGCCGTGAACGAGCTGACCGAATTCCGCGGCGGCAGTACCGGCCGCAAGGCCACATTGTCGGTGTCCTACCGGCTGCCGGGCCACCTGCCCGAAGACTTGTTCGTGAAGTTCTCCCGCGATTTCGACGACCCCGCCCGAGACCTCGGGCGCACCCAGATGTCGGGCGAGGTCGCCTTTGCGCTCGCCACCCGCGCACCCGGATTCCCCATCGCGGTGCCACCGTGCCTGTTCGCCGACTATCACGAAGCGACCGGCACGGGGATCTTGATCACCAGCCGAATCGCGTACGGAGAAGACGGAATCGAACCGCATTACCAGAAGTGCAAGGACTACTCGATGCCCGATGCTCCGGGCCACTACCGAGCGTTGTTCAGCGCGCTCGCCAGCCTCGGCGGGGCCGACAAGTCCGGGCGGCTGCCCGACGGCCTCGAAGTCGCTACCGACATGCGCGCGCTGTCGGTCGGCGACCGGCCACCGCCCACCGCCGGTCAACTCCGCCGCCGTGTCGAGCGGCTCGCCGAGCTGGCCACCCGTCAACCGAATCTACTGCCCGCCGAAATCGTTGGGCCGGAATTCCTTTCGCGGCTGGATCACGAGGTGGCGCTGGTCGCCGAGAATCTCGACACATTGTGGTCGGCCCTCTCCGCGGACCACCGGTACACCGCGTTGTGCCACTGGAACGCCAATGTGGACAACGCCTGGTTCTGGCGCGACGAGCGCGGCGAGCTGACCTGCGGGCTGCTCGACTGGGGTTGTGTGGGCCGGATGAATCTCGCGATGGCGATCTGGGGGGCGCTGTGCAGCGCGGAAACCACCTTGTGGGTCAATCACTTCGACAACCTCATCGCCCACTTCGTCGCCGAGTACTCCGATGCCGGCGGGCCGCGGATCGATGCGTCGACGCTGAGCAGTCATGTGCTGGCCTACGCCCTGATCATGGGCACCAGCTGGCTGCTCGACGTACCCGCCTACCTGATGCGGGTACTGCCCGATCCGGTGCCCGATCGGATGGATCCGCGGATCGCCGGGGTCGAACAGGTGCGCAGCCGGCTGCTGATGATGACGAACTTCCTGTCGCTGTGGCAACGCTCGGACATGGTCGGGCTGCTGCCCGGCTGATCGGCCGGGCGCGAGCGGGCGCATATGCACACACTTTGCGGCGCGCCGCTGTGCCAACACGCACGCTAAGAAGAAAAGTCAGTGCAGGACCGTGGGCCGCTCGGCGCTCATTTCACACCTGGCACGATGATGGGTGTGACAGACCTGCACGCCGTGCTGTTCGACTTCTCCGGCACGCTGTTCCGGCTGGAGGAGGACGAGAGCTGGTTCGCGGGCATGGAACTCGACAACCCGCTGAGCCCCGACGAGACCCGTGAGGTCGACGGCCACGTGCAGGCCGAACTGATGCGCCGGCTCACCGCGCCGACCGGACGGTCGGTGTCGATGACCCCCGAAGCGCTCGCGGCGTGGGTGAACCGCGATCTCGCCCCGCACCTGCACCGCGAGGCCTATCTGCACGTGCTGCGCGAATCGGGCCTGGCCCACCATCACGCGGAGTCGCTCTACGCCCACGTGATCGACCCGTCGTGCTGGACGCCCTACCCGGACACCGCGACCGTGCTCACCGGGCTGCGCCGCCGCGGCATCAAGACCGCCGTGGTGTCCAACATCGCGTTCGACCTGCGGCCGGCGTTCGACCGCATCGGCGTCGCCGGCGACGTCGACGAGTTCGTGCTGTCCTTCGAGGCCGGGGCCGTCAAACCCGATCCCGCGATCTTCCGGGCCGCCCTGGATCGCCTCGGGGTGGACGCGGCGCACGCGCTGATGGTCGGCGACAGCGACGAGGCCGATGGCGGGGCCCGCGCGCTGGGCTGCCGGTTCGCGCTCGTCGACCCGCTGCCCACCGCCGAGCGCGGCGACGGCCTGATCGCCGCGCTGTCGGCCCACGACATCGAGCTCTGAGCAGCGCGTAGCGTCGGGACGATGACCGACCCGAAGCCGCCCTGGTGGCTCAAGCCGATGAACAGGGTCTTCATGGCCGTGACACGCCTCGGACTGGTCAGGGAGGGCCCACTCGTTCTGACGGTGACCGGGCGCAGATCCGGCAAGTCCCGGTCCACCCCGATCACCCCGTTCGAGGTCGACGGGCAGCGCTACGTCGTCGGCGGGTTTCCCGGCGCCGACTGGGTCCGCAACGCGCAGGCCAACCCCGCGGCGGTGCTGGCACGCGGCAGGATCCGCGAGCAGGTGCGAATGACCGAGCTGTCCGCCGAGCAGGCCCGCCCGCTGCTGCGTCGGTTCCCGGACCTGGTGCCCACCGGCGTCGGGTTCATGAAGACCGCCGGGCTGGTGACCGGGCCGAACCCCGACGAGTTCGAGGCGCTGGCCGGCCGCTGCTCGGTGTTCCGCTTCGATAGCGTGTGACCCTGTGAGCAACCCGTTCGACGAAAGCCTCTGGGAGCCGGTGGCCGGCTTCGACGACCTGACCGACATCACCTATCACCGCCACATCGCCGACGGGGCCCGCCGGCCCACCGTGCGGGTGGCGTTCGACCGCCCCGAGGTGCGCAACGCGTTCCGGCCGCACACCGTCGACGAGCTCTACCGCGTCCTCGACCACGCCCGGATGTCCTCCGACGTCGGCGTCGTGCTGCTCACCGGCAACGGGCCGTCCCCCAAGGACGGCGGCTGGGCGTTCTGTTCCGGCGGCGACCAGCGCATCCGGGGCCGGTCGGGCTACCAGTACGCCTCCGGCGAAACCGCCGACACGGTCGACCCGGCCCGGGCCGGGCGGCTGCACATCCTCGAGGTGCAGCGCCTGATCCGGTTCATGCCCAAGCCGGTCATCTGCCTGGTCAACGGCTGGGCTGCCGGTGGCGGGCACTCGCTGCACGTGGTGTGCGATCTGACCTTGGCCAGCCGCGAGCATGCCCGGTTCAAACAGACCGACGCCGACGTGGGCAGCTTCGACGGCGGGTTCGGCAGCGCTTACCTGGCCCGGCAGACCGGCCAGAAGTTCAGCCGTGAGATCTTCTTCCTAGGGCGTGCCTACACCGCCGAACAGATGCACGCGATGGGCGCGGTCAACGAGGTGGTCGATCACGCCGACTTGGAGACCGTGGCGCTGCAGTGGGCCGAGGAGATCAACGGCAAGTCGCCGCAGGCGATCCGGATGCTGAAGTACGCGTTCAACCTGCTCGACGACGGCCTGGTGGGCCAGCAGCTGTTTGCCGGCGAGGCTACCCGGCTGGCCTACATGACCGACGAGGCCGTCGAGGGCCGCGACGCCTTCCTGGAGAAGCGCGACCCGGACTGGACCCCGTTCCCCCGGTACTTCTGAGTGGACCCCTCTGCGCCGAAATGGCATTCCGGCAGCGAAAAGTCGAGAGAGGCTCTGCTGGAATGCCACTTCGGCGAGAAATAGACTCGCTGTCCGTGGCCAACAGGAACCCGCTACGCCGACTGGCCGAACAGGTCGTGCTGACCGGCATGCGGCCGCCGCTGTTGCCGACGCTGCTGCAGCACCGGCCCAACCGGGAGGTCGTCGACCTGGCCGGCAAGCGGGTGTTGCTGACCGGGGCCTCGTCGGGCATCGGCGAAGCGGCCGCCGAGCAGCTGGCCCGGCACGGTGCGACCGTCGTGGCGGTGGCCCGCCGCAGGGAACTGCTCGACGGCCTCGTCGACCGGATCGCCGCGGCCGGAGGCCGCAACGTCCCCGAAGCCCGGGCGTACGTCTGCGACCTGGCCGACATGGCCGCCATCGACGGCCTCGTCGCCGCCGTGGAGGCCGACCTCGGTGGCATCGACATCCTGGTCAACAACGCCGGCCGTTCCATCCGGCGGCCGCTGGCCGAATCGCTGGACCGCTGGCACGACGTCGAACGCACGATGACGCTGAACTACTTCGCGCCGCTGCGGCTGATCCGCGGGCTGGCGCCCGGGATGATCAGCCGCGGCGACGGCCACGTGATCAACGTCGCGACCTGGGGTGTGAAAACCGAGTCGCCCCCGCTGTTCGGGGTCTACAACGCGTCGAAGGCGGCGCTGTCGTCGGTCAGCCGCATCCTCGAAACGGAGTGGGGCGATGACGGCGTGCACTCCACGACGCTGTACTACCCGCTGGTCAAGACGCCGATGATCGCACCGACCCGGGAATACCACGGCCTGCCCGCGCTGTCGGCGGACGAGGCCGCGGGCTGGATCATCACCGCCGCGCGCCACCGTCCGGTCAGCATCGCACCGCGGGTGGCCGTCACCGCGGCCGCGGTCAACAGCGTCGCCCCCGGCGTGGTCGACACGCTGATGAAACGCCAGCGGCTGCAACCCAATGACTGACGTGCCGGACATCCGCACCGTCGCCGACGTCGTCCGCGTGCACGGCCGCCTGCGCCCCGACACGCCGGCGCTGGTCGTCGGCGCGGACACCATCACGTTCGCCGAGCTCGACGCCCGCTCCAGCCGGGCCGCCCAGGCATTCGCCGCCGCCGGCATCAGGACCGGGGACCGGGTCGCGTTCGTGGAGAAGAACGGCGCCGAGTTCTTCGACGTGCTGTTCGGTCTGGCCAAGCTCGGCGCGGTGGGGGTGCCGGTGAACTGGCGGCTGGCCGCCCCGGAGATGCAGCAGGTGATCGCCGACGCGGGAGCGGCGCTGGTGGTGGTCGGACCCGACTTCGTCGGCCACCTCGAGTCGATCGAAGACGACCTGGACGCCGCCGTCATCGCCATCGGCCCGCATGACCGCTGGCCGCGCTTCGGCGACTGGATCGGCGCCCACCCCGCCCACGATCCCGGCGTGGTCACCGGCCCTAACGACCTGGTGACGCTGATGTACACCTCGGGCACCACCGGCGCCCCGAAGGGCGTCATGCTCAGCAACGCCAACTACCGCTGCAAATGCTCGGGGGTCGAGGGCCCGTGGCAGATGGACGACGAGGCGGTGACGCTCGCGGTGATGCCGCTGTTCCACATGGCCGGCTCGGGGTGGGCGCTGGCCGGCCTGTGGCACGGCGGCACCACCGTGGTGCTGCGCGACGTGGACCCGGCGGCGATCCTGGCGTCGATCCCGGCGCACCGCGTCACCAACCTGCTGCTGGTGCCCGCGGTCATCCAGCGCATGCTCGACACCGCGGGGCCGGCCGGTGGCGACCTGTCCGGCCTGCGGGTGGTCGTCTACGGCGCCGCACCGATCAGCGACGACGTGCTGCTCCGCGGCATGGGGCGGTTCGGAAGCGTGTTCGCACAGGTGTACGGCATGACCGAGACGACGGGCTCGATCACCCAGCTCGACGGCCACGACCACCTCCCCCACCTCCTGCGGTCGTGCGGCAGGCCGTATCCGTGGGTGCAGATCCGCATCGTCGACCCCGACGGCAGCGACGCCGCACCCGGCCAGGTGGGTGAGGTGTGGACCCGATCCGAGCAGAACATGCTCGGATACTGGAACAACCCGGAGGCCACAGCGGCGACGCTGACCCGCGACGGGTGGCTCAAGACCGGCGACGCCGGGTACCTCGACGGCGACGGCTATCTCTACCTGCACGACCGGATCAAGGACATGATCGTCACCGGCGGCGAGAACGTGTATCCCGCCGAAGTGGAGAACGTACTGATGGCCCATCCCGGGGTGGCCGACGCCGCGGTGATCGGCGTGCCCGACGAGCGATGGGGCGAGGCGGTCAAGGCGGTCGTCGTGCCTGTGCCCGGCACCACCCTCGACACGGCCGAGCTGATCGAGTTCGCGCGGGCCCACCTGGCCGGGTTCAAGCTGCCCAAGAGCGTCGACGTCGCCGACGTACTGCCCCGCAACCCGAGCGGGAAGCTCCTCAAACGCGAACTGCGCGAGCCCTACTGGGCCGGGTCGGACCGCAACATCGGCTGACGTGGTAGACACAGTCGCATGGAGATCCTGGCCAGCAGGGTGCTGTTCCGCCCGGCCGACTACGACCGGTCCCGGGCCTTCTACCGCGACGACCTCGGGCTGGCCATCGCCAGGGAGTACCCGGGCGGCACAGTCTTCTACGCCGGCCAGTCGTTGATCGAGCTGGCCGCCCACGGCGCCCCGGCGCCGGGGTCGCCGCCGTTCCCGGGAGCGTTGTGGCTGCAGGTGCGCGATCTGTACGCGACGCAGGACGAGCTCGCGGCACGCGGTGTCGCGATCGCCCGCGAGGCCCGGCGCGAGCCCTGGGGGTTGCACGAGATGCATGTCGCCGACCCCGACGGGGTGACGCTGATCTTCGTCCAGGTGCCCGAGGACCACCCGCTGCGCCGCGACACCCGCGGCTGACTTCACTCGACGAGGTCGTCGGCGGGCGGCCGGACAGCCTCGTTGCCCAGCGCGGCGAGCACCCTCGTCGGGTCACCCTGCCAGGGCAGCGCCAGCAGCTGCCGGTGACTGCGCCGGCCACCGAAGGCGCGCAGCGCCTCGAAGTCCGACACCGACAGGGCGACCCGCTCGCTGACCGTGTCCGGGTCGCCGAGCTGCAGCGAACCCGCCTCCGGGGTGGTCAGCACGAGCACCGGCAGGCCCGCCTTCCGCGCACTCTGGTCGTACGCCGTCGACAGGAATGCGACGGCGACGGCAAGTGCCGGGTCCGCCGATCGGGCGCCCGGCTCACCGAGGGCGCCACGGATGTCGTGTTCGTGGGTGAGCGCGTCGAACACCAGCTGGCCCGCGGGAAATTCCAGGCCGGGCTGGTCGACGAGTGCCGTCACCTGATCGATCGCCTGGGCCCACAGATCCAGCAGTTCGTCGATGCCGGTGTTGCTCAACCGGTCGACCTGCGCCCGGGTCCAGTGTTCGGTTGCGACACCGTCCAGATTCTGCGAGGCGACGTCCTGGGCGCCGCCGGCTAGATGCGAGAGCGTCTGGCGGACCGTCCAGGCGGGGCATGCGGACACCACACGCTCGGCGACATCAGCCCGGCCGCGCAGCAGGGTGTCGACACGTTCGCGGATCAACCGGTACGCCGCCGCGGCGTCAGCCCCGGATTTCAGCCGGGGTGGCGAAGCATCACCGGTGCGATCGGCCACGGCATGACGGTACACCGAGGACGAGGAGAACAAGAGAGCCGGCGTTCGCGACCGTCGCGATCGCGGTGGATAACTCGTTGTCGCCAAAGTCTGAACGGTCACCGCATAGGCTGGTCACGATGATCCGCAGCGTGGGGCCGGCGGGTCCGGTCAAAGTCCTCGGCCTGGTGGGGTGGCAGCTCAAGTACAACCTGCTGGCAGTGGCGTTGATCGCCGCCATCCTGCTGCCGATGCCCGACACCGTCAACCCGGAAGACTATTCCGCGATCCTGGCCACTGCCGGCATCGCGGCGTCGATCTTCGTCGGGTTCCGCAACGCGAACGCCTACCAGCGGTGGTGGGAGGCTCGCACGCTGTGGGGTGCGGTCATCAACGACTGCCGGGCCATGCACAACGGGCTGTCCGCGGTCGACACCGGGTCGGCGGAGATGGCACCGGTTCTCGACCGCATGCGCCGCCGCCAGGTCCGCCATGCCTGGCAGTTGGCCGCCGAATTGCGCGGCGTTGCAACGCTACCCGGCGTCGTCGACCTCACCGAGGACCCGCCGGATGCGACCGCCACCGATCTGCTCAACCGCCAGGCGCAGGATGTGCAGTGGCTGGCCGAGGGCGGCCACATCGACCCCCCGGCCCGGGTCATGCTGATGACGGTCAGCACCGCTCTGGTGTCATCGCAGGGCGGACTGGAACGCATCCGCAATCAGCCCATCCCGGTCCACTACGACATGTTCGTCCGCGGTTTGGCGTGGGTGTTCGCACTCGCGGCGTTCGAACTTCTCCATGTCGCCGGCCACTACGTCGGCAGCATCGCCCTCGGGCTGTTGCTCATGGCGCTGTTCGTTTCTGCGGAACGGCTGGGCTTCTTCCTCGAGCGGCCGATGAACAACAGCATCTTCGATCTACCGATGTACCGGTTCTGCAACACCATCACCGCCAGCCTGCTCGGCAGCGGGCAGCCGCTGGCCAAGCCCAGGCAAGGCGACGAAGCCACCGTCTGGTGGTGAGTGCGATCAACACCTCCGCACCACCACGACTTCAGCGGACGGTTTGATAGAGCGCCAGTCTCACAACAGGTTTCACTGCGGAGCCCCCGATCGGCTTCGGGCTGAGGCGCCTGTGGCGCGGATCAGCGAGCCGGTGCCGCGAGCGGCCACCCGACCGACGCCGGAGCTACCGGCGGGGACCCGTTGGCCGATGGCCCCGGTGCGGCGGGAAGCTACTATCGAGCTGCCAGTGGAAGCGGTCCGTCCGCCCTGTGGGAAGTCGATGCCGTGACGAAGTTTCTCGCCAGGATCGTGGCCTGGATCAACGCCGGGTATCCGGAGGGTGTTCCCGGGCCGGACCGGGTGCCGTTGCTCGCCCTGCTGCGCCGGCGACCGACCGACGACGAGGTCAAGACCGTGGCCGCGGCGCCGATGCACCACGCGGAATCCGCGGGCAGCGGCATCGACCACATCGACATCGGGGTGCGGATCACCGCGGTCACCGACGAGCTGCCGTCCGCCGGTGATGTCGAACGGGTCCGGGTCCGGCTGGCCGCCAAGGGCTGGCCACTCGACGACCCGCGCGACAGCGAAGCCGACGAGGGAGTGTAGCCGTCCTCCTACGTCCTGTCCCCATCGAATCGGGCGCCGCCGCGGTGGCGGCACTGACCGTCATCGACGACGTCCTCGCGGGCCGGGTCAGCGCACTGCCGGTGCCGGCCCACGACGCCGGCCAGTCCGCGCTGCTGACAACGGCGTTGCGGGCCGGTGAGCCGATCGACGACGCGGTGGCGGTGGTGCTGTCCACGTCGGGCACCACGGGGACACCGAAGGGGGCACAGCTGACCGCCGCGGCGCTGCTGGCCAGCGCGCGGGCCACCCACGAACGGCTGGGCGGGCCCGGTCGCTGGCTGCTCGCGCTGCCCGCCTACCACGTCGCCGGATTCCAGGTCCTGGTCCGAAGCGCCGTGTCCGCGACGGTGCCGGTGGCGCTGCCCGCCGCCTTCGACCCGGCCGAGCTGCCCGGCGCGATCGCCGCGTTGGGTTCCGGCCGCCGGTACGCGTCGCTGGTGGCCAACCAGCTGGACAAGGCGCTGCGCGACCGGTCCGCGGCGGCGGCGCTGGCGGATCTGGACGCGGTGCTGATCGGCGGTGGGCCGATGCCGGCCGGCGTGGCCGAACGCGCTTCTGCGGCAGGGATTCCGGTGATCCGGACCTACGGGATGAGCGAAACCGCCGGTGGGTGCGTATACGACGGATTGCCGCTGCCCGGTGTGCAGGTCGGCATCGGGGAGGACGGCCGCATCCGGCTCGGTGGACCCACCGTCGCGGCCGGCTACCGTAACCCGGTCAGCCCGGACCCGTTCTCCGAGCCGGGCTGGTTTCGCACCGATGACCTTGGCGCGGTTGATGATTCCGGGGTTCTGCGGGTCCTCGGGCGGGCCGACGACGCGATCAGCACCGGGGGCCTGACCGTGCTGCCCGGGCCGGTCGAGGCCGCGGTCGCGGGCCACCCCGCAGTGGCCGAGTGCGCGGTGTTCGGGCTGGCCGACGAGCGGCTGGGCCAGCGGGTGGTGGTCGCGGTGGTGCTCCGTCCCGGACAGGCGATCACGCTGGATCAGTTGCGCTCCCACGTCACCGAGACGCTGCCGGGCACCGCCGCCCCGCGCGAGCTGCACATCCTCGACGAACTGCCACGGCGCGGTATCGGCAAGATCGATCGCCGCGAGCTGGTTCGGCTGTTCGGCGACGGGCCGGCGCGCGAATAATCGGGCTATGACCTGGCTATGACCCGTGAAGTGACCTCGGTCGACGAACTGCGTGCGATCGTCGGCCTCCCGAACGCCGCGGTGGCCGACAAGGTGGCGCCGGCGCTGTCGGCCGCCCACCGGCACTGGCTGGCGCATTCGCCGCTGGGCTTCGTCGCGACGACCGACGCCGGCGGCCGCGTCGATGTGTGCCCAAGGGGGATCCGGCCGGGTTCGTGCACATCGTCGACGAGCACACCATCGCGATCCCGGAACGTCCCGGCAACAAACGGGTGGACGGGTATCTCAACGTGTTGCAGCGGCCCGACGTCGGCACCCTGTTCGTCATCCCGGGGCGCGGTGACACGCTGCGGATCAACGGACGCGCCCGCGTCCTGGCCGACGCCGGGTACTTCGACGCGATGGCGGTGCACGGCAACCGGCCGATCCTGGCGCTGGATATCGCGGTGGAGGAGGTGTTCTTCCACTGCGCGAAGGCGTTCCTGCGTTAGGAGGTCTGGGATCCGCGGAGCTGGAACCCGACCGCGGTGCCCGGCGCCGCGCAGCTGGCCCGGGCGATCCGCACGGACATGAGCATCGAGGAGCTGGAGCGCTACTACTCCGAGGAGAGCATGCGCCAGGTGCTGTAGTGACCCGGTCGCGTGCCGGCGTGGTCCCGGGTCGGCCGCGGCGCATCCCGTAGCGCTCGGCGCCGACGAGACATCCCTAGTCTGTAAGTGTCAAGCGGCGTGGGGTGTGCGGTGTGCCCACGCGGTGTGTTCGTCGTAGTGGGTGTGGTGGCGTAGGCAGCCGTGGAGGATGCCGACGAAGCGGTTGCCTAGTGCGCGTAG
>NZ_JAIFZS010000109.1 GCF_019710635.1 Mycolicibacterium xanthum
GGCTCACCCTGTGGCGCAACATCATCGGCCACAGCCCACCGGCGATCGCCACCACCTGACCACCCGCCGAAAGGCCCGACCGCAGCACACAAGGAAAAGCTGGACAGACCAGCAGATACCCCCTGCTCACCACCGGCAAGTGCTCACCAAAGCTACCCCAGCCTCAGCTATAACAGCTCATCGGTGGATCGAGGCTAAGACACGGTCGTCGGGAAGCTCGGGACCCCTGTCGGTCGCCTCAACAACGAACTTCGACGGATCGGATCTCGGCATGTAAGCACATAGGACCACGCTCACCGACAAAGGCGAGTCGGCACCGTAATTGATCGGCACACCGGCAAGCTCGGCTGAGAGGCTTTCAGGCCACATGTGCCATGTCTGGCATCGAAGGATTGCGTCCCACTTGGTGGGCCCCAATTGGCCTTCGTCCCTCACACGTGAATCGTACGGATGTCAGCGTCGCGACGGGTGTCGCGGCTGTGTAGCTTGTTCAGCCATGCGGACCTGGTTGGCGTTGCCGATGATTGCCTTAGTCACTGCGGTTGGCGGATGTTCCTCTCCTGAACCGTCCCCAGTAAGCACAGTCGTCAGCACGTCACCTGTGCCCACTGTTGCGGCGAACTCCAAGGAGGCACTGGAGTCCGCTGCACACAAACTCGACGTACTGGCGTCGCAAGGGAAAGCAGCAGAAGCGTATGAGTTCTATTCGCAGCGGTGCAAGAACATCATCGGCGATCTCGATAGTTACAAGATTTTCCTCGAATCCTGGCTTGAAGGGCGCAACCCCCAGTACTCCGGCGTAACCGTAAAGGTCAACGGATCCTCTGGCCAGGTCGTCTCGGTCGACAACGACCCGAAAGCACCGGCAAGCACCATGAACCCGCGTACCTGGACCTTCATCGACGGTCGGTGGCAGTTCGACAACTGCTGACCGGAGTCGCGGAGCCGCAGAGCCAGATGCGATAGGCCAGCGCGACCAGATCAAAGCACTCGGTAGCCCTATAGTAGTAGAAATAACTGTGACTGACGGTAACGGTAAAAGTCCAAAAACCCGTACAGAATAGCTCGACCGCATAACCGACCGGTCAGAGTGGGGACATGGGGGTAAACCCCCTGGGGCCATCCCGTGTGACTAAGGCGGCCACGCTGAAGGCCAGCCTTGCTCCCGGCCCCGTCAGGTGGACGTAGCCCAGGACGACGTCGGCAACCGTGCCCATCCCAGCCAGGTCTGCACTGCCTAAACCGCGGAGGGCGGCGCTCTCACAGCCCGCAACCCCAGGGAGGGGCACCCGCCTCCCCCGGGAAGGGTGAACCTGGCTCAGCCTTCTGGACGGCACAGCCTCCACAGCACGCCGCAAAGGCCCCCAGCTGCCTCGCTGGCGGACAAATGTCCATCTAGGGTACGCCTTTAATGGGCAGGGCCTCTTCGTGCCTTAGGTGTCAAATTAGAGTGCATGTCCGATTGATTGACACGTGTCTGCCAGATTCTCAAACTCTAACTTGACAGTTCTGCGTCAAGGCGAAGGGGATGGAGATGAGTCAGCGCGTCGGATACCAACGAGTCAGCACGGTCGACCAGAACACTGATCGTCAGCTCGACGGGGTCGAGCTGGACAAGGTATTCACCGACAAGGCCAGCGGCAAGGACACCCAGCGGCCTCAATTGGCCGCATGCCTGGAGTACGTACGCGAGGGCGACACCTTGGTCGTCCACTCCATGGACCGTCTCGCACGCAACCTCGAAGACCTTCTTCGACTCGTTCGCGAACTCACCGGCCAGGGCGTCAAGGTCGAGTTCGTCAAGGAGAACCTGACCTTTGCCGGCGATGACTCTGCGATGAATACGCTGCTGCTCTCGATGCTGGGAGCAGTGGCAGCTTTCGAACGGTCGATGATCCTCGAACGCCAACGCGAGGGAATCGTACTTGCGAAGGCGGCCGGCAAGTACAAGGGCCGGAAAGCGGCCCTGACTGCTGGGCAGGCCAATGAGCTTCGCGCTCGACTAGCGGCGGGCGAATCCGTGACAGCACTCGCCAGGGATTTCGGGATCAGCAGGCAGACCGTCTATAACTATGCAGCGTGAACTCGACGTAGATTTTGAGACCCGCCGCTCTTGCCATTGCGTTGGCGTTGTGTGTCGCCTGCGGCGCACCCGAGCAAAAGGAAACCGAGAGCAGCGGAACATCGCCCGCGGACACAACCACCGCCGAAGCGGTGCAGCCTCAACAAGCGACTGCCCAGAGCGTCGCCGTTTCGATCGAAGCGACGATCCCAGAGGTAACAGAACTCATCGAGACTACCGAGGACAACGACCCGAATAATCTGATCGGCAGGCCAAACGGCTATATCGCAGCCAGCGTCCTGGTGGACTCCCGACTGCCAAGGTGAACGGACTTGGGCGTTGACTGTGGAGCGATGATCGAGCAATGGCCGGACCAGGTGTCGGCGCAAAGGCGCGCCGACCACATCCAGTCGATGCGGCGAGAAATGCCGATGCTTGGTCAAGAATGGGACACGGTCAACGGCGGCCTGCTACTACGGGTAGCCGGCGAATTGAAACCATCTGAGGCCGACGCCTACTAAACAGCCTTTTCTGGGTGACTACAGCATGCCGACCTGGCGCATGAGTTCCTCATCCTCATCACGGCGGCGTCGGGAATCGTCTGCTGCTTTGGCGGCCGCAACTGCGTCCCCGCGCGGCCGGGCACGTTCATCGCGGATACGTTCCTGTAGATACACCCAACGCAGGAGGCCGCCCCGCTCCTTCGAGAGCTGGTCTGCGACTGCCACAGCGTCCGGCGCGATGTAGTGGTCCAGCCCGTCCCGGATCACCAGATTGGCTTCCACCAACGCCGCCAGCGCATCGCGCGCTGCGTCGATCCCCATGCCACCCGCCTTAGCAAGTGGTGTTGCACGGCGGATTCCAAAACCAACCAGATCAAACACCTGGGAGCACCGGCCCCCTAGGCCGTCGCTCAACCAGACATCATCCAATAAGGGAATCCCTAGGGGGATTCCCTTACTAATGACTGTGGTCATTTCCCCGACTATTGGGGCGTACTCCGATGTGCCGTCGTCGGCCCTTCGGGTGACGAACAACCGTCCAGAACTCACCAGTCGGGCAACCGATTTGCCGGCCGTTTTCGGCTCCATCCCGGCCCACAGGGCTAGATCTCGGATACTGGCGGGTGCCGACATCGCCCCCCTAGCCGAGCATGCCTCGATGATCGCCAGCATCACCTTGCGGTCGCTGGCACCGATCCTGCCGGGCCATCTCCCGAACCGTGCTTGATGATCTGCGATCGCCAGCGCGTCCACCACATACGGGGACGGCTTCGCCACCGTTCGTGTCGGCGTCACGCCCTCGTACTTCCACAGCGTCGACTTCAGCGCCGACTCCAACCAGTCGTGATCGTCACCGGTGTAGGCCCACCGGAGCATGTCAGCGCCCTCTTCACCCTTGAGGCCAATCACCAACGGAGCGACCTTGATGTAGATCTCGTTCCGCTCGCCCGCCCAGGCGTCTGCGAACTCGGCTACCAGGTGTTCCACCAGACCATCGTCGTCGGCATCACCTGGTGCTTGATCCACGAACTCCCGACGGGCCTGGGCCACCGCTGCGATCAACGCCAGCGGGGCCGGAGCCGGTTCGATGTCGGCAATCAACTCGTACCGTCGCTCTGTCCCGTCATCGAGTTCTACCTCGCTGCCGGGCAACAACACCGAATGGGGCACGTCGATGCCAGTGCCAAGGCCGCGGTTGGTCGCGACCTTGACGTCATTAGGAATCGTGAAAATCAAGTGGACACCCGGCCCGTCAGGGTGCGGGGTGACCGTACTGACGGTCCTAGTGTCGGGAAGACCGGGGAACCGCTGGCGGAGCAGGTCTATCGACCCGCCGTTCTTCGGATCGATGTCCACCACGAGCAAACCTCCTGTGCCGTTGACCAGCTTCGCGTTCCGGCGAAGCTTGCCCACGTTCCGCTTGGTGTCCTCCGACGTCCACCCCGAGCACCCGCCCCGGGTGTTCTTCGTCTTGCCCCACCCGGGAACGACGACGCACTTCCGGTCCAAGTAGAAGCGGAGGTACTTCATCGGTGGCATACGGAACCTCTCATCGTCTGGTCAGGGTATCCGCAGTTGGTCGTGGGGGTTCGGCACCGCCATCGAGACGAGTGTGCGGAACCCGCCGCCGGTCCCTCAGGTGACAGCTTCGACGTACCGTTCACCCGATCAGGCCACACCTCAACAAGTGCAGAGCGTGCATCTGATGGCTTTTGCATCGGCAGCGGACGTTCAAGTCTCCGTCAGCCGGACGCTAACAACCACGTACACCGACCTAGTCAAGGTCTGTGGCGGTCGCGAAGCTGAGACAGGTAGTGCTCGCGGTGCTCGTCGTCCATCCAAGTCGGAGCTAGCAGGGTCTGAGACCTGTCGAAGTAGCTCCGCTCCCCCTTGCGGCACTGTACGTAGATCAAGCCCGCGTCTAGGTAGAGCTGCCGTCGGTCCCCCGTGTCGGCAGCTCTCCACGCCTCGGCTTTTGTCTGGCCGGTATCTTCGGTTACCCAGCCAGCCGCTCGGCTCGGCATCGCTGCGAGCCGGTCACGCTTGGCTACCTGAGCCTTCATCCGCTCCAGCCACTGCCGTTCATCATCCGGCGTAGTCAACAGCCCTGCGTCGGACTCCATTCGCAATCTTTCAATAGTTGCGCTGGCTTGCTCCAGCTCGGCGCTGTGGTCCTCGCCTGGCACGAACACCCGTCGAGTCATCGGCTCATCGCCTCGGAACCAGCCGAACTCATGCGCCAGTTGGAAATCCACGTCATCGGCTCGTGCGCTGACTCCGTTGCAGTTCAACGGGGTTCTACCGCAGCGGTAGGTACGCCACTCCCCCATTTCACCGCTGGCGAGGGCCTTTCGGGTGATCTGCTGAGCCAGCGACGACCCGCAGATCGAGCCGTCCAAGCGTTCTCCACAAGCAGGGCAGCCGGTACACCCGCAGACCGCCACGCCGAGCACAGGATTAACCGTCTTGCTCGGGGTCCGCTGCCCGATCTTGCGGAGCTGTGCAGCCTGCTGTATCTGCGTCCACGTATCAGCATCGAACGTCGGAGGGCCGAGCCTTATCGGCTCCCCTTCGGCGTCGAGTACGACCGTTGCCGCCTTACCCCGGCCAGTCATCTTGAGCCCTTGCGTCCTCGGAGAGGTAAGCCCGTCTATCACGACGTTGACCGTCCACGGTCGAGCCTTCGCCGGCTTGCCCTTCGCTACCCGAGCGCGGTCCATGTTCGTTAGGGCTGCGCCATCCCGGCACTCGCAGCCTTCGACATGCTTGCGGCCACAGCGAGGGTCGGCATAGGCCTCGTTCAACCACGCCGCTATGCGAATGAAGCTCCAGCCGTCCAACAGACGGCGAGACATCGACCGCAACAGCGCCTTTCCGACCTCGTCGGTGGTGAGCCCCTTGCCCTTGCCGCTGGGGTGGGGAACCACCTTGAAGCCGAGCGGAGGCACGCCCGAGGCCCACCGGTCCATCTGCCGCAACGCGCGGTGGCTGTCTTGCGCTCTGGTCTTGAACCTGTTCAGCTCCAGTTGGGCGAAGAACGAGCCGAGGTATACGAACAGCTCGGCCATCATCGCGTCAATGCCCTTGGCGGCTCTCGGCCTGTAGTTGAGAGTGAGCCCGTCGTCGGCGAACGCTACGACCTTGTGGCGCTCTTCAGCCCAGCGGGCGAAGTCCACACAGTGACGGGTAGACCTGAACGCGCGGTCCATCTTCGACCAGACGATTACGTCCCACTCGGCCGCTCCCTCATCGGTGAGCCACGGCCCGAGGTCTGGCCGGTCCTCTGGCCGCTTCTCGGCTGAGACGCCGAGGTCCTCGAACGTCCCAACAACCTCGTAGCCCTTGTCCTTGGCCCACTTCGTAGCGGTCTCTAGCTGCGCCAGGTGTGAGACCTTCTGCGGTCCTTGGACCACTGAGACGCGAGCCCCGACGAGCGCGCGTAGAGCTTGCTTCGGCATAGTTGTAATCGTATCGCCACTTGCTGATCGAGCAGCATGCCGACCAGCAGAGCCAAGGGGCTCTGCGACAGGAGTTCGTCAGCTTCCGGCTCCTGAGCCAGGCAGAGCTTCGCGGTCATGAATGGAGCCTACGTGCCAACCTCGGCAGGGCGAGTCACAGTGGGCGAGCTACTCGCCTGAAGACTCTCGACGTCGGTATGGCGACTGTCGAGTACTCGATTGTTGGTATTTACACCATGGTCGTGGGCGCGTAGGTGGGCACCATCCGCGACAGGTCCCGGCGCCGCCAACACGGTGGCCCTGCCTGGAGCCGTGTCATGGCACCCCGCTCGTTGCAACCAGTTGCGGGGATCACCCGACCAGCTCCGGCTCGGGCGCGACCCAGCGACCTTCGAGGACCTCGGGCCGTGGCCGGTAGAGCCGGATGACGTAGTTCCAGCCATCCATGATGTAGAGGTGGTTCCGGTACCCTTCGGGTTCCGGGGCCATGTCCACGGTGACCGAGCCGTCCTCGTCGGGGATGGCGGTCACGTTGTTGACGCTCCAGGATGCGTACTCGTTGGGCTCCAGGAAGCCGTCCCGGTTGTAGATGGTCAGCGACCAGAAGCCGTCGGCGGGAACGTCCCGGAAGGTGATGCGGTGGTGCCCGACGGGCTGCGGCGTTGCCTTCACCAGGTAGAAGGCCTCGGACTCGGGCAGACCACCCCAGCCGTAGGCCGTGCCGATCAAGTGCCGGACCGGGTCGACCTCGTGGGCCGCCCCGAACGTGCGGGCTGAATCGGGCATCGACTGGCCGAGTTGCAGCAGGGTTGCCCGAGTGGCGTCGAGGCTGGCCCCGTCGTAGTCGGGGTGGGTGTACGGCGTCGAGGCGGCGGCGTCGAGGGTAAGACGGTCTTGGAGGTCGTTGACGGCCACCACGTCAGCGGGGTCGTCGGGATCGACGAAGGTGCGCACCGCCACGTAGACGAAGGGCGTGCCGTACTCATCGATGGTCAGCTCGTGGACCCCGGGCTCGTGCAGCACCTGGTTGACGAAATGGTCCTCGTTGACCACCATCGCCGACAGGTAGCGGTCACCGATGTCGGGGATCGTCAGCGTCGCGCCTTTGCTGATGTCGGCGATCACAGTGCTGTAGAGGGTGTCGCGGTTCATTCGGATCACCGACTGTCGGTCGATCGGGGTCGGCCCGCGCAGGTGGACCCATCGGTTGGCCCCGCCCGACTGCGCCAGCATCCCGTCGAACATCCGGGCGGTCTCTGCCCGAACGAAGTTATCGACGTTCACTATCTCTCCCATCAGAACCCTTCCTGTGGCGCTTGAAACTGATACGAATCGGATCGGATACCTGCGAGGTTCACACCCTCAGTGCGTCTATGGCCAGGGTCGGAGGTCATCAACTCCCAGCGCTGAGCAGGACCTGGCACGATCAACGCCTCGATCTGGGCGTCATCGACCAGGGCCGGATCTCCGCCACGCGTGACCTCGGCTGAGACGGTGGTCGATCCGATCGAGCACCAACCGAGCCGGCCATCAGGCAAGATGGATGTCGACTGGGCCGCTGAGGCTGTCGGACGTGACAGGAGCGAACGGCACCGGCGGTTTAGGTGGCTCCGATGTTCATGTGCTGGTTACGAAGCACAGTTACGGTCACGGCACGAGGAGGCCTCCATGTCACAGACTGTTGATCGTCTGCCGAGCTGGAACGCCGGAGCAGTCAAAGCGGCGATTGTCGAGTTCATTGAGCGATCCTCCGATGACGCTTCCGCCGACTTCGTCGCACCGGCGGATCGGGTGGCAGCTTTCGACAACGACGGGACCCTGTGGGTCGAACAGCCGATGCCACCGCAGGCACCGTTTCTGCTGAACAAGTTGGTCGGCGTGGTGCGCGACGACCCCTCGCTGGCCGACCGCGAACCGTACCGGTCGATTCTCAACCAGGACTCCGAGTTCCTCGGCGGGGTCGCCCGTCAGGAAC
Source organism: Mycolicibacterium xanthum (assembly GCF_019710635.1). Lineage (GTDB taxonomy): Bacteria > Actinomycetota > Actinomycetes > Mycobacteriales > Mycobacteriaceae > Mycobacterium > Mycobacterium xanthum. Next base: position 7,999 of record NZ_JAIFZS010000109.1, read on the forward strand.
CGTGGGCGATCGAACTGTTCCTGCAGGGCATCGGCGAGGCATGGGAAGGCACCTCCCCGGAGGATTACGACGCCGAGGTGTGTGCATTCGTGGCGTCGTACCGCGACGAGAAGTTCGACAAGCGGTGCACCGAGCTGGTGTACCAGCCGATGTTGGAGCTGTTCGACCTGCTGCGCGCCCACCAGTGGCGGATCTTCGTCTGCTCCGGTGGCGGCCGAGACTTCATGCGGGTGATCGCCGAGGACACCTGGGGGATCTTGAAAGAGAACGTGATCGGCTCGGCACCGGAGTGGACCTAGCGCGACGGGCGACTCGTTCGCCCGAATGCGATGCACGGCGAGATCGCCTTGGGTCCGCGCAAGCCGTCGCACCTGTTCTCCCGAACCGGCCGGTTGCCCCGCGTCGCCGCCGGCAACGGTGATGTCGACATCGAGATGCTGGACGTGGCCCAATTCGCCTTGGTGCTCGTGCACGACGATCCCGAGCGAGAACACGCCTACACCGCCGGGGCCGATCGGATCCTCGATGTCGGCGCTCAACGCGGATGGACGATGGCCAGCATCAACAACGACTGGAACGCCGTGTTCGCCGAAGAAAAGGAACAGTACCTTGACTGACAGCACCATGTTCAGCATCGACCCGGACGTCCATCCCTACACCCATCTCGACTTCAAGAACGATCCCGACGAGTTTCACTTCGCGGTACTGGCCGACAATTCAGGAGGTCCTCGTCGAGGCGTTGTTGCTGCCGGGCTTCGCATGTTGAACTTGCTTCATCCCGAGTTCGTCGTCAATCTTGGTGATCTGGTCGAGGGATACACCGCACCAGACGGTACTCCTGCGACCGAAGAGACCTACCGGGAGTGGTGGCGGGAGTTCGACGGATACGTCGAGGTGCTCGAGATGCCGTTCTTCTACCTTCCCGGCAATCACGACCTCAACAACCCGCCGTCGGTGAAGGTGTGGCACGAACGGTTCGGCGGAGAGCGCGAGTACTACCACTTCCGCTATAAGGACACCCTCTTTCTGATGGTCAATACCGAGGATCCGCCCAAAGACACCGACGCCCTGCTCGACAACGATCCGGTCCAGGCGAAGATGCTCGACGACGCCTACAAAGCCGTGAAAGCTGCTGTCGGCGAAGGTGCCAGCGCCGCAAAGCTGCTGGAGCTCACCGAGCCGATCGAGTCGTACTTCGGCACGATCAACATCAGCGACCAACAAGTCGACTACTTCCGTCGAGTTCTCGCTGACAATACGGACGTGCGCTGGGTTTTCGTGATGATGCACGCGCCGGCCTGGTGCAGCGCGACCGGCGAGGAACAAGAAGCCGCGAACTTCGCTCGCATCGAGGAGCTGCTCGCCGACCGCGACTATACGGTGTTTGCCGCCCACACCCACACCTATGACTACACCCAGCGGTTCGGCCGCGACTACATCACCACTGCGATGACCGGTGCGATGAACGTCCCGCGGCGCGGCGCGATCGATCATGTCGTCTGGGTCACCATGACCAGAAACGGCCCAAAGATCGCCAACCTGCTTCTGAACGGCTTTCTCGACAAGCACGGCCCCGTTGAAGGCGACCACACCATCGAGTTCGGAATGTACAGCCCAGACCGATAACAACCGTTGCAGGAACGACGACCGTGAATCCGCATCGATCGTCCCTTCCGCTGTGGGACAACGCCATCGGCTTCATCATCGGCCATTTACGATCTGTGGAATCGATCTCATCGAGCACCAGCTGGACGTCAAATGGCTACTTGTGAGCCGTTCCCGCGCCGTGGACCGTCGCCGATAATGCGGTCAGCCGGACTCATCCACAGAGAACACGCCACCCCCACCCAACATAACTGGACAACCAATGAGGAATGCCTACCCATGGTCAGTCGCAAGTGTATCTACACCTGCTGGTCGAGCAGCATCCCGACCAGCAGCGCCAGAGGATCCTGGGAAAGCAGTGCATCAGCCGCGGGTTCTTGTGCTAGGCACAGATTCACAGTCATGCCGGAAAGCGTACGGGGCATCACGCGTATGCGAAGAAACGCAGCTTCTGGATCGACCCCCAGGGCGACCAGCCAACGGCGACAAGAGGATGAGTCTTTTGAGCCCACACTTGCGTCAACCGAGCTCGGAGGCAACGGGATGTCGACTGTCGAGTATTCCGTTGTACTGTTTTTCACCGCGCCGCGGTTCGCCGGCGGCAACGGCGACGTCGACATCGAGCAAGGGGCTATCGACCTAGGGCGTGTCTCCCGATTGTGGGGTGCCGACGCGGGCATGGATGACGGCGCAGGCCAGCAGAACGCCGCCGAGGTAGGTCAGGGCGTACTTGTCGTAGCGGGTGGCGATGCCGCGCCACTGCTTGAGTCGGTTGAAGCCTCGTTCGACGGTGTTGCGCAA
>NZ_JAIFZS010000011.1 GCF_019710635.1 Mycolicibacterium xanthum
TCCGTTGTGCACGGCCTGCGCCACCACCGCCAACTCGGCCGGCAGCGGCGGGCCGGCCAGTTGGCGGCGCGGGGTGATCCGGGCGGCGGTCTTGATGCGGCGTTTGACCTCGCGGGTCGGCACCCGCAGCCGGGCCGCCAGGCGCGGCACCAGATCCGGGACCGGGCCGGTCTCGTCGGGCGGGTCGGCCAGCTCATCGACCACCCGATACATCAGGGCGCGGTTGACCCGCTGCTGGCGCTCCAGGCGTTCGGCCATCTCGAGGCGAAACCCGTGACCGACCGCATCCGAGGGCACGGCCCGCAGCTCGGCCTGGGCGGCGTCGACCGCATCCAGCAACGCGCCGAGTCGCTGGCGCGCGGCCTCTGCAGTGACGAACTGACCCATGACCCCACGCTATCGAACACCTGTACGAACAGGAGCCTCCGAGGCTCGAACCCAGGCCGATCTGTGGATGAAACCGCAATTGGGGATAACTCGGGCCCGAGTGCCCCTGAGTGCCCCGGAGCCCCTGAGTGCCCCGGTGCCCCTGAGTGCCCCTTAGTGCCCCAACGCGTCCTCGATGCGGGCCACCTTGGCGGTGAGCTGACCGGTGTACCCGGGCCGGATGTCGGCCTTCAAGACCAGGCTGACCCGCGGCGAAGCGGCCGCTACCGCATCCACGGCCTGTTTGACCACGGCCATCACCTCGTCCCACTCGCCCTCGATGTTGGTGAACATCGCGTTGGTCTCGTTGGGCAGGCCGGATGCGCGCACGACCCGCACCGCCTCGGCGACCGCGGCGCCGACGCCGCCGGTCTCGTCCGCGCCGGAGGGGCTGATGCTGAACGCGACGATCATGCGCCCAGTGTGCCCGGACCGGGCCCTCTGCTCATCGCTTGGTGCCCGGACCGGGCCCGCTGCTCACTGCTTGCTGAACCCGGTGGGGCGTACGACCACGACCACCCGGTCGGCTTTGTCGGCGGGCGGTTCGGTCATCGGCCCGCCGTAACGGTTGTTGAGCTGCACGAAGAACTCACCGTTCGGATCCGGCACGATCTTGTCGACCACGCCGCGCACCTCCAGGTAGCGGTACGGGTTGTCCGGGTCGCTGACCGACATGGCCACATGCGGGTTGGCCGAGATGTTGCGGAACTTCTGCCGCTTGGTGGTATGGGTGAAGCGCAGCACCTCGCCGTCCCAGTCGAACCACATCGGATTGACCTGCGGATCACCATTCGGCCGGGCGGTGGCCAGGTGGCCGTAGAGCGGGCGTTCCAGCAGCGATGCGTATCCGTCGGGGATCGTCGTCATGCGAACAGACAACGCCGCGAGCCGCGCACCGCATTCCGGGTGCTTCGCGCAGCAGTAACGGCACCGGCCCGGATGGCGATAAACGTGCAGTTCAGTGCCCTCGGCCGGATCGGCCGGGCACGCTGGTCGGGAAATCGCGCTCGAACGCTGTGCCACACTGGGTACTGGCTGCTCAACGGGAGGTAGATCCATGCGGCAACGTAATCGAAGCTGGTTGGTCGCCCTGCTGACGGCGGCGGCCGTCATCACGGGCCTGACGCTGACCGCGCCGTCGGCACTGGCCCAGCCGGGTGTGCCGCCGGCGCCCGCCCCGGTCGATCCGGTGCCGCCGCCGAACCCGTTCGTCATCCCGAACCCGTTCGCGCCGCCGGCCGCCGATCCGCTGGCCGCCGCGCAGCCGTCCACCATCCCCGCAGGCACCCCCGCCGGCCAGAACCCGACACCCTACGTCGGCGAGCCGGTGTTCCTGCCGCCGTCGTTCAATCCGGTCAACGGATCCATCGTGGGCGCCGCGAAGCCGATCTACATCAACTTCCAGCGGCCCATCGCCAACCGGCAGCTGGCCGAGGACGCGATCCACATCTCGTCGGTGCCACCGGTGCCGGGCCGGTTCTACTGGACCACCGACACCCAGGTGCGCTGGCGACCCCAGGACTTCTGGCCCGCGGGCACGGTCGTCAACATCGACGCCGGTGGCACCAAGTCGAGTTTCACCGTCCCCGAGCAGCTGGTCGCCACCATCGACAACGACACCAAGCAGATGGAGATCATGCGTGACGGCGAGCTGGTCAAGACCTTCCCGGTCTCGATGGGCAAGGCCGGATACGAAACCAAGAACGGCACGTACTACGTGCTGGAGAAGTTCGCCGACATCGTGATGGATTCGTCGACCTACGGGGTGCCGGTGGATTCGCCGCAGGGCTACAAGCTCAAGGTTCAGGACGCCGTGCGCATCGACAACAGCGGCGCGTTCGTGCACAGCGCTCCCTGGTCGGTCGGTTCGCAGGGCTCCAGCAACGTCAGCCACGGCTGCATCAACCTGAGCCCCGAGGACGCCCAGTGGTTCTATGACAACTTCGGCAGCGGTGACGCGGTGGTGGTCAAGAACAACGCCGGCGGGTGGTACGACCAGCCCGACGGCGCGTCGGACTGGCAGATGTTCTGAGCGAAGCCCCGGCCGCCGGGGTGTGCGCCGTGCCACGATGTGAAAAGGCCGATGGCCGTTCCGGGCGTCGGCGCGCACGCCGAGGGTGGGTGGGATGCCCGGTGATGACAAGGTGGTTGGTCGCACGGTTGCGGTGACCGTGCTGATGCTGGTCGCCGTCGTCGCGCTGCGCGGATATCTGCCGGGAGCACAGCCCGCCGCCGAGCCCGCGGAGCCCCGGCCCAGTGGCGGGGCGGGCAGCCTGGTTGCCGTCATCGCGATGCTGGCGGTGTCGATGTCCGTCATCGCGATCGCGATCCTCACCCAGTCCCGCAGCCGGATGCCCGCCCCGGGCGTGCCGGAACGGCGCCGCCGAGGCGGGTGGGATACCGGCGGGGTGCCGTGGCGGATGCTGCTGATCGCCGCGACCGCCCTGTTCGCCTGGCTCACACTGCTGGCCTTCCTCGCGCGGTGGATGCCGCAGTTCGGCCCGGACGGGCTGGCCCCACCCGACGCGCCCCCGGACACGCCGACGGACGCCGGCGGGGTCGGGCCGCCGGAGGCGGCAGACGGACCGGCCGAAGGTGGGGATGTGTTCGGTTACCTGGCCGGCGCCACCGCCCTGCTGATCGTCTTGTCGGTGATCGCCACCGCGACCAGACGCCGGACGGCGCCCGGCGAGGCACCGCCCGACACCGCAGCCGCCGAGCCCGCCGAACCCGACCTGGCCAGGGCCACCGAGCGGGGCCTGGCCGAGATCGGCGACCCCAGCCGCGATCCGCGGGAGGCGATCATCGCGTGCTACGTGGCGATGGAGCGCGAACTGGAGAAGACGCCCGAGAGCATCCCGCAGGCCTCCGACACGCCGTCGGAGGTGCTGGCCCGGGCCGTGCGGAGCCAGACCCTGCACGCCGACAGCGCGCAGGTTCTGGTCGACCTGTTCGAGGAGGCCCGATTCAGCCCGCACGTGATGGACGAGGGACATCGAGCCGACGCGGTCCGCGCGCTGCGGCTGGTCCAACAGGATCTGCAGTGCGTACCGTGACGAAGACGATCGCCGTCGGCATCGCGCTGGTCGTGCTGGTGCAGCTGTTCGCCGTCGCGTGGCTCGACCGGGACGTCGTGATGGTGGTCTCGGGGGTGGCGCTGGCGGGCGTGCTGCTGGCGGTGCTGCGCAGTCTTACGCACCTGCCCATCGTCCACGAAAGCGCCGCCGACGACGGTGCGACGTCGTTGCGCCGCTGGTTGTCGCGGACCGAAACGACGATCTCCTGGTCGGAATCCTCACGCGCGGACTGGGACCGGCGGCTCCGGCCGATGCTGGCCCGCCAGTTCGAGCTCGCCGCCGGACAGCGCAGGGCCAAGGATCCCCACGCGTTCGCGGCCACCGGCCGGATGCTGTTCGGCGAGAAGCTGTGGCGGTGGGTGGACCCGGACAACATCTCGCGCTCCGGGACCCGCGAGCCCGGGCCCGGCCGCGACACCCTGCACGACATTCTGCAACGGCTGGACCAGCTGTGATCCTGCAACCAGCGGTGACGACGTCGAACTGCACGGCGGTGCTCGACGAGATCGGCCGCGTCGTGGTCGGCAAGCGCGCCGCGCTCGAGCTGATCCTGACCACCGTGCTGGCGCGGGGCCACGTGCTCGTGGAGGACCTGCCGGGGCTCGGCAAGACCCTGATCGCCAAGTCGTTCGCCGCCGCGCTCGGGCTGGAGTTCACCCGCGTGCAGTTCACCCCCGACCTGCTGCCCACCGATCTGCTCGGTTCGACGATCTACGACATGCAGACGGGGCGATTCGAGTTCCGCCGCGGCCCGGTGTTCACCAACCTGCTGCTCGGCGACGAGATCAACCGGACCCCGCCCAAGACCCAGGCGGCGCTGCTGGAGGCGATGGCCGAGGGACAGGTCAGCATCGACGGGGTGACGTACCGGCTGCCGGAGCCGTTCCTGGTGTTGGCCACCGACAACCCGATCGAGTACGAGGGCACCTACCCGCTGCCGGAGGCGCAGCTGGACCGGTTCGCGATCAGGCTCGAGCTGAAGTACCTGTCGCAGGACGAGGAGACCGCGATGCTGCGCCGCCGCCTCGACCGGGGCTCGGCCCGGCCGACCGTCGACCGCATCGTCGACGCCCACGACGTGCTGAACATGCAGGAGTCCGTCGAAGCGGTCACCGTGCACGACGACATGCTGCAGTACGTGGTGTCGCTGGCCGCGGCGAGCCGGCATCATCCGCAGGTCGCCGTCGGGGCCAGCCCGCGAGCCGAACTGGACCTGGTGCAGTTGGCCCGTGCGCGGGCCCTGCTGCGGGGCCGCGACTACGTGATCCCGGAGGACGTCAAGGCGCTGGCGGTTCCCGCGCTGGCGCACCGGGTCAGCCTGCGGCCCGAGATGTGGGTGCGGCGCGTGCAGGGCGCCGATGTCGTCGAGGATCTGCTGCGCCGCACCCCGGTTCCGCGGGGATCCCGGTGAGCCCCGAGCCTCCGGGCGGCGGGGCCGTCACCGAAATCAGCTGGCGCGCTTCATGGTTGACGACGGCCGCCGCGACCTGTGCCGCGGCGGCCGTCGTCGCGGCCGTGGCGGCCGGACGCTGGGAGCTGGTGGTGTTCGCCGCGCCGCTGCTCGGTGTGTTGTGCTCGCTGGGCCGGCAGCGGCCGGTGCCGGCGGTGACGGTCCACGGGTGGCCGGCAGTGCAGCGCTGCTTCGAGTCCGAACAGGTCACCGTCGGGGTCGACGCCCGCGCCGACGACGGCAGTGTGGTCACCGTGCGGTGCGCGGCGGTGCCCGGCATGGAGCTCATCGCCGGCGAGCACGGAACCGTCACCGTCGGCGCCGACCGGTGGGGCCGCTACCCGGTCCGGGCCACGGTCGGCGTCGCAGGCCGCGGCGGGCTGCTGGTGGGCACCGGCACGGTCGACGCCGCCGAGGTGTGCGTGTTCCCCGTCGCCGCTCCGCACCCCACACCGATCCCACGCACCGAACTCCTCGACCGCCTCGGCACCCACCTGACCCGGCACATCGGCCCCGGGGTCGAGTACGCCGACATCCGCCCCTACATACCGGGCGACCAACTGCGTGCCGTCAACTGGCCGGTCAGCGCCCGCCGCGGCGCCCTGCACGTCACCGAGCGGCTCACCGACCGGGCCGCAGACGTCGTCGTCCTGGTCGACACCCACCCGCAGCCACCCGGCCCGGCCAGCGTCGCCACCGAGCGAACCGCCCGCGGCGCGGTGCAGGTGGTGCAGAGCGCGTTGCGCTACGGAGACCGGGCCGGCCTGGTCACGCTCGGCGGCGGCGCCACCCGCTGGCTGGGCGCCGACATCGGGCAACGGCAGTTCTACCGGATCCTGGACACCGTGCTCGGCGGGGTGGGCGCCTTCGAGACCGCTGCGGGCACGCTGGCTCCGCGACCGGCGGTACCGGTCGGGGCGATCATCATCGGGTTCTCCACCATGCTCGACACCGAGTTCGCGCTGGCGCTGATCGATCTGCGCAAGCGCGGTCATCCGGTTGTCGCGGTCGACGTGCTGGAAGGCTGCCCGGTCGACGGCGAGCACGACGCGCTCGTCGAACGGATGTGGTCGCTGCAGCGTTCGTTCATGTACCGCGACATGGCCACCGTCGGCGTGGACATCGTCGGCTGGCCGGCGACGGCCACGCTGGACCAGGCGCTGGCCCCGGCGCCCGATCGGCGACGCGGGGCACGCCGGTGAGCGGGCCCGCGAAGATGCTGCTGCCCACCCTGTTCGGTGTCGGGATGGTCGCCGCCGCGGCCCGCGGCGCAGACGGCCCCGCGCTGGCGGTGGCGGCGTGCGCGCTGATCGCGGTGCCCATCGGCTGGTGGCTGCGGTCGGCGGCGGTCGCCGCGGTGCTGCTGGCGGTCGCGACGATCGCGCTGGCCGACCCCGCTCCGATGTTCACCGCGGTTGCCGGGCTGTGCGCGGCCGGCTACCTGGCGCTGCACCACGGCGCGGGCAGAACCACGGTGCCGACAGCGCTTTTCGCCGTCGGGTTCGCGGTGACGGCGGCGACCGTCGTGGCGTTGCCCGTCGCGCTGCCCTGGCTGCCGCTGGCCGCACCGCTGGTGCTGCTGGGCGCCCTGCTGGCGGCGTTGTGGCCCTACCTGGCGCTGGTCAGTTCCAGATCCGTACCCGCTGGTGCGGATCGAGATACAGCTCATCGGATTCGCTGACGTCGAACGCCTCGTAGAACGCGTCCATGTTGCGGATCACGCCGTTGCACCGGAACTCCGGCGGGGAGTGCGGATCCACCGCGAGTCGCCGGATCGCCTCGGCCTCACGGGATTTGGTACGCCACACCTGCGCCCACCCGTAGAAGACCCGTTGCTCACCCGTCAATCCGTCGATGACCGGACCGGCGGCACCGCCAAGCGACAGCCGGTAGGCCAGCAGCGCGATGGACAGCCCACCCAGGTCGCCGATGTTCTCGCCGACGGTGAACGCCCCATTGACATGGTGGCCGTCGGCATCGACATGGTCGCCGTCGGCCAACTCCCGCGGCACGAACTGTTCGTACTGCTCGATCAACGCCTTGGTGCGCACCCCGAACTCGGCGCGGTCGTCGTCGGTCCACCAGTCGACGAGGTTGCCGTCACCGTCGTACTTGGCGCCCTGATCGTCGAACCCGTGCCCGATCTCGTGACCGATCACCGCGCCGATGCCGCCGTAGTTCGCGGCGTCGTCGGCGTCGGCGTCGAAGAACGGGGGCTGCAGAATGGCCGCCGGGAAGACGATCTCGTTCATACCCGGGTTGTAGTACGCGTTGACCGTCTGCGGCGTCATGAACCATTCGTCGCGGTCCACCGGACCACCCAGCTTGGCCAGGTCGCGGTCGTACTCCAGCGCGTAGCCGCGCCGGTAGTTGCCGTACAGGTCGGCGCGGTCGATCACCAGCGACGAGTAGTCCCGCCATTTGTTCGGATAGCCGATCTTCGGGGTGAATTTGTCGAGCTTGACCAGGGCCTTCTCCCGGGTCTGCGGCGTCATCCAGTCCAGGGTGCCGATGCTGACCCGGTAGGCCTCACGCAGGTTGGCCACCAGCTCGTCCATGCGCGCCTTGGCGTGCGGCGGGAAATGGCGGGCGACGTAGAGCCGGCCCAGCGCGTCACCCATCAGGTTCTCGACCACCGACACGCCCCGCTTCCAGCGGGCGCGGATCTCCTCGGTGCCCGACAGCAGACGCCCGTAGAACGCGAAGTCCTCGTCGACCAGCTCGTCGGTCAGCAGCGCGGCCCTCGCATGGATGACCCGCCAGCGCAGCCAGTTCTTCCAGTCCTCGAGGTCTTCACCGGTCCACAGCCCGGCGAACGCGGTCAGGTAGTCGGGCTGGCGCACCACCAGCTCGGCGGCCCGTTCCGGAGTGCTGCCCAGGGCGGTCAGCCAGCCGGCCCAGGCGAAGCCGGGGGCCTGCTCGGTCACCTCGGCGAACGTGCGCAGGTTGTAGCTCTTCTCGGCGTCGCGGCGGCTGACCACGTCCCAGTGGGCGGCGGCGATCCTGGTCTCCAGCGCCACGATCGAGGCGGCGGTGGCGGCGTGCTCGTCGGCGGTGCCGCCGCAGGCCAGCCCGAACATCGCCGCGATGTGCCGGGGGTAGGCGGCCAGGATCTCGGCGTGTTTGTCGTCGCGGAAGTACGACTCGTCGGGCAGGCCGATGCCGGACTGGCTCAGGTGCAGCAGGTAGCGGCTGGAGTCCTTGGAGTCGGTGTCGACGTACGGGCCGACACCGCCGCCGACGCCGGTGCGCTGCAGCTCGCCCAGCACCTCGGCCAGCGCGTCGGGCCCGTCGGCGGCGTCGATCGCGGCCAGCTCGTCGATCAGCGGGGTCAGGCCGCGGTCGCGGATGCGCTGTTCGTCCATGAAGCTGGCGTAGAGATCGCCGATGCGCTGTTCGTCGCTGCCGGACCCGCCGCCCGAGGCCGCGGCCTCGGTGATCAGCTCGCGGATCTGCGCCTCGGCCCGGTCGTGCAGGGTGCGGAAGGCGCCGTCGGTGGCCCGGTCGGCGGGAATCCGGTACTCGGTCAGCCAGCGGCCGTTGACGTGACCGAACAGGTCGTCCTGGGGGCGGGCGGTGTCGTCGACGTAGCGCAGATCGATTCCGGAGACGAGGTTCGACACGTTCGATGTGGTTTCTACCGTCACCCCGACATCCTTCCAGAAACCCCCGGGTACCCTCACGCGCATGCCCGACGACGCGCGCGAAACGCCACGTGGCGGCGTGTTCAGGGGCGTCTTCACTGGCTATGGTGTGGTCTCGGCGGTGCTCGGGCTGATCGCCGTGGTCGCGGTGGCCGCGGCCGCGGTGATCTCGGTCCAGCACCGTTCCGACACCGACGAGCTGGCCTACCGAACCCGGGTGTTGCAGGCCGCTGCGGACTGGACCGGGGTGCTGATCAACATGACCGCCGACACCGTCGACGCCGACCTGGCCGCGCTGCACGAAGGCACCGTCGGCGCGCTCAACGCCGACTTCGAGGCCGTGGTCGGGCCCTACCGCAAGCTCGTGCAGACGCTGAAGTCGCGTACCACCGGCCAGGTCGACTCGGTGGCGCTCGAGACGCTTCACCACGACCTGCCGGGTGCCCCGCCGGCGGCGCCCCCGGAGGAGCTGTCGCGGTTGACGTCGCGCACCGACACCGTGCTGGTGGTCGCGACCTCGGTCAGTGAGAACGCCGGGACCGAGCAGCCCCGTACGGTGCGCTGGACGCTGCGCCTGGACGTCTCCGACGTCGACGGCAGGCTGCTGATCTCGCGGTTGGAGCCGATCCGATGAGGAACCGGTTGCGCGTCGCCGCATTCGACGTGCTGGCACCGATCGCGGTCGTCGTCGCGCTGCTCTACATCGGGGTGGCGCTGGCCTGGCCGCTGTGGTGGGTGTCGGTGTGCTCGGTGCTGTGCGTGCTGGTCGTCGAGGGAATCGTCGTCGACTTCGTGCTGGCCCGCCGCGACGCCGTCACCGTCGGCACCGACGACGACGGCCCGGGGCTGCGGCTGGCGGTGGTCGGCACCGCGGCCGGTGCGCTGGTGGCCGCTGCGGTGGTCGGCTACCTGCAGTGGACGCTGCCCGACCGGCAACTGCGCGACGACAGCGCCGAGGTGACCGGCATCGCCAGCAGCGTCGCCGAGGCGTCGGCCACGTTCACCCCGCAGAATCCGACGGCGTCGATCGACCGGGCCACGGCCATGATGAGCCCGGACAGCGCCGGGCGCTTCGAGGACGAGTTCGCCGGTGTGGCAAAGGACCTGGCCGGCCGCAACGTCTCCGCGCAGGCGAGCACCGTCTCGGCCGGCGTCGAGGCGATCGGCCCGCAGGACGCCAGCGTCGCGGTCATCCTGCGCGGCACCCAGACCTCGCCGGGCCGTCAACCGGACACCGCGGTGCTCGCGCTGCGGGTGCTGCTGGCCAAGACCGACGGCGGCTGGCTGGTCGAGGACGTGTCGCCGATCCACTCCCGATAGCCGCACATCGCGAGCGAGAAGCCAGGGCTGCGGCCGGGGTCCGATCGCGATCCGGAACGCTGTTCCGCGGGTCAGTCGCCTTGGGCGGCGCGCTGGGCGCGCATCTTCGCGAAGCGGTCCGACAGCCGGCGCATCCGGATCATCAGCGACGCCGACGGGCTGGTGGCGCCGCGTAGATAGGCGGCGAAGTCGTCGGCGGGCACCCCGATGCGCGACGCGAACTCCTGCTCACCGAGGCCGGAGCGTTCGAGCAGCAGGTGCACGTGTTTGGCGACCTCGGCGCACTCGTTGGCCTCGAGGTGTTCCCGGGTGCGGACCAGCACCTCCGACATGGCGCGCGACACCCCGTACGGACGGGCGGTCTCGAGGACCTCCTCGACCTGCCGCGCGGTTCTGCCGTAGGGGTCGCGCTTCATCGCCGCCACGATGCGCTGCCACACGCCGAGGTCGTCGCTTTCCAGCGCGGCGCGGATCGCGGCGGTCGGCCAGAACTCCACGGGACGGCCGTCGGCGGGGATCGGCGCGGCCGGGGCGGCGTTGCGGTCCAGCGCCTCCGCCGCCTTGAAAGCGTCGGAAGGGCCGGCAGTCCCATCACGGTTGGTGCCCCGCACGTCGGAGCTCACCGTCACCTCGCCTCCTCCAGCATCGCCACCGCCACCGACAGGCACCGCTGCCTCACCCCGGCCCACTCCGTCTCCGCACCGGCCCCCGACGCTGCGATGTCGGGTCCGTCGGACGGCTGCGGATCGGCCAGGCGGCGCACCAGTTGGGTGGCGACCCAGTGAGTGCGTGCCGATTGACCAGAGTAGTACCGGTCCATGCCCGCGAGCACTTCCGCGGCGGTGTGTGAGTCATCGGCGTCCATCAAATCCGCCAACTCGGCGAACTCGGTGTAGTCGTGCGTGCTGTTGCGCGCCAGGATCAGAAAGCCCTTCAGGCGCAGCGTCTCGGCGCCCGTCGGGATCTGCAACCGGTCCCCGGTGGGTAGCAGGACATTGGTGGTCTCCATCGGGCTGCTGCGCCGGATGCCGCCCGGCGACGCGTTCTGCACCGCCAGTGCGTCCAGCGCGACGTCGAGCCTGCCGCGCCACAGGGTCACCGGATGCTTGGGCAGCTTCACCGCGACGGTCTTGCCGTGCGCACGGTTGCCGACCACACCGTGGGCGCGGGCCTCCCGGCCACTGCTCAGCAACTTGGCGCATGGCTGGCAGCCGCTGAACGCCAGCGGGTCTGCCACCGTGATCGCCTGTGGGGCAAGAGTTTTGAGCTTAGCCGCGGATCTCACCACGGTGCGCAGGTCGGCGCCGGTCGGTGCGAGTGCGGAGATGTCGTCGGGGATGATCACCAGATCCCCGATGTCGGCCTTGGGCAGCGGCTTCTCGAAGTCGACCGACGGTAGGACGCGGTCCAGCCAGCGCGGCAGCCACCAGTTCCACTGGTCGAACATCGCCATCAGTGCGGGCACCAGCACCAGTCGCACCACGGTGGCGTCCACCGCAATCGCCACCGCGCATGCCACCCCGAGCTGGGCCACCAGCGGCATGCCGGCGAAGGCGAACCCGATGAACACCGCGATCATGATCAGCGCCGCGCTGGTGATGGTGCGCGCGCTCGTCGACACGCCGTAGCCGACCGCGTCGCGGGTGTTTCCGGTCTGCAGGAACCGCTCCCGGATCCGGGTCAGCAGAAAGATCTCGTAGTCCATCGACAAGCCGAAGGTCATCGCCAGCACCAGCGGCGGGATGGTGCTGTCCAGCGACGAGATCTGCTTGAAGCCCAGATCCTCGAGCCAGCCCCACTGGAACACCACCACCAGGCTGCCGTAGGCGGCCGCCACCGACAGCACGGTCATCAGCACGCCCTTGAGTGCCAGGAACACCGACCGGATCGAGATCAGCAGCATGACGAACGCGATCAGCGCGACGAAGCCGAACACCAGCGGCTGGGTGGTGGACACCCGGTCGTCGAAGTCCTTGATCAACGCGGTCGGGCCGCCGACGTCGATACGGGCGTTGCCGCCGGCCACCGCGGGCAGCTCGGCGCGCATCCAGTCCACGGTCTCGCGGGCGGGCAGATCCTCGGGGTCCACCGAGAGCACCGCCGACAGCAGCGCGCTGCGATAGTCGTTGCCGAACACCGGCGGTGTCACCGACACCGTGTTGGGTGCCTGGGTCATCTTCTGCCGGATGGCGTCGAGCACGGGCTCCTTGACCGGGGCCGAGGCGGGGTTGCCGTCGGGGAAGGTGACCAGCACCCGCACCGGGCCGAGCGCGCCGGGCCCGAGCGCCTCGGCGGCGGCGTTCACCCCGCCCCGGATCTCGTGGGTCGGCTCGAACTGACGCTGCATGCTGTTGCCGAGCACCATCGAGAACGCCGGCACCGCCAGGGTCAGCAGCAGCGCGGCCGCCGCCAGCGCCGACAACCACGGACGGCGCATCACCCATCCGGTCCAGCGGGTCCAGAACTTCGACTGGGTGGCCTCCACGCCGCGGCCCCAGTGCAGGTATGACGATCGTCTGGCGGCGCGGCGGCCGAAGGTGGCCAGCACCGCCGGGGTGAGCGTCGTCGACGTCAGAACGGCCACCGCGACGGCCAGGATCGCGCCGGTGGCCATCGACTGCAGCACCGGGGTGTTGATCAGGTAGATGCCGGTGACCGACGCGATGACGGTCAGGCCGGACAGCACCACCGCCAGTCCGGAGGTCGCCATCGCGGCGTCGACGGCGTCCTCGGGCTCACGTCCGGCGCGCAGTTCCTCGCGGAACCGCATCAGGATGAACAGCGAGTAGTCGATGGCCACGGCGATGCCGAACATCGACACCGTCGACGTCACGAACACCGACATCGTCATGTACATCGACAGCAGATAGACCACGCCCATCGTGACCACCACGGTGCAGATGCCCAGCAGCAGCGGCATCGCCGCGGCGGCCAGCGAACCGAACACCGCCAACAGCACGATCAGCACGATCGGCAGATTCCATTTCTCGGCCTGAGCGATGTCGTGTTTGGTGGCCAGCGTGGCGGCCGCCCCCAACGCGCCCTGCCCGATCACGTAGAGCCGGACCTTGCCGTCGGCGGTCTCTCCGGGCTCGTCGCCGTCGATACCGATCTTGTGCCGCAACTGCTTGGCCACGTCGACGGCGCCGGTGTTCTCGAAGTCCAACTGCAGGGTGACGACGTAGGGCCGGTCCGGCTGCGGGGGTGGCTGCGTGGGGTTGGGCGCCACCGACACGCTGGGCACCTCGGCGGTCACCCGTTCGAGGAACGACACGGCCTGGTTCATGTCGTCGAACGAGGCGTCCGGTCGTGGTGCGGCCACCAGCGCGAGCGGGGAAGCGCCCTGATCGGGGAACTGCGCCTCCAGCTCACGCTGGACGTACAACGACTGCGAGCCCTCGACCTCGAACCCGCCACCGGTCAGGTTGCCGGACTGGTTGAGGGCCAGAAAGACCGAGGGCACCAGGAGCAGGAGCCACGCCGCGAACACCGCCCAGCGATATCTGCGCAGGGTGGTGCTCACGCGCATCATGAACTGCTGGATGGGGACTCCCCACTTTCTGCCGGGGTTTCGTAGCGAGAGCGTACAGCAGCAAGCTACGGGTCGACGGCCCTCCGAGACGCCTGTGGAACTGCCTCATCCGGGCCTTATCCGGCTCTAACGGCCTGCGCGTTCATCCGCTGGATTGGTCAGCCGGCCACCTCCGATGACAGTATGTCCTCGACCGCATCGTCGTCGGGGATTTCTTTGCTGATGATCGCAGCGAGCTTGCGGATGCGTCAATTGGTTGGGCGGGCTGTTAGCGGTTCGTGATGCGCCCACTGTCAACATCCATCCCGGCCGCCCGGCGTTCGCGGTTTGCCATCGCATTAGCTGTGATCGCAGCATCCGGGGTCGGTGCGCTCATCCTGGGCGGTCCGTCGACGCCGGCGCCTGCCTCGACGCGCACCCGCAGACCAACCAGGCGCTGACCACGATCTCCCGACAGCAGGCCGGGCCGCAGCAGCCGCTGGCCTCGCTCTCCCCGCCGCCTTCCTGACCCTCCCCGTGCCCGACTTCTCATGAACGGTTAACCGTTGGGCAAGAAAGTGGGCAGCCATTCTGTTTAGCTTTCTAGGATGGTCGTGACCGGTGACCGCTTCGGGTCCGGTCTTGCCTACCTCTACGAAGGAGCCTCCATGTTGTTCACGGCCCCTACAGCGCGTCGCGTGGTCGCGGGTGCGCTGGGTGCGAGCGCGTTGGCCGGTGCGGCGCTGTTCGGCGTCGCGCCGATGGCATCCGCGCAGCCCCTCCCGCCGAACTGCACCGCTGCCGACTTCGCCGGTGTGGCCGCCGGCGTCTCGGCCGCCTCGTCGGCCTACCTGTTCACCCACCCGGACGTGAACGCGTTCTTCACCGGCCTGCACGGCAAGCCGCGGGACGAGATCAAGTCCGACGTCATCGGCTACATGGACCGCAACCCGCAGATCGCTGCCGAGATGACCGGCATCCGTCAGCCGCTGATCGACATCAAGAACCGCTGCGGGTTCGCCGGCCTCGGTAACCCCGACTCGCCCGCCGCATAGGCCCGGTGCGCGACAGGGTGGACGCTCCGCCCGATCGCGAGGGGGAGCTGTCCACCCAGGACGGCGCGGGTCGGACGGTGTTGATGGTCGACGATGACCCGGATGTCCGGACCTCGGTGGCCCGAGGTCTGCGACATTCGGGGTTCGACGTGCGCGTGGCGGCGACCGGTAAGGAAGCGCTGCGGCTGTTGTCGAGCGAAGCGCACGACGCGCTGGTTCTCGACGTGCAGATGCCCGAACTGGACGGCGTCGCGGTGGTGACGGCGCTGCGCGCGCTGGGCAACGACATCCCGATCTGCGTGCTGTCCGCGCGCGACACCGTCAACGACCGGATCGCCGGTCTGGAGGCGGGCGCCGACGACTACCTGACCAAGCCGTTCGATCTGGGCGAGCTGGTGGCCCGGCTGCACGCATTGTTGCGCCGGGCCCACAGCTCGGACCCGACCTCGGACACCCTGACGGTCGGTTCGCTGACCATCGACACGGCGCGGCGGCTGGTCTTCGTGGCGGGTGAGCGGGTCGAGCTGACCAAGCGGGAGTTCGACCTGCTGGCCGCGCTGGCCGAGAACGCCGGAGTCGTGCTGAGCCGGCAGCGCCTGCTGGAGCTGGTGTGGGGCTACGACTTCGACGTCGACACCAACGTCGCCGACGTGTTCGTCTCCTATCTGCGACGCAAGCTGGAGCGTGACGGCCTGCCCCGGGTGATCCACACCGTGCGGGGCATCGGCTACGTGCTCCGGGAAGAACCGTGACCAGCGCCGTGGTGCCGAACCCTTCGTGAAACTGCGACTTCCCAGGGCACTGCGGTCGGCGTCGCTGCGTACGCGGGTCGCCATCGCGTCGGCGGCCGCCGCATCGGCGGTCGTCGCGGCGTTCACCATCCTGACCTCGTTGGTGCTGGCCAACAACGACGCGGTCCAGCTGGACCGCCGGCTGGACGCCATCGTCGACGCCAGCATGTTTCCAGAGCAACTCTCCGATCCCCGCCGCGGCGTGCTGACCACCGGCCGGGACCGCTCCACCGGCCAGGTGGTGTTCCAGCGCGGGCTGCAGCTGCCGCCGTTACCACCCGGAACCGAGACCGCGCTGGTCAACGGCGTGGAGTACCGGGTGCGAACGGTCCCGGTGGATCAGGAAAGTGGGCTTCTGATGTCCATCGGGATCCGTGCGGACAGTGTGCTGCTCAACCGGGCCCGGATCCCGGCCTACATCGCCGTCGGTGTGCTGACGGTGCTGATCGCCGCCGGGCTGGGTTGGCTGCTGGCTGGTCCGGCGATCCGGCCGCTGCGCAAGCTGACCGAGCACACCAAACAACTACGCAGGGAATCCGAGGAGATTCCCGCGGTGCGTGGGGTGCGCGAGGCCGAGGACCTGTCCGAGGCGATGAGCGGGATGCTGAGCCGGCTGGCCGCCGCACAGCGTGCCACCTCGAACTCGCTGCAGGCCGCGCGGGACTTCGCCGCCAACGCCGCCCACGAGCTGCGCACGCCGCTGACCGCGATGCGTGCCGACCTCGACACCCTGCGCATCCACAACCTGCCCGACGACGAGCGCGACGAGGTGGTCGCCGACCTGTCCCGGGCCCAGCGCCGGGTCGAGGGCATCATCACCGCACTGGGGCAGTTGGCGTCGGGTCAGCTGGCCCAGGCCGAGGACCGCGAGGTCATCGATGTGGCCGACATGCTCGACCGGGTGGCCCGGGAGAACATGCGGGGCAGCCAGGATGTCCAGATCGACGTGGATTTCGACGACGACCTCGGTACCGTGCTGGGCTGGCCCAGCGGCCTGCGGCTGGCGGTGGACAACCTGGTGCGCAACGCCATCACGCACGGGCAGGCCAGCCGCATCCGGCTCGCCTCGCACCGGCACAACGGCGTGGTGACCATCGTCGTCGACGACAACGGCGGCGGACTGCCCGCCGACGAGCATGCGGCGGTGCTCGGCCGGTTCTCCCGGGGCAGCAACGCCGCACCGGGCGGTTCCGGGCTGGGCCTGGCGCTGGTGGCCCAGCAGGCCGAGCTGCACGGCGGCGCCATCGAGCTCTCCGACGGGCCGCTGGGCGGTCTGCGGGCGACCCTGACCGTCTCGGCGGTGCCCGCCGCGCCGCCGGATTCGGAGCTGTGAGAACGCCGCTCAGCGGCGGGTGACCGCCGCGGCCACGGCGCGCCAGCCGAGCAGCAGCGCCGCGGTGGTCAGCGAGGCGACCACGATGAAGCTCGGTGCGGTGCCCTGCGAGGTGGCCTTGCGCAGCACCATCGCCACCACCACGGTGGCGGCCCACACCACGATGCCGGTGGGCGCCAGCGAGGCCGGGCGGTGCCAGCCCCGCGCCAGCAGCCAGCCCACCCCGGTCCCGGTGAGGAACGGCCAGGCGGTTTCGGCGATGCCGCCGACGGTCAGGCCTTCGGCATGGCTGCGGCGCCCGATCGCGCAGAACGCCAGCACGCACACCACGTCGGCGCCGAGCGCCCACAGGGCGGTCCGGGCCGGCGGTCGGTCAACGGTCGGCATAGGTCATCACGTCGTCGACCAGTGGCGCGGTGTCGGTTTCGTCGCGCGGTGCGAACCCCGGCTCGAGTGCCGCGGGTTTGCCGTCGAAGAGTGGATCGAGGCCGTCGGTGATCCGCGAGTCCAGCCGGAACGACCGCAACACGAACGGCAGCCCGTTGGAGCGCAGCGGGTCGGGCGTGCTCATGACGTGGAAGTGCAGGTGCGGTGCGGTGGTGTTGCCGCTGTTGCCCAGCGACGCGATCGCCTGACCGGTGGTCAGCTGGTCGCCCGGCTTGACCTTGACCGATCCGGTCTGCAGGTGGGCGTAGAACGCGTAGTTGCCGTCACCGAGATCCTGCACGATGTAGTTCCCCCCGTACTCGTCGAGCGCCAGCCCGGTCGGCGTCGCGCCGGGAACCTGCTCGGGCCGGCCGTCCACGGAGCGCACCACCGGCCCGTCGCCGACCGCCAGGATGTCGGTGCCGAAGTACGGGAAACTGTCCAGCTTGCCGAGGTCGCCGGTGAAAAGCCGGCCGTCCGGGCCCAGCTGGATGTAGTCGACCGCGAATCGCTCGGCGGCCCACAGCTCGCCGTTGATCGGGTTGAGTGCCATCCGGTGGGGCGTCATGTCGCAGCACCCGTTGGCGTCCAGCCAGTTCGGCCCGGCCAGCGGCGGTGCGATCACCACCGGTGCGCGGGTCTGCACCGTGACCGGTGCGACGTCTTCGGTCAGGTCCTCCGGGATCAGCGGTGGCATCGGTTCGGAGACCTTGACGCCGACGGCGTGGGTCAGCTCGGTGGGCACCGGCTCGTCGGCGTCGAGCGCGACGTCCAACCACACGAACGCGGTCTGGGCCGGACCGATCGTGGTGGTCGGATCGTGGTTGCCGGCCAGCCTGGTCCAGTAGGCCAGCCGGTCACCGGGCAGGTCGAGCAGGGTGCGGTCACCGGCCCGCACGCCGACCGAGGTCAGCGTCACGTCGTGGGGCATCGTGTTGGTCAGCGCCAGCTCGTAGGCCAGGTGGGTCTTGCCGTCGGTGCCGGGCACCGGGATCGGCGCGGCGAGCACCCGAGCGATCACCGGGGTGGCGACCGACTCGGCCCCCGCCGACGGCGCGGGCGTCGTCGCAGGAGTCGAAGTGGCCTGCGCAGGTGCACTCTCGGTGGTCCCGTCTTCGGGTGCGTTCTCCGACGGCTTCTCCGATGGCGGCGAGCAGGCCGCGCACAGCGTGAGCGCGATCAGTGCGGCCGAGGCGATCAGGGGGCGAATCGGCATGCGGCGGTGACTCTTTCGATGTCAGTCGGACTGGCCGGGCGGGTGGGGTGCCTCGGGGTCGGGGCTGAACAGCGCGGGTGTGCCGGGAGGCTTCGGCGGCGCCGCGGCGGATCCGTTCGCATCGGGGTCGACGTCCTTCTCGGTGCGGAACATGAAGAAGAACACCACCCAGCCGATGGCGGCAATGAAGATCCAGCTGATCAGACGGTAGATCAGCATCGCCGAAATCGCTGCAGCCAGCGACATTCCGCTCGACACCAGACCCGGTACCAGGACCGCCTCGACGACCAGCAGCCCGCCCGGCATCAGGGGGATCGACCCCACCGCACGGGCGGCGGCGTAGGCGACGGTCACGCCGGCGATCGACGGGTGACCGCCGGTGGCGTAGCACGCCGCCAGCAGGCAGCCGACGTCGGCGATCCAGTTGAACAGCGACCAGCTGAACGCCACCCCGAGGACCCGTCGGCTGAGTTGCACCGACTCCAGCTGGGCGAGGGTCTCCCGCCACCTGGCCAGCCCGGTGTCGGGCGGCTTGCCCCGCACCGAGTTGACCCATGACAGCACCCGCACGCCGATTCCGTCGATGAGCTCGGGCCGGGTCGCCACGGCCTGCGCCAGCAGCACCAGCGCCACGAAACCGCCGAGCGAGAAGATCAGCGACAGCGGGTTCTTGCTCGCGCCGAGCATGAAGGCGCCGCCGAGGCCCAGCAGGGCCAGCCCGATCACCTGCAGCGCGCCCGACATCACCAGCTGCCACGAGGCCACCACCGGGGACGCGCCCCAGATCCGCTGCTGGCGGTAGATGAAGGTCGCCGAGAGCACCGGACCGCCGGGCATCGTGGTGGACAGCGCGTTTCCGGCGTAGAACGCGGCCTCCGAGCGCCACTGCCGCACGTGCACCCCGGCGGAGCGCAGCAGCGTGCGCTGGATCTGCGCGAAGCTGTGCATCGACGCCATCGCGGCCACGATCGCGACCCCCACCCACAGCCAGCGCGCCGAGTACATGCTCTTCCACGCCTTGGCGAGCTGGTCGTGCACCAGCACGATCTCGACCGTCAGCACGATGACCGCGAGCGCGATCACCACCCAGCGCAGCCACCAGTACTTTCCGCGGCCGTTGGGCACCCGTCCGGTGCCAAGGGCCCGGATGCCACTCGCGGGAGCGTCGTGTGACACGCCCTACAGGGTAAGCCGTCAAGCAAGGGATTCCGCAGATCCGGGGCCGTTACGCTACCGGGATGTCAGCCGGTCCGTCCCTTGGCAGCTCACTGGATTCCTTCGCCGACCGGTCGGTCAGCCCGCTGGTCCGCAAGACCGCTGCGTGGTCGTGGCGGCTGCTGGTGATCTTCGGCGCCGTCCTCGCGGTCGGGTGGGTCTTCTTCCGCCTGGAGATCCTGTTCGTGCCGGTCGCGCTGGCCACCATCGTCGCCGCGTTGCTGCTGCCCGTCGTCGACTTCCTGGACCGCCACGGCGCGCCGCGCAGCGGTGCTGTCGCGCTGGTCCTGCTCAGCGGGTTCGCGCTGTTCGGCGGGCTGCTGGCGTTCGTGATCACCCAGTTCGTCGACGGCGCGCCCGCGCTGGTCGCGCAGGTGTCGACCAGCATCGAGGGCGTCGGCACCTGGCTGACCGACGGGCCGCTGCACGTCAGCGAGCAGCAGATCAACCAGTTCCGCGACGCCGCGATCGAGGCGCTGCGCAGCAATCAGGAGAAGCTGACCAGTGGGGCGCTGTCCACCGCGGGCACGGTCACCGAGATCGTCACCGGTGCGCTGCTGGTGCTGTTCACGCTGATCTTCCTGCTGCACGGCGGCCGCAACATCTTCGGATTCGTCACCAGGGTCTTCCCGGCCGACGCGCGCGTGCGGGTTCGCGACGCCGGGCGTGCCGGGTTCCGCTCGCTGATCGGCTATGTGCGGGCGACGTTCCTGGTCGCCCTCGTCGACGCGCTGGGTATCGGGGTGGGCCTGGCGATCATGGGGGTGCCGCTGGCGCTGCCGCTGGCCTCGCTGGTGTTCATGGGTGCGTTCATCCCGCTGGTCGGTGCCGTGATCACCGGGTTCCTGGCCGTCATCGTCGCGCTGATCGCCAAGGGCTGGATCTACGCGCTGATCACCCTCGGGTTGATCATCGCGGTACAGCAGCTGGAGGGCCACGTGCTGCAGCCGCTGGTGATGGGGCGTGCGGTGTCGATCCACCCGCTGGCCATCGTGCTCGCCATCGCCGGCGGCGCCGTGCTGGCCGGCATCATCGGCGCGCTGCTCGCCGTGCCGGTGCTGGCGTTCCTCAACAGCGCGATCCGGGTGCTGCTCGCCGAAGACCCCGCCGCCGAGGAGGCGGCGCTGGAGGCCGACATCGGGCCGGTGGTGCTTGCCCATCCCGACGACGTCGATGCGCCGCCGGGGTGACGGGGAATTCGCGCCCCGAGATTGCGCGGAGAGGGTCGTCACCGGGTCGCACGGCGCGCCCAGCAATCTCGGCGTACCCGGTGGGCTACAGTCGTCCCTCGCGCCGCAGTAGATCCTGTGCGCTGACCCCGTTGCCGCCACGCCGCTGACGTTCCTCGTCGGCGCGGGTGTTCAGCTTCTCCGTGGCGGCCTCGGCGTCGGGCTGACGCGCGGTCGGGATCGCCCGGGTCTCCTCGGCGGAGCCGTCGGCCTGCGGAGCGGACTCCCGCTGTGCCGGGATCGCCGTGGTCGGCTCGTTGCCCGGACCCTGGCCGGGCATCGCGTGGGTCGGTTCGGCCGACGGCTTCGGCGGTGGCGGTGGCGGTGGCGTCGCCGCGCCGGTGCCGCGCAGGTCACCGAGCCAGGACTCGATGGCGCGGTCTTCGTGCCTGGGTGCGTGGGACGGCGGCTGGGGTGCCGCGCGCTGGGTGCGCTGCGTCACCGCGGCCGCATTGCTCACCACGTTGCGGACCGCGTTCTTAGCGATCGACAGCCGGGTGGTCTGCGGTTCGTCCCGGGGCGCGGCCGGCGGGACGGGAGGACGCGGCGGCGGGCCGGGCAGCCTGTTGGTCCCCGCGGCCGACGGCCCGGTGGGGCGTGGCGGGGCGCCACGGCCCGGCCCGGGTGTGGCCCCGGGAGCCGGATGGGTCGGATCGTGGGGCGGCGCCACCCGGCCGGCCGGCAGCATCGGGGGCCCGCCCGCGCCGACCAGCGCCTCCGGGTGGGACTCGTCCCGCTGATCGCGCACGGCCGGGCGCTTGCGCTCGTCGGGCAGTTCGGTCTCGCCGAGGCCGAGCTTCTCCTGGATGCGCTTCATCCACCGCGGCGCCCACCAGCAGTCGTCGCCGAGCAGCTTCATGATCGCCGGCACCAGGAACATCCGGACGATCGTCGCGTCCAGCAGCAGCGCGATGAGCAGGCCGAACGCCAGGTACTTCATCATCACCAGGTCGGAGAACACGAAGGCGCCCGCGACCACCGCCAGGACCAGGGCGGCACCGGTGATCAGCCGGCCCGTGGTGGCGGTGCCGATGCGGATCGCCTCGGCGGTCGACATCCCGCGCTCGCGGGCCTCGACCATCCGGGAGACCAGGAACACCTCGTAGTCGGTGGACAGACCCCAGATCACCGCGATGATCAGGCCGATCATCGGCGCCATCAGCGGCTGCGGGGTGTAGTTCATCAGGCCCGAGCCGTGGCCGTCGACGAACATCCACGTCAGGATGCCCATCGTGGATCCGAGCGTCAGCGCGCTCATCAGTGCTGCCTTGATCGGCAGCACCACCGACCCGAACGCCAGGAACATCAGGATCGTCGTGGTGGTGATCAGCAGCACCACCATCAGCGGCAGCTTCTCGAACAGGCTGTGGATGCTGTCCTGCTCGAGCGCCGGGGTTCCGCCCACCGAGATCTCCAGCCCGCGCGGCGGGTTGATGGACCGCAGCTCGGCGATCTTGGCCGCCGCGTCGTTGCGGTCGATGAGACCGTTCTGGATGACCCGCACCGATTCGTCTTCGTTGGCGCCGCCGCGCGGCTGCCACATCTTGGACGGCTCGCCGTCGGGCTCGATGAACCCACTGACGGCCATCGCCTTGGCCTTGATCTCGGCGACCTGCTGGTCGGTGACCGGCTGCCCGTCGGTGCTCTGGATCACCAGCGTGATCGGCTCGGTGCGGAACGTGGGGAAGGTCTTGTCGAACTCCTCCTGGGCCAACCGCACCGAATTGTCCGGCGGCAGGTACTTCTCGCTGATGCCGCCCAGTGCCAGCTGACCCAGCGGGATGACCAGCAGGATCATCCCGATCAGGATCGGTGCGGCGAACGCGATGGGCCGTTTCATCACGACGTTGACGAGCTTGCCCCAGAAGCCCTTCTCGACCTCGGCGCGCGTCTTGGTCTTCTGTGTCTTCTCGGCCAGCCAGTTGAGCCACCACACGATCGGCGTGCGCGCGAGCGGGACGTAGCGCGCCAGCACCATCCCGGCGACGACCACGGCGACGAAGATGATGATGCCGAGCAGCACCCAGTACAGCCCGGTGCCCAGGGTGTCCTTGTTGGTGACGACGAGGTACGTCAGTCCGCCGAGCGTGCCCAGGTAGCCGAGGGTCAGGCCGATGACCGTCAGCGGCAGACCCTGCTCGCCGGTGTAGCGGATACGTCGGCGCGCAACGTGTCCCAGCGCGATGCCGATGGGCGGAACCAGGAGCCCGGCCGGGATCGACGCGATGGCGAGGGCATTGGTCTTCCGGTTGGCCGGATCGGAGCCGCCGGGAAGATCGCGAATATCGTGAATATCACTGTCGGGCTGGGCGAACTTCAGCAGCCAGCGCACCCCGAGCGCGTCGACGCGGGGTCCGAGGATCGCCAGCGTGGCCGGTAGCACCGAGACCGACAGGAACGCCGCCAGCAGGACCGACGCGATGATCGCGTAGGTAATGGACTTCAGGAAGCCCTGCGGGAACAGCAGCAGCGGCAGCGACGAGGCCACCAGGATCACCGCGGAGAACATGATGGTTCGCCCGGACGTCATGACCGCGCGGCGCACCGCCGTCTCGCTGTCGTAGCCCTCGGCGAGCTCCTCACGGAAGCGGCTCACCATGAACAGGCCGTAGTCGACGGCGATGCCCAGGCCCATCAGCGTGACCACCGGCTGGGCGAAGAAGTGCACCGGCATGAACTCGGCGGTCATGCGCACGATGCCCAATGCCCCGGCGATGGTGAGGCCGCCGATGATGGCGGGCAGCGCCGCGGCGATCACGCCGCCGAACACGAAGAACAGCACGACGGCCACCAACGGGATGGCGGCCACCTCGGCGCGCCGCTGGTCCTCGCCGATGGTGCCGGTGAGCTCGCTGGCCAGCGGGTTGAGGCCGGCGAGCTTGATGTCGCCGCCGTTGACCTGCCGAAGTTCGGGTTCGATGGCCTGGTAGTTCTTCAGGATCGAATCGTCGTCGTCGCCCTTGAGCGGGATGCTGACGAAGGTTTTCGACAGGTCGTCGGTCTTCATCTGCTGGACGGTCTCGAGTGTCGTGGTGGGCGCCTTCAGCCAGCCCACCCAGGCTTCGATCTGGTCGGGATGATCGGACACCAGCTTGTCGAGTTCGTCGGTGGTCTTCTTCATCCACTCCGGATCGTCGACCTTCGTGCCGTCCGGCGGTGTGAGGATGGCGACTACGTGGCTGGTCCGGTCACGCCCGTACGCTTCGTCGGCCACGATCGACGCGTGCACCGACTGGCTGCCCTCGTCGTAGAACCCGCTCTGGGTGACATGCTGTCCCAGGCTCATGCCGTAGATGCCACCGCCAAGGCACAGCGCCACCATGACACCGATGACGATGTACCTGAACCGGTACACCGTTCGACCCCACCAGGCGAACACGTGTGCTCCTATCGGTCTTTGCGCGTCGTGGTCAGCGGCCGCACGTCAGCATCCGGGCTTCAGTTGTCTAGGCCCGTGAGGCCAGTAGCGAGGACAGCGGCCGGAACGGCTGTAGCCATGCCCCCTGCTCGGGCAGCGAATCGAGGTTGATCCGCGGTAGCGGTTCCCGGAAGACGCCGGGGATGTCCTCCAGGTCGACGAACTCCAAGGTATCCGACGCTAGCGCCCAACTGGCATGTTCGCGAAATCCCAGCACCGCGACGTCGACGCCCTCCGCGGCGATCTCCTCCAGGGGCTGTTTGAAGGCCTGACCGTCGGCGGAGGCGACCAGCAGGCCGGCCAGGCCTTCCGCACGCCGCACGGCGATGTGGTCGAGCATGTCGGAGTCGACGTCGCTGTCCTCGTCGATCTTGGGCTTGGCGAACACCGCGAAACCGACGTTACGCAGCGCCTCCACCCAGGGGCGCACGACATCGGCGCTGCCCGGGGCGATGTTGGTGAACACGGTCGCCTCGGGTTCCAGGGCCACCGAGTGTCCGGACCGGCCCAGTTCGGCCGACAGGTCCGCCGTGCGGGACAGCAGCCAGCGACCCAGGGCGTCGAACCGGGGGCGGTGCGCGGCCGTCGGGCGCCCGCCCAGGATCGAGCCGAGCCCCATGTCCAGGTTGGGGGCGTCCCACACCAGCAGCACACGTCGCGCGGTGCTGCCGGCCCCGTTTCCGTAGCCGTCGGCCTGGCCCGGGACGGTGCCGATCTCGGGCATGGCCGGCATGTCGTCGGTCAGGCTCATGGCGTCCGCTCCCAGAGCAGTTCGGCCACCTCGGTGCCGGCCAGCGCCTTCCGCTCGTACTTGGTCACCGGCCTGTCCGCCGACATCGGAAGGCGGTCGGCGGTGGTGACCCGGCGCAACCGGGGTTCGGCGTCGCCCACCTGCGCGATGTGTTCGGCGTAGCCCAGATGGTCGGTGGCCGCGTGCAGCACGCCGCCGGGGCGCAGCCTGTCGGCGATCAGCGCGACGGTGTCGGGCTGCAGCAGCCGGCGCTTGTGGTGGCGCGCCTTCGGCCACGGGTCGGGGAAGAACACCCGCACACCGGCCAGCGATGCCGGTGCGAGCAGATAGGTGAGCACGTCGACGCCGTCGCCGCGAATCATCCTGATGTTGGTGACCGGCGCCGAGCCGGACTCCGGCTGCGAGGTGCGGTCGATGGCACTGAGCAGCTGCGCCAGGCCGCGCCGGTACACCTCCACGGCGATCACGTCGAGGTCGGGCTCGGCCTGCGCCATCGCCAGGGTCGACGTGCCCGTGCCGCAGCCGATCTCGAGGATGAGCGGGGCATGGCGGACGAACCAGGCGTCGGTGTCCAGCGGTGCGGCGGGTGTGTCGCCGTGGCGGGCCTCGGTGCCCAGCAGGGGCCACAGCCGGTCCCAGGTGGCTCGCTGGCCGTCCGAGATGGTGGAGCGGCGGGCGCGGAAGCTGGTGACACGGCGGTGGAAGTGTGCGCCGTCGACCGGGCCGGACGTCACGTCTGGGGTGACGTCGCTGCCCGGGACATGCATTTGTCCATGGTCGCTCATCGAGGCTGGACTCCCTGCATCGTGTTACGGATTGATACCCAACAGTTGCCTTCCGCTGGTACACCGGGTGTCGACGGTGCGGGCCGCCGAAAAAGGTGTCCGGGGTGGCCTCGCACGGGTGTCAGGATTTCCGTCGGGGGACGGAGGCACCGCATGTTTGTCGACATTCTCGCGCAGTTCGCCGCCGAGACGCGAAACCCGCACGTCACCGCGGTACACGATCGGCTGCAGGCGCCGCTGCGGGTGGCCGTGGCCGGCCGGCCGGGGGTGGGGCGGGACACGGTCGCCGCCGCGCTGGCCGCTGCCGGGCTGTCGGTGGGCACGATCGGCGCCGGCGTGCGCGTGGTGGTGGCCGCGGAAAGCCTCAAACCTGAGGAGCGAAGCGCGCTCACCGAACCGGGCGCACCGGCGCTGGTGGTGCTCAACAAGGCGGATCTGGCCGGTGCGGATCCCGGCGGGCCGCTGGCCGTGGCCGACCGCCGGGCCGCGGGGTGGGCCGCATCGTTCGGCGTGCCCGTCGTCCCGATGATCGCCCACCTGGCCACTGTGGAACTCGACGCCGAAGACCTGGCGGCGCTGCGCGTGCTGCTGGCCAGCCCCGCCGACCTGACGTCGACCGACGCGTTCGTCGGGTCGGCGCACCCGCTGCTGGCCCGGACGCGATCGCGCCTGCTGCACCGGCTGGACCGGTTCGGCCTGGCCCACGCCCTGATGGCGGTCGCCGACGGCGCCGCGCTGCCGGACATCGTCGGGCGCCTGCGCGGCCTCAGCCGGGTCCACGCCGTGCTCGACGCCGTGGCGGCCGCAGCGGCCCCGGAACGCTACCACCGGATCCGGGACGCAGTCCGTGACCTGCACGTGGTCGCGGCCCGATGTCCCGATCCCCGACTGCCGGACTTCCTGGTCTCCGATGCGGTCGCCGTCGCGGTGATGGCCGCCGCGGCCGAGGTGGTGCGGGCTGCGGGCGGACGTGTCGAGACGGCCGACGACCCGGACGCGCTACTGGCCGCGGCGCGGCACTGGCAGCGGTTTGCGCGCGGCCCGGTCACCGGTACCCACCGCCGCTGCGCGCTCGACATCGCCCGCGGCTCGCTACGCCTGCTGAACCGGTCGCGATGAACCCGCCACCGGTGGTGCTGGTGATCGGACCGGCGCTGGCCGGCGTCACCAGCCTGATCGCCGCGCTGGCCGTCCGGGTACCGGAAGCGGTGTTCGTCGACACCGCGCCGGCCGCGACCCCCGTGGCGGTGTTGTTCGTGGTGTCGGCGATCGCGCCGATCACCGAATCCGATTGTGCGCTCATCGATCTCGCCGCCGCCGACACCGACGGGGTGGTCGGCGTCCTGGCCAAGGTCGACGACCACCGTGATTGGCACGGGGTGCTCGCCGTCGATCGGGAGCGCCTCGCACACCACGCCGCACGCTTCCGGGACATCACCTGGGTGCCCACGGCCGCAGCGCCGCGGGCCGGGCTGCCGCTCCTGGACGAGCTCGTCGCCGAGGTCCGGCGGCTTCTGCAACGGCCCGAATCGAGCCGGCGGAACCTGCTGCGCGGTTGGGAGACGCGGGTGCACCGCGCCGTCTCGCTGATCGATCGTGAATCCGGCCTCCGGTCGTACGCCGGGCAGCTGCGCCGGGAGCGCGCCGAGGTACTGCGGGACGACCGCCGCGCGGCTGCGGTGCGTACCGCCGGCCTGCGCGCCGACGTTCAACGGGCCCGGGTGGAGCTGTCCGGCGTGGTGCGGGAACGCTGCGCACTGGCGCGCGCCGAACTGCAGGACGCCGCGGCCACCGCGACCCGCGGGCGGGTCCCGGCCGGCGCGACCCGCGCGCGGGTGGACGATTTCGCGGCGCTGGTCCGGCGGCGGTGTGACGCGCTGGTCGCCGACGTCGATGCGGC
The DNA here is from genome assembly GCF_019710635.1 of Mycolicibacterium xanthum. GTDB lineage: Bacteria > Actinomycetota > Actinomycetes > Mycobacteriales > Mycobacteriaceae > Mycobacterium > Mycobacterium xanthum. Next base: position 27,548 of record NZ_JAIFZS010000011.1, read on the forward strand.
GGCCGCCGCGCGGCGGCGGGATCTGTCGGCCGAGTACGGGGTCCACTGCCCGCCGACGGCTGTCGCTGCTCCCGGGATCACCCTGCGGGACCCGCCGCTGCGTGCGCGCAGGCTGGAGCGCCGGCTGAGCGTGGTGCTCGGCGCGGGCTTCGGGTTCGGTGTCGCGCTGATGTCGTCTCGGCTGCTGGCCGGGTTGGCTCCGGGGTTGGCGGGCGCCGGACTGGCGGCCGGCGGCATCGCCGGGCTGCTGCTGAGCCTGTGGGTGGTCGGCATGCGCGGGCTGCTGCAGGACCGCGCGGTGCTGGACCGGTGGGTCGCCGAGGTGACCGTGCAGGCCCGCGGCACGCTCGACGAGCGGGTGGCCGCCGGGATGCTGACGGCCGAGGTGGCGCTGACGGCGGCGACCCTGGCGGCCGCGGACGCGGCGCGCGAGTCGGCCGCGCGACAAGTGGCCGCCCTCGACGCCGAACTGGGCGAATCGGCCCGTGCCGCGGCCCGCGACGAAGCGCTGCGAAGCCAGATCCTGCCGACGCTGGAGGGTGTGTTGGCGGCCGTCCGGCGCCGTCTCGAAGGCCCGGAATCCCCCCGGATAGAGGTTACCGGCCAGTAGCACACCCGTTGGCGGCCTTCTGAATCGTTCCTGTGAGTGATCGGACACGGTCCTGGCTTACCGCGGCTATGTCACCCGCGTTAACCTCAGTGGATAGGGGGTAGCGCGGCTGCGCTGGATTTCGGGCCTCGGGTTTCGAGTTCGCGCGTCTGCGTCCCGGCAGACATCTCGCAGGAAGATTGCAGGAGACCACACAGCATGACCGCAGCGACCATTCCGGGACTGGATTCCGCACCGACCAAGCACGAGGGCCTGCTCGCCTGGGTGCGCGAGGTCGCCGAGCTGACACAACCCGACCGGGTCGCGTTCGCCGACGGCTCCGACGAGGAGTACGCGGCGCTGTGCGAGCACCTGGTGAACGCCGGCACCTTCAGGCGGCTCAACGAACACAGGAAGCCCAACTCGTATCTGGCTCTGTCCGACCCCTCCGACGTGGCTCGCGTCGAGTCGCGCACGTTCATCTGCTCCGAGAAGGAGATCGACGCCGGCCCGACCAACAACTGGATGGACCCCGCCGAGATGCGCACCCTGATGACCGGCCTGTACCGCGGGTCGATGCGTGGTCGCACCATGTGGGTCGTCCCGTTCTGCATGGGTCCACTGGGTGCCGAGGATCCCAAGCTCGGCGTCGAGATCACCGACTCCGAGTACGTCGTGGTGTCGATGCGCATCATGACCCGGATGGGCGCCGCGGCGCTGGAGAAGATCGGCGATGACGGCTTCTTCGTCAAGGCCCTGCACTCGATCGGCGCGCCGTTGGAGCCCGGCCAGAAGGACGTTCCCTGGCCGTGCAACGACACCAAGTACATCACCCACTTCCCCGAGACCCGGGAGATCTGGAGCTTCGGCTCCGGCTACGGCGGCAACGCACTGCTCGGGAAGAAGTGCTTCTCGCTGCGGATCGCCTCGGCGATGGCCCGCGACGAGGGCTGGATGGCCGAGCACATGCTGATCCTCAAACTGATCTCCCCGGAGGACAAGGCCTACTACATCGCCGCCGCGTTCCCGTCGGCGTGCGGCAAGACCAACATGGCGATGCTGCAGCCCACGCTCCCCGGCTGGCGGGCTGAGACGATCGGTGACGACATCGCCTGGATGCGATTCGGCAAGGACGGCCGGCTGTACGCCACCAACCCGGAGTTCGGTTTCTTCGGGGTCGCGCCGGGCACCAACTGGGACTCCAACCCCAACGCGATGAAGACCATCGAGGCGGGGAACAGCATCTTCACCAACGTTGCGCTGACCGAGAGCGGCGACGTGTGGTGGGAAGGCATGCCGCGCGAGCCGCACCACCTCATCGACTGGAAGGGCAACGACTGGTACGAGCGTGAGTCCGAGACGGTCGCCGCGCACCCGAACTCGCGATACACCACGCCGATGTCGCAATGCCCGACGCTGGCCCCGGAGTGGGACGACCCGCAGGGTGTGCCGATCTCGGCGATCCTGTTCGGCGGCCGCCGCAAGACCACCGTGCCGCTGGTGACCCAGGCCCGCGACTGGCAGCACGGGGTGTTCATCGGCGCCACGCTGGGTTCCGAGCAGACCGCCGCCGCCGAGGGCAAGGTCGGCACGGTGCGCCGCGACCCGATGGCGATGCTGCCGTTCATGGGCTACAACGTCGGCGACTACATGCAGCACTGGATCGACATCGGCAAGAGCGCCGACGAGGCCAAGATGCCGAAGGTGTTCTTCGTCAACTGGTTCCGCCGCGGCGACGACGGCCGCTTCCTGTGGCCGGGCTTCGGCGAGAACAGCCGGGTGCTGAAGTGGATCATCGAGCGTATCGAGCAGAAGGCCGGTGGCCACACCACCCCGATCGGTACTGTGCCGACCGCCGAGGATCTCGATCTGTCCGGCCTGGATGTCGATCAGGCCGATGTGGATGCCGCGCTGGCGGTCAACGCCGACGAATGGCGTGCCGAGCTCCCGATGATCGAGGAGTGGTTCGAGTTCGTCGGCGAGAAGTTGCCCACCAGCGTCAAGGACGAGTTCGACGCGCTCAAGACGCGGCTGGCCGAGTCCGACTGACATTTCTCCGCGAGCGCGCAACCTATTTCTCCCTTCTCGGCGCGCGCGTCTGTGCGTAGGCGCGCCGTAGAACGCGTGCACTGAGCGCGCGCTCGCCGTGAACCCGTCACCTCTTGACGGGTGTCAAACACGGCGTCGTAGAGTTCGGTCCATGCAGATCCGCGACATCGCCGTTGCCACCCCAGACAAGCCCGCGATCATCCTGTATCCGTCCGGGACGGTGGTGACGTTCGGGGAACTCGAGGCCAGGGCCAACCGGTTGGCGCACCTGTTCCGGTCGGCCGGCCTGGTCGAGGGCGACGCCGTCGCGATCCTGATGGAGAACAACGCGCACATCCACGCGGTGATGTGGGCCGCGCGCCGGGCCGGGCTCTACTACGTGCCGATCAACACCCACCTGACCGCCGCCGAGGCGGCCTACATCATCGACAACAGCAGCGCCAGGGCGATCGTGGGTTCGGGCAAGCTCAAGGACACGCTGGCCGGGCTGGCCGGCGAACTGCCCAACGGTCTACCGCCGCTGCTGGTGATCGCCGACGGAGCCGAATCGTCGGCGGCAGGCGCCTCCGGCGAACTCGACGGCTGGCTGAGCTACCCGGAATGTGTGGCCGATCAGCCGGACACCCCCATCGCCGATGAGATCGAAGGCGATCTCCTGCAGTATTCGTCGGGGACGACCGGCCGCCCGAAGGGCATCAAACGCGAACTACCGCACCTACCCCCGGCCGAGGTGCCCGGGCTGATGGCCATGCTGGTGTCGTTCTGGATGCGCCCCGACGCGGTGTATCTCAGCCCCGCGCCGCTCTATCACACCGCACCGTCGGTGTGGTCGATGCAGACACAGGCCGGCGGAATCACGACCGTCGTGATGGAGAAGTTCGACGCCGAGGGCGCGTTGGACGCCATCGCCAAGTACCGCGTCACCCACGCCCAGTTCGTCCCGGTGATGTTCACCCGGATGCTCAAGCTGCCCGAGGAGGTCAGGGCGTCCTACGACGTATCGAGCCTCGAGCGGGTCATGCACGCCGCGGCGCCGTGCCCGGTGGAGATCAAGAAGCACATGATCGACTGGTGGGGCCCGATCATCGACGAGTACTACGCCTCCTCGGAGGCACACGGATCCACGCTGATCACCGCCGAGGAGTGGTTGACCCATCCCGGGTCGGTGGGTAGACCGATGACCGGCGAGCTGCACATCCTCGACGAGGACGGCAACGAGCTACCGCCGGGCCAGGCCGGCGAGATCTACTTCGAGGGCGGCGTCGACTTCGAGTACCTCAACGACCCGGACAAGACCGCCTCATCGCGCGACGCGCGCGGCTGGAAAACCGTCGGCGACATCGGCTACGTAGACGACGAGGGCTACCTGTACCTCACCGACCGCCGGCACCACATGATCATCTCCGGCGGGGTGAACATCTACCCGCAGGAGGCCGAAAACCTGCTGGTCACCCATCCGAAGGTGATGGACGCCGCGGTGTTCGGCGTCCCGGACGACGAGATGGGCCAACGCGTGCAGGCCGTCGTGCAGACCGTCGACGCGGCCGATGCCACCCCGGAGTTCGCGCACGAGCTCATCGACTGGCTGCGTGATCGGCTGGCGCACTACAAGTGCCCGCGGTCGCTGTCGTTCGAGACGCAACTGCCGCGCACCGATACCGGCAAGCTGTACAAGCAGGAACTGATACAAAAGTATTCGTGAGTCTCAACGCGGCGGACACCGTAGAGCTGGCCGGGGGAGTCGTCGTCGGCATCGGATCGCCGTCGGACGCCGCGACGTTCACGCTGACCGAGGGCCCCACCGACGACCGGCGGGCGGTCAGCGTCGCCTCGGTGCCCGACACGCTCGCTGAGCTGACCGAGCGCTGCCTGCGCTGGCCCCAGGCAGTCGCCATCTGCGACGACGTGCTGCGGGCCCTGGACCCCGCGGCCCCCGCGTACGCCGGGGTGATCACCGAGTCCCTGGCGTATTCGACACTGCAGGCGGGTGACGAGTTCGCCCGCTGGCTCGCCGGCCGCGGCCCCGCCCAGGTCCCGGAGATCCCGGAACCCGTTGTCACGCAACGGGACGGTGATCGACTCTCGATCAGGTTCAACCGCGCGCAGCGGCACAACGCGTTCTCCACCGATGCCCGCGCGGCGCTGCTGGAGGCGCTGGAGGTGGTCCGGGTGGACCCCTCGGTCACCGAGATGGTGCTGGCCGGTAACGGTCCGTCGTTCTGCAGCGGAGGCGACCTCGCCGAGTTCGGCACGTTCGCCGATCCGGCCAGCGCCCACCTGGCGCGTACCCGGCACAGCCCGGCGCTGGCGCTCGCCGAGATCACCGCGCGCCTGGGCCAGGCCTGCCGTGCCGAGATCCACGGTCAGGTGCAGGGCAGCGGACTGGAGATGGCCGCGTTCTGTGGCTGGGTGACCTGCGACCCGGACACCGTGCTCGGGCTGCCCGAACTCGCCCTCGGCCTGATCCCGGGTGCCGGCGGGACGGTCAGCATCACCCGTCGCATCGGGCGCTGGCGCACGGCGTATCTGGTGTTGTCGGGCCGCTCCATCGATGCCCCGACCGCGCTGCGATGGGGTCTGGTCGACGCCGTCGGCTGACCCGTGGTCACCCGGACCGGCGCAACGTCACCCGGTAGGTGTACTGCTCGGGCTGGAACTGGCTGACCGCGAGCTCCACCGGACGGCCCGTGTCGTCGGTGTAGAGGCGGTCGACCCGCAGCATCGGATGGTCGCCCGCACAGCCCACCGCCGCCGCGGCCGCCGCGTCTGCGGCAGCCACCGTGATGGACTGCGCGGCCTCCGCGATCGGCGATGTCAGATGCGGCTCCAACAGCCCGATCACCGTATGGGTGCTGATGGCGCCGGTGGCCAGATGCGGCGAGGACGACACCAATACCGCCACCTCGGGAGGCAGATGAACGGTGGTGTGCCCGAACGCGACACCCTCGTGCAGCCGGCGGAACACCACCGTGTGGACGATGTCGTCGTCCAGCCGCAGCCGGCTCGCCGCCTCGACGTCGACGCGCCGGCGCAGGCCGTCGAGCACCTCCATCGTGGTGTCGTCCGACAGGCTCATCAGGTCCTCGATCGAGCCCAGCTGGCGCAGGTAGCGCCGGCTCTGTTCACCCGCGTAGGTGCCCCGGCCGGGTACCCGGAAGACCATGCCCTCGGCGACCAGATCCTGAAACGCGCGCCGGACGGTCTGGCGGGACAAGCCGTGCCGCGCCACCAGCTCGGACTCGGTCGGAAGCCGAGTCCCGTCCGGGTACCGGCCTGCGACGATCTCGTCCCGAAGTCGTTCCCGCAGAGCCTGATACGCGGGGGTCCGTTCGCTCCTCACGTGCGCGGGGGTCCTTTCGCTCCTCACGTGCGCGGGGGTCCTTTCGCTCCGCACGTGCGCGGGGGTCCTTTCGCTCCTCACGTGCGCGGGGGTCCTTTCGCTCCTCACGTCCGCGGGACCATCAGATACCGCCCCTGGCGACCAGCTGACCCGCGATGACGTTGCGCTGGATCTCGTTGGTTCCCTCCCCGACGATCATCAGCGGGGCATCGCGGAAGTATCGCTCCACGTCGAACTCGGTGGAGTAGCCGTAGCCGCCGTGGATCCGGACCGCGTTGAGCGCGATCTCCATGGCAGCCTCCGAGGCGAACAGCTTGGCCATGCCCGCCTCCATGTCGGCGCGCTCGCCGGCGTCGTAGCGGTCGGCGGCGTGCAGCGTGAGCTGGCGTGCCGCGGTCAGCTTGGTGGCCATGTCGGCCAGATAGTGCCCCACCGCCTGGTGCTTCCAGATGGCTTGCCCGAAGCTCTCCCGACTCTGCGCGTAGGCCAGCGCGTCCTGCAGTGCCGCGCTGGCCACCCCGAGCGCGCGGGACGCGACCTGGATTCGACCCGTCTCGAGCCCCTTCATCATCTGCGCGAAGCCCTTGCCCGGCGCACCGCCGAGGATCGCCGACGCCGGGACCCGGCAGTCGTCGAACATCAGCTCGCACGACTCGACGCCCTTGTAGCCCAGCTTGGGCAGATCGCGCGACACCGTCAGACCCGCAGAGGGGTTGTCGACCAGCACCACCGAGATGCCGGTATGGCGCGGCCGGGCCTCGGTATCGGTCTTGCACAGCAGCGCGATCAGGCCGGACCGGCGCGCGTTGGAGATCCACGTCTTGGCGCCGGCGATCACCAGGTCGTCGCCGTCCCGGCGGGCCACGGTGGTCATGTTCTGCAGGTCCGATCCACCGCCCGGCTCGGTCAGCGCCATCGTGGCACGAAGTTCCCCCGAAGCCATTGCGGGCAGATAGCGCAGCTTCTGCTCCTCGGTGCCGAACAGGTCCAGCAGCTTGGCCACCACCGTGTGCCCGCCCATCGCGCCGGCAAGGCTCATCCATCCCCTGGCCAGTTCCTGGGTGACCAGGACGTAGCAGCGGGTGGACACCGGTGTGCCGCCGTACGCCTCCGGGACGGCCAGCCCGTAGATGCCGATCTGCTTCATCTGCTCGATCCACGCCTCGGGGTAGGAGTTGGCGTGTTCGACCTCGCGCACCGTGGGCTTGATGTCGCGGTCGACGAAGGCACGCACCGTGTCGACCAGCATGGCCTCTTCGTCGTTGAGCCCGTCCGTCACACCACGCCTCCGTCGCTCGAAATGTACGGCCATATTCTGGCACGCCTTCGCATGTTGACACAGTCAGTCCGGCGCTGCCAGCATGACCAGCTGTGACTTTGTCCGGCCAAATTTCCGGTGGACCCTTTTTCGACGATCTGCGGGTGGGCCAGGTGTTCGACACCGCTCCGTCGATGACGCTGAGCTCCGGGGTCGCCGCGGCCCACCAGGCGATCCTCGGTGACCGGATGCGGCTGCCGCTGGACGCCGAGCTGTCCGCAGCGGTGACGGGCGCCTCGGCGCCGATCGCGCACCCGGCGCTGGTGTGCGACGTGGCGATCGGGCAGTCCACGCTGGTCACCCAGCGGGTGAAGGCCAACCTGTTCTACCGCGGATTGCGGTTCCACCGCTTCCCGGTGATCGGGGACACCCTGCACACCCGGACCGAGGTGGTCGGCCTGAAGCAGAACTCCGCCAAACCTGGGCGCGCACCGACCGGGCTGGCCGCGCTGCGCATGACGACCACCGACGGCGCCGGGCGGCTGGTGCTCGACTTCTACCGGTGCGCGATGCTGCCCGTCAGCGGGGCGGACGTCGAGACCGGCCACCGCGACGACCTGGCCGGCATCGGGGCCGCCGCCGGCGCGCCGCCGGACCCCACGGCGGACTGGGACGCCGCGGCCTACCGCACCCGCGTGCCGGGTGCGCACGCCGGGCCGTCGCCGGGCACGGTGCTGCACAGCACCGCCGACGTGGTGACCAGCGCCCCCGAGCTGGCCCGGCTCTCGCTGAACATCGCTGCCACCCATCATGATTCACGTGTCGCGGGCCGACGGCTGGTGTACGGCGGGCACACCATCGGTTTGGCGCTGGCCCAGGCCACCCGGCTGCTGCCCGACCTGGTCACGGTGCTGGGCTGGGAATCCTGCGACCATACCGGACCGGTGTACGAGAACGACACGCTGCACAGCGAGCTGAGCGTCGAGGGTGCCGATACCCTGCCCGACGGCCGCGGCACCGTCCTGCGGTTGCGCTCGACGGTCTATGCCGCCGACCCCGGCGACGATCGCCAGGTGCTCGACTGGAGCTTCACCGGCCTGATGTTCTGAGGCCGCCGTCGCCCACAATGGGGTGGTGATGCCCGTGGCCGTCCCCGCCGCCGTGTTGGCACACGCCCGGGTGACCGCGGCGGAGGTCGCGGCCCGCGCCGGCATCGACGTCGATGCCGAGGAACTGATCTGCGGGCGCGCCGCGCTGCTCGGCCTGACCGGTCATGGCCGGGTCTCCGCCGGTGGCGCCACCCGGTTGCTGGCCGCCCGCGACGGTTGGTGCGCGCTGACCCTGTCCCGGCCCGACGACGTCGACGCGGTGCCGGCGTTGGTCGAATCCGATGACGTGCCGCCCGACCCCTGGGCGGCCGTCGAGCACCGGGTGCGCGAGACCGGCGTATCGGCGTTCGCCGAGCGGGCCCGTCTGCTCGGCCTGCCGGTCGGGGTGCTCGGCGAGACCGCCGCCGCCGCACCCCGCGTCCGGCGACTGGGTCCCCGGCGAGACGGCGGCGGTGCGGCCGGCCTGCTGGTCGCCGACCTGTCGTCGATGTGGGCAGGGCCGCTGTGTGCAATGCTGCTCGCCCGCGCCGGTGCGATCGTGGTCAAGGTCGAGACCGCCGCGCGTCCCGACGGCACCCGGGCCGGACCCGCCGCGTTCTTCGACTGGGTCAACGCCGGAAAACTCTCGTACCGAGCCGATCTCGGCCGGCCGGCAGCGCTGCGACGGCTGCTGGCCGCCGCCGACGTGGTGATCGAGTCGTCCCGGCCCGCCGCGCTGGCGCGCCGTGGCCTCGGGCCGTCGGACCTGCCCGCCCGCAACGGGCGGGTCTGGGTGCGGATCACCGGGCACGGTGCGGTCGGCGACCGGGCCGACTGGGTGGCCTTCGGTGACGACGCCGCGGTATCGGGCGGACTGGTCGCGGGCACCACCGACGCGCCGGTGTTCTGCGCCGACGCGATCGCCGACCCGCTGACCGGTCTGCTCGCCGCGCACGCGACCCTGGCCGCGCTGTACCGCGGAGGTGGCGAACTGATCGACGTGGCGATGTCGGAGACCGCCGCCGGTTATGCGCGGCTGTCCCGCGGGGACGAGAGATGCTGTGCGGCAAGGCCGTCGACCCCGGCGCCGGCCGCCGAACTGGGCGCGGACAACGCGACGGTCGACGCGCTGGTGGCCCGGCGGGACGCGACGACATGCTGATCCGGCGGGCGGTGTTGCTCGACGGCACCCCGACCGACATCCGTGTCGACGAGCGCATCGTCGAGGTCGGTGACGGGCTGGCGCCGCGGGTGGGGGAGAGCGAGTACGACGCGGCGGGCGGCACCGTGCTGCCCGGGCTGCACGACCACCACCTGCACGTGCGGGCCGCCGCCGCGGCGCTGCAGTCGGTCCGGGTCGGGCCGGACGAGGTGGCCGGCCGGGCGCAACTGGCGCGGGTGTTGGCGGGCGCCGCCGTCGGCGAGGACGGCTGGATCCGCGCGGTCGGCTACCACGAGTCCGTGGCCGGTCCGCTCGACCGCGGTGTCCTCGACGAGGTCTGCCCCGCCGTACCGGTGCGGATCCAGCACCGCAGCGGCGTGCTGTGGACGCTGAACTCGCCGGCCCTGACCAGGATCGGGCTCGCGGACCACCCGGACGGCCGGCTGCGCAGTGCCGATGCCGGGTGGTCGAGCATGCTGCCGCGCAGCGAGCCCGGGCTGGCGCCACTGGGCGCGCTGCTGTGCGGGTACGGCGTCACCGGAGTCACCGACGCCACCCCCGACCTCGCGGACCACGACATCCGGCACCTGCGCGACGCCCGCGGACGCGGTGAACTTCCACAGTCCCTGCATTGGCTGGCCCCGGGAAAGCGCATCCTGCACGACGACGACCTCGACCTCGACGCGCTCACCGCATGGGTCCGCGACCGGCACGCGGCGGGCGGGCCGGTGGCGGTGCACTGCGTGACGGCCGCGCAATTGGTCGTCGCCCTGGAGGCGCTGCGCAGTGCCGGCCCGCACCCGATGGACCGGATCGAGCACGCCGCCGTCGTGCCGGACGGCAGCCTGGCGGATCTCGCGGCCAGCGCGGTCACCGTGGTGACCCAGCCCAACTTCGTCGCCGAACGCGGCGAGCAGTACCTCGTGGACGTCCCCGCCGCAGAACACGGCGAGCTGTGGCGGGTCGGATCGTTGCGGCGCAACGGGATTGCGGTGGCGCTGTCCACCGACGCGCCGTTCGGGGACGCCGACCCGTGGGCGGCGATGCGGGCCGCCGTGCACCGGAGCACCGCGGCCGGGTCGGTGCTGGGACCGGCCGAGCGGGTGTCGCCCGCCGAGGCGTTGGAGATGTTCCTGGGTGAGCCCGGTCGCCCCGCCGTCCCGCGCCGCATCGGACCCGGGCACCGGGCCGACCTGTGTGTGCTGTCGGGGCCGCCGGCTCAGGTGCTCGGCGAATTGGACGCGGGAATGGTGGCCGCCACCGTGATCGGTGGCGAGGTCGTCTTCGAACGCAGGTGAGGATCAGGTCGTGGCCGGCGCGAAGGACTTTCGCAGCATCGCGCACTGGCTGTCGAAGAACGATCGGGACACCTCGGTCTTCGGTGCCACACCGTCGAATCCGTGAAACGCGCCGTCGACGACCGTCACCTCGCAGGGAACCCCGGCGTCGCGCAGCCGGGCGGCGTAGGCCAGGTCCTCGTCGTGGAACAGGTCGAGGGTGCCCACACCGACCCAGGCCGGCGGCAACCCGGCCAGATCCCGGCGGCGCGCGGGCACCGCGACCTCGGGGTCGGCGCCGCCCAGATAGGAACGCCAGCCGAACCGGTTGCTCGACTGGTTCCACAGCCGATGCCCGGGGTTGTCCAGGCCGCTGCGCTCGACGGTGCGGTCGTCGACCATCGGATACACGAGAAGCTGTGCAGTCAAAGGGATCTCACCCCGGTCGCGGGTGTGCAACGCCAGCGCCGCGGCCAGGCCGCCGCCGGCGCTGGCCCCGCCGATCGCCACCCGGTCCGGATCGACGGCGGGCAGCGCGCTCAGCCACCGAAGCGCCGAGTAGCAGTCCTCCACCGGCGCCGGATAGGGATGCTCGGGAGCCAAGCGGTAGTTCACCGATGCGACGGTGACGCCCAGCTCCCTGGCGAACCGCCGGCACAGCACGTCGTCCTGTGCGGCGTCGCCGAGCACGTATCCGCCCCCGTGAATCCACAGCAGCGCCGGACCCGGGGTGGTTCCGCCGTCCGGCCGGTGAAGCCGCACGTTCACACCCGATCCCAGGGTGACCACCTCGACGTCGGCGCGAGTCTTCCGCCACATCAGCCGCGATGCCGCCCGGATGAACGGCAGGGTGACGGGGGTGACCAGCTGTCTGGGCAGCAGCCGTGCGCTGCGCCGCAGCTCGGGATGGAAGGCGGTCTCGGGCATCCGACCAGTATGCGTGGACGGCGTCCGGCCCAGGCGGGGTGTCCGCGAAACACCGGCCCGACCGACCCTGCTCAGCGCAGCAGCGGATCCCGCGGCAGCCCGAGGATCCGCTCGGCGATCGTGTTGCGGGTGATCTCCGAGGTTCCGCCGGCGATCGTCATCGCCCGGTTGCCCAGATAGCTGCGGGTGAGTTGGGGGGTCTGCCCGACCACCGCGGCGGTGCCGGCCAGCTCGAAGGCCAGCTCCGTCAGCCGCTGACCGGACTCGGCGACCAACAGTTTGGTCACGTTGCCCTCCGGTCCCGGCTCGGCGCCGGCGATCGCCCGGGTGGCGCGGCGCAGGTTGAGCAGCCGCAGCGTGTGGATCTCGGCGATCACCTCGCCGGCGCGGCGTACGTACATGGCGGCGGTTGCCGGTGAACTGTCGAGCAGTTTGATCAGATGATCGGGGGTGGTGCCCATCGGTGCCCCCGAACCGCCACCGATGGAGATGCGTTCGTTGCCCAGGGTCGAGCGGGCGACCAGCCAGCCCTTGTTCACGTCACCGACGACGTCGGAGTCGGGCACGAACACGTCGTCGAAGAACACCTCGTTGAAGTGTGCGTCACCGGTGATGCCCCGCAGCGGGTTGACCGTCACGCCGTCGGCGGTCATGTCGATCGCCATCATCGTCACCCCGGCGTGCTTGGGCGCGTCGGGGTCGGTGCGCACCGTGGCCAGTCCCCACTGGCACATGTGGGCCAGGCTGGTCCACACCTTCTGCCCGGTGACCCGCCAGCCGCCGTCGACCTTGACCGCCGACGTGCGCACCGCGGCCGCATCCGAACCCGCGCCCGGTTCGGAGAACAGCTGGCACCACATCACCTGCCCGCGCAGAACGGGTTCCACCCAGCGGTCGCGCTGGTCGTCGGTGCCGGCCTGCGCGATGGTCAGCGCCACCCAACCGGTGATCCCCATGTCGGCCCGCTCGACACCGGCGAACTCCTCCTCGATGACCAGTTGTTCGAGGACGTCGGCGCCGCGTCCCCACGGCAGCGGCCAGTGCGGCACCAGATAGCCGGAGTCGACCAGGAAGTCGCGCTGCTGATCGGTGGGGAGCGCGCGCACCCGGTCGGCGGCCTCGCGGGCCTGATCGCGGTAGTCGGCGGCCTCGGGGGGAAGGGTGAACGACGCGCCGTGCGCCTGACCGCTGCGCTGGCCGTCCACCACATCGAGCAGCGGATCGGCGCCGTCGGTCATCAGGGCCGCCAGCGTGCGGGCCCGTCGCAGGTAGAGATGGGAGTCGTGTTCCCAGGTGAAACCGATACCGCCGTGCAGCTGAATATTGTTCTGCGCGTTGAACACCTGGGAGCGGATCGCCAGCGCGGAAGCCACCGCCGCGGCGAACCACGCGCTGTCGAGGTCGTCGGCGCGGGCGGCGTCCCAGGTGGCCGCCGTCGCGACCTCGGCGTCGACCAGCATGTTGGCGGCGTGATGCTTGACCGCCTGGAACGTGCCGATGGTGCGACCGAACTGCTCGCGCACCTTGGCGTACTCGACGGCCATCTCCAGCGCGGCCCAGCTGACGCCGACCGCTTCGGCGGCGGCCAGGATGCGAAACACCGTGCGCGCCTTGCGCGCCGCCCCCCGCAGCACCCGGTCGGCCGGGACGCTGACCCCACGCAGTGCCACCGCACCGATGCTGCGGGTGGTGTCCAGCGCCTCGAGGGGGGTGACGGTGACCCCGTCGGCGCCGAGGACCACCACGTCCTCCCCGGCCGTCAGCACGAGAATCCCCGCGTCCGGGGCGCCCAGCACCGTCGGATGCTCGCCCGTCGCGACCAGGTCCGAGTCCAGCGAGACGGTGCCCGACACGCCGAGCGCGGCGACGGTCTCACCGGCGGCCAGCGCGGGCAGCAGGAGGCCCCGGACGGAATCCGGTGCGCACCGGTCGATGACCACCGACGCGGCCACGCTCGGCAGCAGCGGTCCCGGGCACAGCTGACGGCCCTGGCACTCGAGGACCACGGCCAGTTCGGCCAGGCCGAAGCCCGATCCGCCGGCGTCCTCGGCGATGGCCAGCCCGGTCCAGCCGAGTTGCGTTGCCGCCGACCAGATATCGGCGGGGTGCGTTGCCCCGCCGTCCAGGGTGGCTCGGGACTGGTCCAGCGCCCGCAGCCGGTCGAGCTGCCCGGATGCGGCCTCGGCCAGGGCCTGGTGGTCGTCGGAAATGGCAAGCGCGGACGCACGTACGGTCTTGCTCACGGTGGCAGCCCTCTTCGGTCCGATTTGACGGTCGTCAATGACGCTAGCGTGCCGAGTCGGACAACGGAATCTGTGATAGCGATCATAGTTCGGCCACGGGCCGAATATGACAACAACTTCGCTACGAGTGTCGTTTGCGAAGCCGTGAGCGGAGTACGGTTGCCGCCATGACGGAACGGCCGGACATCCGGCATCCCGGACCTACTCTCACGACTCGCCTCGAGTGGCTGCTGAACGCAGGACCAGCGGACTACCTGCTGGCAATGAGCGTGGCCTCGGCGTCGCTGCCGGTGATCGGCAAACACCTCAAGCCGCTGGGCGCGCTGACCGCGATGAGTGTCTGGGGCGCCCGGCACGCGCCGGATTTCATCGGTTCGGCGGTGCGGTCGCTGACCGATCCGGGTGACCCCGAGGTAAAGCGCCGGGAGCGTGAGGCCACCAGCGCGGTTGCCGAGGCGGCACTGCGGGGCGTCGTGACGGCCAAGGACCTCGAGGTCGAGTGGCCCGCCGGCGAGCGCACGCCACCGGTGTGGAAGCTGCGCGAACACCGCCGCAGCGTGCGCCGCACGTCGGTGCGCTACGGTCCGCGGCCGACGCAGCTGCTCGACGTGTGGCGGCGCGACGACCTGCCTGCCGAGCCGGCGCCGGTGCTGCTGTTCGTCCCCGGCGGGGCCTGGGTGCACGGCAGCCGCTTGCTGCAGGGCTACGCGCTGATGTCCCACCTGGCCGATAAGGGCTGGGTGTGCCTGTCGATCGACTACCGGGTCGCACCGCACCATCGCTGGCCGGCCCACATCACCGACGTCAAGACCGCGATCGCGTGGGCCAGGGCCAACGTCGACAAGTTCGGCGGCGACCGCAACTTCGTGGCCGTCGCCGGCTGCTCGGCGGGTGGTCACCTGGCCGCGCTGGCCGGGCTGACCGCCAACGACCCGGAGTTGCAGCAGGAGCTGCCGGAGGGCTCCGACACCTCGGTGGACGCCGTGGTCGGAATCTACGGCCGCTACGACTGGGAGGACCGCTCGACCGAGGAGCGGGCGCGCTTCGTCGAGTTCCTGGAACGCGTGGTGGTCGGGCGCAAGATCGTCAAGCACCCCGACGTGTTCCGCAAGGCCTCGCCGATCGCGCGGGTACACCGCGAGGCGCCACCGTTCCTGGTGATGCACGGCAGGGGCGACAGCGTCATCCCGGTCGCTCAGGCCCGCAGCTTCGTCGAACGACTCCGTGATGTGTCCCGATCGGTGGTCAGCTATGTCGAACTGCCGGGCGCCGGCCACGGTTTCGACATGACCGACGGAGCTCGCACCGGGGCGGCATCGACGGCAATCGGCCTGTTCCTCAACCACATCCACCGAAACAGAAGTCTCATCGGGGCCAGAGAGGTTATATAGACGCCTCCGGACGGGAGGTGCCGCGGTGAAGAGGCTTCGCGGGTGGGACGCTGTGCTGCTCTACAGCGAGACCCCCAACGTGCACATGCACACACTGAAGCTGGCGGTGATCGAACTCGACGATCTCGGCGGTGCGACGTTCGGCGTCGAGGAACTGCGCACGGTCATCCACGGCCGGCTCTACAAGCTCGACCCGTTCCGCTACGAGTTGATCGACATCCCGTTCAAGTTCCACCACCCGATGTGGCGGGAGAACGCCGAGGTCGATCTCGAATATCACGTGCGGTCCTGCCGGGCCGAGGCGCCCGGCGGCCGGCGCCAGCTCGACGAGGCCGTCGGCCGGATCGCCGGCGTTCCGCTGGACCGCAGCCGGCCACTGTGGGAGATGTACCTGATCGAGGGGCTCGCCGGCGGCAGGATCGCGGTGCTCGGCAAGATCCACCACGCGCTCGCCGATGGTGTCGCCTCGGCGAACCTGTTGGCGCGGGGCATGGATCTGCAGGAGGGTCCGCAGGCCGATGGCGACTCCTATGCCACCGATCCGGCGCCGACGAAGGGTGAGCTGGTGCGTTCGGCGTTCGCCGATCACTTCCGCGAGATCGCCAGGTTGCCCGGTGTCGTCCGCTACACCGCGCAGGGAGTGCGTCGGGTGCGGCAGAGTTCGCACAAGCTCTCGCCGGAGCTCACCCGGCCGTTCAGCCCGCCGCCCACGTTCATGAACCACCTGCTGGACTCGACCCGCCGATTCGCCACCACCACACTGGCGCTGGCCGACGTCAAGCAGACCGGTAAGCACCTCGGCGTGACCATCAACGACATGGTGCTGTCGATGTCGGCGGGAGCGCTGCGAAAACTGTTGCTGCGCTACGACGGAAGCGCCGACCACTCGTTGCTGGCGTCGGTGCCGGTGAGCTTCGACTTCTCACCGGACCGCATCTCCGGCAACTACTTCACCGGGGTGTTGATCGGGCTGCCGGTGGAGATCGAGGATCCGCTGGAACGGGTCCGTGCGGCGCATGAGTCCGCGGTGGCCGGCAAGGAGAGCAACGAGCTCGTCGGGCCCGAACTCGTCAGCCGCTGGTCGGCGTACCTCCCGCCGGCCCCGGCCGAGGCGATGTTCCGGTGGCTGTCCGACAAGGACGGTCAGAACAAGGTGATGAACCTGCCGATCTCCAACGTGCCGGGTCCGCGCGAACGGGCCCGGGTCGGCGGCGCGCTGGTCACCGAGATCTACTCGGTGGGGCCGCTGACCGCGGGCAGCGGTCTGAACATCACGGTGTGGAGCTATGTGGACCAGCTCAACATCTCGGTGCTGTCGGACGGCAAGACGCTCGAGGATCCCCATGAACTGACCGACGCGCTCGTCGAGGCCTTCATCGAGATCCGGTTCGCCGCAGGGCTTTCCGCCGAGCTGACGGTGGTCGAGACCGCGATGGCCCCCTGAACCGGCCACCCGTGCCACCTTCGATTCCCCCCACCCCCGATTCCCGCCGAAATGGCATTCCAGCATGCCCGTTCCGCGATTCAGGCTGCTGGAATGCCATTTCGGCGGGATGTCAGGCGAGGGCGGCGTCGATTCGCCGGGGATCGAAGATGTGATCGGTCAGGGTGGCGGCGAGGCCGGCGATGCCGGAGCGGTCTCCCAGTCGGGCCGGCACCACCTGCAGCCGTCGGCTCGCCAACGGTGCGGAGTGCGCGTAGACCCGTTCCCGGATGCCGGCGATCAGGTCGGGGGTGGAATCGGCCAACTCTCCGCCGATGACGACCACCGACGGGTTGAGCAGGCTGACCACGCTGGACATCGCGCCGCCGATCAGTCGTCCGGCACGGCGCGCCAGGCTGATGGCGACCGGGTCGCCCGACACCACCAGGCCGACGACATCCTTCACGGTGCGAAGCTGACGGCCGTCGCCGTTGAGATCCCGGATCAGGGCCCACCCGCCGGCGTAGGCCTCCAGGCAGCCGGCGTTGCCGCACCGGCACACCGGCACAGCCGCACCGAACTCGCCGTCGGGAGGACTGATGGGAATGTGCCCGATGTCGCCGGCCGCCCCGTCTGCGCCCCGATAGATGGCTCCATGCGCGATGATCCCGGCACCGATGCCGGTGGCGACCTTGACCGTGACCAGCGAGTCGCTGTCGGCGAAGTTCGCGTTGTGTTCGCCGAGCGTCATCGCGTTGGCGTCGTTGTCGACCAGGACCGGGCAGGAGAAGTGCTGGGCGAACCACGTCCGGATGGGGTAGCCGTCCCATCCGGTCATGATCGGCGGGCTGACCACCGTGGCGCTGGCGAAATCCACCGGGCCGGGCACACCGATCGCGATGCCGCGTACGAAATCGCGTGATCTGCCGGTGCTTTCGAGGAGCGCGTCGAAGATCGCGAGCAGGGACTGCAGCCACGCGACCGGGCCGACTGTGATGTCGAGCGACTCCCGGCGTTCTTCCAGCACAAATCCGTTCAGGTCGGTGAACGCCGCACGCACTCCGGTGGCCCCGGCATTGGCGATCAGCAGCGCGCCCTGGTCGGCGCGGAAGTAGAAGTGGCTGGGCGGGCGTCCGCGTGCGGCGGTGCTCTGCCCGCTGGACACCAGTCCAGCCAACTGAAGTGCGTCCAGGCGCGCGGCGACCGTGCTCCGCGACAGCCCGGTGAGGTCCAGGATCTCGGCGCGAGTCAGCCCCGCTGACCGCCGAATCAGGTCCAGTACGTGACCGGCAGAGCCGGCCGGCGATGCCGCCACCGGCTGTTTCTCACCACTACGAACACCGTCGGCGGGTGCTGCCGCGAATGCCTGCCCCATGGCCTGCCACCTCCTCCGACCTATTTTTACCAGACGATCCGCCCTTTTTGATTGACAGTAGGCATATTTATGCTCTCTACTAGACAGAAGTTGTTACCTGGTTCATCCAACTGAAAGCGAGAGGCCCATGTCACACCCTCAACGTCGACTTCCGCGGCGATTTGCCTGTGCAGCTGTAGCCGGCGGCGTGGCTGTCGCGTTGACAGCCTGCGGTGGCGGTTCCTCGGAGTCGGGAGCGACCAGCGTCGCCGCCGTGGTCAAGGGGCTTGACAATCCGTTCTTCCAGACCATGGAGTCCGGCATCGAGGATCAGGCGTCGACCAGCGACACCTCGGTCACCGTGCAGGCCGCCAACTCCATCACCGACACCACCGGCCAGGCCGACAAGCTCAACGGCCTGGCCGGGCAGGACTTCGGCTGCTTCATCGTCAACCCGATCACCGGCACCAACCTGATCCAGGGCGTCGCGCAGTTGTCGGCCAAGGACATCCCGATCGTCAACATCGACAGCCCCATCGACCCCGAGGCCGCCTCGGCCGCCAACGCGACCATCGCCACCTACATCGGCACCGACAACAACGACGCGGGCCGCCAGGGCGCCGAGACGATGGCCGCCCTGCTGCCGCAGGGCGGCAAGATCGCACTGATCGGTGGGATCGCCGGGGACGTCACCAGCGGAGCCCGGCTCGACGGATTCACCGAAGGCGCGCCGGACAACCTTCAGATCGTCGCGACCGTCGCGGCTGACTGGGACCGTCAGATGGCGCTGACCAGGGCCACCGACCTCATGACGGCGAACCCCGACCTGGCCGGGTTCTTCGTCGCCAACGACGACATGGGCCTCGGCGTGGCGCAGGCGATCGCCAACAAGGGCCGGACCGGACAGCTCAAGGTGATCAGCGTCGACGGCAACAAGGATGCGTTCGAGGCGGTCAAGTCCGGTGGCATCGACGCGGTGGTCGCACAGTTCCCCTACGTGATCGGCGCGATGGGCGTCGAGGCGTGCGTGGCGGCGATGGCCGGAAAGGACCTGCCCGACAATGTGAACGCCCCGGTGCAGGTGGTCACCAAGGAGAACGTGGACGCCGCACTGTCGGCGGCCCCCAAGCCGGCCGAGCCCTATGAGGATCCGTTCGCGGAGCTGAACAAATGACGACCACCACCGCATCGAGGGTCGGGGCCGATACCGCGGACCATCCGCCGGTATGGCGCACCCTTCTCGACCCGGCCAACCTGGCGACCTGGGCGGCTCCGATCGCCCTGGTGGTTCTCACCATCGTCTTCCAGTCCCTGAACCCCACGTTCCTGAGCCTGGGCAACCTGGAATCGATGCTCACCTCGGCGGCGATCCTCATCGTGCTCGCGATCGGGCAGACCTACGTGGTCGCCACGGCCGGCATCGACCTGTCGATCGCATCGTCGATGACGTTGGCGGCGGTGATGTTCGGCGTGTTCTTCGACTCCGGCCTGCTGGTGGCGATCATCGCGGCGCTGCTGACCGGGCTGGCCGTCGGCCTGATCAACGGTCTGCTCATCTCCCGGGGTCGCATCACCGACTTCATCGTGACCCTCGGGACGTTGTCGGCGGCATCGGGCGCCGCCCTGATCTTCGCCGACGGCAAGCCCAAGACCATCATCAGTGGCCCGCTGCTGGAACTGTCCACCGGCACGGTGTGGATCTTCGGCTACGCCTTCATCATCGCCATGATGCTCGCCGGGATCGCCCACGTCGTGCTGTTCCACACCCGGTTCGGCACCTATGTGCTTGCCACCGGCGGCAACCCGGAGGCGGCGGCGGCGACGGGCGTATCGACGAAACGGATCAAGACGGCCGTCTATGTGATCGCCGGCCTGATGGCGGGGATCGCGGCGATCCTGCTGGTCGCCCGAGTTGGTGCGGCCGAACCCGCGGCCAACACGGCGTTCCTGCTGAACTCGGTGGCAGCTGTCGTGCTCGGCGGAGTGAGTCTGTTCGGTGGCCGCGCGACCATCGCCGGTCCGGTGATCGGTGCCCTGCTTCTCACGGCGTTGGTCAACGGCTTGACGCTGCTGGGCGTATCCCAGTTCTACCAACCGCTGTCGGTCGGCATCGTCGTGGTGGCCGCGGCATTCCTGACGAGGTTCCAGAAATGACGCAATCCACCACCCGCCGACCGCTGGCCGAGGATGTCCCCACCGATGCGCTGCTCAAGGTCGACTCGGCAGCCCTGTCCTTCGGCCAGGTCCGCGCCCTGAAAGGGGTGACCATGCACGCCCGCCGCGGCGAGGTCACCGCGATCGTGGGCGACAACGGCGCCGGCAAGTCCACGCTGATCCGCTGCGTCAGCGGCGTGCACAGCCCGGACTCGGGATCGATTGAATTCGACGGTCAGAAGGTACGTTTCGCGTCGCCGCATGAGGCACGTGACGCCGGCATCGAAACGGTCCACCAGAACCTGGCCCTGGTCGAGGACCTCACCGTATGGCAGAACCTGTACCTCAACCGCGAAATCGTCCACCGCATCGGCCCGCTCGCGGTGCTGAACCGCCCGGCGATGCGCGCCGGGGCCCAGGAGATGGTGTCGGCCCTGGCGGTCAACGTACCCGCCGTGGGCTCGCGGGTGCGCCGGCTGTCGGGTGGGCAGCGGCAGGCGGTCGCCATCTGCCGTGCCGCCGGCTTCACGTCGAAGATGATCATCATGGACGAACCCACCGCTGCACTCGGTGTCCAGGAGACGGCGCGGGTGGAGGAGCTGATCACCCGGCTCCGAAGTGAAGGCCACGCAATCATCTTGATCAGCCACAACTTCGCACAGGTGCTGCGACTGTCCGACGCGGTATGGGTGATGCGCGCCGGGCACTGCGTCGCCGGGCGCCGCACCGCCGACACCGACGGCGACGAGATCGTCGCCCTCATCACCGGCGCCCGTCCCGGCGACTACGACACGAAATCGGAGTAGAACAGCAATGACCGAATCTGACCGGATACCTGGCCCGATCAACCCGATCGGCGTGCACGCCCTGGTGTGGGTCGGGGACACCGCACCGAACAGCGTCGACAGCGCGGTCTCGCAGACCGTCGAGGCTGGATACGACCTGATCGAGTTCTCGCTGCACGACTCGGCCAACCTCGACCGCGCCAAGACGCGAGAGCTGTTGACCGCCAACAATCTCGCCGCCGCATGCTCGCGCGGGCTGGCCCGGGACGCCGACATCTCCAGCGACGACCCCGCCGTGGTCGCCAGGGGTGCGGAGTTGCTTCGTGAATCGCTGGAGGTGACCGCAGGCATCGGCGCCACCGTCCTCACCGGAGCGTTGTACAGCGCCTTCGGTAAGGCGCCGCATGCCCTGACCGACGACGGTCGCGCGAATGTCGTTGCAGTGCTGCGGGATCTGGCTGCACAGGCGCAGCCCCTGGGTGTGACGCTGGGGCTGGAGATCTGCAACCGTTACGAGACCAACGTGGTGAACACCGCGCGCGACTGCCTCGCACTAGCCGACGACATCGGTGCCGACAACGTGATCATTCACCTCGACACCTACCACATGAACATCGAGGAGGATGACTTCGTCACGCCGGTGCACGATTGCGGCGACCGATTGGGTTATGTCCACATCGGCGAAAACCACCGCGGCTACCTGGGATCGGGACACATCGACTTCCGGGCGTTCTTCGGCGCGCTGGCCGACATCGGCTACACCGGACCGCTGACGTTCGAGTCGTTCTCCTCGGCGGTCGTCGCCCCGGGGCTGTCCAACGATCTGGCGATCTGGCGCAACCTGTGGGACAACGGCTTCGACCTGGCCAGCCATGCCCGCCGTTTCATCGCCGACGGGCTGCACGACGCGCGGGCGCATGCCGCCGTACGTCCGTGATCGAAGCGCTGGCGCGCGAGGCCATCACCCTTACCCAGGGTCGTCCACGCGCGATCCTGGGGATCACCGGACCGCCCGGTGCAGGCAAGACGACCCTGGTGGAGGCGCTGATCACGGCCATCGAGCGGCTCGAAGGCCCCGGCTGGCTGGCGCACATACCGATGGACGGCTTCCACCTTGCCGACAGTCAACTGCGGCGACTCGGCGCGCTCGGCCGAAAGGGGGCGCCGGACACCTTTGACGCCGCCGGTTACGCACACCTGCTGGCACGGGCCCGCACCGAGACCGAGGAGCCGGTGTATGCACCGGGATTCGAGCGCACTCTCGAACAGCCGTTGGCGGCGGCCCTGGTGGTGCTGCCGCAGGCGCGGCTCGTCGTGACCGAAGGAAACTACCTGCTGCTGGACGACCCGGCCTGGGTCCGCGCGCACGCAGCGATGGACGCGGTCTGGTACGTCACGGCCGAGGAGAGCACCCGGGTCCAACGGCTGGTGGCACGGCACATCGAGTTCGGCAAGGAGCCCGACGCCGCGCGCGCGTGGGTCGCCGGCACCGATCAACCCAACGCCGAGCTGGTGTCTTCGACCCGTGCCGGCGCCGACCGCGTCATCGTCAACGGATCGCACGGGTGGGTGTTCGAGGGATGACCGCTCTCCGTGCCGAAACGGGGTTCCAACCGGCACTTTTCGGCTCAAGAGCGGGTGGAATACAGTTTCGGCGAGAAGTTCAGTCGGGCACCGCTGCACCGCGGGTGGCCCGCACCCAGGACAGGAACTCCTCCACCGACTGCGCGGTGTAGTGCGCGCGCGGGGAGCCGTAGTAGAAGTCGAAAGCGTGCTGCGCGTGCGGGATCTCGGCGTACACCACCGGTGACGTCGAGACGGCCTTGAGCGACGCGGCGAACTCCCGGCCCTCGGCCACCGGGATGATCGAGTCGTCGCGGCCGTGCAGAATGAAGAACGGGGGCGCATCCGGCCGCAGGCGGTAGCCCGGTGACGCGTCGACGAACACCTGCCGGTCGCTCGAGATCGGTTTCTTGACGACGAACTTCTCCAGGAACCCCACGAACTCCTTGCGCCCATCGCCGAGGGTGGACACCCAGTCATAGCGTCCGTAGATCGGCACGGCGGCCGCCACCGTGGTGTCGGCCTCCTCGAAGCCGGGCTGGAACTGCGGGTCGCCGGCGGTGAGCGCGGCCAGCGCGGACAGGTGCCCGCCGGCCGAGCCGCCGGTGATCGTCACGAAGTCGGGGTCACCGCCGTACTCGGCGATGTGCGCCTTGATCCAGGCGAGTGCCCGTTTGACGTCGACGATGTGGTCCGGCCAGGTGTGTCGGGGGCTGACCCGATAGTCGATCGACACGCACACCCAGCCGTGCTCGGCCAGATGGCTGAGCAGCGGATAGGCCTGGGGGCGCCGCACCCCGATCGCCCATCCGCCCCCGGGCACCTGCAGCAGCACCGGCGCCTTCCCGTCGCGGGGAAGGTCGGCGCGGCGCCAGATGTCGGCGCGGTTGACCCGCCGGTGCGGCCCATACTGGACGGTGTCCGCCCTTTCCATGTAGCGGCGGCGGACGACGTCGTTGGGCGGAACCCCGACCCGGCGTCGTCGGCCGGGCCGCGCGGCCTCCGCGATCGCCTGGTAGTCGTCGCCGAGCGCCTCACGCAGCGGGTCCTCGAAGAACGGCTGAGCGGCGACGTTGCGGCGGTGGATCAGCCACAGCAGCGCCCACGCGACCGCGGTCAGCAGCAGGGCGATCCGGCCCCGGGTGCCGCGGAAGTCGCCGCGGGTGCCGCGGCGGACCGCGTCGGCCATCGACCCGGCCATGTACAGCGGGGACATCTCCGATGTCGGCCACCCGAACGCGAACACCAGGGTGCTGGCATAGCCCTCCCGGCCGAGAGGGCGTAGCCCGTTGGCGGCGTTGAGCAGCTCCGCGGCGGCGCGAAGCAGTGGTCGGCGTTTAACCATTCTGAGCCCGCTCCTGCAGTTCCATCCGGAAGATCTTTCCGGTGATGCTACGGGGCAGCTCATCGAGCACCGTGATCGACCGGGGCACTCTGTAATTCGGCAGGTTTGCGCGGACGAACTCCTTGAGGGTCGCCACCGCGACGAATTTGCCGTCGCCCTCCCGTCCCATCACCTCGGCGAGAGCGGGCCCGGCGAACGAGGTGTTCAGCAGCAGCACGTCGGCGCCGATCCGGTTGGCGGCGATCAGCGTGTCGACGAACCGCCGTTGGTTGCCGGCCATCAGGCCGATGACCTCGGGCTGCCCGCCCGGCAGCGCTGCGCCGAGGCCGCGAACCCGGAGGTGATGGCCATGTTGGTCAGTGGGTCGGCGATCCCCATCTCTCAGCCCAGTACCGGCAGCCGGCGCTCCTGAGCGAGTTTGCCGAGGGCGCGCTGCATCACCCGGCGGACGTGGGCGTCGACCTCGTCGATGTCGGGGTTCTCACCGAACTGCTCGACGATGTGGATCGGCTCGAGGGTCTGCATGGTGATCTTGGCCGGCAGCGGGACGTTGATCGGCAACACCATGGACAGGCCGAACGGGAAGCCGAGGGAGACCGGCATGATCTTGGCCCGGAACATCCCTGCGATCGGGCCGAGCGCCTTGGCGACCTCGGTCCCGCGGGTCAGGAACAGTTGGGTCTCCTGGCCCCCGATCGCCACCGTCGGCACGATCGGCACCCCGTTGTTCAGGGCCGCCCGCACGTAGCCGGTACGCCCGCCGAAGTCGATCTTGTTCGCGCTGAGCGTCGGCCGGTAGACGTCGTAGTCGCCGCCGGGGAAGACCACCACCACGCCGCCGGAGCGCAGCGCCTCGTCGGCGTTCTCGTGGTTGGCCGGGATGAAGCCGGTCTTCCTGAAGAACGCTCCCGGCGGCCCCACCATGAGCATGTCGTGGGACAGCGTGTACACCGGACGGTCGTAGCCGAACTTCTCGTAGAAACCGCTGGCGAACACCGGCACATCCACTGCGAACATCCCGCCCGAATGGTTCGACACCACGAGCGCGCCGCCGGCCGGGAACGAATCGAGACCGCGCACCTCGGCGCGGTGATAGCCCTTCAGGAACGGCTTGAGGATCCCCATCACCCGCTCGGTCAGAACCGGATCCCACTTGGTGATCTCGGACGGCTTGATATCGGTCGCGCTCACGGCGGCCTCCTTGCGGACTTCGGCATCAGATTGGAACATGTTCCAGTTTTGCGAGTCTACCCACTGCTCACGGCCGTCGACCCGGGCGGCCGGACCGGCCTGGTCACATCCTGCCATCGCGATCGCAAACCGACCGCCTCGTTTCCGCCGATCCGCCGGTCGGCGGAAACGCCACCCCACGGGCCCGGTGGCCGGTAGCCTCGTCCAGGCTATGGCGGGACCTGGTCGGGGATTCCGCCATAGCGCTGAATCCGACCCGGACGGCGATTGACGCCGCACGATTGCACTATGGCCACCGATCTCGCCGCCTACCTCACCCGCATCGGCCACACCGGTGCGCGGGACGCGACACTGCAGACGCTGTGCAACGTCATGGCCGCGCACAATCGGTCGATCCCGTTCGAGAACCTCGACCCGTTGACCGGAGTCCCGGTCGGGGATCTGTCGGCGGAAGCGCTGTCCGGCAAGCTCGTGCACCGTCGCCGCGGTGGGTACTGCTTCGAGCACAACGGGCTGCTGGGCTACATGCTCGAAGAGCTGGGTTTCGGGGTGCAGCGCCTGGCCGGGCGGGTGGTGTTCATGCACGAGGGTGACGACCTGCCGGCCCAGACCCATCAGGTGCTGGCGGTGACACCGTCCGACGGCTCCGGCCCCTATCTGGTCGATGTCGGATTCGGCGGTCAGACGCCGACGGCCCCGCTGCGGCTGGAGGCCGGCCCCGCGCAGCACACCCGCCACGAGCGCTACCGGCTGCTCGACCACCCCGAGGGGTTCGAACTGCAGGTGGAACTCCGCGGGCAGTGGCTACCGCTGTACCTTTTCAGCCTGCGCCCGCAACCGCGGATCGATCTCGAACTCGGCAGCTGGTACGTCTCCACCCACCCGGCGTCGAGGTTCGTGGTCGGCTTGTCGGCGTCACTGGTCACCGACGGCGAACGGTGGAATCTGCGGGGCAGGCACCTATCGGTGCACGGTCGAACCGGGACGGTGAAGACCAGCTTCGACACCGCCGCGCAGGTGCTCGACGAGCTCGCCGGGCGGTTCGGGATCAACCTGGCCGATCTCGGCGACCGGGATGAGCTGGAGGGGCGGGTCGCGCAGGTACTCGACACCTGAGCGATTCGCCGCAACCAGCGACGACGAGGAAGGGAAGGCCGACATGGCGACCGTCTACTACACCGCCTCCAGCCTGGACGGCTACATCGTCGACGACAACGCCAGCCTGGACTGGCTGACCAGCCGCGACATCGACCAGGCCGGACCGTTCGGCATCGATCCGTTCCTGGCGACGGTGGGCGCGCTGGTGATGGGCGCCGCCACCTACCAGTGGCTGCTGGCCAACCACCCCGGTGAGTGGATGTACACCCAGCCGTCCTGGGTGATGACCCACCGGCCGGAGATCATCGCGGCCGAGCACGACGTGTGGACGTTCGACGGCGACGTGATCGACCTGTTTCCCACCCTGGTGGCCGCCGCCGGCGACAAGGATGTCTGGGTGGTCGGCGGAGGCGATGTCGCCGCTCAGTTCGTCGCCGCCGGGCTGATCGACGAGATGGTCGTCGCCTACGCGCCGTGTTCCCTGGGCGCCGGGTCCCCGGTGCTGCCGATCCGGTCGGAATGGACGTTGGCCGAATCTGCGGTCAACGGTGAGTTCGTGTGCGCCCGCTGGAAGAGGAGTTGAACCGCGGCGTCGCCGGCGGTGCGGGGTCGTAGTCTGTCGGCTAACCGACGAACAGAAGGGCGCAGCATGGGCCACTACAGGAGCAACATCCGCGACCTGGAGTTCAACCTCTTCGAAACCCTCGCCTTGGAGGAGGTGCTGTCCGGCGGCGCCTTCGGGGATCTCGACGGCGAATCGGTGCGGCAGATGCTGCACGAGGCGGCCAAGCAGGCCGAGGGCCCGCTGGCCGAGGCATTCGCCGAGACGGACCGCCACCCGCCGGCGTTCGACCCGGCCGCACACACCGTCAGCATCCCCGAGCCGTTCAAGAAATCGTTCCGGACCTGGCAGCAGGGTGACTGGTTCCGCGTCGGGATGCCGGAGGGCATCGGTGGGGTGCCCGCGCCGTCGATGGTGGAGTGGGCGATCAACGAGTTCGCCCTCGGCGCCCAGCCCGCGGTGTTCATCTATTTGGCGGGGCCGAAGATGGCCGAGATCATCTACGGCATCGGCAACGAGCAGCAACAGCACTGGGCGTCGCTGATGATGGACCGCGACTGGGGCGCGACGATGGTGCTCACCGAGCCCGACGCCGGTTCCGATGTGGGGGCCGGCCGCACCAAGGCGGTCGCGCAACCCGACGGGACATGGCACATCGACGGGGTCAAGCGCTTCATCACCAACGGCGACACCGACGATCTCTTCGAGAACCTCATCCACGTGGTACTGGCGCGCCCCGAAGGCGCCGGGCCGGGCACCAAGGGGCTGAGCCTGTTCCTGGTGCCCAAGTTCCATTTCGATCCGCAGACCGGTGAACCCGGCGAGCGCAACGGCGTGTTCGTCACCGGCCTGGAGCACAAGATGGGGCTGAAGGCCTCGGCGACCTGCGAGCTGACCTTCGGCCAGCACGGTGTGCCTGCGGTCGGCTGGCTCGTCAACGACACCCACGACGGCATCGCGCAGATGTTCAAGGTCATCGAATACGCCCGAATGATGGTGGGCACCAAGGCCATCGCGACGTTGTCGACCGGCTACCTCAACGCACTGGACTACGCGAAGAGCCGCGTACAGGGTGCCGACATGACGCAGATGACCGACAAGTCGGCACCGCGGGTCACCATCATCCACCACCCCGACGTGCGACGCGCCCTGCTCACCCAGAAGGCCTACGCCGAGGGGTTGCGGGCGCTGTACCTCTACACCGCCGCGCACCAGGATGCCGTGGTCGCCCACGCCGTCTCCGGCGCCGACGCGTCGATGGCCGAGCGCGTCAACGACCTGCTGCTGCCGGTCGTCAAGGGCGTCGGCTCCGAACGGGCCTACCAGTGCCTGACCGAGTCGCTGCAGACCCTGGGCGGATCGGGGTTCCTGCAGGACTACCCGATCGAGCAGTGCATCCGCGACGCCAAGATCGACTCGCTCTACGAGGGCACCACGGCGATCCAGGCGCAGGACTTCTTCTTCCGCAAGATCGCCAGGGATCAGGGTGGCGCGTTGATGCACGTGGTGGGCAGGATCACCCGCTTCCTCGAGGACGGTGAGGGCCACAAAGAACTCGCCGAGGGCCGCGGACTGTTGGCCACCGCCCTGACCGACGTGCAGGAGATGGTCACGACCATGACCAAGTTCCTCGTCGACTCGCAGCAGGATCCCCGGCAGCTCTACCGGCTGGGCCTGCAGTCGGTGCCGTTCCTGCTGGCCGTCGGCGACCTGTTCATCGGTTGGCTGTTGTTGCAGCAGGCCGAGACCGCACTGACCGCGCTCGACGGTGAGCTCGGCGAGCGGGACCTTGATTTCTACACCGGCAAGGTCGCCACCGCGAAGTTCTTCGCCAGGAACATGCTGCCCATGCTCACCGCGCAGCGCGAGGTCCTGCAGTCCGTCGACCTGACCGCGATGGAGCTGCCCGAAGCCGGGTTCTGACCCCGATCAGGCCGGGGCCTTCTGCTCGGCCCCAGTGACACGGGC
The DNA here is from genome assembly GCF_019710635.1 of Mycolicibacterium xanthum. GTDB lineage: Bacteria > Actinomycetota > Actinomycetes > Mycobacteriales > Mycobacteriaceae > Mycobacterium > Mycobacterium xanthum. Next base: position 56,315 of record NZ_JAIFZS010000011.1, read on the forward strand.
GGATCAGGCCGGGGTGTAGCCGAACGGCAGCAGGATGCTCTTCGGCTCGCAGTAGGCCTCGATGCCCTCCGGGCCGTTCTCGCGGCCGATGCCGGAGTTCTTGAAGCCACCGAACGGGGCACCCGGGTCGAACGCGTACATGTTGACCGCGTAGGTGCCGGTGCGGATCTTGCGGGCGATCTGCAGGGCCTTGTCATTGTCGGTGGTGTACACCGAGCCGGCCAGCCCGTAGACCGAATCGTTGGCGATGCGCACCGCATCGTCCTCGTCCTCGTACGGGATCACCGCCAGCACCGGGCCGAAGATCTCCTCCTGCGCGATGGTCATCGAGTTGTCGACGTCGGCGAACACCGTGGGCTGGACGAACCAGCCGCCGTCGAGCCCCTCGGGCCGGCCACCGCCGGTGACCAGGCGGGCGCCTTCCTCGACGCCTTTCCTGATGTAGCCCTCGACGCGATCGCGCTGCCTCTCGCTGATCAGCGGCCCGATCGCGGCGCCGGGATCGTCGGGCAACCCGACCGGCATGTTGCGGACAGCTTCCCCGAGTTTTTCTACGACCTCGTCGTAGCGCGACCGGGGTGCCAGGATGCGGGTCTGTCCCACGCAGGCCTGGCCGCAGTTCATCAGGCCGGAGAACACCAGCATCGGCAGCGTGGAATCCAGGTCGGCGTCCTCGAGGATGATGGCGGCCGACTTGCCGCCCAACTCCAGGGTGCACGGCTTGAGCTTGTCGGCGGCGATCTTGCCGATCTCCCTGCCCACCGCCGAGGACCCGGTGAACGTGAACTTGTCCAGATTCGGGTTGGCCGTCAGCGCCCGGCCGGTCTCCGGTCCGCCCGGCACGATCGACAGCACCCCCTCGGGAAGCCCGGCCTCGGCGAACATCTCGGCCATCGCGAACACCGACAGGGGGGTCTCGGCGGCCGGCTTGAGCACCATCGTGCAGCCGGCCAGCAGGGCCGGGCCGAGCTTGTTGGCGGCCAGGAAGAACGGCACGTTCCACGCGGTCACCGCGCCGACCACACCGATCGGCTCGCGCACCACCAGGGTCTGGCCGTAGATGCCGTCGCGGATCTCCTGCCAGGTGAACTTGTCCGCGGCCGCGGCGTAGTACTGGAACGCCGACATCGCGGCGCCGTACTGCATCATGTCGACGATCATCAGCGGCTGGCCGGTCTCGGCCGACAGCAGGAACTTCAGCTCGTCGCCGCGCTCCTCCATGATCTTCACCGCACGGCCCAGGACCTCGGCGCGTTCGGCGGGCGACATCCGCGGCCACGGACCCTCGTCGAAGGCCCTGCGGGCGGCCGCGCAGGCTGCGTCGACGTCGGCGGCCGAGGCCAGCGGCACCCTGCCGACCAGTTCACCGGTGGCCGGCGAGTGCACCTCGATGACCTCGGCGGTGGCCGGCCGCACCCACTTGCCGCCGATGAACAACTTGTCCCAGCAGGTCTTGAACGCGGTGCCCTGCGTCATCGATTTGCTCCTCGCGTGCGCCCCATCGTTGTCGCTCCTCGCGTGCGCGGTGTCATGCCCGTCACACTACCCACCGATCGGGAAAACGAGAACCTGTTGCAGTCGGCCCATCAGAGCGGGCTGAGCACCAGCACCAGATTGCTCACCGTGAATTCCCGCAGCACCGGCACGCGCGTCAACCCCCAGGCCCATCGGGGGTGGTAGCGGGGAAATGCGGCCACCAGGGCCCCGGTTTGGTGCGCCCAGCGCAGGCCGTCGCGCGCATGCACAGCGAACAACGACGAACCGTAGTCGTTCTTGGGTCGACGGCCGTGTTTGCGGGCATAGCGATCGGCGGCGCGGCGGCCGCCCAGGTAATGCGTCGGGCCCATCTCGTGGCCTCCGAACGGGCCCAGCCAGACGGTGTAGGACAGCACCACCAGCCCGCCGGGGCGGGTGACGCGCAGCATCTCGTCGCCGAGGCGCCACGGCTCCCGGACGTGCTCGGCGACGTTGGAGGACAGGCAGACATCGACGCTGGCATCGGCGAACGGCAACCTCATGCCGGAGGCGCGGACGAACGCGCCGGCGCGGCGGTGCATGCGGGGCGCGGCGGCGTGCATCTCCCGAGGATCGGGCTCCACCCCGATGTAGCGCAGCCCCGCGTCGGTGAGCGCCGTCGCGAAGTAACCCGGCCCACCCCCGACGTCGAGCAACGTCAGGCCGTCGGGCGGCGCGCCGTTGGTCGCGCGCCACAGTTCGCTCACCAACGCGACGGTGTCGTCGGCCAGCGCCCCGTAGAACCGGTCCGGATCGCTCTGCTCGAACCGGAACGCGCCCAGCAGGCGCAGCGACCGCGACAGCGTGGCCCGCCGGGCGAACAGTTCGGTGGCGGGCACCCGGCCACCATAGGACCCGGCGGCCCCGTCCCGGAGCCCGCGCCCCGCCCATGCGCGGCCACTCCGGACGCGCGGCCACTCCGGACGCGCGGCTAGTCTGAACGACGATGTCCGACGGCCGCCGCTAGTCTGAACGGCGATGGACGACCGTTCCCCCACCCACGTGCGCTCCGTGCTGATCCTGTGCTGGCGCGACACCGGGCACCCGCAGGGCGGTGGCAGCGAGACCTATCTGCAGCGCATCGGCGCCCAGCTCGCCGGTTCCGGCGTCCGGGTCACGTTGCGCACCGCTCGCTACGAGGGCTCTGCCGCGCGGGAGATCGTCGACGGCGTGGCCATCCAGCGCCGCGGTGGCCGCTATTCGGTGTATGTCTGGGCGCTGCTGGCGATGGCCGCCGCCCGGATCGGGCTGGGCCCGCTGCGCCACGTGCGCCCCGATGTCGTCATCGACACCCAGAACGGGCTGCCGTTCATGTCCCGGGTGGTGTACGGCAGGCGGGTGGTCGTCCTTGTGCACCATTGCCACCGCGAGCAGTGGCCGGTGGCAGGGCGGGTGACCGGGAGAATCGGCTGGCTGGTCGAATCGTGGCTGTCGCCCCTCGTGCACCGGCGCAACCAGTACGTCACCGTGTCGCTGCCCAGTGCGCGCGACCTGACCCTGCTCGGCGTAAGCGCCGGGCACGTCGCGATCGTGCGAAACGGTGTCGACCCCGCTCCGCCGGAGACGGCCGACCGGTCATCGACCCCACGGGTCGTCGTGCTGTCCAGGCTGGTGCCGCACAAACGGATCGAGGACGCGCTCGACGCCGTCGCCCGGTTACGTGCGCGGATACCGGAGCTGCAGCTGGATGTGCTCGGCGGCGGCTGGTGGGAGCGGCCCCTTGTCGAGCACGCGCGTCGGCTCGGGATCTCCGATGCGGTCACGTTCCACGGTCACGTCGACGACGCCACCAAACACGCGGTGCTGCAGCGCAGTTGGGTGCACGTGCTGCCGTCGGCGAAGGAGGGCTGGGGCCTGGCCGTCATCGAGGCCGCCCAGCACGGTGTGCCCACGATCGGCTACCGCTGCTCGGGGGGGCTGACCGACTCCGTCGTCGACGGGGTGACCGGGCTGCTCGTCGACGACCTCGACGGGCTGGTCGACGGCCTGGACCGGACGCTGTCCGATGGCGTGCTGCGCGAACAGCTCGGCGCCAAGGCCCAGGTCCGCAGCGGCGAGTTCTCCTGGACGCAGAGCGCCGACGCGATGCGCGCGGTGCTCGAGACGGTCGGGCAGGGTCGTGTCGCCTCCGGAGTGCTCTGAGGACTCGACGTTTACAACGATGTCTCGTCGGGTGCCTGGACATGCGAACTTGATGTGCGGTATTGCGGACATCGCCGGTTATCGACGTTAACATAGTGGCCATGCTCAGCGTCGTGCGCCGGGTACTGGACTACGAGATGACCATCGCCGAATGGTTCGGCGTCGCGGTTCTGCTCGCGACGCCGTACCTGGTGATCGGCCTGATCTGGTCGCTGACCCACACCGATCGCCTCGCCGGTCTCGGCGGGCCGCAGCAGGTGGTGTACTTCCTCGGATCGATCGTCGCGTGGCCCGTGTTGCTGGTCCCCGGTCTGTGCCCGACATGACCGCCAACCGCATCATCATCACCCGCTACACCGCGCGCTGGGACGACGGGCCGGTACGGGCCGCCGATGCGATGGACTTTTGGTCGTTCGCCGCGGGTGCGGCCAACGTCGTGATGCAGCTGTCGCGCCCCGGTGTCGGGCACGGCGTCGTGGAGAGCAAGGTCGAATCGGGCAGCCTGATGAAGCACCCGTGGAAGCGGGCCCGCACCACCTTCCAGTACCTGGCCGTCGCGGTGATCGGATCCGACGACGACCGGGCCGCGTTCGGCCGGGCCGTCGACACGGTGCATCGCCAGGTGCGGTCGGGTCCGTCGAGTCCGGTGCGCTACAACGCCTTCGACCGCGACCTGCAGATGTGGGTGGCGGCGTGCCTGTTCGTCGGGCTGGAGGACACCTACCAGCTGCTACGCGGACGGATGACAGCGGAGCAGGCCGAGCAGTTCTATCTGTCGGCCCGGCCGCTGGGCACCACGTTGCAGGTGACCGACGACCAGTGGCCGCTCACCCGCGCCGAGTTCGACGACTATTGGGACGGTGCGTGCCGGCAGGTCGCGATGGACGACGTGGTGCGCGGCTATCTGATGGACCTGATCAAGCTGCGGATGATCAATCCGCTGCTGGCGCTGCCTTTTAGGCCGCTGCTGAAGTTCCTCACCGCCGGGTTTCTGGCCCCGGTGTTCCGCGATGCGCTCGGCCTGGGCTGGGGGTCGGCCCGGCAATGGTGCTTCGAGCGGTTGTTTCTGTCGGTGGCGTTCGTGAACCGCTTCCTGCCCGGCCTCATCCGGCAGGGCGGCAGTCATCTGCTGCTGGCCGATGTCCGGTTGCGGGTTCGCCGGCAGCGCAGGCTGGTTTGAGGGGTGACGATGACAGGTCTGCGCGCTGCCATCCGCCGAGCGCTGAGCCGGCGGGTCAGTGTGGCCGGCATGCTGGAGTTCGGGCTGTGGCTGCTGGTTCCCTACGTGGTCATCGGGCTGGTGTGGGCGTTCTTCCACGTCGAGCAGGTGGAACAGCTCGAGGAACTGCTGAACAGATATCTGCCGGCGGGTGCGGACATGGGCGCCTATCTCCTGGTCGGTGGGCTGTGGCCGGTCTATCTGGTGTCGCCGCTGCTCTGCGGGCTGTGAACCCGGCGCCGGCGTAGCCCCAGCAGCATCACGGCCAGACCGGCACCGAGCTGACCCAGCCACACCGCGTGCGCGGCGATCAGCAGCGTTCGGTGCGTCGACGGCGGCGTGTCCCCGCCGACCGCGTAGACCGCGATATCGGCGTCGCGGTAGGCCACCGGCAGCTCCGGTGGCCGGTCCTGGGGACCCTCGACGACGACCCAGCCCACGCCCGCTTCGGCGAGGCGGTCGCGGTCGACGCCGGACACCACCATCTGCTGGATCTCCCGGGCGCGGGTGCCCTCGCCGGGGATGAGCCGGCCCGCGATGACGAGATCGCCGGTGCTGAGCACGTCGGCGCTGACCCAGCGGGGCAGCGGGTCCAGCACGGGTGCGTCCCCGGCCCAGCCGAATCGCCGCATGCTGTCCACGGGGAGCACGGCCACCGGCCGCGGGTCGGCGTTGATGGTCGCTGCCGCGGCCTGCCAGCCGGGTGGATAGTGCACCGGCACCAGACGGCCACCCACCCCCCAGGCCAGGTCCGGCAGCGTCGCCACCAGCGCCGCACAGCACACCGCGGCGGTGGCCACCGCGGGCACCCGCGGGCGCAGCGCGATGACGGCCGCCGCGCCCGCCAGCGCGTAGGCCGGCATCGCCAGTGCCACCCACTTCTGCCCGTCCCGGACCACGCCCAGGCCCGGCGCCGCCCGCACCACCGCCTCCACCGCGGCCAGGCCCGGGCCGGTCGCCGCCAGCGCGGGAACCACGACGGCGACGGCCGCGAGCACCAACAGCGGCACCGCGGTGCGGCGCCGGATCAGGGTGGGCACCCCGGCCGCAACCACACCGAGCAGGACAACGGCCGAGGCGATGGCGAAAAGCGTTGTCCGCGAAGCCGGTACCGCCTCTGCGTTCCAGATGCCACCCAGGCTGGCCAGGCTGCCCAGCGTGCCGAGGCCAGGCTCGGCGCGCGCCGCGAACGACGCCGTCCCCAGGTCGCCGTGCTGTTCGGCCCAGCCCGTCGCCACGGCCGAGGCGACCAGCCACGGCAGCGCAGCGCCCAGCGCCGCGGCCAGGCTCAACGCGGCGCAGACCCACCGGGGTCGGCCGTCACCCGGAGCCAGTGCGCAGGCCAGCGCGGTGAGGGCGGCCAGTATCAGCCCGGTCGGTGTCAGCCCGGCCAGCGCCACCCAGAACAGCACCGCCCCGATGCCGCCGAAATGGCATTCCGGCAGGCGCCCTCTCGCACTTTCACTGCTGGAATGCCATTTCGGCGGACGGTGGGGCGTCGCTCCGCGCAACCTCAGCACCGCGGCCGCCACCCACGGCAGGCTGCCGTAGCCCACCAGCAGGCTCCAGTGGCCCTGCAGCAGGCGTTCGGCGACGTACGGATTCCACACCGCCACGGTCGCCGCGACGCATTGCCCCGCCACACCGGCGTCGGGCAGCACCGCGGCGACCAGCCGGGCCGCACCGTAACCGGCCGCCCACAGCCCGGCCACCAGCAGTGTCTTGACCACGACCCCGCCGTCGAGCAACGACGAGGCCAGCGCCACCGCGAAATCCTGCGGCAGCGCCCGCGGCGCGGCCTCGGACAGGCCCAGCGCAGCGTCGGACAGGTAGGACCGCGGCGTCGACACCGCATCCCGCAGCAGCAGGTACCCGGGCGCTCCCAGCGGCCCCGCGACGGCCAGGGTCAGCGCCAGCGCGTAGACCGGCGGAATGAACCGGGCGATCAGACCGGTTTGTCCGGCGGCAGATCCGAGGGCCGCTGCGCGGGCAGTTTCTCGGTCTTGGCCTCGGCGCCGGGTACCGGTTCGCCGTCGTCGTCGCGGTGCCCGAAGAACCGGCCGCCGGTGTCGTCGAGCCCCGGATCGGTCAGCATCGACTCCGTCCGCAGCGCGAAGGCGCCCAGCAGCGCGCCGCCGATCAGCGCGACCAGGCCGAGTGCGGTGAACGTGATCGGCAGGATGCGGCCCCACAGTGCGATCCGGTCGCGTTCGTCCTGGGCGGCCGCGACCTGGGACTCGACGGTCTCCTCGTTGCTGGTCACGGTGTAGTCGGCGAAGGTGATCTCGGGTTCGAGGGCCTCCCGAGCGTAGTAGTGGTACCCGCGGTCGGCCTGCTTGACGATGGTGCCCGACACCGGGTCGACCCAGAAGGTGCGCTGGGCGGCGTAGTAGCGGGTCATCGTGATCGGCTCTTCGGGATCCTCGGCTTCGATTCCCCACAGCCGGGCCGGCGCGGTCGCCTGGCTGTCGGCGTCGTCGTCGTAGAGCGAGGCGTACTTCACCGGGTCGACGAGCTTGCCGTCGGCGTCGAAGCCGACGTTCTGGGTGAACTTGTAGGTGGTCAGCCCGTTGACATCTTCCTCGCCGTCATAGTTGGCGTCGAACGCCTTCTGGGCGATCGGGTCGAAGAACGGGTAGGTCTTCTTCTCGGTGTCGAACGGGAACCGGTAGGTCAGCCCCTCATGCGGCAGCGCGATGTTGGTGGGCGGCTCCTCGTCCTCGATCGCGCGGGGCTTCTGCACCGCGCCACCCGGGTTGCTGTCGCTGGAGACGGCCATCGCGGTCTCGCGGTTGAGCGTCACGGTATCGACCATCGCCAGCAGCAGACCGTTGTCCTGCTGCTGGTCGGTACGCCGCAGCGAGCTGCCGACCTGCAGCGTCACCACGTCGGCATTGGCCGGCGACTCGACGCTGATCTGCTGCTGCTGCACCAGCGGGACGTCCTCGTTGACGACGAACCGGTCGGCGTTGAGCGACGCGGGATCGAACGCGGTGCCGGTGCCGTCGGAGACCAGCGTGGCATCGATGTCCAGGGGGACCTTGGAGATCTTGCCCTTGGTATAGGTGGACAGCAGCAACGCGGCAATGAGCAACGCGGCTCCGAGGCCCATGATTCCGCACGCGGCGATCCTCAGCGCGACTGCGCGGTTCAATACCGTGTCTCCCTTCGCGTACCGCCACGAACCCGGGCCCGGGCGCGTGGCGGCAAAACCCGTTCGACCCTAACAGCCGGAACCTGGGCCGTCGCTCACTACGAGCGCTTCGCGGAACCGCACCTCTCCCACCGGACCAGGCCGGTCGGTACCCGCTTGACTACCCGTTTTCACCGCGGCCGCGCACCGCGGGGCACACTGTTGGGCGTGACCGCACCGGTGACCGTCGCCGATGAGAACTCCGTCGGCGGGACGCGGGGGTTCCTGCCCGCCGTCGAAGGGCTGCGCGCCTGCGCTGCCATCGGGGTGGTGGTCACCCACGTGGCGTTCCAGACGGGCCACACCACCGGCGCCGTCGGTCGGCTGCTGGGCCGCTTCGACCTGGCTGTGGCGGTGTTCTTCGCGCTCTCCGGTTTCCTGCTGTGGCGGGGGCACGCCGCCGCGGCGCGCGGGCTGCGGTCGCGCCCGGCCACCGGGCACTACCTGCGGTCCCGCATCGTGCGCATCATGCCGGGATACCTGGTCGCGGTCGTCGTGATCCTGACGCTGCTGCCCGACGCCCAGGCCGACCTGACCGTCTGGCTGGCCAACCTGACGCTGACGCAGATCTATGTCCCGCTGACGCTGACCGCCGGGCTCACCCAGATGTGGAGCCTGTCGGTCGAGGTGAGCTTCTACCTCGCGTTGCCGCTGCTGGCCCTGCTGGCGCGCCGGCTCCCGGTCCGGGCCCGGACACCGGCGATCCTGGCCACGGCGCTGGCCAGCCTGTTCTGGGTGCACATCCCGTTCGACGGCGCGTCGGGGCACAACCTGTGGAACTGGCCGCCGGCCTTCTTCTCCTGGTTCGCCGCGGGCATGGTGCTCGCCGAGTTGACCGTGACACGGGTGGGCTGGGTGCACCGGCTGGCTCGCCACCGGATCCTGATGGCGCTGATCGCGGTGGCGGCGTTCGTCGTGGCCGCGTCCCCGCTGGCGGGCCGGGAGGGTCTGCACCCCGGTTCGATCGCCCAGGTCACCCTCAAGACGGTGATGGGCGCGGTCGTGGCCGGCGCGCTGCTGGCACCGCTGGTCCTGGACCGGCCCGGCACGTCGCACCGGTTCCTCGGCAGCGATTCGATGGTCACGCTCGGCCGCTGGTCCTACGGCCTGTTCGTGTGGCACCTGGCAGCACTGGCGATGGTGTTCCCGATGATCGGCGAGTTCGCGTTCAACGGGCACTTCACCGTGGTGCTGGTGCTCACGGTGGTGTTCGGCTTCGCGATCGCCGCGGTCAGCTACGCACTGGTCGAGTCGCCCTGCCGCAACGCGCTGCGCCGCTGGGAGAGAAGCAATTCCCCGACCCCATTGGACAGTTCGGTCACCGAGACGATCGAACCCGCCGTCGCGCGCTGACCGCCTCAGCCCGATTGCGCGGCCCGCCGCGCCTCAGCCCGATTGCGCGGCCCGCCGCGCCTCAGCCCGATTGCGCGGCCCGCCGCGCGATCACCTCGTCGCGGACCGCCGACCGGCGCGCCTTGCCCGCGTCATCACGCAACGGCCGGTCGGTGAACTCCACCGTGCGCGGCAGCTTGTGCGGTGCGATCCGGTCGGTCAGGAACGCGACCACCGCGTCGCCGTCGAGGCCCTGGGCCTCGACCGCCTGCACGATCACGTGCGGCACCTGCCCCAGATCGTCGTCGGGAACTCCGACCGCCAGGCTGGAAAGCACCTGCGGGTGCTCGGCCAGCGCCGCCTCGATCTCGGCGGGATAGACGTTGCGCCCGCCCACGGTGAACATGTCGACCCGGCGGTCGTTGAGGTACAGGAAGCCGTCGGAGTCGAAATAGCCCAGGTCGCCGAGCGAATCCCAGCCGTCGCGGGACCGGGCGGTGCTGCCGACATAGCGGTAGGTGGCCCGGCCGCCCTGGGCGGGCCGCATGTAGATCTCGCCCGGTACTCCCGGCGGGCACTCGACGCCGTCGTCGTCGAGCACCTTCATCTCCCCGGCCACCACCACGCCGACCGAGCCCGGGCGGGCCAGCCACTGGGCCCCGGAGATGAACGTCAGCGCCTGCAACTCCGTGCCGCCGTAGAGTTCCCACACCGCGTCGGGTCCGATCAGGTCGATCCAGGCGCGCTTCACCGCCGGCGGACACGGCGCGGCCAGGTGCCAGAACCGGCGGATCGAGGACAGGTCGTAGCGCTGCGGGTCGGCCCGGTACACCGGCAGCAGCCGCTGCATGATCGTCGGGACGGTGGTCAGGAACGTCACCCGGTGCTCGGTGACCAGACGCAGGAACTCGGCCGGCTCGAACCGCGGCATCACCACCAGGTGGTGGCCCTGCAGCAGGCCGATCGCGAACGTGGTGAAGCCGGTGTTGTGGCTCAACGGCACCGAGATGATCGTCACGTCGCCCTCCTGGGCGCCCAGCGGGTACCCGATCGCGGCGGGTACCCGGCTGTCGCCGCCGGCCTCGATCAGCTTCGGCCTGCCGGTGCTGCCGCCGGAGGCCATCGATTTCCACACCGGCGACACCGCCTCCGGCAGCGGGTCGTCGGTGAACTCCGCGCCCGCATCGACCGCCACATCGGGGGTCAGGCCGGTGGGATCGGCCCGGCCGACGAGCAGCGTCGGACGCCGCAGCCCGAGCAGCGCCGCCAGCTCCGCGTCGGGCAGCCGGGCCGACAGCGGCTGGGGGATCGCCCCGAGTTTCCAGCAGGCCAGCACCGCGTACACCCAGTCCAGGGAGTTCGGCAGCACGATCGTCACGTAGTCGCCGACCCCGACCCCGTGTGACGCGAACGCCCGCGCCAGCCGGTTGGTCGCGGCATCCAGTTCCGCCCGGCTGACCGTGACCCCGTCACAGGTGACCGCCGCGGCGTCAGGATCCCGGGCGGCCAGCGCCGATACCTGGGTTCCGATCGGCGGAACGGGATGCGTCATGGGCTCCATCCTGGTCGGCGGGTGCGCGCTGATGGCCGGATTCACCGGTGTGGTCGTCGGGAGCCGGAGCCCGGCCGGCGAAGGAGACGGTGGAGGTGGCCAGCGCCACCACCGAGACCAGCGCGAGCAGCTGCACCCAGGCCGAGTGCCCGACGTATCCGTCCACGGAACGCCACGGGTTCTGGCTGAGCACCGCTCCCGCCAGGATGAGGCCGCCCGCCACGGCGACCAAGGTGACTGTGTCGCAGAGCTTCTGGCGGAAGCGCAACCGATATCGCAGGATCAGCCAGGCACCGGCGAGCAGTGCCCCCGCCCATCCGGAGATCACCGTGGCGGCGCACAGGCTCGCCGCCGCCGGCACCGCCGGGCGGGGCCGCCACGGCCGGGCGGCGGGCGCCGGCGGACGGACCCGGCGGCCCGGAACGGCCGCCAGCAGGGCCAGCAGCGGCAGCAGCGCCATTCCGCCGATCAGGCCCACGCGGTAGCCGGTGTTGGAGTCGAAACTCAGCGTCACGGCACCCGAGGTGCCGGCGGGCAGCACCCAGCCCTGCTGCCAGCCGTTGACGGTGACGGCGCGCAGTTCGGCGCCGTCCGTGCCGCGCGCGGTCCACCCGGGGTTCACGCTCTCGGGAACCACCAGAATCCGTTCGGTCTCCGACGGCGGCACCTCGACGTCGCGTCGGTCGTTGCGCCACCCGCCGGTGGATACCGGCGCCGTGACCGCGGGGGTGATCTCGTGGGCCTGCGGCGCGTCGAGCGTGACGCCGTCGACGATCAGCGCCGGGCCGGGGCTGATCAGGAGTTCCTGCTGACCGGCGGGCAGCGTGATCGGCTCACCGCGGCAGGGTTGTGCCGGGATCGGGCGGTTGTCCAGCAGATCACCGACCGTCGTCGCCACCGACGTCTGGACGAACTGTCCGGCCACCGCGATGATCGGTCCGCGACCGCACGGCAGGGTGATGCTCCGGTCCCGGTTGGTGGCCGCGTCGGCGGCGTCGATCGAGGCCCCGAGTTCGTCGAGCGCGACGATCTCGGCCAGTCCCGGCGGTTTGAGCTGATCGAAACCCAGTGCGGTGCGGTCGATCACGTCGTCCCAATCGAGCAGGGACACGGTGATGGTGTCGGTGCGGCGGGGCTGCAGCTGCAGCGTCTGGGTGCGGTCGGACAGTCGGCGCACCTGCGGGCCGCCGCCGAGGTCCACGGCGATCATCCGTGGATGGGCCGGCAGCGCAGAGGAGCTCGGCGCGACGCGCAGCCCGGCCACCGTGCGCGGCGACGGCAGTTTCAGCACCAGGGTGGGCGGGGTGTGCGGCTGTACCACCCGCTGGGGTGCGGTCCACGAGGTGCCCGGATCGCCGTCGGTGGCGGCGTAGGCGGATCCCAGCACGTCGATCGGGTCGGCATCGCCCGCGGCGCGCACCGTGCCCGGTTCGGCGATCAGATCGGCCAGGTTGGGTCCCTGCCGGGCCCGGACCCAGACGGTGGGGGTCACCGGTGTGGGTTCGGGCACCGTCAGCGTCCGACTCAGGTTCACCGGCTCCTCGGAGGCCAGCGCCATCAGCGCCGCGCACCGGGTACCGGTCGGGCTCTCCGCACAGCCCGGGCGTCCGAGCAGTTCGGAGCCCAGGTCCCATTGTGCGACAGCCGAACCGGGCGGTGGCCCCGGCACCTCGACGGTGTGGCGCAGGTTGATCGGATGGGCGAAGCCGTTGGCGTCGTACTGGGTGACGCTGAAATCGGTGATGCCGAACTGGACGCCGGGTGACCCGTCGTCGGTGGCCACCGCGGTGATGCGGACCCACGGCGTCTCGCCGTAGGGCAAGGCGACGGTCACCGGCTGACCCGCCTCGTCGAACCGCACCGTGCTGGTGCCGTTGACGGTCGCCACCTCCAGCCGGCGCACCTGCGCGCCCACCGCGGTGGCGCTGGGGGTGATCGTGATGGTGGCGTTGGTGACCGGGTGGTCGAAATCCACCTGCAGCCACTGGCCGACCGCCGCCTGCAGCGCATTGGACACCCAGCTGGTCGACGCGTCGCCGTCGATGGCCGCCGCAGGCGACGATGCCGGAGAGACATTGGGCAGCGCCGTGGAATCCGCGGCCGAACTCGACACCGTGATCCGCCCGCCGTCCCACTGCCCGTACACCGTCTCGGCACCGTCGGCGGGATAGTCGGGCACCCGGTTGAAGGTGTGGCGGGCATCGTCGGGGGTGCGGATCGCCGACGTGTGGTCGTCGACCCTGCCGTAGTCGGTCTCCCGGGCCAGTGGCGTGTCGGTGACCGTGACCAGCGGCGCCGGCAGCCCGGCACGCTCGGCGTCCTGGGTCAGCAGCATCGGCCCCAGCGGTGGCTGCCCGGTCAGGCGGCGCCGCTCGTCGATCCGCAGCAGCGACTCCGGTCCGCCGTCCACCCGGGCCATCGAATCGGCGTCGGACAGATAGGGCGCCGCGGCCGCGTGCGCGCCGTCCACCCGGTAGATCTCCACCGCCGGATAGCGGGGGCGCAAGCCGCTGTCGGCGATGAACCCCTCCAGCGTGCCGGGGCCGACCGGGTCGCCGAACTCGGCCACCCTGGTCAGGCCCGGGGAACCGTCGATCGCGCGGTGCACCAGGATCGGACGGGCCGACCGTGCGGTGTCGGGGTCCAGGTCGTTGCGCACGACCACATACGAAATGCCTTGCCGGGCAAGCGTGTCCGCCAGGCCGTCGGACGGCCGGCCGGCCGCGAACAGGCGCTGCACCGAGTCCAGCGCACGGATCGTCTCCGGCGGCGTCAGCGGGATCGAGTCGCGCACCCCCCACGGGCTTTCGCCGAGCACCTGGAGCGGCTCGTCGTGGCTGTTGCCCCACACCTGGGTGGCGAACGGAGCGCCGGGGGCGACCAGCACCCGGCCCGCGGTGGGGGATCCGGTGTTGTGCTCGTCGAGCCACTGCGCGGTCTCGTGCCAGTAGCCGGGGATCGCGTCGAACGCGCCGGGCGGGGTCAGCCGGAAGGTCCAGGCGAGCGCGGTGGCCGCCGCCAGCGCCGAGAGCACCACGACGCCGACCGCGACGCGCTTGTCGTTCTCCGGATGAGCGAACGCGCCGCGCCACACCGCGCGTGGCGCGCTGCCGGGCAGCGGGATCCGGCCCAGCAGGTGGGCCAGTCCGAGCGCGACCGGCAGCCGCAGCAACGGCTCGAGTTTGTGCAGATTGCGCAGCGGGGTTCCGCCCGCGTCCAGGAATGCCTGCACCTGGTGGGCGATCGGCGAGCCCAGTGTGCCGGAGTATCCGGCCGCCAGCAGCACGATGCCGACCAGCAGCATCGTGATCAGCCGGCCCCGGGCCGGCATGCTGCGCAGCGCCAGCCCGGCCAGTCCGGCCGCGGCCACCAGCGTCGTCGCCAGCACCGCCACCGACCCGGTCACCAGCGGCGCACCCGCGGTCGCATTCGGCGCCACGTACGGGGTCCATGCGGCGGTCCCGCGCAGCATCTCGGTCAGCGACATCCACTGCGTCGTCACGCCGGAGGACTCGATGAAGTCCAGGAACGGTGGGCTGATCCGGCCCAGGTGCAGCAGCGCCACCACCCACCAGGTCACCGCCAGCGCGGTGCAGCCCAGCCACCAGGCGGTGAAGCGCCACCAGGTCCGATTGGGGCGATGGCAGAGCAGCCACACCACCGCGCACAGGCACGCCGACAGCGTCGCGACCGCGTTCACGGCGCCCATCAGCGCGATCGCCAGCGCCGAGCGCGCCGCCAGCAGCCGGATCCGGGAGGTTTCCGGGGAGGTGCCGGCCGACCCCCGCAAAGCGAGGATCATCGGCAGCAGCACCCACGGCGCGAGCATCATCGGCCACGTCTCCGACGAGATCGCGCCGAGCGTGGTCAGCACCCGCGGCGACAGCGCGAACGCGACCGCACCCAGCACCCGCGACGTCGGGGTGCCGATCCGCAGCGCCTCGGCGAGCCGAAGCAGGCCCCAGAAACCGACGGTGAGCAGCAGCGCCCACCACAGCCGCTGGGTCGCCCAGCCGGGCAGGCCGAGCAGGTCCCCGGCCAGGAAGAAGGCGCCGTGTGGGAACAGATATCCGTAGGCCTGGTTCTGGGCCTGACCGAACGGCAGGTCGCTGTTCCACAGCGTGAACGCGCGCGACAGGAAGCGCAGCGGGTTGGCGGTGAGGTCGAGCTTGGTGTCGGGGGAGATCTGTCCGGGTGACTGGGCGAACGTCAGGACCAGTGCCGCCGCGGCGGCCACCCACAGCCAGCGCCGCCGCAGCGGCGCCACCGTATCGGCGCTCGCGTCAGCTCCGGTCGCCGTACTCGACCCTGTTGAGCACCGATGACGCCGGATCGCCCGCCTGCAGCGGGGGCTTCGTGTCCTGCTGCACCATCAACGTCACCCCGAACACGGCCGCCGCACCCAACAACAACCCGACCACGATGCTGGCCGCGGCGGGCACGAGAAACCGATCCATGCGCGCCAAACTAGCACGCCAGGGAGTTTGGTCGGCCGTGCCGTGGATCGCGGCCGGCCAGTACCGCTAGGGTCGGGACGCATGGCCATGCGATCGACCGTGCCCGGCGCCCTGATCGGGGTGCTGGCGGCATCCTCGTTGCTGCTGGGCTGCACCTCTGGTGCTGATCAGGCGCCTTCCCCCGGACCCGCTTCCACGGTGTCGATGGCGGCCGGGCCCGTCCCGAACCTGGGCCCGCCGCCTGCTGCGCCGCCGCCTCCCGCGGCCCCGGTATGCGGCGATCCAGCCGCCATGAACACCCGCGACAAGCTGGCCCAGCTGCTGATGGTCGGGGTGACCGGCGCCGCCGACGCGCGGGCGGTGGTCGAGAACCAGCACGTCGGCGGCATCATGATCGGCAGCTGGACCAACCTGTCGATGCTGCCGGGGGGCCTGGCCGACATCGCGGCCACCGCGGGCCCGCTGCGGCTGGCGGTCAGCGTCGACGAGGAGGGCGGCCGGGTGTCCCGGCTGGCCGGCCTGATCGGCAGCCAGCCGTCACCGAGGGCGCTGGCGCAGACCAGCACCCCCGAACAGGTCCGCCAGATCGCCTTCGACCGCGGCAACCAGATGCGGGCCCTGGGGGTGACGATCGACTTCGCCCCGGTCGTCGACGTGACCTCGGACGCGGACGGCGTCATCGGTGACCGGTCGTTCGGCTCGGACCCCACGACCGTCACCGATTTCGCCGGTGCCTACGCCCAGGGGCTGCGTGACGCCGGGGTGCTGCCCGTGCTCAAGCACTTCCCGGGGCACGGCCACGGGTCGGGCGACTCGCATGCCGGCAGCGTCGTCACCCCGCCGCTGGACCAGCTGAAGGCCGACGATCTGGTGCCCTACCGCACGCTGACCCCCCAGGCGCCGGTCGCCGTGATGGTCGGTCACATGCAGGTGCCCGGCCTGACCGGCAGCGAACCGGCCAGCCTCAGCCCGGCCGCGTATGCGCTGCTGCGCTCCGGCGACTACGGCGGCCCGCCGTTCAACGGTCCGATCTTCACCGACGACCTGTCCAGCATGCGGGCGGTCAGCGACCGCTTCGGGGTGGCCGACGCGGTGCTGCGTGCCCTGCAGGCGGGTGCCGACGTGGCCCTGTGGGTGACCACCGCCGAGGTTCCCGCGGTGCTGGACCGGCTCGAACAGGCGGTGGCGGCCGGCGAGCTGTCGATGGCCGGCGTCGACGCGTCGGTCCAGCGGATGGCCGCGATGAAGGGCCCGTCCCCGAGCTGCGGCGGCTGATCGGTTCCCCGGTGCTTACCCTGGGGTAGGGAACAGTTCGCCTCTCGGTCAGGAAGGCTCGCTCATGGCAGGTGGAACCAAGCGGTTGCCGCGTGCCGTTCGCGAGCAGCAGATGCTCGACGCCGCGGTGCAGATCTTCTCGGTGAACGGCTACCACGAGACGTCGATGGACGCGATCGCCGCCGAGGCGCAGATCAGCAAGCCGATGCTGTACCTGTACTACGGCTCCAAGGAGGAGTTGTTCGGTGCCTGCCTGAACCGTGAGCTGGCCCGGTTCGTCGACGAGGTGCGCAACCAGATCGACTTCGACGAGGCGCCCAAGGAGTTGCTGAGAAACGCGGTTCTGGCGTTCCTGAAGTACATCGACGCCCATCGCGCGTCGTGGATGGTGCTCTACACCCAGGCGACCAGCTCGCAGGCCTTTGCCCACACCGTGCGGGAAGGTCGCGAACAGATCATCGAGCTGGTCGGGGGCCTGCTACGTGCCGGCACCCGGCATCCCGAGCCGGACACCGACTTCGACATGATGGCCGTCGCCCTGGTCGGCGCCGGGGAGGCGGTCGCGTCGCGGGTGAGCACCGGTGACGCCGACGTCGACGATGCCGCCAAGCTGATGATCGACCTGTTCTGGCTGGGCCTGAAGGGCCGGCCCGCCGAACAGTCGGGTGGCGCCGCCGAGGTCGACGCATCCGTCGGCGCGCCGACCTGACGCCGGTTTCACAACCCGCTGACCGTGCCGGTCAGGTGCGGGTAGCCCTTGGTCAGGTGGCGCAGCGTCAGCTCCCAGCCGTCGGCGCTCCGGTCGATGTAGAGTCCGGCCCTGGCCGGCAGCACCACCGGCTTGGCGAACCGCACCGAGTAGGCCACCGCGTCGGGTAGTTGTCCCTCGATGTTGGCCAGCACGGCCGCGGCGCTGAACATTCCGTGGGCGATCACCGTCGGGAACCCGAACAGCTTGGCGGCCAGCGCGTTGGTGTGGATCGGGTTGTGGTCCCCGCCGACCGACGCGTAGTGCCGGATCTGGCCGGGCGTGATCCGCAGCACCGCGTTGGGCGGCGGCAGCTTCGGCTGCTTCTGCGGTTCCGGCTTGGGCTCGCCGGACAGGCTGGTGCGCTGCTGATGCAGGAACGTGGTCACCTGATGCCACGCCGTGTCGTTGCCGACGCTGACGTCGGTGACGATGTCGACCAGCAGACCCTTGCGGTGCTCACGCAGGTTCTCGGCGTGCACCGCGACACCGACGGTGTCGGTGACCGCGATCGGCCGGTACCGGGTGATGTGGTTCTCCACGTGCACCGAACCCATTGCGGCGAACGGGAAGTCGAAGCTGGTCACCAGTGACATCACGGTCGGGAAGGTCAGTGCGAACGGGTATGTCAGCGGCAGCGTGTCACCGAAACGCAGACCGGTCACGTTCGCGTAGGCGGCGACGTTGTCGGCGTCGATGGGCAGTTCGCCGACGGTCAGCGTGCGGTCGGGCAGGCTGTCGCCGCGCGGGACGAAGGGCAGCGCGCCCGCAGCGGCCCACAGCAGGTTCTTCAGCCCGGAGGGCTGTTGATCGCTCATCATCTGTTGGTTCGCTCGCAAGCTTCGTTCACGGCCTACGCGCCCAGCATGGCCTGGCCGCACACCCGGATGGTGTTGCCGGTGACGGCGTTGGAACCCGGGCTGGCGAAGTACGCGATGGCCTCGGCGACGTCGACGGGCTGCCCACCCTGGAACAACGAGTTCAGTCGCCGGCCGACCTCGCGGGTGGCCAACGGGATGGCGTCGGTCATCTTGGTCTCGATGAACCCGGGGGCGATCGCGTTGATGGTGATGTTCTGCTCGGCGAACTGCGGGGCCAGCGCATCGGTGAGGCCGATCATCCCGGCCTTGGTGGTGGCGTAGTTGGTCTGGCCGCGGTTGCCGGCGATGCCGGCCATCGAGGACAGCCCGATGATCCGCCCGCCGTCGCCGATCGTGCCGTTGCCGACCAGGCCCTCGGCCAGCGCCAGCGGGGCCAGCAGGTTCACCGCGATCACCGCGTCCCAGCGGGCCTCGTCCATGTTGGCCAGCAGCTTGTCGCGGGTGATGCCGGCGTTGTTGACCAGGATGTCCAGCCGGCCCCCGTGGTGCTCGCGTACGTGGGCGGTGATGCGGTCCACCGCGTCGGGCGCCGTGACGTCCAGCGTCAGCGCGGTGCCACCGACCTTGGAAGCCACTTCGGACAGCGCCTCGGCAGCCCCCGCTCCATTGTCCAAGTCCACTGCCACCACCGCGGCGCCGTCGCGAGCGAACACCTCGGCGATCGTGGCGCCGATACCGCGCGCGGCCCCGGTGACGACGGCGACCCTGCCGTCGAGAGGCTTGTCCCAGTCGGCGGGCGGGGTGGCGTCGGCGGGTCCCACCCGGAACACCTGTCCGTCGACGTAGGCCGACTTCGCCGACAGGACGAACCGCAGCGTCGACTCCAGCCCGGTCGCGGCGGGCTTGGCGTCCGGCGACAGGTAGACCAGTGCGACGGTCGACCCGTGCCGCAGCTCCTTGCCCAGCGAGCGGGTGAACCCCTCGAGCGCGCGTTGGGCGGTGCGCTCGTGGACGCCCGTGGTTTCCTCCGGGGTGCTGCCGATGACGACGACGCGTCCGCAGTGGCCCAGGTTGCGCAGCAGCGGGGTGAAGAACTCGTAGAGGCCCTTCAGGCCCGCCGGTCCGGTGATGCCGGTGGCGTCGAAGACCAGCCCGCCGAACGAGTCGGCCCAGCGCCCGCCCAGGTTGTTGCCGACCACCTCGTAGTCCTCGGCCAGCGCAGCGCGGAGCGGCTCGACCACCCGGCCCGCCCCGCCGATCAGCAGCGAGCCGGCCAGCGGCGGCTGCCCCGGCCGATAGCGGCGCAGCAGCTCGGGCTGCGGCACCCCGAGCTGCCTGGCCAGGAAACCGCCCGGGCCTGAGTTGACGACTTGGGAGAGGAGATCGGAAGCCACGGCGCTGCCTTTCGGAAGATCTGTGTGCATGGGACTGTCGGGGAGGGGTACCCCCACCTCGGGTGTCTGTCGCGTCCATCACGAACTTACTCCAGAGTAAGAACGGTGGGTAGTATGACGTCAGACACTTCGAAGACAACCCCAACCTCGCGACGCCGGGAGGCAGACGTGGCCGACACCAAGACAACCCGCCGAGTGGCGATCCTCGGAGGTAACCGGATCCCGTTCGCACGCGCCGACGGCGCGTACGCGCACGCCTCGAACACCGACATGTTCACCGCCGTGCTGGACGGCCTGGCCGATCGGTTCGGTCTGGTGGGCGACAAGCTCGACGCGGTGATCGGTGGCGCCGTGCTCAAGCACAGCCGGGACTTCAACCTGATGCGCGAGTGCGTGCTGGGCAGCTCGCTGTCGCCGTACACGCCGGCCTTCGATCTGCAGCAGGCCTGCGGCACCGGGCTGCAGTCGGCGATCTCGGCGGCCGACGGCATCGCGATGGGGCGCTACGAAGTCGCTGCCGCCGGCGGCGTGGACACCGCCTCCGACCCGCCGATCGCGTTCGGCGACGGCCTGCGCCGGGTGCTGCTGGGTCTGCGTCGCGCCGACTCGACCATCGACCGGCTCAAGCTGGTCGGCAAGCTGCCCGCCTCGATCGGTGTGGAGATCCCGGTCAACAGCGAGCCGCGCACCGGCATGTCGATGGGCGAGCATGCCGCGGTGACCGCCAAGCAGATGGGCATCAAGCGCGTCGACCAGGACGAGCTGGCCGCGGCCAGCCACCGCAACATGGCCGCCGCCTACGACCGCGGGTTCTTCGACGATCTGGTCAGCCCTTTCCTCGGGCTCTACCGCGACGACAACATGCGCGCCGACTCGTCGACCGAGAAGCTGGCCAAGCTCAAGCCGGTGTTCGGCGTGCGCAACGGTGACGCCACCATGACCGCCGGCAACTCGACACCGCTGACCGACGGCGCCTCGGTGGCGCTGCTGTCGTCCGAGCAGTGGGCGGCCGAGCGCGCGATCCCGGTGCTGGCCTACTTCGTCGACGGCCAGACCGCGGCGGTCGACTACGTCAACGGGCGCGACGGCCTGCTGATGGCGCCGACCTATGCGGTGCCGCGGCTGCTGGCCCGCAACGGGCTGACCCTGCAGGACTTCGACTACTACGAGATCCACGAGGCGTTCGCCTCGGTGGTGCTGGCCACCCTGGCGGCCTGGGAGTCCGAGGAGTACTGCAAGGAGCGGCTGGGCCTGGACAGTGCGCTGGGCTCCATCGACCGCTCCAAGCTCAACGTCAACGGCTCGTCGCTGGCCGCCGGGCATCCGTTCGCCGCCACCGGCGGGCGCATCATCGCCCAGCTGGCCAAGCAGCTGGCCGAGAAGAAGGCCCAAGCTGATGGGGCGACGGGGCGCCCATTGCGCGGCCTCATCTCGGTCTGCGCCGCCGGCGGGCAGGGTGTGACCGCGATCCTGGAGGCCTGACCAGGGGGCCGATGGCAAATGGGCCGCGACCGTGACCTGTGCAATTTCCAGGTCGGGTGGTGAGATCCGAGGCTGACGGCAAATCGGGAAAAAGTTTCGCGGGAGCTGTAACGCCCGCCGGTGGGGCGTCGATACATGGGATAGCTCCGTGTTGCCGTCTGACCCCCCGACCCGACGGCAACACGGGGCTCTTAGATTTCACCTATGCAGATCAGCATGTTCGGACAGCTCAGCGGCGCCGGAAACGGCTCGCCGATCGACGCGACCGTCGCCAACCTCGCGCAGCTGCGCGACGAAGGCTTCCCCCGGGTCTGGATGAGCCAGATGCCCTACGAGCCCGACCTGCTCACGATCCTGGCGATCGCGTTGCGCGAGGTCGACACCATCGAGGCCGCCAGCGGGGTGGTGCCCATCCAGAACCAGCACCCGATGCACATGGCGCAGCAGGCGCTGACCGTCAGCCAGGCGTCCGGAGGCCGGTTCACGTTGGGGCTGGGAATGACCCACGCAGCCGTGACCGAGGGCATGTGGGGCATCCCGTGGGACAAGCCGGTGCGCCGGCTGGGCGAGTACCTCGACGGCCTGCTCCCGCTGCTGGCCGGCGAGCCCGCGAACGCCGTCGGGGAGACGGTGACCACCCGGGGTGCGCTGGTGATCCCCGACGCGCCGCGCCCGGACGTCTACATCGCGGCGCTGGGACCGCAGATGCTGCGCCTGGCGGGCCGGCGCACCGCGGGCACCTGCACCTGGATGACCGGGCCGACAACGCTGCGCGACCACGTCAGCCCTACCCTGCGGCAGGCGGCGGCCGACGCCGGGCGCCCGGACGGCGCCGTACGCGTGGTGGCGGCACTGCCGGTCGCGGTCACCGACGACGTCGACGCGGTTCGGCGGCAGGCCGCCGAGAACTTCGCGGTCTACGGCACGCTGCCGTCCTATCGCGCGATGCTCGACCGGGAGGGCTACGTCGGGCCGGAGGACGCCGCGATCATCGGCGACGAGGACACCGTCGCGGGCCGACTCGATGAGCTGGCCGCCGCCGGGGTCGACGAATTCGTCGGCGCGGCTTTCGACCCCTCCGACGAGGGCCGGGCGCGCACCCGCGCGCTGCTTCGATCGAAGGATTCCGGCGCCTGAAATTTCCCGAGAATTTCCCTGTTGTCCGCGCTCGCCGGGGCGTAGCATCGATCGCACGACGGGTTCGGGAGTGACCGACCAAAGAGCCGTGCAAGGGATGAAAGCCGGCCGCGCACCACGAAAAGAGTCGCGCCCACTGTCCTCCCGAACCCGCCCTATTTTTTTCCGCGAGCAGACGCGAGTAGGCCCCTGAAACCCGACGTTTCGGGGGCTTTCGCGTCTGCTAACGCAGCGTCCGCAATGCAAGACGCCCCCGGGAAGAGTCCGGGGGCGTCTCGGGTCCGAAGCGTTCCAGGGGGACTAGAAGCTTGCTTCGTCCAGTTCCATGACCTCGTTGTCGAGGTTTTCCACGATGGACCGGGTGCTGGTCAGCAGCGGCAGGAAGTTCTTCGCGAAGAACGACGCCACCGCAACCTTGCCCTCGTAGAAGGCGCGGTCCTCGGCCCCCATGTTGTGGCTGGCACCGGCGTCGAGCTTGTCGATCGCCACGGCCGCCTGCTGCGCAAGCAGCCAGCCGAGCACCAGGTCGCCGACGCTCATCAGGAAGCGGACCGAGCCGAGGCCGACCTTGTAGATGCTGGCCGGATCCTCCTGCGCAGCCATCAGGTAGCCGGTCAGCGCGGCTGCCATGCCCTGCACGTCCTGCAGCGCGGTCGCCAGCAGCGCTCGCTCGGCCTTGAGCCGGCCGTTGCCCGACTCGTTCTTGACGAACTGGTCGATCAGGCCGGCCACGTGGGCCAGCGCCACACCCTTGTCGCGGACGATCTTGCGGAAGAAGAAGTCCTGCGCCTGGATGGCGGTCGTGCCCTCGTAGAGCGAGTCGATCTTGGCGTCGCGGATGTACTGCTCGATCGGGTAGTCCTGCAGGAAGCCGGAACCCCCGAAGGTCTGCAGGCTCTCGGTGAGCTTGGCGTACGCCTGCTCGGAGCCCACGCCCTTGACGATCGGCAGCATCAGGTCGTTGACCTTCACCGCGAGGTCGGCGTCGATGCCGTGCACCGCCTTGGCCACCTCGGCGTCCTGGTGGGTCGCGGTGAACAGGTACAGCGCGCGCAGACCCTCGGCGTAGGCCTTCTGGGTAATCAGCGAACGACGCACGTCCGGGTGGTGCGTGACGGTCACGCGCGGCGCGGTCTTGTCGGTCATCTGGGTCAGGTCGGCGCCCTGCACGCGGGACTTGGCGTACTCCAGCGCGTTGAGGTAGCCGGTCGACAGCGTGGCGATCGCCTTGGTGCCGACCATCATGCGGGCCTGCTCGATGACGTCGAACATCTGCGCGATGCCGTCGTGCACCTCGCCGACCAGCCAGCCCTTGGCGGGCACACCGTGCTGGCCGAGCGACAGCTCGCAGGTCGCGGAGACCTTCAGGCCCATCTTGTGCTCGACGTTGGTGACGAACACGCCGTTGCGCTCGCCGGGCTCACCGGTCTCGGTGTCGAAGAGGAACTTCGGCACGAAGAACAGCGACAGCCCCTTGGTGCCCGGACCGGCGCCCTCGGGACGGGCCAGCACCAGGTGCATGATGTTCTCGAAGAGGTCGTCGGAGTCGGCCGAGGTGATGAAGCGCTTCACACCGTCGATGTGCCAGGAGCCGTCCTCCTGCTTGACCGCCTTGGTGCGGCCGGCGCCCACGTCGGAGCCGGCGTCCGGCTCGGTGAGCACCATCGTGGAACCCCAGCCCCGCTCGGCGGCCAGAACCGCCCACTTCTTCTGTTCCTCGGTCGCGAGGTTGTAGAAGATGCTGGAGAACCCGGCGCCCATCGCGTACATGTACACCGCGGGGTTCGCGCCGAGGATGTGCTCCTGCAGCGCCCACGTCAGCGCGCTCGGCATCGGGGTGCCACCCAGCTCCTCTTCGATGCCCAGCTTGTCCCAGCCACCGTCGATGACCGCGCGGACCGACTTCTTGAAGGCCTCGGGCAACGTCACGGTGTGGGTCTTGGGATCGAAGACCGGCGGGTTGCGGTCACCCTCTTCGAAGGACTCGGCGACCGGGCCCTCGGCGAGGCGAGCCATCTCGGCCAGCATCTCGGTCGCGGTCTCCGCATCGAAGTCTGCATAGGCACCCGTACCGAGAGCCTTGTCGACGCCGAACACCTCGAACAGGTTGAATACCTGGTCACGGACATTGCTCTTGTAATGGCTCACGTTTCCTCCTCATTGAGAACGCCACCTGTGGTTGGGTACTCATCGGATAAGTTACCCACCAGTAACTGCCATTAACTATACCGGCTGGTAACTTGGGCGCAAGACCAACATAGGAAATTTCGGCCGACTAACCAACCGAGTGGTTGGCCGAGTGTGGGATTTGGCCTGTTTTCAGCCTCTGATCTGCAGGTTTACCTGGATGTGATTGTGCTCACCCGAACCCTGTGCAGGGTGGCTGGATGCCGTCGAACAGGGTGGTCGCGGTGGGGGACGGGCAATATCGGGCCTGGACGCCGCTGTGGTGCACCGTTACGTGTGAAGATGGTGGCGATGAGCGGAGCGAGTGCACACCCGAGCCCAACGTCCCTGCGGGAGGCGTTCGGTCATTTCCCGACCGGGGTGATCGCGATCGCCGCAGAGGTGGACGGCACCCGGGTCGGCCTGGCGGCCAGCACCTTCGTCCCGGTCTCCCTCGATCCGCCCCTGGTGTCGTTCTGCGTGCAGAACACGTCGACCACGTGGCCCGTGCTGGCGAAGGCGCCGTCGCTGGGCATCAGCGTGCTCGGCGAATCGCACGACGAGGCCGCGCGCACGCTGGCGGCCAAGACCGGCGACCGCTTCGCGGGGCTGGAGACGTCGTCGAGCGAGCGGGGTGCGGTGTTCGTCCACGGCACCAGCGTGTGGTTGGAGAGCGTCGTCGAACAGCTGGTCCCCGCGGGGGATCACACCATCGTCGTGCTACGCGTCAGCGAGATCACGATTCACCAGGACGTCTCGCCGATCGTGTTCCACCGCAGTACGTTCCGTCGGCTCGGCGGCTGACGGAACGGCGGGGTGCCCGGTCTAGGGACGGGCGCCGAGTTCGTCTCGGTAGTTGCTGATCCGCTCGTCCAGCTCGGCGGCGTCGTCGGCCCGGCCCTCCCGGCGAGCCAACTCTGCACGGGCGCTCAGCTCGCGGATCGCGGTGCGGATATCGTTCACGCTCTGGGGCTCTCGAAGCGACATCGTGCTGCCTTTCTGCGTTGATTGGCTGCTGTCTGTGAGGGTACCCCTGCGCGGGGTGTCTACACGGCTACCTGGGCAGCGGATCCGGTGCCACCGCGGTGAGCGCGTCCACCGGATGCCGGGTGCGTCCGTGCGGGCCGACGATCGAGAACCCCTCCCGCGCCCGGTATTCGAACCCGCCGATGAGCTCGCGGACGTGCCGGTAGCCGAGCTCGCTGAGGGTCGGTGCGGCCTTGGTGGCGCCGTTGCCGCCCGGCCCCCAGCAGTACACGACGATGTCGGCACCCCGGTCGGGCAGCTCGGCGCCGGCCGACCGGGCCGCGGCCAGGTCGGCGGGTCGATCTCGAAGGCCGGTTTCGCCCGGAAGAATGCACGCGCATCGGTCATGGCTTCATCGAAGCCCGCCGCGACCGGCAGCGGAACACCCATCCGACGGTGATTCCCCGCCGGGCCCACGGAATCGGCGGTGGATCCGGCGATCTACCGGATGGTCGGCGGCGTAGTCAGGGCCGCATCTGGTAGGCGCCGTCGTAGCTGCGCACGTGCTGCCACACCCGGTCGAACCGGGCCGCGTCGACGTCCGGCTTACGCACCGCCGACAGGGCCCACTCCTGTTGCGCCGGTGTCGAGCCGGGCTTGCCGTGCAACGCGACGGCGTAGCCGGAGAAGTCGCGGATCGCCACGTCGAAGATCTGGTCGACGAGGTCCGGGAAGTCGGTGTCCAGCCCGGTCAGGTTCGCCTGTTCGAGAATCAACTGGCCGTACACCACGAGGGTGAACAGGTGCCCGACGACGAGGATGAAGTCGAGGTCGCGTTGCTGGTCGGCGTCGGGGGCAGCGGTGGCGAGGAGCTCCTTCAGTGCCTTGACCTGCTGGTAGAACACCGCCACGTTCGGGATGTGGGTGTACTGCTCGTAGACCGGCGCCCAGTCGGCGAACCGGACCTTCGACGCGCCCCGGGCCGGGCCCTGCGACCAGAAGAACACGTCGTCGGCCGGGTCGTCGCGGGTGGGAACCTGCGGGTAGTCGGCCGGGTCGAACATGAAGTTCGGCATGAACTTCAGGATCTGCGCGACGTTGACGTGCACCGTGCCCTCGAGCCGGGGCAGCGCGCCGATCAGGCGTGCGACCTCGCAGAAGTAGGTGTTCTTCTCGAAGCCCTTGGCGGCGAGCACGTCCCAGAGCAGGGTGACCACCTTCTCGCCTTCGGAGGTGACCTTCGACTTGGTCACCGGGTTGAACAGCAGGTAGCGGCGATCCTCGGGTCCGGCGCTGCGGAAGTAGTCGATGGCGCGGTCGCTGAACAGCTTCATCGCGATCAGCCGGGCGTAGGCCTCGACGAAACTCGCCCGCACGTGCGGGAAGTCGGTGACGGGATTCCCGTACAGGATGCGATTGTTGGCGTGTGTGATCGCCTCGTAGAACGCGTGCTCGCACATCCCGATCGATCCGCTGCACAGGTTGAACTTCCCGACGTTGACGGTGTTCAGCGCCGCCGAGAACGCGTCGGGCCCAGTGCACAGGAGGTCCTCCTCGTAGACCGGGTAGTCGTCGAGCGCGAAGTTGCTGACGAACATCTGGCCGTGCACGACGTTGCCGATCAGCTGGTAGTCCGGGTGGCCGCTGTCGGCCGCGAACCACACGTAGCCTTCCGGCCCTTCGATGTCGGAGCGACGTCCGAAAACCGACACCATGCCCGCCACGTTGCCGTTGCCGATGTAGTACTTCTGCCCGGACGCCCGGAACACCACACCTTCGGTGTCGCCCGGCGCGGCGGGGGTGAGCACCATGTCGGTGTTGTAGATGTCGGCGCCGTGTTCGCGTTCGGACAGCGCGAACGCCATCACCCCGCCGGCCTCGAGTTGCGCGGCGGCCTTCTCCTTGGCCTTGACGTTGTCGCTCTGCCAGATCGGTCCGAGCCCGAGGATGGTGACCTGTTCGGCATACCAGTACGCCAGCCCGTAGAACCCGAGGATCTCGCTCAGCACCGCGTTGCGCGAGGTGTCCCAGCGTTTGTCGGCATCCCCGTCGGCGAACTCCGAC
Organism: Mycolicibacterium xanthum; assembly: GCF_019710635.1. GTDB lineage: Bacteria > Actinomycetota > Actinomycetes > Mycobacteriales > Mycobacteriaceae > Mycobacterium > Mycobacterium xanthum. The sequence goes on from NZ_JAIFZS010000011.1 coordinate 83,778, forward strand.
GGGGTGAGGAACGTGGCGAACAGCCGCTCACGCTTCACGTGGTCGAGGAAGTCGTCAACCCACGCCGCATCCAGATCGTCGCGCAGCAACCGGGCCTTGCCGCGTTCCTCGAACCAGTCGATCAACCCCTTGAGCAGGCGGCGGGACTGGGGGTCGAGCCGCTTGGGGTCGAATCTGTTCGGGTCGAGCAGCAGTCCGTCAGGAGTCGGCATGGCCCCGAATCTAACGCGGGTGGCGCGCACCGGACCGCGGTATCGGTGGGATCACCGGGTACGTGGCGACCGTCGATCCCGCAGCGCTGGGCTACACCATCACGGCGTTCGTCCGGCTGGCGTATCCGTCGGGGAACTACAAGCCGCTGCACGACCTGCTGGACGTGACCCCTGAGATCGTCGAGGCGCACCACGTGACCGGCAACGACTGCTTCATCATGAAGGTGCCGGCCCGCTCGATGCCCGATCTGGAGCGGCTCACCGGGCGCATCGCGGCGCTGGGCACCATCACGACGAACGTCGTCTACTCCAGCCCGCTGACCGGTCGCCGGCTCGCCCCGGCCTGAGCGAATCCGGCGCGCGAACCCACGCACAACCAGCCTGACAAAGAGGGTGGGCGTCGCATTGCGCGCCCGATCCCCGGTTCAGGCCGCGTGCACGTCACGCAGGCCGACCGCGTTGCGCAGCCCCGAGCAGTTCACGCAGCCGACGCAGCCGGTGCAGCCCGCACAGTCGACGCAGCCCACGCACACCTTGCAGCCCCGGCACGCGACACAGCCCAGACAGGCCAGGCAGCCCGCGCAGGCCACCGAGAGCACGGTCAGCACGCAGCCGGCGATCGCGGCGCTGCCCGCGGTGGCGATCGAGCGTACGACCGCGGCACTGCCGGCGGTGGCGACGGACCCGGCGACGCCCGCGCTGCCCGCGGTGGCGATCGAGCCGGCCACCCCTGCGCTGCCCGCGGTGGCGATCGAACCGGCCACCCCGGCGCTGCCCGACGTGGCGATCGAACCGGCCACCCCGACGCTGTCCGAGACGCTCACCGACCCGACCACGCCGCGATCGGTGCAACCGGCCCCGGGGGGTTCGCTCATCGGCGGAAAAGCTTGTTGCCCAGCCACACGATGGGGTCGTACTTGCGGTCGGCCGCGCGTTCCTTCATCGGGATCAGCGCGTTGTCGGTGATCTTGATGTGCTCGGGGCACACCTCGGTGCAGCACTTGGTGATGTTGCAGAAGCCCAGACCGTTCTCCTCCTGGGCCTGCTCGGGGCGGCGGTTGAGGGTGTCCAGCGGATGCATGTCCAGCTCGGCCTGGCGCATCAGGTAGCGCGGGCCGGCGAACGCCTTCTTGTTCTCCTCGTGGTCACGGTTGACGTGGCACACGTTCTGGCACAGGTAGCACTCGATGCACTTGCGGAACTCCTGGGACCGGTTCACGTCCTCCTGGGCCATCCGGTACTCACCGGGTTGCAGATCCTTCGGCGGCGTGAAAGACGGGATCTCCCTGGCCTTCTCGTAGTTGAACGACACATCGGTGACCAGGTCGCGCATGACCGGGAAGGTGCGCAGCGGGGTCACGGTGATGACCTCGTCCTCGTCGAACGTCGACATCCTGGTCATGCACAGCAGCCGCGGCCGGCCGTTGATCTCCGCCGAGCACGATCCGCACTTGCCGGCCTTGCAGTTCCACCGCACCGCCAGATCGGGCGTCTGGGTGGCCTGCAACCGGTGGATGATGTCGAGCACCACCTCGCCTTCGTTGACCTCGACCGTGTAGTTCTGCAGACCGCCCCCGGCCGGGTCGCCGCGCCAGACCCGCATGTTCGCGTTGTAGGTCGCCATCTCAGCCCTTCCGTTCGGGATGCTCGGCCAGTTCGGCTTCGGTGTAGTACTTCTCCAGCTCGGACAGCTCGAAGGTGGCCAGCAGGTCGGGACGCATCGGCGCCTGCGGCTCCGAGGTGACCGTCACGTCGGGTACCACCTCGGTATCCGACGTGCGGCACACCAGCAGCTTGTTGCGCCAGTTGGCGTCCATCTGCGGGAAGTCGTCGCGGGTGTGCCCGCCGCGGCTCTCGGTGCGCTGCAGCGCGGCCCTGGCCACGCATTCGCTGACCAGCAGCATGTTGCGCATGTCGATGGCCAGGTGCCAGCCCGGATTGAAGATGCGGCCACCCTCGACGGAGACGTTCTGGTAGCGACGCTTGAGCTCGTCGATCTTGACCAGGACCTCTTCGAGCTCGGCCTGCTTGCGGATGATGCCGGCCAGGTCGTTCATCGACTGCTGCAGCTCGGCATGCAGCGTGTACGGGTTCTCCGGGTTCGGCTTGGGTTCGAACGGAGACAGCGCGAGCGCGGTGGCGCTCTCGAGTGCCGCGTCGGACACCGCCGGCCGTGCCGACAGCGACCGGACGTAGTCGGCCGCGCCGAGACCCGCCCGCCGGCCGAACACCAGCAGGTCGGACAGCGAGTTGCCACCCAATCGGTTGGAGCCGTGCATACCGCCCGCACACTCGCCCGCGGCGAACAGCCCCGGTGTGGCTGCGCCGCCGCTGTCCGGGTCGACCTCGATGCCGCCCATCACGTAGTGGCAGGTCGGCCCGACCTCCATCTCGTCCTTGGTGATGTCGACCTCGGCCAGCTCCATGAACTGGTGGTACATCGACGGCAGCCGGCGCTTGATCTCCTCGGGCGTCATCCGGGTGGCGATGTCGAGGTAGACCCCGCCGTGGGGGGTACCTCGGCCCGCCTTGACCTCCTCGTTGATGGCGCGGGCGACCTCGTCGCGGGGCAGCAGGTCAGGGGTGCGCCGGGCCGAGTCGTTGTCCTTGAGCCACTGGTCGGCCTCCTCCTCGGATTCGGCGTACTGCCCCTTGAACACGTCGGGGATGTAGTCGAACATGAACCGTTTGCCCTCGGAGTTCTTCAGCACTCCGCCGTCGCCGCGGACCCCCTCGGTGACCAGGATGCCCTTGACCGACAGCGGCCAGACCATGCCGGTCGGGTGGAACTGGATGAACTCCATGTTGATCAGGCCGGACCCGGCGCGCAGCGCCAGCGCGTGGCCGTCGCCGGTGTACTCCCACGAATTCGACGACACCTTGAACGACTTGCCGATGCCGCCGGTGGCCAGCACGATCGCCGGCGCCTCGAACAGCACGAACTTGCCGGTCTCGCGGTAGTAGCCGAACGCGCCGGCGATCCGATCACCGTCCTTGATCAGGTCGGTGATCGAAGTTTCGTGGAAGACCTTGATGCGCGCCTCGTAGTCGCCGAGCTCGCGCTTGTCCTCCTGCTGCAGCGAGACGATCTTCTGCTGCAGCGTCCGGATGATCTCCAGCCCGGTGCGGTCGCCGACGTGGGCCAGCCGCGGATAGGTGTGCCCGCCGAAGTTGCGCTGGCTGATCTTGCCGTCCTTGGTGCGGTCGAACAGCGCGCCGTAGGTCTCCAGCTCCCACACCCGGTCGGGGGCCTCCTGCGCGTGCAGCTCGGCCATCCGCCAGTTGTTCAGGAACTTGCCGCCGCGCATGGTGTCACCGAAGTGCACCTGCCAGGAGTCCTTGGTGTTGACGTTGCGCATCGCCGCGGCGCAGCCGCCCTCGGCCATCACCGTGTGGGCCTTGCCGAACAGCGACTTGGTCACCACCGCGACGCGAAGGCCCCGCTCACGGGCCTCGATCACCGCGCGCAGCCCGGCACCGCCGGCACCGATCACGACGACGTCGTACTCGTGCCGTTCCAATTGCGATGAGCCGCTCGCGCGAAGAGCGTCCAATTCAGCCATCAATCCTCACTTGCCAATCGTATTAAGTTGTCAGCCAACGAATCTGAGATCGGGGAACCACCCCGCCGCCAACGCCATCACGTAGAAGTCGGTGAACATCAGCGTGCCCAGCGTGATCCAGGCGTACATCTTGTGCCGGGTGTTCAGCTTGCTGATCTGTGTCCACATCCAGTACCGGACAGGGTGTTTGGAGAAGTGCTTGAGCCGCCCGCCGGCGACGTGGCGGCACGAGTGGCAGGACACCGTGTAGGTCCACAGCAGGATCACGTTGACCAGCAGGATGATGTTTCCCAGCCCGAACCCGAAGCCGGTGGGGCTGTGGAACGCGATGATCGCGTCGTAGGTGTTGATCACCGAGATGATCGCCGCGATGTAGAAGAAGTATCGGTGGGTGTTCTGGATGATCAGCGGCAACCGCGTCTCGCCGGTGTATTTGGCGTGCGGTTCGGCCACCGCGCACGCCGTCGGCGACTGCCACACCGACCGGTAGTAGGCGCCGCGGTAGTAGTAGCAGGTCAGCCGGAACAGCAGCAGGAACGGCAACGACAGCGCCGCGTAGGGCAGCCACCACACGTCGGGCAGGAACTGGCCGAAGTGGCTGGCCTCCGGGGTGCACCCGGTGCTCACGCACGGCGAGTAGAACGGCGTCAGGTAGTGGTAGTCGGGTACGTAGTACCACTTCTGCATGAACGCCCGGACGGTGGCGTAGATGACGAACGCCGCGAAGCCCAGGTCCACGATCAGTGGTGATTTCCACCAGGCGTCGGTGCGCAGCGTGCGCTGCGCGATCTGGGCTCGGCCAGGCGAGAAGACGCCGGTCGCCTTGCGGTCGGCGGTGGGTGCGCTCACAGGTCCCTCTCGAATCCCTCTGGATGTTTCCTATTTCCCCGAGCTCGACGTGCCACGCGGGCACGCTGAGCTCAGCGCGTCCCGCCGAGTCCCTCGTCGTCGACGTCGCGCCAGAAGTCGGTGTCGTATTGCGTGTCGGGGATCGCGATCCGCTCCGCGACGTGGGGGTGCGGGATCACGCCACGGGCGAGTTCGAGCTCTTCCGCGTCGATGTCGAGCCGGTCGATGTCGTTGAGGATGCGCTCGGCGTCGTTGACGATGCGGCGGGTGGCGGGGCTGTCCCCGAAACGCGACGCCAGCGATGTGACGCACCGCCGGAGGTTTCCGATGAGATCGTGAAGCTCGGCGAGATCGGTGGTGCTGGACAAGTGACCTCCTTGGGCTGAAGGGTGTCGTGAGTCACACTACGACACTTGATGCTAACCACATCGCCGAAGTGATGGTGAGACAGATCACGTTGAGGGCCGGAGGACGTCGGTGCCGTAGGAGCCACTGAAGGTCCGGGCGGACACCCTGCTGGCGTTGCACCAGCCGGGGAACCCGGTGATCCTGCCGACGGTGTGGGACGCCTGGGTCGGCGCGGCCGGCCGCCGACGCCGGGTTCGCGGCGCTGACGGTCGGTAGCCATCCGGTGGCCGATTCGGTCGGCGAGCCCGACAACGAGGGCATGACCTTCGACGATCGATCGCTGCGCCGGACCAGGCCGATCCGGGTTCCCACGGTCCGCTGGGGGTGGCGCGGATCAGTTTCGGGCCGCTGTGGCAGGCCGCGCTCGCGGAGCGGGCCAGCGAGATCCCAGCCCGCTGGGCATAGCCGAAAACCGTTGGGAACCAATGGCTCCCAACGGTTCTGACGTATCGCGTTACTTGCTGTCGATCGAGATGCGCTGAGCCTGGGCGCCCTTGTGGGCGCCGGCGACGCGTACGGTCAACACACCCGCGTCGTACTCGGCCGACACGGCGTCGCCGGTGAGGTGCGACGGCAACGCGAAGGAACGCTCGAACGACCCGTAGCGGATCTCGCTGACCGTGCGCCCGCCGGACTCCTCGGAACGCTCGTCGCGGCGCTCGCCGCGGATCACCAGACGGTTCTTGTCGATCTCGACGGTGACGTCCTTGTTCACGTCGACGCCCGGCAGATCCACCCGGATCACCGCGTCGTCCCCGTCCCTGATCACCTCGACGGCGGGGTTGACGTCGCCGGCCCAGTCGCCGACGTTGGCGGGGCCGAAGAAGTCGCGCACCCAACGCTCGGTGTGTGCCGGGCTCCAGCCCTGCCGGGGCCACAGTGTCACATTGCTCATGTCATCTCCTAAGGTCGTGACCGGCTCGTCAACCGGGTCGCTGTCTGGATAACATGAGCGCACCACGCTCATGTTCCGGAATCGCCTTCGCTGTCGGCGAACAGGCTCACAACAGCCCCCCGGCCGCGGTGAGCACACCGTGATGGGTCCGTCACACGAGGCGACAATTCGGCAATGTGCGCTGCTTAACCTGCCGTTATGGCTGCACATTCTCACGTCGTGGTCGTCGGGCACGGGATGGTCGGTCACCGCTTCGTCGAGGCTCTCCGCTCCCGTGACCCGGCGGGCGGGTGGCGGGTGACCGTCCTCGCCGAGGAGTCCGACGCCGCCTACGACCGCGTCGGGCTCACCGGGTACACCGAGCACTGGGACCGGAGCCGGCTCGCGCTGCCCGGCAACGACTACCCCGGCGACGCGCTGGTGCAGGTGCGCCTGGGCAGCGCGGTCACCGATGTGGACCCGGCCGGCAAGACGGTGACGACCGCGGACGGAGCCCGCGTCCACTACGACGCGCTGGTGCTGGCGACCGGGTCGTATGCCTTCGTGCCGCCGGTGCCCGGCCACGACCTGCCCAACTGTCACGTCTACCGCACCCTCGACGACCTGGACGCGATCCGGGCGGACGCGGTGCGCGCGCTCGCTGCCGGCGCCGGGACGGCGGGCGTGGTGATCGGCGGCGGGCTGCTCGGCCTGGAGGCGGCCAACGCGTTGCGGGGCTTCGGGATGACCGCGCACGTCGTCGAGATGGCCCCGCGGCTGATGGCCCAGCAGCTCGACGAGGCCGGCGGCGCGCTGCTGGCGCGGATGATCGGTGACCTGGGCATCGAGGTCCACACGGGGGTCGGCACCAGGCAGATCGACGCGGCCGGAGATGGCGGAGCCGGATCGGCGCGGGTCACCCTCGGCGACGGCACCACGATCGACGCGGGGGTGGTGATCTTCGCCGCCGGCGTGCGTCCCCGCGACCAGATCGCCCGCGATGCGGGTCTGGCGATCGCCGAGCACGGCGGCGTGCTGACCGACACCGGTTGTGCCGTGGTGGATCTGCCGGGCTCGGGCATCTACGCGATCGGCGAGGTGGCCGCCATCGAGGGCCGTTGCCACGGCCTGGTGGGGCCGGGCTACACCAGCGCGGAGGTGGTCGCCGACCGGCTGCTCGGCGGCGCGGCGGAGTTCGGCACCGCCGACATGTCCACCAAGCTCAAGCTGCTCGGCGTCGACGTCGCCAGCTTCGGCGACGCGATGGGCCTCACCCCGGACTGCCTCGAGGTGGTCGTCAACGACGCGGTCGGCCAGACCTACGCCAAACTGGTGCTCTCCGACGATGCCAGGACGCTGCTGGGCGGCATCCTGGTCGGTGACGCGTCGGCCTACGGCGTGCTGCGGCCAATGGTCGGCGAGACCCTGCCCGGCGATCCGCTGGCCCTGATCGCGCCCGCCGGATCGCAGGGCGGATCGACCGCCCTGGGTGTCGGAGCACTTCCGCCGGCGGCCCAGATCTGCTCCTGCAACAACGTCGCCAAGGCGGATCTCACCGAGGCGATCGCCTCGGGCTGCCACGACGTTCCCGCGCTGAAGAAGTGCACGAAGGCGGGCACCTCCTGCGGCTCGTGTGTGCCGTTGCTCAAGCAGCTTCTCGAGGCCGAGGGCGTCGAGCAGTCCAAGGCCCTGTGCGAGCACTTCGGCCAGTCGCGTGCCGAGCTGTTCGAGATCGTCACCGCCACCGAGATCCGCACCTTCTCCGGGCTGATCGAGCGGTTCGGCACCGGGAAGGGTTGCGACATCTGCAAGCCCGTGGTCGCCTCGATCCTCGCGTCGACGAGCTCGGACCACATCCTGGACGGCGAGGCCGCGTCGCTGCAGGACTCCAACGACCACTTCCTGGCCAACATCCAGAAGAACGGCAGCTATTCGGTGGTGCCGCGGTCGCCGGGCGGTGAGATCACCCCGGAGCAGCTGATCCTGATCGGTGAGATCGCCAGGGATTTCGACCTGTACACCAAGATCACCGGTGGGCAGCGCATCGACATGTTCGGTGCGCGCGTCGATCAGCTGCCCGAGATCTGGCGCCGGCTGGTCGAGGGCGGCATGGAGTCCGGCCACGCGTACGGCAAGGCGCTGCGCACGGTCAAGAGCTGCGTGGGAAGCACCTGGTGCCGGTACGGGCAGCAGGATTCCGTGGACATGGCCGTCACGATCGAGAAGCGCTACCGGGGTCTGCGTGCCCCGCACAAGATCAAGATGGCGGTCTCGGGCTGCGCGCGCGAATGCGCCGAGGCGCAGAGCAAGGACGTCGGCGTGATCGCCACCGAGAACGGGTGGAATCTCTACGTCTGCGGCAACGGCGGGATGACCCCTCGGCATGCCCAGCTGCTGGCCGGCGACCTCGATGACGAGACGCTGATCCGATATATCGACCGGTTCCTGATGTTCTACATCCGCACCGCCGACCGGCTGCAGCGCACAGCGCCGTGGCTGGAGGCCATGGAATTACCGGACAAGACCGGCCTGGAGCACGTCCGCGACGTCGTCTGCGACGACTCGCTGGGACTGGCCGAGGAGTTCGAGGCGGCGATGGCGCGGCACGTCGCCGGCTACGCATGCGAGTGGAAGGGCGTCCTCGAGGACCCGGACAAACTCTCGCGGTTCGTGTCGTTCGTCAACGCCCCGGAGATTCCCGATCCCACGGTGACGTTCACCGAACGTGGCGGGCGGCGGGTGCCAACCGATATCGGGGTTCCGAGGGTGGGAGGGCAATCATGACGCTGCTCGACGACGTCACCGTCTGGACGGCGGCGTGTCGCTATGACCGGCTACTGCCGAACCGGGGGGTCGGCGTGCTGCTGCCCGACGGTGGCCAGGCCGCCCTGTTCCGCCTCGACGACGGTTCGCTGTATGCGGTCGGCAACATCGACCCGTTCTCGGGTGCCGCGGTGATGTCACGCGGCATCGTCGGCGACCGGGCCGGCCGCCCGACCGTGCAGTCACCGATCAAGAAGCAGGCCTTCGCCCTCGACGACGGTGTGTGCCTGGACGATCCGCAGTACTCGTTGCCGGTGTACGCGACCCGGATCACCGCCGAGGGTGACGTCCAGGTCGGCTGTTGACCGACCGGCACGCGAACGTGCATTCCCCGTAGCCCGTCAGCGCCGTCGGCTACGGGGAATGCACATGCGCGACAGCGGTCATCGTGCGAGTCCCCTGGCGATCAGGGCGGTGGACTGGTCGATCCACGCATCATCGACGGTCCGCTCATTCGCCAACGCCATCAACACGGTGCCGCCGATCATGTCGACCAATACCCGTGCGTCGATGCCTTCCTGCGCGCGTCCCTCAGCGGCGGCCTCGTCGAGGAAGTGCTGCAACAGCAGGTATGTGCTGTCCTGCTGCCGCCCGAGCAGTCGCGCGGATAGCCCAGGCTCAGAGGGTAATTCGGCCATCAGCCCCGACCACGCCGAGTGCACTGCCGGTGCACTGAACAGCGCGACGGACGCCTGGATCAGTGTACGGACCGCGGACTCGACATCGCCTGTCAGCGGCAACTCCGTGCTGGGTGGCGTCGGAAATGCCGCCTCATACACGAGTTCGATCTTGGTCGGCCATCGCCGATATACCGCCGGTGGCGTCGATCCCGCCCGCGCCGCAACGAGCGGAATCGTCAGGCGGCCGTAGCCGATTTCCTCGAGCAACTCGACGGTCGCGCGCAGGACCGCGTCGTCGATCCGCCTGTCGCGCGGACGGCCCCGGGACCGCGCCCTGCCGTGTCGGTGCTGCTCGGATCCGCTGATTGACTGCATTACGTTCAGATCGTAACGTATATCAGACCACAACGGCACCGATCCACGCTGAACGCACCGAATCCAGTGCCGATGTCGGGCAACGATGCCCACACGTTGAAGAAGTGATCGCCACGGCCATCGAAGCACCCCCGAGACCACTGCCGATCCGCGCGCTGAACCTGGGCTATCGCGCTGCGCGCCGTGTGGGTGCCCATCCGATGCCGTTACGAAAGTACGCGCTGATGGACCGAGCCAGCCGAGAGGCCGGCGGTCTGACGGACTTCGGCGATCCACGGTTCGAAGAGGGTCTCGGCCGACTCATCGAATCCCTGGAAAGCGAGGACCGTCTCAACGGTATCGGCCGGGTCATCGCGTCCTCGCACATCACCAATCTGCTCCGCCGGCGACTGCTCTTCACCGAGCACCTTCGACTGCATCCGGAGATCCGCGACGAGGTGATCGAGAAGCCGGTGTTCCTCATCGGCGCCCCGCGCACCGGCACCACCATCACGCACCACCTGCTCAGCCAAGACGACCGTTTCCGTTACCCGCTCACCTGGGAATGCGATGAACTGCATCCACCGCTGGATCCTGCGACGATGCAGACAGATCCGCGGATTGAGCGCAGCCAGAAGCTGATCGACCGGAGCCTTTCGCTGGCCCCCGATCTGGATGCCGCACATCCGATCGGAGCCTGGGAGGCGCAGGAATGTGCACTGCTGCACGCCTACGCCTTTCACAGCGAGACCTTCCACGTGATGTTCAACTGCCAGGGATATGACCGGTGGCTGACCGAACAGGACCGCACCTGGGTGTACCAGGAGCAACGACTTTTGCTGCAGTACATGCAGAGCGGCGGCCTGCGTCCGCGCGAGAGCTGGCTGCTGAAGACACCGCCGCACATGAACAACATCGACAAGATCCTCGCCGTCTTTCCCGACGCTCGGATGGTGACCACGTATCGGGAGCCGACCGAGGTCGTCGCGTCCAGCTGCAAGCTCAGCGGAACGGTTTTCGCGATGGTGGAGGACGACATCGACTGGCACGACCACGGCCGGTACATGCGCTGGCGCACCAGCGCCATGTTGCGGCGCAACGTCGAGCTGCGTCAGCAGTTCGCAGACCGGGCGGACCAATTCATCGACTTTCCGATGACTCGGATGGTGCGCGAACCGTTGGAGTGCGTTGCCGAGATATATGCGCACTTCGGGATCGAGCTGACCGCGCGAACCCGGCGGAAGATGACCGAATTCATGGGGAGGCGCGGTTTGTCGTCGCGCAAACCCAATGTCTACAACGCAGCCGACTACGGACTCGACGTCGACGAGATATGGCCTGACTACCAGTACTACCGGGACTTCTACGGAATCGAGGACACCCGTGACCGATCACCTCGCTGACGAGATCCGTTCGGCCTGGGCGCGATTCCGGGAGCTGAATGATCAGCTGCTCGAACTCGCCCTCGCCCAAGGGGCCGGCGACGAGGGCGCGACGGCGGGGCTGCTGCGCAGGATGATCGGGCATATCCAGTACATGGGCCTGCAATTGCACAGCGACCCTGCGCGGCCGACGTTGATCAACGCTCAGTATTCGCCATGGAACTGGGGCCACTCCAATCCCGACACGCTCTACCTGTCGGCCCGCATCGACGACGAACACGAGTACCGGGTCTACGGCAGCGTCGGTTCGGTCGCGCAAACCACCTTCGGTGTGTACGCAGGCAAGGACGACCAGGCCGAGTCGGTGAAGGTGCTCTCGGATGAGTTGACGCTCGGAGACGACGGCTCATTCGAGATCTACTTCGGCCGGGAAAGGAGGGGTGACACCAACTGGTACCCGCTTCCGCCCGGGGCCGATTCATTCTGCTGCTACCAGACGTTCGGTGACTGGGACGCTCAGAGTAAGGGCAGGATCGGCATCGAGGCTGTCGATCCTGACCCCCCGGCTGATGTCATGTCGCTCGAGCAGTCGATCACTGCCTTCGACGCGCACCTCGCTGCCTCGCGTGACCTGTTCACCATGTGGATCAAGGACATTCCCGAGCGAGTGTTCGGCGCATTGCCGAAAAACTTTGTGATCCCACCGATGCAGCCGCCATCCGCCATGGCCGGAGCGTGGTTCGTACCGATCGCCTGGGAACTGGCCGACGACGAGGCCGCCGTCATCCAGTACGACGTTCCACCCGGCGCTCCCTACGTCGGCATCTGTCTGACCAATGTCTGGAGCGAGATGATCGACATCGCGACGCGTCAGACCAGCCTCAATCTCGCGCAATCCCAGGTCGATGACGGCCGTGTGCGAATCTTGCTCGCGACGAGGGATTTTGGTGTGCGTAACTGGCTCGATGCGAGGGGCTACCGAAGGGGAGTCGTCACATGGCGGGCGAGTACACCCGGGCAACCGTCAACGCCCACGTTCACAGTCATCCACACCAGCGAGATCGGCGACTACTTCGACGCCGCTCACCGTGTGACCGAAGACGAGCGGGCCGAGGCTATTCGGGCGCGTCAACGTCACTTCGCGGCCCGCGACACCCCCTGATGGTTCCTCCGGGTTCGGCCGTTGCGTACGGCTAGATCAGCGGCAGGCCGTTGCGGCGCCGCCTGCGCAGGTCGGCGAGGGCCAGCTCGGGGATCGGCCGGCGCAGCCGCGGCGGCAGCCGCAGGATGCGGCGGCCGATGCCGGCCATCCGTGCCTCGAACTCGCGCTGATCCTCGGCGGTCCATTGCAGGCCCATCATCGACCGCACCGGTTCGTGCAGAAATCCGGTGGTGTAAAAGCGATGCCGGTCCAGCCCGATGCGGCCGGCAACACCCCATTGCTCGCGGCCGAGCAGGCGTTCGAGGTGGTTGCGTACCGGCGGGTCGATGTGCAGCGCGGAAAGCCCCTGCTGCCAGTACTCCTCGAACGCGGCCCGGTCGGCGGGCCACTGCTCGTCGCGCACCTGCAGCGTGGTACCCAGCGTTGCGCACTGACGATAGATGTCGTCGGGCAGCCATGACCCGGGCCGGCCGGTACACAGCCCCCAGCTGTCCTCGTAGAGCCGGTACAGACAGGCCGCCACCCACCGCTGAGCGGTGCCGTCGAAGGCGTTGTAGGACACCGGGCTCGACTCGGTGGACCGGACGTGGCGGTGCGATCCGCCGACGGCTGCGCGATAGGCGTTCTTCTCGTCGTCGGTGCCCAGCATCGCCACTGCGAGGTAGGTCGCCGTGGTGCGGGCACGGTGCAACGGATGCTTCATCACGTTGCCACTGTCAACCCTGCTCTCCAGCACGCCGTATCCGACCGGGGGCAGCGCCAGCTGCATGATCACGCTGGCGGTGGCGCCGCGCCGGTTCGGCATCATCAGCAGTTCGGCGGCGCAGGCGGGTGATCGCGGGGCGGTCATGCCGTCTGTCCGAGATCCGGTGGGCACGGCCGTTCCCCTCCTGTAGTCGTTTGACTGCAACCTCGGAAATGACTGTAGTCGAGTGACTACAGTGTGTGCAAGCGCACCCGAACCGTTACCCAAGAGGGGACTTTCGGCCCACGACGTCGCCTTGGGTCCCCCCATACCGTCGTAACCATGACCTACGTGATTGGCAGCGCATGCGTGGACATCGTGGACAAGTCGTGCATGCAGGAGTGCCCCGCCGACTGCATCTACGAGGGCGAACGGGCGATGTACATCAACCCCAACGAGTGCGTGGACTGTGGCGCGTGCCGCCTCGCGTGCCGGGTCGAGGCCATCTATTACGAGGCCGACCTGCCCGATGAGGAAGCCGGGTTCCTCGAGGACAACGCAGCGTTCTTCACCATGGTGCTGCCGGGGCGCGATGCTCCGCTCGGCGATCCCGGTGGCGCGCTGAAGCTGGGCCGGGTGGGTGCCGACACCCCGCTGGTGGCGGCGCTGCCGCCGTCAACGACCCCGCATCCCTGACCGCGCGGCCGGCGCGCCGGCCATCGCGTGGGCGCGCCGGAATCTGCCGGCGATCAGCCGGGCCACTCCCGGATGGGTGCCCAGCGGATCGGTGACCAGGTCGGCCCCGCTGTCCCGCAGCCGATCCTGGAACAGGCCCTCCGACAACAGGTATGACGCCACGACGACTCGCCGCCCCCGGCGCCTGGCGGCGGCGACCGCATCGGCCACCGTGGGCGCACCCGTGGCGGCGAACGCCAACTCGACACGCGCCCCGACCATCGCCGAGAGCCAGGTGGCCGTCGTGTGCAGGTCACGCATCGCGGCCGGATCCGACGTGCCCGCGGCGGCGAGGATCACCGAATCTGCCGGCCGCCAGCCGGATTCGAGCAGCCGATCGATCATGACCCGGATCAGCTGCGGATCGGGGCCCAGCGCGCGGGTCACCGTGACATCGTGATGGCCGCTGGCCGTCACGTGTGCGGGGATGTCCCGGCTGACGTGATAGCCGCGGGCCAGGAAGGCCGGCACCAGCACCGTCGGCCGGTCCGGTAGTTCGCACAGCAATTCGCTCGGGGTGGGCCCGAGCACGTCGACGAATGTCACGTGCACCGGCGCGTCGAGTGCCGCCGAGACGCGATCGGCGAGGTCGCCGATGAGCGCCACCCCGCGCTGCTTTCGGGTGCCGTGCGCGACCAGCAGGAAGGTCATGAGGCGAACGCCTCGTCCACCGGCAACCGGTATCCCCGCTTCACCACGGTCGCCACCATCTTCTTGTCGCCCAGTGCGGTGCGCAGCCGCAGCACGGCGGTCTCCACGGCGTGGGTGTCGGTACCCGCACCCGGCAGTGCGCGCAGCAGATCGGCCCGCGAGACCACCGTCCCGGGGCGGTGGGCCAGCGCCCGGATGGTCGCCATACCGGCCGGCGACATCACCTTGACCTCGCCGTCGACCAGCACGCAGTTGCCGCGGATCTCGAGCAGCCGCCCGGCCACCCGGAGCGTGCGGGCGCGCAGCAGCGGCAGTTCGTCGGTGATGTGGCGCGCCAGCGCGCCCAGCCGCATCCGCTCCGGGGCCGATGTCGGCACCCCCAACCGGACCAGCGGGCGTGCGGTCACCGGGCCGACGCACATCGCGTGCACGTCGTTGCGCAGCGCGGACAGCACCGCGGCCTCGATGCCGAGTTCGGCGGCGCGCATCAGCACCGAGGCGACGGCGGGTGCGGAGGTGAAGCTCACCGCGTCGAAGCCCTCCTCGGCGATACCGGCGACCAGCTGGTCGAAGGCGCCGTGCCGGGGAGCGGGGTGCCAGCGGTAGACCAGGATCGGCACCACCTCGGCACCCGCGGCGCGCAGCTCGTCGAGGAACTCCGGAAACGGATCCCATTCCGCGGTCGCGCCGTGCAGCTGCACCGCGATGCGCGCTCCGGAGATGCCACCGTCGATCAGGTAGTGCAGCAGCTCGCGCGACGATTCCGACTCGGGCGACCACTCCTCGGGCAGCCCCGCCGCGCGCAATGCGCCGGTCGCCTTGGGCCCGCGCGAGACGATGCGCGCCTTGGCCAGCGATTCGGTGAGCTCGGTCGAGATCCCCCAGCCGTCGGCCGCGGCGATCCACCCGCGGAAACCGATCCCGGTGGTGGCGATGACGATGTCCGGGGGCGAGTCGATCAACGTCTGGGTGTGGAGGCGCAGTTCGTCGTCGTCGGGCAGCGGGACCATCTCGATCGCCGCGGCGCTGGTGACGGTGGCGCCACGACGTCGCAGCAGCGTGCTGAGTTCGTCGGCACGCCGCGCTGACGTCACCGCGACCCGGAAACCGGTGAGCGGTGACCAGTCCGGCTCACTCATGGCTACTGTCTATTCACCACATGTGTCGCCGTGATTAAGCGGTCATTGCCTGGTCATGTCGCGCCCCGCCGGGCAGTGAACTTCCGCTCACCACAGCGGATGTCCCGCTGTGAGGTCCGGTTCACCAGACGTCGCCGTCGCGCCAGTCGCAGGTCAGCGCGCTGCCGGTGTCCAGATCGACGTCCGGCGGCAGCACGCCCGGCAGCACCATCACGGTTCCGTCGTCGTCGGGGGTGGGGGTCACCCCGTGGGGCGCCAGCACCGAGGTGGGTCCGGTCCAGGTGCGCCAGCCCCGCGCCGCATACAGCGGCCGGCCGAGCTCGGTGGCACTCAGTGCGCCCAGGTGATAGCCACCCCGGACGACTTGTTCGACGGCGTCCATCAGCGTGCTGCCCAGGCCCTGTCCGCGCTGGTCCTCGCGTACGGCCACGCCCTCGACGTACCCGCAGCGCAGCACGGCGTCGCGGTAGAGCAGGCGGCGCAGGACGACCGCTGCGTGCCCGATCAGCGCGCCGTGCTGACAGATGACCGCGTGCATTCCGCCCAGCGCGTGCTCCCAGTCGACGTCGGTGTAGCCGCCGCCGAACGCCTCGGTGACCATCCGGCGGGCACCCTCGCGGGTCTCGTCGTCGAGGTCGGAGGTGTGGACGAGGCGTGCACGCACACCCCGGTTCTACCAGCGCCGGGCGGGCGGCGCTGTGGTACCGCCGCGTGAAGGCGACTTCACGTTGGTGCACGAGCGTGCTGGCAACTTCACTCTCGCGGGGTGGGCGGAGTGGGCGGGGTGGGTCAGTGGTCGGCGGGCTCCCACGGCCGCCGGGGACGGGACCAGTGCAGGCGGACCGTCTGACCGGGCCGGGCCTGCGCGATCCGGTCGACGTCGTCGTCGGCCACCACGCCGACGACCGGATAACCCCCGGTGACGGGGTGATCGGGGCCGAGGATCACCGGGAATCCGTTCGGCGGCACCTGGATCGCACCGCGGGTGGCCCCCTCGCTGGGCAGCTGGCGGTCCGGCCACCGGTACTCCAGCGGCATCCCGACCAGCCTCATTCCGACCCGGTCGCTGCGGTTGGTCACCTGCCAGTTGGTGCGCACCAGGATGTCGGGATCGACGAACCAGTCGTCCCGGGGCCCGGGCACCACCCTCAGGTCGAGCACCGCGTCATCGAGCCGGGCGACCGGCGCCTGGTCGAGTTCGGGGAATTCGTCGGTGTGGATGCCGACCGGCAGGGCATCGCCGCGCCGCAGCGGCAGCGGGCCGATCGCCGACATCACGTCGTAGCTGCGCGACCCCAGCACGGGCTGCACATCGAATCCGCCGCGCACCGCCAGGTAGGACCGCAGGCCGCAACGCGGAGCGCCCAGCGAGATCACCTCGCCGTCACGGGCATGGTGGATGCTGTTGGTGCCGAACGGAACTCCGTTCCCGGCCGGGTTGGTGTCGGCCCCGGTCACGGCGATCGCCACCCCTTCCCGGCCGCCGCCGTGCACCCGCGCGGTGAACCCGCCCATCGTCACCTCGACGGTCGCGCGGTCGTCCGGGTTGGCGACCAGCCGGTTGGCCAGGGTGTGCGCCCGGCGGTCCGCCGCCCCCGAGCGGGTCACCCCCAGGTGCGACAGCCCCGGCCGGCCGAGGTCCTCCACCAGTGCCAGCGGGCCGGTCTGCAGCACCTCCAGCGTCACGTTCATGGCCGCACCCCGCCGTCGGTCGCCTGGAACTGCACCCACAGCCCGGGCGTCAACAGTGACGGGATCTCGCGTTCGATGTCCCACAGCGGCGCGGCGGTGCGTCCGATCAGCTGCCACCCGCCGGGCGACTCGCGTGGGTAGACCCCGCTGAACTCGCCGGCCAGGCCGACCGAGCCGACCGGCACCTTGGTGCGGGGATCGGGCCGTCGCGGCACCGCCAGGCGTTCGTGGCCACCCGCCAGGTAGGCAAACCCCGGTGCGAAGCCACTGAACGTCACCCGCCAGGGCCGTCCGGTGTGCGCGGCGACCACCTCGCCGGAGGTCATGCCGGTGAGCCGGGCCACCTCGTCGAGGTCCTCGCCGTCGTAACTGACGTCGATGACGACGTCGGCGCGGCCGTTCGCCGGCGCCGCAGGGCGGTCCTGGCTGACCCGGACCCGGGCCAGCCGCTGCCGGGTGGGGGCCAGGTAGCGCGACTGCGCCAGTTTGACCAGGACCGTGCGGGCGGCGGGGACGATGTCCTCCACCCCCGGCAGGTCGGCGGCCCGCAGGGCGTCGGTCCATGCCAGCACCTCGACGGTGTCGGCGAACTCGAGGAGCAGCGCCCGATCGCCGTAGTCCCGGATCCCCGCGCCACCGGTGTACATCGTGTCCATCACATCCGCTGTCACGCTCATCTGCCCAAGCTACCGCCGAGTAGCTTTTGTGGGCCCGTACTCCGGAAAGCTCTCGGAGCCTTGCCAGAGCAGCCTTAACGATGGCTCAGAACACGGGGTGATACGTGGGCTCGCGCCGCTTGATGAACGCGATGACGCGGTAGGTCACCGGCAGCATGACGACCTCGATGGCGGTCTTGTACAGCCAGCCCAGCGCGGTGTAGACGGCGAAATCACCGAAGGTGTTGATCCCGATCGCGCTGGCCGCGATCGCGCAGAACACCACGGTGTCGCCGAGCTGCCCGACGAACGTCGACCCGATCAGGCGGGCCCACAGGTGCTTTTCCTTGGTGCGCTCCTTGATCGCCACCACCGCCCACGCGTTCAGCGTCTGACCGACGATGAAGCCGGCCAGCCCCGCGACGATCAACTGGGTGTACGCGCCGACGACGTTCTCGAAGTGCTCCTGGTTGGCGTAGAAGTCCGCGGCCGGAAGGTAGATGGTGATCCAGAAGGCAAGCGCGGCAAGGGCATTCATCGCAAACCCGGTGAAGATCGCGCGCCGGGCCGCTTTGAAGCCGTACACCTCGGACAGCACGTCGCCGATCACATAGGTCAGCGGGAACACGATGAACCCGCCGTCGGTGATGATCGGCCCGAAGGCCACCCCCTTGGTGGCGGTGACGTTGGAGATGATCACCAGCGCGGTGAACACCGCGACGAGGACCGGGTAGTAGGCCGACCCGACCCGGGCGAACGCGGCGTGCTGCTCGTGATCGGTGGTCTGCTCGCTGGTCACCGCATCATTAGATCAGCCGAGGGCGGTCTTGATCATGGTCGGCAACCGGGCCGCGACCACCGGCCACGACAGCACCGACGCGTAGGCGATGGCTGCGGCGAGTTCCCTGCCGGTGAACACGTTGCGCCCGGCCCGCCGGGCCACCACCGGGTCGGCGAGCAGCGCGGCCTGCTCGTCATCGCTCTCGGTGGCCCAGATCAGCACGTCGGCGTCCCCGAGCACCGCGGCCATCCGGTCGCGCGCGATCAGCGGCCCGTCGGTGTCGGCGACGGTGAGCCCCATCTCGGTGAGGAACTCGCGACGCCAGGTCGGCCCCAGCACCGCGGCACCGTCGGGCTGCAGGGTTCCGCCGAGCAGCAGCACCCTGGTGTCCGCGAACTCCGGATGGGATTCCCTGATCGTGCCGAACGCAGCGTCGATGCCGGCGATCTGGCTCTGCATGTCCTCGTGGTGGAACACGGCCTCGCCGATGGCTCCGGCCTGATCGCGCCACGGTTCGAAGAACGCGTCCTGCCCGGACTGCGGGATCGTCGGCGCGATGGCCGACAGCTCGGTATAGGTGTCCTGGTCCAGGCCGGCGTTCGTGGCGACGATGAGGTCGGGACGCAGCGCGGCGATGCGCGCGACCTGAACACCGTCGGTCAGGTCGAGCACCTCCGGCTTGGCGTCGCCGAGCTGCTTACGTGCCCACGGCCACACGCCGAAGGGTTCACCGCCGAACCAGTCGGTCACCGCGACCGGGACCACACCGAGGCCCAGCAGGTCGTCGGCGCCGGTCAGGCCCGCACTGACCACCCGGGTGGGTGGTGCGGGAACGCGGGTCTCGCCGAAGGCATGTGCGACCGTGACCGAGCCGTCATCGGCCACCGTTCCGGGAGGTTCGTCCGTGCTGCAGGCCGAGACGAACACCGCTCCGGCGGTCGCCGTCAAGAAGCTGCGCCGGGACCACATCGTCGACAAGGGTTACAGCGTGGACGGCGCGAAGGGCGTTCTGACCATGTCAGGAGGGTAGTGCGCAGGACGTGGCCGCGTCATTCCTCGTCGTCGGTCGGGGCATCCACCCGCGGGCGCAGCGGAAGCCCGGCGTCGAGGAAGTCCAGTCCCGCGAAGATGGTCTCCGGTTTCATCGGGGTGCCGTGCAGCGCGGCCATCATCACCCCGGTCATCGCACCGGCGGTGATCCGCAGATTCGGGTCGTCGAGCGGCCGGTCGAGACGCTGTGCCAGCGCTTCGGTGATCAGCTCGATGACATGGATGTACTCGCTGTAGAGCCCGCCCGCGGCCTCGGGCAGCGTGTACAGCAGCTGCTGGCGGCTCATCTCCTCGGCCCATTCGGGTCCGGCGAAGCCGCCGAACACCTGCTCGAGCGCATGCTTGTACGCGGCGAACGGGGACAACTCGGGCGGCGCGGCGAGGAAGAGTTCGATGATCGGGCCCATCAACTGATCGGGTATCAGCAGGGCGGCCTTGTTGGGGAAGTACCGGAAGAACGTGCGGGGCGAGACGTCGGCCTGCTCGGCGATCTGCTCGACCGTGGTATCGGCGTAGCCGTGCTCGGCGAACAAGCGGTACGCGGTCAGCCGGATGTCCTCACGCGTCCGGCGCTTCTTGCGTTCCCGAAGCCCCATCGCCTTGCCGGGATCGTCGTCCTGGGACATGCCCCCGATTGTCCCGCAGTTTGTGCCAGAGCGGCGCGCGGGGTTCATCCGAGCGCCAGCGCCGCCCCGAGTCCGAGCATCATCGCGGCGATCACGCCGTCGAGCAGTCGCCAGGTCCGCGGCGCGGCGAAGAATCCGCGCAGCCGCCTGGCCCCGAATCCCAGTCCGGTGAACCACACCGCGCTCGCAGCGACCGCACCCACCCCGAACAACCAGCGGCCGTCCCGGTGCTCGTTGGCCAGGGCCCCCAGCAGGATGACGGTGTCCAGGTAGACGTGCGGGTTGAGGAACGTCAGCGCCAGGCAGGTGGCCAGCACTCCGGCCAGTCGTGCGGGCGCGGCCTCGGTAGGGGTGAGGGTGGTCGGTGTGAAGGCCCGCCGCGCCGCGAGCAGGCCGTAGCCGATGAGGAACAGCACGCCGCCGTACCGGGCCACCGTCACCAGGTCGGGGTGGGCGGCGATGAGTGCTCCGAAGCCCGCGATGCCGGCGAAGATCAGCACCAGATCGGACACGGTGCACAGGGTGACCACGGCGAGCACGTGCTCGCCCCGGATGCCCTGACGCAGGACGAAGGCGTTCTGGGCGCCGATGGCGGCGATCAGCGCCATGGTGGTGGCGAAGCCGCTGAGCACGACGACGGAACTGGTCACGCCGACCAACCTAGGGAGTGTGATGAGCATCAGTACAGCTAAAGAATCTTCAGCTACATAAGAAGTACTAATGTAGATCCAGCCTCGTGGAGGCCGCGGGCCATCTCCCGGACGGCCTGCCGTACCCGCAGTGGGGTCCGAGCCGCGACGGGTAATCGACAGTCGCTAGGTCAGTGGTAGTGCCATCCGGACAAAGATCCTGTGAAAATTGGGACCAAAGTCCTTGAAATCCACTCCACATTTCTGAAACCCTTCCCTCAACGCAGTAGCGGGGAGAAACTGTTTACTTCGGCCGCGCAGCCATGCAGACCAAACGTCAACGGGGCGTGGACGTGCTCACACCGGCCCAGCTGGTGGTGGGGTGTTTGTCAAACGCCGCACGGAAGAGGATCTGCCTTGTCTTATGAAATAGTCGATGACCGTGGTAGCCGTTCTTATCTGACGGGTGGGCCGGACCGTGAGCACATCGTGCCCAGTGACGGGAAACCGGCCTATTACCGAGAACGCCTTGAGGTGAAGATCGCCGGCAGAACGATCAGGGACGTGTTCCTCTACGAACCTGACACCGAAGAGGTTCCGCTGGTCTCGGAGATGGCTACGGTCAAATTCGGCGGGCTGTGGACGACGGGCAATCTCTACATGGGGGAAGCGGCCGCGACCGCACAGTCCGGGCGACGGTTCGTCACCTTCGCGACGCACCGGCACCTGCCGTTGCGGGTTCAGCTGCTCGATGCCAGACACCGGCGAAGCCCTTATCTGCGCACCGCGCAGAACGGTCGTGCGGTCATCAAGGCGACGATCAGGCGCACCGGTGTCGAGAAGGTGCAGGCGAGCGGCCACTCGTACGGCGGAATGACCCTGCCCGAAATGGCGGCATTCTGCGGCGAGTACGTCGAAAGCATGATTCTGCAGGACCCGTCCGGAATAGCGCAGCACGACGTGCGCCTCGGTGATCTGTGGAACGAGGAGTTGAAGCGGGCCTCCGCCCACTTCAGGGCGCTCGAGAATCCCCCCCCGGACATGATGAAGAACGTCATCCGGCACATCACCGACAATCCGCTGCTCGCGATCCGCGAGGTGGTGGGCCTGCGGAATCCGGACATCCGGCCGAATCTGGCAGCGGCGAGAGAAAAGGGTGTCAACGTCGGCCTGCTCGTCCTCGGCAGGTCCGCGATCTTCAATGCCCGAACGAACAGAAGCATCGCCGAAACGGAAGGGCTGTTCCATCTGATCGATGAGGTGCCGGACGCCTACCACATCGATCCGAACCTGCGACCCGGGCCGGTCGTCGAGGCCCAGAACAGAATGTTCGATGCACTGAGGCGCTTGAGAAAGGCCGCCTGACCTATCGCGCTGTGATCACCCGGGCGCCCGTTGAGCCGTCGTCGGTGGCCGGCCATCTGGTCCGGTTCGGCGAGCGTGACGAACTCAGTCTGCAGAGGCGCCGGCGCGGGCAACCCGGCTGATCACGGGATGGTGCACCCCGTACTCTGGCCAACCGTGATCGATATCGCCCTGAGCGAGATGCGCAACTGGTTCGGTTTCGGGGTGGCGGGCAATTTCGCCGGGCACCTCGAGCAGGCCGGCGAGGCCGTCGACTTCGTGAACGTGGCCACCGAGGGCACCGCACCGAAGGGGATCTTTCCGTGGTACGCCCCGGGCTCGGACACCTTCCTCGGTGAATTCCCGCTGTCCAACGATGCGATCCAGCTTCCCGGTGAGAGCGATGGGCCGCTGAACCTGCAGATCGAGCCCGAGGTGGGGCTGGTCTGCCGGGTGGTGTGGCAGGGCGACACCGTCGTTACCTTGCAGCCGTTCGCGCTCGGGGCGTTCAACGACTGTTCGATCCGCCGCCCGGGCGCGCCGAAGATCAGCTACAAGAAGAACTGGGGGCCGGCCTCCAAAGGCGTCGCCCCCACGTTCTTCGAGATCAGTGACCTGACCCCGGACGGCCCGACCGCGACACTGCGCCTGGTCTGTTTCCTGCGCAGTGGTGGCAAGCAGCACGCCTACGGCGTCGACAGTCCGCTGATCGGTTACTCGTACTACGGCGAGGTGCTGCTGGACTGGATCGTCGAGCGCCTGGCCAACCAGAAGGGATCGCCGGACACCCCACTCGAGGATGTCGGAGCCCTGATGGTCGCCAGCGGGCACCCGGAGCACGTCCTCATCGGCATCGGCGCCACCCGGTACACCCCGCTGGGGGAGTCGACCTTCCTCACGGCGGGTGACCAGGCCGTCGTCCGCGTCTACGACACCGTGTCGGAGGAAGCCTCCGAGTTGACCCAACTGGTCACGTAGCCGCCCGATCCGTCGGTGTCGCGGTATCCCGTTCGGTTACCATGGCCGCCGATGGCCGATGACGATGATATGAGCGGGCAGCGTGCCCTGGTGCTGGGGGCCAGCGGCAACGTCGGGGCGTGCGTGACACGGCACCTGGTCGACGCGGGTGCCGACGTCCGGGTGCTGTTGCGAAAGTCGAGTTCCACGAAGGGAATCGACGGCTACGACGTGGATCGCCGCTACGGCGACCCGTTCGATGCGGCGACGGTGGCGGCGGCGATGGCCGATCGCGACGTGGTCTACTACTGCATCGTCGACACCAGGGCGGAACTGCGCGATCCCGGGCCGCTGTTCGCGACCAACGTCGAGGGCCTGCGCAAGGTCCTGGACGTCGCCGTCGACATGCCGCTGCAGCGGTTCGTCTTCCTCAGCACCATCGGGACCATCGCGGTGAACCGGGGCGGCGACAGTGTGGACGAGGACACGCCGTTCAACTGGGCGGACCGGTCCGGCGGCTACATCGAGTCCCGGCGTGCGGCCGAGGCGCTGGTGTTGCGCTACGCCGCCGAGCGGGGTCTCCCCGCGGTGGTGGCCAACGTGTCCAACCCGTATGGGCCGCCGGATTGGCAGCCCCGGCAGGGGGTGTTCGTGCAGATGGCCGCCCTCGGGAAGATGCCGTTCTACATCCGTGGGGTCGGGTTCGAGGTGGTCGGGATCGACGACGCTGCCGATGCGATGCTGCGGGCCAGCCGCCGGGGCCGGGTCGGCGAGCGCTACATCGTCTCCGATCGGTTCATGACACATCAGGAGCTGGTGACCACGGCTGCGACGGCCGGCGGCGCCCGCCCGCCACGGTTCGGCATGCCGATGGCCGTGATGTACGCCGTCGGTTGGCTCAGCGACGCGGCCTCCGCGGTCCTGCGCCGCAACCTCCCGCTCAGCAGGCAGGGCGCGTTCTTGCTGGAGCACGCGTCGCCGGCCAGCCATGCCAAGGCCACCCGGGAACTCGGCTGGCATCCCCGTCCGACCGAGGAGTCCATCCGGCGTGCCGCCGAGAACTATGTGAGCAGAGCCGGTTAGCCGCGGCGCACCGGGATCGAGCCGCGGCCGGGTTCAGCATCGAAGCCTTCGCCCTGGTTAAGCATTGCTGATGATCTGACAGTCCGGATTAACATCAATGATGTGGCTGACCAACTCGACGCCGGCCAGCTCGCGGCGCTGTCGGCCGCCGTGGAGTTCGGCAGTTTCGACGCCGCCGCCGCGCACCTGCACGTCACCCCGTCGGCGATCAGCCAGCGGATCAAGGCGCTCGAGCAACGGGTCGGGCAAGTGCTGGTGCTGCGGGAGAAGCCCTGTGTCGCCACGCCCGCCGGTGTGCCGCTGCTGCGGCTGGCCGCCCAACTGACTCTGCTGGAATCCGAGGCGCTGGCCGAGATGCGCGGCGGGGCAGAGGATCTACCCCGGGTCGCGGTGGCGGTGAACGCGGACTCGATGGCGACGTGGTTCACCGGGGTGTTCGCCCGTCTTCCCGGGGTGCTGTTCGACATCAGCATCGAGGACCAGGATCACTCCGCCCGGCTGTTGCGGGAGGGCGTCGTGATGGGTGCGGTGACCACCGAACGCGCGCCGGTCGGCGGGTGCCGGGTGCAGCCGCTGGGTGTGATGCGGTATCACCCAGTGGCCAGCGCCGACTACGTGCGTCGATACCTGCCCGACGGATTCACCGCCGAGGCCGCGGCCGCGGGGCCGTCACTGGCCTGGAACCGGGCCGATGCACTTCAGGATCAGCTGCTACGCAAGGCTTTCCGTCGGTCGGTTAGTCGACCCGTGCACTACATCCCGACGGCGGAGGGGTTCGGCGCCGCGGTGCGGGCCGGCCTCGGCTGGGGGATGTATCCGCAGCAGCTCATCGACACGTCCTTCGTGCCGGTCACCGACCATCACCTCGACGTCCCGCTCTACTGGCAGTGCTGGAAGCTGGACAGCCCGACCGTCACCGCGGTCACCGATGCGGTCCGGGCCGCGGCGGCGGGGCTGCCTGGCGGTCGCTGACCGGAGCCGGGCAGAATCGCGGGGATGGGCGCGTCGGTGAGGATCCGGATCCTCGGCATCGGTATGGGCCTGCAGCACATCACCCCGGAGGTGGCCGCGGCACTGCGGACGGCCGATTACGTGCTGGCGGCCGAGAAGTCCGACGACGACCGCTTGCTGGCGCTGCGGCGCGAGATCGTCGACGCGCATCCCGGTCCGGACGGGCCGTTGGAGATCGTGGCGGTGCCCGACCCCAGCCGGGACCGGTCCGACGGGCTGACCGCCGACGGCTATCGGGCAGCCGTCGCAGACTGGCACGACGCGCGCGCCGCCCGCTACGCCGACCTGCTGCGCCGGCGCGGCGGCACGGCCATCTTCCTGGTCTGGGGGGACCCGTCGCTGTACGACTCGACGATCCGCATCGTCGAGAAGGTCCGTGCCCTCGGCGTCGACGTCGAGTTCGATGTGCTGCCGGGCATCAGCGCACCGCAGCTGCTGGCGGCCCGTCATCGCATCGTGCTGCACGAGGTGGGCCGCCCGGTGCACGTCACCACCGGCCGGCGGCTGCAGGAGGCGGTGTCGGCCGGCCTGGACAACATCGTCGCGATGCTCAACCCGGCACCCGATCGACTGGACTTCACCGGTCTGCAGGACTGGACCATCTGGTGGGGCGCCAACCTCGGGGCACCCGGGGAGCAGCTGATCACCGGCCGGGTCGGCGACGTGCTACCCGCAATCGCCGACGCGAGGGTCGTCGCCGAAGCGCGGGACGGCTGGGTGATGGACCTGTTCCTGGTGCGGAAGACCTGATGGCGGGCCTACTGGTGGCCGGGACCACCAGCGACGCGGGCAAGAGCGTGGTCACCACCGGACTGTGCCGTGCGCTGGCGCGCCGCGGGGTCAAGGTCGCGCCCTACAAGGCCCAGAACATGTCCAACAACTCGATGGTGTGCGCCGGGCCCGGCGGCGCCGGGGTCGAGATCGGCCGGGCCCAGTGGGTGCAGGCGCTGGCGGCCCGCGCAACGCCCGAGGCCGCGATGAACCCGGTGCTGCTCAAGCCCGGCAGCGACCAGCGCAGCCACGTCGTGCTGATGGGCCGGCCATGGGGCGAGGTCTCCTCGTCGGACTGGCTGCACGGTCGCCGCGCACTGGCGGCCGCCGCGCACGCCGCCTACGACGACCTGGCCGCCCGCTACGACGTCGTCATCGCCGAGGGGGCCGGCAGCCCCACCGAGATCAACCTGCGTGCGGGGGATTACGTCAATCTCGGGCTCGCCCGGCATGCCGGCCTGCCCACCATCGTGGTGGGCGACATCGACCGCGGCGGGGTGTTCGCCGCGTTCTTCGGCACCGTCGCGCTGCTGTCGGCCGAGGACCAGGCGCTGATCGCCGGTTTCGTGGTGAACAAGTTCCGCGGTGACCCGGCGCTGCTCGCGCCAGGGCTGCGCGACCTGGAACGGGTCACCGGTCGCCGCGTCTACGGCACCCTGCCCTGGCGTGCCGATGTCTGGCTCGACTCCGAGGACGCCCTGGAACTACCGGGCCGGCGCTCGCCGCGGTCGGCCGCCCGCCGGGTCGCGGTGGTGCGACTGCCCCGCATCAGTAACTTCACCGATGTCGACGCGCTCGGGCTGGAACCTGACCTCGACGTCGTATTCGCCTCCAACGCAACCGGTCTGGCCGATGCAGATCTGATCGTGTTGCCGGGCACCCGCGCCACCATCGCCGACCTGGCCTGGCTGCGGTCCCGAGGAATGGACCGGGCGGTGGCCGCACACGCCGCGGCGGGCAAACCGGTGCTGGGCATCTGCGGAGGGTTCCAGATGCTGGGCCGGGTGATCCGCGATCCCGAGCGGGTGGAGGGCGCCACACCGCGGGTCGAGGGTCTCGGACTGCTCGACGTCGAGACGGATTTCGCTGTGGCCAAGACGCTTCGGTTGCCCGAGGGCGACTGGCTGGGGGTGCCTGCCGCCGGGTACGAGATCCACCACGGCCGGATCACCAGGGGCGCCGGTGTCGAGGAGTTCCTCGGCGGCGGGCGGCGCGGCCGGGTGTACGGCACGATGTGGCACGGCGCCTTCGAAAACGATGGGCTGCGTGCCCGATTCCTGACCGAGACGCTGGGCATCGACGCGTCCGGGGTGTCGTTCCCCAGCGCCCGCGAAGCGCGACTGGACCTGCTCGCCGACCTCGTCGAGGAACACCTCGACGTCGACACGATGCTGGAACTCGCGCACCGCGGGGCGCCGCGCGATCTGCCGTTCCTTCCCCCGGGGGCGCCGTGACACCACGGATTCTGCTGCTCGGCGGAACCGCCGAGGCGCGCTCGCTGGCCGACCGATTGCTCGCCGACGGGATCGAGGTCACGTCGTCGTTGGCCGGACGGGTGGCCGATCCGCGGCTGCCGGCCGGCGACGTGCGGATCGGGGGGTTCGGAGGGGTGGACGGGCTGCGCGCCGCGCTGGCGGATTTCACCGCGGTGGTCGACGCCACGCACCCGTTCGCCAAGACGATCTCCGCCAACGCCGTGACCGCCTGCACGACCGGCGACATCCGCCGCCCGCTGTTGCGGCTGGAACGTCCGGGCTGGGCCGAACGCGGGGACGACTCGTGGCACTGGGTGGACTCCCACGAGGCGGCCGCGGCGACCGCCGCGAGGCTGGGTCGCCGTCCGTTCCTGACCGTCGGTCGTCAGGAGCTTGCCCGGTTCGTCCCCGACCTCGGCGGGCACGCCGTGCTGGCCCGGGTGGTGCAGGCGCCAGACGTCGAATTGCCGCCGAGCTGGCGCCTGATCACCAGCCGCGGACCGTACGCGCTGCCCGGGGAGTTGGCGCTGATCCGCGAGCATGGCGCCGACGTACTGATCACGAAGGACTCCGGCGGCGAGCACACCTGGCCGAAGATGGCGGCGGCCGCCGAGTTGGGCCTGGCTGTCGTCATCGTGCGCCGGCCGCCCCGTGCCGCCGGTGTGCCCGCCGTCCACGATGTCGGCGAAGCGCTGGCCTGGGTGCGGGCCGTCACTACGATGGCCGGGTGAGAATCCTGGTCACCGGCGGTGCGCGGTCCGGCAAGTCCCGGCACGCCGAAGGACTGCTCAGCGGTGCCGACCGGGTCACCTACATCGCCCCCGGCCGTCACGCCGACGGCAGCGACCCCGACTGGGACGCCCGGGTCGCCGCGCACCGGGCCCGGCGTCCGGCGCACTGGCAGACCGTGGAGACCGCCGACCTGAGCGCGGCGATCACCGCCGCCGACGGACCGGTGCTGGTGGACTGCCTGAGCACCTGGCTGGTCGCCCTGATCGACGACGGCCGGTGCTGGGACGCGGCCGCACCTGAAGTCGACCGGATGATCGGTGACCACATCGACGCGCTGTGCACGGCGGTGCAGGAGGTGCCGGAGGCGGTGCTGGTCACCAACGAGGTCGGGCTGGGCGTGGTGCCCGCCCACCGGTCCGGTGTGCTGTTTCGCGACCTGCTCGGCATGGTCAATCAGCGCGTCGCCGAGAGCTGCGACGAAGTTCACCTGGTGATCTCGGGCCGGGTGCTCAAGCTCTGACTCGGCGGGGCCGGCCGCTCTTCATCGATGGCTCCTCGCCCACGGGCTGGTCGCGGCGCAAGCGCTCATCGGTGTCTTCCGCTCTTCATCGATGGCTCCTCGCCCACGGGCTCGTCGCGGCGCAAGCGCTCATCGGTGTCTTCCGCTCTTCGCGCAAGCGCTCATCGCCCACCCTCCTGGCGCTTGGCCGAGCGATCCCGCGCCGGGTCATAGAGGTAACTCTGCCCGGCCTCGGGGTGTGGGCGGCCGGCCAGTGCCCGACCCACCAGGATCACCGCGGCCTGCCGAAGGCCGGCGCCCTCGACGGAGTCCGCGATGTCGGCGACCGTGCCGCGCAGCACCATCTCCTGGGGCTGGGAGGCGCGGTACACCACGACCACCGGACAGTCGGACCCGTAGTCGGGCGTCACCTCGGCCATCAGTTCCCGGATCCGGGTGATGGCCAGGTGCAGCACCAGCGTAGACCGGGTCGACGCGAAGGTTTTCAACGACTCCGTGCCCGGCATCGCGGTCGATCGCTGCTGGGTGCGGGTGAGGACCACCGACTGAGCCACCAGTGGCACGGTCAGCTCACGGCCGACGCGGGCGGCTGCCGCGGCGTAGGCCGGCACACCCGGGGTCACCGTCCACGGCACCCCGGCGGCGTCGAGCCTGCGGGTCTGCTCGGACAGCGCGGAGTAGACCGACGGATCGCCCGAGACCAACCGCACCACGCGGCGTCCCGTCCGATGGCCTTCGACCAGGCTATCGACGATGGCGTCGAGGTCGAGGTGTTCGGTGTCGATCAGCTCCGCCGACGGCGAGCAGTGGCCGAGCACCTCGGGGTCGAGGTAGGAGCCCGGGTAGAGCACCAGATCGGCGTCGGCGAGCAGCCGGGCGGCGCGTACGGTCAACAGATCCGCGGCACCCGGGCCCGCACCGACGAACTGCACCGCTCGAGGATCGTCGTTCATCGAACGGAAGTTTAGATAGCACGAGGTTGGCTATGGGTAGCCTGGTTCGTCCTCGGGATTGCGGCCTGTGTCTACCCAGTCCCCGTGCTCCCTGCGCACGGCTCGACTCATCACCGACATCGCCACCGTGCAGAGCACCAGCGTCGACCCGGCCAGCACGATCATTGCCTCGATTGTGCTCATCCCACCCCCGGACCGTCGATGTTGCATCGATGGTCGGCTCCCGGGTCCGGACAAGCATGCGTAGTCCACTACCCGAATCTGCCCTAGCGGCGGTCCCCGAGGCCGCGCGCAACGGTTGGC
Organism: Mycolicibacterium xanthum; assembly: GCF_019710635.1. GTDB lineage: Bacteria > Actinomycetota > Actinomycetes > Mycobacteriales > Mycobacteriaceae > Mycobacterium > Mycobacterium xanthum. The sequence goes on from NZ_JAIFZS010000011.1 coordinate 113,818, forward strand.
TGAGGTGGTCAGGCTCTGCTCAGTGCGGGCGGGTTGGCAGCCGACGGGTCGGGGTTGGCAGCGGCATGAGTGCCTCCCCGGTCCGTATACGGTAAGGGTTACAGTACCCGTTGTACGGAGGGGGGTCAGTCGCGTGGCGGGCCGGTCGTCCCGCGGATCACCAGCGTGGGCTCCAGAACCACGTCCGCGGCTCGGGAGGCCCCTTCGACGAGCATATTCACCGCCAGTTCCACTGACCGGCAAGCTATTTCGGGAGCATCCTGGTGGATCGTCGTGAGGTCGATGCGCGGGTTCTCCGACAGTGCGCTGTCGTCGTAGCCGATCAGCGACACGTCGCCCGGGACGTCCACTCCCGCCCGCGTGAACACGTCCAGGATGCCCAGCGCGCACCGGTCGTTGCCGGCCAGGACTGCGGTGGGCAGGGTCGACGCGGCCAGCATGGTGCGTGCCGCCGCGGCTCCCGCGTCCTCGTTGTGTGCGCCCGGGATCACGGTGATTTCATCGCCGAGTCCGTGGGAACGCATGGCGGACTTGTAGGCCCTGCTCCGGTCGGCCGAACCGGATTCCTCTCCGCCGTCGACGTGATGGATCGTGCGGTGGCCGAGTTCGACCAGGTAGTCGACAGCCTGCCGGATCCCCTTGGCGTCGTTCGTCCGCACCGTGGCCAGGGCCGGGCCCGTACCCACGCCGGGCAGCCGCCGGCAGGCCACCACCACCGGAGCCCGTCCGGCGAGTTCCCGGAGGAACTCGTTGGTGGAGTTGGTGCCGAGCAGGATCAGGGCGCCGCAGCGGTGGCTCAACAGCGAGTCGACGACGGTGGCCTCGGTGCGGTCGGGCAGGTTCGCCGACAACAGCACCTCGTACCCCAGCTTCTCGGCGGCCGGGTAGATCGCCGTGACCAGGTCGGCCTGGAAGAGCTGACGGACGTCGGTCATCACGCCCAGGGTGCGGCTTCGCCCCTGGGCCAGCAGCCGGGCCGCCGAGTCCGGCCGGTAGCCGAGTTCCTCGGCGATGGCCAGCACCCGCTGGCGGGTCTCCTGACTGGCCCCGGGTTTGCCGTCGAGGATGAAGGACACCAGGGTGCGCGACACGCCGGCGCGCTGCGCGACGTCGGCCATCGTCGGACGGTGCGACGCCGCGGCGGGCCGAGGTCGGCGGGGTGTGTTCACGTGGGCGATCCTTCGGGAAAGTGACGGTTGACACAGTCGGGGTCGGCCTCCATAGTAGTACTTACGCGCGTTACTAACGCGCGTTAGCACGAAACGAGGTTCTCGATGTCCGTTGCATCACCGCCCACCCATACGGGCCATTTTCTGACCAGGCTGACCATCATCGCCACCCTCGGCGGCCTGCTGTTCGGCTACGACACGGGCGTGATCTCGGGCGCCCTGCTGTATATGAAGGACGATCTGAATCTGTCGGCCTTCGGCGAAGCCACCGTCGTCAGCTCGCTGCTGTTCCCCGGCGCCGCCTTCGGCGCGCTGTTCGGCGGACGGGTCGCCGACCGCATCGGCCGCAAGCGCACGCTGCTGGTGTGCGCGGGCCTGTTCCTGGTCGGCGCACTGGGCTGCGCGGTTGCGCCGAACGTCCAGATCATGGTCGCCGCCCGCATCGTGCTCGGCCTCGGTGTCGGGGCGGCCGCCGTCACCTGCCCGCTCTACCTGGCCGAGATGGCGCCCGCCGACCGGCGCGGTCGCATGGTCACCATCAACGAATTGATGATCGTGACGGGCCAGATGCTCGCGTTCGCGACCAATGCCCTGCTCGACCGGCTGATCCATGATCCGCACGTATGGCGCACGATGCTCGCCGTCGCGGCCATCCCGGCGGTCGCTCTGCTCGTCGGCATGCTGATCCTGCCTGACTCGCCACGCTGGTATGCCCTCAAAGGCCGGCTGCCCGAGGCCCGAAACGTGTTGGCGCTGAGCAGGACACCGCGTGAGGCTGAGGTGGAGTACGCGATGGTCGTCGAACACACGAGCCACATGCTCAAGACGACGACGACGCCGTTTTCGGTGATCCGCGATGTGCCGTGGATCAGGCGTATCGTGCTGATCGGCTGCGGCCTGGCTATCGTGCAGCAGGCCACCGGAATCAACACGGTGAACTACTACGCGCCGACGATCCTGGAACAGAGCGGGTTGGACGTCAGCGCAGCCCTGGTCGCCACGATCGCGGTCGGCGTCACGTCGGTGGTCACCACGATCATCGGCATCATCCTGCTCGGCTACATCGGGCGTCGCACCATGCTGCTGATCGGATTCGCCGGTGTGGCCGCGTCACAGGCCGCGCTGGCCGCGACGTTCCTGCTGCCCGCGTCCACCACCCGCAGCTACGTGATCCTGGCGTGCATGGTGCTGTTCGTAGGATTCGTGCAGATGTTCATCGGCACCTGTGTTTGGCTGCTCCTCTCCGAGATCTTCCCACTGTCGATACGTGGATTCGCCATGGGCGTAGCCGTTTTCATCCTGTGGTGCACCAACGCTGTCATCTCGTTCCTGTTCCCGCTGTTGAACAACGCGCTCGGGTCGACCGGTACGTTCGCACTGTTCGTCGTCGTCAACATGGCGTCGTTCCTCTTCGTCCTCCGCCTGGTCCCCGAGACCAAGGGCACCTCTCTCGAAGAGCTCGAGGAACATCTCGAAGCCCTCGGTACCGCGGCACGTGAAAGGACCGCAGCATGAGCGCCGATTCGAAGATCCTGGTGGGCTCCGCACCGGATTCCTGGGGCGTGTGGTTCCCCGACGATCCGAAACAGACACCCTGCACCCGGTTCCTCGACGAGGTGGCGGCCGCCGGATACCGGTGGATCGAGCTGGGCCCCTACGGATATCTGCCGACCGATCCGCATGAGCTGTCCGACGAGCTCGCCCAGCGTGGCCTGAAACTCTCCGCCGGGACGGTTTTCGAGCACCTGCACCAGGATGATTCCTGGAACGCGGTGTGGAAGCAGGTCGAGGACGTCGCCCGGCTCACCGCTGCGGTCGGCGGCAAGCACGTCGTCGTGATCCCGGAGATGTGGCGGGACCCGGCCACCGGTGCGGTGCTCGAGGACCGCAACCTGACCGAGGACCAGTGGCGCAAGAAGACCCAGGGCATGAACGACCTCGGCAAGGCGATGTTCGAAACCTACGGTGTGCGTGCGCAATACCATCCGCACGCCGATTCGCACGTGGACACCGAGGACAACGTGTACCGCTTCCTAGACGGCACCGACAGCCGCCATGTGAACCTGTGTCTGGACACCGGCCACATCTCCTACTGCGGTGGCGACAACATCGCGATCATCCGGCGCGCGCCCGAACGCATCGGCTACCTCCATCTCAAGCAGGTCGACCCCGACGTGCGCGCCAAGGTCGAGGCCGAGGACCTGCCGTTCGGAGAGGCGGTCCGGCTCGGTGCGATGACCGAACCGCCGCTGGGCATCCCGGACATGCCGACGCTTCTGGCCGAGATCGAGCGGCTGGACATCGACGTCTTCGCGATCGTCGAGCAGGACATGTACCCGTGCGAGACGGACGCACCCCTACCGATCGCCAAGCGCACCCGCAGCTATCTCGGCTCCTGCGGCGTGCCCGCGGTCACCTTCGGCTAGATCTACGAAAAGGACAAGAACCATGTCAGAAAACGAATTGCGGATCGCGGTCCTCGGAGTGGGCCTGATCGGTGCTCAACACGTCGATCGGATCACCAGCCGGATCACCGGTGCGCGGGTGGCGGTGGTCAACGACTATGTCACCGACAAGGCCGAGCAGGTCGCCGCCGGTCTCCCCGGTTGCCGGGCCGTCGCCGATCCACTCGACGCGATCGCCGATCCCGATGTCGACGCGGTGGTGCTGGCCACGCCCGGGTCGACCCACGAGAAGCAACTATTGGCCTGCCTGGAGAACCGCAAGCCCGTCCTCTGTGAGAAGCCGTTGACGACCGACGTAGAGACCTCACTGGAGATCGTCAGGCGGGAAGCAGAATTGGGTGTCAAGCTCATCCAGGTCGGGTTCATGCGCCGGTTCGACCCTGAATACGCTCAGCTGAAGGCGCTGCTGGACGGCGGCGAACTCGGCGCACCACTGGTGATGCACTGTGCGCACCGCAATCCCGCCGTCCCTCATGGGTTCGGTAGCGAGATGGTGGTACGCGACTCCCTGGTGCACGAAGTCGACGTCACCCGCTTCCTGCTCGGCGAAGAGATCGTCAGCATCCAGATCCTGACCCCGGCAGCGAATCCGGCGGCGCCGGAGGGTCTGGCGGACCCGCAGATCGCGATCCTGCGGACCGCCGGCGGCAGGCACGTGGACGTCGAACTGTTCGTCACCACCGGCGTGGCCTACGAGGTGCGCACCGAGGTCGTCGGCGAACTCGGCAGCGCCATGATCGGCCTCGACGTGGGCCTGGTGCGCAAGTCGGCGCCCGGCCGCTGGGGTGGTGCGATCACCCCGAGCTTCAAAGAACGGTTCGGGCAGGCCTTCAACACCGAGGTGCAGACCTGGGTCGATGCGGTCCGGGCCGGCCTGGCAGACCCGGCCACCGGAACATTCATCGCCGGCCCGGGGGCCTGGGACGGGTACGCCGCAGCCGCGGTGTGCGAAGCCGGTGTGCAGTCACTGCGCAGCGGTGCCCCGGCCGCTGTGTCGATGGTCGCCCGTGACTCCATCGAAGGGGCGTGAAACATGAAGATCGCACTGGATCCGACGCCGTTTCATCACGACTACGGGTTGCTGGAGTTTCCGCGGGTGGTTGCGGAGCTGGGCTATGAGTATCTGCAGTTGACGCCGCATCGGGATTTCATTCCGTTCTTCAACCATCCGCGTGCCGATGACGCGTTGGTGGCCAAGTTCGCCAAGGCATGTGCCGACGCCGGGGTGGGGATTGCGTCGGTGTTGCCGGTGCTGCGGTGGTCGGGCCCGGACGAGGATGCCCGCGAAGCCGCCGTGCGTAATTGGAAGCGGGTCATCGAGATCACCGTGGATCTGGGGGTCAACGTGATCAACACCGAGTTCTCCGGTCGGCCGGAGAAGCCCGAGGAGTCCGAGCGGGCGTTCTTCCGGTCGATGGAGGAACTGGTTCCCATCTTCGAGCGGGAGGGCATCGACGTTCGCATCGATCCGCACCCGGACGACTTCGTCGAGGACGGTTTGGAGGCGTTGCGCATCATCCGGGGGGTGAACTCACCCAACATCGGCATGGTGTACGTCGCCTGCCACACCTACCACATGGGTGCCAACATGGCCGAGATCATCGCCACGGCAGGCGACAAGCTGCGGTTGGTGCACGTGGCCGACACGATGGACCACCACGCCTCGCACGGCTTGCGCTACATCACCAATCCGCCCGGCAACGCGGCGCGGGTGCACCAGCACCTCAAGATCGGTGACGGGGACATCGACTGGGACGAGTTCTTCGGCGGGCTGGCGGGCATCGGCTTCTACGACCGTGACGACACCGTGATGGTGTCCTCGGTGTTCGCCGAAGACGAGAACGCCCACGAGGTGTCGCGCTACCAACTGGCCACGATGACCGACTACGTCAACAAGTACCGCTAACCCCCACCCCCCGCCGAAATGGCATTCCGGCAGCGAAATGTCGAGAAGAGTCCTGCCGGAATGCCATTTCGGCGCCGATTTGAGAGGAGGCATGCCGTGAAACTCGGTGTGTACACCGCGATCCTGCACGACAAGCCACTACGTGAGGCCCTGGAGATCATCGCGTCGCTGGGCCTGACCGGAGCAGAGATCAATGCGGGCGGATTCCTGCCCACTCCGCATCTACCGGTCGACGACCTGCTGTCGGGAGCCGTGTCGCCGCATGGGTACCTGTCGGTCTTCGACGGCACCGGAGTGTCGATCGCCGGGCTGAACTGCAACGGCAATCCGTTGCACCCCGATCCCGACGTCGGTCCCGAGGATGCCGAGGATCTGCGCAAGGCGATCCGCGTGGCCGGCCTGCTCGGCGTAGACCGCGTGGTGACGATGTCGGGCCTACCGGAGGCACATCCGGGCGGCCAGTGGCCGGCATGGCACGTCAACACCTGGGACTCAGGCTATCTCGACTCGCTGGACTATCAGTGGGATGAGGTTGCGTTGCCGTTCTGGGCCGAGATCGACACCCTCGCCCGCGAGAACAACGTGAAGGTCGCGATCGAGATGCATCCGCAGAACCTGGTGTTCAACCCGCCGACCCTCAAGCGCCTGGTCGACCGGATCGGCGCCACCCACGTCGGTGCCGAGATGGACCCGTCGCACCTGTTCTGGCAGGGTATCGACCCGGTGGCGGCGATCGAGTGGCTGGGACCGCTGGTCTTCCACGCGGCGGCCAAGGACACCCGGATCAACGACAACTGCCGTATCTACGGCGTCCTCGACGAGAGGTTCACTCGAATCCCGTTGGACCAGAACCCGACCGGGCTCGGCGGCCGGCACGTGGTGAACAAGTGGCCCGAGGATTCGGCGTGGGATTTCGTCGCGGTCGGCCGCGGCCACGACGTCGATTTCTGGACCCGCTTCCTACGGGCGCTCGAGGGCGTGGACCCAGGGATGTGGGTCAACATCGAGCATGAGGACGTTGCCTTCGGCCCACTGGAGGGGCTGCAGGTCGCCGCGGAGACCCTCAAAGCCGCCAACTCGGCTCAACCGATGATTGATTCCAGTGGTGCCCGGGCGAAATAGACCGCGAAGCCGGCGGCGACCACCCACAGCAGCGGGCTGATCTCGCGGAATCTTCCTGCTGCGGTGCGCAAGACGACCCATGCGATGAAGCCGACGCCGATGCCGTTGGCGATCGAGTAGCTGAACGGCATCACCGCGACCGTGAGCACCACCGGCAGCGCCACCGAGAACTCGGACAGGTCGATGTGGCGCAGGTGTGCCGTCATCATCGCACCGACCACCACCAGTGCGGCCGCCGCCACCTCGGTCGGCACGACCGACGCCAACGGGGTGACGAACATCGCGGCCAGGAATAGCGCACCGGTCACCAGGTTGGCCAGGCCGGTCCGGGCACCCTCCTCGATGCCGGCGCCGGACTCGATGAACACGGTGTTCGACGACGACGAGGTCGCGCCGCCCACCACCGCGCCCACGCCCTCGACGACGAGGGCGGACCGCAGCCGCGGAAAGTTGCCCTGATCGTCGCAGAGGCCGGCCTCCCGTGACAGTCCGGTCAGCGTGCCCATGGCATCGAAGAAGTTCGCGAAAACCAGTGTGAACACCAGCATCACCGCGGAAAGCACACCGATGCGACCGAAGCTGTCCAGGCTGACCGCGCCGACCAGCGACAGGTCGGGCAGCGCGAACGGCGATCCGGACAGCGTGGGCACCGACAGGCCCCAGCCGCCCGGTCGTTCCGCGGCCGGACCGAGCTTCCACACCGCCTCGATGACCCCGGCGATGACCGTCCCGGTCACCAGGCCGATGAGGATGCCGCCACGCACCCGGCGCGCCACCAGGACACCGGTCAACAGCAGGGTGATCACGAAGACGACGGTGGGGACGGTGTCGATCGAGCCGAGCCCGTCGCGGCCCAGGCCGACCGGCGGAGAGCCGACGCCGGTCGACCCGATGAACCCGGCGTCGACCAGCCCGATGAACAGGATGAACATGCCGATGCCCGCGGTGATCGCCAGCTTGAGCTGTATCGGCACCGCGTCGAACACCAACCGGCGCAGACCGGTGGCCGCGAGGGTGACGATGATCAGCCCGTTGATCACCACCAGGCCCATCGCCTCGGCCCACGTCAGCGACCCGACCACGGTGGTGGCCAGGAACGAGTTGATGCCCAGGCCCGCGGCGAACGCGAACGGCAGTCGGGCGACGACACCGAACAGGATCGTCATCGCACCGGCGGCCAACGACGTCGTCGCCGACACCTGCGCGAAGTCCAGGGTTTCGCCGGTGACATCGGCCGCGCCGGACAGGATGATCGGGTTGAGCACCACGATGTAGGCCATCGCGATGAACGTGACCACGCCGCCGCGGATCTCGGCGCCGATCGTGGAGCCGCGCGCCGAGATCTCGAAGAAACGATCCAAGGGCTTCACGGTCAGGTCAGACGCGCCGAGCGGATAGTGGCGTCGCGCAGATCACTCCGACCGCGTCCAAAGCGGTACCGAGACCGCGCGAGATACGTTGCTTCACTGGAGCTCACGTCCTCTCCTGTCAGGTGGGCATTCCGGTGGCGACCCGGGGCGCGTTCTTCTCCCGCGCACAGTCCAGCACCAACTCGGCCACCCGGGCGCGGTGCTGTTCGGCGCTGCCCAGCAGCGCCGCGTCGGTGTAGGCCCGCTTGTAGTAGAGGTGTGCCTGGTGTTCCCAGGTGAAGCCGATACCGCCGTGCACCTGGATGGTGTCGGTAGCCACCTTGGTGAACGCCGAGGAGCAGGTCGCCTGGGCGATGCTCACGGCGAGGGCAGGGTCGTCGGTTCCATCGGTGAGGGACCAGATCGCATGGTAAGCAGTCGATTTTGCGTGCTCGACGGCGACGAGGTCGTCGGCGAGGCGGTGCTTGACGGCCTGGAACGAGCCGATCGGCCTGCCGAACTGCAGACGGCTTCGGGCGTAGTCGACCGATATGTCGAGCAGATGCTGGGCGGCGCCGACCTGCTCGACGGCCAACAGCGCCGAGCCGACGCGCAGCGCGTGCTCGATGACCCGGGCGGCCTCGTCGGGATCCGCGATCAGCCGTGCCGGTGCATCGAACAGCCCGATCGTGGCCTGTCGCCGGGTGAGATCCAGGGTGCTCAGCGGGATGCGCTGGACTCCCGGTCCGTCGGCGTCGACCGCGTACAGCCCGACACCATCCGGCCCGTTTGCGGCGACCAGCAGCACATCGGCGGCCCCGGCGTCGACGACCCGTTCGACAGTTCCTGTCAGGGCCCAACCGTTTTCGGTCGGCGCGGCCCGCACCGACACGGTCGCGGGATCGAATGCGCCGGCGCGGTCGGGAACGGCGAAGGCGGCGGTGGCCTCGCCGTCGACCAAGGGTGTCAGTAGGTCGTCGCCCCGTCTCGCCGCGACCAACGCCGGGATCGCCAGGTACACGGTGCCGAACAGCGGTCCACACGCCACCGCCGCACCCAGTACCTCGACGGCCACGGCCTGATCGACGAGGCTGCCGCCGGCGCCGCCCCGGACCTCGGGCACCGACAGGCCCAGTACACCGAGTTCCGTGCCCAGCCGGGCCCACACCTTCGGGTCGAACGGAGGGTCGGATTCCATCCAGGCCCGCACGGCACCCTCGTCGATGTGTTCGGTACAGAACGCGCGCACCGCGGTGCGCAACTGGTTCTGTTCGTCGCTGAAGACGAACTCAGCGCCGCCGGTGGGCTGATCCGCAAGCTTCTCAGCGTTGCTGTCGGGCTGATCCGCAAGCTTCTCAGCATTGCTGTCGGGCTGATCCGCAAGCTTCTCAGCATTGCTGTCGGGCTGATCCGCAAGCTTCTCAGCCACGGGGGATCTCCTTCCAAGGCATCCCGGCGTCCGCTCGAAGATCACCCGGCAGCCCGAGTACCCGCTCTCCGAGGATGTTGCGCATCACTTCCGATGTTCCGCCCTCGATGGTGTTGGCACGACTGCGCAGGAACCGCTGCTGGATCGACCCGCGCCAGTCCTTGGCGGCGTCCCCACCCTTGCGTGTGCCGTAGCCGTCGTAGAGAACGCCCTCCGGGCCGAGTAGGTCCATGCAGAACTCGTAGACGTGCTGGTTGAGTTCGGCCCCGACGAGTTTGCCGATCGATCCCTCCGGACCGGGCCCGCCGACCGTCGCCGAGGCCCTGGAACGCTCGGAGGTCAGCCGCTGCGCCTCGGCGCGCAGCCACAAAGTGGTGAGCCGGTCGCGCAGCACGGGGGTGTGCAGATCGGGACGCGACGACCAGAGCGTGACCGCATCGGCGATGGTGCCCGCGCCGCGACGGCTGCCACTGGCGCCCAACGCGCTGCGTTCGTTCATCAGCGTCGTCATCGCCACCCGCCAGCCGTCGCCAACCCCGCCGAGGCGGAAGGTGTCGGGGATCCGGGCGTCGGTCATGTAGACCTCGTTGAACTCCGCGTGCCCGGTCAGTTGGCGCAGCGGCCGGGTCTGCACGCCGGGGGCGTGCATGTCGAGCACGAAGTAGGTCAGCCCCTTGTGTTTGGGGAGGTCGGGGTCGGTGCGGGCCAGCAGCAGTCCCCATTTCGCGCGGTGCGCCAGACTGGTCCACACCTTCTGTCCATTGACCACCCAGCTCTCGCCGTCGCGGACCGCCGACGTGGAAAGGCCGGCGAGGTCGGATCCGGCGCCGGGCTCCGAGAACAGCTGACACCAGATGTCCTCGGTGGTCGCCAGCGGCCGCAGCAGCTGTCGGCGGACCTCGTCTGACTGGGCGTGCTCGCGCACGGTCGGCGCGGCCATGCCGTAGCCCATCGGGTTGAGCGCCAACGGGACCGGACCGCCGGCGCCCTGCAGGATTCGGTCCGCGACCGCCTGCAGTCCACGTGAGACTCCCAGCCCACCGAAGCCCTCGGGAAAGTGAACCCAGGACAATCCCGCGTCGAAGCAGGCTCCGAGGAACTCGGGAATCGGGACCGAGTGCGGATCGTGATCCGCCACCACCCGGTTGGCGGCGTCGACTACCCGGTCGGCATCGGCTGCAGTGCCCATACGAGCACCCTAGCCAGTGCGCCGGAGATCAGTGTGCAGTCAGCGCGAGGCGCTCGGGATGGGACTTGTGACGACGTTGAAGGAGGAACCGGAGCCACCGGACATCGAGTAACACAGTGATCCTTTTACGCGGTCTTGGTCAGCAGGGGAAGCAGTTGGCGCCGGGCGACCATCGCGTCGGCGAAGTGGTTGAGCGCCTCGGGGATCGAGCCTGCCCCGGCGAACTCGATGCCACAGTCGCGCAGTGTCTGCTCGACTGCGCGGCTCGCGATCAGCGACCACTCCACACCCGCGGAGGCGCAGACATCGTCGACGGCGAACAGCAGCGAGACGGCGTCGGCGCCGAAGGACGTGACTCCACTCAGATCGAGGATGAAGGGCTTCTCGGCGAGGATGAAGCGTTCGGTGTATTGACGGGCACGCTCGGCATTGTCACTGTCGAGCCGGCCGCTGATCGTCACCACGGTGGCGAGTTGGCGGCAGTGTGCGTGGATGCCTGCGCCGCCGCATTCGATCGTCGGATTGCCGTACATTGCCGCCCTCCCTCGATTCCGTTCTGACCCGGCCCGCCTCAGTGCCTGACAAGTGCCAAGGTAGTGAGGCAAGTTAAGGCCGTGGGGAGTAACTACTAATACTTCGCTAAGAAGTGTTTTCGGTGCGTCCAGCAAACTTGTCGGTAACTTGGTGCGCGGTCCTGTGGGCCGGTCAGTCCCGGCGCCACCGCTGCGAACCTGTGTAGTTCTCCCACGGGTTGTAGTCGGCCAGCAGTGGCTCCTGGGGCGGGCGCTCCTCCTCGGCGACGTGCTGGAGATTGATTCTGATCCGGTACCAGATCGAACTCGGTCCGCGCATCCCGTCCACCAGAATATCTGCGGGCTGCAGCTTTTCGGCCGCTCCCGGATGACTGTCCTGCCATTGCCGCAGTGCGGCCATCGCCTCGTCCCTGGTCTTGGTGCGCGCGATCTCGATCAGCGGCATCGCCGAAATCCGGGTGCCAGTGCGGCCGTCGGCGGGGCGGCGCGCGCCCCTGGGCGCCTTCTCCGCAGGGCCGAGCCGGTCGGCGAGGGCGAGCAGCGAATCGAGGTCACCCGGGGTGTCGTCGATGCCCTCCCACGGGTCGCCGACCTCCTCGACCCGTCGTGGAACGGTCGCGACGGTGAACTCCTCGGGCCGGCAGCCGGCGACCTCAGCCCAGAACAGCGGTGTGGAGACCCTCGCGTCGGGCGTGGCGCGCACCGAGTACGCCGACGCCACGGTGCGGTCCTTGGCGTTCTGGTTGAAGTCGACGAAGACGCCGTGGCGCTCCTCCTTCCACCACCTCGCGGTGGCCGACTCCGGCGCCCTGCGCTCGACCTCGCGTGCCACCGCCTCGGCCGCCGTCCGGACCGACCGAAACGGCCAGCGCCGGTGTATGCGGGCGTAGATGTGGAAGCCCCGCGACCCGGAGGTCTTCGGCCAGGCCACCAGCCCGTGGTCCTCGAGCACCTCGCGCGCGACGAGGGCGACGTCGAGGATCTGGCGCCAGCCGACGCCGGGCATGGGATCCAGATCGACGCGAAGCTCGTCGGGGTGGTCGAGATCGTCGGCGCGCACCGGGTGCGGATTGAGGTCCACACACCCCAGGTTCACCGCCCAGATCAGGCCCGCCGCATCGTGCAGCACCGCTTCTTTCGCCGAGGTGCCCGACGCGTACTTCAGCTCGGCGACCGTCACGAAATCCGGGCGCTTGTCCGGCGCCCGCTTCTGGAAGATCGCCTCCTGCCCGATGCCCTTGACGAAGCGTTTCAGGATCATCGGCCGGTCGGCGACCCCGCGCAGTGCTCCGTCGGCCACCGCGGCGTAGTACCGCATCAGATCCAGCTTGGTCAGGCCGATGTCACCGAACACCACCTTGTCCGGGTTGGTGATGCGCACCTGCTGTCCGCCGATCTCCAGATGGTCGGGAGCGGCCATGTCCTCATCGTAGGTTCTTCGCAGAAGTGAGAGCCACGTCACATATTGTTGGCCCATGTCCAAGCTCACCGAACTTCCGTTGTTGGCGGTCACGAAGGCGCAGCAGACCTTGGGTAAGGCCGCCGGAAAGTACTGGGAGCGTGGTTCAGCCGAGCTGCACTACGCCCGCAAGATGTTCGAGGCAGGTGCGCTCAAGTTGGAGCCGCCACAGGACATCGCCGCGTTCGTCGCCGATATGCGCCGGTGGGGCGAGATCGGGATGATCTCGGCGCTCAACGCCCGGCGGTACCCCGACTTCCTCGCGGTCATCGACGACGACGGCGAGATGACCTTCAAGCAGCTCGACGACGCCGCCAACGCCACCGCCAACGGTCTGCTGGCCAAGGGAGTCAAGGGCGGTGACGGGGTGGCCGTGCTGGCCCGCAACCACCGGTGGTTCCTGGTCGCGATCTTCGGCGCCGCCAAGGTCGGGGCCCGCATCATCCTGCTCAACAGCGAGTTCTCCAGCCCGCAGATCAAGGAGGTCTCCGAGCGGGAGGGCGCCAAGATCATCATCTACGACGACGAGTACACCGTCGCCGTCACGCAGGCCGACCCGGAACTCGGGAAGTTGCGGGCACTGGGCATCAACCCCGACCGTGCCGAATTGTCGGCTGTCGCCGACGGCGAAGAAGCGTCAGGCAGCACCGACGAAACCCTCGAGCAGCTGATCGCCCGCACCAACGCAACGCCTCCGCCCAGGGCGGGCAAGCACTCGTCGATCATCATCCTGACCAGCGGGACGACCGGTACCCCCAAGGGCGCCAACCGCAGCGCCCCGCCCTCGCTGGCCCCGATCGGGGGTGTGCTGTCCTCGGTACCGTTCAAGGCCAACGAGGTGACCTCGCTGCCCGCGCCGATGTTCCACGCGCTGGGTTTCCTGCACGCCACGATCGCGATGATGCTCGGCTCGACGTTGGTGCTGCGCCGGCGGTTCAAGCCGGCCACCGTGCTCGCCGACATCGAGAAGCACAGGGCCACCGCGATCGTGGTGGTGCCGGTGATGTTGTCCCGGATGCTCGACGAGCTGGACAAGACCACCCCGAAGCCGGATCTGTCGTCGCTGCGCATCGTGTTCGTGTCGGGGTCGCAACTGGGCGCCGAACTGGCCACCAGGGCCATGAGGGAGCTCGGCCCGGTCATCTACAACCTGTACGGGTCCACCGAGGTTGCCTTCGCGACCATCGCTGGGCCCCAGCATCTTTCGATCAACCCGGCGACGGTCGGGCCGGTCGTCAAGGGCATGAAGGTGCGGATCCTCGACGACAACGGCAACGACGTGCCGCGCGGCGATGTCGGCCGGATCTTCGTCGGCAACTTCTTCCCGTTCGAGGGTTACACCGGTGGCGGCGGTAAGCAGATCATCGACGGGTTGCTGTCCTCGGGTGACGTCGGCTACTTCGACGACAACGGCCTGCTCTATGTCAGCGGCCGCGACGACGAGATGATCGTCTCCGGTGGGGAGAACGTCTTCCCGGCCGAGGTCGAGGACCTCGTCAGCGGGCATCCCGAGGTCGTCGAGGCCACTGCGCTCGGTGTGGAGGACGAGGACTGGGGCGCGCGGTTGCGGTGCTTCGTGGTCAAGGCCGAGGGCGCCACGATCGACGAAGAGGCCATCAAGACCTACGTGAAGGAGAACCTGGCCCGCTACAAAGTGCCGCGCGAGGTGATCTTCCTCGACGAGCTGCCGCGCAACCCCACCGGCAAGGTCCTGAAACGTGAACTGCGGGAGATGAAGATCGACTGACCGAGCCCAGCCCTGGGCTACCCCGACATTACGGCCGATCCCGGAACCGACAGCGTCACCAGCATCAGCAGCAGCAGGAACCAGCCGGCACCCTGCCAGGCAACCCAGCCGCGCTCGGCCTTCCACTCGCGGTAGGTGCGGATGAACGCGCCGACGCCGCCGACGAGCAGGAACGTCGGCACCAGCGCGGCCGCGTACACCGAATCCCGCGGCCCGAAGGCATAGAACGCGAACGCCACCGCGGCCAGCGCGACGACGGTGAGGGTGTAGAGGAGCGCCGCCCGCAGGTCGGGCGGTCTGCTGAACCGCTTCTCGGCGTAGGTTCGGTCGTCGGTCATCAGTTCTGGGTTCCCGGTATCGCCGCCGGTGAACCCCATTCTACGGATCGCGGGGCAGCCCGAGCAGACGCTCGGCGATGATGTTCAGCTGCACTTCGGAGGTGCCGCCGTAGATCGTGGTGGCCCGGCTGGCCAGCAGGTACTCCGCCCACCGGCCGGTGGCCTGCTCCGGATCGCCGATGACGGCGTCGGTGCCGAACGAAGCGACCGCGAACTCCGCATAGCCCTGCCCGGTGCGCATCGACAGCAGCTTGGAGATCGCCGCGGCCGGCATCGGATCCCCGCCGGCCAGCGTCAGCAGCGTGGAGCGCATGTTGAGCACCTTGGCGGCATGGCCCTCGGCGATCAACACCCCGGCATGGTTCTGCTCGATCTGGTCGAAGTGGCCCTCGGCCAGGAAGTCGACGAACTTGTCCAGACTGGGCAGGAACGGCGGCTCGCTGCTGCCGATGGACACCCGCTCGTTGGTCAGCGTGTTGCGGCTGACCTCCCAGCCCCGGTTGACCTCACCGAGCACCATCTCGTCGGGCACGAACACGTCGTCGATGAACACCGTGTTGAACATCGTGTTGCCGGTCAGTTCGCGCAGCGGCTTGACCTCGACGCCCTGGCTGCGCATGTCGAGCAGGAAGTAGGTGATGCCATTGTGTTTCGGAGCGTTCGGGTCCGTTCTCGCCAGCAGCGCGCCCCATTCGGAGTACTGGGCACCGGTGGTCCAGATCTTCTGCCCGGTGATCCGCCAGCCGCCGTCGACCTTGGTGGCCTTGGTGGACAGGCTGGCCAGGTCGGAGCCCGCCCCGGGCTCGGAGAACAGCTGGCACCAGATCATCTCGCCACGGAAGGTCGGTGGCAGGAAGCGTTCCTTCTGCTCGTCGGTGCCGAATGCGACGATCGACGGGATGATCCAGGCGGCGATGCCCATGGCCGGGCGGCGCACCTTCCCGCCGGCGAACTCCTGGGCGATGAGGATCTGCTCGACTGGGTTGGCCGCCCGCCCCCACGGCGCCGGCAGGTGCGGCTGCACCCAACCGCCCTCGGCGATCGCGGCGTTGCGCTCCTCGCGCGGAATCGCTTTCAGCGCAGCCACTTCGGCGCGGATCTCGGAGCGCAGCTGCTCGGTCTCGGGGTCCAGGTCGATGTCGAGCGTGCGCATCCCCCTGGTGGTGGCGATGTCGACCACGTGCTGCGGGTAGTCGGCGGCCCTGCCGAAGCACGCCACCAGCATCAGCGCGCGCCGGTAGTACACGTTGGTGTCGTGCTCCCAGGTGAACCCGATGCCGCCGTGCACCTGGATGCAGTCCTGGGTGCAGTGCTGCGCCGCGGCGGGCGCCAGCGTGGCGGCCACCGCCGCGGCGAACTCGAACGCCGACTCGCCCACCGTGCCCGCACGCTCCTCGTCGATCGCGCGGGCCGCGTCCCAGACCGCGGCGGTGGCACGCTCGGTCTCGGCGATCATGCCCGCGCACTTGTGCTTGATGGCCTGGAACTGGCCGATCGGGCGGCCGAACTGCTCGCGGATCTTGGCGTAGGCCGCCGCGGTGTCGGTGGCCCAGCGCGCCACCCCGATCGCCTCGGCGGACAGCAGCGTGGACATCAGGGCCCTGGCCAGGCCGCGGCTGAGGTTGCCCAGCACGCGGTCGTCACCGACCTCGACGGCGTTGGCCCGCACGTGGGCCACCGGGCGCAACGGGTCCACGCTGGCCACCGGCTCGATCTCCAGCGTGTCGGCGTCGAGGATCACCCACTCCTCGCCCGACTCGATGGCGACCGGAAGCACCAGGATCGACGCCTGCGCCGCGGCGGGCACCGCGCGGACCTCTCCGCGGATGATCAGCACGTCGCCGTGGCGGGTCGCGGTCAGCCCCGAGTCGATCGCGTACGCGGCGATGACCTCACCGGAGGCCAGCCCGCCGAGCACGGCGGCATCGGGGTCGTCGGCCGAGATCAGTGCGCTGGCGATGGCCGACGGGACGAACGGGCCGGGGACCGCGCCGTAACCGAACTCGGCCAGCACGATGGCCAACTCGAGGATGCCGAAGCCCTGCCCCCCGACGGACTCGGCCAGGTGCACGCCCGGTAGGCCCTGATCGGCGGCGGCCCTCCAGTACGGCGGCGGGTTGGGGACCGGGTTCTCCAGTGCCTCGTGCAGGACCTCCGACGGCGCGACGCGCGCGACCAGGGATCGCACCGAATCGGCCAGGTGGTTGTGCTCTTCAGTGATCGCGATGGGCATCGCTGCACCCCTCCGTCGGGCTGGCTAACCGGTTGGTTGGGGCCGACATTACTCCCGCGTCCGGTTCACCACGTTGGCCAGGTCCCGCCCGTCCCGCAGCCGCTCGCAGTTGTCCACCGCGACCTCCAGATAGCGCCGCATGGTATCGGCGGTGTACCAGGTGACGTGCGGGGTGAGCACCACGTTGTCGAGGTGTAACAAAGGGTTGTCCGCCGGTACCGGCTCGACCGCGAAGACGTCCAGTCCGGCGGCCGCCAGGTGCCCGGAGCGCAACGCGTCGACCAGTGCGGCCTCGTCGACGATCGGGCCGCGCGAGGTGTTCACCAGCACCGCGCCGGGTTTCATCGCGGCCAGGGCGTCGCGGCTCAGCATCCCGGTGCTGGCAGCGGTGAGCGGCAGGTGCAGCGACACGATGTCGCACGCGGCCAGCAGGTCGGGCAGCGTGCGCCAGCGGGGGTCGCCGTCGTCGGCGGTGCTGGTGTGCACGACTCGCTCGGGTGGCGTGCCCATCGCGACCACGATTCGTTCGACCCGTTTGGCGATGTTGCCGTAACCGATCAAACCGACGGTGCAGCCACCGATGTCGCGGACCGTCTCGCCCAGCGTCGGGTCGGACGGCCAGCCGGCACCCGCACGGGTGACCCGGTCGAGGTGCGGCAGCCGGCGCAGTGCGGCGAGCATCAGCAGCACGGTCCCCTCGGCCACCGACGGCGCGTTCGCACCGGGCATGTTGGCCACCGCGATACCGCGGGCGGTCGCGGTGTCGACGTCGATGGTGTTCACCCCGGCCCCGAGCTTGTGCACCAGCCGCAGCCGGGTGGCCGCGGTGAGGTCGTCGCCGGTGATCGGCCGCAGCACGTGCCAGATCACCTCGGCCTCGGGAAGCTCCCGGTAGAACGTCGCGTCGTCGTTCTCGGTGCAGTACCGGATGTCCAGCCAATCGATATGTGGCGAAAGGAATTCCGTGACCTTGGCACCCGGGGTGAAGTGGGCGAGAACTCTCACCAGCGCCGGGCGATCCACTTGGCGATGGTATCGGCCTTCTCGGTGCGGGCCCCGGGTGTGGTGAAGTAGTGGTCGGTGTCGATCGAGCACTGGGACTTGTCGGCACTGGCCAGCGCGTCGTGGATGCGTTGCGCGTCGGACGGGAAGACGCCGGTGTCCTGCTCGGCGTTGATGACCAGCGCGGGACACGTGATGCGGGCCAAATGCGGCTCGGCCCGGGTCTGTGCATGCCGCAGGCTCCACATCCCGATCCAGTTGCGCAGCGTGCACGCCGCGGCGATCCCGTGGGTGGACCGATTGGCCTTCTCCGGTACCCCGGCGTAACACATGTTGGCGGGCCGCCGGGTGGGCTCCAGGGTGGGGTCGACCATCCTCGGATCGGCCCAGGTGCGCATCACGGTGAAGGGGCGGTCGGTGAAGCCCGCGGCGCGCACCCGGGCGAGTTCGGCCTGCGCCCAGTCGGTGATGGCCTCGTTGCGGGCCACCTGCGCCGCGCGGTAGCGGCGCACGAATGCCTGGTCGTAGGGCGGGCCGTTGTCCCCGGCGAACAGTTCGAGCTCCAAATCGGTTGCTACCGGGTCGTTCTCGTCCACCACGGCGCCGTCCATCCACGCGGTCAGCACGTCGGGGCGCCCGGGGTGCGCCGCGGTGGCCACGTAGCCGTCGGCGGGCTGCAGGTCCGCGAGACCGGCAGCCGGCCGCATGCCCGGTAGCGGGGTGACGTGCGACTCCACGGCGTTGGCCTGATACGCGGCCATCAGCGATCCGCCACCCGAATTACCCAGCAGAAGAACGGTTTCGATGCCCTGCACGTCGCGCAGCCAGCGCACCCCGACACCGATGTCGACCAGCGCGTGGTCGAGCAGGAAGCTGCTCTCGAAGCCGCGGAACCGGGTGTTCCAGCCGAGAAACCCGACGCCGCGGGTGGCCATGTACTCGGCGAGATAGTGCTCGGAGAAATCGATCTGGTAGTGCGCGGCGATCATCGCCACCCGGGGCTTACGCCCGACGCCGCGATAGTAGAGGCCTTGACAGGGATGCCCGCCCGAACCGGCCCGGTGCGCGGTGGTGGAGTCGAGTCCGACGAACTCCCTGGTCACCCCTGGCGTTGCCGATGGTGTTGGGGTCATGGTCGACCAGCCTCCCGGAGGCAGAGCGTGCGGTGGAAGAACTGCGCGAGTGCCCGGGTCTGCCTGCCGCGCTGCGTGGGCAGGTGCTCGCGCGGGCGCACGCTCACGGGTGTTGCCCTCCATCGTCGGGTCGTTGAACCGGAACTGAACCCGATGTTAGATTCAGTTTCGGTCTGTGACCAGGGTCACATCTACTGATCCGGATCCGGGAGGTGACAGATGATCAAGCCCCACAACACCAACTCCGAATTCGACCTCGGCGGAATCAACCATGTGGCCCTGGTCTGCTCGGACATGGCCAGGACCGTCGATTTCTACAGCAATGTGCTGGGCATGCCGCTGATCAAGTCCCTGGATCTACTCGGTGGGATGGGCCGGCACTTCTTCTTCGACGCCGGCAACGGCGACTGTGTGGCGTTCTTCTGGTTCGCCGATGCGCCCGACCGGGTGCCCGGCATCTCGTCCCCGGAGGCGATCCCCGGCATCAGTGACATCGTCAGCGCGGTGAGCACGATGAACCATCTGTCGTTTCATGTGCCTGCGGAGAGGTTCGACGAGTATCGGCAGCGACTCAAGGCCAGGGCGTGCGGGTAGGGCCGGTCCTCAACCATGACGAGAGCCCGGCCCGGGTCGCACCGACGGTGCACTCCGGTGTGTACGTCCGGTCGTTCTATTTCCTCGACCCCGACGGAATCACGATCGAGTTCGCATGCTGGATAAAGAAATTCGGTGAGGGCGACGCGACGACGACACCGAGGACGGCGGCCGACCGGCGGGTGACCGCACCCGTGAACGGCTAATTGCTAATCGAGGTATAGCCGCGGATCGCTGAGCTTGTCGATCATCGCGGCGAGCCGGGCGGAGAGCTCGGCAGGTGTGAAGGTCAGGTCTCCGGACAGCCAGGCGCTCAACGTCTGGGCCACCCCGCCGACCACGAAGTGGCCGGCGGCTTTCACCGGCTCGTTGTCGTCGACCTGCATCGCGGCGCCTGCATGCTGGCCGGACAGCATCGCGAACAGCGCACCCGACTCGGCACGTTTGCGCACCACCACCGGGTTGGCGAGCCGGTCGCTGAACAGCAGTCGGCCGACCCGGGCGTCCCCGGAGATCGTGCGCACGATGTTGGCCATGCCCTGCCGGCTCTGCTCGCGGGCGGGTGCGGCGGCGACTGCGGCCTGCGTGGTGGCGGCGATGGCGGACACCACCCAGTCGAACACCGCGTCGACGAAGGCGTCCTTGTCCGAGAAGTTCTCGTAGAAGTAGCGCGCCGCCAAGCCGGACCGCGCACAGATGGCGCGCACGGTGAGATCGGCCGGCGTCGGATCTGCGCCGAGCAGGTCCAATCCGGCCTCCAGCAGCCGTCGTCGGCGCTGCGCAACGCGCTCCGGGGCGCCGACGCCGCGGTACGGGCGGATCTGAGCCATCGTCGCATTTTGACACCTGGATCGGTTTCGGAGCAATATCAGGAAACGGGCGTTCGCATCTTTGTCGGCGACGCGATGGAGAGGAGTGGACGATCACGGTCAGCGAGCCGGTGGAGACAAACCCGCCGCAGGTCGAACCCACGGTTGCCGAATCCCGGATTCCCGTGCGCAAGCGCCGGTGGCGGCCCGCCAGGGCCGAACCGGGAATGCTCGGGCTGGGGCTGCTGGCCGGTCCTGCCAACGTGATCATGCAACTCGGCCGTCCCGGTGTCGGATACGGCGTGCTGGAGAGCCGGGTACAGAGCGGCCGGGTGGACAAACACCCGGTCAAGCGGGCCCGCACCACCTTCACCTACCTCGCTGTGTCCACCGACGGGACCGAGCAGCAGAAGGCCGCGTTCCGCCGTGCAGTCAACCGCGCGCACGCCCAGGTGTTTTCCACCGAGGACAGCCCGGTCGAGTACAACGCGTTCGACAAGAGCCTTCAGCTCTGGGTCGGCGCGTGCCTCTACAAGGGCACCGTGGACGTGCAGCGGGTGTTCGGCGGTGAGCTCGACGAGGCCACGGCGGACCGGCTCTATGCGCAGGGGCGTGCGCTGGCCACCATGCTGCAGGTGCCCGAGGAGATGTGGCCCGCCGACCGGGCCGCCTTCGACAGGTACTGGCAGGAGTCGCTGGACCAGGTGCACATCGACGACACCGTGCGCGAGTACCTGTATCCGATCGCAGTGTCCCGGGTGCGGGGAAACCGGGTGCCCCCACGGATCGCCCGCCGCACCGAGGGACTGGCCCAGCTGATCACCACCGGCTTTCTGCCCCAACGCTTCCGGGACGAGATGCGGCTGCCCTGGGGGCCCGAGGAGCAGCGTCGCTTCGATCGGTTGACGAAGGTGTTGCGCGGCGTGACCAAGGTGTCACCACGGTTCGTCCGGGAGTTCCCGTTCAACGTGCTGCTCAAGGATCTCGACTGGCGCATCCGGACCGGCCGCCCGCTCGTCTAGGGGGCTCCTCACTTGACGGTCAGCACCGGTATGGGGTGCCGCGTCAGTCGAACATGAACTCGCTCAGGAAGCGGGTCATCCGCCGTAGATAGTCCGGTTGGCTCACGTGCAGCACGTGATTGCCGGGGAACCAGTGGAAAGCGCAGTGGTCCCAGTGCCGCCAGAGCAGCTCGGCCTGCTCGGGCGGGGCCAGGCGGTCGCCGAGGCCGGCGATGATCAGGCGCCGCCCCTTGGCCGGTATCGGCCGGTAGTTGAGCGGAGAGGAGTACATCGTCGCGGCATCGACGAGTTCGCGCTCCGTCCCTGCGAGCCGGTCGCGGAGTGCGACCACCTTGTTGGCGGGGAACCACTCGTCGACGGTGCGTTCCGGGGTGACGACCGGTACGTTGGGGATGACAGCCTGGATCCGGTCGTCCACGCTGGCGATCAGCGCCGAGGTATACCCGCCCAGTGACATGCCCGTCAGCGCAATGCGATCCACGCCGATGAACTCGAGATAGTCCACCAGGGAACGGAAGTCGTGGACGGCCTGCGCCATCGCCTCGGCGAAGCCGGAGAAGCCGTGCGCGAAATATCCGTATCCACTGAACGGCGAGTACTTCTCGGCGCGGCGACCGTGGAACGGCAGCGTGTAGAGCAGCACGTCGTAACCGGACCGGTAGAACCACGGCAGCGAGAAGAACAGCCCGTTGAACAGGTAGGGCGAGCCCATGAAGCCGTGGATCACGCACAGCGTCGGCCGCGGGCCGTTCTCGTGGCGCCAGTGCTGGGCACGCACGACGTTGTTGCGCCGGTAGCAGGCGCACTGCTCGCGCAGCGCCGGGTTCACCGCCGAGAAGCTGCTGTTGAAGCGCAGGTTGCGGACGTGTCCGCGCGCCACCAGTTCGGCGATCGCGTTCGCCGGCCGTGACGAGACCCGGGGCGGTTCGGTAGGGGCGGGAAACGACAGAGCAGGGTCCCGTTCGGCCGCCAGTCCGGCGTAGAAGTCGAGGTGGTCGCGCTCGACTCGGGACTGCGGGCTGCGCAGAGCCCCGGCCAGCGTCGGAACCATCGTGGCGGCCAACAGCGACGCGATGGAGGTCCGTAATGCCAGGTCGGCCACTGCGGAGGTGTCCACGATCAGCCGCTGTTGCCTGGTCAGGTCTGCACGGCGGGGCAGGCCACGTGCGGTCGCGTCAGCCCCGGGGACGTCGGGAACCGGGAGGTGCGCCTCTGCCAGTGAGCTGTTCGAGTCCACGACTTGAATGCTAACGCGGACCAACTCGTCGTTCGGCGGTGTCAGACTGACGGTATGTGGAGTCCCGACGCCTACCTGGCCTTTGCCGACCACCGCGGTAGGCCGTTCGTCGATCTGCTGGCACGGGTGGATGCGCACGACCCACGCCGGGTGGTCGATCTCGGCTGCGGTCCCGGAAACCTCACCGAGACGCTGCCGTCTCGCTGGCCCGGCGCGGTCGTCGAGGCCTGGGACTCGTCGCCGGAGATGGTGCACGCCGCCCGGGAGCGCGGCGTCGACGCGCATGTCGGAGATGTGCGGGACTGGGTGCCCGCAGCCGACACCGACGTCGTGATCAGCAACGCGGTACTGCAGTGGGTGCCCGAACACCGTGAGCTGGTGTCGCGGTGGGCGGCGCAACTGGCGCCGGGATCGTGGATCGCCTTCCAGGTGCCGGACAACTTCGACGCGCCGTCGCACCGGGTGGTGCGTGACCTCGCCCGGCGTCCACAGTGGTCAGATGCGCTGGGGGACTATCCATTCCATGGCGAGGACATGGTGGATCCCCCGCTGGGATATGCCGGCGGCCTCACCGATGCGGGGTGCACGGTGGACGCCTGGGAGACCATGTACGTCCACCCGCTCACCGGCGCGAACCCGGTGCTGGAGTGGATCACCGGCACGGCGCTGCGGCCGGTGCGGGACGCGCTCGACGACGCTGCCTGGGACCAGTTCCGTTCGGAGCTGATCCCACTGCTCGACGCAGAGTATCCGCGTCGGGCCGATGGGATCACGTTCTTCCCGTTCCGCCGGATCTTCGTGGTGGCCCGGGTGCGGTGACTCACCGGGTCAGGGGCGAGCTGTTCACGATCGTGCCGACCGCTCAGGGGGTTACCAATCGTCCCGATCAGGAGGAGAATCGAGTCGTGGGGAATCCAGCGATTATTCCCACGCGAATTGACAGTTCACGGCCTTATTTAGGAGGACGAAATGAAGTACGTCTTGGCCTGGACGAACCGGCTCACCGGCTCTGCAACAGACAATGAAGCGTCAGTCCGGCGCGGCTTGGAACTGTTTTCCAAGTGGCAGCCGCCAGCGAGCTCGACGTTCCACCAGTTCGTGGGACGGCTCGATGGCACCGGCGGGTTTGCCGTCGTGGAGACTGACAACCCGGCAGACCTGCTGGACGGGGCCGGTAAGTTCGGCACCAACAACGAGTTCCAGCTCTATCCGGTCGTCGACATAGCTGACTGGGTCCAGGTGCTGGGGCAGGGTGTGGACTTCAGGGAGTCGATCAGCTGAACCGCGCCACACCGAAGGGGCCGCTCCCAGTGGGCGGCCCTTTGCTGTGCCAGTGGCCGGTACTTCGCTCAAAGCGTTCCGCACCCAGCGGCTGTCACCGCCGGCCAAGTCCTACGAAGCGGCGACCGCGAAGAGACGCCACTCGCCGGGCACGCGAACATTGCGGAAGTCTACGCCGAACAGCGGGTGGAGCGGATCTGCGCCGACAGCGTTCGTGCTGCTCACAAGCGTTCATTGACGTGTTCTTCAGCCAGTCGGTGCCGGTCCCGCGCTCATGACTTTCTGGACCGGAGCAGCCGCCCGAAGCGCGGACATCCGTGCAGAATGCCTGACCGAACACGGTCTGATTTCGTGGCCCGTATTCTCGGTGACGGTCGAGACCACCAGGTCGAAAGAGACGAGATGACCGACGAAGAACGACACCGGGCGATAGGACGAATTCACGCGAAGCGCGGGTTCTGGGTACACCTGGCCGCCTACATCGTCGTCAACGCCGTGCTGATCGTGATCTGGTACGCCAGCTCCGGCGGATATTTCTGGCCGGCGTGGCCCGCGCTGGGCTGGGGAATCGGCCTCGTCTTGCATGGTCTCGGGGTGTTCGTCGGGACGAGACCGATAACCGAGAAGCAGATCCAGCGCGAGATCGATCGGGGTCGCCAGTCGTGACGAGAAGGGTTTTCGTCCTTCCCGTTGCCGCCGGTCTCAACGTTGTATGAGGCGTCCGCTCCGCAATCGCAGTCTCCGCCGACTCGTCGAACTACGGCTCAAGACGCTGACCAGGAGACGCCCCAGCAACACCGGAGGCCGTCGACGAAGACATGGTGTTGGCGGGGGAGCTTCCGTGGGCGTCCGCGAGCCGAAAACACCAGCCGCTCAGGTCATCCCAAGTCGGGGGCAGGCAACACGCGGTTATTCGAACTGAACTTGCCACTGTGGGTGCCGTCGCCGCGCGAAGAAGCGCCCCACGACCCGGTCACGGGTGATAGGGCACACCCACCGCCCGGAACACGAACTCCGGCGGCACGTCGAAGGCGAGCGAGGTCCGGGGCAGTCGCGCCAGGACACCCTCGGGAATGTCGGTCTTGTAGCGCAGCGCCAACTCGCCCGAGCAGCGCGGATCGACCTTGGCCACATCGGCGTCGATGGTCAACCCGTGGGTCGACAGCTCAGCCGTCACCGCCCCGGTCTGCGGGGCATCCCAGCGCACATCGATGGTGCGCCCGGCCAGTTTGGGGACCGACGAGAGCGTGCCCAGCACACGCTGATCGGTCAGCGCAAGAGCGCCGACGTAGCTCGCGATGCTGCCGGCCGAGCGCAGGCCGGGCACGGTGCCGTGAAATCGCCGCGTCACCGCGACGTATTCGGCGAGGTAGAGGATTCCCTCCGCCTCGACCTCGGCGCGTAGGGCGCTGGGAAGCTTGCCGACACGGAAAAGTTTCCGGACAAAGACGGCCATGCACGCACGGTAGCTCAGCTGGTAGACGTGGACTGGTGAAGGCGCGTACGGGCTGGCTGATCGGCACCGCCGTGGCCGCCATCGCCGTGTACACGCTGATGTGGGCGGGCTGTGCCTGGCACTGGACGTGGCAGGCCGAGCTGGATGCGTCGATGCTGGAGCCGCTGCACCGCGTCGGCGCCGCCCACCCGGGCTGGGTGACCGGGTGGAACGTCTTCTGCACCGTGCTCGGTCCGGCGGCGTTCCGGTTGGCCACCCTGGTGGTCATCATCGGCGCGCTGGTCCGCCGCAACGTGCGGGTGGCGCTGTTCCTGATCGCCAGCGTGGAGCTCAGCGCCGTGATCACCGAGATCGCCAAGGCATCGGTGGACCGGCCCCGGCCGGCAACCGCACTGGTGACCGCTTACGGCTCGTCCTTCCCGTCCGGGCACGCGCTCGGCGTCACCGTTTCGGTGCTGGCTCTGCTGGCCGTCGTGTTTCCGGTGCTGCGTCCGGGGGGCCGGGTCTGGGCGGTGGCGGTGGGCGTCACCGTGATCGTGCTCATCGGTCTGAGCAGGGTGGTGCTCAACGTGCACCATCCCTCCGACGTGATCGCCGGGTGGGCGCTCGGATACGCCTATGCGGCGCTGTGCCTGCTGGTGGTGCCGCCGCTGCGGCCGGTTACGCAATCGGACGAAACACCGGCAGTAGCCGATAGCGCGCGCTGAAGCTGGCCTCGGTCACCTCGGTACCGACCTCCCCGTCGAGCGCCAGCAGCGTCGGCCCGTCGACGGACCGGAACGAGAACTCCGGTACCCGCAGCTCGTGGTAGAGCGGGCTGCGTTCCAGCCGGCCGATAGCCAGAGCGGTCAGGATCCGCAGCCGGCTCAGGCGGCGGCCGGTCTCGAGGATCCGCACGTCGATCAACCCGTCGTCCATCCTGGTCCGGCGCGACGGCGCGAAACCCGTCGGCAGGTATGTGGAGTTGCCGAGGAAGAACAGCGACGTCTGCAGGATCTTGTTGTCGTAGCAGATGCGCACCGACTTCTCGCGCCGCAGCGTGTGGAACATGGCGTAGATCCCGGCCAGTGGCTTGCCGACCCGGTGTTCGAGCTTCTCCCGGGTCTGCACGAACTTGGGGTATGCGCCGATGCTGGCGGTGTTGATCACCATGTGGTGTTCGTTGAGGCAGACCAGGTCGACCATGGCCACGCTGCCGTCCTGGATCGCGGCGAGCGTCTTGGCGGTGGTGTCGCATCCGACGTCCTTGGCGAAATGGTTGAACGTGCCGGCAGGGAAGACCGCCAGCGGAACGCCCGCTTCGACCGCGGCGGCAGCGGCCGCCGCAACGGTGCCGTCACCGCCGCCCACGGCCAGCACCTCCGCGCTCCGCGCCGCCGAGCGCAGGGTCTCGACGACGTCGTCGTCTCCGGACAGCTCGACGATCTCGGCGCGGGGCAGCGATTCGCGAACCTCGTCGATTACCCGTGCGCCGGTCCCGCCGCCCGAGGCCGGGTTGACGACCAGGGCCACCCCCGCGCCGTCCGGGCGGGTCGGGGTGTCCACCCGCAGCGGATCGGCGGCGGGCGCCTGCGCCTCGACGATCGGCGGCACCACCCGCGCGCCCAGCACCGCGACACCCGCCCCGATACCGAAGCCGGCCAGCACGTCGCCCGGATAGTGCGCTCCGACCGCGATGCGGGACATCCCGACCAGCCCGGCCAGCAGCGCCAGGCCAAGGCCGACCGGCGGGTTCTCCAGCCCGACGCCGACCGCGAAGGCGGCACCACTGGCGGAGTGGCCGGAGGGTAGCGAGTTCGACGTCGGGAACCGGCGGGTCTGCCTCGACAGCGGCACGATCCCGCGGTTGGGCCGCTCGCGCCGCCAGATCCGCTTGGCCACCTGATTGGTCAGCAGACTGGTCACCGCAAGCGTGGCCACACCCCGGGTGGCGCCCCGCTTGACCGACGGGCTGCCGAACGCCATCAGTCCCGCGGCGATCGCGAACCACAGCTTGGAATGGTCGGCCGCCCTGGTCAGCCGGGGCATCACCGCGTCGATCAGCGGGCTGGGCGCCTCGGCGACCGCCTCGAACACCTCGCGGTCCAGTGTGCCGAGTCCCTCGCCGATCTGGCGGATTCCGCGGCCCCGACGTCGTAGCGAAAGAACCTCCATGCCATCCAACCTATCCGGCGGCCGGTCGCCCGCATCGGGACCGGATCGTGTCCGAACGGTGACGTCGCAAGGATCTCGGGCCACCACGATGAACGGATGCGACCCCTGATCGTGGCGTGCGCGTCGGTGCTGTGTGCCCTGATCGCCGTCGTCGCAGCACCGCCCGCACTGGGCCGGTACTCGCCGTGGTTCGCGCCGTCGGTCGGCGGCGCGACCCAGGTGCTGGCGGTGACCGGTGTCGGCGGTTCGGACGCCAAGATGGATGTCTGGCAGCGGAGCGCCGCGGGCTGGCAACCGGTCGACGGAGGCATCGGCATTCCGGCCAAGATCGGCGCAAAAGGTATGTCGCCCAACCATTTCGACGGTTCGATGATGACGCCCGAAGGGGTTTACACACTCGATTTCGCGTTCGGGACCGAGCCCGACCCGGGCGGCGGTCTGCGATACGTACAGGTGGGACCGGACCACTGGTGGGACGGCGACATGAAGAGTCCGACGTACAACACCATGCAGGTGTGCAAGAAGGCCCAGTGCCCGTTTGACACCGCCCCGAGCTCCGGTACCGAGAACCTCGACATCCCGCAGTACGCGCACGCCGTGGTGATGGGCGTGAACAAGGCCCGCATTCCGGGCAAGGGCGGTGCGTTCTTCGTGCACAGCACCGACGGCGGGCCCACCGCGGGCTGCGTGGCCATCGACGATGCCACCCTGGTCAAGGTCATGCGCTGGCTGCGACCGGGAGCGGTGATCGCGGTCACCGAATAGCGTCAGATGTTCAGCGCGCGCCCCGGTTTGACCTTGAAGTTCAACGCCTCCAGCGACATCGACGCGTCGTAGGTGCGGTCATAGCCGGTCTCGCAGATCTTCCAGCCGTCGGCGGTCCGCCGGTACCGGTCGTGGTAGAACCCCGCACCGATCAGCATGAAGTTGAAATCGGGCGCGATCACCCGGTCCTGCAGATACCAGGTGCCGCTGGCCGTGTCGCCGTCGACGGTGATCTCGGGGTGGTTCACCCGGTGCTCGGTGATGATCTCGGGTCCCAGCGAATTGCGCATGAACGCAACCAACTCGTCGCGGCTGGTGAAATGGTGTTCCTCGCCGATGGACTCGCCGTAGCGGCCGACGACGTCCTCGGTGAGGGTGTCGGCGAAGTCGTCCCAGTGCTTGGTGTCCAGCGCGCGCAGATAGCGGTACTTGACCTGCTTGATGTCGTCGATGTCAGCCATGGCCGCCATTGCAGCACACCGGGCGTGGCATGCGGGATCGTTGCCGGAATCTGTTGACCGATCCGTCGGCTGGTGTCGGTCCAAAACCGCGACGGCGCAACAGGCTATCGTGACCGGGGTCATGAGCGATCCCCTGGGGCTGTCCGTCGGGACCACCAACATCGTCGCCGCGGGTGTCGGGCAACAGCCGGTCATCCGCCGTGCCGTGCTGACCGTGTCCGGGGTGCAGCTGACCGGATTCGTCGAACGGGTAGGCGATCCGGTGCCACTGGTGGCCGCCGACGGTGTCAGCTATCCCGCCGAACGGCTGGTCGTCGAGGCGCTGGAGTCGATCGCCGGCGTGGCGCTGACCGCGCCGCCCGCCGACGTGGCGATCGCCGTGCCCTCGTACTGGGCCCCGGCGGCATTGTCTGCCCTCGACGGCGCGTTGCGCGCCAGCCCGACCCTGGCGCCCGGCGGGTTGGCGCCGCGCCTGATCCCCGACGCGGTGGCCGCGCTGACCGCGCTGAACACCAACCCCGGCTTCGACCGGTCCGGTCCACTGGCCGTCCTCGACTTCGGCGGCAGCGGCACCAGCATCACCCTGGTGGACGGGGCATCGGCGTTCACCCGGATCGGGGAGACCGAACGGTTCGCCGAGTTCGCCGGTGATCAGGTGGACCAGGCGCTGATGGGCTACGTGCTCGACAATGTGGGCGGGCAGGATCGGGAACCCGCGCACACCGCCGCGGTCGGCTCGCTGGCCCTGTTGCGCGAGGAGTGCCGGGCCGCCAAGGAGCGGCTCTCGGCCGATACCGCCACCACGCTGCCCGTCCAACTGCCCGATCAACGCACCCAGTTGCGGGTGACTCGGCCCGAGCTGGAGGAGCTGATCGCGCGGCCGCTCGACGGTGTGCTCGAGGCGCTGGAGAACACGTTGCTGCGCAACGAAATCAGTTGGAGCGCCCTGTCGGCGGTGGTGCTGGTCGGCGGCGGCGCCAGTATCCCGCTGATCGCCCAGCAGCTCTCGGCACGCTCGCGTGCCCCGGTGGTCAAGACGCCCCAACCCGCTCTCGATGCCGCCGTCGGTGCCGCGATGATCTCCGCGTACGGCCGCTCCGCCGACACCGCCACCTGGGTCGCCCCTCCGGGCGTCGTGCCGCCCCCGGGCGCCGGCGACCAGACGTCGTCCACGCTGCGCGCGCTGGCCTGGTCGCAGGACGACGACGCAGTCGATGACGTCGTCCCCTACGTGGGCGCCGACACGTACCCGCCGCCCGACCTGGAGTTCGACGAACCGGTGGCGCCGCAGGAGGAGGTCAAACCCTGGCAACGCCTGCCGGTGCCGTTGGCCGGGCTGCTGGCGGTGGTGGCACTTGTCGTGGTGGGTGGCGTCGCGATCGCGTTGACCAGTGTCGGCTTCAGCGACGAGCCCGCGCCGGGCATCCGAACGTCGGCGGTCATGAGCAGCGCGGCCACCCCATCGGCGGACGCCCAGGAGACGGTCACGGTGACCAACGCGCCGCCGCCGGCGGCGACCACGCCCGCACCCGCGGCACCCGTTCCGACGACCGCCGCCGTCACGACCACGCATTCGACCACGACCACCACCACGAGCCGGACCACCACGACGACGACCACCACGACGACCACCACGACGACCACGACGACCACGACCACGACGACGACCCCGACGACCACCACTACACCGCCGCCGACCACCACGACACCGCCGCCGACCACCACCACCGCGCCGGCGCCGCCGACCACCACCGAGGCCAAGTCGAATCCCGCGCCGACGCCGCCGATCACGACGACATTGCTGACGGTCCCATTCGTCCCGGTGCCGATCCCGATCCCGGTTCCGGACGGTCCGTAGCACCGGGGAGACGCCGGTGCGGTCGCGAATTCGGGAATTCCGCAAACCCCCGGCGGTATCAGCGGCCTAATGTTTGCAGCGTCGGGCCGATCGACTGGGGAGGGGACAGCCGATCGGGCCGATTCTCGTCATGCCGGACTGTCGGCGCCGATGTTGCGCGGATGGTGGCACGCAGCGGCGTGCCCGGTGCCGTAGGGGAGCAGGTCGGGCTCGTCGGTCGCGCAGATCCCGGTGCTCCACGGGCACCGGGTGTGAAACCTGCACCCCGGCGGCGGGTCGGACGGGCTGGGCACGTCACCCTCCAGGACCAGCCGTTCGCGCTCGGCGTTGAGTCGGGGATCGGGGATCGGCACCGCCGACAGCAGCGCGTTGGAATAGGGATGGATCGGTCGGTTGTAGAGCCCGTCGGTCCCGGAGCTTTCGACCACCTTGCCCAGGTACATCACCGCCACCCGGTCCGACACGTGGCGCACCACCCCGAGATCGTGCGCCACGAACAGGTACGACAATCCGAGCTCGTCCTGCAGGTCCTCCAGCAGGTTCACGATCTGTGCCTGCACCGACACGTCCAGCGCCGACACCGGTTCGTCGGCCACGATCAGCTTGGGCTGCAGCGCCAGCGCGCGGGCGATACCGATCCGCTGGCGCTGCCCCCCGGAGAACTCGTGGGGGAATCGGTTGATGTGCTCGGGCCGCAGGCCCACCCGGTCCAGCAGCTGCTGTACCCGGTGCCGCACGTCGGCGCCGCCGGCCAGCCCGTGCAGCTCGAGCGGGTCACCGATGATCTGGCCGACCCGCTTGCGCGGGTTCAGCGACGCGAACGGGTCCTGGAAGATCATCTGCATCTCGCGTCGCAGTGGCCGCAACTCGCGCCGTGACCGGCCGACGAGTTCCTGTCCGCGGAACCTGACGGATCCGGAGGACGGCGGGATCAGCTGCAGGATCGCCCGGCACAGCGTGGACTTGCCGCAGCCGGATTCCCCGACCAGTCCCAGGGTCTCACCCTCGTGCAGGGTCAGGCTGACCCCATCGACCGCCCGGACCCGGCCGACCTCGCGCTCGACCAGCACGCCCGACTTGATCGGGAAGTGTTTGACCAGGTCGGTGACCTCGAGCAGCGGTTCCGTCGACGTCATGTCCGTACCCGTGCCTTCTGGTCGTCGTCCAGCCAGCACCGGTCGCGGTGCGCGCCGGGCCCGGTCAGCACGGGCGGTTCGGCGCACCGGTCGAACCGGAAATCGCACCGAGCGGCGAACCGGCATCCCGACGGGGGGTGCAGCAACGACGGGGGCTGCCCCGCGATCTGTACCAGTCGATCGGCGCGCGGCAGGTCCAGTCGGGCCAGCGAACCGAGCAGGCCCCAGGTGTAGGGATGGTGGGATGCGTAGAAGATGTCGTCGAGCGTGCCGTCCTCGACGATCTGGCCGGCGTACATCACCAGCACCCGGTCGGCGATCTCGGCGACGACACCCAGATCGTGGGTGATCAGCACCACCGCGAGGTCGCGTTCGCGGTTGAGGTCGGCCATCAGTTGCAGGATCTGCGCCTGCACCGTGACGTCCAGCGCAGTCGTCGGTTCGTCGGCGATCAGCACCGACGGCTCCAGCGCCAGCGCCATCGCGATCATCACCCGCTGGCGCATGCCCCCGGAGAACTCGTGCGGGTAGCTGCGCACCCGCGCCTCCGGGTGGGGGATGCCTACCGACTCCAGCAGCTCGACCGCGCGGGCCCGGGCCTGCTTCGCCGACACGTCCCGATGCGCCCGGATCATCTCGGCGATCTGGTCGCCGACCCGGTACACCGGGTTCAGCGAGGACATCGGGTCCTGGAAGACCATGGCGATCTCGGCGCCCCGGACGTGCCGCAGCTCGTCCTCGGGCAGCGTCGTCAGCTCACGGCCGCGGTAGCGGACCGATCCCGCGACCGTGGTGTTCGGCGCGCGCGTCAGGCCGGTGAGGGTCTGCGCGGTGACGCTCTTTCCGCAGCCCGATTCGCCGACGATGGCGAGCACCTCGCCGGGGGACAGCGAGAACGAGACACCGTCGACCGCATGCACCACGCCGTCATCGGTGGCGAAGTCGACGTGCAGATCCTCGACGTCGAGCAGCTGGCTCATACCGGCGCGGCCTCTCCGAGGCGGATGCGTGGATCCAGTGCGGCATACGCCAGATCGACCAGCGTGTTGAACAGCACGATGAAGAACGCGCCGAACATCGTCACCGCCATCAACGGCGGAAGGTCCAGGCTGCGGATCGCCTCACCGGCATAGAGGCCGACGCCGTCGAGGTTGTACACCGTCTCGGTGAGAATGGCGCCGCCGCCGACCACCATCCCGAAGTCCAGGCCGAACAGCGTGACGATCGGAATCATCGAGTTGCGCAGCACATGCCGGATGCGTACCTGGCGTTCGCTGAGCCCCTTGGCCTTGGCGGTACGGACATAGTCCTCGTTCATCGCGTCGAGCATGTTCGAGCGCAGCACCCGGCTGTAGAACCCGACGAACAGCACCGCCAGCGTGAACCAGGGCAGCACAAGGTGATACGCCCACTCGATGGGATCCTCGGTGAGCGGGACATAGCCACCGGTGGGAAACAGTTGCACCTTGAACGTGAGGAAGTAGAGCAGCGTGGCGGCCAGCCAGAACACCGGCATCGAGATGCCGACCAGCGCGAGTACGGTCAGGGCCCGGTCGGCGAAGCGGCCCGCGTGCACGGCCGACAGATAGCCGAACAGCACCGCCAGCGACATCCAGATCACCGCGGCCCCGACGCACAGCGAGAACGTCGCCGGCAGGCCTTCCCAGATCTGTTCGACCACATTTCGATTGCTGGCGTACGAGGTCAGTTGCCCGGTGAAGATCTCCTTCATCATGGTGAGGTACTGGACCGGCAGCGGCTGGTCCAGGCCGAGGTCGGCGTTGACCCGCGCGATCAATTCCGGGTTGGCGTTCTTGCCGGCGATCCGCGCCGCGGGATCGGAGTTGGGAATGACGTTGAAGATCAGGAACACGATGACCGAGATCGCGAACAGCACCGCGACCATGCCGACCAGTCGCCGGACGATGAACCGCGCCATCAGTTCTGCACCACCGCAGCGGTGGTGGCACGCCTGCGGAGCAACCGGCGGCGTCCACCGGCGGTCCGGATCTTGGCCTTCGGATCCAGTGCGTCCCGCAGTCCGTCGCCGAAAACGTTGAGCGACAACACGGTCACGACGATCATCAGACCCGGGACGATGGTCAGGTGCGGCGCCGTGTAGATCATCTGGTAGCCGTCGGCGATCATGGTTCCCCACGACGCATTGGGCGGTCGCACGCCGGCGCCGAGGAAGGACAGCGCCGACTCGAGCAGCATGTTGTTGGCGATGTTCAGGGTGAAGAACACGATGACCGTGGACACCACGTTGGGCAGCAATTCGGCGAACATGATCCGGCCGGGTCCCATGCCCTGGGCCACCGCCGCCTCGACGAACTCCTTCTCCCGCAACGCCATGATCTCGCCGCGCAGCGGGCGGGCCATGTACGGAACGTAGACGACGCCGATGATCAGGATCGGAATCCAGATCGAATCACCGGCGATGACAAGGGGACCCAGCTTCAACCCGCCGATCGCCAGCGCGGTGCCCAGCGCGATACCCAGCAGCAGTACCGGGAACGCCCAGATGATGTCCAGAATCCGGGACAGCACCGCGTCGACCCAGCCGCGGTAGTAGCCGGCCAGCAGCGCGATGATGACCGCGAGCACCGTGGTGACCACCGCGGCCGCCACGCCGATGTAGATCGACGTCCGACCTCCGTACATCAACCGCAGCATCACGTCGCGGCCGTTCTGATCGGCCCCGAGGAGATACCGGCCGTGCAGACCGGGTCCCAGCGGCGTGCCGTCCGGTGATACGACGTCGGTCTCGACACCGTCGATCAGGATTGTGTCGGTGATGTGGTTGTCGTTCGGCCCGGTGTGCGCGACGTGCTCGGCCCACAGCGGAGCCGATAGGCAGAACAGCACGATCAGAACGAACAGGACGCCGAAACCGAAGGCGATCTTGTTGTGCCGCAGCCGAATCCAGGCGAGGTGCCAGGGGTTGCGGCCCTGGAAACGCGGTTCGGTCTCGAGGGGTGCGACCATGTCCGGTTGATCCGCTGCCGTGTCGCCTACTTCAGCGCGAACGACGTGAAGTCCTGGTTGAACAGCAGGTGGTGATAGGACTTGTCGAAGTCCATCCGGTCGGACAGGAACGTGGTGAACTGCTCGTTGCCGTAGGGCGCCCAGACGGCCTGCTCCATATAGGACTTGTCCAGGTCGGCGTAGCCCTGCTCGACGCCCTCGTCGGTGAGTTGCTCGGTCAGCAGTTCATCCATCCTGGCGTTGTTCTCCGGGATGTTCACCCGGGACAGGTTGTTGCCGTTGGTGGGCAGGATGCTGTCGCCGTGCAGCAGCGGGCGGAAGAAGTCGTCCGGATGCGGGAAGTCCTGGAACCAGTCGGCGAACCCGGTGTCCACGTCTGGGGTGGACTGGTTGCCGATCGTCGTCCAGTAGACGTCTCCGGCGATCACCTTGAGGGTGGCGTTGAAGCCCAACTGGGTGAGCAGGTCGTGGTAGTACTCGCCGATCCGCTTGCGGTCCGGCTCGTCATCGGTCCACACCGTGATGTCCCGGTCGGCCGGGTTGGCCTCGGCGATCAGCGCCCTGGCCTTGTCCATGTCGGGCCCGGGGTAGAGCGTGTACTCCTGATGGCCGGGCATGCCGGGGGGCAGGATCTGCTGTGTCGGGTGCAACCGTCCGCCGAAGATCCGGTTCAGCGCCTCGGGGTCGATGGCGTAGTTGATCGCCTGGCGGACCTTGACGTCGTTGAACGGAGCCTGCTCGGTGTTGAGGAAGAAGTAGTACGTGTTGATCGAATCCTCCATCCGGAACCGGTCCGAATAGCGTGACCGCAGCTCCTGCAACCGGTCCGCGGGCGGCGGGTCCATCATGAAATCGACCTTGTTCTGCAGGATGTCGGTGACCTGCGCGCTCTGGTTCTTGTTCTCCACCAGGGTGATCTTGTCGACGTTCGCGTCGGCCACCTCCTCCGCGCCCGCGTCCTTGACGGTCTGGAACTGCGGATTGCGCTCCAACGTGAGGGTGCGCGGCGCATCCACCGAGCTGATCATGAACGGACCGCTGGCCGGTGGCGGATCGTTGGTGGCATCGGAGTCCAACGGTGTGCCGGGCGGCACCGGCGCGGCGAACATCAGCCCGAGCAGGTTCTCGAACGTGCCGTTGGGCTCGGTCAGCTGAATGGTGATGTCGCCGGTCTCGTCGTCGGTGGTGATGCCGGTGATGGTGTCGGCCGATCCGTCGGCGTACTCCTTGGCCCCGACGATCACGTCGTAGAACACCGAACCGCCGGAGTCGGCCTTGAACAGCCGCTGGATGGCATAGGTGAAGTCGGAGGCCTTGATGTCGGTGCCGTCCGAATACTTCATGCCCGGCCGCAGCCTGAGCTTGTAGGTCAGGCCGTCCGGGGAGACCTCGGGCATCGCCTCGGCCAGGCCGGGAACCACCTCGGTGCCCTCCTCACCCTTCTTGTGACGGTAGGTGAGCAGTGGGGTGTACACGTTCCACAGCACCTCCCAGCCCTCCAGCGTGTACGACAGCTGCGGGTCGACGTAGTCGGGGAACGACGTCGCCGCGACGGTGATCTCGCCGTCGCCGGCCCCTCCGGAGCCGTTGTCGCTGCCGCATGCGGCCAGACCGAACGCGGCCACCGGGACGACGATGGCCGCGGCCAGCGCGTTGCGGGCTCTACGCAGTGTGTTCATCGTGATTCCCCTGGTCGGATCGGCTGCGGATGTCCAGTACAGCTGTACGCTTGTGTGCGGGCTGTTATGCATCTTTGAGGAAAATTCGCGATCGGCAGGTCGAGATTCACAGGAATCCCTGCGATGCACGCGCACGACGAGAAATGTCCCCGATTCCCCCTGCGGCCCGGTCCACGTACCGTGCAGCAGTCCCGGTGGACGCAAAGACCCAACGGAGTCAACATGTTTCGCCGGGTTCTCGCCGACGGGATCGGCCGCGAAAGCTAGAACTTGAGGTATCCGCCGTCGATGCGCAGGACGTCGGCGGTGTGGTAACTGCTGGCCGGACTGGCCAGGTATACCGCTACGCCGGCGAGATCGCCCGGACCGCCCCATCGACGCGCCGGCACCCGGGGCAGCACGCGCGCGCTGAATCGCTCGTCGGCCAGGCCGGCGGAGGTCATGTCGGTGTCGAACCAGCCGGGTGCGATCGTGTTGGCGCGGATGCCGTGTCGGGCGAGTTCCACCGCCAGTGTGTCCATCAGCGATGTGACGCCGGCCTTGGACGCCGCGTAGGCCGCCTGGCGAGGCATGCCCTGGAAAGCGCCGAGACTGGAGACTCCGACCAGGCTGCCGCCGCGGCCGGCGTCGACCATCTGGCGGGCGGCCTCGCGCAGGGTCAGAAACACCCCGTCGAGGTCGACCCCGGTCACCGAGCGGAACTCGGCCAGCGACGTGTCCAGCAGCGGGGTGAACCGGCCACGCACGCCGGCATTGGCGAAACACGAATCCAGCGAACCGAACTCGCGGTGAATCCGGGCCATGGCGTCGGTGACCGCCTGTTCGTCGGTGACGTCGCACGGCAACGCCAACACGGGTCGGCCGTACTCGCGCAGCTGTTCGGCCGCGGTGTGCAGCCGGTCGGCCGAGCGACCGAATATCACCACCGAAGCGCCCGCCCGGGCCAGGCCGTGGGCCATGCCGAGACCGATTCCAGACCCTCCGCCGGACACCACGCTGACATGTCCGATGAGGTCGAACGGGTCAGCCGGCGGGGCGGTGTCGGTCACCGGATGACCCTACGCGGGCGGTCTCCGCGCGAACGCCGGCGCCCGCTCGGGGAGCGCGCCGACGCCCACCAGATAGCCCGGGACCGCCGAGAGCCACGGCATCAGCTCGAACATCCGGATCAGCGCAGCGGGCGGGGTGGCATCGTGACCTTTGACGATCGGTCCGAGCAGGCGCTTGTCGATCTGACGTTGCAGGCCTTGGGTGACCGCGGTGGGCAGGATCCTGCGCCGCCGCACCCGGGCCAGATCCCGGCTGCCGACGGTGCCCGCACGCAGCGGTTCGGCGAGCAGGCGCGCCGCCGCCACCCCGTCCTGCACCGCCATGTTGATGCCGACGCCGCCCGCCGGTGACATCGCATGGGCGGCGTCACCGATGCACAACACCCCGTCGGCGTGCCAGCGATGAAGTCGGTTCAACCGGACGTCGAGGTGTTTGACGTCGTCCAGGGTGGTCACGGTGTCGACGAGGTCGCCGGCTTCCGGGAGCAGTTGCAGGACGTCGGCGCGAAATGCGGCCAGGCCACGGGCGCGCAGCTGTTCGTCGGAGCCCTTGGGGATCAGCAGGGCGATCTGCAGGTAGCCCTCCCGTGGGATGGCGATCAGCGCCCGGCCGGGCGAGACCCGGGGGAACAGCGTGAAGACCGGTACATCGTCGGGCCGGGGCAGCCGGAACCACCACGCATCGAAGCTGACCGGCCACTCCCGAACCTTCAGGCCGGCCTCGCGACGGACGACCGACCACCGCCCGTCACAGCCCACCGTCAGATCGGCGCGCAGCTCGCCCGGACCGTCGGGGCCGTCGTAGCGGACCCCGGCAACCTGGGTGCCCTCCCGGATCAACCCGGTTACCTCGGTGCGCATCTTCAGGCTGAACGTCGGCTCGGCGGTACCGGCGTCGGCCAGCAGGTTGAGCAGGTCCCACTGCGGGACCATCGCGACGTACGGATGCGCCAGCCACAGACGCCCGAAGTCGACGACCGTCACCGAGTGTCCCGGTCGGACATCGAAGGCGGCCTTGCGGACATGGCTCTGCGGCAGCGACTGGAAGGCCGACCATAGGCCGAGTTCGTCGAGCAGACGCAAGGTGGTGGGGTGCACGGTGTCACCGCGGAAGTCGCGAAGGAAGTCGGCGTGCTTCTCCAGCACCGTCACCTCGACGCCTGCTCGGGCCAGCAGCAGTCCGAGCACCATCCCGGCCGGGCCCCCGCCGACGACCGCGCAGGTGGTCTTCTCGGTCACGTCGCACACGTTAGTGGGTGCGGCCCGGTGCCGAGCGGCCAACGTATATCTCACAGACTGTTTGCCAGCGCATGACCTCGTCGACCGTGTCGACGTGCCGTTGCCGGTCCGTCAGGCAGGGTGCATCGGCCACCGCACGCGCACCGGGGCCTGGCTCACGAAGCCTTGGGAGATGGCGCCCCACTGCTCACTGCGGCAAGCGCGCGGGAGGCGCCTCGCGTCGGGCATCGGGTGATGCGTCAGGCACCGAGTGATGATGTGGCACCGTTTGCCGTCACGGGTGCCCGACGGCGGTGCCGTTGTTGTTGATGTCCAGTCTGACGAGCCGGTTCATCAGGTAGTGCTGTCCCGTCCGCTGGTTGCTCGAACCTCGGGATGCGGTACTCGTATTCCTCGTCGCGATGCTGGGGCCGGGTCCTGAACATCAGCATGGTTACGCTCGAAACGGATCTCGAAACGGATGAGGACTCCCGGCCGCTGGCGCTGCAGTTCCAGGATGTCACCGAGGCGACGCGGGCCCGTCGGTTGGAGGAGGAGGAGCTCGAGCGCGCGGCCGAGGTGCAGCGCGCGTTGCTCCCGTGGCGGCTGCCCAGCGCGCCGGGGTGGCAGGCGGCGGCGTTGTCGGTACCGGCCAAACAGGTCGGCGGTGACTTCTATGATCTGCGCCTGAACACCACGTATGCGGTGGTGAGCCTCGGTGACGTGATGGGCAAGGGATGGCGGCGGGAATGCTCGCCGCGGCGACGCGGGCCGCGCTGCGTACCCATCCGCTCGAGATCGGCTCGGCCAAAGTCATCGCCGGTATCGCCGGCGCGCTGGACGGCGATCTGGAACGCGGCAGCGCCTTCGTCACGCTGGCCTACGTCCAGCTGAACCTGGTGACGGGGGCGTACCGGCTCGCCGATGCCGGACATGGCCTGCACTTCATCATCCGGGACTGCGGAGCGGCCGTCGAGCACGTCTCGTCGAAGGACATGCCGATCGGGATGTGCGGTGATTGGCACGACATGTGCGGGGTGCTCGAGCCCGGGGACGCGGCGCTGCTGGTCAGCGACGGCGTCATGGATTTGTGGGGCGGGACGGTCGAGTCGCTCTACGAGGCCGTCGAGCGGTGCGTGCGCCAGTACTGCGGAGATGCGCACGCAACCATCGAGGCGCTGTGCCTGGGTGCGGCGGATGCGGCCGACATCGACGACGTGACAGCGGTGATCATGGGCCGTGAACCGGCGCGGGTGCCGCAGGCCGCTGCATCGGCTCAGGGGACTCCCGCAGCCGTCGGCGACCCGTCGGACGTGGGCTAGACGCGCGCGCCGACGCCGCGCGCCGTTTCGCGAACAGGACCTGTTCGACGATCCGCGCAGCCTCGCGCCGGACATCCCGGCCCACGGTGCGGGCGAGCTCGCCGCGGCCCACACCGGGATCACGCGCGGCCGCCGCGGCCCAGCGCACCAGGCGGGCGGGGGTGAAGACCCGCTGTGGGGATGTCTTCCGGTTGAACACGTCGGCCAGTTCGGTGAACCCGTCCGGGCGTGCGGCGAACCAGTGGTAGGCGGCGTTTTCGATCGGCGAGATCGTGTCGGCCCGACCGAGCAGGTTCGCCCACTGATACAT
The DNA here is from genome assembly GCF_019710635.1 of Mycolicibacterium xanthum. Taxonomy (GTDB): domain Bacteria; phylum Actinomycetota; class Actinomycetes; order Mycobacteriales; family Mycobacteriaceae; genus Mycobacterium; species Mycobacterium xanthum. Next base: position 154,231 of record NZ_JAIFZS010000011.1, read on the forward strand.
CGCCAGGCACTGGGCATCGCGGTCCCGTTCCCAGGCGGCCAGCGCGGAGTCGAGGCGTGCGGGGTCGTCGAGGACCGCGGCCGCGGCCTCGCCCAGCAGTCGGCCGAACCGCAGCGCGTCGCGGATTCCCTGCGCGGTGACCGGGTCTTTGAAGTGCCCGGCATCCCCGGCCAGCGCCCAGCCCGGACCCTGGGAATGGCGGAAGTAGCTGGGATGCGAGTAGGACATTCGGATGTCGGTGACGCGCGTACACCCCGCCAGGCGCTCGGCGAAGGGCGCGATCCGCTGCACCGTCGCGTCGAATGCCGCGGTCGCGTCGGCGCGGAACTCGTCGGTGCGGTAGCGCGGCGGCATCAGGAGAACGACGGATTGTCCACCGTCACAGGGGAATACGGTCACCAGGTCGTCGTCGTCGCGCCACTGCATGGCCAGGTCGCGCAGCTCGCCGCGCGGGTCGTCGTAGTAGGCGAACGCCATGATGCGTTGGTTGTCCCAGCGGTGATGATCGCGGGCGCCGACCAGCTTGGCGACGGTCGATCGGCGACCGTCGGCGCCGACGACGAGCTTGGCGGTGATGGCGTCGACGGTGCCGTCCCGGTGCCGGATCCGCACCCCGCAGACCCGGCCCGATGCCTCGCGCATCAGGCCGGTGACCCGGACGTGTTCGCGAACCTCGGCGCCGGCCGCGCGGGCGGTCTCGACGAGTGCGAGATCGAGGCCCGGCCGGCGTACGCACGCACCGGCGGCGAATCCCTCCACCCGACTGGACGGTCCGATGACCTCGACGTCGGGGGATCCGAGTCCCGCGCGGGTGTGCAGCGGGGCACCCAGGGCCGCCACCCGCTCCCGGGCGCCCAGCCGGTCCAGTTCAGCCCAGTGATGGGTGAAGAACAAGTGGGTGGACAACGTGTCGGATGGGAAAGCCGCGCTGTCGACCGCGATGACCTTCCTGTTTCGGCGGGCCAACGTGATTGCTGCGGCCGTCCCGGCACACCTGCTCCCGACGACGACGACATCGGTCTGCTCTGGCATGGCACCCAGGATGACAGCTCGGCGCCTGTTTTAGAAGAGGTTTCAATAAATGAATCATATTGCAAAAAGGACGTGTGACATATTCTGGCCGGATGACCGCCGCTGACGTGCAGCCCGCGCCGACGCCGGCCGCGGCGCGTGGTGAGCGACGCCGGGCGCGTACCCGGGCCGCAATCTTGGACGCTGCGGAAGTGGTGTTCGCCCGGGACGGCTATGACGGCGCCCGGATCGAGGAGATCGCCGAGGCCGCAGACGTCTCGGTCGGATCGATCTACACCCATTTCGATGGCAAGCGGGGGTTGTACCTCCAGTTGGTGGATCGTGCGCTGACACTGTTCGCGGACTACATGCGGCGGGTGGACGACCCGACCCTCGGACCGTTGCAGCGCGTGTTGGCCGGTGGTGACGCTTATCTCCGGTTCCACCTCGACCACCCGGGCGCGTTTCACTTCCTGGCCTACCGCAGCCCCGGTACGCGGCCGTTGTCGGGGGATGACGAGACCGAGGCACGCATCCGTGGGCAGGTGGGTGCGCTGCTGCAGAACTTCGCCGCTGAGATCGACGGTGCCGTCGCCGCCGGTGAGGCCCGCCCCGTCGACTCATTGCGGTTGACGCATTACCTGTGGGGATCGTGGAACGGCGTGATCGCGCTGCGTGAGCAGCCCGACGGGTTGCGGATCTCCGATGAGGAGATCGCGCAGATCCTCGAACTGGCCCGCTGGATGTTGCGTGAAGCCCTTGCGGCACCGGCGCTGCGTGACGCCGACGGCGCAGTCGGCGACCGGGTGCCGCTCCCACACATCCGGTAGCCCGGCACCCGGTTCCGGCGGCTCAGCCGCGGTGTCCGATTGGCGGCTCAGCCGCGGTGTCCGATTGGCGGCTCAGCCGCGGTGTCCGATTGGCGGCTCAGCCGCCGCGCGCCACGATGACCGGCACCTTGGTGCCGTGGATCACCTTGGTGCTCACCGAGCCGAGCAGCATCCCGGTGAACCCTCCGCGGCCATGGCTGCCGACAACCACCAGCTGTGCCTTCTCCGCCTCCTCCAGGATCTGGTGGGCGGGCCGGTCGCAGGCCACCACCCGGCGCACCTCGACGTCCGGGTAGCGCTCCGACCAACCGGCCAGCCGCTCGCCGAGCACCTCCTCGCCGAGTCCCTGCATCGTCTCGTAGGTGATGCCCGGGTACTCGATGGCCGCGGTGTCGCTCCAGGCGTGCACGGACACGAGGACGACGCCGCGGCGTGAGGCTTCATCGAACGCGATCGCGGTAGCTGCCTCCGATGCCGGCGACCCGTCGACACCGACGACGACGGGTGCGTCCGCGAGTCCGTCCAACGGGGTGTCGTCGTGGATCACCGCGACCGGGCACCGAGCGTGGTGCACCATTGCCGAACTGACCGAACCCAGCACCGCGCGACTCATCGCGCCGACCCCGCGGCAGCCCACCACGAGCAGGTCGGCATCCTCGGACATCTCCATCAGCGTGGAAATGATTCCGCCGAAGAACATCTCGCTGGTGATGCTGACGGTGCCCGGCAGATCGGTCGCGAGCTTCTCGGCGGTCTCGATGGCGCCCTTCAGCAGCTTCTCGCCCTCTTCGCGCTGCCAGTCGGTAAAGCCCGGCGTCGCCGGTGTACCCGGCCAGGACAGCACCATCGGGGGCGGCACGACGTGCACCAGAGTCAGTGGTGTCGCCCGCAGTGCGGCCTCGCGCACCGCCCAGGTCAGCGCGTCATCGGCGGGCGAGGAACCGTCCACCGCGACCACGATCCCATGGTTGTGAGACGTGTGTTCCGATTGGGCAGTCATCATCCCTGCTCCTTCTGCCCGGAGTTTCCCTACGACCTCAAGCTACGGCCGGAGAAGCAGCGCTGTCAGGGCCTTTGGTCCCGACTCGGCGGCCGGAGGACACGACGACGTCAGCCCTGCAGGCAATCGGCCAGGCACTCGTAGAAGTCGGACTCGGTCGAGCATGGCGGCACACATTCGTCGGCGGGGGAGGCCGCGGCCGGCGCCGCAAAGACGAGGGCGGCCGTGAGGACCGCCGATGAAGCTGTGAGCCTGCGCAGCATGAGAACCTCCGACGCGTCGGGACGCCTCGATTCTAGGCCGATCGCGGCCGGCTCAGCTGCGCGGGCCTGTCGTGGGTGTGCGGTCGGGCCGGTTGTGCTTTGCTGGCCGGATGGAATGGGCGACGGTCTTTGTCGGCCGGGCGTGGTCGGCGCTGCTTCCGGGTGCTGGCCGTCGTCACCGTGGCGGCGCTGTGGTCCGGGGTTCGGAGGCGTGCACGATGAAACGGTTGATGTGGTGCTTGGCCGTGGTTTTGATGCTCGCCGGTTGCGGTAGCGGCGACCGGCAGGAGGCCGCCACCGAGAGTGCTGCCACCGACACCGCGCCGTCGACCACCCAGAGACCGCCGTCGACCTCGCCGGCCGCGACACCGGCGACCGTCGACTGTGCGAAACCGGGGAACGACGTCGAGAAGCTGGTCTGCACCGACCCGGACCTGGCGGCGCTGGACCGCCGGGTCGACGAGTTGTTCCGCCAGGCGCTGAACGAATCCGGTGCGGATGCGGCACAACTGGAGGCCGAGCAGCGGGGTTGGAAGTCCGGTCGAGACGACTGCTGGAAGTCCCAGGACATCGCGCGTTGTGTGCTCGAGGAGTACCAGACCCGCGCAGTCGAACTGCAGATCGGCCTCCCGGGTGCCGCCGCCTCGCCCACGGTCGAATACCGCTGCACCGACTCCGGCCAGCCGGTGTCGGCGGTCTTCTACAACGACATCGACCCCAGATCCATGGTTCTCACGGTCGGAAGGGATCGGGCGATTCTGTTCGCGCAGCCGACCGGCAGCGGCATCCACTACTCCAGGGAGGGTGCCGATTACGCCGAGCACCAGGGTGAGGTGACGATCGACTTCTACGGCACCAAGCTGACGTGTACGCCGGCGTAGGTCCGTGCGTCGTCGTCGGTCATCGCCTGATCAGCCTCGGACAACTGCGTGGAGTGCGACGATGGCAAGGTGACCGACGGATCGGCTGATCCCGGCGAGATTCGGCGTGTGAGCCTGTTCTTCGCGGATCTCGTCGATTCGACGGCGCTGTCCACCAGGGTCGAGCCCGAGACATATCGGTTGGTGGTGGGGCGCTACCGCGAGCAGGTGAGTGCCATCGTCGCCGCCCACGACGGCTACGTCGACTCCACGAAGGGCGACGGCATGCTGGCGGTCTTCGGTGGTCCGGTCGAGCCCGAAGACGACGTCGTACGTGCGGTGAAGGCGGGGTTGGAGATCACGCGGGCGGTGTCCAGGCTCGGCGACCAGACAGCTCGTCGATTCGGTTTCGGCGTCGATGTGCGGGTCGGGGTCCACCACGGGCCGGTGTACCTCGATCGCGTCCACGGCGACATCTACGGGGCAACCGTTTCCGTTGCGACCCGGATATCCGGACTCGCAACGCCTGGCGCCGTTGTGGTGTCGGATGCGGTAGAGGCTGTTATCCGTGATGATTTCGACGTCCAGGAAGGTGCCTCGGCGACAGTCGACAGCGTGCGCGAGTCGATCACCTACTACCGAGTCCTGCGTGAATCAGAGACCGATGCCTAGAAATCTCCGGCCTGGGGGACTAGTTCAGGGCCGAGCGCGCAACCAGTACCTCCTTGAGCGGGGTGTCGTCGTCGAATCGGCCGACCACATCGACCAGTGCGGTACGGGCGGTCTCTCCGTTCAGGTGGAAGGCGTCGAGCGCTGCGCGGAGCTCGTACAGGTCGGCACCCTGCCGACGGGCGACGTCGACGGCGGCGGCCAGATCGGCGTTCCGGACCTCGGGGTCCGTCCGGGTATGAGCACGAAGGCGTAGCAGTTCGGCCTCGTAGAAACGCATGTCAGCCTCGCGTCCCAGGGCTATTGCCGCATCCAGCTGGGCACCTGCCTCTTCGACACGATCGACAGCGATCAACAACCGTGCGAGAGCTCCGTCGAACAACGTGACGAATATCGTCAGGCCTGCGCCACGGACGGTTTTGACCAGTTCGGTCGCACGGGCGACGTGAATCGCTTGCATGTCGGGGTCGGCCGGGTCACCGCGGGTTGAAGCCATGGCATCGACGATCGCTTGTTGTGCCGCACCCCAGAGCGCCCAGACTTCGAAGCTGTGCTGCTCGGCTTGCTCGACCTGCTCGGCTGCCAGCATCGCGGCGCGGTCGAATTGGCTTGCTTCCATGCGTATCCAGAACTCGAAGAAGCGGGCGAAAGCCAAGCTGAACGGGCCCTGCGGGAAGCTGAGTTCGTCGCCGCGGCGCGCGGCCAGCCGCACCTGGGCTTCGGCGCCGCTGAGGTCGCCGTGTGCGATCCGGTCCAGTCCGTGAACTCCGTGCGCCATCGTCAGCGGGTCGGTCGGGTTGAACCACAGTGCCTCGAGGGTGTGCCGTCCCGTCCGGGAGTAACGTTCGGTTGCTGCTTCCATCTGCGCACGTGCGGAGGAGAATTCACCGTTCAGCCACCCGGCGATGCCTAAGCTGGCGTCGGCGATCGGCCGGAAATATTCCCGCTCCCCGGTCATCCCGGCGCGCAGCGTTGCGATGAGCTGGGTCGATCGAGGAAGATTCCCGACGGCGAAGTAGTAGCCGGCCAGCGCCAGCAGTGTCCCGACCACGATGTCGTCGCGCAGGTCCGCCGCGCTGAGCCGCAGGCACTCCTCGAAGTCAACCGCCGTGGTGTGGTTGAGCGGTCCGCTGGTGGCGCTTGCGAGGAATCCCCGCTCCAGACGGACCTCCATCTCCTGTAGATCGCGGGCGCGGCCCTGGGCGAGTTCGTCCACCTGGGTGAGCGCCCGGGCCAGGTAGCCGGTCGCTTCTACGAGGGCACCGCGGCGTCGCGCATCGGTTGATGCCTGCCGGTATGCGGACACCGCGTCCCCGGGCCGGGCGGCCTGCTCGTAGTGCGTGGCCACCAACTGCCAGTCCGGCGCGCCGCGCGCGCCGCGCACCAGAGCGTCGGCGACCTTGGCATGCAGGCCGCGACACACGCTCGGCGGTGCCAGCTCGGCGGCGACCTCACGGAGCAGTTCATGGCGGAACCGCCAGCCGGTGCTGCCCCAAGGTTCCAGTACGCCTGCATCCTTGAGTTCGGCCAGTGCGGCGTCGACCACGTCCTCGTCGAGACCGATAACGGAGCCCAACAGCCCCCTGTCGAGCTCGCGCCCGATGAGGGCGGCAGCCTCGGCGATCGGTACCACGTTGGCGCTCGCCCGCAGCCGCGCGAGTAGGGGCTCGTACAGCCCCTCCGGTACCCCGGGCTGAGCGAGCCCGCAGACGACCTGCTCGATGTAGAACGGCACCCCGTCGCAGCGTGCAGCGATGGCCGCCCGGGCCTCGGCCGACAGATCCGGATCGAGAAGACCGATGAGCTTGTCGGCCTCCCGCTGCGGTAACGGGCCGAGATCGAGTACCGTCACCGGCCAGTCGGCGGGTAGCCATTCGCCGGGCCGCCCCGTTGCCACCACGAGTAGCCCGTCCAGATCGGACAGCAACAGTGCCCGGAGGATTTCGAGGGTGGACGGATCAAACCAGTGGATGTCCTCGGCAACGACGAGACCGGGGCGCTCGCCAACACAGGCCACCAAGTAGTCCTGAATCGCCTGTGCGATCAACTGATAGAGCCGCCGACCCTCGGCTGCGACGGGTTGGTATCCGTGCTCCGGGCCGATATTCAAGACGGGGGCCAGCAGTGGCACCATGCTCGTGGGGTCGCATTGCCCCGCGGTCACCTCGGCGCGGAGCAGTCGGAGCTGGTCGCCGGCGGTGGTGTGCCTCGTGATGCCGCAGCGTTGCTCCAACAGGGAACGCACGGGGTAGAGGCCGGCCTTGGTATGCATCACCGCACCCGTGAGTGTCAGGACTGCGGCTCCTGATTTCTCGGCGAGTTCCGCTACGGCGGCGGCAAGCCGGGACTTGCCCATGCCCGGCTCGCCGCGGATCACCACACCTTGCGTGGTCGGCGTGCCGGATTGTGCGCGCGCCCAACTGTCTTGCAGACAGCCCAATTCAGCGTCACGTCCGACCAGGGGTGCGGGCTTCACCGCGGTTGGTTCCGATCGTTCGCTCAGGACACGGTGGTGGGCGATCGATCCCGCTACCCCCTTGACGGGTGCAGGTGTGCAGGGGTCCAGGTCGAATGCGCTTCGTATCAACGGAGCAACCGCATCCGAGACCACGAGGGTCCCGGGTTTGGCCAGGCCCGCCACTCGCGCGGCAAAGTTGGCTCCGAGGCCGAATACGTCGTCCTGGGCGGGGTCGAGATAGACGAAGCCGCGGTGAACCCCCGCTCGGGCCGCAATCCCGATTCCGAATCGGCTCCTGAACTGTTGGCTGAGGTGGGTAACGCCTCGCATGATGTCCAACCCCGCCATTACGGCTCTGCGGAGGTCGTCCTCGTGGACCGTCGGATGGCCGAACAGCGCGAGCAGTCCCTCGCCCCCCGGTGAGCCGATATGGCCGTCGAAACGCTTCACGACGTCGAGCACCAGATCGCGGTAGCCGCCCACCATCACCCCGTAGGTGTCGATCCCAGCCCGCGCGGACAGCTCTGCGGAGTCCACCAGGGTGACGTACAAGATCGTCATCCGACGGATCTCGCCACCTTCGCTCGGTGCGGTCAGCAGGTCCTCGGCATCGGCGTTTCCGCGGTCGACTGCCAGCACCCGGTCGGCCAGCGCGGTGGCCGTGACCCTGTCGCCTCGGTTGATCGCCGCCATCGCCTGATCCAGCAGATCGTCGATCATCAGTGAACCGGCGATCCGGCCCCCCGGCCTTCTCTCCCGCACACCGGTATTGTCCCACCCTGGCACCAACCGGCCAATGCCGAATCCTGGCGCCCTCTGCTGCGGCCCCGGGTCCATGGTTCCCACGGTCGGAAGCGATCGGGCGATCCTGTTCGCGCAGCCGACGGGTAGCGGCATCCACTCGACTTCTACGGCACCAAGCTCACGTGTACGCCGGCGTAGGTCGCCGGTTCTGCGGGATCCGGCGGCTATGCCCGGACTTCAGAACTCGGCACGACCACGAAGTCGCCTGATGCGAGTAGCCCGTCAGTTAGCCTGATTCGGGTAGCCCTGTCGGTTAGGGTGCTGCTGTGGACAGGATCGATCGCCGCACCGCGATGTTGATGATGGGGTTGGGGGTCGCCGCGGTCACGGGTCCGGTCGCGGCGGCGCAAGCGCAACCGGTACCAGGGGATTTCCCCCCCGGTCCGCCTGCTCCGCCGCCGACCGCCGACATCGGTCCGGTGATGCTGTTCCAGGATGAATTCAACGGTCCCGCAGGTGCGCCTCCCGATCCCGCCCAGTGGTTCATCGTGCCGGCGCGCGAGACGATCAGGAATCCCGTCGAATGGGACCAGCCCTACAACATGGGCCGATACGTCACCGACCAGGAGCACGTCTTCCAGGACGGGGCGGGCAATCTCGTCATTCGGGCCACCCGCGGTCCGGGAGCCAATATCCAGGAGAAGTACGCCGGTGCGAAGATCATGGGACTCTGGCGTGGTGGGGTGGGAACCACCTGGGAGGCTCGGGTCAAGCTGGACTGTCTGACCGATGGCGCCTGGCCGGCGTTCTGGCTTGTCAACGAAAACCCGGTGCGCGGCGGTGAAGTCGACCTGGTGGAGTGGTACGGCAACCGCGACTGGCCATCGGGAACCACAGTGCACGCACGGCTCGATGGCACGTCGTTCGCCACCAATCGCCACCCGATCGACAACGCTTGGCACACTTGGCGAATGACGTGGTTGCCGACCGGGATGTACTTCTGGAAGGACTACCAACCAGGCATGGCGCCCTTCTTCGAGGTGCCTGCCAACTCCATCGCGGATTGGCCGTTCAACGACCCCGGCTACACGATGGTCCCGGTCTTCAACATCGCAGTCGGCGGCTCGGGTGGACGTGAACCCGCTGCCGGAACCTATCCGGCCGAAATGCGGATCGACTGGATCCGAGTCTTCGCGAGCTGATGAGCGCTCAGCGCGCGCAAGCGATTACCGGTTCGCGCGTCACCGGAATGCGATTCGAACCGGCCCGTTTGCCGAGTTGTCGTCTCAGCAGGTGGGCGAGATTCCTCACCCCCATCGGGCATACCGCGATCAAACCGTCGCCGCGGCCGTAGCCGGGGTTGCACTCCATGTAGAACTCGATGTCGGGATCTTGCAGGTCGGCGGCCGACACGCCGGCCTCGTGCGCTTTGATGCGGCGAACCTGTTTGCGCACCGTTCCGTGCATCTCGTCGAAGCTGTCCCCGTAGTAGGTGCGGCCGAGCGTGGCGATCACCTCGCGCCCCTCGTCGGAGGTGACCTGCGTTCGGGACGGGTAGTACTCGCGCAGGTTGCGCGCCATCGCGAGATACGGACGGAAAGTGAGGCAGTCGGCCCAGAAATAGACCCGGTGGAACCGAGGAGAGATCAGCGGGGAGAGTACGCGGCGGATGACCACCCGCTGGATCAGACCGACCGACCGCCACTCGGGCATCACATACGTCAGCCCCATGTAGAAGGTCGCCACCCGACCTCCGGTCGACAGCTCCACCACGCGGTGGCGCAGCCCGCAAAATCCGATCAGCGTGCGATCGCCGCGGAGCGTGAACAGCGCGACTTCGTCAAGGGTCGCCAGCTTGTCCCGGAACTCGACGTGGTCGATGTTGTGGTGGGGCGCATAGAGCGCCCACATCCGGGCCAGCGTCGCCTCGTCGAGGGCGTGGGCGGGCCGGATCGAGATCGCCGTGCGGGTGATGGCAAGCAACATGGCAAAGGTCCTTTCATCAAGTGCCGTAACAATTTCAGCGTGTGATATCAGGTTCGTGCACCGCGGTGATCGCCAGCGGAGACGAAGATGAGAACGCCCTCATGAGGCTTGGACCAGGCCACGGCAGAGTGGTGTGGTGGTGCTGCGCTTCGGAAGGCGGCGTGCCACGGCCGCGGCGGCCAGCAGGGCGGCCAGCGACCCGACGGCCACGCCGGAGCGGGGCCCGGCGACATCGCAGATCCAGCCGACGATCGGGCCGCCGATCGGCAGCCCCCCGAGGACCACCATCGCCGACAGAGCCATCACCCGACCGCGCATCGCCGGGTCACAGCGCTGCTGCAACAACGCGATCGCAGCGGTGACGAACAGCGTGGCGGTGGCACCGGCGGCGGCGCAGGCGAACACCGCGACCGCCAGGTTCGGCGACAGTGCGATCATGCCGTTGGCCACCGCGAACGCGATGACGGCGACGGTGAGGAACCACACGTCGATCTCGTCGCGACGGGCCACCGACAGGGCGCCGGCGACCGATCCCACACCGACAGCGGTGTACAGCAGCGTGTAGGTGCCGACGCCGCCGGCAAAGGTCTGCTCTGCCAACAGCGGGATGACCACCTGATGGTTGAAACCGAAGGTGGCGACGACGGCCGTCAGCATCAGCGCGATCCGAAGCTCGGGGACGCGCCAGGCGTATCGGAGACCGGCGCGCACCGCTCCGCGTTCCGGCACCGCCTCGGTGGTGCGCAGGGCACTGCGACGCATCAGCATGAGCATGCCCAGCGCGATCAGATAGCCGACCGCGATGGCGACGAAGCACCAGCCGATCCCTGCCGAGGCGATCAGGGCGCCCGCGCTGACCGGGCCCAGGACGCGGCCGGCGGCGGTGATCGCGCCGTTGAGGCTCACCGCGCGCGGGATCAGGTCCTCCTCGACGATCTCGGCTAAAAATGCACGGCGGAGCGGGTTTTCGACGGCGTGCAAGAGCCCGAACGTGAGGGCAACGCCGTAGAGAAGCGCCACGCTGGCCGTGCCGGTGAGTATCAGGGCGCCCAGCGCCACGGCCTGCCCGGCGACCAGAAGCTGTGTGGCGATGAGCAGACGGTGCTTGTCGACGCGGTCGGCCAGGGCTCCGGTCCACGGTCCCGCCACGAGCAGCGGTCCGAACGTCGCGGCGGCGATCCAGCCCAGCGCGGTGCCGCTGCCGGTCAGTTCGGCGGCAAGCCAGGCCAGCGACACAAACTGAAGCCAGGTGCCGGACTGGGACGCGCCCTGGCTGGCGAGGAAGAGCCTGAAGTTGCGGCGGCGCCGGCAGCGCACCACATGCGGGTGATCCTCAGGTGCCGTGGCCATACCACCGAGGATGCAAGCCCCGGATGGACCGGTCATGAGCGAGAGATGAGCGGCCTCTCACAATCGCCGTGACCGGACCTTCGGTCAGTTCGCGCCGGCGGCGATCACCTGATCCACCTCGAGGGCCCGGTCGGCCATCTCGGCGTGCGCCTTGTCCAGCGCCTCGGCCTGATCCTCGTCGGCCTTCATCAGTGTCTCGATGTCGAAGCCGGCCATGTCGAGGACCCCCATGTCCCGGAAGGCCCGCTGCACCTTGGGGCCCCACAAGCCGATGTCCTTGACGATCGGCACGATGCGGCTGAACAGGTGTGAGCGGAACTGGATCATCAACGGCGACGTGTCGACCCATTCGGCGCACGCCTTGACGTCCAGGTCGAGGGTCTCGAAAACCTCCTCGCCGCGGAACCGGTCGCGCATCAGGTAGCAGGCGTCCACGACGAACTCTTCCCGGTCGTCGCGCTCGGCGTCGGTCAACGTGGAGTAGTAGTCCTTCAGTGAGATTCGGCCGAAGGCGACATGGCGGGCCTCGTCCTGCATGACGTAGGCCAGCAACTGCTTGGCCAGTGAGTCCGGCGCCGCCAGGTCACGCATCGTGCCGAAGGCGGCCAGTGCGAGTCCCTCGATCAGAACCTGCATGCCCAGGTAGGGCATGTCCCAGCGGGAGTCGGTCAGGGTGTCCTGCAACAGTGCGGTCAAGTTGGTGTTGATCGGGTAGACCATGCCGATCTTTTCCTGGAGGAATCGGGAGAACGCTTCGACGTGCCGGGCCTCGTCCATGGTCTGGGTGGCGGCGTAGAACTTCGCATCCAGATCGGGGACCACCTCGACGATCTTGGCCGCGCACACCATCGCCCCCTGCTCGCCGTGCAGGAACTGCGAGATGTTCCAGGCCTGGTTGTGCTGGCGCATCTCGGCGCGGCGCGATTCGTCGGCGGACTCCCAGGCCGGGCTGCCGAACAGCGGATGGAACTCGTCGGGAATCCCGATCGGGTTCATCGGGTCGACGTCCAGGCTCCAGTCGATACGCGACTGGGCGTCCCACTGCTTGTCCTTTCCCTTTTGGTACAGAGAAAGGAGGCGGGCGCGGCCCTCGTCGTACTCCCAGGTGAAGCGCGCGTCGCCGGCGCTGGGGACCTCCCAGGAGTACGGCTCGGGAACCTGCGTGTACTTGTCTCTGGTGGTCATGTGCGGCCGCCTCTCCCCGGTGCGCCGGGATCTTGTGACTGCTATCACAGTGCGCCGTCGTCGGCGGTGGCGTCAATCCCCGACCGGCGGCTCACGCGCCCTCCGGTGCCAGTGGGCCGCTCAAGGCGGGAATGTCAGCCGACTCCTCGACACCGATGTGCCGATGCAGCCAGGCCAGCGGCGCCGGTTCCCACCAGGCTGCCCGGCCGAGCAGTCGCAGGACCGTCGGCAGCAGAATCATCCGGACCACCGTTGCGTCGACCAGGACGGCCAGCGGCAGCCCGAACCCGAAGATCTTCATCACCGAGACCTGCGCCGACAGCAACGCTGCGAGCGTCACCGCCATCAACACCGCGGCCGCGGTCACCACCCGGCCGGTGCGGGCCAACCCGACGGCGACGGCCTCGCGGGAATCGGACCCGGTGCGGGCCGAGGCCGTCCAGTGCTCGCGGATCCGTGCGATCACAAAGAGCTGGTAGTCCATGGACAAGCCGAATGCCATGCAGAACAGCAGCATCAGCACACTGGGGGCGAGCGTCCCGGTGGCCGTCGTGCCGAACCCGCCCAGGTGGCCGTCCTGGAAGATCCACACCACCGCCCCGAACATGGCGGCAAGCGACAACACATTGAGCACCAGCGTGGCGAGCGCCAGCACGATGCTGCCGGTGAAAACGAACATCAACACCACCGTGATGACGGCGATCACGGAAAGCACCAGCGGCAGGGTGGATGTCACCGCCGCAGCACAGTCGCGGCTGACCTGCGCCCAACCGGTGAACTGCGCGGAGCGTCCACCGGGTGTGCTGACGGCGTGCAGTTGATCGAGTTGTGCGGCCGACGATTCCGAGTACAGCGGGGCACGTGAGTTCACCGTCAGGAAGACGCTGTCGGGCGACAAGGCCGTCGCGGCCACCGGAGGGCCGGTTCGGACGCCGTTCGTGTACGCCCCGCCGGGCGCGGACACCGACGCGACGCCCGGCACCCGCGACAGCCGCGCTGCGTAGCCGTCGACTTCCGGGACCGTCAAATCGAGCGCGTTCGGGACGACCACGATCACGTCGTTGTAGGAGTCGGTCGTGAAATTCGCGCGGATGTCATCGCCGACCTGTCGTGCCGACATCGATGTGGGCAGCATCCGGTCATCGGGGAATCCCCATCTGATTCCGGCGATCGGGGTGCCGAGGAGCACCAGCGCCGCGGTGACCGCAAGACCGATCGGCACAGCGTGCCGCATGACCCCGGTGGCCCACCGATACCAGAACGCACGGTGCACCGGGGGCGGCACGGGCTCGGGGCGCCGAAGCGCCCTGCGGGCCAGCCGGCGCACGTCGAAGGCGTCCAGACGTGCCCCCAGCAGGACCAGCGCCGCCGGCGTGACCACCAGTGCGGCGGCCGCCGCGAGCGCCACCACCGCGACGCCCCCGTAGGCGAACGACTTCAGGAAGTAGATCGGGAACAGCACCATGGTGCCCATGCCGAGCGCGACGGTGACCGCCGAGAAGACCACCGTCCGGCCGGCGGTCGCCATGGTCCGCATCAGGGCTTCCTCCCGACCGGCGCCGGTGGCCAACTCGTCGCGGAACCGGCTCACGATCAGCAGCGTGTAGTCGATGGCCAGCGCCAAACCCAGCGCCAGGATCACGTTCAGGGCGAAGACCGACACATCGGTCACCATGGCGAACGCGCGCACCACCGCCAACGATCCGACGATCGCCAGCACGCCGACCGCCAACGGAAGGGCGGCGGTGAGCAGACCGCCGAACACCCACACCAGAACGACGAAGCTCAGCGGAACCGAGATCAACTCCATCACCAGAAGGTCCCGCTGGGCCTGCTCGACCGACTGCATCGACGACGTCGCCTCGCCACCGAGCTTCACCGCCACGCCGTCGGGTTCGGTGAGCAGAGAGGCGATTTCATCGGCATGGCGGTACGTCGTGCTCTCGTCGCCGGCGATCCCGGCGACGATCAGCCCGGTCTTGCCGTCCCGGCTGACCAGCCCGTCGGAAACCGAGGACGGTGTCGACCAGGCCGACTGCACGCCCCTGACGTAGGGCAACCCGGCCAGCGTCCGCTCGATCTCGGCAGCCGCGCGCTGTGCGACCGGGCTGCGCACCCCCGGATCCGACGTCACCGCGATGACCACGGGCGTCGCCCCGATGCCGAACTCGTCGGAGAGCACCTGCGCGGCGTGTGACGACTCCGCCGCGGGATCCTTGAACCCGCCGCTGGACAATTTCCCGACCACGGGTGCGCCGAAGATTCCGGCCGCAACCAGTAGCAGCACCGCCACGACGAGAATGCGTCGCGGCGCCACCCATGCCATCCTGCCGATGCTCTGCAGTGGCTGACTCCCCCACGCGCCGTTCATCGTCGGCGCGACGACCCATGTTCTGATGGACATGACTGCATCGTGTCGGGTGACGGCGCAGATGACGTGAGTAGTCGGCTACCTGTCTTTGGCTGCGCGGGCAGGGCGTCTCACGGTTGGTAGAGACTCCCGGCGTCCGAGGCCGCCTTCAGCAGTTGGGGAATCGTCAGGACTCCGTATCCGGTGTTCACGGGTCCGCTCGGCCTGCCCAACCACGGCACCACGCCGGGGTCGGGGATGACGTCCAGGTGATGGGCCTGCACACCGGGCAGGTGGTACTGCAGAAAGTTCCCGAGGACGTCGACCAGGAAGAGGACGCTGCCGATCAGGCCCTTGCCCCACAGCGCCGAGGCGTTCCGCAGCGGTGTCATGGCGGCGGGATCGCCGATCATCACGATCGCACCGTAGTGTGGCTTGCTGCCACCTCCGGGCACATAGGGCGACATGAACGGTTGCAGGCCCGGCAGATCGGTGGACAGGTATGCCGCGGCGTCTCCGTAGGTCGCGATGTTGACGAACATCGAGTCGGCACCGTTTCCGGGGACGACGGTGTTCATACCCGGGCTCTCGAACCCGATACCGCCCAGGCCGGTCTGCTGTGCGACGTACTGGGCCTCCCAGCCGCCGAGTGAGTGACCCGTGACGAAGATGTCGTCGGAGCCGTAACCCTGTTCGGCCGCCTCGGCCTGTACCCGCTGGGCGAAGCGCAGCGCGTCGTGGAAGGCCCAGGGCGTGGTCGTGGTGAAAACGATCTGCAGGTCGGTGAGGAGTTGAGTGATGGCGATGAGCGGGTTGAACAGTAGATGCGTTCCGCCGGTGGTGCCCTGGTAGGCGATGATGATCTGCCGCTCCGGAGTGACCCAGGCCTTGGCCACCTCGCCGGTGAAGATGTTCACCGAGGACATCTGGAATCCGTTGTCGGTGAACGGCACCAGTCCACCCGGCGTCGTCCCGAGCCCGTATGCGGCCGTGGATGCGTTCAGGAACTGGGCAACCGTCGGTGTCGGGGCCGTCGTGTCGCCGGTGTAGGTCAGGGTGGGAACGACCGGTGGGGCGGTCACCGTTCGGTCCAATCCCAGCAGTCGCTCGAACTCACGGAACGCGGCGAACAGCAGGTCGTTGATCGGCGCCAGGCTGATCGGGCTCTGCGGGCCGTTCGCCGACGTGGTGATGTCGAATATCTGCAGCACCGCGTTGACCAGGTGACCGGGCAGTTGCAGCAGCTTGGCCAGCGGCGACAACGGTTCCGGCGGGTTGGGGGCCGTGGTATCGACGGTGGTCGGATTCGAGACGATGGCGAGTGCCGTTGTCGCGGTGTGAGTCTGCGCGGCGACCAGGGTCCCGGTGGCGGGTTCGTGCCGTGTGTTCGAGACGTCGATGGTGAGGAGTCCTGCAGCGGGGGTGAGCGCCTCGACCGGCGCGCTGTCGGCCTCGCGCGCGGCGGGGTGGGACGTCACGTCCGGGTCGTTCACGATGTGCACGTCGTGGCCGGGCTCCGCGTCCGCTTCCCCGGTGTCCGGCTCGCTGCGGGAATCCTCTTCCGCAACAGGGCTTTCCGTCGCGACAGAGTCGTCGGACATCGAATCCGACTCGGGTCGGGTTACCGGGACGTCCTGCAGGGCCGTCCCGGGTTGGTCGTCATCGGTGACTTCGGCGACGGGCTCTACGGTGTCGGAGGGTTCGTCGGCCTCGGTCTCGCCGATTTCGGCATCGGCATCGGCATCGGCATCGGCATCTGACTCCGCCTCGGCCTCGAGGTCGGGATCGGCCTCGAGGTCGGGATCGACCCCGTTGGCGCCCGCTTTCTCGGACTCGCCCTGACCGTTCGCGCCGAAGGTCGTCGACAGTGCATCGGCCGTTGTGGCGTCTGCGCCGTCAACCGAGGTCTCGGCGTGGGCGGTCTCGCTGGATGTCGATTCGGTGGCGGTTGGATCGGCCCACGCCAGGCCCTGCCCCGGCGCGACGGCAAGCCCCGCACAGACCGCCATCGCGGCAGCGAGATAGCGCAACGACCGGACGTTTCGCCGCTGTTCGACCTGCTCGACATCAGCCATCGCGGACGCCTCCCCCTCTGGTGCTCAAACCGCTGACAACAGGCGATGTCATGTGACTGTAGTCATCAAGAAGCGAGTTGAAGCCGGTTTCGGCTACCTGTCCAGCGCGACCCATGGTCGACGTACTCTGACGTTCGTGGCTGCCCTCACTCCCGAACTACACCCGGACGTCGCGGTGCTGGCGCCTCTGCTGGGCACCTGGGCCGGCGAGGGCTCGGGTGCCTATCCGACGATCCAGCCGTTCGGCTACACCGAGGAGGTGACGTTCGGCCACACCGGCAAGCCGTTCCTGACCTACGTCCAGCGCACGCGCGCCACCGACGACGGCCGGGCGCTGCACGCGGAGACGGGCTACGTGCGGGCGCCCGCACCCGATCGGATCGAGTGGATCCTCGCGCACCCGACCGGCATCACCGAGATCCAGGAGGGGTCCCTGGCAGCCGACGGCGACACGCTGCGGATGGATCTGGTCTCGACCGAGATCGGCCACGCAGGGTCGGCCAAAGAGGTGATGGCCGTCGGACGGACGATCCAGGTCGTCGGCGACACACTGACCTACACGCTGCGGATGGCGGCGGTGGGACAGCAGCTACAGCACCACCTGTCGGCCGAGCTGCACCGGGTGACGGAATGACCGAGGGCGTGCGGGTGGTGCGAACCGGGCCGTGCCGGTCGGTGTCCGAACGGTTTGCGCTCTGCTGAGGCCTGTCTTGAGTCTATCGAAAAGGCCTGCGCCACATTAGTTTCGGGAAGCGCGCCAACCCGCGGTCATTGGTGAGCCAGGTTGCGCGATTTTCGATCGCAAGGGCGGCGTGGTAGGCGTCGGGCACGAGGTTCGCGGTCGGGGAGGCTTCTCGACACAGCTGGTCGAAGATGCCGCAGTGACGGTCGCCCGGGCGTAGCGGCACGGCGGCCGGCGCCGTGCGCACTGCCTGGCAATAAGCCAGTACCTCGGTTGGTGTGCCCGGTTGGTCGAAGATCCGGTGGTTGGTCGCGAGTCGAACGACCGCAGAGAGCGCGAGTTCGCTGATCCCGACCGGCTCGTCACCGGTCATCAATGCCTGCAGCCAGTTTGCGTAGTCGGCGTGCCGGGGAAGGTCGTGCCGGTAGGCGTAGAGCAACGGATTGACGGTCAGGACACAGCATTGTCGCCGAGCAGGCCCGTGAGTGCTTCCTTGTCGTCGAGGTTGACGCCCGGGCGCAGGCCCCCGGTGCCGCCGGTCGGGAATGTCCATTCGGTGGCAGGGTGGGATGTACTGTCACGCTTCAGCATTGCGCGCAACGCATCGTCGACGACCGCGCTCAGCGAGCGTCGAGTTCGCGCGGCGAGCACCTTCGCCTCAGCCAACAAATCGTCAGCGATGTCGACGGTGGCGCGCACGAGTGCATCGTAGCTTCTGACGGCTGCATCATGATGCGTCATCGCGCTCGAGTGGGTTTGCTGGATTCTTGAGTGCGGGAATTCGGTCGATCAGTGTGGTGGCGCGTCACCGGAGCGTCTCCCCAGTGGCTCGGGACCGGCTTCAACAGCGGCAACGTCGTGCCCAGAGCCAGGGGCGCGGGTGTGTCCGAATTCGGCACGTGCGAGCGCTGCATAGGTCGTAGACTTTGCTGAACCGAACCACCAAGCCTCAGCCGATGTCAACGGCATGGGGGGATGAGAGGCGCAACATGAGCAGCACGCATCGCGTCAGACCGACCGTCGCCGCGGCGCTGATATCGGCCGCCGTTTCGTGCGCCGGGTTGATGCTGACTCCGGCTATCGCCCACGCCGAGCCTTTCGCAAAGGGGCCGTATACGTGGTGCCCCGGGCAACCGAAGAATTTCGACATGAGCGACCCGCCCAACTGGGACTGGAATGTCTGCCACACCTACTGGAATGTGATGGGTGTGCCGGGCAACGTTTCCCAGTACGTCTTTGAAGGAGCAGTTCCGCCGGTCGACCCGCAGTACGTCCATCGGCCACCGACAAACTGCGGGCTGTTCTACTGCCAGGACCCGGGAACATAGGGTCCGACGAAGTCCCGAGCCGTTCTGATCAGCGACGGCCAAACGGATATCGACCCCACACGACGAAGGGTGACAGCGCGACCAGGTGCGAACGAACAAGGTCGGATAATGCAGTACGCGTGTGCCCGGCACATACGTTGCGGATGTTCGTCGGTTCGCAGGTGTCGGGTCACGGCGGCGCCGTAGCCTCCCGTGCCGGGGAAGGGGTCAGCATGCCAAGCGGCACTGCCGGGGATCCTCAATCGATTGCGCCATCATTCGTATCCATCCTGTGAGACAGGGGAATTGATCCTCGCGCTTTCGTTGGTCGATCCCAGGAACTGCCGCCATGCATCCAGCAGATGCCGGCCATGACCGACACCATTACTCACAGCCGTGAGCGAACGCACTGGACGCAGCGCCGGCTGCCTATCCGATTTGCGCTGGAATGTCAGCCGACAGCCCCCAGGGCACCGCCACGACGTGCGACATGTTGGTTGCACGAATCGACGACGGCACCGTCGCGTCGCGGGCCGGGCGTGACATCGGTGCCCGCCACGGCGACATACCGGTATGGAGACACGAACCTTCGCCCAATCGGTACGCGTGCTGTGCGCGGCCGGCGCCGCGGCCTGGGCGTTGCCCGTAGCCCTACTGACATCCGCGACCTCGGCGGCCGCCCCGTGCCCCGACGTCGAAGTGGTGTTCGCCCGCGGTACCACCGAGCCGCCCGGCGTCGGCGGGGTGGGGCAGGCGTTCGTCGACGCGTTGCGGGGCCAGGTCGGCGGACGTTCGGTCGGGGTGTACGCGGTGAACTATCCGGCAAGCCACGACTTCGCCCGCAGCACCCCGGCGGGGGCCGACGACGCCCGCAGCCACATCGAAGCCACCGCGGCCAACTGCCCGAACACCCGAATGGTGCTCGGGGGCTTCTCGCAGGGGGCGGGCGTGATCGACCTGGCGAGCAACGGGCTGCCGGTCCCCGTCACCGACCGGGTTGCCGCGGTGGCCGACTTCGGCGGGCCACGCACCGCCTTCTCCGACTCGCTGTCGGTGGGCCCGTTGCCGGTGCTCAACCCGGTGCTGGCGGGCAGGGCGATCGACATGTGCGTGCCCAACGATCCGATCTGCTACGAGGGTGGCTGGGACATGAGCGCCCACAACGCGTACGTGGCCACCGGAATGGTGCAGCAGGCGGCGCAGTTCGCGGCGCGCCGGCTCCGATGAGTCGATGATCCCGTGACTGCGACAGGGGGTGGTCAGACACCGACAACGATGTTCTGACCGCCGTGTGTCCGGTGCGCTGCGCGGTTGGCTGGCCGCGCACGACGAACTGCCGGGACGTTCGCTGATGGCCGCGCCCCGATCGGCTGCGATCATGGGTCGATGCTGTTGCCGTCGTTGCGTGGCTATCGGCCGTCATGGGTGCTCGGCGACGTTCTCGCGGCGCTGACGTTGCTGGCGATCGCCGTGCCCGAACAGCTGGCCACCGCGCGGCTGGCCGACATGCCGCCGATCACCGGTTTCTGCGCCTTCATCGCCGGCTCGGTGGTCTTCGCGGTGCTGGGGTCCAACCCGAGGATGTCGGTCGGTGCCGACTCGACCATCGCCCCGTTGTTCGCGGCCGGCGTGGCGGCGCTGGCCGCGACGGGGTCAGCCGACTACGTCGGGTTGGTGGGGATCCTCGCGGTGACGGTCGGGGTGTTGGTGGCGGTGGTCGGCTTCCTGCGGATGGGGTGGGTCGCCGAATTCCTGTCGGTGCCCATCATCAGTGGATTCCTGGGCGGAGTCGCGGTGATCATCGTCGTGCATCAGTTGCCCGACCTGATGGGCCTTCCGGACGCCGGCGGCAGCACCGTGCACCGGGTGCGCGTCCTGGTCGACGACCTGCACATGCTCAACGGCTGGGCTCTGGGCATCGGCGCGGGCGTGTTCATCCTCGTGGTGGCCGCCGACCTGGTGGACCGCCGGTTGCCCGCGGCACTGGCCGCACTGATCGGCTCGACGGTCCTGGTCCGGTGGCTGGACCTGGACACCCGCGGGGTGCCGGTGCTCGGTGCCGTCGCGCACGGCGCACCACAGCTGGGACTGCAAGGGTTTTCGTGGTCGGCGCTGGGCGAGGTGGCTCCGATCGCCGCTGTCGTCGCCCTGGTCATCGTCAGTCAGACGGCCGCGACCACCC
Organism: Mycolicibacterium xanthum; assembly: GCF_019710635.1. Lineage (GTDB taxonomy): Bacteria > Actinomycetota > Actinomycetes > Mycobacteriales > Mycobacteriaceae > Mycobacterium > Mycobacterium xanthum. Next base: position 175,183 of record NZ_JAIFZS010000011.1, read on the forward strand.
GTGCGTTCCCCGACCGGCGTGGCCGTCGGGTGGACGTCAACCGCGACTTCGTCGGCGTCGGCGCCGGCAACGTCGTCGCGGGTCTCTTCGGGGCCTTCCCGGTGAACGCGAGCCCGCCACGAACCGCCGCGGTGGTCGCGGCATCCGGGCGAACCCAGCTCACCGGCCTGGTTGCCGCCGCCGGTCTGATCCTGCTGGTCCCCGCACTCGCCCTGCTCGACGACCTGCCGGTGGCGACGCTGGCCGCGATCCTGATCTTCATCGCCACCCGTATCTTCCCCGTGCGGGACCTGATCGAAATCGCCCGTTACAACCGAGTCGAATTAGGACTGGCGGTGATCACCCTGCTCACGGTGTCACTCGTCGGAGTCGAGCAGGGCATCGCGGTGGCTGTGGTACTGGCCATCCTCGACCGCGCACGCCTCACCGCCCGTCCGCACCTGCAGATCCTGGGCCGCATACCGTCGACCACCAGCTGGGCTCCGCTCGACGGCACGGACGAGCCGGCCGAGGTCCCCGGAATCCTGGTCGTGCTGTTCGCCACGCCGCTGTGGTATGCCAATGCGTCTCACTTCCGCAGCCAACTGACCGATGCGCTCGAACGCTCGGGGCAACCACCCCGGCTACTGGTGCTCGACGCGATCGGAATGACCGATCTCGACTACACGGGCGCCCGCGTGTTGGCCGCCGCGCTGGACGAACTCGACCGCCGCGGGGTGTGCTTTGCCATGGCGAGAACCAATGCGCCGGTCCGCGCCAGCCTGGCCAGGAGTGGTCTGCTCGCCCGGATCGGCGAGGGCCGCCTGTTCACGTCGGTCGGTGAAGCGGTCGATGCACTCGGTCCCGACTCGGCCGGGTGAGTTCAGGATCGGGCGTGTCAGAACAACTTCGGATCCGGCGCGCGCTTTGCGCCAACCCGGTGCGGCTGGCGGTGGCCACCCCGTACCGGACCGCGCGCCGCTACGCCGAGGGCAAACCGACGAAAGCCGAACACTTGGGACGTGAGAAGGGAAAGCGCCAGCCTGGATGCACCGCGGCTCACTGGGTGAGTTCGTCGATCAATTCGTCGGCGGTCATCGACCGGGAGAACATCGGGTAGTCGTACTTGAGTGCGTTTTCATGCTCCTCGACGGAGGTTGCCGCGACACAGTCGCTCAATGTTATTACCTGGTAACCGTTTTCGTAGCCGGTGCGCATGGTGGATTCCACACAGCAGTTGGTGAGGAATCCACCGAGCACGATCGTGGTGATGCCCTTGCTGCGCAGGATGAAGTCCAGGTTCGTGCTGGCGAAGGTGTCCAGGCCGCGTTTGCCCTCGACGACGATGTCGCCTGTGGCGGGTGCCAATTCGTCGACGATCGCTGCACCCCAGGACCCCTTGACGAACGCACGGCCGTCGACGACGCCCTTGAGGATCCCGTACGGATGGTTGGTTATCTCGTTGTAGCCTGCCGTGAAGGTGATGGGGGCATGCATGACGGTGGCGCCGGCCTTGCGCGCCGTGTCCACCACCGCACGGGTCTTCGTGAGCATGTCGGTCTGATCCATCACGTCGGAAACCGCATCGTGTAGGGCACCACCCTTGGAGGTGAAGTCGTTCTGATACTCGATCAGCACCACCGCGGTAGTTCTCGGGTCGATCGTCATCACCGCAGGTTAGACCCATTCTTCTGACCCGGGCAATGGGCGATCGTCGATTGCCGCGGAACGCGACTTCGTGAAGTCGACGACGGGGATCGACGCGGCGTAACGTAGCGGAGCCAGCGGCTGGAGAGGCGGCGGATTCGGCCACAGAGCGGGTGCGCTGGCTGCAGGAGCTGGGTCGCTACAGCTGCCGGGCGGCCCACTTGGCAAGCTGCGGGCGCTCGATCTTGGAGTTGTGGCGCGGATCCACCGGCAGCCTGCGCTTGAAGAGGATGGCATGGATCTTGTTCCCCATCCCGCAATCCGCGGCCAGCGCGAGCAACTCCTGGTGTAAGCCGGCGAACTCGTGCTTGCCGACGTCCGGCTCTACCTCGACACAGAGGACGGGCAACTCGCCCGCTGGTGCGGGCACTCCCACCAGTGCACTTCGCCTCACCTTGGGGTGAGCGTCGAACAGCGGCTCGACTTGTAGCGGGAACACATCCCCGCCGGCTGCCTTCACCCGCTGCGACACCCGGCCGCAGACCCAGAGCCTGCCCTGCGCGTCGAGGTAGCCGGTATCCCCGAAGCGATGCCAGTCCCCGTGGGGGTCGGGCACCTTGTTCTTGCGCGTGGCATCGGGGTCGAGAAAGTACTCGGGGCTCACGTGCACGCCCCGCACCAGGATTTCGCCGACTCGCCCCGTGGGCAGCTCCGAGGTCTCCTCGACCGAGTCGATGGGACCGTCCACGATGTCGATGATCTTCAATTCGACACCCGGCAGGGCGTCACCCACACAGATGCCGGCACCCCGCTCGGTCATGTCCCACAAGCCGTGCAGGTGCTCGCGACTGCCCAGCTCCGTGGACGGCATGGCCTCGGTGGCTCCGTAGTTCGCCGCCACCTCTCCATCGGGAGCCATGACCTCCCTCAGCATTTCTTCGACCGGACCGGTGATCGGGGCCCCGGCCGCGATGACTCGTTTCAGCGAGGGCATCGTCAGGTGGCGCGCGAGCGCTTCCCGGGCGAGGTTCTCGATCAGGATCGGCGCGCCGAAAAACGACCCGACCTCGCAGTCGTTGATGACCTGGATCAGGGCGGCCGAATTCACCTTGGCCGGGCCCTGCCGGGCGAAGTCGATGGGCGGGACCACCATCGTGCCGCCTGCACTGATGGGGATGAACAGGAACGCGGGGAACACGGCCATGTCCACCGGGACCTCGTTGTCCGGATCCCAGCGCCAGCTGTGGTGCGCGTTGCGGAACACCTGGCAGAAGTTGCGATGCCGGTAGAGCGTCGGTTTCGCCGGCCCGGTGCTGCCGGTGGTGTAGAGGACGATGCAGGGGTCGTCCGGCCCGACGCTTGGCGACTCCGGCTCGGCGGATGCGTGTTTCCGCAGCGACCTGATCGACCGGGCGCCGGGGAAAGGCGGAAACCCGGTGATGATGCGGCCGCCCGGCAACAGCGGGCTTTCGGTCAGCACGAGCTTGCGCAAGGTGCGCGGACCCCACCCGAAGGTGACCCGTCCGATGTGCGCGAGCGCATTGCCCACGAACGCCTCGGGGTTCACGTGTCCCAGCCGCTCGGCGACGTTGCGGTAGCCGACCGCCGGGTCGATCCAGATGGACAGGGCGCCCACCCGCGTGAGGGCCACGCCCATGACGCAGGTCTCGTAACTGGGCGGTGACATGAAGACGGTGCGGGTCGTCTCGGCAATGCCCATCTCGCGCAGCCCCGCGGCGACCGACTCGACGTCGGCCGAAAGCTCGGCGTAGGTGTGGCGCCGGTAGCGGCGCCTACCGTGGCCCTCCCAGCCGTCCAGGTCGATGACCGCGATGCGCTCCGGGTCCTCGCGCGCTACCCGCAGCACGATGTCGGCGAGGTTGAAGATGTCGTCGGGGAAGGGCTCCATTTCAGGCCGGCGTGTCCACGGCGGACTGCAGGAACCCATCGATGATCGAGGCGACCTCGTCCGGGCGCTCCAGCATCAGCAGGTGGCCGCAATCGGGCAGCCGTTCCCGGCGTTCGGCGTGCAGTATCGAATCCAGGCGACGTCCCGCCTTGGGCGAGACCATTTTGTTCTTCAGCCCCCAGATGGTGCAGATGGGAGGGAACCCCTGCGGTGGCGCGAGGTTGTCGATGACCGAGTAATTCTCCAGGTCGTCGAGCACCCCGAGCAGCGATTCCACCTGGCCGGTAGCCGCGTAGGGGCCGGCGAGTTCGGGTTTGCGATACAGCTTCAGGGCCCGGCCGCGCGGCCCCAGCTGGAACAGGGTGGCGACCGAGCCGATGCCGTTGGTGAGCTTGAGTTGCCCGAGCAATCGGTACACCTGCCGATTGAGTGCGGGCAGCCGCTCCCGTATCCACAGGAACGGTCCCAACCAGCCACCCAGGAAGGTCGACTCGGTGAGCGGGTTGCAGAGCACCAGCGCCTTCACCCTGTCCGGATGGCGGTCGGCGAACGCCAGCGAGATGGCGCTTCCCATGCAATTGCCCACCAGTGCGACCTTGTCCAATGCTCGTGAGCTGACGAACTCCTCCAGCATCGCCACGTAGTTGTCCAACGTGTAGCCCGCGCCGGGCTTGGCCGAGTCGCCGAACCCCAGCAGGTCGAGGGCGAAGATCTCGTACTTGCCGGCCAGTCTGTTCGCCACCTCTTCCCAGATGGCATGCGACGAGCCGCCGTTGTGCAGCATGATCACCGGCTCACCCTGCCCGGTGTGCTCATAGCTGATCGGCAATCCCCGGAAGTCGAAGCTCTCCAACGCAACCGCCCTTGCACTTGTGGTTGTCACGATACCGCCGGATTGCACGGCACCCCGGTGCTGGCGGTGACGGCCCGCCACTTGGCGTCGGCACGGCGGCCTTGCGGCCGCTGACACCGTTTCTCGATGCAATCACGGCGCCTGGCCCGCGGGTAGGGGCCGAAGTCCCGTACCCGAGGCAATTCTTCGGCGGTGGGCGCCCTGGCGGCAGGCCGGCGAGGTGCCGACGTGCACACCCCAAGAGGTCGGCGAACGGCTCATCAGGGGTTGGGGGCCACGTATGCGAGCAAGGAGTGCAAGCTGAACAAAGACCAGCGGCGCTGCGGCGACCTGGTGGGTGTCGCGCCCTCGCCGGTCGTCTCGGCGCCAATCCGGGTTCTTTCGGTTCGGTGACGGTGAACCGCTGAGCGTCTGCGCTCGTATCAGAAGTGTCACCCTGGGCATATGCCACGCTCAGATTGCGCGCCGGAAGGATTCGCCATGATTCATCGTCTTCGACGTCTGTTGCCGGCCGCAGGTGTGGTCGCGGCCGTGCTCATGTTGGCGCTGACAGGTACGCCGGCGGCGATCGCCGACGATCGGCTCGACTTCACCGGTACGACGCTCAGCGGTGCGCCGTTCGACGGCGCCTCGCTGCAAGGCAAGCCCGCCGTGCTGTGGTTCTGGACGCCGTGGTGCCCGTTCTGCAACGCCGAGGCGCCCTCGGTGAGTAGCGTGGCCGCGGCCAACCCCGACGTGACGTTCGTGGGCGTCGCCGCACGCTCCGACCCGGCGGCGATGCAGGGCTTCGTCTCGAAGTACAACCTCGACTTCACAAACCTCAACGACGCCGACGGCTCCATCTGGGCGCGCTACAACGTGCCGTGGCAGCCCGCGTACGTGTTCTATCGCGCCGACGGCTCGTCGACGTTCGTGAACAACCCGACCTCCGCGATGCCGCAGCAGGAACTACAGAACCGGGTTTCCGCACTCAGCACGCAGTAGCCGCGCCGGGTGGAACAAAATCTGGTCGGGCTGGCGTTCGCCGCCGGACTGGTGGCCGCGCTCAATCCGTGCGGCTTCGCAATGCTGCCCGCCTATCTCGTGCTGGTGGTCCGGGGCGGCGGAAACAGCGTCCCCGCCGCGGTCGGACGCGCTGTGGCCGCCACTGCGACGATGACCCTCGGCTTCCTCACGGTGTTCGGGGCCTTTGGGTTGCTGACCGTGTCGCTGGCGTCCACAGTCCAGCGGTACATGCCGTTCGTCACCATGGTAGTCGGCATTGTGCTTGTGGTGCTTGGCATCTGGCTCGTCAGCGGGCGTGATCTGACGCTGCTGGTGCCGAGCCGGATGACCCGTAGTGTATCGGGAGCGCCGACGTCGAGGCTCGGTTCGATGTTCGGCTACGGCGTGGGTTATGCGGTCGCATCGCTGTCCTGCACCGTAGGTCCGTTCCTGGCGGTGACCGGCGCCACCCTGGGTGGCACTTCTGCTCCCGGCCGGGTATGGATCTACGCGGCATACGCGGGCGGGTTCGCGTTGGTGGTCGGCGCGCTGGCCGTCGCGGTGGCACTCGCCAGTTCAACGCTCGCCGAACGGATCAAGCGCATCTTGCCTCATGTGAATCGCATTGGCGGAGCGGTGGTGATCCTCGTCGGGCTGTATGTCGCCTACTACGGCTACTACGAGGTCCAGCTGTTCATTGCGGGCGGTGATGCCGCGAATCCGGTGATCGCCGGAGCGGGACGGTTGCAGGGCGCCATCGCCGGCTGGGTCCATCGACACGGGGCTTGGCCGTGGATGATCGTGTTGGCCGTATCGGTCGTCGGTGCGTCGGCTTGGGCTTGGCGCGTCAGGCGGCCGCGCGCAGGCCGGGCCGGGGCCGATGACGGACAGTAGGCCAGCCTCAAGGCCTGAAACTCAAGGCCTGAAAGGAGCTCCGGCGCACCCGAGGCGTTCGCGTGTCGGCCCGGATCTGACCGCCGGGTCTGATTCTGTTGGGCAGAATTGCATTCGTATCGACAGAGGGGAGCTCACGCCGATGTATGCGCTCGCGGTGCTGGGTGCCTATCTCATCGGTGCGGTCCCGTTCAGCCAGGTCGTCTCGCTCAAGTTCGTCGGGGTGGACCTGCGTACGGTGGGCACCGGCACGGTGTCTGGCACCGGACTGTATCGGGTGGGCGGGCTGGCCCCGTTGATCGTCGGCGGGAGTCTCGATGTCGCCAAGGGCGCATTGGCCGCCTTCCTCGCGGGCGGCAACGGCACCGTGGCGGTGTTCACGGCCGCGGCGGTGGTCATCGGCCACTGCTGGTCGGTCTTCCTCCGCGGCGCCGGCGGCAGGGGGCTGTCGCCGGCCATGGGTGCCCTCGCGGTGCTGTACTGGCCGGGTGCGCTGCTGCTGCTGGCGGCACTGGCCATCGGGAAACTGGCAAACCAGACCGGGCTGGCAGCCTTCATCGCCGATGTGGTGCTTGTCGTCGTGCTCGCGGTGACGAACGGATCGTGGGGTTTGGCGCTCGGCCTCGCCATCGTGATGCCGATGCTGCTCAAGCGGGTGCTCGGCAATGCCAGGCCGCCCGAGGGGAGCGGGCTGTGGTGCTATGGGGATCGGCTGCTCTATGACGCCGACCAGCACAAGGCGGACTGAGGATCTCGACACCATGACGCCCAGGCCGCCCCGGTTCGACACCGACGCGCTCGAACGGACGATGGCATCGTTGGCCGCCCGCCTGGATCGGCACCGCTCGGAGCTGAACCGGCTCAACGTCTATCCGGTGCCGGACGGAGACACCGGCGACAACCTGTCGGCGACGCTGGACTCGGTCCTGGCGCACATCGGCACGGCCGGGCCGGACGGCGACGTCGTCGACGCGGTGGCGACGGGGGCGGTGCTGGGTGGCCGGGGCAGCTCCGGGGTCATCCTCGGCCAGGGGTTGCGCGGGTTCGTCACCAACCTGCCGGGCGACGCCGGCGCAGCGGACCTTGCGGCGGCGCTGAGCGCAGCGGCTGCGGCCGCGCGGGATGCCATCGCCGACCCGGTCGAGGGAACGATCCTCACGGTGGCCGACGACGCGGCCCGGCAGGCCCGGTCGGCGGCGTCGGCGGGTGAATCGCTGGCCGGAGTCGCCCGGGCGGCCGCCGATGAGGGCTGGCGGTCCCTGGCGCGCACACCCGACCTGCTGCCGGCTCTGGCCCGTGCCGGAGTCGTCGACGCAGGCGGTTTCGGATACGTCCTGTTTCTGGATGCGCTGGCCGAGGCGATCACCGGGGAGGAACGCCCGCACCGCGAACCGGAGGCGCCGGTGCTGCAGGTGACGACCGTCGACGACGGCAGCCCGGCGAAGCAGGCCGGCGGTCGCTACGAGATCCTCTGTGTCCTGGCCGCCGACCAGGACCAGCTGCGCGTGCTGCGGGAGCGCTGGTCGGATCTGGGCGACACGGTGGCCATCGCCGGGACCGGAGACACCTGGCGCGGCCACGTGCACACCGACGACGTCGTGGGCGCCCTGGCGGCAGCCCGGCAGGCCGGCGGAGTCTCCGGGGTCGAGATCACCGATCTGCTCGCGCCGCAGGACGGGCGACCGGCAGCCGAGCGGGGCTTGCATCCCGTTGCCCCTGACGGGAGTGCGGTGTCGATCGTCGCGGTGGCCGAGGGCGACGCACTGGTGGCGGCCTACCTCGAAGCCGGCGCACGACGGGTCGTGCTGGGCGGGATCACCGAGAAACCGTCCACCGGCGAGCTTCTGCGGGTGTTGGACGCGTGCGCGTCGGAAGTGGTTGTGCTGCCGGGCGACAAGGACGTGCTGCCGGCGGCCCGGCGCGCTGCGGAGCTGGCGGCGGTTCCCGCCCGCGTGGTTCCGGCCGACATGCTGGCAGGTTTGCTGGCCCTGGAGGCCGTCGGCCCGGGGCTCGACGGTGACGCCGACAGTGGTGCGGCGCAACTCGAGCGGGCGTCGCACCGGATCCGCACCGCGCGCGTCCAGCGTGCGGTGCGTGAGTCGGAAACCGAACTGGGTACGGTTCGCGTCGGCGAATGGCTGGCGAGAGGCACGGCCGGCCTGGTCGCGATCGGGGCGACCGCCCGGGAGGCGCTGGACGCGGCCGCGGCAGCGCTCGTCGGACCCGGCACGACGCGGGCGCTGGTCGCCGTGGATCAGGAGGCGCCCGCACCCGAAGATGTGGTGGCCGGGTTGCGCCGTGCCCACCCTCATGTGCAGTGGCTCCGGCGACGGACCAACCGGCCGTCGTGCGCCTACGGGATCGCGGTGTGGTGATCATGCGCGTCGAGGATGCCGTGTTGTCGACGGTCGACGGTGCCCGGCTGTTCGCCGACGTCTACCACCCGGGCGGACCGGTTCACGGCGGTGTGGTTCTGGTGCATGGCTTTTCGGCGACCCGCCGGCTCGACGCCGTGGTGGAGCAGGCTCGCGCGCTGGCGGATGCGGGCTTCGTCGTACTGGCCTACGACAGCCGGGGGCACGGCATGTCCGGCGGCGAGTGCACGCTCGGCCGGCTCGAGGCCGGCGATGTCGGGATCGCGGTCGACCACCTACGCGGATACGTCGACGAGGTCGTCGCGGTCGGCGCCTCCATGGGTGCGATCGCGGTCCTCTCCTACGCGGTCGGCGATCCACGGCTGGCCGGCATCGTCCTGGTCAGCATTCCCTCGTCGCTGCGTTCGGTGCTGACGGTCGGTGCGTTGGCCGCGATGGTGATGACCCGCACCCCGCCGGGCCGGGCCTACATGCGGTGGATGACCGGAACGCGGGTCTCCCGGGAGTTCCGGCAGGGTGATCAGCCGACGGCTCAGGTCGCGCGGCTGCGGGTTCCGGTCGCGATCGTGCACGGCCGGCAGGACGGCATGATCCGCGCCCGCGCGGCGCTCGAGCTGTACGACGCGGCCTCAGAGCCGCGGCGCGTCGAACTCGTCGAGCGGATGGGCCATGCGTTCCAGACCGCCGGTGTGGAACCGGTGACCCGCGCCGTCGAGTGGGCGTTCGAGCAGCGCCTCAAGTGCCGGTGAGCGCGGGATCTTCCCAGGCCACGCCGATGATCGGCCCGGTGCTGGCGCCCATCACCGGGGTGAACAGAGCGACCTCGACCTCCAGTTCGGGGCGGGCGCTGCACAGGCGGGCGGCCAGGCGCTTGGCGTCGTCGTCGAGCAGCGCGTGGCTGACCACCACCCGCCCCGGGGATCCGGGCGGGAATGCCGACAACACCCGGCGGTAGATCCTGTCGATCCCGCGATGCATGCCTCGCACCACACCGAGCAGCCGTACGTTGCCGTCGGCGCCGAGCGTGAGCAGCAGCTTGACATCGACAGCGTCACCGAAGCGGGCCATCGACGCCGGCATCCGCCCGCTGCGGGCCAGCCGCCGCAGACCCTTCAACACGAACTCGAGGTGGTAGCCCCCGCGCCGGCGCTCGGCACGCGTCACCAGCTCGTCGAGCGTCAGCCCGGCCCGGGCCTCCTCGGCCAGCCGGCGCACGAAGAGACCCTCCGCGGCCGCGGCGGTCTTGGAGTCCATCACGACCGTCGGGACGCGCATCAGCTTCGCCGCGTTACGGGCGCTGTCGTAGGTGCTGCTCAGCTTTCCCGCGAGGGTGACCACCAGCACGCCGTCGGCGCCGGCGTCGATCGCGTGCTGCATCGCCTCGTACCAGTCACCCACCGATGGCGAGGCGGTCTTGTGGTCGATCTCGTCGGTGAACTGTGCGTAGAACTCCTCGGCGGTCAGATCGACACCCTCGTGGTACAGGGTTCCATGCAGATTGATGCAGATCCCCACCACGCCGATGCCGAGCCGCGATCGCACCTCCGGGGACAGGCACGCCACACTGTCGGTGAGGACGGTGACTCCCGTCATGGCCCGCCCTTCCGTCCCGGATCAGCGATCGTGGTCGGCGACGACGTTACCGGCGTGTCGGTCGTCTTCCGCTGAGCGTCGCGGCGCGTCGGCGGCGGGCAGCCGGGCAGGGCGGGACGACCGCCGGCAGCGTGGAACTTCCCGCCCGTGTTCCGCCTGATGGTGAACGGCTTCGCAGAAAAGCTGATCCAGGGGTCGAAGTCGCCGGTCTTGCCGATATCGAGCAGGGGGCTGATTCGCCCCGGCCCACGAGGGGCAGAACCACGTCATCCCGGCGATGTGCCACGCATGGTGTCTCGCAAGAGCGTTGTCAGCGCCGCATCGGCGAGGCTCGGCGGGCCGAGGCCTCAACTCCACAGTGTCACATGGACTTTGGGTCGAAACCTGGTGACGCCGACACCGGATCCGCGGATCATCGCCTGGGTGCATCGGGGCGTGGTGATGAACCGGATCAGCTCGGACACCGCGGGCTGCCGGAAGGCCGGCGCCAGCGTGGCGGCCGACCATTCGCCAGAGGTCTGCAACCGGGGCCCGGTGATGTGGACCAGGCGGCCGGCCTCCAGATCCTTGGCCACCGAGAATCCGACGGCGAGACCGACACCGCCCACCCGCTGGACCTCTTCGAGCGCGGCGGCGTCGCTCTGGAAGATCCGCTGCCGCGATTCGGGGATGGCCAGTCCGGCCAGCATCGAGCCGATCTCGCCGTCGGCGCTGCCGGCCGACGGGCCCAGCATCCAGGGTTGCTCGCGTAGCAGCGCCGGCGTCGGACGGCCCTCGGCCACCGCGCTGTCCGGCGCCGCCACGGTGATGATCTGGTACTTCAGGAACGGACGCACGGTCAGCGTGCCGCCGGGGTGGGCGCCGACCGGGCCGAGTGCGACGTCCACCGCCCGGGATTCGATGAGATGACCGAATCGGGCGGCGGGGTGCACGCTCAACTCGACGGACAGGTCGTCGGCGCGCGAGGAGAACAGTTCGATCAGGCCGGGCGCGGCGTGCTCGGCGAACGCGCTGGAGGCGGCGATCCGCAGCAGTCGGCGCCCGTGCGCGGCCTCGGTCACCTCGATCGCCGTCTGCCGTTGCAGTCCGAGGATCTCGACGGCCCGGCTGGCCAGCCGCAACCCGCCGGGTGTGAACGCCAGTCCGGCCGAGGTCCTGGTGAACAGCGGATCGTCGAGTTCCTTCCGCAACTGCGCGACGTGCATGGACACCCCGGCGTCGGACACCCCCAGCTCCGCCGCGGCCGCGCGGACCGAACCGAGCCGGACCACGGCCGAGTAGGCGCGAAGTTGCGCGGGTGTCACGACAGCAGACTACGGGCCCCGGGGACCCAATTAGATTGGTCGGTGTGAGGGATGTGCTTGCCGGGTTGTTGACGGCCTGGCGGGGCGGCGAGGTGGCCGGCGTCGCGACCGTGGTGCGGACGTTCCGGTCGGCCCCGCGCCCGGCCGGTGCGGCGATGGTCGTGACCGCCGACGGCACCGTGAGCGGCTCGGTGTCGGGCGGCTGTGTCGAAGGCGCCGTCTACGACCTGGCGACCGAGGTGATGGCGACCGGCGTGCCGGTGTTGCAGCGGTACGGCGTCAGCGACGACGACGCCTTCGAGGTCGGATTGACCTGCGGCGGCATCCTCGATGTCTTCGTGGAACCGGTGTCGCGGGACACCTTCGCGCAGCTGGCGGACGTCGCCGCGGACATCGAGGCGCACCGGCCCGTTGCCGTCGCCACCGTGATCGCGCACCCGGCGCCGGACCGGGTCGGACGCCGGGTGGTGGTGCGTGCCGACGAGGCCGTCGGGTCGCTGGGTTCGAATCGGGCCGATGCGGCGGTCACCGACGACGCCCGCGGGCTGCTGGCCGCCGGGCGCAGCGAGGTGCTGACCTACGGCCCCGACGGCCAGCGGCGTGGCGAGGGCATGGAGGTGTTCGTGGCCAGCTTCGCGCCCCGGCCGCGGATGCTGGTGTTCGGCGCCATCGACTTCGCCGCCGCCGTCGCGGCGCAGGGCGCGTTCCTGGGTTACCGGGTGACGGTGTGCGACGCCCGGCCGGTGTTCGCCACCCCGGCCCGGTTCCCGACCGCCGACGAGGTGGTGGTCGACTGGCCGCACCGCTACCTGGCGGCGCAGGCGGCGGCCGGCGTCCTCGATGCGCGCACGGTGGTCTGCGTGCTCACCCACGACCCCAAGTTCGACGTGCCGCTGTTGCAGGTGGCGTTGCGGTTGCCCGAGGTCGCCTACGTCGGCGCGATGGGATCCCGGCGCACCCACGACGACCGGTTGGCCCGGCTGCGGGAGGCCGGACTGACCGAGGCGGAGCTGGGCCGGCTGTCCAGCCCGATCGGGCTGGACCTCGGCGGCCGGACCCCGGAGGAGACCGCGGTGTCGATCGCCGCCGAGATCATCGCCCGCCGCTGGGGCGGCGCTGGGCGGCCGCTGGCCGAAACGCACGGCCGCATCCACGCCGACCGCACCCCGTGACGACGGCCGGGTGAGGCCGCCGCCGACCCCACTTCAGTGATTGCTTAACCCGGTGTTGACGGCCCCGCCGAGGGGACGGAGACTGGGAAGCCCATCGGAATGTGAGGTCGGTCACATGCAGGTTCCCGGGCCCTTCGAGTACGAACGCGCGAACAGTGTCGACCACGCCATCGGGCTGCTGGGCCGGTTGGGCGAGGACGCGATGATCGTCGCCGGCGGGCACAGCCTGCTGCCGATGATGAAGCTGCGGATCGCCAACCCCGAATACCTCGTCGACATCAACGACCTTGCCGCCGAACTGGGCTACGTGATCACCGATCCGACGCTGGTCCGGCTCGGAGCGATGACCCGGCACCGCGAAGTGCTCGACTCGGATCCGCTGGCGGCGGTGTGCCCGATCTTCCGCGACGCCGAACGGGTGATCGCCGACCCGGTGGTGCGCAACCGCGGCACGGTCGGCGGCTCGCTGTGCCAGGCCGATCCCGCCGAGGACCTGACCACGGTGTGCCTGGTGCTCGGCGCCGTCTGCCTGGCCCGCGGCCCGTCCGGTGAGCGGGAGGTCGCGATGGACGACTTCACGGTCGGGCCCTACGAGACGGCGCTGGCACACAACGAGATGCTGATCGAGGTTCGCATCCCGGTGCGCGGCCGCACCTCCAGCGCCTACGCGAAAGTCGAACGACGGGTGGGGGACTGGGCCGTCGCCGCGGCCGGGGCGCAGGTCACCCTGGCCCGGGGCGGCGACGAGATCGCCGCCGCCAGAGTCGGTCTGACCGCGGTGAACCCCGATTTCGCGGCGTTGGCCGACGTCGCGGCGCAGTTGGTGGGCAGACCCGCCACCGAGGAGACCTTCGCCGAGGCGGGCCGGGCCGCCGGGCAGGCCTGCGAGCCGGTGTCCGACGTGCGGGGCAGCGCGGACTACAAGCGGCACCTGGCCGCCGAACTGACCATCCGGACCCTGCGCACCTCCGTCGATCGGGTGCGGAACGCACCGGCACCGCAAGGGAATTGAGGACCACATGCAGGTGAACATGACCGTCAACGGCGAGTCGGTGACCGCCGAGATCGAACCTCGGCTGCTGCTGGTGCACTTCCTGCGGGACCAGTTGCGGCTGACCGGAACCCACTGGGGCTGCGACACCTCCAACTGCGGCACGTGCGTGGTCGAGGTCGACGGTGAACCGGTGAAATCGTGCACGATGCTGGCTGCGATGGCGTCCGGGCATGCGGTGCGCACCGTCGAGGGTCTTGCGGTCGACGGCAAGCTGGACCCCGTTCAGGAGGGCTTCATGGCCTGCCACGGGCTGCAGTGCGGCTTCTGCACGCCAGGCATGATGATCACCGCACGCGCCCTGCTCGACCGCAATCCGGACCCGACCGAAGACGAGATCCGCGAGGCGATCTCGGGTCAGATCTGCCGCTGCACCGGGTACACGACGATCGTCCGGTCGATCCGGTGGGCGGCCGAGCATCCGGCCGGACGGGAGGTGACGGCGTGACCACCGTGAACCGGCCGGTGAGCCGGCCCGAGGACACCGCCGACAACGACCAGAAACCGTGCGGCTACGGGCGGATGCTCCGCAAGGAGGATCCCCGGTTCATCCGCGGCCGCGGCAACTACGTCGACGACGTCGTCCTGCCCGGAATGCTGCACCTGGCGATCCTGCGCTCACCGTACGCCCACGCCAGGATCAACGGCGTCGATGTGTCTGCGGCACAGGCCCATCCGAAGGTCAAGGCCGTCGTCACCGGCGCCGACCTGGCCGAGAAGGGCCTGGCCTGGATGCCGACGCTGTCCAACGACGTGCAGGCCGTGCTGGCCACCGACAAGGTGCGGTTCCAGGGTCAGGAGGTGGCGTTCGTGGTCGCCGAGGACCGCTACGCCGCCCGCGACGCCCTGGAACTCATCGACGTCGACTACGAACCGCTCGACCCCGTCATCGACGTCCGGCGCGCGCTGGATCCGGCGGCGCCGGTCATCCGCACCGACCTCGAGGGCAAGTCCGACAACCACTGCTTCGACTGGGAGACCGGCGACGCCGCGGCCACCGACGCCGCCTTCGCCCGGGCCGACGTGGTGGTCACCCAGGAGATCGTGTACCCCAGGGTGCACCCCGCGCCGATGGAGACCTGCGGCGCGGTGGCCGACCTCGACCCGGTGACCGGCAAGCTCACGCTGTGGTCGACCACCCAGGCACCGCACGCCCACCGCACCCTGTATGCGTTGGTGGCCGGCCTGCCGGAGCACAAGATCCGGATCATCTCGCCCGACATCGGCGGCGGGTTCGGCAACAAGGTGCCGATCTACCCCGGCTACGTGTGCGCGATCGTGGCCTCGCTGGTGCTGGGCAAGCCGGTGAAGTGGATGGAGGACCGCAGCGAGAACCTGACGTCCACCGGCTTCGCGCGCGACTACATCATGGTCGGTGAGATCGCCGCCACCGGCGACGGCAAGATCGTGGCCATCCGGACGAACGTGCTCGCCGACCACGGCGCCTTCAACGGCACCGCCGCGCCGGTGAAGTATCCCGCCGGGTTCTTCGGCGTGTTCACCGGAAGCTACGACCTCGACGCCGCGTACTGCCACATGACGGCGGTGTACACGAACAAGGCCCCCGGCGGGGTGGCCTACGCGTGCTCGTTCCGGATCACCGAGGCGGTGTACCTCGTCGAGCGGCTGGTCGACTGCCTGGCCGACGAGCTGAAGATGGATCCGGCGCAGCTCCGGCTGCGAAACCTGCTCAAACCCGACCAGTTTCCCTACAAGTCCAAGACCGGATGGGTGTACGACTCGGGGGACTACGAGAACACCATGCGGCTGGCCATGGACATGATCGGCTACGACGAACTGCGCGCCGAGCAGAAACAGAGGCGCGAACGCGGCGAACTGATGGGCATCGGGATGTCGTTCTTCACCGAAGCCGTCGGTGCGGGTCCGCGCAAGGACATGGACATCCTCGGGCTGGGCATGGCCGACGGGTGCGAGCTGCGGGTGCACCCGACCGGCAAAGCCGTTGTGCGGCTGTCGGTGCAGACCCAGGGGCAGGGCCACGAGACGACGTTCGCACAGATCGTCGCCGAAGAGCTCGGGATCCCGCCCGAGGACATCGAGGTCGTGCACGGCGACACCGACCAGACCCCGTTCGGCCTGGGCACCTACGGCAGCCGTTCCA
The DNA here is from genome assembly GCF_019710635.1 of Mycolicibacterium xanthum. GTDB lineage: Bacteria > Actinomycetota > Actinomycetes > Mycobacteriales > Mycobacteriaceae > Mycobacterium > Mycobacterium xanthum. The sequence goes on from NZ_JAIFZS010000011.1 coordinate 191,066, forward strand.
CGCCGGTGTCGGGCGCGGCGGCGGCGCTGGTGTCGCGCAAGGTGCGCGACAAGGCCAAGATCATCGCCTCCGGAATGCTCGAGGTGTCCGTCGCCGACCTGGAATGGGACAAGGGCAGCTTCCACGTCAAGGGCGACCCGAGCGCGTCGGTGACCATTCAGGACGTCGCGATGCGTGCGCACGGCGCCGGCGATCTGCCCGAGGGTATCGAGGGCGGGCTGGACGCCGAGGTCTGCTACAACCCGGAGAATCTCACCTATCCCTACGGTGCGTACTTCTGCGTCGTCGACATCGACCCCGGCACCGCCGTGGTCAAGGTGCGCAGGTTCCTCGCCGTCGACGACTGCGGCACCCGGATCAACCCGATGATCATCGAGGGTCAGGTGCACGGCGGCATCGTCGACGGCATCGGCATGGCGCTGATGGAGATGATCGCCTTCGACGAAGACGGCAACTGCCTGGGCGGGTCGCTGATGGACTACCTGATCCCGACCGCGGTGGAGGTGCCGCACCTGGAAACGGGCCACACCGTCACGCCGTCGCCGCACCATCCGATCGGCGCCAAGGGCATCGGCGAATCGGCGACGGTGGGCTCACCGCCGGCGGTGGTCAACGCCGTCGTCGACGCGCTGGCCCCGTTCGGTGTTCGGCACGTGGACATGCCGCTGACCCCGTCGCGGGTGTGGGAGGCGATGCAGGGGCGCGCAACCCCGCCCATCTAGCCCGCCTGGGCCCGAAAGCAGAAGGAGGACAGCCGATTCAGCAGACCGGAATGGCGGAGCGTGCGCAGGAACTCCGGCGTGCGCGGATGCCGTTCGTGCGCGCGACGGTGGTCCGGGCCCAGCACCCGGCCTCGGCGCATCCCGGCGACGAGGCCATCCTGCTGGCCGACGGCACGATCGAGGGTTTCGTCGGCGGGCAGTGCGCGCAGAACTCGGTGCGCAAGGCGGCACTGGGTGCGCTGCAGGTGGGCGAGAGCGTGCTGCTGCGGGTGCTGCCCGACGGCGAGGTGCACTTCCCGGAGGCACCGGGCGCCTGCGTGGTGGTCAACCCGTGCCTGTCCGGCGGGGCCCTGGAGATCTTCCTGGAGCCCGAAATGCCGCCGCCGCTGATCCGGGTGTGCGGATCCACTCCGATCGCCGACGCGCTGGCGGCGGTGTGCGCCGGGGTCGGCTACGACGTGCAGCGCGACGCCGGCGCCGACGACCCGGCAAGCACGACCGCGGTGGTCGTCGCCAGCCTTGGCGGTCCCGAGGCCGAGACGATCCGCGCGGCGCTCGACGCCGGCGTCGGCTACGTGGGACTGGTTGCCAGCAGGGTGCGGGGGGCGGCGATCCTGGACGGTCTGGACCTGTCCGACGCCGAGCGCAAACGGGTCCACACCCCGGTCGGGCTGCCGATCGGAGCCAGGACGCCCGCAGAGATCGCGGTGTCGGTGCTCGCCGAACTCATCGCCGAGATCCGGGTACGTGGCCTGACGGTGCCCGAGCGTGCGCCCGTGACCGCCGAGGAGGCCACCGACCCGGTCTGCGGGATGACGGTCGTCGTCGGGCCGGCCACCGCCGGGCTGTCCGTCGCCGGCCGGCAGTACTGGTTCTGCGGCAACGGTTGCCGGTCGTCGTTCGCCGCGGCGCAACCATGACGGGCGGCTGCTGATGGCGTCGGTGTTCCGGGACGTCGACGACGTGATCGAACGCTTCGATGAACACGACCATCTGCTCGACGAGGGCACCGCGGCGGCGTTCTACCTCGCGACCGCGCTCGGCCGGCCGCTGCTGCTCGAGGGCGAACCCGGGGTCGGCAAGACGACTGCCGCGAAAACACTGGCCGCGGTGCTGGATTCGCCACTGGTGCGATTGCAGTGTTACGAGGGGCTGACGGCGGCCGAGTCGTTGTACGACTGGAACTACCAGCGGCAACTGCTGGCCATCCGGCTCGCCGAGGCGCGCGGCGCCGACATCGACGAGGCCGACCTGTACTCCGAGACCTATCTCGTGGACCGGCCGATCCTGCGCTGCGTGCGCCATCGCGGCCCCACCGCGCCGGTGCTGCTGATCGACGAGATCGACCGCGCCGACGACGAATTCGAGGCGCTGCTGCTGGAGTTCCTCGGTGAGGCCGCCGTCACGGTTCCGGAACTGGGCACCTTCGTCGCCGCCGTCCCGCCGGTGGTGGTGCTGACGTCCAACCGCAGCCGTGATCTGCACGACGCTCTGCGCCGGCGCTGCCTGTATCACTGGATCGACTATCCGCAGCCCGCCCGCGCCGCCGCGATCGTGCGGCGCACGGTTCCCGGTGCCCGCACCGCACTGATCGAGCACGCCACCCAGTTCGTCGGTGTGGCACGCACTCTCGACCTCGACAAACCACCCGGGCTGGCGGAGACCATCGACTGGGTCGCCGCGCTGGTGGCGCTCGGGGTGGCGGACCTGACCGACGAGGCGCTGGCCTCCACCGGGCTGGCTGCGCTGGCCAAGACCCCCGACGACCGCAACCTGATCGAAGAAGCACTGGCGACCCAGGGAGGAACACATCGATGAAGATCACCAACGAGTTCACCGTGAGTGCACCGATCGAGGAGGCGTGGGACGTGCTCAACGACCTCGATCAGGTGATCCCGCTGATGCCGGGTGCGCAACTGACCGGACATGAGGGCGAGGACGTACTGGGCAAGGTCAAGGTCAAGGTGGGGCCGGTCACCAGCGAGTTCACCGGCAAGGTCCGCTTCGTCGAGCAGGACCGCGATCAGCACCGCGCGGTCATCGACGCCAAGGGCAGGGAGGCGCGGGGCACCGGAAACGCTGCCGCCACCGTCACCGCGCAACTGCACGACGCCGGCGAGCGCACCCGGGTCACGGTCGACACCGACCTCAAGATCGTCGGAAAGCTGGCCCAGTTCGGCAGCGGCATGCTGCAGCAGGTGTCCGAGAAACTCCTCGGACAGTTCGTCGACTCGCTGGAGGCCAAGCTGGCGGGCCCCGCGGCCGAGCAGACCGGGCCGCCCGCAGCGCCCGCATCGGAGACCGGGCCCACGTCGGCGCCTGGGGCCGCACCCGCGCCTGCGGCCCCAGCACCGGCCGAGCCCGCGCCCATCGACCTGCTGGAACTCGCCGGCGGCACCGCGCTGAAGAAGTACGGCCCCGTGGTGGCGGCGGTGCTCGCGGTGGCCGCAGTGATTATCGTGCTGAGGGTCGTCCTCGGTGGGAGGGCGGAACGGGACCGCGAGTGACCGCACCGCTACTGCTGCGCGGGGTCGACAGGGCGGCCCTGGCGGTGGCGCTGGTGGCCCGGCTGCGGGCGGCCGGGGTCGTGGTCTCCGCAAGTGGCCCAGGGTGTTTCGTCGCGGCGCTGGGTGCGCTCACCCCGATGACGCGGCGTGATCTGTACTGGATCGCCCGGTTGACCCTGGTGAACCGGGCCGAGGACATTGCGGCTTTCGACGCGGTCTTCGATGCGGTGTTCACCGGTGTGGCCCTCGGGATGGATCCGGCGAGCCGCAAAGCCACCGCCGGCGGGGCGGTCGGGTCGGTTCCCGATGCGGCACCCGGTGAGGGCGCGGCGCTCGACGGCGCCGGGTTGCCTTGGGTGACGCCGCCGCGGTCGGTCAGCGCCGCCGACGCGGCCGACGCCCCGGTGACGCTGCCCGACGTGCTGCCGAGTCGTCTCGCCCTGCGGGCCGACGAGCCGTTCGAGAACTTCGACGAGGACGACCTGCGGCTGATCGGCGGCTGGCTGGAGCAGTCGGTGGCGCGCTGGCCCCGGCGCCGCACGCTGCGGCGGGAACGGTGCGATCACGGACCCCGCATCGATCTGCGGGCGACCATGCGGGCGTCGCGGACCACCGGGTGGGAGACGCTGCGGTTGACCCGAACCAGGCCGCGGCCGCGGCCGCGCCGGATCGTGCTGCTCTGCGACGTCAGCCGGTCCATGCAGCCCTACGTCGCGATCTACCTGCACCTGATGCGGGCGGTGATGCTGCGGCCCCGTGCGATCCGGCCCGAGGTGTTCGCGTTCGCGACGTCGCTGACCCGGCTGACGCCGGTGCTGGCGCACCGCTCCGCCGAGGTGGCGCTGTCCCGGGCCAACGCCAAGGTCAGCGATCGGTACGGCGGCACCCGGCTGGGAGCCAGCCTGGCCGACCTGGTCGGCGGACCACACGGCAATGTGCTGCGCGGCGCCGTCGTCGTGATCGCCTCCGATGGTTGGGATGCCGACCCGCCCGAAAACCTCGATCGCGCGATGGCGCGGCTGCGTCGCCGCGCGGCGCTGGTGGCGTGGCTCAACCCGCGCGCTGCCGCACCGGATTTCCGTCCGCTGGCCGGGTCGATGGCCGCGGCGCTGCCGTACTGCGACGTGTTCCTGCCGGCACACTCGCTGAGCGGGGTACGCGAGATGTTGGAAAGACTCCAGAATCTGGCACCGCAGGGGTGACAAGCCCCGGGTCGCCGTGCGGCGGCGGCGGTCCAGCGGATCAGCCGTGCCCGGCCTGAAGAGCCGATTCCGGGGCCGGGGAGCGGGAGTCAGGTGCCCAGGTCGGCGAGTGCGTCGTCACCGCCCTCGCGGTAGGCCGCCCATTCGTGTCCGCCGCGACGCGCCATCGGCGCGGCTACCTCCCACCGCCGACGCGCCGCCGTGAGGGCCGCGTCGGAGTCGAGTCCCCGACGCAGGCCGCGGGACACCTCCCCGGCCACGAATGCTCGGCCCTCATGGTACTTCCCGCCGGGAAAGGCGTTGCCGGACTTCGCGATCGTGCACAACGACGACCCGGAGGCGAGCTCGTCCAGCGTCGCCACCGCGTCGTCTCGGATCGCGGCGGCCCGCTCTGCCAACGAGGAGCGGTCTGCACCCACGTGACCATCATCCTGCAGCCCGACGTCGTCCGCGCGTTTGTGGATGACGACTCACTGAGCGCCCCGCTGGCGATGCTCAAGGGGGTCTGGGATGCGATGGCGACCGGCGTCACCTCGGACACCGGGAATGCGACCGTCGACGACCTGCTCAGCGGAGGCGGTATGGCGGCCATGCTCAACACCGTCTGGCTGATCATCGCCGCGCTGGCGTTCGGCGGGATCATGAATCACACCGGGTTCTTGGCCAAGCTGATCGAACCGCTGCGCCGGCGCACGAACAGCCCCCGGGGTGCGATGGCCTCCACCGGCGGCACCGCGATCGGTCTCAACGTGGTCGCCGGCGATCAGTATCTTGCCCTGGTGCTGACCGGCAACGTGTTCAAGGAGGAGTTCCGGCGCCGGGGAATCTCACCGCAGGCACTGTCCCGGCAGATCGAGGACACCGCGACGGTGACCTCTCCGCTGGTGCCCTGGAACGCTTGCGGCGCATACGCCTCCGGCGTCCTGGGCATCACCACGATCGCCTACCTGCCGTTCGCGTTCTTCAACTGGATCAACCCGTTGATCTCCTTCGCCTACGCCGCCTTCGGGATCGCCATCCCGAAGGCCGAGCCGGGCGCCGAGACGCCGCCCCTGATCGAGGAGGCGTCGTTCTACGGGGTGTCCGGCCAGGACGCCGAGAAGGTGCCCGAGGACGGCTCCCACCGCTGAACGGTGCCACCGCTGACCGCTGCCCGGCCTTGCGTAATGCGCCTCGAGGTCTGCGCGCAAAAGTGCAGGTACGGTGCGGCTCGACAGAGTAGATTGCAGACGCACGATTGCTGCGCCGAGATCGATGGCCGGCGCAATCTGCACAACTTTCGCCAGCGGGGAGGCGTGGCAGGAAGGATTGTCATGCACCGAACCCTCGTCGCCGCCGGCTTTGCTGTCGCGGCCTTCACGACCGGTGGCCTGGGTGTCACAGTTGCTCTGGGTATCGCAACAGGTACCGCGCTGGCGGACCCGGTGTGTTCGCCTGCCAACGCCAATACCGCACCGTGCGCACCGCCCGAGGGCCCCCCGGGGACCTGCGACGCCAACGGCGTATGCGGCCAGCTATGGTGCCCCGGTTCGGGGATGACGGGAATACCGGATTGGGACATGAATGTCTGCCATACGTTCTACTTCGACCCCAACGCTCCGTTGACGAAGCCGATCATCATCGCCGGCCAGCCTCCCGGTCCGCCGCCGCCCCCGCCGCCGCCCTGCATACCACTCGTCAACTGCTTGCCCGGGTTGACGCACCCCTGATCGATGGCCGCAACGCGGACCAACCGCCCCGGGCGTCGCTCCGCTGTCGCAGCGGTGGAGTCGGCGCTGGCGCCGCTGACCAGAACCGGTCGCTACTACGCCGGGGCGTGGCGGCACTACCTCCGCGGCGAGGAGGGCGCGCTGCCGCTGGCCCGGCCCTCGGCGGCGCTGGTCACCCACGCGTTGCGCGACGAGCTGGTGCTGATCGGTCTCCGCTCGCAGCGGGCCCTCGGCGACGGCGCGACCTTCGACCGGATCGAGAAGGAGGTGCGCGCGGCCCTGGACTTCTACGGCGCCAAGGGTTGGCTGGACGATCCCGAACTGCTCTTCGCGCCGCCGCCACCGCTGACCGACATGGAGATCCATTCGGTGCGCCAGCGTGGCCGCTCCTACGAACGGTTCGTCTTCACCAGCGGCTATCTCCCGCAGGAGGGCGACCCGGGCCGGGAACGCTGGCTCGGCTACACCGCCAACGAGCGGGTATACGGGCTGATGTTGCGGCACCGCGAACCCCGGCCGTGGCTGGTATGCATCCATGGAACCGAAATGGGAAGGGCGCCAATTGATCTGACGCTGTTCCGGGCCTGGCACCTACACGACGACTTCGGCCTCAACGTCGCGATTCCGGTACTGCCCCAGCACGGGCCCCGGGCGCGGGGACTGCCGAAGGGCAAGGCGTTCCCCGGCGAGGAGGTCCTCGACGACGGACATTTCGCCGCGCAGGCGGTCTGGGACGTACGCGGACTGCTGTCGTGGATCCGCGAGCAGGAACCCGGTCAGCGGATCGGACTGAACAGCATCTCGATGGGCGGGTATGTCGCGGCGCTGGTCGCCAGCCTCGACGACGACCTGGCATGCGCGATTCTGGGGGTCCCGGTCTCCGATCTGGTCGACCTGCTGGGCCGGCACGCCGGATTCCATCACGACGACCCACGGCATCGCGTCATCGAGCTGGCCGCGCCGCTCGGGAGGATGGTCTCTCCGCTTGCCCTGACGCCCAAGGTGCCGATGGAGGGCCGGTTCATCTACGGCGGTGTTGCCGACCGGCTGGTGCACCCCCGCGAACAGGTGATCCGGCTGTGGGAGCACTGGGGCAGGCCCGAGATCGTCTGGTACCGGGGCGGACACACCGGCTTCTTCACAGCACGGCCGGTGCAGAAGTTCATCGATGCCGCGGTCGTGCAGTCCGGTTTGATCTGAACAGGGCGGGACCGTCGCCGGCAAAGTTCGACCGTTCCGACATCGATGCCTGCCTGAAGCTCACTGTGGCCGAGTAGCTTGCCGTGTAGAGGAAAGACGATCGTGCGATCCAGACTCAGTGGTGGTGACTGGCAGTGAACGTGATGGACCCCCTGGATGCGGCGATGATCACCGGCGAGGCGCTGGCCAGCCCGATGCATGTCGGGGCGCTCCTGGTCTTCAGCCCGCCGCCCGGAGCCGGTCCGCATTTCACCGACGATCTGCACCGGCAGGCGTTACTCGGCGGCGGCGAGATCGACCCGCGGCTGTGCCGGCGTCCCCATATCGGGCTGGACACCCTGGGCCTGTGGAACTGGGAGGAAGTCGAGGTCGACCTGCCCGACCACGTGCAGGCCAGGATCCTGCCGCCGGGCTCCGGGGACCATGCGGTGTGGGACCTGATCGCCGAGCTGCACTCCCGGCCGCTGGAACGGCACAAACCGCAGTGGATGGCCTACCTCATCGACGGGCTACCCGACCGTCGATTCGCGTTCTACATCAAGATGCACCACACCCTGGTCGACGGCGTCGAGGGCATGCAGATGATCGCCGACGGACTGAGCACCGATCCGTCCGACCGATCGGTGAAGCCGTTCTACGTCGCCGGTGAGCATTCACCCGTGCGGGCCGACGAGCCGGCGTCGGGGATCCTGCCGAACCCGGTGTCGGCGCTGCGTTCCCTGCTGGATGCCGGGCGGTCCTCGATCGGGTTCGCGCACGACGTGGTCGGCGGCGGCGCCGACTACCTCGCCGGTGCGCTCACCGGTGAGAGCCCGTTTCCGCTGGCCGCACCGCACACCCGCTTCAACCGGCGGTTGGGACCGGAGCGGGCCGTCACCGGGGGCAGCTGGCCGCTGGACCGCGTGCAGGCGATCCAGGATGCAGCCGGAGTTACCAACAACGATGTTCTGACCGCCGTGGTGTCCGGTGCGCTGCGCGGGTGGCTGGCCGCCCACGACGAACTGCCGGGACGTTCGCTGATCGGCTTCCTGCCGGTGTCGGTGCGCGTCGAGGGCGAGGCGGCGCAGATGGGTCACGGCAACATGTTCGGACTGCAGCAATGCCCACTGGGCACCGACCTGGACGACGCAGCAGACCGGTTGGCCCTCATCCACCGCTCGATGCAGTGGGCCAAGAACGAGGTGGCCCGGCGCGGTTCGGCGGTGACAACGCTACTGACCGCACCGAATCTGGCGCCGAGTCTGCTGCTCTCGTTGCTGCCGTTGGTGCCCAAGTGGCGAACCGGTTACAACGTGCCGATCTCGAATGTGCGCGGCCCCAGGACCGAGATGTACTTCAATGGCGCACATCTGGATTCGCTCTACCCCATCTCGACGGTATTCGACGGTCTGGGGCTCAATGCCACCATGTGCTCCTATGCCGGAACCGTGTCGTTCGGTTACGTCGCCGGCCGCAATCTGGTGCCGGACATCCAGACCCTGATACCGCTGACCGAGAACGCATTCGCCGAACTGGAGTCGGCGCTGGGCGTTCGCTGATGGCTGCGGTCGGCTCGGGCGCCCGGGAGTCCTCTGCGATGGTGTCGCCGCCGGCTGGATCGGTTCCGCTGCAGGCACGTTCGGGCTGGCCGACAGCGAGCCGGGGACGTTCAGCGCTGCGCAGTCGCCCCGAGACCGGATACCGCTGACCCTTGAAGCGGTCCCCATAGATCGGTTGGAAGTGCATCGAGATGAAGAAGGTTCTTGTCTCGATGCCGTTATCCGCCAACATCGTACGGAGTTCATCGCGGCTCATGCCGAATTCTTCGTCGTCGGCCACGATTCTGAGACCTATGCCTACGACCAGATCGATCAGACTCACACCCCGGCTGATATCCCGTCGGACAGCCGTCCGACCACTCTGATGATTGCATCCGCTGAATAAACAGGTTCGGCAACAGGGTGAGGTCGGAGGCCCCTCAGTCCCTCAGCGCCTCAAGTAAATTCGGGTGCGTCCCGGGGTTGAGGTTCACGCGGCCCCATGTCGAGTCGGAACGGTGGATACTCGTCGCGCATCAGCGAGGCGTAGGCGTGCACCCGAATACCCCACCGGTTGATGCCCATCACGAAGTCGTACAGACCCTTCGGATAGCGGGCGGTGAACAGGAGGGCTACCACCACGATCAGCAACAGGACATCGACCAACGGGACCGGCATGAAGCCGCGCCCATTGCTGTCGTCGGTGCCCAAGAACTGCAGACCGCCGTAGAAGAAGGCCGCGAGTATCAGATAGTGGGGGATGGCCAGCAGCCACCACTTGATCAACACCAGGCCCCGATGCAGCTGCTCGGGGTAGTCGACCTCCAGATCGGCCGGATACGCGGAGTTCGGCTGCAGGCTGAACGGAGGGTACCTGTCAGAGCCCAGCGGGGAAAACGCGTAGAAGATGACCCGCCAGCGCCAGCGCATGACACCGACGTTGAAGTCGAACAGGCCGCGTGGGTATCTGCCGGTGAACAGGATCGCGAAGAACGCGATCACCGTGACCACCACGTACGCGATGTGCAGGAAGAACAGGACGATGTAATGCGGGATGGCGAGGATCCACTTGACCAGCCACTGCCAACGTGACAGCGCGGGGTCGAGGTCGCCTCGGACCCGAACCGGGTAAAGGGCGGTTTCTGACTGCATGATCGACGCTCCTTTCGGGCGCTCTGGCTCGATCAGTGAGGCGTGGATCTTTCATTGTTCCGCCACCGGATTGACCGAACCGGACATTTCCTGCCACGATGGCCACAACGTGATCGGATCGGCATGCCCGGGTGATCGCAGTCGGACGAGGTCCCCGATTGAACGGAACGCGAGAACTACCGCGCCGAGTCCGATTCGCCGTGCGCCCGGTACCTCGTCGCCATGAGCCTGCCGACGCCGGTTGCGGCATGCCGACTGCCTACATGCTGGCGGATGGGGTGCAACATCCACGAAGTAGTCGAGGCATAGTCCGTGGACTGTGACGTGTCGGAGTCCGTTGGTGACTAAATTGACTGCCATGTATCTGATCACCGCCTCCGCCAGGACGCAGGCTCTGGGCCAGGTCAGTCAGTCCGTCGTCGAGTTGCTGAGGAGCAAGGGCGAGCCGGTGCGGGCCATGGTGCGTCTCGATGACTCCCTCGCCGGCCGGTTGCGCGAACTCGGAGCCGAGGTCGTCGTCGGTGAGCTCACCACTCCAGCCGACGTCCTCACCGCGATGCGCGGCGTCACGCGCATGTTCTTCAACACGAGCATCTCGGTCGACTACCTCCAGAAGGCGGCGTTCGTCTGCGCGGCCGCCCGCGAACTGGCCGGTTTGGAGGTGATCGTGAACCTGTCGCAGATGACGGTGTCGCAGATGACCCTGACCGATGGCCAGGAGTCCCGCCAGCAGCAGCTGCTCTGGCTCTGCGAGCAGATCATGAACTGGTCGGGTCTGCCGGTGGTCCACGTGCGTCCCACGGTGTTGATCAACAATCCGCTCTTCACGGTGTGCGCCACACGATCCGTGCGTGACCACGCTGCGCTGGCTTTGCCGTTCGGCGCCGGGCGCACCTCCCCGATCGCCGCCGAGGATGTGGCACGCGTGGTCGCGGCCCTGCTGGTCGACCCGCCCGGGGACGGACAGGTCTACGGACTGACCGGCCCGCAGGTGCTCGACCTCAAAGAGCTGGCCGAACAGTACTCGCACGCGCTGGGACGGCCGATCAGCGCCGAAGACATCCCCTACGACGACTGGGTGCGCCAGTGTTTGCGGACCTCGGGCCTGTCCGACCTCGATCAGCAGCACCTTGCGATCGTGGCGCGCCGGCATCGGGAAAACCGTTACGACCGCTTCACCCGCGACGTCGAACAGGTCACCGGCCAGCCCCCGCAGACCGTCGAGCAGTACATCGCCTCACACCGGGAACTGTTCACCTGAACCCCTCCGTCAGGGAACCTTCGCCCGGGCCACACTGCCCACTGGTACCGGCGTATGACACTAGACGAGAGGCGCACCCGGCTGGCCAGCCCATCGGGCCGGTCGGGCGACCTCGCCCGCGATGAGATGAACGACATCACCCGGCTCGGCGGCATCGACGATCCGGCACTCGGGCCACGAGGGCTGCACCATCCTCGACAACGTGCTCACTTCCGGCCGAAGACGCGCTCCATCATTGCCGTGTCGGTGTAGATCTGTGCCCGTACGATCTTGCCGTCGCGCAGCGTGTACACGTCGGCGTCTTCGCACATGTCACTGCCGACGGTCACCTCCGCGAACGCGACGACCGTGTCGCCATCGGCCAAGAAGTTCAGCGGCCTGACCGCGAGCGCCTTCTCGGCCAACCGCCCCAGGTATTGGCCGAACTCGGCTTTGCCGCGATAGATACCGCTGATCGCGCTTTCGCCCGGTTGCACCCACTCGAGGTTGTCGTCGAACTGGCTCATCACCGCCTCGACGTCACCTTTGGAGAAGGCTTCGTAACCCCGCTTGACGACCTCGATGTTCTGCTGTGGCATACCGACCCCTTTCCTGGGTAGCCTCGTCCGCCAGCGCGCGGCCTGAACCGGTCCGGCGAGGCGCACGAGTCGGCTGGGCGCCCTGTCGTTGGACCTCTCCGATCGATCGAAACCGTTGGACACGCCACGACGATTGTCGGCTCGTCTCGCGTTCGGTGAGCACGGATCAGCCAAAAAAGCCGGCTACACCGTGCGAGTCAAACGGTCGGCGAGCAGCTCGGCGAACCGTGCCGGATCCTCGAGTTCGCCGCCTTCAGCGAGAAGGGCTGTGCCGTAGAGCAGTTCGGCCACCTCGATCTCGATGTGCAAATCGGAGGTATCGAGGTTCAGGTCCTTGTTCCGGAACGCTTCAAGCCGCAGCTTGTCCAGCGCATCGGAGGCGTTCGAGATCAACTCCCGCACAAACGCGTCCTTACTGGAGTAGACCGAGTGGACAATCAAATCCAGCAGTTGCCGCGCCTCGGCCTGGAACTCCAACTCCTCGACACGCGCGTTCATTGACCCACGCTCGCGGAGGAGAACGGATGATGCGCGATTCCCCACGCGGTTGACGTATATCACCGGCCGGCAGGGGCATCGCCTCCACATCCCAGCGCCGCCGCGGCCACCTGCTCACTGCCAACCCACCCGCGGCAGTCGACGACGAGGCAAAGATGATACGGCGAGGCAAAGATGATGTTGAGTTGTCTAGGCCGCTTCGGCCTTGGCGATCCAGCCGCGAGCCTCGTCGGTGTCGGTACTGGGAAATGCCCGCACTTCGGCCGGCATCAAGAAACCGGCGAACCTCATCGTGTGCTTGATCCAGTCCACGTCGGTAACCACCGCGATGCGCTCCCACTTGGAGTAATGACTGAATCCGACCTTCGTGTCATCCCACATTGCGCCGGGATCGAAGCCTTTGAAATCCGGGGCGGTCTCGTAGTAAATGCTGACCTTCTCGTGCTGCTGCAGTTTCTTCTCGACATCGGGCATCAGCACCGTTTCGTAGTCAGCCTTGGTGACGTGCCCGTGGCAGGCGAATGCCGCTACGTTGTCGGGAAAGCCGGTCAAAATCTCGATCACGATGGCCTCCTGAAGCGCTCGTTCTCGTCCTTACCCGACAATCATGGTGTCCCCACCGCGCTTGACGGATAGGGGCGAATGTCATCTCCGGTCATCGCCTTGCCCGACAGCGAAATGGACCCGTGCAGACAGAACCCGAACCGGAAAGGCACCTGCCACGGTGGCATGACCCGCTGTCGACGGGGTTTTCGGGCACGGCGCCATCTCCTGCTGTCGGCGGCCGGGTGCGACGAACTACCCATGGCGGACTCCGGCGATGCGCACGCTGGGACCGGTTTCGGTGTGGCATCCTGCGAGGCGTCCGCTGGTATAGCGGCACCGCCTTCGGGGGTGGTGACATTCTTGTTCACCGACATGGAGGGCTCCACCCGTCGGTGGCCATCCCGGATCCGCAAAACGTCCGTGCGCAACGCCAGGTCGTCCGGATGCGCGCCGGATCGGCGGCCATCTTCTGCCGGGCACTTGGGCTACCGCAGATGGGACCTTCGGCCGTGGCCGCCACCGTGCGCCGAGGCGAGAATCGCAACATGACACAACGTGAGCTTGAAGACCTCTCGCCCGACGAATGCCTCCGGCTGCTCACTGCCGCAAAGGTCGGGCGACTCGTGTACCAGGATGACCTCGGACCGCTCGCCGTGCCCGTCAACTACGCCATAGCGGACAAGGACATCGTCCTCCGCGTCGAGGGTGGTGCTAAACGAGCGGCGATGCAGCAACCGATGCTCGCCTTCGAGGTCGACCACGTCGATGAGGAGCAGAAGTCCGGATGGAGCGTGCTGGTGCGAGGCGTCGGGGCCGAGGTCGACCCGGAAAGGGTTCCTGCCCTGCTGCGAGCGATGGATGGCCACTTCCCGACGCCGTGGGCAGTCGGAATCCACAACGTGTGGCTCAAGATCGTGCCGCACACCGTCACCGGGCGGCGACTCGGGGCGGAGCGATCATCGCCGATGTACTGAGGTCGCTAGAAGGGGCGGATGAGCAGTAGTCAGGTTCACCGCTGCACGGTCGTCTCCTGGCCGCCGTACTGCTTACGTAGCGTCGTCTTGACCACCTTGCCGGTCGCAGTGCGGGGCAGTTCCGGCACGAATTCGATGCGGGTAGGGCATTTGAAGTGGGCCAGACGCTCACGGGCGTAGCCGATGAGTTCGTCGGCGGTCGCCTGCGCGCTGTCCTTGAGGGCGACGACGGCGATGGGCGATTCTCCCCACTTGGTATGTGGCACACCCACCACGGCGACCTCACGGACCGCCGGATGTCGGTAGAGCACCTGCTCGACCTCGATCGGGTAGACGTTCTCACCGCCGCTGATGATCATGTCCTTCTTGCGGTCGACCAGAGTGATGAAACCCTCGGCGTCCATCCGGCCCATGTCACCGGTGTGGAACCAGCCGCCGCGAAACGCTTCCGCGGTCGCCTCGGGTAATCCCCAGTACCCGGCGAAAACGTTCGGTCCGCGCACGACAAGCTCGCCCACCTCGTCGATGGGCACGTCGTGGTCGTGCTGATCCACGATGCGCGTTTCCACGTGGAAAAGCGCGCGCCCGATCGAACCCTGCTTCTCCTTGATGTGATCGGCGTCGAGGACCGACACCCCGGGCGCGGTCTCGGTCATGCCGAAGCCCTCTTGGAACGGCACTCCCTTGCCCTGGAAGTAGTCAAGTACGGGTAGCGGACAGGGCGCCCCACCGGTGATCGCAAGCTCGAGTGCCGACAGATCGTAGGAATCGAAATCGGAGACGGCCATCAGGGCGGCCCACATCGCGGGTACCAGGAACTGCACGGTGACGCGCTCTCGTGCCATGGTGGCGAGCGTCTTCGCGGGGTCGAACGACGGCAAGATCGTGTTCGTCCCCCCGACGTACAGCAGCGGAAGCGTGTGCACTCCCAGAGCCCCGATGTGGAACAACGGTGCGACCGTCACGGTCCGGTCGGTCTCGCGTAGCCCGCGTCCCAAGGTGAGGGAGTTGATCACCTGCCAGAGCAGGTTGTCGTGGGTGAGCATCACGCCCTTGGGACGCCCCGTTGTGCCAGATGTGTACATGAGGCAGCACAGGTCGGTGCCCGCAACGCTGATGCCCACGGCCCTCGGCTCGCCACCGGCCAGCATCTCTTCGAAGTCCGTCTCGCCGTCGGCGGGCTCGCCGCCGACCACCACGCGGGTGCGCACTCGGACACCCTCACCAGAGATGGCGGCGCGGGCGAGCGGTGACAGCTCACCCGACCAGACGAAGACGTCTGCGCCGGAATCGGCCAGCAGATAGGTCACTTCAGGCGGGGCCAGCCTGAAGTTGATCGGCACGAACACCGCGCCGAGCTTGGCCGAGGCGAACATCGTCTCCAGGAATGCCGCGCCGTTGACGAGCAAAGCGGCCACCCGGTCGCCCTGTCGCACGCCGATGTCGCGTAGCGCCCGGGCGAGTTGGTCGGTCCGCCGGTCGAACTCGGCGTAGGTGATGCGCCTGTCGCCATCGATCAACGCGATGCGGTCTCCGGACCGATGAGCCCTGCGCGACACCCAGGTGCCGATTCCCCGGGTGTGACGATCCACCAGCATCAGGGGACCTACCTTCTGGGAATGTGCGATCGGACAGTCCTGGAGTAACCCAACCTGAAAATCCCGCGTTACAGTTAACGCCGCCTTCGCGGTCCACAACGCCGAAAAACCGATCTGGGGTTGGTTCGGGCATTCATGAGGCTGCGAACTCGGGGTACGGCGGGGGTACCGAACTATCCGCCCAATTGCCGCTAGGCGGTATATGTCCTGCTCAATGTGGAGCCGATGACGGGAATCGAACCCGCGTATTCAGCTTGGGAAGCTGATGTTCTGCCATTGAACTACATCGGCCTGTTCGAACCAGAAGGCTAGCACCCGTATCAAGTCAGCCTTCGCCGACCAGCCGCTCGACGTCGATCACCTCGCCGCGGTTGATGCTCACCCAGTCCCGCCCGTCCAGGTAGGGCCGCAGGCTGCGCCCGATCAGCTCGGCGTCGGCGGCGGTCTTCGGCCGCTGCAGCTCGTAGACGTGGGGCAGGGCGGCCATGCCCGTCACCACCTGCCACAGGCGTAACGCCTCGGTCCCGGTGGGCGGATCCACCAGCACGGGGCCGAACAGGCACTGGCCATCCAGGAAGAGCGTCGGCACGCCGTATCCGCCGGCGTCGAGCACCCGCTGATGGTCGGCGCGCACCTCGTCGTGGGTGGTGGGGTCGTCCATCGCCTCGTCGAGCACCGCGGCGTCGACGCCGATGTCGGTCAGCAGCCGCTGCGCGACCGCCGGGTCGTGCGGTTTGCCGCCCAGATCGTGCAGTTCGCGGCCGATCACGGCGTACCAGCGGTCCAGCAGAGCGGGGTCGCGGCGCCGCAACAGCGCCCCGATGCGCATCAGTGACCACCCGTAGGACCACGGCCGCTGCCAGGGATGCTTCTTGCCCTCGACCCGGTTGACCTCCTCCAGGCTGAA
Source organism: Mycolicibacterium xanthum (assembly GCF_019710635.1). Classification (GTDB taxonomy): domain Bacteria; phylum Actinomycetota; class Actinomycetes; order Mycobacteriales; family Mycobacteriaceae; genus Mycobacterium; species Mycobacterium xanthum. The sequence continues at coordinate 207,437 of NZ_JAIFZS010000011.1, forward strand.
GAACCGCCAGTTCACAGCGATGCCGGTCTGGTCGCGGACGTCCCGGATCCACAGGGATGTCTGATATGCGAACGGACACATCGGGTCGAAGTGGAAGTCGACGCTGCCGGTCATTCCTAGAGCATGCCACCGCGCCGACTACGCTCGTGACGTGCTGCTCTCCGACCGCGACATCCGCGCCGAGATCGAGGCCGGCAGGCTCGGTGTCGACCCCTTCGACGACAGCCTGGTCCAGCCGTCCAGTGTCGACGTCCGTCTCGACAACCTGTTCCGGGTCTTCAACAACACCCGCTACACCCACATCGACCCGGCGCAGCGACAGGACGATCTGACCAGCCTGGTCGAGCCGAAGGAGGGCGAGCCGTTCGTGTTGCATCCGGGTGAGTTCGTGCTCGGGGCGACGCTGGAACGCTGCAGCCTGCCCGACGACCTGGCCGGCCGGCTGGAGGGAAAGTCCTCGCTGGGCCGGCTCGGGTTGCTCACCCACTCGACCGCCGGTTTCATCGACCCCGGATTCTCCGGCCATATCACGTTGGAGTTGTCCAACGTCGCGAACCTGCCGATCACGCTGTGGCCGGGAATGAAGATCGGCCAGCTGTGCCTGCTGCGGCTGACCAGCCCCGCCGAACACCCCTACGGCAGCTCCCGGGCGGGCTCGAAGTACCAGGGCCAGCGCGGCCCCACACCGTCGCGGTCCTACCAGAATTTCATCAGATCCGTCTGACGAGAAACGTCACAGACGAATCGTCGGCGCCGCGGGTAGTGTCGCGGACATGGGCGCCGCCGCCCCCCTGCGCGCCGTCGCGTCGCGGCTGGGTCTTCACCGCCGCCAGCTAACAACGTCACCTGTAACGCGTCAGCTGGTCGAGCCGATGAAGTATCTAGTTGTCGGCTCGTCATGCCAGGGAGGGCACTGACGACCAGGTAGTTGTAGCAAACAAGTTGGAGGGGCCGGTGGACATCGTACTGGGTGTGTCCATGACACCGACGACGGTCCGCATGGTGCTGGTCGAAGGCGAAAAGGCGGACGGGGTCACCGTCGACCACGACGTGTTCGAAGTCGGTGCCGCGGGCGGCTCGGCAAACGTGGCCGAGCAGGTTGTCGAGGCCATTCTGGGCACCAGGGAGAGCGCGCAGGCCAGCGGGCATCACCTCCGGGCGATCGGGGTCACCTGGAGCGATCACGCCGAGGCGACCGCGCTGCGGGACGCCCTGGCCGCCCAGGGCATCGACGGCGTGATGCTGGTCTCCGAGGGCCACGCGGCGGCCGCGCTGGCCCAGGCCGTCGGTCGGGCGGTCGGCTACCAGACCACCGCGCTGCTGTTCGTCCATCGTGACCTCGCGACGCTGTCGGTGGTGCAGACCGACGACGGCTCGGTGGTCAAGGTGCTGAGCCGGACGCTGCACAGTTCCGACGCGATGGCCGTGCTCGCCGAGATGGCCGGCGTGGTCGCCGATCAGGAGACCCCGCCACAGGGTGTGTTCGTCGTCGGTTCCGGCCTCGATATCGCCTCGGTGAAGGCGCACCTGGAGCATCAGATCGCGCTGCCGGTCAGCGCGCCCGAGGACGCCGCGCTGGCGCTGTCCCGCGGCGCCGCACTTGCCTGCGCGAACGCGCCCGCATTCGAGGCGACCACGGTGGGCCTGGCGTATTCGCAGGACCCGGACGGCGCGACCGCGGGATCGGCCTACGCCGGTACCGCCGCGGCGGAGACCCAGCTCTCGCTGCTCAGTTCGCAGGTGGCCGTCGACGAGTTCGCGCCCACCGAGGCCCGGGAGATCGAGGACGGGCGTAAGCCCTTCCTACTGGTCGGCAGCGCGTTGACGTCGATCTTCGTCATCGGTGTCATCGCGCTGGTCATCTCGCTGGCGGTCAGCATCCGGCCCACCGCCGATCAACGCCCCAGCCCGGCGCAGAGCGCCATCGTGCCGAGCACTCAGGCGCCCGCGCCTCCGCCGGCGGTGCAGCAGGCCGTCGAGCCGCCGCCGGCGCCGCCGTCGGCCGAGACCATTCAGGCGCCGGTGCCGGTGGTCCAGGAGGCGCCGCAACAGGCGCCCCGCACCGTCTACGTCGAGCGTGCACCCGAACCCGCGGCGCCCGCGCCCGCGCCGCCGCCCGCTGCGCCCGCTCCCGCACCGGCCGCGCCCGCACCGGTGGTGGCTCCACCGGTGGTGGTTCCTCCACCGGTGGTCGTGGTGCCGAAGCCGTGGCCGAACTGGACGCCCCCCAAGCCGATCTGGACCTGGCCCAATCAGCGCGAGGACCCGGGCGAAGGTGACGGGTCGTCGCAGTCGGACTGGCCGACCCAGACCGTGCAGCCGACCACCCGGGTGCCACAGGTGCCGCAGATCCCGGTGCCGCAGGTGCCGCAGGTTCCGGTACCCCAGATTCCCCAAGTTCCCGGTGCCGGGTCCGGTTATCCGGGCGGTGGGTCCGGCTCGAGTTCGGGATCGGGAAGTAGCAGCCGGGGATCCGCCGACTACGGCGGGGGGTCGGGCGGCTCGTCCAGCGGCTCCGGATCGTCGTCGCGCGGCGGTGGCGGCCCGTCGAGCGGGTCCCCGGGCACCAACTGCTTCCTGGTCTTCTGCGCACCCGGTGGTGGGCGCTGAACGGCATTCGTCACCTGCCGTTGGCCTGGTGCTCAGTGTCGCGTAGCGGCTAGCTCGTCGCCGCTGCCTATAGAGGCGGTATGCGATGCACCGTCTTCGGCACCGGATACCTCGGCGCCACCCATGCCGCCGGAATGGCCGAACTCGGCCACGAGGTGGTCGGTGTCGACATCGACCCGGACAAGATTGCCAAGCTGTCCGGCGGGGAGGTCCCGTTCTACGAACCCGCGCTGCGGGAAATGTTGCAGCGCAACATCTCTGCCGGGCGGCTGCGGTTCACCACCGATTACGCCGAGGCGGCCGAGTCGGCCGACGTGCACTTCCTCGGTGTCGGCACACCGCAGAAGAAGGGGGAGTACGCGGCCGATCTGCGCCACGTCTACAACGTCGTCGACACCCTGGTGCCGCTGCTGCGGCGGCCGGCGGTGGTCGTCGGCAAGTCCACCGTGCCCGTCGGCACCGCCGCCGACCTCGGCGAGCGAGCCGCGGCCCTCGCGCCCGCAGGGATCCGGGTGGAGGTGGCGTGGAATCCGGAGTTCCTGCGCGAGGGGCTCGCCGTGCAGGACACGCTGCACCCCGATCGCATCGTGCTTGGCGTGCAGCGCGATTCGCAGCTGGCCGAGGCCGCCCTACGGGAGCTCTACGCGCCGATACTCGCCAACGGGGTGCCGTTCCTGCTGACCGACCTGCAAACCGCCGAACTGGTGAAGGTATCCGCGAACGCGTTTCTGGCCACCAAGATCTCGTTCATCAACGCGATCTCGGAGGTCTGCGAGGCCGTCGACGCGGACGTTACGCTGCTGGCCGACGCGCTCGGCTACGACGCCCGCATCGGGCGGCGGTTCCTCAACGCCGGGCTCGGATTCGGCGGCGGCTGCCTGCCCAAGGACATTCGCGCGTTCATGGCCCGCGCCGGTGAGCTCGGCGCCAACCACGCGCTGACCTTCCTGCGCGAGGTCGACAGCATCAACATGCGGCGGCGCAGCCGGATGGTGGAGCTGACGACCGGGGCGTGCGGTGGCTCGCTGCTGGGCGCCAACATCGCGGTGCTGGGAGCGGCGTTCAAACCCGAGTCCGACGACGTGCGGGACTCGCCCGCGCTCAACGTGGCCGGGCTGCTCCAGCTAAACGGCGCCACGGTCAACGTCTACGACCCCAAGGCGATGGAGAATTCGCGCAGCGTGTTCCCGACGCTGAACTACTCGACCTCGGCGATCGAGGCCTGCGATCGGGCCGACGCGGCGCTGGTCCTGACCGAGTGGGCCGAGTTCGTCGACCTCGACCCCGAGACGCTTGCAGGCACGGTCCGCGCGAAAGTCGTTGTCGACGGCCGCAACTGCCTCGACGCGTCGCGATGGCGGCAGGCCGGCTGGCGGGTCTATGCGTTGGGTAGACCGATCGGGGAACCCACGGCGGCGTAGCGTCGCGGCCATGTCCGTGTACGCGCTGAACCTGTTCGACATCACCGACCCCGACGAATACCTGGCTTACTCGCGACGCTCGCCGCAGGAGGTCGCCAAACATGGCGGCCGGGTGGTCGCGCTGGGCCGCTTCGCCGATGCCATCGCCGGCGACATCAGCCCACGAACCGTGCTGGTGCTGGTGGAATGGGACTCCAGGGCCGCCTTCGACAACTACTGCAACGATCCCGAGCTGGCCGATCTGCATCCGCACCGGGAGAACGGCACCTCGTCCTACATCTGGCACCTGTTCGACCGCTTGGACGATCTGCGGCCGCTGCTTAAACTCGTGTGATGCCGGCCGATCTTCGCCAACGGATCCGGTGGCTGGCCCTGCACGGGGTGATCCGGGGACTGTCGACGGTCGGTGTCCGGCGCGGCGGTGATCCGCAGGCCCGGTTGATCGCCGACCCCGGGGTGCGCGCCGATCCCGCTTCCTTCGCCGACGAACTGCGCGGCGCCGGCCCCGTCATCCGGTGCCGCGCGGTGCTGATGACCGTCGACCACCGGGTGGCCAACGAGCTGCTGCGCTCCGATGATTTCCGGGTGTCCTCGCTGGGTGCCGGTCTGCCCGCGCCGCTGCGCTGGATCAACCGCAAGACCCACCCCGGGTTGCTGCACCCGATCGAGCCGCCGTCGCTGCTGTCGATCGAGCCGCCCGACCACACCCGCTGCCGCAAGCTGGTGTCGTCGGTGTTCACCTTGCGGGCGGTCAACGCGCTGCGTGACCGCGTGCAGGACACCGCCGACCGGCTCCTCGACGAGCTGGAAGCCGGATCCGGCGGTCAGGAACCGGTCGACATCGTCGACCGGTACTGCGCCCAACTGCCCGTCGCGGTGATCAGCGACATCCTCGGCGTCCCGGAAAGCGACCGACAGCACATCCTGCGGTTCGGTGAACTCGGTGCGCCCAGCCTCGACATCGGCCTGTCCTGGCAGCAGTACACCCAGGTCCACGAAGGCCTGGTGGGCTTCAACAGCTGGCTCATCGGCCACCTCGAGCGGCTGCGCCGCCATCCCGGCGACGACCTGATGAGCCAGCTGATCCAGGCCAGCGAGAACTCCGCCGAGGATGCCCGGCTGTCGGAGCGTGAGCTGCAGGCCACGGCCGGGCTGGTGCTGGCGGCCGGGTTCGAGACCACCGTGAACCTGCTCGGCAACGGGATCCGGATGCTGCTCGACACCCCCGAACACCTCGAGACGCTGGCGGAGCGCCCGGACCTGTGGCCCAACACCGTCGAGGAGATCCTGCGGCTGGACTCACCGGTGCAGATGAGCGCCCGCTTCGCGCGCAAGGATGTCGAGGTCGCCGGGACGCCGATCAAGCGCGGCGAGCTGGTGGTGATCCACCTGGCCGGGGCCAACCGCGATCCCAAGGTGTTCGACGATCCGCACCGTTTCGACATCGAGCGCGACAACGCCGGCAAGCACCTGTCGTTTTCCGGCGGCAGGCATTTCTGCCTCGGGGCGGCGCTGGCCCGCGCCGAGGGTGAGGTCGGGCTGCGCACGTTCTTCCAGCGCTACCCCGGCGCGCGACTGGCCGGGATGGGCAGCCGCCGTGACACCCGGGTGCTGCGCGGGTGGTCAACATTGCCGATCAGCCTTGGCACCGCCCGCGCCACGATAGGTTCGTGATGTGGACTTCCGAGCGGCGCTGCTCGAGCAGACTCGAGCCTTCGGCGAACTGATCCGGCCGGCCGACCCGGCCACGCCCGTTCCCACCTGCGGCGACTGGACGCTCAAACAGCTGTTCCGTCATGTCGGGCGTGGAAACCGTTGGGCCGCACAGATCATCCACGACCGGCTCAGCCAGCCACTGGATCCCCGCGACGTCCGCGGCGGCAAGGCTCCCGACGATCCCGACGCCGCGCTCGACTGGCTCGACGAGGGCGCCCGGCTGGTCATCGACGCGGTGGACCATGTCGGCCCGGAAACCCGGGTGTGGACCTTCCTCGGCCCGCGGCCCGCCGGCTGGTGGATACGCCGCCGCCTGCACGAGGCGACCGTGCACCGTGCCGACGCCGCGCTCGCCTTGGGTGCCGGATTCGAGCTGTCGCCGGAATTGTCCGGCGACGCGCTGAGCGAATGGATCGAACGCGTCTGCGTGGACAGGCGCCACCCCGTGGCGCTGGACCTCGGTCAGTCGATTCACCTGCACGCCACCGAGGAGAAGTTGGGGCCGACCGGGGAGTGGACCATCGTGCACGACTCGGGCGGTGTCTGGTGGTCACACTCGCACGCCAAGGGCACCGTCGCGCTGCGCGGACCGGTCACGGAGCTGCTGCTGGCCATCGTGCGGCGCAAGACGGCCGCCGAGGCCGGCCTCGAGGTGTTCGGCGACACCACGGTCTGGGACGCATGGCTGGACAGCACGCCCTACTGAGTGGCGTATTTTCCTGAGCATGACCACTTCGGAGATGGCCACCGTCCTTGCCTGGCACGATGCGCTCAACGCGGGCGATTTCGACACCCTGCTGGAGCTGTCCAGCGACGACATCGAGATCGGAGACCGCCACGGTGCGGGCCAGGGCCATGCAGCGCTGCGTGACTGGGCCGAACGGCTGGACATCAAGATCGAGCCCGGCCGCATGTACATCCACGACGGGGTGGTCGTGGTCGAGCAGCGGTTGGTGTCGGTGACGGGGGAGAGCGGCACCGGAGCCGCCGCCTTCCGGGTGGTGCACGACCACGTCACCTCGGTGTTCCGCCACGACGATCTGGCCGCCGCGATGGCGGCCACCGAGCTGACCGACGAGGACCTGACCGGCTGATGCGCGGCGTCATCCTGGCCGGCGGATCGGGCACCCGGCTGTATCCGATCACCCTGGGCGTCAGCAAGCAGCTGGTGCCGGTGTACGACAAGCCGCTGATCTACTACCCACTGTCCACGCTGATGATGGCCGGGATCCGCGACATCCAGGTGATCACCACCGAGCGGGACGCACCCGCCTTCCACCGGTTGCTCGGCGACGGTTCCGATTTCGGCATCGACCTGAGCTACGCCGTGCAGGAACGGCCCGACGGGCTGGCCCAGGCCTTCGTCATCGGCGCCGACCACATCGGCACCGACTCGGTGGCACTGGTGTTGGGGGACAACATCTTCTACGGTCCGGGACTGGGTACCAGCCTGCGCCGGTTCCAGAACGTCAGCGGGGGAGCGATCTTCGCCTACTGGGTGGCCAACCCGTCGGCGTACGGGGTGGTCGAGTTCGCCGCCGACGGCACCGCCGTGTCCCTCGAGGAGAAGCCCGCCACCCCGAAGTCGCACTATGCGGTGCCGGGCCTGTACTTCTACGACAACGACGTCGTCGAGATCGCCCGCTCGCTGCGCCCGTCGGCACGCGGTGAATACGAGATCACCGAGATCAACCAGGCCTACCTGGACCAGGGCCGGCTCAGCGTGGAGGTGCTCGCCCGCGGCACCGCGTGGCTGGACACCGGGACGTTCGACTCGCTGCTGGACGCCAGCGACTATGTGCGCACCATCGAACGCCGCCAGGGCCTGAAGATCAGCGTGCCCGAGGAGGTGGCCTGGCGGGTCGGGTTCATCGACGACGACGCCCTGGCCGCCCGCGCGCACGCCCTGCTCAAATCCGGCTACGGCGGCTATCTGCTGGAGTTGCTCCAGCGCTAGACGCGGTGGCCAGCAGGGCGGCGATCCCGGTGGTCAACGGCACCGACAGCGCCAGTGCGATCCCGCCGACCGCCGAGCGGGCGATCTCGATGGCCACGCTCTCGCTGGTCAGCACATCGCCGAGGGAGCGGTTGGCGACGCTGAAGAGCAGCAGCAGCGGCAGGGCGCTGCCGGCGTAGGCCAGCACCAGCGTGTAGACGGTGCTGGCGATGTGGTCGCGGCCCACCCGCATCGCGCCGACGAACACCTGCCGGCGCGGGGCCCCGTCGCCGAGCGCGGCCAGCTCGAACACCGTCGAGGCCTGGGTAACCGTGACGTCGTTGAGCACACCCAGCGAGCCGATGATGAAGCCCGCCAACAGCAGCCCGGTGATCGACACGTTGCCCAGGTAGGCGGCCACCTCGTTGTTCTGATCCTCCGACAGGCCGGTCAGATGGGCCAACTCGATTGCGCCCCAGGACAACACCGCGGCCAGCAGCAGCGCGGCCAGGGTGCCCAGCAGGGCCGCGCTGGTGCGCAGGCTGACACCGTGCGCGAGGTAGATCACCGCGTAGAGGATCGCCGCCGACGCCACCAGGGACACCGGGACAGCCGGCGCCCCGTCGCGCAGCGCGGGCAGCAGGAACACCACCAGCACACCGAACGCGATGACGATGCCGACCAGCGCCCGCAGCCCGCGCCACCCGGCGACCGCGACGATCACCACCGCGAACATCGCCGCGAGCGCGATCAGCGGCCAGGTCCGCTCGTAGTCGTAGAACGCGTAGCTGGTGGTGCCGACGTCGTCGACCTGCCTGCTGATCCGGATGTCGTCTCCGGCGACCAGGCGTGGCTGGCCGGGCCCGCCACCGAACTCCAGCAGGGTGTTGGCGCCGCTGTTCGGGCCGGACGTGATCGCCACCAGCGTCTGCACACACTGGGCGCCCTCGGCGGTGCCGGGCAGCGGGTCGGCGGTCAGCACCGCACCCGCCGACGGGCTGCCGCAGGCCGCCGCGGTGCTGGAGATCACGTGACCGGCCTCGGTGGTGACCGCGCCGCCCGCGGCGTTCTGGAACGGCAGCGGGATGGCGGCCTTGTCGCCGCTGGGCCACAGCAGGGCAGCGCCGATCAGCACCGCGACCCCGGTGGCGATCAGCAGGGCGACGACGATCCTGGCGGCCAGCGGCCCGACCGGCGCCGGACCGTCCAGCGAGTGGGAGTGGGAGTGTGAGTGCGCCACCCGCACAGGGTAGAGGTCGCCGCCGGCACCGAAAGTGAAGGCATCGTCACGCCCGCAGTCGAGGGTGACGATGCCTTCACGGCCGAGGGGTGTCGGGCCCGAGGGCCGGGCGACGGCCCTGGGCCGTCACGCCGCGGGGCTACTGGCGGTAGCTGACCAGGAAGTTACCCAGCCGCTCGATCGCGTTGGCCAGGTCGCGCGACCACGGCAGCGTCACGATGCGCAGGTGATCCGGTGTCGGCCAGTTGAACCCGGTGCCCTGGGTGACCAGGATCTTCTCCTGCAGCAGCAGATCCAGCACCAGCTGCTCGTCGTCGACGACGTCGTACACCTCGGGATCCAGCCGCGGGAAGGCGTAGAGCGCCCCCTGTGGCTTCACGCAGGACACCCCGGGGATCTCGTTGAGCTTCTCCCACGCCACATCCCGTTGCTCGAGCAGCCGCCCGCCCGGCAGCACCAGGTCGTCGATGCTCTGATGCCCGCCGAGGGCCACCTGAATCGCGTGCTGGGCAGGGACATTCGGGCACAGCCGCATGTTGGCCAGCAGGCTGATGCCCTCGATGAAGCTCGTCGCGTGCTCCTTGGGCCCGGTGATCACCAGCCAGCCGGAGCGGTAGCCGGCCACCCGGTAGGCCTTGGACAACCCGTTGAACGTCAGGGTCAGCACGTCGGGGGCCACCGAGGCCATCGCGATGTGCTGGGCGTCGTCGTAGAGGATCTTGTCGTAGATCTCGTCGGCCAGCAGCATCAGCTCGTGCTTGCGCGCCAGGTCGGCGATCTGGGTGAGCACCTCGCGGGGGTAGACCGCCCCGGTCGGATTGTTCGGGTTGATCACCACGATCGCCTTGGTGCGGTCGGTGATCTTGGATTCCAGATCGGCGATGTCGGGCTGCCAGCCCTGCGTCTCGTCGCACAGGTAGTGCACCGGGGTGCCGCCGGCCAGCGACGTCGACGCGGTCCACAGCGGATAGTCCGGCGCCGGGATCAGCACCTGGTCGCCGTTGTCGAGCAACGCCTGCAGCGTCATCGTGATCAGCTCGGAGACACCGTTGCCGAGGTAGACGTCGTCGATGTCGAAGCGCGGGAACCCGTCGACGAGCTCATAGCGGGTGAACACCGCGCGCCGCGCGCTGACGATGCCCTTGGAATCCGAGTAGCCCTGCGCGTACGGCAGTGCCGCGATGATGTCGCGCATGATCACGTCGGGCGCCTCGAACCCGAACGGGGCCGGGTTGCCGATGTTCAGCTTGAGGATCCGGTGGCCCTCAGCCTCCAGCCGCGACGCGTGTTCGTGCACGGGCCCGCGGATCTCGTACAGCACGTCCTGCAGCTTGCTCGACTGCGAGAACACCCGCTGGCGCGAGTGTTGGCTGCCCGCATGCCACGGCGCCGGATGGGTAGTCACGTCTTCCATGATCGCACCGACGTCCAGCGATTTTATAAAATCGCTGGTCGCAGCTCACCTCTTGCCGGGCGGGCGGGCACCTCTGGCGATGCCCAGACCCTTCACCGGGGGCTCGGGCTTGTCGGGCACGGCCTCGGCTGCGGGCTCCGGGGCGACGGCGGACTCACCGTCGGATGCCGGTTCTGGTTGTGCCGGCTCGGCTTTGGGGGCTGCAGGGGCCGCAGCGGCAGGGGCGGCCTTCTTGGCCCCCGGCCGGCGTGCTCCTGCCGCGATGCCCAGGCCTTTGACCTCCGGTTCTGGCTTGGGCGGCGCAGGCGCCTCGGCCGGGGCGGCCGCCGACTCCGGCTGCGCCGCAGGGGCTTCCGGGGCAGCCGGAGCTGCGGCCGTGGGAGCGGCCTTCTTGGCGCCAGGTCTGCGGGCGCCGCCGGCGATGCCGAGGCCCTTGACCTCGGGCTCGGGCTTGGGAGCCGCAGCGGGTTCGACCGGTGCGGCCGCCGCAGGCGTTTCGGGCGTCGCCGGAGCCGCGGCGGCGGGGGCGGCCTTCTTGGCCCCGGGCCGCTTCGCGCCGCCCGCCATACCCAGGCCGGTGACCGGCTTGGAGGCCGCGGGGGCCTCGGCCGCCTCGGACTTGGCCGCCGGCTCGGGTTCGGCGGCCGGCTTGGCCGCCGGCTCCGCCGGTGCGGCGGTCTTGGCCTCGGCGGCGACCTTGGCCGCCTGCTCCTCGGCCCGCTTCGCCGCGGTGCCCTTATCGGGCAGCGTGACGCTGCTGGTGTCCAGCGAGCCGAGCAGCAGCTGCGCGACGTCGAGCACCTCGGCCTTCTCGATGTCGCGGGTGGCGGCGACGTCGTCGACGCCGTCGGTGATCATCACGCGGCAGAACGGGCAGCCGGTGGCGATCGCCGAAGCACCGGTGTCGAGGGCCTCCTCGGTGCGCTCCTGGTTCACCCGCTTGCCGATGTGCTCTTCCATCCACATCCGCGCACCGCCGGCGCCGCAGCACAGCCCGCGGTCGGCGTGGCGGGGCATCTCGGTCAGCGTGGCGCCCGCGGCCCCGATCAGCTCACGCGGTGCCGAGTACTCCTTGTTGTGACGGCCCAGGTAGCACGGGTCGTGGTAGGTGATGTTGGCCCCGGGGCCCTCGACGGACTTCACCGGCACCAGTTTCTTGTCGCGGACCAGCCGGTTCAGCAGCTGGGTGTGGTGCAGCACCGTGTAGTCGCCGCCGATCTGCGGGTATTCGCGGCCCAGCGTGTTGAAGCAGTGCGGGCAGGTGACGACGACCTTGCGGTCGCCGCGCGCGACACCGTCGAACATCTCGTTGATCGTCTCGACGTTCTGCGCGGCCAGCTGCTGGAACAGGAACTCGTTGCCGGAGCGGCGCGCCGAGTCACCGGTGCAGGTCTCGCCCTCGCCGAGCACCAGGAACTTCACCCCGGCGGTGGCGAGCAGCTCGGCGACGGCCTTGGTGGTCTTCTTGGCGCGGTCCTCGTAGGCGCCGGCGCAACCGACCCAGAACAGGTACTCGTAGCCGGCGAACGATTCCACGTCCTTGCCGTAGACCGGCACATCGAAGTCGACCTCGTCGATCCAGTTGGTGCGGTCCTTGGCGTTCTGGCCCCAGGGGTTACCCTTGGTCTCCAGGTTCTTGAACAGCACACCGAGCTCACCGGGGAACTCGGACTCCATCATCACCTGGTAGCGGCGCATGTCGACGATGTGGTCGATGTGCTCGATGTCGACCGGGCACTGCTCCACACAGGCGCCGCACGTGGTGCACGACCACAGCACGTCCGGGTCGATGACGCCCAGCTGCTCCGCGGTGCCGACCAGCGGGCGCGCCACCTGCTCGGGACCCGACCCCATCACCCGCTCGAAGCCGGACTCGGGAACGTGGTGCTCCTCGTCGTGTTCGGTGCCGACCAACCCACCCTGGGCCGACTCCAGCGCGTTGGCCAGCGACTCCTCGTCGGGTGCGGGCTTCTCGCCCAGGATGTAGGGCGCCTTGGCGAACATGTGGTCGCGCAGGTTCATGATGACGAGCTTGGGCGACAGTGGTTTGCCGGTGTTCCAGGCCGGGCACTGCGACTGGCAGCGACCGCACTCGGTACAGGTGGTGAAGTCGAGGTAGCCCTTCCACGTGAAGTCCTCGATCTTGCCGCGGCCCAGCACGGCGTCCTCGGCGGGATCCTCGAAGTCGACCAGCTCACCCTTGGACTCGACCGGCAGCAGCGGGCCCAGGCCGTTGGGCATCCGCTTGAACGTGACGTTGATCGGGGCCAGGCCGATGTGCAGGTGCTTGGAGTGCAGCACGATCAGCAGGAACACCAGCATGATCGCGATGTGGGCGAGCAGCGCCAGCGTCTCGATCCACTCGTTGGCGGTGTGGCCCAGCGGATGCAGTACCCACCCCATGAGCTGCGAGAAGAACGCCCCGTTGCCGTACGGCAGGGTCTCGGTGTTGACCGCCGCGCCGCGGACCAGTGCGTAGGTCCAGATGACGTTGAAGATCATGAACAGGATCAGCCAGGCGCCGCCGGTGTGCGAGCCGTAGAACCGCGAGTCGCGGCCGAGCTTCTTCGGCTCGGTGTTGAGCCGGATGATCGCGAACGTGATGATCCCGAGCAGCACCGCGACGGCGAAGAAATCCTGCAGGAAGCCCAGCGCATCCCACCTGCCGATGAACGGGATGTGGAAGTTGCGGACGAAGATCAGCCCGAACGCCTCCAGGTAGACCGTCGCCAGGATGAAGAAGCCCCACATGGTGAAGAAGTGCGCGATGCCGGGGATCGACCAGCGCAGCAGCCGGGTCTGCCCGAAGACCTCTTCGATCTGCGTGGTGATCCGCTTCTGCAGGTGGTCCTTGCGGTTGTTGGACTCGCTCATCGGTTGCCCGGAGCGGATCAGCTTGGTCAGCCACAGCACGCGCTTGGCCGCAAACACGCCGACGACAGCGGTCATCAGAACCCCGACGACGATCCTGATCAGCATCTGCGTATCCACGCGCGCCTCCGGTTTCGTAGTTACCAATGGGTAACTTGCAGTATGTTACTGAGCAGTAACTTAAGCTCGGTGCCTGCTCATAGTTGCATCCTGTCAAGAAACGTCGCTACGAAGGCTGACCTAACTAGTCGGTCAGGCGGGTTACCGACCGTCCGGAGAGTTCAGCAGGGCCCGCAACATCGAGAGCATCTCGGAGCGGGATTCGGCGCCCAGCCGCCGGCGGATCCGGGCCACGTGATGCTCGACGGTCTTGGCCGAGATGAACAGTTGTGCGCCGATGTCGCGGTAGGGCATGCCGTTCAGCAGCAGCTCGGCCACCTCACGCTCTCGGTCGGACAGCTGGGCGGCGGTGGGCCGCTGCGGGGCGACCTGTGGAGCCGGTGCGGCGACCGTCGGCTCGGGGCTGGTGACGGTCTGCTTGAGGTCGCGCGCCAGCTGCAGCATCGCCTGCGACACTCGTGGATCGGACGTCTGAAGCGCCGCCTGGCCGGCGAGCCGGGTGGCGTCCCAGGTGTGGCCGAACTGGGCCAGTCCGCGGGCGGCGGCGATCACCTCATCGGTGTCGACGTGATCGGCCAGGACCCGCAGCCAGGTCCGTCCGGCGGTGGCCAGCGACTTGGCGAACGGCGAGTGCGGGGCGGCCGCCGTCAGCGCCTGCCCGTGCGGTGCGACCGCGTCGGGCGAATTGGCGAGGATGGCCGCGTGCACCCCCGCCCAGTGCAGAGGCGCCGACCACAGCACCGGGTCACCCAGCCCGGCCAGTAGCGCGAAGGCCTCGTCGAGGGTGTGGCGCAGCTGGTCGACCTGCCGGATGCGGGCCGCGGTGACCCAGAGTTCGCCGAGCGGCAGCAGCGCGAACAGGTCGGGCGCGGACTCGGCCAGCACCTCCATCGCGGCGTACCAGTGTGCCTGCATGGCGCCGCTGTCTCCGCCGCGACGGGCGATGCCGGCCTGCAGCGCGGCGGCCCACAGTGCGTCCCGCCGGTGCAGCGCGGGCGCCCCGTCGCCCGGCACGCACGCCGCGGCCGCTGCCAGCTGCCCGTCCTGCATATGGGCCCAGCCCAGCAGCAGCCGGTGCCGATGCGCCGCGAAGGCCGCCTCCCGGCCGCCTGGACCGTCGCGCTGAACCGCGCGCCCGATCACGCTGCGGGCCCGGACCGGATCACCGCCGTGCAGCGCCGCCAGCGTCACCAGCGCGGCGGGGGTATCCGGGATGACACCGGTCAGACCCTGCTCGACGCCCAGGGACTGGCCCAGCCGGGCCAGCGCGATCGGATACGGGTGATCCAGCGTCAGCGCCAACCCGTCGATCAGGCTGGCGGCCGCCCGAGCGGTGGATGTCGGCGGGCCCGAACCGGCGCCGGCGGCAGGGGGCGCATCGCCGGCGGCCAGCGCGGCGATGGCGGCCGCCGCGCCGCTGAGGGCATCCGGCGGTGGCCCCAACCAACGGAACAGGTCGCGGGCCTGGCCGGCGTTGCCGTCGTGCAGCGCGATGCTGGCCGCGATCCGGACGGCAGCGGCACGCTCGGCCGGATCTTGCGAGGCCAGTAGTTCGTCGGCGAGCCGACCGGCCGTGCTGCAGTCACCGGTCAGGGCGAGCGCGTCGGCCAGGTTCGCGCTCGAAGCGGCCGCACCCGCGTCGACCGCCGCCCGGTAGAGCCGCGCCGCCTGGCCCGGACGATCGCGGGCCGAACCGGCGAGGTCGGTCAGCGCGGCGGCCAGCCGGTCATCGCGCAGGCCGTGCTCGGCCATCCGCAGCGCCAGGTCGGGGGTCAGTGTCGACAGCTCCAGCTGTGAACAGAGCACCGCGACCTCGATGTCGTGATGTCGTGCCGTGCCGACCAGCTGGGCGATACCGGCGTGCACCGTCTGGGCGAACTGCTGCGGATGAGACGGTTCGAACAACCCGCTCGCGCGGGCGCGGTCGACGAGAGCCAACGCGGTGTCCGAGGGCATTCGCAGCGCGGCGGCGACATCGTCGGGGCCCAGATCGGGACTCAGCGACGACACCAGGAAGGTGTCCAGCAGCCGCTCCTCCACCAGCCGCAGCCGCTCGATCAGCGCGAACCGGGCCGCCTGGCGAACGGCACCCGGGCCGTCCCCGGCCGCGACCAGCGCGGCGCGCACCAGGAAGGGCAGACCGGCCGTCGAGCCGATGATCAGCCGGACCAGCTCCGGTGTAGCCGGCACGCCCAGCACCGCCGCCGCGAGCCGGGCCACCTCGACGGCGGGCAGCGGCCCCAACGTCACGGCCGGGTTCTCCCGTCGCAGCGCAGTGGCGAGCCGGCGCATCGCCCCGTGCTGAGCCAGCGGCTGCGCGGCGATCACCACCGACGCGTCCGGAATGGCCACCAACTCCGTGAGGCGGTCCAGCTCCGGGTCGTCGAGGAGGTGCGCGTCGTCGACGACGACGATGTCGTCCGCCCCGCCGGACTCCGGGGCCGGGGGCCGCGACAGCACCCGTCGGCCGGAGGAGCGCAACGACGCCCGCAACGCCGCCAGCACCGTCGACTTGCCGGTACCGATGCCACCGGTGACCAACAGCTTGACGGCGGCGCGCGGATCGGCCTCCACCGCGGCGACCGCCTCCCGGGAGGCCGGGGGCAGATCCGTCGGCCGGTGCGGCGCCGCGTTCGTCATCGCCGGGGGATCAGGAGCCGGCGTCGGGGGCGGTGACCGTCGTGGTGACCGGAGCGACCGGTTCCTCGGTGGTCGGTGCCGCCGAGGTCGTCGGTGCGGCCGAGGTGGTCGGCGCCGCGGAGGTGGTCGGTGCCGCCGAGGTCGTCGTCGGCTGGGTGGTGGTGGTCCTGGTCGTGGTGGTCGTCGTCGGCTGCGTGGTCGTCGTCGTAGTGGTGGTCGTCGTCGGCTGGGTGGTGGTGGTCGTGGTCGTCGACGTGGTTTCCGACGAGGCCGACGTGGTTTCCGGCGGCGTGGTGGGCGGCGGCTGGCTGACCGTGGTGGTGGCCTGACCGTCCGGGCCGATGGTCACCGTCGTCACCGGCGGAGGCAGTACGGCCGACGGCTCGCCGGGAACGGTGCTCGACATCTCGCCCGGCGGCGAGGAACCGCCGTCCGAACCGGTCAGCGTCATCGCGAGCCCACCCACCGCCAACAGCGCCGCCGCGGCGGCGACGCCGAACAACACGGGCGGACGCTTGTACCAGGGCAGCGGCGGCAGGGAGTCGTCGAAGCCGTCGTCGTGGCGGTCGAACTCCACCGGCGGACGCGCTGCGGTCATGCCGCCCCCGGAGGGATCGGTGGTGTAGTCGGCGCCGGTGTAGGGCAGCGGATCCCCGGACGAGTCGTCATCCTGCGACCACGCGAGAGCCCGGAAGGTCGCCGACGAAGCGCCGTCACTGGCCGACTCGGCGGCGGCCACACCGGCCGCGCCGGCGGCCCACGCCGCGTGCCCCATCGCCGTCGGCGCATCGGCCGCCGGCGCCATCCCGGTCGGCGCATCCGCCGCGCCGCCCTGGTCGGCGCCCAGCGCCGCGCCGACGGCGGCGCTGAGCTGTGGCTCCGGGGTGGTCACGACCGCTGCGCGCAGCCGCTCGGACAACCGCTGCGTCACCGCCGGGATCGCGGCGCCGCCGCCGACGGTGGCCACCGCCGACACCGCGGCGGCGCCGAGGCCGTTGCGTTGCAGCGTGTCCTCGATCGCGCTGACCAGTCCGTCGAGCGGTTCGGTGATCAGCTGTTCGAGATCGGCGCGGGTCACCCGGACCTCGGAGTCGATCCCGGGCAGCTCGGCGGGTACGGCGACGGCCGTCTCGGCGGACAGCTGTTCCTTCGCCCGCCGGCATGCGTCCCGCAGCCGCATCAGCGGGCCCACCGCGGCGGTACCCGCGGTGTCTGCGGTGCCGGCGTCGGAGAAACCCTCGAGCAGGTGGTTGAGCAGCGCCCGGTCGATGGCGTCGCCGGCGAAGTCCGGATAGCGCACCGTCTGGCCGATCGTGGCCAGGCCGGCACCCGCATCGGCCAGCGTGATGCTCGAACCGCTGCCGCCGAGGTCGACGAGGACGACCACACCCTCGGCGGGCACCTGCTGGGTGGTCCGAAGCGCGGCCAGCGCGGTGGTCGAATCCGGTACCAGCGTGGGCGGCACCCCGTTGGGGGCAAGGCCGGGCCAGGTCCGCAGTGCGCCGCGCAGCGCCCCGACGGTTGCGGGTCCCCAGTGCGCGGGGACCGCGATGGTGACGGGCGCACCGCCGCCGACGAGTCGGGCCATGGCGTCGAGGGCGACGGCCAGGGCCTGCTCACCCCGGTGGGCCGAGCCGTCGGCGGCCACCAGCGGGACCGGGTCGCCGACCCGGTCGACGAAACCGTCCAGGACGACGGCGGGTTCGGCGTAGCCGGGAATCTGCTCCGGCGCGCCGACCTCGGGTCCGCGGTCGTCGTAGAGGTTGAGGATGGATCGCCGGAGAAGTGGAGGACGGCCGACGTGTGCCGCCGCCAGGTTGGTGGTTCCGATCGACAACCCCAGGGGTTCGGTCATGATGGCGTCTCCTGTCTGGGCCGTGCCCCACCTTAGCGACTGATCCCGACCCGCAGGCGCTCATCCCCCTAGTGTCGCCGATCCCCTATCGGTCAACCCCCTAACGGCCCCGATGCCGAACTGGGCTGGGCACCGATCCCGACGAGCTCCGAGGCGGATAACATCGGGATCAACATGTCGGGGATATCCGGTCCCGGCGGTGTCGGCAGTGCGGACAGGTAGGGCAGGGGACGGGTGCGGTCATGGCGAACTCATTGTTGGACTTCGTGATGTCGCTGGTGCGGGATCCCGAGGCCGCCGCACGCTACGCCGCCGATCCCGCACAGGCGATTGCGGACGCGAATCTGACCGACGTGACCAGTGCAGACGTGCAGAATCTGATCCCGGTGGTGGCGGAGTCGCTGTCGATGTCCATTCCCGCGCACGGTCTGGACGCCTTCGATGACGGTGCCGGTGTCGCTGCCGGCGGCAATGTCTGGGCGAGCGGTGCGGCGACCGCGGCCTTCGATGCGTTCGACGACCATCTGCCCGAGCATGCGGTGATCGACACGCACGCCGCGGTGCCCGACATCGTCGGTGACGCCGATCCGGCGTTTGCGGTTCCCGAGGTTGCCGATCTCACCGATGCAGCGCTGTCGCCGCAGTTCGAAGAGCTGCCGATCGAGGAACCCGTCGTCACCGACGCCGGCTTCGCCGACGACTGGGGGCAGGCGCTCATCGACCCGAGCCACCCAGGCGAGGGGTTCGACCTCTTCGACTGACGAGCTTCCCCTCCCGGGTACGCACCCTTCCCCTCCCGGGTACGCACCCAGACCGCGCGGATCCTCGATCCGCGCGGTTTTTTGGTGTCTGAACTGCGATGATTCCTTCTTTAGGGAAGCGCCGGGACAGAATCCCCCGAGCCACCCCTAACCCCCTAACCCATTGGTGTCCGCATCCCTAGTCATCCCCCATCGGGGATGGGCAGCAACCCCGTTTCGGGGCTTGCCCGACGCCCATAGCGTGGTCGGCAGATCGCCGGAAGGTCCGGCGAGAAGGCTCCCCCGAAGAGCACCTCGGGACGATCACGAAAGGCACTCCCATGCTCACCATCATCGACTTCATCCTGGACCTGTTCCGCAGCCCGGCGTCGGCGGCATCGTTCGTCATCGACCCGGACGGTGCGCTGCGCGACGCCGGCCTGCCGAACGTGACCGCGGCGCAGCTGGCCTCGGTGGCCGCAACCGCGGCGCCCGCCGGTTACGCCCTCGGCGGCGGAGACCCGATCGTCGGCCTGCAGCGGGCGGTCGCCGATCACCACAACCTCGCCCAGAGCTTCGCCTCGCCGTTCTCGCCCCAGACCACCTGGGCGCCGGACACCAACACCGAGCTGGGCAGCCGCAACAACACCAACGCCGAGTTCCTCAGCCCGGACCAGAGCGCGGGCGCCAACTCCCAGGCGGGGGCGTTCAACCTCGGTTTCGGGGACATCACCCTGGGCGACAAGACCAGCAACACCGCCACCAACGGCGGCGTCGTGGTCGACGGGGAGAACGACGGCGACATCGTCAGCGGTGACGGCGCCGCGCTCGGCGACGGAAACACCCTGAACAACGGCGACATCCTCGCCGGAGCCGGTTCGAACGTCGTCGTCGGCAAGGACAACGAGGTCGAGGACAACTCACAGACCGCTGGTGACGACCTGATCGCCGACAACGATTCCCCGGTGCTCAGCGACGTCGACACCAGCGGCGGCAACGGTGGCGGCGCGGCCGGCGGTGACAGCCTGATCGGCATCGGTGGCGGCAACGCGGCGGGCGGCTCCGGAGGCTCCGGCGGCGGCATCATCATCACCGACGACGACGTCAACACCGGCACCCAGATCGACGGGAACTACGGCAGCGACAACGTCGAGGACAACTCGGTCAACACCGCGGTCAGCACCGAGACCTCGACCTCCACCGAGAGCTCGGTCGAGGACAACTCGTCGAACTTCGAGTCCAACCTCGGGTCGGGCAACGAGACCGCGATCGGGTCGGGCAACGAGACCGCGATCGGGTCGGGCAACGAGACCGCGATCGGGTCGGGCAACGAGACCGCGATCGGGTCGGGCAACGAGACCAACACCGACCTGTTCTCCGGCAACGCAACCAGCACCGATCTGTTCTCCGGGAACGAGACCAGCAGTCACACCGATCTGTTCTCCGGGAACGAGGCCAGCACCGACACCGTGCTGGACGCGTTCTGAGCAGCCCGCGGCCACATCGCACCGGCGGGGACCCGATGGTCCCCGCCGGTCCGCGCGCCTAACGTTGATCCAGCGCCACCGGACAAGAGGACACCATGACGCAGCCGAACGACCCTCGCAAGGTCAAGCTGATCGTCGAGCTCATCGACCACACCAGCACGATCGCCGAAGCCAAACAGCGGGGCGATCTGGTCGACCGGCTCGCGCGGGCCGAGCGGCGGATCACCGACCCCCAGATCCGGGTGGTGATCGCCGGCCAGCTCAAGCAGGGCAAGAGTCAACTGCTCAACTCGCTGCTGAACATGCCGGTCGCCCGGGTGGGTGACGACGAGTCCACGGTGGTGGCCACCGTGGTGTCCTACGGCGAGCAGGCCACCGCGCGTCTCGTGGTGGCCGGGCCCGACGGCGCGGAACCGGAACTGGTCGACATCCCCACCGCAGACCTCCGCAACGACCTGCGCCGCGCGCCGCAGGCCCGTGGCCGTGAGGTCCTCCGCGTCGAGGTGACCGCGCCCAGCCCGCTGCTCAAGGGCGGCCTGGCCTTCATCGACACCCCCGGCGTCGGGGGTCACGGTCAGCCCCACCTGTCTGCCACGCTGGGTCTGCTGCCCGACGCGGACGCGATGCTGATGATCAGCGATACCAGCCAGGAATTCACCGAACCGGAGATGACGTTCATCCGCCAGGCGCTGGAGATCTGCCCGGTGGCGTCGATCGTCGCGACCAAGACCGACCTCTACCCGCATTGGCGGGCGGTGGTCGACGCCAACATCGCCCACCTCCGGCGCGCCGGTATCACCGCCCCGCTGATCCCGGCGTCGTCGACGCTGCGCAGTCACGCGGTGCAGCTCAACGACAAGGAGCTCAACGAGGAGTCGAACTTTCCGGCGATCGTGAAGTTCCTCTCCGAGAAGGTGCTCTCCCGGGAGAACGACCGGATCCGCGATCAGGTGATCGGCGAGATCCGCGCGGTGGCCGAGCATCTCAAGCTCTCGGTGCAGTCCGAGCTGTCGGCGCTCGACGATCCGCAGGCCCGTGAGCGGCTGACCGCCGACCTCGAGCGGCGCAAGCAGGAGGCTCAGGACGCGCTGCAGCAGACCGCGCTGTGGCAGCAGGTGCTCAACGACGGTATCGCCGACCTGACCGCCGACGTCGACCACGATCTGCGCCAGCGTTTCCGCACCATCACCTTCCATACCGAGCGGGTGATCGACAGCACCGACCCGACGCAGAACTGGGCCGAGATCGGTGCCGAGCTGGAAGACGTCGTCGCCACCGCGGTCGGCGACAACTTCGTGTGGGCCTATCGGCGGGCCGAGGCGCTGGCGGCCGAGGTGGCCCGGACGTTCACCGAGGTGGGGCTCGGCTCGGTGCGGCTGCCCGAGATCGACGCACGGGAGATGGGTGCCGGTTTCGAGGAGTTCCGGTCCCTGACCGAGCTGGAGGCCAAACCGCTCAAGCTGGGCCACAAGGTCGTGACCGGGATGCGCGGTTCCTACGGCGGCGTGCTGATGTTCGGGATGCTGACGTCCTTTGCCGGGCTCGGCATGTTCAACCCGCTGTCGCTGGGCGCCGGATTCGTGTTGGGCCGCAAGGCCTACAAGGAGGACATGGAGAACCGGATGTTGCGGGTGCGCAACGAGGCCAAGACCAACGTCCGCCGTTTCGTCGATGACGTCGCGTTCGTGGTCGGCAAGGAGTCCCGCGACCGGCTCAAGGGCATCCAGCGTCAGCTGCGCGACCACTACCGCGAGATCGCCAACCAGACCACCCGCTCGCTCAACGAGTCGCTGCAGGCCACGCTCGCCGCCGCGAAGGTCGCCGACGCCGAGCGCGCCGGCCGGGTCAAGGAACTCGAGCGCCAGGCCGACATCCTCCGTCAGGTGCTCGACCACGCCGGCACGTTTGGCCCGGTCACTAAGCTCTAAGCGTCAGCAGTCGGGCAGACGAAACGGTGAATCCTGAGCACGAGCGACCGAGTGCGCGCGATCCTGGGCGGGGTGGCGGCCGCCTACCGGTCGGATCCTGCCTACGCTGCGCGTCCCGACGTCCACGCCGAACTCGAGCGCATCGGGCGACGGCTGAACCAACCGATCCGCATCGCGCTCGCGGGCACGCTCAAAGCGGGCAAGTCAACGCTGGTGAACGCGCTGGTCGGTGAGGACATCGCACCGACGGACGCGACCGAGGCGACGCGGATCGTGACGTCGTTCCACCACGGTCCGACCCCGAAGGTGACCGCCAACCATCGCGATGGCCGGCGGTCCAACGTTCCGATCACCCGCAGTTCGACCGGTCCCGCGGAGCAGCGGGGCCTGACGTTCGATTTCGCGACGCTGGACCCCGACGACGTCGTCGACCTCGACGTCGAATGGCCTGCCGCCGAGCTGGCCGACGCGACGATCATCGACACGCCGGGCACGTCGTCGCTGTCTCGGGACGTCTCGGCCCGCACGCTGCAGCTGCTGGTGCCCGACGACGGCGTGCCCCGGGTCGACGCCGTGGTGTTCCTGCTGCGCACCCTCAACGCGGCCGACATCGCCCTGCTCAAGCAGATCGGGCAGCTGGTCGGCGGATCGTCGGGCGCGCTGGGGGTGATCGGTGTGGCCTCCCGCGCCGACGAGATCGGCGCCGGCCGCATCGACGCGATGATGTCGGCGAAGGACGTCGCCCAGCGATTCACCGACGAGATGGATCGCACCGGTATCTGCCAGGCCGTGGTGCCGGTGTCCGGGCTGCTCGCGCTGACGGCCCGCACGCTGCGGCAGAGCGAGTTCGTGGCGCTGGAGAAGCTGGCCGGCGTGGAGCCCGCCGAACTGGCCAGGGCGATGCTGTCGGTGGACCGGTTCGTCCGGGCGGACAGCATGCTGCCGGTGCCCGCCGCGACCCGTGCGGCGTTGCTCGATCGGTTCGGGATGTTCGGGATCCGCATCTCGATCGCGGTGCTGCGGGCCGGTGTGAGCGACTCGGTGGCGCTCGCCGACGAACTGCTGGAGCGCAGCGGCCTGGTGACGTTGCGGGAGGTCATCGATCAACAGTTCGCCCAGCGCTCGGAGATGCTCAAGGTGCACACCGCGCTGGTCGCGCTTCGGCAGTTCGTGCAGGTGAACCCCGGGTATGCGACACCGCAGATCCTGGCCGACATCGAGCCGCTGCTGGCCGACACGCACGCGTTCGAGGAGTTGCGGCTGCTCAGCCTGCTGCGTTCGCGGCCGACGACGCTCAACCCCGAGGAGATGGCCTCACTGCGCCGTCTGATCGGCGGGTCGGGCACCGACGCGGCGAGCAGGCTGGGGCTACCGCCCGACCAGCCCGACGACGGCCCGCGGGCGGCCTTTGCCGCAGCTCAGCGCTGGCGGAGGCGCGCCGAACACCCGCTCAACGATCCGTTCTCGGCCCGGGCCTGCCGGGCCGCCGTGCGCAGCGCCGAGGCGCTGGTCGCGGAGTATGCGCAGCGCCGCTGACGGTACTTTCGGCCGTTCGCCGGGGCTAACGTTTCGGGGTCCGTGCGCGACATACGGGCATGCGCTGTTCCCCAGGTGTCTCGTCCCTGGGTGTCTCGCTGGGTGCGGAGAACCTCGTCGCGGTCGCCGACGGGCGGCCGATGCTGTGCCCGGCGGTGCTCACCCTGCCCCCAGGCCTTCCACCGTGCTTGATCGGCCCCCAGACGACCGGGCTCTCGGTGTCGGGATTCGTCGCGCGGGTGGGCGACCCGGTGCCCATCGTGGCCGCCGACGGCTCCGGCCATCACGCCGACCGGCTGACGGCCGATGCGATCGAGGCGTTGACCCGCCTGGCCAGGCCGCACCGCCGGCCGGATGCGGTGGTGGTCGCGGTGCCCGCGTACTGGCCCGACTCGGCGGTGCGGGCGCTGCGGTCGCGGGTGCCGCATCTGCGGGTGGTTTCCGATGCGGTAGCGGCGTTGGCGGCGCTGCGGAGCGGCCCCGGTCTGCCGGTGCACGGCGTCGTGGCGGTGTGCGATTTCGGTGCCGGCGGCGCGAGCATCACCCTCGCCGACGCGGGAGACGGCTTCGAGGTGATCGGGCCGACGGTCCGTTGTGAGGAGTTCTCCGGCGATCTCGTCGACCAGAGCCTGATGCGGTACGTGCTCTCCGGGCTCGACATCGACCCGGCCGGTACGTCGTCGGTCGCCGCGCTGACCGATCTTCGGGAGCAGTGCCGAGCCGCCAAGGAGCGGCTCAGCCGGCACACCGCGACGGCGCTGGTGAGCGCGAACGCGACGGTCCGGGTGACCCGGGCCGAGCTCGAATCGGTCATCGGCGCCGCACTCGACGGGTTCCTCGAGGCGCTGCTCGACACGTTGTCACGGGCCGGGGTCGCGCCTGCACAACTCGCAGCGGTCGTGACGGTCGGCGGTGGTGCTGCGATACCGCTTGTCACCCAACGCCTTTCCGAGACGTTGCGGCTGCCGGTGACCACCGTCCCGAACCCGCAGGTGGCCGCGGCGGCCGGTGCCGAGCAGATGGCGCTTCGCGGTGCCGAAACCGACGAGCGCACCGCGGTCGTCGCGGCCTCCGCTCCGGCGCCGGTCGCCCTGGCGTGGTCGGCCGAGGAGGCGTGGTCGGCCGAGGAGGAGGAACCGGCGGTCACCGAGGTCGTCCAGCCCGTCGGGGAACCCGGTCTGGCGCGGCCCGAGATGCATTTCGACGCGTGGCGGGCCGACGGTGCGGGGCGCTCACCGACCGGTCTGCGGCGGCCCGGCGCGCTGTTTGCCGGCGCGGCCTGCCTTGCCGCGGCGGCGGTGGCGGTGCTGGCCCTGACCGCCAACGGGGGAGAGCCCGATACCGCCGAGCCCGGAACGTCCGGCGTCTCCGTCCCGGTCGCCACCAGGCCGATGGATCCGGCTGCTGTCGATGCGGCGCCTCCGGCGCCGAGCACGATCACCGAGCCGGTGCTGGCGGCAAGCCCGGTACCGGCCGCTGGTCCGGCGGCGGTCGCGCCGGTGCCAGGACGGGTGGTGTCGCAGCAGGCCGCTCCGCAGCAGGTTCCGGCACCCGTGCAGGCCGCACCCGCTGCGCCGGCCCCTGTGCCCGCTGCACCGACCCCTGCGCCCGCTGCGCCGTGGACGTTCGTGCTCCCGCCGCTGCCCTCGGCCCCTCGGGCGGCAGAGCCGGCACCCACGGCCGAGCCGGAGCCCACGGCCGCACCGGAGCCCACGGCCGAGCCGGAGCCCACGGCCGCACCGGAACCCACGGCCGCACCGGAACCCGAACCGGAGCCCACGGCCGCACCGGAACCCGAACCGGCGGCCACGGCCGCACCGGAGCCTGAGCCGACGGCCGCTCCGGCAGCCGAGCCTGAGCCGACGGCCGCTCCGGCAGCCGAGCCCGCCGGTGATGAATGCGTGCCCGCCGACGACGTCGTCTGCTAGCGCCGGATCACGGCGCCGGCGGCTCCGGTGACTCGGTGACGGTCTCGGTTTCCGTCTGAGTCTCGGTTTGGGTGACGGTGCTGGTGCTGGTGCTGACCGACGTGCTCGGAGTGGTCGTGGTCGTCGTTGTCGTGGGCTCGGTGGTCGTGGTCGTCGTGGTGGTCGGTTCGGTGGCGGTCGTCGTGGTCGCCTCGGTCGACGGCATCGTCTCGGTCACCGTCACCGGGGGCACTACCGAGGGGGCGGCCGAGGTCGACGTGAGTGGCGTCAGGGGCGTCGTGGTCGTGGTGGTCGGCGCCGAGTCGCCGGTGATCAACTTGGCCAGCGCGTACACGACCAGCGCGATCACCACCGCGCCGACGGCGCCGAAGGACACCAGGGCCACCGGCTTGCGGAACCAGGGCGTCGGGTCGGGCTGGGCCGGCTCGTCGCCGTAGCCCTCCTGCCCGCTGTAGTTGCTGAGTCGGGTCGGCTCGTCGTCCGGGTAGTAGTTCTGGTCGTCGTCGGATCCGTAGCGCGCCACGAAGCCTGATATTAGGCGCTGCGGCTAGGGAACCGGGGTCAGTGTGCGGGTCACGTTTGTGCGTGGCCGGTTGCGCGAGGTCGTCGTGGTCGTCTCGCTATCGCTACTGCGGTCACGGGTGCGCGGCGGGCGGGTGGTGATGGTGGTGACCGACGACGACTCCGAGCTCGGCGTCGTGGTCTCCGGGTTGATGTCGGAGGTCTGCGGCGGGCTGGTGCTGGTGATGGTGGCCGTCGTGGTCGAGGTTGTCGGGCCGGACCGGGTGGTCGAATAGCTCGGCTCCAGCAGGTTCGGCGGCTGCTGTGGCTCGTTGGCCTGACGGGTGACGTACAAGATGGCGCCGATCAGCAAGGCGATGGCCGCGAGCCCCGCCGCGCTGGCGCCGAGCAACGTCGACGTGCGGTTGTGCCATGGTTCGGGCGGCGCATCCCGCTGGTCGTCGTCTCGATCCCGGTCGGTCACGGCCACCGATAGTATCCGCGGCGGCGTGCCCACGGCCGGGTCAGCCGAGCTGGGGAACGATCTGCGCTGCGGCGAATTCGATGTGATCGAGGTCCGACATGTCCAGAACCTGCAGGTAGATGCGCTGCACGCCGGCCTCGAGGAACGGGCCGAGCTTGTCGATCACTTCGGCAGGGGTTCCCACCGCCGGCGAATTCGAGCGGAGTTCGTCGACCTCGCGGCCGATCGCGCCCGCCCGCCGGGCGATCTCGGCGTCGTCGCGCCCCACGCACAGCACGAACGCCGCCGAATACGTCATCGAGTCCGTCGCGCGGCCGGCCTTCTCGACCGCGGCGGCCACCCGGGCGTACTGCGCGGTCAGCGTCTCCAGCGGTACGAACGGGATGTTGAACTCGGTGGCGAACCGCGCCGCCAGCGCCGGAGTCCGCTTGGCGCCGCCGCCCCCGATGAGGATCGGTGGGTGCGGGGTCTGCACGGGCTTGGGCAGGGCGGGCGAATCGGCGACCCGATAGTGCGTACCGGTGTAGTCGAAGGTCTGGCCGGGCGGGGTGTCCCACAGGCCGGTGATCACCTCGAGTTGCTCGGTCAGCCGGTCGAACCGTTCGCCCAGTGCCGGGAACGGAATGGCATAGGCGCGGTGCTCGGCCTCGAACCAGCCTGCGCCGATGCCGAATTCGACACGGCCGCCGCTCATCTCGTCGACCTGGGCGACCGAGATGGCCAGCGGGCCGGGATAGCGGAAGGTGGCCGAGGTGACCATCGTGCCGAGCCGGATCGTCGAGGTCTCCCGGGCGATGCCGGCCAGCGTCACCCACGAGTCGGTCGGCCCGGGCAGTCCGTCGCCGCTCATCGCCAGGTAGTGGTCGGAGCGGAAGAACGCCGAGTAGCCGGCGCTCTCCGCGGTGCGCGCGACCGCGAGCTGGTCGGCGTAGCCGGCACCCTGCTGGGGTTCGACGAAGATGCGGAAATCGACCGGGTCCACGACGCCAGCCTAGAGTCCGGGCGGAGGCTACAGGCCGCCGCGGGATTTCTGCACGGCCTCCACCACGGCGGGATCGCCGTCGATCGACACGCGGGCCTCGCTGCGGCCGGAGGCGAACATCAGCAGCTCGCCCGGGTCGCCGGTGACCAGCACACGTGGCCCGCGGCCGACGGTGGCCAGCGTGTCCCCGGTCGGGGTGGCCAGCACCACCGTGGCGGGCGCCCTGCGCATCGTCATCCGCGCCATCATCGCCACCGGGCGGCGCAGCGCGGCCAGGGTCTGTTCGTCGAGGGCCCGGGGTTCCCAGCCGGGGCGGGCGCGCCGGACGTCCTCGAGGTGAATGAACATCTCGGCCGCGTTGGCCACCGCGTCGAGCGGCTTGAACGGTGAGTACAGCGGCGGCCCGGACGCGATCTTGCCGACGAGTTCGTCCCAGCCGGTGGACGTGGCCACCTGTCGCTGCACGCGTTCGGTGTAGCCGGCCAGGAACGGCACCAGAATTCCGCCTGCGGCATCCAGGCGGCGTTCCCGCACCACCAGGTGTGCCGCGAGGTCGCGGGTGGTCCAGCCCTCGCAGAGGGTGGGGGCATCCGGGCCCGCCTCCCGCAGGGCCTCCACCAGGGCGGCTCGTTCGCGCTGTGCAACGGTCATGGTGTTCGTGTTCCCCTCTGCCGCCGTTTCGATTCCTGTGCAGTATGGCCGCGACGCAGCCGAGTGAGAAGCCACGGCTGCGACTGGGGCGTCGTTCGCGACCGTGGCTTCGCATTCGCGGTGGCGGACCGCGATCGGCGGGAAATCAGGTCTGGTCCCCGCGCCGTCGTGCCGCTAGCATTTCCATCTGTGTTGAATTCTGCATACGCAGAAATCCAGGTCGGCGGATGAGCCGTCCGCTCCGGCACGTCACCAAGCACCCCGGGCGGCGGCCGGGGCCCAACACCACCCGCGAGCTGATCGCCGACACCGCACGCAAGCACTTCGCCGAGTTGGGGTACGACCGCACCTCGATGCGACAGGTCGCGCTGGCGGCCGAGGTCGATCCGGCGCTGGTGGCTCACTACTTCGGCACCAAGCTGGACCTGTTCCTGGCCGTCGTCGAGCTGCCGATCGACCCGGCGGCGCTGATCGACCGGGTGGTCGGGGGCGGTTCCGAGTGCGCCGGCACACGGTTGGCGACCGCGGTGCTGGATGTCCTCGACGACGAGGTGCGCCGCCGCCCGATGGTGGGAATGATCCGAGCGGCGACCGCCGAACCCGAAGCGGCCCGGTTTGTGCGCGACTTCCTCACCCGCAACCTGCTGCTGCCGATCGCCGAGCGGCTCGAGGCCGACCATCCCGAGTACCGGGCCGGTCTGGTGATGTCTCAGATCGTCGGGTTCACGCTGGCCCGCTACATCGTCGGAATCGCGCCGCTGGCCACGCATCCGCGCGAACTCGTGGCCGCCGATCTGGGTGCCACGCTGCAACGCTATCTGCTGGGTGAGCTGAGCCGGTGAACGGCAGCGCGGTCGGCCACCTCCTCGCGAAGGGGTGGATGCTGCTGGTCGCGGTGGTGGTGATCGCGGTGGCCGGTTTCACCGTCTACCGGCTGCACGGCATCTTCGGGTCGAATGACGATGTGTCGGCCGGTGGTGAGCTGCCCAGCGACGCGGTGTCGCTCAACCCCAAGCGCGTTGTCATCGAGGTCTTCGGCGATCCGGGCGCGGTGGCGACGATCAGCTACGTCGACGTCGACGCGCAACCGCAGCGCGTGGACGATGCGCCGCTGCCGTGGTCCTACGACGTGACCACCACGCAGCCCGGGGTGTTCGTCAACGTCGTCGCCCAGGGCGACGGCGATTCGCTGGGCTGCCGCATCACGATCGACGGGGAGGTCAAGGACGAGCGGACGGTCAACACGTTGAACGCCTACACCTACTGTCTGGAGAAGTCCGGGTGAATGAGCATCGCGTCGAGGAGCGTTCGCCGGGGGGCAGGATCTCACGGTTCATCCGGTGGTGGTCGGTGCCGATTGTGTTGGGGTGGTTGCTCATTGCGGTGTGCACCAACGTTTTCGTGCCGCAGCTGGAGGACGTCGGCAAGGAGCACAATGTCGGTTTGAGTTCTCCCGACGCGCCCTCGCTACGGGCGATGAAGCGCATGGGCACGGTGTTCGACGAGTTCGACTCGGACAGTTCGGCGATGATCGTGCTCGAAGGTGACCAACCACTGGGCGCCGACGCCCACCGGTTCTACGACACCCTGATCCGGGAGTTGTCCCGGGATACCACCCACGTGCAGCACATCCAGGATTTCTGGGGGGATCCGCTGACGGCCGGTGGCTCGCAGAGCAGCGACGGAAAGGCCGCCTACACGCAGGTGTTCCTCGCCGGAGACCAGGGCGAGACGCTGTCGCTGGAGTCCGTCGACGCGGTGCGCGACATCGTGGACAACACCCAGCCACCGCCCGGGGTCAAGGCCTACGTCACCGGCGCGGCGCCGCTGTTCGCCGATCAGATCCTGGTCGGCGGAGAGGGTCTGCTGAAGGTCACCCTGATCACCATCGGGGTGATCCTGTTCATGTTGCTGTTCATCTACCGCTCGATCGCGGCGACGATCCTCGTGCTGTTGACCGTCATCATCGAGATGAGCGCGGCCCGCGGTGTCGCGGCCGTGCTGGCCGACTCCGGGATCATCGGCCTGTCGACGTTCGCGACGAACCTGCTCACGTTGCTGGTGATCGCCGCGGGCACCGACTACGCGATATTCCTGCTGGGCCGCTACCAGGAAGCGCGCCAGGCCGGCCAGGACCGGGAAGCCGCCTTCTACACGATGTATCGCTCGACCGCCCATGTGATCCTCGGTTCGGGTCTGACGGTGGCCGGTGCGGTGTTCTGTCTGAGCTTCACCCGGCTGCCCTATTTCGAGAGCATGGGTCCGCTGGGTGCGATCGGTGTACTGGTCGCGCTGGCCGCGGCGCTGACCCTGGCCCCTGCGGTGGTGACGGTGGCCTCGCTGTTCGGACTGCTGGACCCGCGGCACGCGATGCGGACGCGGGGATGGCGGCGCGTCGGCACCGCCGTGGTGCGCTGGCCCGGGCCCATCCTGGTGGTGACCGTGGCGGTGGCCCTGATCGGCCTGCTCGCGCTGCCCGGCTACAAGACCAACTACGACCAGCGTCGGTACCTGCCGTCGGACACCCCGGCCAACCTCGGTTACGCCGCCGCGGAACGGCATTTCTCGGTCGCCCGGCTCAACCCCGAGCTGGTGATGATCGAAACCGACCACGATCTGCGCGACCCGACCGGCATGATCCTGCTGGAGCGGGTGGCCAGGGCGATCTTCCACACCCGGGGCATCGCTCAGGTGCAGTCCATCACCCGGCCGCTGGGCACCCCGCTGGACCACAGCTCGATCCCGTTTCAGATCAGCGCCCAGAGCATCGGCCAGATCGAGAACCTGCCGTTCCAGCAGGACCGCGCCGACGACCTGCTCAAACAGGTTGCCGAGATCGACAAGTCGATCGCCACCCTCAAGCAGCAGTATGCGCTGCAGCGGCAGGCGGTCGCCGCCACGGGTGAACAGACCCAGGCGTTTCACGACACCGTTGCCACCGTCAACGAGTTGCGCGACAAGATCGCCAACTTCGACGACTTCTTCCGGCCGTTGCGTGCCTATTTCTATTGGGAACCACACTGTTTCGACATCCCGATCTGCTGGGCACTGCGCTCCATCTTCGACGCCCTCGACGGGATCGACGCGCTCACCGACCATTTCGGGGAGGTGACGGCAAGCCTGGACAAGCTGAATGAGCTGCAGCCACAACTGCTCGAGCTCATCCCGCGGCAGATCGCCAGCCAGGAAGCCAGCCGCGACCTGACGATGACGAACTACGCGACGCAGTCGGGGATCGCCGCCAACAGCGAGGCGGCGCTGGAGAACGCGACCGCGATGGGGCAGGCATTCGACGCGGCCAAGACCGACGATTCGTTCTACGTGCCTCCCGAGGTCTTCAGCAACCCCGAGTTCCAGCGTGGCCTGAAACTGTTCCTCTCGCCGGACGGCAAGGCCGCCCGAATGATCATCACCCACGACGGGGATCCCGCGACGCTGGAGGGCATCTCACACATCGACGCCATCCGCGCCGCCGTCGAAGAGGCCGTCAAGGGCACCCCCCTCGGCAACGCCGACATCTACATCGGCGGTGCGGCGGCCACCTACAAGGACATCAGCGAAGGCGCGAAATACGACCTGATGATCGCCGGCGTCGCCGCGCTGAGCCTGATTCTGCTCATCATGGTGTTCATTACCCGAAGCCTGGTCGCCGCGCTGGTCATCGTCGGCACGGTGGCGCTGTCGCTGGGGGCGTCGTTCGGCCTTTCGGTGCTGCTGTGGCAACACATCCTCGGTATCCAACTGTTGTGGATCGTGCTGCCGTTGGCCACCATCCTGCTGCTGGCGGTGGGGGCGGACTACAACCTGTTGCTGATCTCGCGGCTCCGAGAGGAGATCCACGCCGGGGTCAACACCGGCATCATCCGCGCGATGGCCGGCTCCGGCTCGGTGGTCACCTCGGCGGGCCTGGTGTTCGCCGCCACCATGGCGTCCTTCGTGTTCAGCGACCTCCGTGCGATCGGCCAGGTGGGTACGACGATCGCGCTCGGACTGCTGTTCGACACCCTCATCGTGCGCGCGTTCATGACCCCGTCGATCGCGGCGCTGCTCGGCCGATGGTTCTGGTGGCCCCAGCGGGTGCGCCCCCGACCCGCCAGCCAGATGCTGCGGCCCTACGGAACCCGATCCGCGGTCCGCCAACTGCTGCTGTGGGATGACGACGACGAGTCGGTCGCCCCGAACGGGGTCACCCGGTGAACGTCGGCGTGTTCGGTTGGCTGACGATCGTCGCCTTCGTGGCCGAATTGGTGTTCGCCGCCTTCGCCTTCGTCTTCGTGCGACGGCTTCTGCGGCGCACCCCCACCGAGGTGAGCGAACGCGTCGGCAGCGTGCGGCTGGTTCTGGACAAGGTGCGCAAGGGCGAACCGATGTCGGACGACGAGGCGGATTTCGCGATGCAGACCATCACCGACCGCCGGTCGCCGATGGCCTTCTCCATCCCCGCCGCGATCTTCACCGTCGGATGCCTCTACGTGTTGGCAAAACTCGACCAGCTGCACGGCGGCGCACCGTCGTGGGGCACGTTCATCGGGGTGCTGCCGATGCTGGCGTCGATCAACATGACCGTGGAACTGGTGAAGATCGGCGCGCTGAAGGGGCGCGCAGACCGTTTGACGAAACCTGCACTGCCGCATGAGCACGCGATGTAGCCGGCGCGCCGCAGTCAGAAGCCCTCGACACCCTCGACGCTGATCGCCATGCCGTGGCCGGTGCGGTCGTTGGTGAACCGGGTGCCGTTCTGATCGGCGTCGATCGTCCAGCCCACCGCCGAATAGGTCTGGTAGTCCAGCGTCACCGTGGGTATGGCGCCGAGATTGCCGAGTACCCAACTGATGTCGCCGTCGGCACTGAGCCGAACACCGTTGGCCGGCGTGCCGTCGATCTCGGGTGCGTTGACGAATGACGACTCGCAGCCGACCTCCTGCTCGTCGAGTTGGCAGCGGGTCTTGCCGGACTTCGTCTCGATGAACACGTAGCCGTTCTGCGCGGGCAGCACCGTGCCGGGCGACGGCGGCGTCGGCTGCGGTTCCAGGGTCGACGGCGGCGCTGCTGTCGGCGCGCTCGACCGCGGTGTCGGGAAGCTCGGCTCGGCGTTGGTGCCGCAGCCCGGGCAGGTCGGGGTGCCGCCGATGGTCGTGGCGCAGGCGGCCAGCAGCGCTGCGGAGGCGAGCGCCACACCCGCCGCCGTCGCCCTGGACACTGCGCCAGTCCGGTTGTCAGTCCACACCGTTCTCCCTCGGCCGTCGACGCTCAACGTACCCATGCTGTGGCGCAAGTGATACGTGCGACGATTGATGTTTATGAAGATGTGAGGCTGACGCACCTCGGTGGGGCTCTCGCGACAGGCTCAGTCGGTGGGGTTCCCGCGCCGCCATCCCGAGATCCTGCGGCCCACGCTGTCCACCGCGCTGGTCGCGGCCTGACCGACGCCGGTGACGATGCCGCCGAGGCCGTCGCGGATGCCCCGGATCAGTGGATCCTCGGACTGGTCGAAACCGTCCCGGTAGTGGCTGGCCGCCGCGCCGACGTCGTCGGCGAACCGGGCACCGTCGTCGTCACGGGTGGGGTAGTCCCCGGCCAGCACGGCGCCGTATTCGCCGGAGTCCACCCACTGGGTCAGCGCCGCGGCGCGCAGCACCGAGAACGGGTGGGTCCGCAACTCCAGGTTCAGCAGCTTGAGCACACCGTCACGCATGTCACCGGTGCGTTCGTACTCGCGGGCCTGGGCCAGAAACGCCTGCGAATCCAACTTGTCCAGTCGCTTGCCCCCGGCGAGCTTCATCTCGACCCGGATCGCGGTGTCGAGGTCCTGGGTGCACAGCAGCCCCGCGCGGTCACCGGAGAGTTCCGCCTTGCGCTGCCACTCCATCAGTGCGGCCACGATGGCGCGCAGCGCCCAGCCGCCCAGTGGCAGGAACCCGAACGTGTCCGCCAGCCGCATCAGGTGCATCAGCATGGTCTGGTACACCGCGTGCCCGCTGAGCGCGTGGCCGAGTTCGTGGCCGACGACGAAGCGCATCTCGTCGTGGTCCATCAGGTCGTACATGGCGGAGGTGATGACGATGAACGGGGTGTCCATGCCGATGCAGTAGGCGTTGACGACCGGGCTCTGCAGCACGAACAGGTCGGGCTTGTCCCGGGCGTCGAGGACCGTCACACAGTCGTCCAGCAGCGCGTCGAGGTCGGCGAACTGCCGCGGACCCACCTTCGCGGCGCTGGCCAGGTAGAGCAGCCGATGCTGACGCTCCCGCAGCATCGCCGAGAGCACCTTGAGGACCTGGTCGAAGCCCTTGAGCTGACGCAACGCGGTGAGCGCGACGCGGTCGGCGGGATGTTCCCAGGCGCGCGAATCGATGCCCGGGAACGTCGTGCGGGTGGTCGAGGGTAGCTGAGTCACCGTCCTGCCCTTCGCTGTCTTCGATCAGCATAGGTGCGCCCGCGGGTGCCGCCCCGACGCGATTAGGCTCGGGTGCGGGGTCGACGATCGCGGAGGCGACGGTGAGCGGACAGTGGAGGCAGTTGGCGAGGGCTACCAGGGTCCCGCCGGGCACGAAGGTGGACCTCGCCAAGGATTTCGATCCCCGGCGACATGACAGCGGGCTGGGCAAGAAGGCCGGCCTGGCGGCACTGGCCGATGCCACCGCCAGGCTGTCGGAGTTGCAGGACCGTTTCTTCGCGCAGGCGGACCGGGCACTGCTGATCGTGCTGCAGGCGATCGACGCGGCCGGCAAGGACGGCACGATCAAACACGTCATGACCGGGCTGAACCCCGAGGGCGTGGACGTGCACAGCTTCAAGACGCCCTCGGAGACCGAACGGGCACACGACTACCTGTGGCGGCACAACAGGGCGCTGCCGGAACTGGGTCGTATCGCGGTGTTCAACCGGTCCCACTACGAGAACATCCTGATCACCCGCGTGCACCCGGAGTTGTTGTGGCCACCCGAGGCCAGGCGCGACACCAAGGGAATCTGGAAACGGCGGTACCGCGAGATCAACAACTGGGAACGCCAGCTCTGTGACAACGGGACCACCGTCGTCAAACTCTTCCTCAACGTCTCCAAACACGAACAGAAGCGCCGGTTCCTGCAGCGCATCGAGGAGCCCGAGAAGAACTGGAAGTTCTCGATCGCCGACCTGCGGGAACGCGCGTTCTGGGACGACTACCAGCGGGCCATCCAGGCCATGCTGAGCCATACCAGCACCGACTGGGCCCCCTGGCACGTGATTCCCGCCGATCACAAGTGGTTCAGCCACCTGTCGACGTCGGCCGTGCTGGTGGACACCCTGGAATCGCTCAACCCGCAGTACCCGGAGATCGGCGGTGTGGCGAAACGCGAGTTGACCGACGCGAAGAAGGCACTGCTGGGCGAGTAGCGGGATTCCCCGGCGCTGGGGGTTTCTGGTCCGGTGCCCCGATCAGACATCGAGCGTCAAGGTGGGGGTGTGCGCCCGGGAGACACAGGGGTAGACGATGCCGGCTGCGTCGTTGTGCGCTGTGCTCGCAACGGAGTCCAGGTGTTCGGCGGCCGCCGCCGAGGACACGGATTCCGCACGCGCCGCAGACCCCCTCCCGGCATGAGGAACTGACGGGTACGTTTGCCCGCTCGAGAGCGTCGAGTAGCGACCGGTTTTCCGGGACGTGCACACGTACGCCGCTGCGCCGGCAGATCACGTGGAACGGTCGGCGCGGGGTGGACTCCGGCCGGACCGCCGGAACGAACCGCTCGACATGCAGCTGCGCAGGCCGCACCAGCGCGCGGACCGCTTCGGTCATCGAGGAGGGGCCGCAGCAGTACACCGCGGCGGTGGTGCTGGCGAGGATTCGCGCCAGGTCCGGTCGGACGCCGTATTCGTCGCGGGCGTGTACCCACACGTTGGCCGGCCATCGACGCTCCAGTTCGTCGCTGAACGCCATCGACGATCGCCCGCTGCCGATGTAGACCAGCCGCCAATGCCGATGGGCAGGAAGCGATTCGATCATCGCCCTGATGGGTCTGATACCGATTCCGCCGGCCGGGAACAGGTCCTCGTGCGCGGGCTCGAGGACGAAATGATTGTCCGGGCCGGACACGCCGACGCTCATGCCGGGCCGTGCCGCGGTGGACAGCCAGGCGCTGCCGCCGCGGGACTGCGGCGAGCGGTGCACGGCGATCCGGTATCGGTGCCGTTCGGCAGGGTCGCCGCAGAGAGAACAGGGTCGCCGCAGAGAGAACAGGAACGTCGCAACCCGTTGGGAAGATGCAGCGTCACATGGGCGCCCGGCCCCGGCAGCACGGTCACCCGAAGGCTGCGTCAGTTGCGCACACCGCTGACGGCACTGCGGTTGCGTCTGGACAGCGCCGCCGATCTCGTGGATGTCGATCCCGACACGGCCCGCGACACCCTTGTCTCGGCCCGGGAGGAGGCGTTGCGGTTGCAACGCATCATCGATGGGCTCTTGATGCTCAGCCGCCGATGCCGGGATCACGCCGGAGGAGATCGATCTCGCCGAGGTGGCGCGCTGACGGGCCGACCAGTGGCGGCCGCTCGCCGACGAATCGGACGTTCGCATCGACGTGGCAGCACCCGCGAGGCTCCCGGCATCGGCCGTGCCGGGAGCAGCCGAACAGATCGTCGACAACCTCATCGACAACGCGTTGGCGGTGTCACCACCCGGGAGCGCCATCGAGGTGGCGGTGGCGCCCGTTCCGGATTCCGCTTCTGTGGACCTGCATGTCCGTGACGAGGGCCCGGGGATGTCCGCCGAGGACTGTGCGCGGGCATTCGACCGGTTCTGGCGCTGTCGCGGCGACACCGGAGGCAGCGGGCTGGGCCTGGCCATCGTGGCCCAACTCGTGCGCGCCGGAGGGGCCACCGCGGAGTTGCGCCCCCGCATGCTCGACGGGGCCCGCGGGCTCGACGCTCACGTGCGGTTCGGTGCGCCGCAGCGCTCCTGACGACCCGCGACCCGGGGATGCCTGAGCGAAGTGGTCGCGGTTGTTGCCGAGCGATCAGGAGAACCCACCGAGCCGGCAGTGCAGCACGTCCGGGTGGACCACCAACGGGCGTTCGATTCATGACCCGGATGGAAAATGGCTTTGCATCGGTAGATGGCCTTGCCTGAGTCCGCGCCGGATCGCCGCGTTCCAACGGGCTGATTGTTGCCACCGATGTCGCGAACGACGAGGTGGGCAATGGAGCGCCGAGCGCGACATCGCGGCTGCACCCGCCCGTTGCGTCCGGGAGCGGTCTGGGACGTCGCAGCCTCACGATGACGCGCAGCGGATGAGGCGAGGTCCCCGAACGTGGTTGCGGTCGATCTTGTACTAGCCTGTCCCCCAACGAGGAGCGTGAGCGTCGCCATACGGGGTCGGCGCCGGCGCCTTGGTCGTCGAGGGCAACGGTGCCGACGGCCGTGACATCGGGCGTGACATCGGGCGTGACGTGGGGTGGCCGGGGATGGCCGACGTCATGGCGTCCCCACCAGTCGTCGGGTTACACCGACGGTTTCCCGTGTCACGCTGGGGTTGCCAGAGCTATGAAGAGTGACTAGCGACACATGCTCCGTCACGGTGTCTTCGCGGGTCGTGACAACGACGGGTTTCGTGGCCGAGAGACAAAAGAGTCCGCCTGACGGACGAATTTTTTTCACGTCGCAACTGGACCGGAGTACGCCCTCAAATGCCCCGCTTACATGTTGCTGGCAGTGTTGTTCCGAGCGGAACTGTGGGATCTGCCGACATTGCTGATGCACTCGGGGAGGATCGGACCGGATTCGGTTTGTCCGGGGTATTCCGCACGGAACTGCCAGTATCCCGCGGTGTTATGATCTTGAAACCTCGGGATTGCCTCGGCACAGTGTATATTTGCTCCATTTGATCCTCGGCGCTGGGGGTAGCGCTGAGGCCGTGGGAGGCGCGTCGCTGGGAGCTTGGTGCGTTCGCTCGCCGAAAGGTCGATTCCCGTGGTACCAACTACACTCATGCTCTCAGCGAGAAGCATTGAGAGGTGTGCAAGGTGGCTCGAGTAGGTATTACGCCGGTTGCGGTCGTGGGGATGGCATGCCGGCTGCCAGGTGGGATCGACTCGCCCGAGCAACTGTGGCAGGCGTTGCTGCGGGGTGACGACCTGGTCACCGAGATCCCGCCGGGCCGGTGGGACGCCGAAGAGTACTTCGACCCCGAGCCGGGTGTCCCGGGGCGTTCCGTGTCGAAGTGGGGCGGCTTCCTGGACGACGCCGTGGCGTTCGACGCCGATTTCTTCGGGATCTCCGAGCGTGAAGCGGTGGCCATCGACCCGCAGCATCGGCTGTTGCTCGAGACCGCCTGGGAGGCGGTCGAGCACGCCGGGATCGATCCCGCGACCCTCGCGGGCTCGCTGACCGGGGTCTTCGTGGGACTGACCCACAATGATTACGCATACCTGTCGGCCGACGCCGAGGCGCTGGAAGGGCCCTACGGGTTCACCGGGACGAGCTTCAGCCTGGCGTCTGGTCGGGTCGCCTACGCGCTCGGCGTGCACGGCCCCGCGATGACGGTGGACACGGCGTGTTCGTCGGGACTCAGCGCCATTCATCTGGCCTGCCGCAGCCTTCAGGCGGGCGAGAGCAATCTGGCTCTGGCCGGCGGTGCCGCGGTGCTTCTCGAGCCGCGCAAGGCCGCCGGCGGCTCGGCAGCGGGGATGCTGTCGCCGACCGGCCGGTGCCATGCCTTCGACGAATCCGCCGACGGGTTCGTCTCGTCGGAGGGCTCGGTAGTGCTGACCCTCAAGCGGCTCGACGACGCCGTCGCCGACGGAGACCGCGTCCTGGCGGTGATCCGGGGCACCGCGGCGAACCAGGACGGCCACACCGTCAACATCTCCACCCCGTCATCCGAGGCGCAGACCGCGGTGTATCGATCGGCGCTGGCGGCGGCCGGTGTCGATGGCTCCTCGGTCGGGCTGGTGGAAGCGCACGGGACCGGAACGCCGGTCGGCGACCCGCTCGAGTACGCCAGCGTCGCCGCGGTGTACGGCACTGCCGGCCCCTGCGCGTTGGGCTCCGCCAAGACGAACTTCGGGCACACGCAATCGGCAGCCGGCGCCTTGGGGGTCATGAAGGCCGTGCTGTCGGTGCAGCGCGGTGTCATCCCGCGCAACCTGCACTTCAACCGGCTTCCCGAGCAGCTCGAAGCAGTGCAGACGGAGTTGTTCGTGCCCCAGGCGACCACGGCGTGGCCCGTCTACGGCGACCATCCACGTCGCGCTGCCGTTTCGGCCTATGGTCTTTCCGGCACGAATGTGCACGCGATCGTGGAGCAGGCCGCAGGGCCCGTCTCCGAGCAGCGCCCGGCCCGGCACGCGACAGGTCCCCTGCTGTTCCCGCTGTCGTCGACCTCGGCGCCGGAACTGCGCCGAACGGCGGGCCGGCTGGCCGATTGGCTCGCCAACAGCGGCGACGGCAACGGCCGCGGACCCGCGATCGATCTCGCCGACCTCGGCTACACGTTGGCGCGTCGGCGCGGTCATCGGTCGGTGCGGACATCGGTGATCGCGCAGGACCGCGAGGGTTTGATGTGCGCGCTGAGGGCGGTCGCCGAAGACGAGGCCCCCTACCAGCCCGCGGTGGCGCAAGACGACAAGGGACCGGTGTGGGTGTTCTCCGGGCAGGGTTCGCAGTGGGCGGGAATGGGGTCTGAGCTGCTGGCTCAGGAACCTGCCTTCGCCGCCACGGTCGCCGAACTCGAGCCGCTGATCGCCCGGGAATCCGGTTTCTCGGTGACCGAGGCGATGTCGGCGCCCGAGGTGGTCAGTGGCATCGACAAGGTGCAACCGACGCTGTTCGCCATCCAGGTCGCGCTGGCGGCCGCGATGAAGGCGCACGGGGTCACCCCGGGAGCGGTCATCGGTCACTCCATGGGCGAAGCGGCCGCCGCGGTGGTCTCGGGCGCCCTGACGCTCGAAGACGCGGTCAAGGTCATCTGCCGACGCTCGAAGCTGATGTCGACCATCTCCGGTTCCGGGGCCATGGCGTCGGTCGAGTTGCCGGCTCAGCAGGTGCTCTCCGAGCTGGCGGCCCAGGGGATCCAGGACGTCGTGCTCTCGGTGGTGGCCTCACCGCAGTCCACGGTGGTCGGCGGCGCCACCGGCGCGATCCGGGACCTGGTGGCGATGTGGGAGGCACGCGGGGTCATGGCGCGAGAGGTCGCCGTCGACGTCGCGTCACATTCTCCGCAGGTCGACTCCATCCTGGACGATCTCGTCGACGCGTTGGCCGACATCGAACCGGCCGATCCGGTGGTTCCGTACTACTCGGCCACCCTGTACGACCCGCGCGAGATCCCGCTGATGGATGCCGACTACTGGGCGGACAATCTCCGGCACACCGTGCGTTTCAGCGCTGCGATCGGGGCCGCGCTCGAGGATGGTCACCGGGTTTTCGCAGAGCTTTCGCCGCATCCGCTGCTGACTCACGCGGTCGAACAGATCGCGCGTTCGACCGATGTGCCGTTCGCCGCTCTCGCGAGTATGCGCCGTCAGCAGGAGATGCCCCACGGACTGCTCGAGTTCATCGGCGATCTGCACAGTGTGGGCGCGGCAGTCGACTTCTCCTCGCTCTATCCCGCCGGACGTCTACTGGACGCCCCGTTGCCCTCCTGGACGCACCGCAGGTTCGAGTTCGAGACCGACGGCCAGCATGTTTCGACACGGGGTGGCTCGCTGGTGCCGGTCCATCCATTGCTGGGTTCGCACGTGCTGCTTCCCGAGGAGCCCGAACGCCATGTATGGCAGGGCGAAGTGGGTACGGGTTCACACCCGTGGCTCAACGATCACCTCGTGCACAATGTCGCGGTGCTGCCCGGCGCGGCCTTCTGCGAGATGGCACTCGCCGGCGCTCGTCAGGCGCTCGGAGACGCCAGCGTGGTGCACGACGTCTCCTTCGAGGAGATGCTGTTGCTCGACGAGGTGACCCCGGTCGCCGCCTCGGCTTCTCAACTTCCCAGTGGTGCAATGGAGTTCGTGGTCGAAACGCACAGCGATGGCGAACGGTCTACCCGCGCAAGAGCGCAACTCGGTCTCGATGAGGCGCTGGACAAGCCGCTCAGCCGTGACCTGGAGGCGCTGCTCGCCCTGCACCGCAATCGGGTCGACGGCGCCGATCTGCGGGTGGCCTTCAAGGCCGTGGGAATCCACCACGGCCCTGCCTTCGCCGGTCTGGCCAACGTCTTCACCTCCGACGAGGCGCTGGACACCCTGATCGCCGAGGTCGCCCTGCCGGGCCCGCTGCGGTCCCACCAGGGCGGCTATTTCGTGCACCCGGCGCTGCTGGACGCGTGCTTCCAGTCGGTGATGGCCCATCCCGATGTGCAGAACGTGACCGGCCTTCTGTTGCCGCTCGGCGTGCGCCGGTTGCGCGCCTTTGCATCTGCACGAAACGCCCGGTACTGCTACAGCCACATCATCAAGGTCGACTCCAGCGGGGTCGAGGCGGATTTCGACGTGCTCGACGATCGCGGCGAGGTTCTGCTCAGCGTGACCGGCCTGCAGCTGGGTACCGGAGGTTCCGAACGGGCCCAGGCTGATCGGCTGCTCAACCAGCGGTTGCTGGAGTTGGACTGGCAGCGGCGACCCTTCCCCGAGTCCGACGTGGTCGGGGAAGGTGCATGGTTGCTGATCGAACTGGGCGACGGCGGCGACGCGCTGAGCTCGGAGCTGTCCGACGCGCTGGAATCGCGCGGCGCCGAGTGTGTGACGCTGGCCTGGCCGGGAACCTGTGACCACGCCACCAACGTCGACAAGCTCGCAGCGCTGCTGCGCGAGCGGACGTTCGTCGGCGTGGCGCTGCTCAGTGGACCCACCGGCGGTGCTCCGGACGACCGGACCCCTTTCCACGGTGGCGATTTCGTTCGTCTGCTGGTGCGAGTCACCAGAGAGCTCACCGAAGTGGCGCCTCGGCTGTACGTGGTGAGCAGGGACGCCCAGAGTGTCTTGGCCGATGATGTGCCCAACCTCGAACAGGCGGGCGTGCGAGGCCTGATGAGGGCGATCGGCATGGAGTATCCGAGGCTTCAGGTCACCCAGATCGACGTCGACGCAGCGACCGACCCGCAGTTGTTGGCGCGTCAGCTGTTGATCGGCTCGCCCGAGGACGAGACGGCGTGGCGGGACGGCGAGTGGTTCACCGCGAGACTGTGTCCTTCTCCGTTGCGAAACGACGAGCGGCACAAGACCGTTGCGGACAATTCCACCGACGGCATCCACCTGCGGGTCGGCACTCCCGGGGACCTGGAGTCGTTGGAGTTCGTGGCGTTCGACCGGGTCACACCCGGGTGGGGGCAGATCGAGGTCGCGGTCACCGCGTCGAGCATCAACTTCGCCGATGTTCTCGTCGCCTTCGGACGTTGTCCCAGCTTCGACGGGCGGCTGCCCGAACTCGGCTCCGAGTTCGCGGGCACGGTCACCGCGGTCGGTCCTGGAGTGACGACCCACCAGGTGGGCGACCGCGTCGGCGGGGTCTCACCCAACGGATGCTGGGGCACCTACGTGCTCTGCGACGCGGAGTTGGCGACCAAACTGCCGGATCAGCTCGGCGATAGCGAAGCGGCGGCGGTCGGACTGGCGTACGCCACGGTGTGGCTGGGCCTGCAGGAGCTGGCCAGGCTGCGTGCCGGCGACAAGGTCCTGATTCATTCCGCCACCGGTGGTGTCGGTCAGGCCGCCATCGCCGTCGCGCGCGCAGCCGGCGCCGAGATCTTCGCGACCGCGGGCAGCGAGCAGCGACGACAGTTGTTGCGTGACTGGGGAATCGAGCACGTCTACGACTCGCGTACCATCACGTTCGCCGACGAGATCCGTCAGGACACCGGCGGCTACGGCGTGGACGTGGTGCTCAACTCCGCTACCGGCGCCCTGCAGCGCGCCAGCCTGGAGTTGCTCGCCTTCGGTGGGCGGTTCATCGAGATCGGGAAACGCGACATCTACGGCGATACCCGAATCGGCCTGTTCCCGTTCCGGCGGAATCTGTCCTTCCACGCCGTGGATCTGGCGTTGATGACGGTTACCCATCCCGGCGAGGTCCGCAGGCTGCTGGACGTGGTGTACCGGTTGACCGCCGACGGAACGCTGCCCCTGCCGGACATCACCGAGTACCCACTGACGGATGCTGCGAACGCGATCCGCCAGATCGCCGGAGCCCAGCACACCGGCAAACTGGTCCTCACCGTCCCGCGGTCGGGTCACAGCGACGCCGTGCTCCCGCCCGAACAGGTGCCCGTGTTCCGCCGCGACGGTTCGTACATCATCACCGGCGGTCTCGGTGGTCTCGGCTTGTTCCTGGCCGAGAAGATGGCCGCCGCCGGCTGTGGACGGATCGTTCTCACTTCGCGTAGCGATCCGTCTTCCAAGTCGCTCGAGATCATCGACCTCATCCGGGCCACCGGCGCCGACATCGTCGTCGAATGCGGTGACATCGCCACCGCCGGCACCGCCGAGCGGTTGGTCGCCTCGGCCACGCGCACCGGCCTGCCACTTCGGGGTGTGCTGCACGCCGCGGCGGTGGTCGAAGACGCAACGCTGGTCAACATCA
Organism: Mycolicibacterium xanthum; assembly: GCF_019710635.1. GTDB lineage: Bacteria > Actinomycetota > Actinomycetes > Mycobacteriales > Mycobacteriaceae > Mycobacterium > Mycobacterium xanthum. Next base: position 251,044 of record NZ_JAIFZS010000011.1, read on the forward strand.
CCGATGGGCTGGTGGAGCGCGACTGGGCGCCGAAGGTCTACGGGGCGTGGAATCTGCACCAGGCGACGGCGTCCGAACCGCTCGACTGGTTCTGTTCCTTCTCGTCGGCGGCGGCACTGGTGGGCTCGCCCGGCCAGGGGGCCTACGCGGCGGCCAACAGCTGGCTCGATGCGTTCACCCGCTGGCGTCGTTCGCAAGGCCTTCCGGCCAGCGCGATCGCGTGGGGAGCCTGGGGTGAGATCGGCAGGGGAACCGCGATGGCCGAGGACGACGCCGCCATCCTGCCCGACGAGGGCGCCCAGGCGTTCGAAACGTTGCTGCGCTACGACCGCGTCTACACGGGCTATGCCCCCATTCTGGGCACACCGTGGCTGACGTCGTTCGCCGAACGCAGCCCGTTCGCCGAACTGTTCAGATCTGCGTCGGAAGGGGCGATGGAATCGAGGAAGCTGCTCGTGGAACTGGCGGCGTTGCCGAGAGAAGATTGGGCGACACATCTGCGCCGGCTGATCTCCGAACAGGTCAGCCTGCTCTTGCGCCGTCCGATCGACCCGGACCGTCCGCTGGCGGAGTACGGGCTCGACTCACTGGGCAACCTGGAATTGCGCACGCGAATCGAGGCCGAGACGGGCGTTCGCGTGAGCTCGATGGATCTGACCACCGTTCGAGCACTGGCCCAGGTTCTGTGTGACTCGCTGACCGTCGACGAGGTGACATCGGCCTCGTCCTGAGTCTGCGCGGACCACATTCCGAGAAGGGAAGCAGTTCATTGTTCCAGTTGGCACCCATCCATGAGTGGGAAGGCGATCCCGGCGCGCATGTGTCGTGGAGCGCGTCGCCCGCGACACTGGCGAAGGCTCGGCAAGCTCCCGTGAGCCCGGTACCTGTCAGCTACCAGCAGGCGCAACATCTTCGGAGCTACCGCGAGCATCGAGCGCATGGTACCGAGATGGCGCGGTTGACGATTCTCTCGTGGAATATCGGCGGGCAGTGCGACGTCAGGGCGATGACTTACGTGATCAACGCCTATCTGCGCCGGCACGACACCTACCGTAGTTGGTTCGAGTTCGACGACGATGATCGCGTTGTCAGGCATACGATCCCGAACCCCAACGATGTCAAGTTCGTCGCGACGAAGCACGGGCACAAGTCGTCGCGCGATTGGTGCGAGGACATTCTGGCGACACCGGGCCCGCTGGAGTGGGATTGCTTCCGCTTCGGAATCATCCAGCGGGCGGATCATTTCACGTTCTACATGAGCGTCGACCACCTGCATGTCGATGCGATGTTCATCGGCCTGCTGTTCGTGGAGATCCACATGATGTACGCCGCGCTCATCATGGGCAGCGGGCCGATTCCACTGCCGCTGGCGGGCAGCTACGACGCGTACTGCCTGCGGCAGCACCAGTACACCTCGATGCTGACCATCGATTCTCCTCAGGTGAGCGAGTGGATCGAGTTCGCTCAGCGCAACGACGGGACGCTGCCGCGTTTCCCACTGCCCATCGGGGACCCGTCGTTGCCGTGCGAAGGCGATCTGATGACGTTCCAGCTGATGGACGAAGTGCAGTCCGACCGGTTCGAAAAGGCCTGCACCGCTGCCGGCGCCCGCTTCATCGGCGGTGTGTTCGCGGGTATCGCGATGGCGGAACATCAACTCACCGGCAACACCACCTACCATACGATCACCCCCACGAGTACCCGTGCCCCCGAAGAGATGATGACGACGGGGTGGTTCACCGGAACGGTCCCGATCACCGTTCCGGTCAACCCGTACTCGTTCGCCGAGACCGTCCGTGCCGCCCAGGCGTCGTTCGATTCCGGTCAGCGGCTCGGACACGTTCCGTTCGACCGGGTACTCGAACTCGCCCTGCACGAGGGCCACGTGCGACGCCCGGATGTGGGCGTTCCGATGATCTCCTACCTGGATGCGACCGTGTCGCCGTTCTCGCCGGAGATCGTCGCTCAGTGGAACTTGGTGGGCGGCAAGATCTACAGCGAGATGGGGGCGGCCAACCAGGTCGGCATGTGGGTCAACAGGTTCGGCGACGGAACCACGGTGACGGTCGCGTTCCCGAACAACCCGATCGCACGCGAATCGGTGACCCGCTATCTATCGGCGATGCGGTCGGCTTTCGTCGGCGTGGCCGACGGCCGACGAGATGCGGCGTCCTCGTCCGCCCCGCTCATCGAGTCGCTGGGATCCGGTATGGCATGAGCACTGTTTGGAGACTGGGGCGTGGTTTCGTCGGTGACTGAATCGGCGGGTGGACGGGTCGACAACCTGCTGTCGTTCACCGATCAGTTGTTGGTCCTCGGCCAACGCGCCACCGGCCAGGAATTGGTCATGCAGTGCGTGTGGGTGTACGACCGCGCGATCGATGTCGCGGCTGTCCGGCGCTTTCACCGCAACTTCGGCCACGGCCTGATGGGCCGGCGGGTCGAGCGATCGCCGCTGTGGTTCGGGCGGTATCGATGGGTGGCCGCAGAGGGGCCCGCCTGTGCCATCGACTTCGCCGTACAGAAGCGCCCGCGGTCGGAGCTGTCCGCGTGGATCGAGGAATGCGCTCAGCAGCCGGTAGACCCGGAACAGGGACCGGGGTGGCGCCTGGGTGTGCTGGAGATGACCGACGGCTCGACCGCCGTCAGCCTGGTGATGTCGCATTGTCTGTCCGACGGGCTCGGTGCGCTGTCGACGATCGCCGAGGCGATCGAGGGACAGGTGCATCAGCTCGGCTATCCTGTGCCGCATTCGCGTTCTCGGGGCCGCGCGATGGCGGCCGACCTGCGCCAGACGGTGCGCGATGTTCCAGAGCTGGTCCGGACACTGGCCACCACCGCACGCGTCGGGTTCGCCCGTCGGCATGAGATCGCGCGGTCGAAGGACCCGGGGTCGCCGGTCGCCCCGCCCGTCACCGGTGATGCCGCCGCCGATACCAACGTCGTCCTTCCGGCGGTCACCGTTCATGTGGATCTCGATGAGTGGGATGCGCGGGCCGCCTCGCTGGGCGGGACCAGTCACGCCCTGGTCGCCGGATTCGCGGCGAAGATCAGCGAGCGCATCGGCCGGAGCCGTGCCTCCGACGGCGCGGTGACCCTGCAGATTCCGATCAGCGATCGCGAACCGGGCGACACCCGGGCCAACGTGGCGTCACTGGCCTACGCCGTGATCGACCCGACGAACGTGACGTCGGACCTGTCGGGCCCACGGCGCGCGGTGAAGGACGCGCTGGGGGCCATGCGCGACACCCCGGATGAGACTCTGCAGCTGCTTCCGCTGACCCCGTTCGTGCCCAAGTGGGCGGTCAGGCGCGGGTCCGATGTCGTGTTCGGACTTGCCGACCTGCCGGTATCGTGTTCCAATCTCGGCGATGTCGATCCGGTGGTGGCGCGGGTGGACGGTAGCGATGCCGACTACGTCATGCTGCGGGGCGTCGATCGGCGGGTCAGCCGCCAGTTCCTGGAGAGGCGACGTGGCCTGCTCACGGTGCTGGCAGGACGCATCGGTGGCAGGATCTCGGTGACCGTCGTCGCGTATCAACCGGGCGGACAGCTCACCAGGGAGCGGTTGCGCGCGCTGGTGGCCGACACGCTGAACGAATTCGGCCTCGTGGGCGTCGTGGACTTCACGCCGTGATCCCGATGACGATTGGAGGTGCATGATGGCGACCGGCACCGGTCTGGATCTCGCCGGCGAGACCCTGATGCGCTGTGACGAGCCGACCCCGGACAACCGCCTGACCCTTCTGGATCACGCAGGTATCCAGTTGGTGCGCGCGACCGGCCGCATGCAGCTGATGCAGATGGCCTGGATCTACGAGCATCCGGTCGACTTCGATCGGGTCAGAGAATTTCACCGCGGCTTCGGCTACGGACTGGCCGGCCGCCGGGTCGAGCGCTCACCGCTGCCGTTCGGTCGCCACCGCTGGGTATCGGAGCTGGGGCCGCAGGCTCCGTTGGAATTCTCGCCTCGCCGACGCGACCGCAGCGAGCTCTCCGACTGGCTGGACGAACGCGCGCAGGTGCCGGTCGATCCCGAGCGTGGCCCCGGCTGGCACATGGGCGTCCTGCAGATGACCGACGGATCGACCGCGCTCAGCATGGTCGGCTCACACAACCTTGGCGACGGCGTTGCCGGCATCATCTCGGTGCTGGATGCGGTCGCGGGAAACAGGCGGAGATTCGGCTATCCGCCGCCGAGATCGCGGTCGTGGGCCCGCGCGGCAGCCGCTGATCTCCGACAAGCCGTACGCGAACTGCCGCAGGCGGCGCGAGTCGCGGTCGGGGCCGCAAAGATGTTGGCCGCCAGCCGAAATGAGGCATCCCCGGGACAGGGCAAAGGGCGGAGCCGGCACAGCCGCAGATGCGACTGCACCGTCGTCGTCCCGGCCATCTCGATCTTCGTCGACGTCGGCGAGTGGGACGCCCGCGCAGCGGCACTCGGCGGCACGAGCTACTCGTTGGTGGCGGGCGTAGCGGCCAGGCTCGGCGAGCGGATGGGGCGTAGCCGGGCATCCGACGGTGCGGTCACCCTGTCCATCGCCCTCAACGACCGCACCAGCCTGGACGACACCCGCGCGTTGGCGCTGTCCTTTGCCAAGGCGAGCGTCGACCCGACCGAGGCGACCAAGGACTTGAGCCAGGCCCGCACCGCATTGCGGCACGCGCTGGGCGAGGCGCGTGAGGCGACCGACGTGTCGCTGGAACTGCTTCCGGTGGTGCCCTGGGTGCCCAAACGCCTGCTTGCGCGCTATGCATCCCAGTTCCATGGATCCGAGGAAGACCTCTCGGTGTACTGTTCCAATCTCGGCGATCTCGACGGTGCGGTCGGCCGACCCGACGGCAGTGACGCCGAATACGTCTTCCTCAGGGGAGTGGACCAGAACTTCAGGCGTCACGAGCTGGAGGAGGCGGGAGGCCAGCTGGTGGTCGTGGCCGGCCGGGTCAACGGCAAGATCTCCATCGGCATTGCCGCCTACCAACTCGACACGGACAACTCGAAAGCCCGCCTGCGCGAGCTCGCCGCACAGGCGCTGGCTGATTTCGACCTGTCCGGCGTGATCGTATAGAAGGGTTGACATCTGTGGCCTATTCCGCCGTGACCGACGTGCTGCGCGAACGTGCCAGTTTGCAGCCGGACGATGTTGCGTTCACCTTCGTCGACTATGACATCGACCCCGGCGGGGTCGCTGTCACGCTGACCTGGTCGCAGCTGAGTCGCCGGGTAGTCAACTTCGCCCACGAACTGAGGTCGCGAGGCTCGATCGGTGATCGAGCCGTCATCCTGCTCCCGCAGAGCCTGGACTACATCGTCGCCTTCCTGGGCTCACTGCACGCGGGTCTCATCGCGGCTCCGCTATCGGTTCCCTTTCCGGGTGTGCACGACGAACGGGTGAGTGCGGTGCTGCGGGACGCGTCGCCCACGGTGATCGTGGCGACGTCGGCCATGGCGGAGCATCTGTCGGAATACACTGCGCCGCTTGATGATCAGGCCAAGCCGACGGTGGTCGAGATCGATGCGCTGGATCTCGACGGGCAGACTCCGCGGGCTCTCAAACGTGCCAAGATGGCCACGGCCTATCTGCAGTACACCTCCGGATCGACCAGGACACCGGCCGGTGTCATGGTGACGCACCGCAACCTGACCGCCAACTTCGAGCAGATCATGGCCGGTTTCTTCCCCGGTAAGGTGGCTCCCGCGGACACCACCGCGGTCTCATGGTTGCCCTTCTACCATGACATGGGTCTCATGCTCGGGGTGTGCGCTCCCATCCTCGGTGGCTGGCACACGGTGTTCACCACCCCAGCTTCCTTTCTGGCGCGTCCCGCGCGGTGGATACAGCTGTTGGCGTCCTACCCCTCCACGGTGACCGCCGCTCCCAACTTCGCCTTCGAGTTGGCGGTGGGGCGGACGTCCGACGACGATCTCGCCGGCAAGGATCTCAGCGGTGTGCGCTGTGTCCTCAGCGGCAGCGAGCGGGTCCACCACACGACTCTGAAACGGTTCGTCGACCGTTTCACCCGGTTCGACCTCGCCGAGGAGGCGTTGCGGCCCAGCTACGGCCTGGCCGAGGCGACGCTCTTCGTGGCGACCAGGGAGCCCGGTCTGCCGCCGCACATCGTGCACTTCGCCGGGGAGAAGTTGTCCGCCGGCCACGCCAAGCGCTGCGACAACGAGTCCGGCACGCCGTTGGTCGGCTACGGCGCGCCCGAATCTCCGCTGGTGTATATCGTCGATCCGGCGACCAAGACCGAGTGCCCGGCCGGCACCCTGGGTGAAATCTGGGTGATGGGGGAGAACGTCTGCGTCGGCTACTGGGAGAATCCGGAGCAGTCCGAGCACACGTTCAACGCCTACATCGACGGCGCGTCACCGGAAACCCCGCCGGGACCGTGGTTGCGGACGGGCGATCTAGGGTTCATCTCCGAGGGCGAGCTGTTCATCGTCGGCCGAATCAAGGATGTCGTGATCGTGCGCGGTCGCAACCACTACCCCGACGACATCGAGGCCACGATCCAAGAGATCACCGGCGGTCGGGTGGCGGCCATCTCGGTCGAGAACGAGCACACCGAAGAACTCGTCGTGATCGCCGAAGTGAAGGCCCCGGCGAATCCCGATGCCGACGCGATCGAGCACATGCGCAGCAAGGAGCGTGACGTCACCTCGGCGCTGTCCCGCTCACACGGCCTCAGCGCTGCCGATCTGGTCCTGGTCCCACGTGGGTCGATTCCGATCACCACCAGCGGGAAGGTCCGTCGGTCGGCATGTTCTGAGCTGTACCGTAATGACGCGCTGACCCGCCTGGTCCCCAGGTAGCCGACGGTCATCGGAGCTCGCGAGGCGAGATGCCGGTCGTTGCGGCGATCCCGAACTGCAACATGGCGGGTAACCTGCAGCGGTGGATCGCCTGATTGTCAAAGCAGGGCTAGGACTGGGCCAGGACTGGGCTAGGACGTGATCGTCGTGCTCGACGACGTCTCCCGCGACCACAGCCGCTGAGCGCTGAGTCCGGCGAAGACATGACACTCGTCTAGCTCTAGCTCTGGCGTGGCCAGAACAGGGGCGCCGGACGTGGCGCAAACACGGTCTGTACCGATGCGATCAGAGCGCCGAAACGCCGTGAAAGATCATGAATAAGCCGAAGATGCCCAGCACGCCGACAAGGATCCGGGTCCGGAACTCGCTTATCCAGAAGTGGATCTTGGTAACCACCTGTTGTGTCTTCGACGGTGCCGCCAGGTAGCTGACCAGGGGTATCTCGGCGACGACGAAGGCCACAACGGCGAACACCGCGACAGCCGAGATCTGTGTCACCAGGGCGGCGCCCGAGGCGGCGGCGGCAACGAGTACCAGGCAGTACTCGATGGGAGTCATTGCCGAGCACAGTCCGGCGGCGAATGCGACTCCCAGGGAGTCGCCGTGCCGGCCGCGTAACAGGGCCAGCCAGGAGAACCGTGCCAGGCCTGTGGGGCCGTCTTCTTGCCGCAGTACCGGGAAATCGGCATTGACGACAGCCGCCGCTTCGGGTCGACGAGCCGAGCAGCGCACGGCAATGACCGCGGTGGCCACGAGCGCTAGTGCGCCGAGCACGATCTGAGCCGGGGGGACCGCGGGACTGCGGGTGAGGGACAGCAAAGCATCGGTGACCGGCGCGACACGCTCCGGCACGAACGCCAAGACCAACGCGGCAAGGCCTACGGCCATGACCATGAGGCCGATCCAGTACACCAGAAGGTTGACCAAGGGCCGGGGCCGGGAAACCAGGATCGCGGTGATGGCGACCCGGAACGGGTCAGGAATGGAGACAACCGCCAACAGCACGACCGCTCCCCACATAGCGCAGACTTTACCGCGATGCAGCGACTGTGGTCATACCGATCGGCCCCGGGGTCTCAGTAGCTGGCGCAGCCTTGGGCGACGGAGACGACCAGCCCCAGGTACTGCTCGGCGCCGGGTAGCTGCCGTATCTGCCCAGCCATCACCTCGCGGGTCTGCGGCGGCGCCGCGAGGAACTGCTGCAACCATGCTTGTGCCATCGGAGCGGCGGCCAGCTCGCTGGCGGCCTGCGGGTTCTGTGAATTGAGCGCCGCAACCGCCTGGGAGTAGCTACACGTCGTATGGATGACGGGCGCGAGATCGGGATCCGCGGACGCGGTAGCGACGGTGGCGACAGACCACAGGGTCAAACCGCCGAGCGTGACGGCCCAGGTCGCCAGCTTGGGTAGCGCCACCATTAGCCACACCTCCATCTCGTCCCCGACCGATGAACGCGGGAAGCCCACCGGCCTTCCAGGCTACAGGCTCGTGGCGGCGAGGGGTCGGTTCCCGGTGAGACGCGGCCGGCGGGCTCAGCGAACGCCACGTCTGCGGGCGGCGTCTTCCAGGAGGTCGGCCGCTTTCCTGACGCCCTCCGAGGGTGCGGTCATCTGCGTCGCGAGTGCCTCGGCGCGGACGGCGGCCTGCGGGCTCAGTGTCGCCTGCAATGCGGCCTTCAGCGACGTCGGACCGGTTTTCGAGAATCGCCGGGCGGTACCCACCCCGAGCCGCTTGACCTGGGCTGCCCAGATCGGCTGATCTGCGCCAACCCACAACACCAACGTCGGTCTTCCCGCTCGCAGACCTGCGGCCAGGGTGCCCGCGCCACCGTGGTGTACAACGGCGCGGCACTGTGGGAACACCCTCGCATGATTCACCGCGCCCACGACCTTGATATCGGCAGACGGTGTCGGCCGGTCGAGTTGCCAGGAGCCCGAACTGATCAGGGCTCGTTCGCCGAGGTCGGCACAGACTTCGGTGATCATGTCCAACGCCGATTCCGGCGACTCGACCGGCATGCTGCCGAAGCCGAAATAGATCGGCGGTTTGCCCTCCGCGATCCACTCCGTCATCTCGTCGTCGTCAACGGTGCCCAACTCCAACGTCAGGGCGCCGACGAACGGGCGGCGCTCACCCCACTGCGATGCCAGCCCGGGAAAAAGGGCTTCGTCGTATGCCTGGATCTCGAGCGCACCACCCTCGATGATGCGCCGGACGGAAGGCGTATCGGCTTTCGGCAGACCGAGTTCCCGGCGCTGGGCGTCCTCGGCGTCCTTCAGGATGCGCCAGTACGCCCATTCCACAGCGGCGAAACCCGGCCCGTACAGCGAAGGTGGCACCTTCAACGGAAGGACGTGGCTGTTGGCGCGGTGGGGGAAGAAGTGCAGTGCGGCAAGCGGTACGCCGTAGTGCTCGGCGACGTTCGCGCTGACTTCCTGGAAGGTGGTGCCGGTCAGGATGAGATCGGCACCGTCGGCGATGGAGGTCAGTGACCTGCTCATCTCGGCCCATCCCGCGACCATGTATTCCCGCCCCTCACGCAGAGCCCGGGCCGGATTCTGGAACTTCCAGAAGTTGCGGAAAGTGGCCTCCTCGAGTTGCTTCTGCGAGTCGACGCCGTAGGACACCACCGGTACGGGGCCGATTGCCTGCTGGGCGAACCCGACGAGATTCGGCGGGACGGCGAGGCGCACCTCATGCCCACGTCGCCGCAATTCGAGGCCGACAGCGGTGCAGGGTTCGATGTCACCGCGTGTACCGTGCGCGGCTACCGCAAATCTCATTTCGCCCCATCGGAAGTCGCGGCGGTGGATCCCGCACCGGGTCGTGCCCGTCGGTAACGGTGCACTCTAAGCATGCGATGACATGCTTGCGGCATAATCGCACGAGACATCGGACGCGGCACTTCGCGGGGTGTCGTCCCAGGCGGCGACGTCCACCTCGGCAAACAAACAGAGAATGTTCGTCGCCCGATGCGACGGACCGGAGGTCCAGTGGGAAGCGTGTAGCGTGTTTGGCATGTTTCGGCGCGCCGATTCAGCCGGTGCGTTGACTGGGGTGGGTTTCGACGGGTTGGCGAAGATCACCGTACGCCATCCGTGGATCGTGATTGCTCTGTGGCTGGTGGGCGCTGCCGCGTTGGTCTACCTGGTGCCGTCTTTGGCGGTGGTCGCCGAACGGAATCCACCCGGGTTCCTGCCGGCCGACTCGGTGGTGATGAACGCCAGCGACGACATGCAGGCGGCGTTTCAGGAGACCGGTGGCGGCAACGTCGCCATCGTGGTCCTCAGCGACGACAACGGGCTGGACGCCGAGGACGAGGCGACCTACCGGACGCTTGTCGAACGCCTCCGTGCCGACACGGCGGACGTGCTGGCGACGCAGGACTTCGTCGCCATACCCGAGATCCGCGACGTGATGACGGGCACCGACGGCAAGGCGTGGCAGCTACCCGTCAGTGCGGTGGGCGAGATCGGCAGTGCCGAAGGGCAGGCGGCCTATCGAAACATCGTCGATGTGGTCGACGAGGTCACGGCCGACTCCTCGCTGCAAGCGCGGGTGATCGGACCGGCGGCGACGTTCGACGACGTGATCAAGATCGGAGAGCAGGATCAGCACATAATCGAGGCCGCCACCATCCTCATCGTGCTGACGATCCTGCTGATCGTCTACCGCAACGTGGTGGCGATGCTGCTCCCGCTGCTCATGATGGGAGTGGCGCTGGTTGTGGCGCAGGGTGTGGTCGCAGCACTCGGTGACCACCAGATCCTCAGCCTCGGCCCCCAGACGCTGATGCTCATGACCGCCATGATGATGGGCGCGGCGACCGACTACGGCATCTTCCTGTTCAGCCGGTACCACGAGTGCATTCGCGAAGGTCTGAGTTCCGACGATGCCGTCATCGCAGCGATGGACTCGATCGGCAAAGTCATCGCGGGCTCAGCCGGCACCACTGCCGTCACCTTCTTCGGGCTGGCCTTCACCCAACTGGCGGTGTTCTCGACCGTCGGACCTGCGCTTTCGGTCACGATTCTGATCGCATTCGTGGCGTCGGTGTCGTTGCTGCCGGCAATGCTGACGCTCGCCGGGCGCCGCGGTTGGGTCAAGCCGCGCAAAGATCTGACCAGCCGGTGGTGGCGGACATCCGGCGTCCGGATCGTCCGCAAACCAGCGGGTCACCTTGCCGCCAGCCTCGTTGTGTTGCTCGCGCTCGCGGCTTGCGCCGGAATGATGAAGTTCAACTACGACGATCGAAAGAACCTCCCGGCCGACGCGTCCAGCAACCTCGGGTATGCGGCGCTCGACGAGCACTTCCCGGTGAGCACTGCGGTCCAGCAGTTCATCCTCGTCCAGTCTCCGCACGACCTGCGTACACCCAAGGCGCTGGCCGACATGGAGCAGATGGCGTTTCGGGTGAGCCAGGTGCCCGACATCGAAATCGTGCGCGGAGTCACCCGGCCGACCGGTGAGAAGCTCGAAGTGGCGAAGGCCACATACCAGGCCGGCGAGGTCGGTTCGAAGCTGGGCGACGCCTCCAAGCTCATCGACGACAACGACTCCAACCTCTCCACGCTCAGTGGCGGCGCCCATCAGCTCGCGGATGCGCTGGCCGAGATCCGGTCTCAAGTGGTGAACGCCATCGCCGTGGTGCGTCCCCTGACCGTCGCGCTCGCCAATCTGCAGCAGCAATACGGCGGGACCAAGACACTCAACGAGATCGATAAGACGGCCCACCTGGTGGCCAACATGCGCTCACTGGGTGACTCGTTGGGGGTGAACCTGGCGAACATCACCGACGTGTACGGGTGGGCGGCGCCCGTGGTCAATGCGCTCAACGTCAGCCCTGTGTGCGATGCCGACCCGCGGTGCGTGGCGTCACGCGCCGACCTGCAGCGCATCGTCACCGCCAAGGATGACGGCACCCTGGACAAGATCGCAGACCTGGGCCGTCAGCTGCAGAACATGGACGGGACCGAAACCCTCGACCAGGCTGTGCGCAATCTCGGCCAAGGCGTGGAGGACTCCATCGCAGCGGCGCGCAAGTTGGGCCTTGACGATCCGCGCAGCATCCAGTCCAATCTCAACCAACTGCAGCAGGGCGCGAACCAGCTGTCGGACTCCAGCCGCCAGCTCGCCGAGGGCGTTCAACTGCTGGTCGATCAGACCAGACGGATGGGTGAGGGCCTGGATCAGGCCTCGGCGTTCCTGCTGGCGATGAAGCGCGATGCCTCCGACCCTCAGATGTCGGGGTTCTACATCCCCCCTGAGATTCTCACCCAGGAAGAGTTCAAGAAGGCCGCCGAGTTGTTCGTCTCACCGGACGGCCACGTGGTCAGATACCTGGTGCAGACGGCCCTGAATCCGTTCGGTACCGATTCGATGGATCAGGTGGCCGAGATCGTCAACGCGGCCCAGAGCGCGCAACCCAACACCAGCCTGGCCGACGCGAAGATTTCGCTGGTGGGATTTTCGTCGATTCAGAACGAACTGCGGAATTACTACAACGCCGACATCCAGTTCATCATCATCCTGACGTTGTTGGTCGTCTTCCTCATTCTCGCGGTTCTGCTGCGTTCGCTGGTCGCTCCCGTCTACCTCGTCCTGTCGGTCGTGTTGTCCTATTTGTCGGCGCTGGGGATCGGCGTGGTGTTCTTCCAGTTCATCCTGGGCCAGGAGATCATGTGGTCCGTCCCGGGTATGGCGTTCCTGGTTCTCGTCGCGGTTGGTGCCGACTACAACTTGTTGCTGATTGCGCGTATCCGCGACGAATCCAAGCCGGGGATGCGCACCGCGGTCATCCGGACGGTCGGTGCGACGGGCAGCGTCATCACCTCGGCCGGCTTGATCTTCGCTGCGTCGATGTTCGGTTTGACATTCAGCAGCCTCAACGCGGCCATCCAGATCGGCTTCGTCATCGGTGTGGGTCTGCTACTCGATACGTTCGTGGTGCGCACCGTGACCGTTCCCGCCACCGCCGTCCTGATCGGAAAATTCAGCTGGTGGCCTGGCAAACCGGAGTGGGCGGTCGAGGGCCCCGCAGTGCAGCAGGTCTCGGTTTCCGCGCCGTCGGCCGTCGCGACCGCCGAGGCTTCGACAGAGGAGTTGGTCGAGTTCCCGGCGGCGGGGGCCTCGGTTGAGGGGTTAGGGCAGGCTCCGCAGGGTGTGAGTCGGCGTCCGGGGTTGGGGGGGTGGATCCAGAGCCGCCTACAGGCGAGTCGGTGGGCTCGTGGTTCTGGGGCGTCGGTCGAGCAGGCCGCGCCCGAGGAGTCGGTGGGGGAGCAGGATGCCTTGACCGAGGAGTTCGCGGAGGCGTCGATTGAGCAGGCCGCGCCCGAGGAGTCGGTGGGGGACCAGGATGCCTTGACCGAGGAGGTCGCGGAGGCGTCGATGGAGCAGGCCGCGCCCGAGGAGTCGGGGGGGGAGCAGGAGGCCTTGACCGAGGAGTTCGCGGAGGCGTCGCTTGAGCCGGCCGCGCCCGAGGAGTCGGTGGGGGAGCAGGATGCCTTGACCGAGGAGGTCGCGGAGGCGTCGATGGAGCAGGCCGCGCCCGAGGAGTCGGTGGGGGACCAGGATGCCTTGACCGAGGAGGTCGGGCGGGATCCGCAGGATCTGAGTCGGGGACGGAGGTTCTCGGGGTGGATACGGAATCGCCGACTCGGGCGTTGGCGGCGGGACCGCAGGTCCGAGGCGCCGGCTGAGGATTCCGGGGCGGTAACACAGGAGCCGGCCGATGGGGCCGGTGAGTCCGGTGACAGCCCGGAGCACTGAGGCAACGGGACACGCGTTCGTCGTGCTCCGCTCGTTGGTGTTGACCGAGCGGGAACAATTCCCGCACCGGGCCCGTTGACTGCATCGATAGTTGAGTTGCATTCACTCAAGTTTGGCTTGACACGGCGACGTGGCTGGGGGCAGGCTTGAGCGCGGTGCACTCAGTCCAAACGTTCTATTCAGGAGGCAGTAACTATGGCTCGTGCGGTCGGCATCGACCTCGGGACCACCAACTCCGTCGTCGCAGTGCTGGAGGGTGGCGACCCCGTCGTCGTCGCGAACTCCGAGGGCTCCCGGACCACCCCCTCGATCGTCGCGTTCGCGCGCAACGGTGAGGTCTTGGTCGGTCAGCCCGCCAAGAACCAGGCGGTGACCAACGTCGACCGGACGATCCGTTCGGTGAAGCGGCACATGGGGTCGGACTGGTCCGTCGAGATCGACGACAAGAAGTACACCCCCCAGGAGATCAGCGCGCGCGTGTTGATGAAGCTCAAGCGCGATGCCGAGAGCTACCTGGGCGAGGACATCACCGACGCGGTGATCACCGTGCCCGCCTACTTCAACGACGCCCAGCGTCAGGCGACGAAAGAAGCCGGGCAAATCGCCGGTTTGAATGTGCTGCGCATCGTCAACGAGCCGACCGCGGCCGCACTGGCCTACGGTCTGGACAAGGGCGAGAAGGAACAGACCATCCTGGTCTTCGACCTCGGCGGTGGCACGTTCGACGTGTCGCTGCTGGAGATCGGCGAGGGCGTGGTCGAGGTTCGCGCCACCTCCGGTGACAACCACCTCGGTGGCGACGACTGGGACGACCGGATCGTCGAATGGCTCGTCGACAAGTTCAAGGCCAGCGCCGGCATCGACCTGACCAAGGACAAGATGGCCATGCAGCGCCTCCGCGAGGCCGCCGAGAAGGCAAAAATTGAACTCAGCTCGAGTCAATCCACCTCGATCAACCTGCCCTACATCACCGTCGACGCCGACAAGAACCCGCTGTTCCTCGACGAGCAGCTGACCCGTGCGGAGTTCCAGAAGATCACCCAGGATCTGCTCGATCGCACCCGTCAGCCGTTCCAGCAGGTCATCAAGGACGCCGGAATCTCGGTCGGCGAAATCGACCACGTCGTGCTGGTCGGTGGTTCCACCCGGATGCCCGCGGTCTCCGATCTGGTCAAAGAGATGACCGGTGGCAAGGAGCCCAACAAGGGCGTCAACCCGGACGAGGTCGTTGCCGTCGGCGCCGCGCTGCAGGCCGGCGTGCTCAAGGGTGAGGTGAAGGACGTTCTGCTGCTGGACGTGACGCCGCTGTCGCTCGGTATCGAGACCAAGGGTGGCGTGATGACCAAGCTGATCGAGCGCAACACCACGATCCCGACCAAGAGGTCGGAGACCTTCACCACCGCGGACGACAACCAGCCGTCGGTGCAGATCCAGGTCTATCAGGGTGAGCGCGAGATCGCGGCCCACAACAAGCTGCTCGGCAGCTTCGAGCTGACCGGCATCCCGCCGGCCCCGCGCGGTGTGCCGCAGATCGAGGTCACCTTCGACATCGACGCCAACGGCATCGTGCACGTGACCGCCAAGGACAAGGGCACCGGCAAGGAGAACACGATCAAGATCCAGGAGGGCTCCGGCCTGTCCAAGGAGGAGATCGACCGGATGGTCAAGGACGCCGAGGCGCACGCCGAGGAGGACCGTCAGCGTCGCGAGGAGGCCGACGTCCGCAACCAGGCCGAGTCGCTGGTCTACCAGACCGAGAAGCTGGTCAAGGAGCAGCGCGAGGCCGAGGGTGGTTCGAAGGTTCCCGCCGAGATCCTCGACAAGGTCGACGGCGCGATCGCCGAGGCCAAGTCCGCCCTGGAGGGCACCGACATCGCCGCGATCAAGTCGGCGATGGAGAAGCTGGGCCAGGAGAGCCAGCCGATGGCCGAGGCGCTCTACGCCGACGTCTCCGCCCCGACCGACGGTGCAGGCGCCGAGGCGGGATCCGCCGACGACGACGTGGTTGATGCTGAGGTCGTCGACGACGACCAGGAGCGCAAGTGAGCCATCCCGACCACGACCGTTCCGAAGAGCGCGGTGAGCACATCACCGTCACCGACAAGCGCAGGATCGATCCGACCACCGGTCAGGTGCGCGACGTTCCTGGATCGTTCCCTCAGGGGTCGGTCCAGGAACCGCCCACCGTCTCCGAGGAATCGCAGGACCAGGCGGCCGAACTGATCGCCGACCTGAAGCGGGTGCAGGCCGACTTCGCGAACTACCGCAAGCGGTCCCTGCGCGATCAGCAGGTGGCCACCGAGCGGGCCAAGGCCCACGTGGTCACCCAGTTGCTGCCGGTGCTCGACGACCTCGACCGCGCCCGTGCGCACGGCGATCTGGAATCCGGACCGCTCAGAGCGGTTGCCGACAAGCTGATCTCCACCCTGGAAGGGTTGGGGCTGACCGGCTTCGGCGAGGAGGGTGAAGCGTTCGACCCCGGGCTGCACGAAGCCGTGCAGCACGAGGGCGAGGGCACCCATCCGGTGGTCGGGACCGTCATGCGCAAGGGCTACAAGGTCGGCGAGCACGTCGTCCGCCACGCGATGGTGGGTGTCGTCGACACCGTGCCCGATGCGTCCGGGCCCGACGCGACCGGTTCGGATGCCGGCGCTGCGGCGGAACAGCGCTCAGAATCGTAAGAATTGGACAGCGAACGACAGAGCAGGTGAGGAGGTGACCCGATATGGCCCAGCGTGAGTGGGTCGAGAAGGACTTCTACAAGGAGCTCGGCGTCGCCTCCGACGCCAGCCAGGACGAGATCAAGCGGGCTGCCCGCAAGATCCTCGCCGAGAACCATCCCGACCGGAATCCGGGCAACTCGGCCGCCGAGGAGCGGTACAAGGCCGCATCCGAGGCCAAGGAGGTGCTCACCGATCCGGCGAAGCGCAAGGAGTACGACGAGACCCGCCGGCTGTTCGCGGGCGGCGGTTTCGGCCGTGGTCGCTTCAACGGTGGCGGCGGATTCGGCGGGTTCGGCCCCGGCGACGGTCAGGAGTTCAATCTCAACGATCTGTTCGACGCGGCTGGACAGGGCGGCGGCGCCAACATCGGTGACCTGTTCGGCGGGCTCTTCGGGCGCGGCGCACAGCAGCCGCGGCCGTCCCGCCCGCGTCGGGGCAACGACCTCGAGACCGAGACCGAGCTCAGTTTCCTGGAGGCCACCAAGGGCGTGGCGATGCCGCTGCGGCTCACCAGCCCGGCCCCGTGCACCAACTGCCACGGCAGCGGTGCGCGGCCGGGCACCAGCCCGAAGGTGTGCCCGAGCTGTAACGGCGCCGGGGTCATCAGCCGCAATCAGGGCGCGTTCGGGTTCTCCGAGCCGTGCACCGAGTGTCGCGGCAGCGGATCGATCATCGAGAATCCGTGCGACGAGTGCCGTGGAACCGGGGTCACCACCAGGACCCGCACGATCAACGTGCGGATCCCGCCGGGTGTGGAGGACGGGCAGCGGATCAGGCTGGCCGGCCAGGGTGAGGCCGGGCTGCGGGGCGCCCCGTCGGGCGACCTGTACGTCACGGTGCACGTCCGGCCGGACAAGGTGTTCGGCCGCAACGGTGACGACCTCACCGTCAGCGTCCCGGTGAGTTTCCATGAGTTGGCCCTCGGGACAACGCTTTCCGTGCCGACCCTGGAAGGCAAGGTCGGCGTTCGGGTGCCCAAGGGTACGTCGGACGGGCGCATCCTGCGGGTGCGGGGCCGCGGCGTGCCGAAGCGGTCGGGCGGCAACGGTGATCTGCTGGTCACGGTGAAGGTGGCGGTGCCGCCGAACGTCGAAGGTGAGGCCGCCGAGGCGCTGGAGGCCTACGCCAAGGCCGAGCGTGCCAGTGGCTTCGACCCGAGGGCTGGATGGGCCGGTGCCCGATGAGCATCGGTCGCAAGGACCCCAATGAACATGCCAGGACGTTCCTGATCTCGGTGGCGGCCGAGCTGGCCGGTATGCACGCGCAGACGCTGCGTACCTACGACCGGCTCGGCCTGGTCACCCCGCAGCGGAGTTCCGGTGGGGGACGTCGATATTCGCAGCGCGACGTGGACCTGCTGCGCGAGGTGCAACGGCTCTCGCAGGACGAGGGCGTCAACCTGGCGGGCATCAAGCGCATCATCGAGCTGACCAATCAGGTCGAGGCGCTGCAGTCGCGGCTGCGTGAGCTCAGCGACGAGGTCGAGCGCCTCCGGGTTCAGCCCAGGCCGAAGAGCACCGCGCTGGTGGTCTGGCAGCCGCGCAACCAGCGTTGACAGTTCTGCCGAAATGGCATTCCAGCAGGCCCCTTCTCGAAGTTTGCCTGCCGGAATGCCATTTCGGCATTTCTAGGCGACCACGATCCGGAACTGCGCGGTGGCAGACTCCCCGGGCTGAACCTCGTGGTATCCACCGAGGCGCAGCGCATCGGTCGGTGCGGCCATCGGTTCGAAGCACACGACGTCGTCGTTGCCGGGTGCGAACACCTGCGCGGCGGTGTAGCCGCTGTCGAAGTGCACCTCGATACGGCGGTCGCCGCCCGACAGCGCGAACACCGACCCCGGTGCGACCTCGTCGAAGCCGTCGTCGATGGCGTTCAGGCCGAGCACCTCCGAGCCCGCCGGACGCGCTTCGGCGGCGCCGGTCGGAATGCCCCAGGCGTTCACCGGCCGGTACCGCATCGCCGGGGTCTCGATCCGCCATTCCGCGCGCGGCACGCCGGGCAGTTGCAGGTACGGGTGGAACCCGAAACACATCGGCACCCGGGATCCGGTGGTCGCGGTGACCGTCGTCTTCACCGTCAGCGTGCGGTCGAGCAGCGTGATGTCCAGGGTCAGCAGGTGCGGGAACGGGAACGCCGCCAGCAGCCCGGGCCGGGCGGCGAAGTCCAGTTCGGCCGTCAGCTGCGACTCCAGCGCCGCGGTGACGTGCCAGTCCCGGTAGGCGGCCAGGGTGCCGTGGATCGGGACGCCGTGCTCGTCGGTGCGCACGCCGCCGGTGCCCGGTGTCAACGTCACGACGGCGCCGTCGACGCCGTAGCCGTTGCTGCTCAGCCGGTTCGCCCACGGGTAGAGGATCGGGATCCCCATGGTCTTGTGGTTGGACACGTAGGCCTGCAGTCCGCGGCGCTGTCCCAACAGCTCCGCCCCGCCGTCGGACAACGACGTGGCGATCATTCCGGCGTCGGGTACGTAGGTGGCGGTCAGCGCCGACGACGGGTCGCGCAGCGTGACGGTTTCGAACTCGGCCATGGCTTTCGATCCTGCCACGGCGGCATCAGCTCGCCAGCGGATCGTGCTGAATTCTTTCAGCGGGCGCACCTTTGGCGATCAGCGCGGCCTTGGTGGCCGTGACCATGGCAGGCCCTCCGCACACCAGGATCTGGCGGTCGCCCCAGCTGCCGTAGCGCGTCACGACCTCGGCCAGCGTGCCGGTCTGGCGGACGTGCAGCCCGCGCGGCGGCCTGACGTCGGGGTAGTCGGTGGCCCACGGCGGGTCGAAGGCCAGTTCGGAGACCGGCGTGACCGACAGCCACGGGTTCGTCGACGCGATCTCCCACAGGGTGCGCAGATCGTAGAGCTCACAGGGGTGCTTGGCGCCGAAGAACAGATGCACGCGTGGGTTCTCGCCGAACCGCGCGAGATCCATGATCAGCGCGCGCAGCGGGGCCAGCCCGGTGCCGCCCGCGATCATCAGGACGTCGCCGTCGTCGCGGTCGATGTGCATCGCCCCGTGCGGGTTGGACAACCGCCAGCGATCGCCGGGACGGGCTTCGCCGACGATCGCCGTGCTGACCATGCCGCCCGGCACCGACCGGATGTGGAACTCGACGTAGCCGTGCGGATCGGGCGGGATCGCCGGGCTCAGGTAGCGCCAGCGCAGCGGCCACTGCGGTATCTGCACGGGGACGTACTGACCGGGCAGGTAGGCCAGGGGGTGGTCCATCTTCAGCCGGACGATCGACACATCGCGGGTGGGACGAAGGTGCTCGAGCACCGTGCCGTCGCTGAACGGGGGACTCGTCTCCGCGTCGGCGGCACCGCTCATCACGCCGACCACGAGCGTTACGACGTCGTTGACGGCCTCCGAGAGCCGGTCGTCCCAGCGATCGGCGAGGTGGTCGCGCAGGGTGCCCACCAACGCCTGCTGCAGGGCGGCGTAGTGCTGCTGGGTGACGCCGTACTTGCGGTGGTCACGACCGAGTTGGGCGAGGAACGCGACCGGCTCCTCGGCGCGCTGGGCGATGAGCTGATCACACAGCCAGCACAGCGCCTGCGCGAAGACGTCGCGCTGCATCTGCATGTCCGGCGGGAACAGGTCGCGCGCCGACAGGTCGGTGGCGAACCACCGCGTGTAGAAGTCACGGACCAGTGCCTGTGACGTCCCGGACTCACCCGCGGGATCGACGGCGTCCCGCAGGACGCGCATCATCGCCCGGTCTTCGAGTCCCACGCCGCACGATCCTAGGTCACCTGACGCACTGGGCCGCGGCGCTGCGCGGCGCCGATGATCAGGGCGGCACCGGCGAACGCCCAGCACAGCAGCACCACGATCGCGGTTCCCGCGCCGGCGCCGTCGAAGTACGCAGTCGACCGCAGCAGGGTGGCCGTGGCGCCCTGGGGCAGCAACTGGCCGGCGGCGCCCCAGCCCGCGGGCAGCAGCTCGGGCGCACTGGCCAGCCCGGACAGCGGGTTGCCCACCAGCAGCGCCAGCATCCCGCCGATCGCGAGCCCGGCCCTGCCGAAGACCGCGCCCAACCCGAGGATGAACAACAGTGCGGCGGCCACCCCGAGGGTCAGGCCCGCGGCGATGCCCCAGAAGTTGTGCTGCACCGAGCCGAACACGTAGCGCAGCAACACGGCGATCGTGACGCCGCAGAGCGCGGCCGAGCCGAGGGCGGCGGCGAACCGGGTCCAGTGCTGCCGCGGCAGCAGCAGGACCAGCGCGATCGCGGGCAGCAGTCCCGCCAGCGTGAGCGGAAGCGCGGACGCCGCCAGGCCGGCGCCGCGGGGATCGCGTGCCGTCGGTGGCGCCAGGTCCTCGGTGTGCACGGCCATGCCGGTCGTCGCGCCGATCTGGTCGCCGAGTTGGGTCAACAGCTGTGCCACCGCCGGGCCGGCGCCCGTGGCGATGAGCAACGAGGCCTCTTGGCCCGGCCGGTCGGGCAGCACCAAACCGCCGTATACGTCGCGATCGGCGACGGCCCGCGCGAGGGCGGACCGGCTCGGGTAGTAGGTCACCGCGAACGCGCCCGGGGCGTGCCGATCGAGCGTCTGTGCGATCTGTCCACCGGCGGCCTGGGGTTCGGCCGCTCCGATCGGCACGTCGTGTGGGCCGGATCGGGTCGCCGGGAGCGCGAAGGCGATCGCCACGATCGCCAGCACCGCGGTGATGGCGACGACGAGGCCCGCGGCGCGGGCCGCGGCGGGTGGTTCGTGGGCCGGATCGGCCTGCCGGGTGTGTCTCGGGCTGGTCGTGGTCACGGCGCGGTCCCCTTTTCATCGATTGTTGAATTTTATCCCTGGCCGAGCGTAGGCCTTCGCGGACAATTTTTCAACAGTCATTGAAATGCTACCGTCGAGGGCATGTCAGCAGCTGCGAAGTCGGTGCGGCGCCGGGGGCGACGGCAGGGCGAGCCGGTATCGCGGGAGGCGGTGCTCGCGGCGGCCAAGGAACGGTTCGCCCGCGACGGCTACGACAAGACCACGCTGCGCGCGGTGGCCGAGGACGCCCGGGTCGACGCATCGATGGTGCTCTACCTGTTCGGCTCCAAACAGGAGCTGTTCCGCGAGTCGCTGCGGCTGATCATCGATCCGGGTGTCCTGGTCGCCGCCCTGGCCGGCGACGATGCGACCGGCGAGCCCGACATCGGAACCCGGATGGTGCGGACCTATCTGACTGTCTGGGAGGCACCCGAGAGCGCCGTGAGCATGCGCGCGATGCTGGCGTCGGCGACGTCGAACCCGGATGCCCAGGCGGCGTTCCGCGCGTTCATGCAGAACTACGTGCTGGCCGCGGTATCGGGCGTGATCGGCGGTGGGGACGAGGCCCGGCTGCGGGCGACGCTGGCGGCGAGCAGCCTGGTGGGCACCGCGATGCTGCGCTACCTGATGGCGGTCGGCCCGCTCGCCGAGTTGCCGACCGAGGACGTCGTGCGCTTGGTGGCCCCGACCGTGACGCGCTACCTCACCGCCGGTGCCGACGAACTCGGCCTGCCCGACGGGTACCGCTAGAGCCCGTGCACGCCCTTGTAGAGCACCAGTAGGCCGATCACCACCAGGATCACCGCGACCAGAGTCGCGTGCTGGCGTTCCAGCCATTCCTTCAGGCGCGCCAGCGCGGGATCCAGCCGCCCGCCGGAGAACACGTAGCCGAGGATGGGCAGCGCGACCGTCGAGGCGGCGATCAGCACGTACCAGATCTCGGCGACCCAGGCCCCGGCCGGCTTGAGGCCGGCCGACCCGATCGCCAAACCGGCTGCCGCGCAGATGAACAGCACCTTTGGGTTGACCACCGTCAGCACCACCGCCGTGCCGGCGGCCCTGGCCGGGGTGAGGCTGCTCATCTTCGTCATCCACCCGGGCATGTGCTCGGATTGCGTGCGGGTGAACCACCGGTAGACGCCGAACGCGATCAGCGCCACGCCGATGACGATGCGCAGCCACGACGCCCATCCCGGCGGCTTGCTGCCCAGCCCGCCCAGCAGATTCGACACCTCCACGAAGATCGCGGTCAGCGCGGTCAGGCCCATCAGCCAGCCGGCCAGGAACGCCAGCGCGGTGGGTCTGGGCCGGGGGGTGTGCAGGACCAGCACCGCGGGAATGATCGTCAGGGGTGAGAGTGCGACCACCAGGGCGAGTGGAATCAGCTCGGTGAGAATCGATCCCCAAATCGGCGACACCGGGAAAACCTAGCAAGGCGGCCGCACCGCTGCTGAAGATCAAGCGACGCGAGCCCCTCCCTCGTTGGCTATCGTCTCGGCATGACCGAGGTGCATCTGGGGCAGGTGTTCCACGTCGCGGGGCGCCCGACCGTGACCGAAGCGGCGGCCGCGCTGGTGGCGGTGCCGGACGGAGCGCTGGTGATCGGAGACGACGGCCGGATCGTGTACTGCGGCGAGCGTTCGGCGCTGCCCGCCGAATTCGCCTCGGCGCCGGTGCACGATCACCGGCCCGCATTTCTGCTGCCGGGGTTCGTCGACACCCACATCCACTTCCCGCAGACCTACGCCGGTGACTCCTACGGTGGCGGGCAGCTGCTGGAATGGCTCGAGCAGTGCATCTTCCCGTCCGAATCCCGGCTGGCCGACCCCGAATTCGCGCAGCGCGCCGCGGTCGAGTTCTGCGACCGGCGCATCGCGGCGGGCACCACCGCGGCGATGGTCTTCGGCTCGGCGTTCCCGCACGCCCAGGATGTGCTGTTCGGCGAGAGCCGGCGGCGCGGGCTGCGGATGGTCAGCGGGCGCGCCATCCAGACCGTCGGGCCCGCCAGTGCCGCGGCGTTGCTCACCTCCGAGCAGGACGCGCTGAGACTGACCCTCGAGGAGATCGAGACCTGGCACGCCGCCGATACCGGTGACGTGGCGACCGCGCTGCTGCACGTCGCGATCGTGCCGCGGTTCTCGCTGTCGGTGACCACGGAGACGCTCAGCGCCCTGGGCGAACTCTACGATTCGGTGCGCGATCGGGGTGTCTATGTGCACACCCACCTCAACGAGAACAACCGGCCGGGCACCGGCGAGGTCGACAGCGTCAAGCAGGCCTTCCGGGTCGACACCTACCTGGACACCTACGACGGCAAGTTCCTGCCCGGTTCCTCGGTGGGCGGCAAGAGCCTGCTGGGCCGGCGGACCATCCTGGCGCACTGCGTGCACTGCGAGGACGCCGAACTGGAGCGGATGGCCGAGACCGGAACGTCGATCGCGCACTGTCCGGTCTCCCAGCTGTTCCTGGGTTCGGGGACGATGCCGTGGAAGCGAACCGTGGCCTCGGGGGTCAACGTCGCGGCCGGCACCGACTTCGGCGGCGGCGACGAATGGCTGATCTCGCGGGTGCTCGGCGACGCCTTCAAGGTGCACATCAACGAACCCGGCGAGGACGGTGTCTCCATGCATCCCGCCGAGATGCTCTTCACCGGAACGTTGGCCGGCGCGCGGGCCCTGGACATGGAGGACCGGTTCGGCAACTTCGACGTCGGCAAGGAAGCCGACTTCCTGGTCATCGATCCGGCGGGCACGCCGGCGCTGGCCGGGATGATCGATCACGGTGTGCGCTCCGCAGACACCGGGATGGCTTTCGAGCAAACACTTTTCGCGCTGCTGATGGGTATGCGCGAGCCGTCGGTCGCGCAGGTGTACGTGCGGGGTCGCCGGATCGACGGAAACTCGAACGGCAGATGACGCCGGCGACGGCGGTCACGTACATCCACCGGTCCGCCGACGTCGCCGGTTTCCGGTCCTGGGCGCGCGACATGCCGGCCTGCGCCGCCGGTGCCGACGGTCACCTGTCCGGGCGGGTGGCCGCCTGTGACGACCCGCGGCCGGATTGGGCTGTCGCGGTGGAATTCTGCGACGAGGACCGGCTCACCGCCTGGCTCGACCTGCCGACGCGCGCGACCGTGCTGGACACCGGGCAGTTCAACGGGTTCTGTTGCAGTGCAACCGATCTGGTGATCGGTACGGACGGAACCGCACCGCCGGGGGTGGGTGTGTTCCGGCACGCGGTTGCCGAGGGCAGGGACGCCGACTTCCGGAACATGCAGGTGCAGCTGGCAACGGCCGCGGCGAACCTGCCCGGCTACCTCGGCACGGCGCTGGTTCCCGCGGACCGGAACGGCGAGTGGATGTCGATCGTGCGTTTCCGGACCGGAGCGCAGCTCACCGAGTGGATGCGCTCGGCCGAACGCACGGCCGTCCTGTCCGGGTTGCGCTCGACGCTGGCGTGACGGGCGCGCTGGCCGTCGTGCTGCTCGACGCGGTGACCCTCACGCTGTTCGCGACCGTGCACCAGTTGCAGTTCTGGGACTACCTCGACTGAGGGCCGACCGAGGCAGATCCGTGGCCTGGTGTTCGTGGCCTGCTCATCGCCAGGACACCTGGACCCGCCACCGTGGTCGGGTGGACCACGTGTCGGTGCGGGCTCCGGAACGCTTCCACCGCGGGTGCGAATGGGTAGTGGCGCGGCTGCCGATGGGGCTGGACGGTGTGGTCGCGCCGACGCTGCTGGGCTTCGCGCTGATCAACAGCTTCACCTTCGGCGTCGACCTGGTGCTGCTGGCGAGCCTGCACGGCGGACTGGGGGTGCCGTATCCGGCCGCGGTGAGCATCTCCTACGCCTGCGCGTTCGGGTTGAGCTACGTGCTGAACCGCTACTTCAACTTCCGCTCGCACGCACCCGTCGGGCCTCAGCTGGCGATCTACGTCGTGGTGGTGGTCGTCAACTACGTCGCGTTCATCCTCGCGCTGTCCTCGGCGCTGGCCGCGATGGGCCTGGACTACCGGCTGGCCCGGATGACGGCCGGCGCGTGTGAGGCGGTGTACATGTACTGCGCCCTGCGGTGGGTGGTGTTCCGCCGGGCCCGGGTCGATTACCCGATGCCTTAAGCCCCTAGCTCGGCGACCGCAAAAAAGTTAAAGTTGAGCGGAACACACTCAAGAGTGACGGCGTTGACAAACGCGAGAAGCATTTTCACCCGTCTGACGAATGGAGGTGTCGTGGACTCGTTCAACCCGACCACGAAGACCCAGGCGGCGCTGACCTCGGCGATGCAGGCGGCCACGACCGCCGGCAACCCGCAGATCATGCCCGCTCATCTGTTGATGGCGCTGCTGACGCAGAACGACGGCATCGCCGCCCCGTTGCTCGAGGCGGTCGGAGTTGACCCCGCGACCATCCGCGCCGAGGCCGAACGCCTGATCGCCCGGTTGCCCAGCGCCAGCGGTGCCAACTCGACACCGCAACTGAGCCGCGAGTCGATCGCGGCCATCACCGTGGCCCAGAACCTGGCCACCGAGATGGACGACGAGTACGTCTCGACCGAACACCTGATGGTCGGCCTGGCCACCGGCGACGGCGACACCGCCAAGCTGCTGACCGGCCACGGTGCGTCGCCGCAGGCGCTGCGCGAGGCCTTCGTCAAGGTGCGGGGCAGCGCACGCGTCACCAGTCCCGATCCCGAGGGCAGCTACCAGGCGCTGGAGAAGTACTCCACCGACCTGACCGCGCGCGCCAGGGAAGGCAAGCTCGATCCCGTCATCGGCCGCGACAACGAGATCCGTCGCGTCGTGCAGGTGCTGAGCCGCCGCACCAAGAACAACCCGGTGCTCATCGGCGAGCCGGGCGTCGGCAAGACCGCGATCGTCGAGGGCCTGGCCCAGCGCATCGTCGCCGGCGACGTGCCGGACAGCCTGCGCGACAAGATCGTCGTCTCGCTGGATCTGGGCTCGATGGTCGCCGGTGCGAAGTACCGCGGTGAGTTCGAGGAACGCCTCAAGGCCGTCCTCGACGACATCAAGAACTCGGCCGGACAGATCATCACCTTCATCGACGAGCTGCACACCATCGTCGGCGCGGGCGCGACCGGCGAAGGTGCGATGGACGCCGGCAACATGATCAAGCCGATGCTGGCCCGTGGCGAGCTGCGCCTGGTCGGTGCCACCACACTCGACGAGTACCGCAAGTACATCGAGAAGGACGCCGCGCTGGAACGCCGCTTCCAGCAGGTGCTCGTCGGCGAGCCGTCGGTGGAGGACACCGTCGGCATCCTGCGCGGTCTGAAGGACCGCTACGAGGTGCACCACGGCGTGCGCATCACCGACTCGGCGCTGGTCGCAGCGGCGACGCTGTCCGACCGCTACATCACCGCGCGCTTCCTGCCGGACAAGGCCATCGACCTGGTCGACGAGGCCGCCAGCCGGCTGAAGATGGAGATCGACTCCCGGCCGGTCGAGATCGACGAGGTCGAGCGCCTGGTGCGTCGCCTCGAGATCGAGGAGATGGCGCTCGAGAAGGAGGAGGACGCCGCCTCCAGGGACCGGCTGGAGAAGCTGCGCGCCGAGCTGGCCGACCAGAAGGAGAAGCTGGCCGAGCTGACCACCCGCTGGCAGAACGAGAAGGGCGCCATCGATGTCGTCCGCGAGCTCAAGGAGCAGCTGGAGGATCTGCGCCGTGCGGCCGACCGGGCCGAACGCGACGGTGACCTGGCCAAGGCCGCCGAGCTGCGCTACGGCCGGATCCCCGAGGTGGAGAAGAAGCTCGACGCGGCGCTGCCGCACGCCGAGGCCCGCGAGGACGTGATGCTCAAGGAGGAGGTCGGGCCCGACGACATCGCCGACGTGGTGTCGGCGTGGACCGGCATCCCCGCCGGCCGGATGCTGGAGGGTGAGAGCGCCAAGCTGCTGCGCATGGAGGACGAGCTGGGCCACCGTGTCATCGGCCAGAAGAAGGCCGTGCAGGCGGTGTCCGATGCGGTGCGCCGGTCGCGGGCCGGAGTCGCGGACCCGAACCGGCCGACCGGCTCGTTCATGTTCCTCGGCCCGACCGGTGTCGGCAAGACCGAGCTGGCCAAGGCGCTGGCGGAGTTCCTGTTCGACGACGAGCGCGCGATGGTTCGCATCGACATGAGCGAGTACGGCGAGAAGCACTCGGTGGCCCGCCTGGTCGGTGCGCCTCCCGGCTACATCGGCTATGACCAGGGCGGTCAGTTGACCGAGGCGGTGCGGCGGCGGCCCTACACGGTGATCCTGTTCGACGAGATCGAGAAGGCCCACCCGGACGTGTTCGACGTGCTGCTGCAGGTGCTCGACGAGGGCAGGTTGACCGACGGCCAGGGCCGCACGGTGGACTTCCGCAACACGATCCTGATCCTGACGTCCAATCTCGGCGCCGGCGGCACCGAGGAACAGGTGATGGCGGCGGTGCGCGCGGCGTTCAAGCCGGAGTTCATCAACCGGCTCGACGACGTCATCGTCTTCGACCCGCTGTCCGCCGACGAGCTGGTCGAGATCGTCGACATCCAGCTCCAGCAGCTGGACAAGCGGCTGGCGCAGCGCAGGCTCACCCTGGAGGTGTCGCTGCCGGCCAAGAAGTGGCTGGCCGAGCGTGGGTTCGATCCGCTCTACGGCGCGCGGCCGTTGCGGCGGCTGGTCCAGCAGGCCATCGGTGACCAGCTGGCCAAGCTGCTGCTGGCCGGCAAGGTGCACGACGGCGACGCGGTGCCGGTCAACCTGGCCGACGACGGCGAGTCGCTCGTCCTGGGCTGATGCCCGCCGAAATGGCATTCCGGCGGCGAAAGTGCGAGTGCACGCCTGCTGGAATGCCATTTCGGCGATAGGGGAGGGACGCGGGTTCGCGCTATGCGGTGGGGGTCAGCGTCGCCTCGTAGTCCCAGGGCTCGTAACCGGAGCCGTCCATCGACGGCAGCTGCCAGCTCGTGAAGAAGTGTCCGTCGGGGTGGGCGACCGCCGCCGGGGCGATGTCGAGGTCGGCGCGCACCTCGCTCAGGGGACGTGCGAGCAGTTCCTCGTAGGGGGCGGCCATCAGGTTCCTGGCCGCACGCCCCCGCTCGACCGCCTCGTGCCAGTAGCCGCGCTTGCGCCGCCAGGACGCGCCCCCGACGATCGCGCACAGGATCAGCCCGAACACCGCGGTGGTCCGGCAGTGGCCGAGCTGACCGTGATGGAAGCCCAGGTTGCCGATCTCGCCGCCCGGGTCCGGGCCGTATCCGCCGAGCACGTGGAACATGTCGTGCAGCGCGGTACCGCGGGCGATCATGTAGCCGAAGTCGGGGTCCCAGCCGTTGCGTTCGATGACCGGCTGGATCACGCCGGCCGCATCGAACACCCCGGCGTCGAGCCGGTGCTGGCGCAGGAAGTCGCGGTAGGCGGCCCCGAGTGAACCGGGGGGAAGGGCGGCGAGGTACTCGTCGTCGCCGAGCTTGCTCATCAGGTCGGGCTTGTCGCGCAGCAGTCGGCGCCCTTCGGGGAGTCTTCTCAGCTTCTCGAATTCACGCGCCAGCGTGGGATATCCGAACGCGATGACGGCTTCGAAGATCTGGTCGTGGCGGAAGGTGAGTCCGAAGATCCGTGTCAGTGCCCGTAGCCCCACGCTGACCTGCTCGTATCGTGAAGTCGCCGGCGCGCTGCCCATGGCAAAATAATATACAGTCAGGATCACATGTCAACTATTCCGGATCGCGACGCTCCCCGGCGCCGGGGACGTCCGGCGGGCGGCGGGAACAGTCCCATCCAGGCGCGACAGGCATTGGTCGACGCCGCCGGACGGCTCTTCGCCGAACGCGGTCTGGACGTGACGATGGCCGAGGTGGCCCGAAGCGCGGGCGTCACCCGAACCGTGCTGTACCGGCATTTCAGCGGGCGCGACGAGCTCGTCGTGGCGGTGGCGGCCGAGGTCATGGACCGATATGTCGGTCAGGTGGTGCAGGAGTTGATACCCACGGACGACGTCTGCGGCCTGATCACCGAGTCGCTGGTCTTCGTGACGACCGTCGTCAGCCGTGACCCGCTGCTCACGTTGTTGTCCTCCGGCGCCGAGCACGGGGTGGCGAGCATGCTCGCGAACTCGGATGCCCTGAGGGTGAAGGTCAGCGGGCTCTACGAGCAGCTGTTCGAGCTGTTCCGCGACCGCCTCCGCCCCGGGCTGGACCCCGTAGACGTCGGAAGATACGTCCTCAGCGTGGCCCTTTCGCTGCTGATGGACGTTGTCCCGGGGGCCGATGATCCCGACACCGTGCGCCGCTTCGTGCGTACCTTCGTCCTGCCCGGCATCGTCGCGGCTCCACCCACACCCGGGCGCGTCTTCTGATCGGAGTGCGCAGTCGGTGCTGTGACGCGGTCGTGACCTGCTGAAGTTCGGGGTTCGGCCGACTGAGCAGATAGGCTAGGCCGCAATGGTCCCGCTTTGGTTCACGCTGTCCGCACTCTGCTTCGTGGGTGCGGGCGTGCTGCTGTACATCGATCTCGACCGACGCCGCGGTCTGGGCCGTCGCCGCAAGTCCTGGGCCAAGTCGCACGGGTTCGACTACGAGACCGAATCCACCGACATCCTCAAGCGCTGGAAGCGTGGCGTGATGTCCACGGTGGGCGACGTGACGGCCCGCAACGTGGTGCTCGGCCAGATCCGCGGCGAGGCGGTCTTCATCTTCGACCTCGAGGACGTCGCGACCGTCATCGCGCTGCACCGCAAGGTCGGTACCAACGTCGTGGTCGACATGCGGCTGAAGGGCATCAAGGAGCCCAGGGAGAGCGACATCTGGCTGCTCGGGGCCATCGGACCGCGGATGGTGTATTCGACCAACCTCGACGCCGCCCGGCGCGCCTGCGACCGCCGGATGGTCACCTTCGCCCACACCGCGCCGGACTGCGCCGAGATCATGTGGAACGAACAGAACTGGACGCTGGTCAGCATGCCCGTCAGCTGCACCCGCGCGCAGTGGGACGAGGGCCTGCGCACGGTGCGTCAGTTCAACGATCTGTTGCGGGTGCTGCCGCCGATGCCCACGGCGGTGTCCGGGCAGCCGATCGCGCGCCGCAGCGGATCGCCGAGCCGTCCGCTGACGCCCGCACCCGCCGGCACGGCCGAGCTGGGCCCCGCGATGGGCGATCAGCCGGGGCGACCGGGTGCCCTGCGGCCGGAACCCGGCAGGCCCGAAGCCGCGCCGCCGCGGCCGGAGCCGATGCACCCCGGCCAGCCGCCCGCGCGTAGCGGTCGGCAGTCACCCAACTATCAGCGATAAGTATCCTCTGGGGCATGTCCCGCCCCGTCGCCCTCA
The DNA here is from genome assembly GCF_019710635.1 of Mycolicibacterium xanthum. Lineage (GTDB taxonomy): Bacteria > Actinomycetota > Actinomycetes > Mycobacteriales > Mycobacteriaceae > Mycobacterium > Mycobacterium xanthum. The sequence continues at coordinate 281,418 of NZ_JAIFZS010000011.1, forward strand.
TCACCGGACCGACGTCCGGGCTCGGTGAGGGGTTCGCGCGCCGCTACGCCGTCGACGGCTACGACCTGGTGCTGGTCGCTCGCGACGAGGAGCGCCTGGCCCGGCTGGCGGCCGAACTGCACGACGAAGCCGGCGCCCACGTCGAGGTGCTCCCGGCGGACCTGGCGGTGGCCGACGACCGGGAGGCCGTCGCGGAGCGGGTGCGGGCCGGGGTGGACGTGCTGGTCAACAATGCCGGGTTCGGCACGTCCGGGGAGTTCTGGACGACTGATTTCGTCCAGCTGCAGGCGCAGCTGGACGTCAACGTCACCGCGGTCATGCAGCTGACCCACGCCGCGCTGCCCGCGATGCTGGCCGCCGGCCGCGGCACCGTGCTCAACGTGGCCAGCGTGGCCGGCCTGGTGCCCGGACGCGGATCGACGTACTCGGCGTCCAAGGCGTGGGTGGTGTCGTTCTCCGAGGGGCTGGCCAACGGGCTGAGGGGTACCGGCGTCGGCGTGCACGCGCTGTGCCCGGGTTTCGTCCGCACCGAGTTCCACGAGCGCGCCGGCATCGACATGGCCGGCACCGCGTCGTTCCTGTGGCTCGAGGTCGACGACGTGGTACGCGAGACGATGGCTGACGTTGCCAAGGGCAGGGTCGTGATCGTCCCGGGCCTGCAGTACAAGGTGCTGACCACCGGCGGACGCATGGTGCCGCGGAACATGCTGCGCGCGTTGACAAGAGTCGTGGGCAGGGGCCGTGACCGCACCTGAGTTCCGGTGCGGGTAGCCGCGCAGCCGGCCGCGATCGCGCTCGCCGCCGTCACGGGCGAGATCAATGCACTCTGGACCGTGGATGACTGAGCTTCCCGGGCCGACCGAGTGGGGCGAGGGCGTCGGGGTGGGCCCCTGGCAGGGGCCGTGGCCCGACGACCCGCGCCACGACCATGAGCTGCTGCGTGCCGGGGACACCCGCAATGTCGTTGACGCTTACCGGTATTGGACCCGCGAGGCGATCATCACCGACATCGACGGGCGCCGGCACCCGCTGCACATCGCGATCGAGAACTTCGGCAACGACGCCAACATCGGTGCGGTGGTGCGCACCGCGAACGCATTCGCGGTACACACCGTGCACATCGTCGGCCGCCGGCGATGGAATCGGCGGGGCGCCATGGTGACCGACCGCTACCAGCGGCTGTGCCACCACGACAACACCGACGAACTGCTCGACTTCGCCGCGGCGGCCGGGTTGGCCGTCGTCGCGGTCGACAACGTCCCCGGGGCGTCACGCATCGAGGACGTCACGCTCCCGCGGGACTGTCTGCTGGTCTTCGGACAGGAGGGACCGGGGATCACCGCCGAGGCGAAAACCGGTGCCCAGGCGACGGTGTCGATCGCACAGTTCGGCTCCACGCGCAGCCTCAACGCCGCCGTCGCCGCGGGGATCGCCATGCACGCCTGGATCCGCCAGCACGCCGACCTCGGCCGCGCCTGGTGACGGGCGGCGGCCCAGCAGCAGCCAGACGGCCACCGCCGAGGTCAGCAGCAGGACCGCGCCGACGCCGGATGCGATGGCCAGACCGCCGGTGAACGCGTCGCGGGCGGCGGCGATCAACTCGGCCGACTGGTTCGCCGGCAGTTGCCCGGCCGCGTGGATCGCGTTGGGCAGCGAGTCGCGCGCCTGCGCGGCCACCCCGGCGGGGACGCCCGGGGCGACGGCCACGGTCCGGTACACCGCGGTGACGATCGAGCCGAGCGTGGCGATGCCCAGCGCCATACCGAGTTCGTAGGCGGTCTCGGAGACCGCGGCCGCCGAGCCGGCCCGCTCCTTGGGCACCGAGGCCAGGATCACGTCGCTGGACGCGGTGAACGCCAGACCGAGGCCGACCCCGACGACGAACAGGGCCAGGCCCAGCGGGGGATAGGGCGTGACCGGGCCGAGGAACGTCAACGCCGCCATCAGCGCGGCCATCGCGACGCCGACGAGCGCCAGCCCGGCGGTCAGCACCGCCCGGTGCGAGAAGTGGCGCACCGCCAGGCCGGCGACGACGCCGAACACGGTGGCGGTCACCGCGGCAGGCAACTCGGCCAGCCCGGCCTGCAGCGGCCCATAGCCGTGGACCAGCTGGAAGTACTGCGACAGGAAGAACACCAGACCCGACAACCCGAGCACGGACAGCAGGTCGGCGACGACCACGCCGGTGAACACCGGGTTGGCGAACAGCCGGACGTCGATCAGCGGTGCGCGCAGCCGAAGCTGGCGCCTGACGAACACCGCCAGCGCGCCGGCGCCGAGGAGCGCCGCGACGACCGCATCGGTCGGCACGCCGTGCGCCGCACCGGTGAAACCCTCCTTGATGGCGTAGACCACGCCCACCATGCCGACCATGGACAGGCCGACGCTGGGCAGGTCCCACGGCCCCGGCTGCGGGTTGCGGTGCTCGGGCAGCAACACGATGCCGCCGACGATCAGCACCACCATGACCGGGATGTTGATCAGGAACACCGAGCCCCACCAGAAGTGCTCGAGCAGCAGGCCGCCGACCACGGGGCCCAGCGCCGCGCCCGCGGAGAAGGCCGCGGCCCAGATCCCGACCGCGATGCTGCGTTCGCGCTGGTCGGCGAACAGCCCGCGGATCAGCGCCAGGGTGGCCGGGGTCAGCGTCGCACCCGCGACGCCCAGCAGGGCGCGCATCACGATCAGCATCTGCGCCGAGTCCGCGTACGCGGACGCCGCCGAGATGATCGCGAATGCCGTTGCGCCCCAGAGCAGCAGCCTCTTCTGTCCGATCCGGTCGCCGAGGCTGCCCATGGTGATCAGCAGCGCGGCCAGCACGAACGAGTAGATGTCACCGATCCAGAGCAGCTGGGTGCCGGTGGCCGACAGGTCGGCACTGATGAACGGGGTCGCCAGCGCCAGAACGGTGCCGTCCACCCCGATGATCAGGATGGCCGTGGTCAGGACGCCGAGAGCAAGCCAGCGCCGGGTCATGAGGTCTTCACTCCATTGATTAGTAGTTCGATGATGAGTCGGTCGAAATCACGGGCGGCCACGCGGCCCACCTGGATGGCCCAGGCGGTCCCGCAGACCACGCTGTAGAACATCTCGGTCAGCCAGGCGGCGGGTAGCTCCGGACGGAACTCGCCGTCGCGCTGCCCGCGGGCGAACAGGGTGCTGATCTGGCCGTCGACGTCGTCCCATGCCTCGACCGTGGCGTCGGGGTCGAGATCCTGGCTCTGGCTGTAGAGCAGCGCCAGATAGGGCGACACCGGCCGGCAGGCCGACACCAGTCGCTGCAGCGCGTCGGTGGCCGGTCCCTCGTCCAGTCGTACGGCTGCCAGCACCTCGCGCATCTCGGTGATGGCCAGGTCCTCGAGCGCCGTCATCAGGGCCGCCCGGCCGGCGAAGTGCCGGTGCAGGGTGGCTCGGCTGACGCCGACGGCGCCGGCGATCTCGTCCTGGGTCGCGTTCGGGCGGCGGCCGAGGTAGTCGGCCGCCGCACGCAGCAACTGCTCACGAGACATGAGACGACTATAGCTCATATGAAACACAAATGTCTCATACCCATGGAGCTGTCGGTAAGGCAGGATCAACACCATGGATCAGATGTGGGCCAACCGCGCGGCCAGTGCCGAGGCCGCCATCACCAAACGGCATCTTCGCAGGTTGTGGGGTATGCCGGGGACCCAACTCGGGGTGGTGGCGTGGCCCGCCGCGAGACGCTACCGCCGGTTCGCCACCTGGCACTACTGGTGGCAGGCCCACCTGCTGGACAATCTGGTCGACGCGCAGCTACGCGATCCCACACCGGAGCGTCTCGGCTCGATCGCCCGGCAGATCCGCGGCCACCACTGGCGCAACCTCGGATCCTGGACCAACAGCTACTACGACGACATGGCCTGGCTGGCGCTGGCCCTGGAGCGGGCCGGCCGACTGGCCGGGGTGAGCAGACCCAAGGCGCTGAAGAAGCTCTCCGAGCAGTTCATCACCGCGTGGGTGCCCGAGGACGGCGGCGGGATCCCGTGGCGCAAGCAGGACCAGTTTTTCAACGCGCCCGCCAACGGGCCCGCAGGCATCTTCCTGGCCCGTTACGACGACCGGCTGAGAAGGGCCCAGCAGATGGCCGAATGGATCGACGAAACCCTGATCGACCCGGAGACCCACCTCGTCTTCGACGGCATCAAGGCCGGCTCGCTGGTGCGTGCGCAGTACACCTACTGCCAGGGTGTGGTGCTCGGGCTGGAGACCGAATTGGCCGCACGTATCGACGACACCGGCCACGAGCACGCCGAGCGGGTGCACCGACTGGTCGGGGCGGTCGCCGAGCACATGGCGCCCGACGGGGTCATCCGTGGCGCGGGCGGCGGGGACGGCGGGCTGTTCCACGGCATCCTGGCGCGCTACCTGGCGCTCGTCGTCACGACGTTGCCCAGGCGGGTGGCCGCCGACGAGACGGCGCGGGAAACCGCGCGGGAACTGGTGCTGGCGTCGGCTCGGGCCGCGTGGGACAACCGGCAGACGGCCGAGGGTCTGCCGCTGTTCGGTGCGTTCTGGGAACGTGACGCCGAGTTGCCGACCACGACGGCCAAGCACGCCGAGGTGGTCGACGGTGCGGTGAGCTCATCGGCGATCCCGGAGCGCGACCTGTCGGTCCAGCTGGCGGGATGGATGCTGATGGAAGCCGCGCACACCGTCGCGGGCGACGAATCGGGTGCCGTCGCGGGCGACGAATCGGGTGCCGTCGCGGGCGACGAATCGGGTGCCGTCGCGGGCGACGAATCGGATTCCCCCGAGACCGGCGCCGGTGGCTGAGCAGCTTGCCCCACGGGGGTTCCCGCTGCTCCCGTCGCGGCTGATCCGGGGCAGCAAGGCCACCAAGACATCGGACAACACCGCGGCCGCCCTACTGCTGGCCTGTACCGTCTTCGCCATTCTGTGGGCGAATTCGCCTTGGGCGCAGAGCTATTCGCAGCTGCTGGAAACCCACATGGCGATCGGCTTCGGTGACGCGCACTTCGAGATGTCCGTCAAGCACGTCGTCAACGACGCGCTGATGACGTTCTTCTTCTTCATCGTCGGGCTGGAGGTGACCCGCGAATTCACCATCGGCGAGTTGACCGACCGGTCACGCGCCGCGGTGCCGGTGGTCGCGGCTGCGGCCGGTCTGGTGCTGCCGGCCGTGGTGTTTCTGCTGTTCAACTCCACCGGGGAGAACGCGCAAGCCTGGGGCGTGGTGATCTCCACCGACACGGCTTTCCTGGTCGGCGCGCTGGCCATCATCAAACCCAAGTTCCCGGCGCGGGTGCGGCTGTTCCTGCTGACCCTGGCGGTGGTCGACGACGTCGGCGCGCTCGGCGCGATCGCGTTGTTCTACTCCGACAGCATCCAGGTGATCCCGCTGGTGGTCGCTATCGTGTTGATCGTTGCGCTCGCGCTGGTGCGTTTCGTCCGGGTGGCCCGCGGGCCGGCCTACGCCGTACTGGGGGTGGCGCTGTGGATCGCTCTGTACCTGGCGGGTGTCCACCCGACACTGGCCGGTGTCGCGGTGGCGCTGTCGATCCCGGTGTTCACGCCGGAACGCCGGCCGGTGGAACGCGCCGTCGAGCAGATCAGGGCGTTCCGTCAGTCGCCGAACTCCCAGTACGCCCGGGAGGCCAGCCGGTCGCTGCGGGCATCGATCTCGATCAACGAACGGCTGCAGACGGCGGTCGGCCCGATCGTGTCGTTCGGCATCCTGCCGCTGTTCGCCCTCGTCAACGCCGGTGTCCGGCTGGACGCCGAGAGCCTGGCCACGGCGCTGCGCTCGCCGCTGACCTGGGGCATCGTGGCGGGCCTGGTGGTGGGGAAGTTCGTCGGCATCACCGCCGCCACCTGGTTGATGGCGCGCTCCGGGATGGGCGTACTTGCGCCCGGGCTGACGTTGCGCCGCATCGCCGGTGGTGCGGCACTGTCGGGAATCGGGTTCACGATCTCGCTGTTCATCGTCGACATCGCGATCTCCGAGCCCGGCAGGCAGGACCAGGCGCGGATCGGCGTGCTGTCCGCGTCGATCATCGCCTTCGCGCTGGGCTGGGCGATCTTCCGTATCACCGACTGGCTCAGCCCGCCCGAGCCGGTCGGGTTGACGCTGCTTCGTCCGGTGGATCCCGACCGTGACCACATCCGCGGGCGCAACGATGCGCCACTGACCCTGGTCGAGTACGGCGACTTCGAGTGCCCGTTCTGTAGCCGCGCCACCGGCGCGATCGACGAGGTGCGCGACCACTTCGGCGACGACCTGCGCGATGTGTGGCGGCACTTCCCGCTGGAGCGGGCCCATCCGCGGGCGTTCGACGCGGCACGGGCCAGTGAGGCGGCCGCCCTGCAGGGCAGGTTCTGGGAGATGGCGCACGAGTTGTTCGAGCACCAGGACGACCTGGAGTGGTCGGACATGTACCGCTACGCGGTGAGGGCCGGATGCGACATCGAGCAGTTCGACCAGGATGTGCGGGTGCACTCGTCGAAGGTGCTGCACCGGGTGACCGACGACGCCGAGGACGCCGAGGCGATGGATCTCAACGCAACACCGACGCTGTTCGTCAACGGCAAGCGGCACAAGGGTCCGTGGGACGCCGCGAGCCTGATCCGGGCGCTCGAGCGGTCCCGGCCCGGCGGCTAGGTGGTCGGCTCCGCCTCCGTCGCGCCACCGGCCTGCCTGGCGACTTTGCGCCGTTTGTACCACTCGATGAGCATCGGCAGCACCGAGAGCACGACGATCACGATGACGATCGGCTCGAGCAGCTTCTGGATGATCTCGAATCGGCCCAGCCAGTAGCCGAGCAGGGTCAGGCCGATGCCCCAGATCGCCGCGCCGACGGCGTTGTAGAGCGTGAAGACCGCGTAGTTCATCTTGGCCGCGCCCGCGGTGATCGGTGCCAGCGTGCGCACGATCGGGACGAACCGGGCGATCACGATCGCGAACGGTCCACGCTGCTCGAAGAACAGATGCGCCTCGTCGAGATAGCGCTGCTTGAGGAAGCGGGCATTGGGCTTGAACATGGCGGTGCCGATGTTGCGACCGATCCAGTAACCGACCTGGCCGCCGAGGATCGCGGCAATCGGGATGAACACCAACAGCTGCCACAACTGGAAATTGGCCTGCACGCTGCCGTCCTGGGCGGCTGCTGCGGTGCCTGCGGCGAGCATCCCCGCCACGAACAGCAGCGAATCGCCCGGCAGCACCGGGAACAGCACGCCGGACTCGACGAAGACGACCACGAGCAACCCGACCAGGGCCCAGGTGCCGAAGTAGCCGAGCAGGGCGATCGGGTCCAGGAAATCGGGCATCAGCGCGAGATTGTCGACGACCACGGCTCCGAGGGTACCGGGGCGGGCGGGCGGCTCCCGCATGCGCGGGAGCGGGTCTACTGTCGGATAGGTCCTCCACATCGCGGCCCCGGCAGCGATTGACGGGGGCCGGGCCCGGTACCGGATGGTGCTAACCGTGTGCGGTCGGGCCGTTCTTGAGATACTGCGTGCAAAGCCGGCCAGTCGAGAGGAAGACAGATGCCCATCGCCACGCCCGAGGTCTATGCCGAGATGCTGGGCCGCGCCAAGGAGCACTCGTTCGCGTTCCCGGCCATCAACTGCGTCGGATCGGAGAGCCTGAACGCCGCCATCAAGGGATTCGCCGACGCCGGCTCCGACGGCATCATCCAATTCTCCACGGGCGGTGCGGAGTTCGCGTCCGGCCTGGGGGTCAAGGACATGGTGACCGGCGCGGTGGGGCTCGCCGAGTTCGCGCACGTGATCGCCGAGAAGTACCCGATCACCGTCGCGCTGCACACCGACCACTGCCCCAAGGACAAGCTGGACACCTACGTGCGTCCGCTGCTGGCGATCTCCGCCGAGCGGGTGGCCAAGGGACGGAACCCGCTGTTCCAGTCGCACATGTGGGACGGATCGGCGGTGCCGATCAACGAGAACCTGTCGATCGCGCAGGAGCTGCTCAAGCAGGCCGCGGCCGCCAAGATCATCCTGGAGATCGAGATCGGCGTCGTGGGCGGCGAAGAGGACGGTGTCGAGGCCGAGATCAACGACAAGCTCTACACCACGCCCGAGGACTTCGAGAAGACCATCGAGGCGCTCGGCGCGGGCGAGCACGGCAAGTACCTGCTGGCCGCCACGTTCGGCAATGTGCACGGCGTGTACAAGCCGGGCAACGTGGTGCTCAAGCCCGAGGTGCTGGCCGAGGGCCAGAAGGTGGCCTCCGCCAAGCTCGGGCTGGCGGAGGGCTCCAAGCCGTTCGATTTCGTCTTCCACGGCGGTTCGGGGTCGCTGAAGTCCGAGATCGAGGACTCGCTCAAGTACGGCGTGGTCAAGATGAACGTCGACACCGACACCCAGTACGCGTTCACCCGACCGCTGGCCGGTCACATGTTCAGCAACTACGACGGCGTGCTGAAGATCGACGGCGAGGTGGGTAACAAGAAGGTCTACGACCCGCGCAGCTACCTCAAGAAGGCAGAGGCGTCGATGAGTGAGCGGGTCGTCGAGGCCTGCCAGGACCTGCACAGCGCGGGTCGCTCCGTGTCGGCCTGAGCCGAACGCCGAGTCTTACCGCGTCGAAACCCACGTTGTGCAGCGAAAGTGCGAGTGATCGCCTGCACAACGTGGGTTTCGCCGTGAAGAGCTGCTGTTAAGGCCCGGAGTCAGCCCGTCGGCGCCTGACAGATCTTCCAGTGGTCGTCGCGGAACTGCAGGTCGAAGCTTCGCGTCGAGCGGGTCTGCGGTGCGAACGCCATGAACGTCGTGACGTTGGCCTCGGCGTGGTCGCCGTTGATCACCACCTGGTCGATGCTGGCGACCACCGGATACTGCTTGGCCGCCGCGACCCGGGCGTGCGTGTCCGCCCAGGCCTTGTCGTCGTAGCGGACGTAGCTGTCCCTGGTCGCCCCGCAGGTGATGCTGCGCAGCGTGGCCAGATCGCCGTTCTGCACTGCGACGTCGAAGTCCTCGATGGTGGACCGCACCATGTCCTCCTGCGACATCGCGGGGGCCGAGTTACGGGTCAGCAGCAGGGTGCCCAGGACCGCGATGGCCGCCAGCGCGGCGACGATGATCACGACCGCCACCACCCAACCCCAGCTGCGCCGCTTGCCCGGCGGCTTGGGGACCTCGCCGCGCGGCGGGATCAGCTGCGGGCCGGCGGGCTTGTGGGCGGCGAACACCTCGGTCGGGCTGGCCGACGGGTCGGTCACCGCGAACGACTCGGTGGCGGGGTCCGGGGTCCGGCGGATGATCTGCGTGGAGCCGGCGTCGAACCCGGACGGCGCGGTGAACCGGCGCTCACCGGGCTCCGCGACCGGGTCCACGGCGTTCGGATCGGCCGGCACCATGATCTCGGTGGTCGGTTCGTGCTCGGGATCCGGCCTGGGCAGCACCTCGGTGACTTCGGTGCCGTCGCCGCCGTGTCCGGAACCGTCCTGGGGTTCCTGAGCGTGGCCGACGGCCACCTCCTCGGCGGTCTCGTCCGGGCGATCGGGCCCTTCGGGGTTCGACATCCCTGCTGTAGTCCTCCCTGGTGCCTACCGCACCGACGGTACCGCCGAAGCTTAGCCATCCGCCGTGCCTGCCGCCCGCGCCCGCACGGCACAATGGGGTCCATGACTCGGATGGGTGACCTGCTCGGACCAGAACCAGTGCTACTGCCCGGCGATCCGGCCGCCGAGGCCGAACTGGACGCAGCGGAGAACCCGGCCATCGTGGCCGCCGCGCACCCGTCGGCATCGGTCGCCTGGGCCACGCTCGCCGAGGACGCCCTCGACGACGACAAGGCGGTCACCGCCTACGCCTACGCCCGCACCGGTTATCACCGGGGCCTCGACCAGCTGCGCCGCAACGGCTGGAAGGGGTTCGGGCCGGTGCCGTTCGCGCACGAACCCAACCAGGGCTTCCTGCGCTGCGTCGCGGCGCTGGCCCGCGCCGCCGATTCCATCGGCGAACGCGATGAGTACCAGCGCTGCCTGGATCTGCTCGACGACTGCGATCCGGCAGCGCGCGCCGAACTCGGGCTCGGCTGACTCACCAGTTGCTGTTCTCGCACTCGCAGGCGGCGGCGGCGTCGGGCGGTTCCACCTGGACGGTCGAGTGATCCAGGCCGCGGGCGCTGAGTACGGCGCGCGCGTCGTCGAGGACCAGCGCCGCTTCGCGCCTGCTGGTCAGGTGCGCGGTGACCATGTCCTTTCCCGGCACCAGCGTCCACACGTGCAGGTCGTGCACCTCGGTCACCCCCTCGACCGCGCTGAGCGCGGTGCGCAGTTCCTCGACGTCGATGTGGCTGGGGGAGGATTCGGACAGGATCCGCAGCGCGGCGCGGGCCAGCGCGATCGCCCTGGGCAGCACCCACAGTGCGACCAGCACCCCGACGACGACGTCGGCGTAGGGCCAGCCGGTGGTGACCGTGACGACCCCGGCGATCAGCACCCCGACGCTGCCGACCGTGTCGGCCACCACCTCCATGTAGGCACCCTTGACCGCCAGGCTCTTCTCGGAGTGTGACCGCAGCAGCAGCACCACCACGGCGTTGGCGAGCAGGCCCGCCAGCGCGACGACGATCATCGGCACGCCGGGAACCTCCGGGGCGTCTCCGATCCGCTCGACGGCCTCGTAGAGGATGAAGCCGGCGACTCCGAGCAGCAGAGCCGCGTTGGCGACGGCGGTAAACACCTCGGCGCGGTGCCAGCCGTAGGTCCGCGACGGCGATGCGCCGCCGTGTTTGGCCAGCAGCACCGCGGTGAGACCCATGAACATGGCCACCAGGTCGGTGAGCATGTGCCCGGCGTCGGCCAGCAGCGCGATCGAGTTGATCGCCAGCGCGGTGGTCAGCTCGACGACGAAGAAGACGGTCAGGACTCCCGCCGCGATGACCATCCGGGAGGCGCGGGCATCGCCGTGGCTGTGGTCGTGTCCGGCTCCCATGAACAGAAATATATGCGGAATTTCGCATATATGGCAAGGGGGCGGCCCCGTCCGGCCTTGGCTACCATCTCCGGATGGCCACGTCCTGGGAATCGCCTGTGTATTACCTGGTGGCCACGGCCGGCTTTCCGAACTTCGGCGACGAGCTGATCCTGGACGGGTGGCTCAGCCATCTGGCGCAGGTCGCCCCGCACGCCACGGTCTGGGTCGACACCCATTCACCCGGCCCGGCGCAGATGCTGTTCGGTGACGCCCATCCGAGGGTCAGGTTCACCGACACGCTGTGGCGGCTGTGCTGGGAGGCGCCCAGCGACGACGCCTGGGAGGTGGCCTCCTGGGTGCAGCATGCCGTGGCCAACCCCGGGATGGCGCCCCGCTGGCACCGCGGCATCATGGCCCTGCACCGGGTCGACGTGGTGCACGTGGTGGGCGGCGGCTACGTCAACGCGATCTGGCCGCGCCACATCGGGTTGCTGGCCGGGGCGGCCGCCGCGGCCCGGCACGCCGGTGCGCGGGCGGCGATGACGGGCCAGGGGCTGACCCCGGAGGTGCCCGGATCGGCGCCGCTGCTGCGCGCCCTGGCCGGCCGGTTCGCGGTGGTCGATGTCCGCGACGCCGAATCGGCGCAGCTGCTGGGCATCGACGCCGGCATCGACGATGCCTTCCTGGGCCTCGGGCGGCAGCGGGTGGTCCGGGCCAGCGAGGTCTGGCCCGACGAACGGCCGCCGGAGGTGATGGTGTGCCTGCAGTCCGACATGAGCGACATCGGCAACTCGGCCGTCGCCGGAGCGGTGCTGTCGATGCTGGACCGGTGGCGGGTCAGCGGCAACGACGTCTGCGTGGTGGAGGGGATTCCCCGGGTCGATCGCGAGGTCTACGCGCTCATCGAGCACGAGCTGCCGGGTGCCCGGTTCTATCCGTTCGTCGACGTGTGGGACCGGGGACTGCCCGTCTCGGCCGATCAGACGTGGATCTCGACCCGGTTCCATCCCCACATGGTCGCCGCGGCGGGCGGTGCCTGCGGCGTCGCGCTGGCGGTCAGCCCGGATTACTACGCCACCAAACACCGCTCGCTGATCGATCTCGGGTCGGGCTGGACGCTGGTCGACGATCCGGCCACGGTGCCCGCGCGTCCGGTGGGACGCGGTTTCGCACCGGACGTCGTCGAACGGCTGCGGCACCAGAAGCTGGCGGCGGCCCGCGCGGTCTACCAGCCGCGTGCGGACTACAGCAAGGCCGACCAGAAGCGGGTCAGCCGGCCGCCGTCGATGGACAGCGCCGGGGGAACCCCGGACAGGTCGAAGAGCCAGTACACCGCCCCGAAGAACCACTGATTGAGCTGCGGCGAGAACAGCAGCAGCACCAGGATGAACAGGCCCCACTGCTTGGCGGGCGCGACCGCGCGCCGGGTCTGCGGGCTCAGGTGGGGCTCCAGCGCGCCGTAGCCGTCCAGGCCCGGGATCGGCAGGATGTTCAGCAGCAGCGCAGTGACCTGCAGAAACCCCAGGAAGGCCACGCCCGCCCAGAACACCGAGTGGGCCGGGCCGTACAACAGGCGGGTCAGCGTCAGCAGCACCACCGCGAACGCCAGGTTGACCGCGGGCCCGGCCAGGCTGACCAGCGTCTGCCGGCGGCGGCTCATGAAACCGGTCCGCACGTACACCGCCCCGCCCGGCAGCCCGAAACCGCCCAGTGCGATGAACAGCACCGGCAGGGCCAGCGACAGCAACGGGTGGGAGTACTTCAGCGGGTTGAGTGTGAGGTAGCCGCGCACCGCGACGTCCCGATCCCCGAACCGCCAGGCGGTGTAGGCGTGCCCGAACTCGTGCAGGCACAGCGACACCAGCCAGCCGAACACCACGAACACGAACACCCCGACGTAGGCCAGCGGGCGCGCCTGGGCCGCCGACAGCCATGCCAGCACCCCACCGATCGCGGTGACCGCGACGAGGGCCAGGAAGATGGGGCTGGGCCGCACCGACTGGTGCAGCGGGTGAACGCTCACCTCCTCACGCTACGTGCCGGTCACCCGCTTCCAGCCCTCGGTGTGGCGGTAGAACGTCGAGCGCCGCACCGGCCGGGGCCCCGGCGTGCCGTCGCGGATCACCAGCGCCCCCGTGGTGCCCAACTGGACGGCGCGTCCGGCCACCCAGCGACGGCGGCGCCGCCGGGGCGACAGCACGGCGGCGCGTAACCCCGGCATGGCCGGCAGCGGCTCGACGCGCACGCCGGTGACCTCGCCGTCGAACAGCGACTCGTCGTCGACGACCGCCTCCCCGCGCAGCGTGCGCGTGCCGTCGGGGGGCAGCCAGTGCGCCGCACCGGTGATCACCGTGCCGGTTTCGTCGCGGATCAGCGGCACCCGGGTGGCGGCGCGGGTGCGCGCGCGCCTGGCGCGCCACGGCCGGCGCAGGTGGGCCACCTCGACGTCGAGCCGCCCGATCCGCAGCAGCCGGGTCAGCACCGTCGCGAGGTCGGCGGCCGACCCGATCACGACGACCCGGCCCACCGCGGTGGTCTCGTCGAGGGAGTCGGGGCCGTCGAGGACGACGAGGTCACGCAGCGCCCGCGGCAGCCGGCGGCTGCCGAACGACACAACCGCGACACGCGACGGGTCCAATCTGCTCCTTGCAAACGGCCGGTGATCAGGTCCGATGGCGATCGGATAAGGTAGCTCACCGGCTGCTCACATCATCGAGGGCAGAATGCTCGGGAGTTAGCGGGAGAATACGCCATGCCGGCAATCGTGCTCATCGGCGCCCAGTGGGGTGACGAGGGCAAAGGAAAGGCCACCGATCTGCTCGGTGGACGCGTCCAATGGGTGGTGCGCTACCAGGGCGGGAACAACGCGGGGCACACCGTGGTCCTGCCGACGGGGGAGAACTTCGCACTGCACCTGATCCCGTCGGGGATCCTCACCCCCGGCGTGACGAACGTGATCGGCAACGGCGTGGTCGTCGACCCCGGGGTGCTGCTGACCGAGCTGAGCGGCCTCGAAGACCGCGGGGTCGACACCGGCCGCCTGCTCATCTCGGCCGACGCCCACCTGCTGATGCCCTACCACGTGGCCATCGACAAGGTGGTCGAGCGCTATGCGGGAAGCAAGAAGATCGGCACCACCGGCCGGGGCATCGGGCCGTGCTATCAGGACAAGATCGCACGCATCGGGATCCGCGTCGCCGACGTGCTCGACCCCACACTGCTCGCCGAGAAGATCGAGGGCGCACTGGAGTTCAAGAACCAGGTGCTGGTCAAGATCTACAACCGCAAGGCGCTGGACCCGGCCGAGGTGGTGGACAGCCTGCTCACCCAGGCCGAGGGCTTCAGACACCGCATCGCCGACACCCGGCTGCTGCTCAACGAGGCCCTGGAACGCGACGAGACGGTGCTGCTGGAGGGCTCGCAAGGCACCCTGCTCGACGTCGACCACGGCACCTATCCCTTTGTCACGTCGTCGAATCCGACCGCGGGCGGCGCCTCGGTGGGTTCGGGTATCGGCCCGACCCGGATCACCACCGTGCTGGGCATCCTGAAGGCCTACACCACGCGGGTCGGATCGGGACCCTTCCCCACCGAGCTGTTCGACGGGAACGGCGAGTATCTGGCCAAGACCGGCGGTGAGATCGGGGTGACCACCGGCCGCCGCCGCCGCTGCGGCTGGTTCGACGCCGTGATCGCCCGCTACGCCACCCGGGTCAACGGCATCACCGACTACTTCCTGACCAAACTCGACGTGCTGTCCAGCCTCGAGGCGGTGCCGATCTGCGTGGGCTACACGGTCGACGGCAAACGCACCGACGAGATGCCGATGACGCAGGCCGACATCGCCCGCGCCGAGCCCGTCTACGAGGAACTGCCCGGCTGGTGGGAGGACATCAGCTCGTGCCGTGCCTTCGACGATCTGCCGGCCAAGGCGCGCGACTACGTGCTGCGGCTCGAAGAGCTTGCCGGGGCCAGGGTCTCGTGCATCGGAGTGGGCCCGGGCCGGGACCAGACCATCGTCCGGCACGACGTTCTCGGTGGCTGCGGGTGAGTGTTCCTGCCGGCGACCCCCGCAGCGAAGACCCTGACTACGACAGGCACGGCGGATTCCCGAACTTCGAGCCGGCGCAGCCGGGCCCGGGTTTCGGCCGATTCCTGGCGTCCATGCGACGGGTGCAGGATCTCGCGGTCTCGGCCGATCCGGACGCCGACACCTGGGCGCGGGCTGCCGATCTCGCCGACGAACTCGTCGCCCTGCTCGGCCCGTTCGAAGCGCGGGAGGGGGTCGGGCCGGCCAACCGGGTACCGTCGCTGCCGGGCGCGGGCAGCCTGCTGATGCCGCCCTACCGGGTGCTGCGCTTCGAGCCCGCCGGTGTCGAACTCGAGGTGCAGTTCAGCCGGTTCTCGGTGGGCGGCAACTACGCCGTGCACGGCGGGGTCCTGCCGCTGCTGTTCGACTCGGTCTTCGGCATGGTGATCCACGCGGCGGGCCGCCCGATCAGCCGGACCGCGTTCCTGCATGTGGAATACCGCAAGGTGACGCCGATCGACACCCCGCTGACCGCCCGCGGCTGGGTGCGGGAAGCCGAGGGGCGCAAGGCATTCGTGAACGCCGAACTGCGCAACCCCGATGGCGAGTTGCTGGCCGAGTCCAACGGGCTGATGATCCGGTTGCTGGCCGGTCAGCCCTAGCCGACAACCGGGCACCGGTTTCCGGGAGCTCTCCCGATCTGCCGGCATCGGCCGTTCGAATTCTCCCGGACGGCAAGGCATCCTCGGGCACCCGGCAGCCGCCCGGGATGCGGCGACGACATCGCGGACAGCGAGCCGCCGGATATCGAGCGCCGCCCGTGCCACGATGGGAGGGTGAAACATTCGGCCGACAAGCCGCTGCACCGCCTGAGGACGCCACGGGCGGCCGCGTTCGCGGGGGTTCTGTTCGCACTCCTTTTCGGCGCCGCGCTGGTGCTGATGCGCATCTCGCTGCCGGAAGGCGCGGAGATGGGTTCGCAGTGGGTCGACGGCCCGGGCCGTCGGCTGAAGATCGCCGTGGTGCTGATGCCGTTCGCGGGGATCGCGTTCCTGTGGTTCATCGGCGTCGTGCGGGATGCGTTCGGCGCGTTGGAGGACAGGTTCTTCGCATCGGTGTTCCTCGGCAGCGGCCTGCTGTTCCTGGCGATGATCTTCGCGTCGACGTCGGTCGGTGCCGGGCTGATCGCCAGCAGGGAATACATCGGCGACACCGACACCCGCACCGAGGTGGTGGCCTTCGGTCAGCAACTACTGATCACCCTGAGCAACACCTACGCGCTGCGGATGGCGGCGGTGTTCATGATCTCGCTGGCGACCATCTGGCTCAAGACCGGCCTGATGCCCCGCTGGATGGTGTACTCGACCTACCTTGTGGCGGTGAGCGTCCTGGTGGCCAGCGACGTCAACATGTGGATGACCATGACCTTCCCGGTCTGGGTGTCGCTGGTCAGCCTGCTGATGCTGGAACGCTCCGGGGTGATCGACCTACCCGGCGACTTCACCGATGGGCACGAGGACGTCAGTCCGCCGCCAGACGCAACGCGCTAGCCGGGCACAGCCTGACCGCCTCGCGCGCGCGGTCGGCCTGCTCGCCGGAGACCTGCTCGGCCAGCACCACCACGATGCCGTCGTCGTCCTGATCGAAGACGTCGCCGGCCACCATCGCGCAGTTGCCCGCCTGGATACACAGCTCCCGATCGGCCGACACCCGCCAGGTGCCACCGGTTTCGGCGCTCATTCCCACGTCACCTCCAACGACTTCAGACCGTAGATGAAATGGAACGACCGGAACTGCACATCGTCGAAATCCTCGGCCGGGGCAAGGCCCGGGAACCGGCGCAGCAGCGCAGGGAAGGCGATCTGCATCTCCATCCGCGCCAGCGGCGCCCCCAGGCAGTGGTGCACGCCGTGACCGAACGCCAGGTGTCCCGGTGCCCCGCGACCGATGTCGAGGGTGTCGGGCGCCTCGACGAACCCGGGGTCGCGGTTGCCCGACGGCAGTGACGCGAACACCAGCTGCCCGGCCGGGATCGGCGTCCCGGCGATCTGCACCTCGGTGGTGGTGATGCGAGGAATGGCGGTGTGCACGATGGACAGCCAGCGCAGCAGCTCCTCGACGGCGGGGGCCACCGTCGCCGGGTCGTCGCGGACCGCGGCCAGCTGGTCGGGATGGTGCAGCAGCGCCAAAGTGCCCAGGGCCAGCATGTTCGACGTCGTCTCGTGGCCGGCGAGCAGCAGCAGGGCGGCGACGCCGATCAACTCGTCGTCGGTCGGCTCGTCGCCGTGGCCGTCGACCAGCCTGCCCAGGATGTCGTCGCCCGGACGTTTCCTGGCGCGCCCCACCAGCTCGGCCATGTAGGCCCGGCCCTCGCGTTGCAGCTCGAGCCGCTCGTCGATGGGGATGGACAGGTCGAGTTGGCGGGCGCTGCGGCGCTGGAAGTCGTCGCGGTCGGCATACGGCACCCCGAGCAGCTCGCAGATCACCAGCGAGGGGATCGGCAGGGCGACATGGGTGACCAGGTCGGCGGGCGGTCCGGCGGCGGCGAGCGCATCCAGCGCATCGTCGACGATCTCGACGATGCGCGGCTGCAGCCGGTGCATCCGCCGGATGGTGAACTCCGGGGTGAGCATGCGGCGCAGCCGGTGATGCTCGGGCGGATCGAGTCCGAGCAGGTTCCCGGCCCGGGCCCGGGCCATCTCCTCCTCGGAGACTTGCGGCGCGCCCGGAACGACGAAGCCGGGCGGCCGGGCGTTGGAGAACCGCTCGTGGTCGGAGAGCACGTTCTTGACGTCCTGGTACCGGGTGACCAGGTACACCTGCATGCCGAACGCGTTGGTGGCGGTGCGCACGCCGTCCGACTCGCGGATCGCGCTCAACTCGGGGGTCGGGTCGAACCCGCTGCGCCGCATGTGCAGCGGCGGCAGCGCGGGCGCGACGGTGAGTCCCGCGTCGGCCTGGGTCATCTTTCGACGTTACGCGTTCGGGCGCGCCGCGCCCCGCGCTGCGCGGTGCCGCCCGCCCGCGGGGCGGTCCAGCGCGGCGGGCCACCAGATCCGCGGGCCGATCAGCGTGAACAGCGCGGGGATGATCACCGTCCGCACCAGGAAGGTGTCCAGCAGGATGCCCAGGCCGACGATGATGCCCACCTGGGTCAGCACGATCAGCGGCAGCACGCCGAGCACGCAGAAGACTGCGGCCAGAACGATGCCCGCGCTGCTGATCACCGCTCCGGTCGCCGACACCGCACGCACGATCCCCTCCCGGGTGCCGTGCCCCGGCGTCTCCTCCCTGGCCCTGGTCACCAGGAAGATCGTGTAGTCCACGCCGAGCGCGACCAGGAACAGGAACGCGAACAGCGGCGCGGTGTTGTCCAGCCCGGGAAAGCCGAACAGGTGCACGCTGGCCCAGCCGCCGATGCCGAGCGCGGCCAGCGCGCTGAGCACGGTGACCGCGACCAGGACCAGCGGGGCCAGTGCCGAGCGCAGCAGCACGTAGAGCACCAGCAGCACAACGGCCAGGATGGCCGGAATCACCACCGCGCGGTCGTGCGCGGCCGCCGCCGCCGCGTCGCGTGCCGTGGCGTCCGAGCCGCCGACCAGGCCGTTGGGGTCGACGTCGTGGACCGCGCCGCGCAGTGCGTCGATGGTGTCGAATGCCTCGTCGGAGGCCGGCGCGGCGGCCAGCACCACCGACCACTGGCTCAGCCCGTCGGGCGCGGTTCCGGCCGGTGTCACCGACACCACGCCGCGGGTGTCGGTGATCGCCCGGCTGACCCGATCGGCCAGGCCGCTCGACGCGATGACCCGGGTGGGGTCGGTCAGCCCGCTCGGGAAATGCGCACTCAGCGTGGTGTAGCCGTCCACCGACTCGGCCTGCACGCGGAACTGCTCGGTCTGCGACAGGCCGACCGGGGTGTTGAGGATGCCGGTGCACAGCAGCGCCAGCGCGCCGATCGAGACCGCGGCCACCGGGGCGGGTCGTCGTGACACCGCCGCGGCGACCCGGTGCCACACCCCGCTGTCGGTGAGGGCGGGCGCTCCGAGGCGGGGGATGAAGGGCCAGAACAGCCTGCGGCCGAACAGGCCGAGCAGCGGCGGCAACACCAGCAGCACGAACACCGCCGCGACCACCAGGCCTGAGGCGGCCTGGACGCCGAGGCTGCGGGTGCTCGGCGACACCGCGAACACCAGCGTCAACAGTGCCAGCACGACGGTCGCGTTGCTGGCGACGATGGCCGGACCGGCCCGCCGCACCGCGGTGTCCAGCGCGGTGCCATGGTCCTGATTGCGGCCCAGCTCCTCGCGGTACCGGGAGATCAGCAGCAGCGCATAGTTGGTGCCCGCACCGAACACCAGCACGCTGGTGATGCCCGCCGTCGACCCGTCCGGGGACATGCCGACCCCGTCGGCGACCGCGGCGCCGACCACGGCCGCGACCCGGTCGGCGAAGGCGATCACCAGCAGCGGCACCAGCCACAGCACCGGGGAGCGGTACGTGACGATCAGCAGCAGCGCGACCACGGCTGCCGTCACGATCAGCAACGTCACGTTGGCGCCGGAGAACGAGTCGGCGATGTCGGCGCCGAAGGCCGGCCCGCCGGTGACCGCGGCGGTCAGGGCGTCCGGCAGACCGGCACGGGCCGCGGTGCGCGCCGCGGTGACCTCGTCGCTCAGCGCGAACCCGGACAGCTCGGCCGGCAGCGCGACGGCCGCGACGGCGGCCTGCCCGTCCGCGGAGACCTGCAGCGGTGGACCCGCCGGGCCGGAACCGGTGGCAGCGGCCATCCGGGTGCGGGCCTGCTCGGCGGCGTCACGGTCGGCGGGGCTCAACACACCGCCGTCGGTGCGGGTGACCACCAGGATCACCGGGACCTCGTCCCCGCCGGGGAACGCGGAGCGGGCGGCGTCGGCGCGGGCCGACTCGGCGGTGGCGGGCACCGCGACCGGGGACTGCTGATCGGAGTCGCCGTTGCCGATCAACGCCATCAGCACGGCCGACACGGTGACGACGAGCAGGGCGATCACCCAGGAGAGTCGGCGGGACACCCGCCTTATATTGCCCGGACAGCATGCCGCGCGAACGATCACCGGGGGTTCTGGCAGGCTGGAAGGACGATGAGCGATACCAGCGACACCTCCGACGACGAGACGACCGGGCCCACGGCGGTGCCTGCGACCGGCCCGGTGTCGGTGATGCTGCTGGGGACCGGGGAGACGACCCGCGAACTGGCGGCGGCGTTCGGCCGCCTCGGCGCCGATGTGGTCACCGTGGCGACCTTCACCGACGCCGATGCGCTGATCGAACTCGTCGAGTCGCAGAGCCCGGACTTCCTCGTCACCGACGCCGGGTCGGTGGCCACCGAGGCGTTGGTCGCCGCCGCCGACCGTGACGGCGTCGAGGTGTTCCCGGCGCCGCGAGCCGTCCGGCTGTCGCTGGACGGGGAGGGGCTGCGCAGGCTGGCCGCCGACGAGTTGGGCCTGCCGACGGCCCCGTTCTGGTTCGCCGGCTCGGCCGAGGAACTGGCCGCGGTCGCGCAGCACGCCGGGTTCCCGCTGGTGGTCAAGCCCGTTGCGGCCGTGCCGGGCGAGGGCGAGTCGGTGCTGCTGCGCAACGACGACGTGGAACCCGCATGGCGGCGTGCGGTCGCCGGTGGCCGGCTCAGCATGAAGCGGGTGATCGCCGAATCGGTGGTGGAGGTCGACTTCTCGGTGACGCTGCTGACCGTGCGCAGCACCGGTGCGGCCGGCCCGACCGTGCATTTCTGTGAGCCGATCGGTCACCGCCAGGGCGCCGAGGATTCGCTGGAATCCTGGCAGCCGCAACAGCTCTCACCGGCCGCGCTGGATGCCGCCAAGTCCATCGCCGCGCGCATCGTCAACTCGCTCGGCGGGCGCGGGGTGTTCGCGGTGGAGCTGCTGGTGCACGGCGACGAGGTGTACTTCTCCGACGTGCGTCCGCGGCCCGCCGACAGCGGCCTGGTGACGCTGCGCACGCAGCGACTCTCGGAGTTCGAGTTGCACGCCCGCGCGATCCTGGGGCTGCCGGTGGACACCATCATGGTCTCCCCGGGGGCCATGGAGCTGCGCTACGGTGCGGCGGACCCGCGCGAGGGTGCCGCGGTGGCCCCGGTGCTGGCCGACGCGCTCGCCGTCGCCGAGAGCGATGTGCGGTTGTTCACCGGAGACGGGTCGTCCGGTCCCGACAGGCCCGTGGTGCTGGCGCTGGCCACCGCGCCCGACCCCATCGTCGCGCGCGACCGCGCCCGCCGTGTCGCGTCGGCGCTGCGCAGGCTGCGGTGAGCGAGCAGCCGTCGGAGGGTTCCAGTGCCGGTCCGTTCCTCGGGGCGCTGGCGATCATCGTCGCCGTGGTGATCGGCATCCTGCTGTTCAACGTCTTCTCGTCCGACGAGCCGACCCCCGACCAGCAGATAGCCCGCGCGGTGTCGGCGCAGAACGACGCGCTGCAACGCCGGGACTACGCCGGGTTCCTCGAGTACACCTGCGCCGCCCAGCACGGCGAGGAGACAGAAGTACTTTCCGCTCAACGTGATTCGGTCGACAAGCATGGGGAGCGGGTCGTCGACCGGGTGGCCGGTGTGGCGATCGACGGCGACCGGGCAACCGCGCAGGTCACCTACTACTTCGACAAGGATCCCGACGCCGAGGAGACCGTCGACGTCGAACTGGCGCGGGAGGCCGGCTCCTGGAAGGTCTGTTCGACCGGCCCCAGCTAGTGACGTAGCGGACGTGCGCCCGACATGACCGACCGCTTCGAGATGGAGGTCGACAGCACCGCGGTCAACGAAACGTGGCCCATGGAGGTCGTGGAGAGCCTCAAGGCACGCCAGGCGGCCGAGACGCAGGAGCAGCCGACGAAACGAGCCTGCGCGACGAGCGAACCTCGCCGCCGGACGTCGACCGGCTGGCCCGCTCGCTGCTCCAACTCTGCAGCGCCGTCCGGCGACGGCTGAGCCGGGACCGCCGACTCAGTCCTTGGTGAACAAGTAGACCCGGTAGGAGATGTCGCCGCTCTCCACCTGCCGGTAGAGCCGATCACCCTGCACTCCGCCGATGTCGCGGGACAGTTGGCGCAGGCCCTTCGGTGCGTGTTTGGCGATCAGCTCCGTGTGTCGCTTGGAGTTCTTCTCCAGCCCGCGCAACACTTGCGCGTCGATCGCCTCCTGCGCCACCATCCGCAGTGGCGCGGCGGCCAGAGCGGCCTCCCACTCGGCGATGTGCTTCTGATCGCGCAGATCGGCGTAGAGGAAGCTGCCCCCCGGACGCAGTACCCGGGCCACCTCTTCGAGGAACTTGTCGAAATGCGGATATAGGTGTGCGGCTTCGACATTGACGACCGCATCGAATGATTCGTCGGGGAAGGGCAGGTTCTCGGCGTCGCCGTGGACAAAGCTCAGGCCTGGCAACCGGTGCTTGTCGCGGCAGTACTCGATGCCGGCCGGATTCAGATCGAGGCCGGTGTAGCTGGCGGGTCCCAGCGTGCGCATGATGTAGGACGCCGCGCCGCCGTGACCGCAGCTGACCTCGAGCACATCCTTACCGGTCAGGTCGACCTGCGCCGCCGTGCGGTGGTACAGCTGGATGGAGTACCTGTCGATCTCGTCGGCGGGGTCGAGCGGGATGCCCATCGGCGGCTCCTCCTCGTACCCCCAGTTGAGGAAATGCACCTCGTCGGTCCCGATCCGACGGGTCAGGAATCGGTATCCGAGACTGGAGACCTGCTTGCCGAAATGTCGGTGCGTCATACCGACGAACGCCATCACCGGGTCGCCGATCCGGCGCGCCACCCGATTTGTACGATTTGCCATGGCCGCCACTATGCCATGGCCGCCACCATGCCAGCGGCCGGCGGCGGTTTGGGTCGAATGACGATCCCGAAATCCACGCTGAACTGGCGTTCCACGATGGATTCATTGCGTGTAACGTCAGCGCGCCGGTGCGTCGGCGCGCTTTGCTGGCCAGCGCCTCAGAGGTTCTGGAGCCGCTCGACGACCGCCCCGTCGGTCAGGCCGTAGTCGGCCGGCGAGTACGTGTGCTTCGGCGCGCGTGGGCCCTGCTGATCGCCTCATGGCTGGCCCGCATCGCCGCACGGGCCTGGTCGCTGGTCTGGATGCCCTGGCCCCCTGTGTCCCGATCAGGACGGGTCGTGTTCGTCGCATGCTGATCTGCCCGGTTGATCGTGGCATCCACCGACAACGTCCAATCCAGCTGGCCCTGGGCATCGGCCATCGTCAACAGCGCCATCAAGACCCCATCCCAGGTGTCGTCCGCGGCATAGCTTCGGTGGCGTTTCCGCACCGTCTGCCACGGCCCGAATTCCGAACGCGGCAGATCACGCAAGGGAACCCCGGTCCGGTACCGATACACGATGCCTTCGACCACCCGGCGGTCATCACCGAAGGGATCACCTCGGCGTCCCTCGTTGGAGGGCGGCAACCCGGAAATGAGCTCCCACTGAACGTCATTGAAGAACCGATACCGCAAAGCCGTCGACGCCTCGACAGGATCGCTTCAAAGCCCCACCCCATATGGGAGACGCGCCCCAGCTGTGGGAGACTCACGACCGTGAGCTATGCCGGAGACATCACCCCCGAGGAAACCTGGAAGCTGCTGAGCGAGAACAGCGATGCCGTGCTCGTCGACGTGCGCACCGCTGCCGAGTGGCGCTTCGTCGGGGTGCCGGACCTGTCGCCGCTGGATCGCGATGTGGTGTACATCGAATGGAACCGCACCGACGGGACCCGCAACGACGGCTTCGTCGACGACCTCAGGGCCGCGGGCATCACGCCGGGGCGGCCGGTCGCCTTCCTGTGCCGGACGGGCACCCGCTCGGTCGGGGCCGCCAAGGCGGCGACCGCGGCGGGCATCGAACCGTCCTACAACATCCTCGACGGCTTCGAGGGCAACCTCGACGAGCACAAGCATCGCGGCGGCACCGGCTGGAAGGCCGTCGGTCTGCCCTGGGTGCAGTCGTGACCGAACCGGTCGATTCGGTCCGCACGCCCAAGCCGTTGCCCGACGGGGTCAGCCAGGCCACCATCGGCGTGCGCGGCGGGCTGCTGCGCTCCGGCTTCGAGGAGACCGCCGAGGCGGTGTACCTGACCTCCGGTTACGTCTACGGCAGCGCCGCGGAGGCGGAGAAGGCGTTCACCGGCGAGATCGACCGGTACGTCTACTCGCGCTACGGCAACCCGACGGTCTCGATGTTCGAGGAAAGGCTGCGGCTGATCGAGGGCGCCCCCGCCTGCTTCGCCACCTCCAGCGGGATGTCGGCGGTCTTCACCGCGCTGGGGGCCCTGCTGGCCACCGGGGACCGGTTGGTCGCCGCCCGCAGCCTGTTCGGGTCGTGCTTCGTGGTGTGCAGCGAGATCCTGCCCCGCTGGGGCGTGGAGACGGTGTTCGTGGACGGCGACGACCTCGCACAGTGGGAGGAGGCGCTGTCGGTGCCGACCCAGGCGGTGTTCTTCGAGACGCCGTCGAACCCGATGCAGTCGCTGGTCGACATTGCCGCGGTGTGCGACCTGGCCCATGGAGCCGGGGCGAAGGTGGTGCTCGACAACGTCTTCGCCACACCGATCCTGCAGCAGGGCTTCCCGCTGGGGGTCGACGTGGTGGTCTACTCGGGCACCAAGCACATCGACGGCCAGGGCCGCGTGCTGGGCGGGGCGATCCTGGGCAGCCAGGAGTACATCGACGAGCCGGTGCAGAAACTGATGCGGCACACCGGTCCGGCGCTGAGCCCGTTCAATGCGTGGACGTTGCTGAAGGGTCTGGAGACGATGGCGCTGCGGGTGCAGCACCAGAATGAGTCGGCGCACCGGATCGCCGAGTTCCTCGAGGCCCATCCCGCCGTGAGCTGGGCCAGGTACCCGTTCCTGGAGTCGCACCCGCAGTACGACCTGGCCAAGCGGCAGATGACCGGCGGCGGCACCGTCGTCACCTTCGAGCTCGCAGCCGCCGGCGGAGCCGGCAATCCAGCCACCGCCAAGGAGCGCGCCTTCGAGGTGCTCGACAAGCTGCGGATCGTCGACATCTCCAACAACCTCGGTGACGCCAAGTCGCTGATCACGCATCCGGCCACCACGACCCACCGGGCGATGGGCCCGGAGGGCAGGGCGGCGATCGGGCTGGGCGACGGGGTGGTCCGGATCTCGGTCGGGCTGGAAGGCACCGAGGATCTGATCGCCGACCTGGATCAGGCCCTGAGCTAGGTGTCGCGCCGCTCCGAGCAGAAGACGGCGCGCCGCAAGAAGCGCCGGGCCGGCCGCGACGAGGCGTGGATCCCGGCGCATGTCCACCAGCAACTCGACATCGCCGCCGAGCTCGAGGCGTTCGACGTCGCGCTGACCGACCGGGGCTGGGAGTACTCCGAGGACGCCGACGACGAGGCGGGCGTGGCCTGGTATTGGCCGCCGTCGTATGCCGAGGTCGACGACGAGGACCAGCAGGTGGCCGCGACGGTGGTGCTGTTGAGTCCGGACGACGGCGGCGAGGTCGCGCACGTGGTGTTCGTCGGGACCGATCTGGACCACCAGTTCGGCCTGGACGAGCTGTTCGACCACCTCGACACGATCGAGGCCCACCGGATCGGGGCACCGCTCCCCGCCTTCACCTGACACCCACCTTCACCGGCGCCGAAATGGCATTCCAGCAGGGCCCTTCTCGCACTTTTCCTGCATGAGTGCGATCTCGCCGCTACGCCCCGTGTTACGACGGGCCGTCCACGACACCCCGTGCGGCCTGCGCGCGCCGCTCGTAGCCGTCCCGGGCCCCGCGGTCGAAGTCGAGGAACACCGTGTCGTTGCCCATCTTGTGGGCCAGCCAGCGGCGCGCCTTCGGCGCCAGCACGGGCGTTATCGCGCTGATGAAGCGCAGCGCGGGCGGCACCGACACCAGCGTGGTCGGCTTGTCGAGAATCTTGACCACGGCCGCCGCGATGTCCTCGGGCTCGACCGGCTTCTGTGCCGAGGAGGTGTGTGTGCCCGCGATCAGCTCGGTGTTGGTGAAGGTCGGCATGACGCAACTGACCTCGACCCCCTGCGGGGCGAACTCGTCGGCCAGCGCGGTGGAAACGCCGACGACCGCGAACTTGGTGCCGGCGTAGACGGCCTGTCCGGGCACCGCGAGCATGCCGGCCACCGAGGCGATGTTCACGATGTGCCCGCTGCGCCGGGCGGCCATCTCCGGCAGCACGAGCCGGCATCCGGTCAGCACGCCGTAGAAGTTCACCTCGATCGCCGAGCGGATCGCCTGCTCGGACTGCTCGAGGAACGGCCCGACCGGCATCACGCCGGCATTGTTGATCAGCACGTCGATCTGGCCGCGCCCATCGGTGCGGGCCTTGTCGAGGAACGCGGCGAACGACTCGGGGTCGGTCACGTCCAGCGGGTAGCCCGACACCTGACCGTAGCGGCCGAGTTCGGCGACCGCGGATTCCTGCAGCACCACCTCCCGGTCCCCGATGACCACTCGCGCACCGCGCTCGAGCAGTGCGGCCGCGGTCGCATAACCGATGCCCCGGGCCGCCCCGGTGATGGCGATCGTCTTGCCCCGGATGTTGTCCATGCCGGCGTACTTTACAGGTGTCAAGTTTTGTCGGGAAGATGACGTGGGGCGTCAGCGCCGCGGGCCTCGTTGCGCTAGACATTGAGGTGATGACCGAGTCCCCCGAAACCACGCCGGCCGAGCTGACCTTCGTGGCGGTCGGCCAGGACGACCCGCTGGCTGCGCCGCTGATCGACGAGCTCGCCGTCGAGTACGCCGAGCGCTACGGTGGCGCCCGGGACCGGGTGTACGCCTGGCTGACGGGTTACTCCGCCGCCGAGTTCGAGGCACCCGGCGGCGGGCTGTTCGTCGGTCTGCTCGACGGCGTGCCGGTGACCGGCGGGGCGTTTCGGCGGTTCGACGACGAGACCGCGGAGCTGAAACGGATCTGGACCGATCACCGGCACCGGCGTCGCGGCTACGGGCAGGCTCTGGTCGGCACGCTGGAGGCCGAGATCGCGGCACGCGGCTACTCGCGGATCTACCTGACGACCGGCGACCGGCAGCCGGAGGCCGAGGCGCTGTACCTGTCGATGGGCTACCGGCGGCTGACCGAACCGCTGCCCGCCGACGGCGAGGTCTACCCGATCGCGTTCGTCAAGGAACCGGCGTGACCGGCGATAGGCTTGCCGTGTGTCGCAGGCGACCGTGGGCGTGCTGCTGTTGGCCGGTGCCGCACTGATCTTCGGGTTCGGCGTGTTGTCCCGCGTGGTCATCGGCCGCAGGCGCGAGACCAAGGCGATCCGTGCCATGGTGCGGACCGTCCGGCACAGCAGGATCGCGCGAGTGCTGTTCGGGTCTTTCGAGGACGACGTCCTCGACGACGACGAACTCGACACGATGATCCTGATGCCGGCCGTCGTCGTGGCCTGTGGGCTGATCCTGATCGGAGTGTTCCTGCTCGGCTACGGCGCGCTGGCCTGATTCACCGCTGGTTCATGGCCCAGCCATGGTTGCCTGACGAAGGGCCCGCGCCGCGGCTTCGCGCACCGGCCCCCGCCACGCCGGACCGTGTCCGGGCAGCAGCACCTCGGTGTCGAGCATGCCGAGCGCGTCGAGGCTGCGCAGGCACGCGGCCTCGTCGTGGTTGAACACCGCGGGCAGCAGTTGGGGACCCCGCTGCGGCGCCACCGGGTGGCCGGTCACCAGCGCGTCGCCGCTGACCAGCACACCGTCGACCAGATACGAACAGTGTCCGCCGGTGTGGCCGGGGGTGGGTACCGCTTTGGGGTGGCCCGGGAGGGTGGCCGCGACGTCCTCGGTCAGTACCGCGGCGCTCGGAATGCCGCCGTGGGTCAGCGCCCCCTTGCCGATGATCGCGACCGACCACTTCAGCCACTTCGGCCGCCACGCCTGGGTCGCCACGGCCAGCGGCGAGGCCTGTTCGAGGTACTCCCGCTTGGCATGGCCGACCTCGTCGGCGTGGCAGTAGACCGGGATCCCGTGGGTCTCGGCGAACCAGATCGCCGTGCCGAAATGGTCGATGTGGGCGTGGGTCAACAGGATTGCGCGGAGGTCACCGATCCCGAAGTCGAGCCTGGCCAGCGAGTCCAGCACGTCGGCGCGGCTGCCCGGGAACCCCGCGTCGATCAGCACCGCACCGTCCCCGTGTTGATCGCCGGCGGTGATCACGGTCCAGTTGACCAGCTCGGTCCGGACGAAGTGGACGTGGTCGGTGATGGCCTCAATGACCGGTGCCATGCGGCGAGTGTAGAAAAGAGCTTGTGCACGTGAGGAGCAATAGAGGCGGTGCGCACGTGAGGAGCAAGGGGGGCGGTGCGCACGTGAGGAGCAATAGAGGCGGTGCGCACGTGAGGAGCAGAGGCGGTGCGCACGTGAGGAGCGATGGGACACATGGCTGAACTGAAACTGGGCTACAAGGCATCCGCGGAGCAGTTCGCGCCCCGCGAACTCGTCGAGCTGGCCGTGGCGGCCGAAGAGCACGGCATGGACAGCGCGACCGTGAGCGATCACTTCCAGCCCTGGCGCCACG
>NZ_JAIFZS010000110.1 GCF_019710635.1 Mycolicibacterium xanthum
GAACTCACCGAAGCCATCACCACCTGGGCCGCCCACTGGAACACCGACCCCAAACCCTTTATCTGGAAGGCCACCGCCGAAGACATCATCACCAAAGTCCAACGCGGCCGCGCCACCCTCCACCAGATCAAAACGCAGACAGACCACTAGCTGATCTGGTAGTCGCTGACCGGGAAGCCGGAGGCCTCCCGGATCGCCGTCCTGGTCGACGTCGGCCGCAGCAGCGAGGGTTCGCCCGCGGGGTCGTAGTAGTAGGACCGCGCCGAGGCGCAGTGGCCGACGGTGAAGATGGAGTCGCCGAGCAGTTCGGTCATCCGGTCCAGGTAGCGCGTGTTGGCGTCCTCGGTGATCTCGAATGTCGTCGCACCCAGGCGCTGCAACTCGCCGAACAGCCGGTCCATGTGCCGCATCTGGTACTCCATCGTGTTGAAGAAGTTCAGCCCGAGGAAGGCGTACGGACTGGCCAGCGACAGGAAGTTGGGGAAGTACGGCATCGAGACACCCTGGTAGGCCTGGAAACGGGTCTCGCGCCACCACTTTCCGAGGTTGCGTCCCTCGCGGCCGATCACCTCGATGGCCGGGAAGTTGGCCTCCCACAGGTCGAAACCGGTGGCCAGCACCAGGGTGTCGATGACCGTCTTGGTGCCGTCATGGGCGACGATCCCGTCGGCTTCGATGCGGGCGATTCCGCTGTCCTGCAGGTGCACATGGGGCTTGGTGAACGTGCGGTAGTAGCTGTTGGAGAATGTCGGGCGCTTGCAGCCCAGGTCGTAGTCCGGGGTGAGCCGGGCGCGCAGCCGCTTGTCGCGGATGGTGGCGAACCGCTGCATCTTGGCCAGATCGCCCGCAGTGATGTTGAACCGTCCCCGGGTGACGCGGTAGTGCACCACGCCCACCCACACCATGAACTCGTAGATCGCGTCGGTGACGGCCCTGATCATCCGCTGGGTCAGCGGGATCCGGGCGAACAGCCGCTTGGCGGGCTCGGGAAACCGGATGTCGGCCTTGGGCACCACCCAGATCGGCGTCCGCTGGTAGACCGTCAGGTCGGCGGCCTTCTTGGCCAACTCGGGGATGAGCTGCACCGCGGTGGCGCCGGTGCCGATGATGCCGACCCGTTCACCGGTCGGGTCGTAGGAGTCGTCCCAGGCCGCGGTGTGCACGACCCGTCCCTCGAACGAGGTCATGCCGGCGATGTCGGGGACCTGCGGCTGCGACAGGAAGCCGGTCGCCGTGATCAGGAAGCGGGCCGACTCCGTCTCGCCTCCGGCCAGCGCGACGCGCCACAGCTTGGCGTCCTCGTCCCAGCGGGCACCCTCGACGACGGTGTTGAACCGCATGTGCCGGCGCACGCCGTACTTGTCGGCCACGTCGCCGGCGTACTGCTTGATCTCGCCGCCCGTGGGGAACAGCCGCGTCCAGTTCGGGTTCGGTTCGAAGAAGTAGGAGTAGGTGGTGGTGGGGACGTCGACCGCCAGGCCCGGGTAGTGGTTGACGTGCCAGGTGCCGCCCAGGTCGTCCTCGCGGTCGAGAATGACGAAGTTCTCGTAGCCCATCCGCTTGAGCTGGATGGCCGCGCCGATCCCGCCGAAACCGGCTCCCACGATGACCGCGTCGTAGTGCTCCGAAGTCATGGGTAGACGGTACCCGAGGTCCGGGCGAACTCAGCCCTTGATACTGCCCGCGCGCGGCGGGTTCAGCGTGGCGATGCAGGTCACCGCCCGGTCACCGCCGGCCCAGGTCGCGGGTGTGGGGTAGAGCACATACAGCTGCACCGAGTCGTCGGTGATCGACGACGGCGAGTAGCGGGCCAGGGCGGGCGCGCATCGGTTCTGGTACTCCTCGACCGCGGCGGTTCCCGGGAAGTCGCCGTCGGGCATCGTCAGCACCGCGAACACCTCGCCGGCGTGCGGCTGTGCGCAATCCACGGTCTTGACCATCAGCACCGTCCCGGTGTCCGGGATCTCGGCCAGACAGTCGCCGAAACCGACATCGGTCGCGGTCACCCGGTCCTTGCCGGCCACCCCCACGACGATGATCACCACGACGATGACGACCGCCCACACCGCCGAGAGCACGATTCCGGCGATCGCCATACCGCGTCCACTGCCGTACTCCTTGGCCTTCGTCAGCCCGATGACGCCGCAGATCAGGCTGACGAGGACGCCGCCGACGACGCCGAAGATCAGCGAGACGATCGCCCACCAGTTGGTTCGGGGTGCCGGTGCGTACGGCTGGCCGCCGGGCGCGTTCTGATAGGGCAGCGGCGGCGGGGGCGGCGCACCGTAGGCCGGGTACGGCGGGCCGTATCCGTACCCGGGCTGGTCGGGCGGCACGGTCACCAGCCGACGATAGCAGCGAAACCCGTGCTCAGCGGGTGTCGCGAGGTGGGCGGCCGAGCAGGTGCAGCGCCGCGTCGACGGCCAGCGCGGGCACGTCGAGCGTCTTGGAGCGCAGGTCGTGGCGCGCGCCGGTGATCTCGACGATCGCGGTGGGTGCGTCGATCAGCGCCGCGGCGGGCTGCAGTTCGGCGATGCTGCCGAACGGGTCCGCGGTCCCGTGGGTGAACACCGTGGGCACCGTGATGCGCGGCAGATGCCCGGTGCGGGCGCGCTCCGGCTTGCCGGGTGGGTGCAGCGGATACGAGAACAACGTCAGCACGTCGAGGTTCAGGTCCGGGGCGGCCATCGAGGTCAGCCGTCCGCCGTAGGAGTGTCCTCCGGCGATCACCGGTCCGTCGGCCAGCGCGCGGATCACGGTGACCGCCTCGACGATCCCGGCCTGGTCGGCCGCCGCCGATCCGGACGGTGGCCCCTTGGGGCGGCGTCGGCGGTAGGGCAGGTCGTAGCGCACCGCCAGCCAGCCGCGCCTCGCCCACTCGTCGCACACCGCGATCAGCATCGGCGATTCCCGGCTCCCGCCGGCGCCGTGCGTCAGTGCCACCGTGCCGTGTGGATCTCCGGCCGGCTCGTGTGCGACACCGGCGATGTCGTCTAGCATTCGCCGAGCCGGAACAGCGGCGACACCGGGCCGTGGCCGTGGCCCAACGGGTATGCCGCACGCAGGCATTCGGTGACCCAGCCCTTGCCGAACGCGACCGCGTCGGGCACCGGATAGCCGTGCGCCAGGGCGCTGGCGATCGCCGCCGCCAGCGTGTCACCGGCGCCGTGGTCGTGTCCGGTGTCGATGCGGGGCGAGTCGAATTCGTGAAAGTCGGTGCCGTCGAACAGCAGGTCGGGACTCTGCGCCGAGGACCGCAGATGCCCGCCCTTGACCAGCGCCCACCGTGGGCCGAGGCCGTGCAGCGCCCGCGCGGCGCTGTGCTGGGTCTGTGTGTCGACGACGTCGATCCCGGTGAGCAGGCGCACCTCGTCGAGGTTGGGGGTGACCAGCGTCGCGAGCGGGAAGAGCCGGTCTTTCAACGCATTCAGCGCGCTGGGGTGCAGCAGCGGATCGCCGTGCATGGACGCGCACACCGGATCGACCACCAGCGGGACGTTGCCCGCCAGCCCCTGCGCGGCCCAGGCATCGGCGACCGTCTCGATGATCTCCGACGACGCGAGCATGCCGGTCTTCGCGGCCTGCAGCCCGATGTCGGAGGCCACCGCCTCGATCTGTCCGGCGATGACGTCCACCGGGATCTCGTGGAAACCCTTGACGCCCAATGAGTTCTGTACGGTGACCGCGGTGACCGCGACCAGCCCGTGGATGCCCAGCAGGGCGAAGGTCCGCATGTCGGCCTGGATACCGGCTCCGCCGCCGGAATCCGAGCCGGCGATCGTCATCACACGGAGCGGCGTCTGACCGGGCGGGGTGAGCGGCAGGAACGTCACGACGGCACCACCGGCAGGTAGACCTGGTTGCCGTGTTCGGCGAACTCGCGTGACTTGGCCGCCATCGCGTCGCGCACGTCCTGGGTGATGCGCATCGAGCAGAACTTCGGTCCGCACATCGAGCAGAAGTGCGCGGTCTTGGCCGGTGCGGCGGGCAGCGTCTCGTCGTGGAACGCCCGGGCGGTGTCCGGGTCCAGGGACAGGTTGAACTGGTCGTCCCAGCGGAACTCGAAGCGCGCCTTGGACAACGCGTCGTCGCGCTGCTGCGCGCTGGGGTGGCCCTTGGCCAGATCGGCGGCGTGCGCGGCGATCTTGTAGGCGATGACCCCGTCCTTGACGTCCTTGCGGTTGGGCAGGCCGAGGTGCTCCTTGGGGGTCACATAGCACAACATCGCCGTGCCGGCCTGCGCGATGATCGCCGCGCCGATGGCCGAGGTGATGTGGTCGTAGGCTGGTGCGATGTCGGTGGCCAGCGGACCCAGTGTGTAGAACGGGGCCTCCTCGCAGAGCTCCTCCTCCAGGCGCACGTTCTCCGCGATCTTGTGCATCGGCACATGGCCGGGTCCTTCGATCATCACCTGCACGCCATGGGATTTCGCGATCGCGGTGAGCTCGCCGAGGGTGCGCAGCTCGGCGAACTGCGCGTCGTCGTTGGCATCGGCGATCGAACCGGGCCGCAGGCCGTCACCCAGCGAGAACGTCACGTCGTAGCGGGCCAGGATCTCGCAGAGTTCCTCGAAGTGGGTGTAGAGGAACGATTCCTGGTGGTGGGCCAGGCACCAGGCGGCCATGATCGCGCCGCCCCGCGACACGATGCCGGTCACCCGGTCGACGGTCAGCGGGATGTGGCGCAGCAACACGCCCGCGTGCACCGTCATGTAGTCGACACCCTGTTCGCACTGCTCGATCACGGTGTCGCGGTACAACTCCCAGGTCAACTCGACCGGATCGCCGTTGGTCTTCTCCAGCGCCTGGTAGATCGGCACGGTGCCGACCGGCACCGGCGAGTTGCGCAGGATCCACTCACGGGTCAGGTGGATGTCGCGGCCGGTGGACAGGTCCATGATGGTGTCCGCGCCCCAGCGGGTCGCCCACACCATCTTGTCGACCTCCTCGGCAACCGACGACGTCACCGCCGAGTTCCCGATGTTGGCATTGACTTTCACCGCGAAGGCCTTGCCGATGATCATCGGTTCGGATTCGGGGTGGTTGTGGTTGGCCGGGATCACCGCACGGCCGCGCGCGACCTCGTCGCGCACCAGTTCGGCGGGCACGCCTTCGCGTTCGGCGATGAACGCCATCTCGGCGGTGATCTCCCCGGCCCGCGCCCGCTGCAGCTGGGTGCCGCGGTCTCGAACGATGGGCCGCGGTGGCAGCCCCGCGTCCAGGTCGATGACGGCTTCGGCGTCGGTGTACGGCCCGGACGTGTCGTAGAGGTCCAGGTGTTCGCCGTTGCTCAGGTGGACCCGCCGGAACGGCACCCGCGCGCCGTCGGGCAGCACGCGGTAGTTCTTCGCGCTGCCCTGGATGGGGCCGGTGGTGACGGATGGTGCGACAGGGGCACTGGTCATGTTCGCTCTCCCTACGCCGGCATTACCCGGTCAGGTTCGTACGGTCGACGGGCCTACCCGTCCTCTCAGCGCGCTCGGTGCGCGCTCCCGCGTGTTGACGGTTGCCACGCTAGCGCAGCACGCGGGCGTGGGGAACAGGCGCTCGCCTGGAATACGAATTGCCCACAGTTGATTTGTATAGCTAATATATGTTTTTTGTGTGTGAGGGTGATGCGAAGCGATGACGACCGATATCGAGCCTATGGACAGTTCGGCCCCGATGAGCAGTGACAGCGCCGCGGAACAGACCGCGCGGCGCCGCCGTCGCATCGACCACGATCACCCGCGCTACAAGTGGATCGCCCTGTCCAACACGACGCTGGGCACGCTGCTGGCCGCGGTGAACGCCTCCATCGTGCTGATCTCGCTGCCCGCGATCTTCCGCGGCATCGGACTGAACCCGCTCTCGCCCGGCAACATCAGCTACCTGCTGTGGATGCTGATGGGCTACCTGGTGGTGACGGCGGTGCTGGTGGTGCCGTTCGGTCGGCTCGGCGACATGTACGGCCGGGTGCGCATCTACAACATCGGCTTCGCGGTGTTCACCGTGGCGGCGATAGCGTTGTCCTTCGACCCGTTCCACCTCGGTGGCGGCGCGGTCTGGCTGATCGTGTGGCGGGTGGTCCAGGGCGTCGGTGGCGCGATGCTGATGGCGTCGTCCTCGGCGATCCTGACCGACGCGTTCCCCGCGAATCAGCGCGGGATGGCGCTGGGCGTCAACATGGTGACCGCGGTAGCCGGCTCGTTCCTGGGCCTGCTGGTCGGTGGCGTGCTCTCCGAGTGGCACTGGCAGGCGATCTTCTGGGTCGGCGTCCCGATCGGGCTGCTCGGGACCGTCTGGAGCATGCGTTCGCTGCGGGAGCTCGGGGTGCGCACGCCCGGCCGGCTGGACTGGGCGGGCACCATGACGTTCGGGATCGGGCTGACGGTGCTGCTGATCGGCATCACCTACGGCATCCAGCCCTATGGCGAGTCCACCACCGGATGGACCAACCCGGTGGTGGTCGGCGCCATCGCGGCGGGCCTCGGTCTCTTGGTGGCGTTCTGTTTCATCGAGCTGCGGGTCGAGCAGCCGATGGTCAACATCCGGCTGTTTCGGTCCACCGCGTTCGGTATGGGCAACCTGGCCGGGCTGATGTCGTCGGTCGGCCGCGGCGGCCTGCAGTTCATGCTGATCATCTGGCTGCAGGGCATCTGGTTGCCGTTGCGCGGCTACGACTTCGAGTCGACCCCGCTGTGGGCGGCGATCTACATGCTGCCCATCACGTTCGGCTTCCTGATCGCCGGGCCGGTCGCCGGTGTGCTGTCCGACCGGTACGGAGCACGGCCGCTGACCGTCGCCGGGATGGCGCTGATGGCGGCCTCGTTCGTCGCGCTCGTGATGATCCCCGTGGACTTCGACTACCGGGTGTTCGCGCTGCTGATCTTCCTCAATGGGGTCGGAGGCGGGATCTTCACCGCACCGAACACCGCGGCGATCATGTCGAGCGTGCCGCCGGCCGAGCGCGGCGCGGCGTCGGGGGTGCGCGCGACGTTCTTCAACGCCGGGTCGTCGCTGTCGATCGGCATCTTCTTCTCGCTGATGATCGTCGGGCTGGCCAACACGCTGCCGCAGACGCTGAGCAACGGTCTTCAGGAGCAAGGGGTTTCGGCGTCGGTGGCCCAGCACGTCGCGGAGCTTCCGCCGGTCGGCAGCCTGTTCGCGGCCTTCCTCGGGTACAACCCGATTGCGGAGTTGCTCGAGCCCTATCACGCGCTGCAGCAGCCCGGGGTGAACGCCGAGGTGCTGACCGGTCAGACGTTCTTCCCGCACCTGATCATCGAGCCGTTCCACGCCGGCCTGACGGTGGTGTTCATCGCCGCCGCGGTGATGATGCTCATCGGGCTGGTGGCGTCGCTGTTCAACCCGGGCCGCTACGCCGAGATCGTCGAGAGCGACTAACGGTGGGCCGCGCAGGAAGAAGTCGTCCAGCTTTCTGGTGATGATCGCCCCGACGGGTAGTTGCGCGGCGATCTCGAGATTGTCCTCGGCGACATGGTTCTGAACGCCAGGACGACGTCGTCGCGCGTCATCGCGGATTCCGCCATTGCCGTGGTGGTCGCCCGGTGTGACGCGGCACCGGCGGCTCCGCGTCCAGGGCCACAGCCGACACAGTGGTTGTAGTCGTGTGGTTGTCGTCGTCGGGTCTGGTTCCCTGCGTAAAGCGCGTTGCGACAAGTATTGTCACGAGGCTGTCCTAGAACGGTGGGGGTTCGTCGGGGTCGTGGGGCGTCATCGGTGGGGGTTGCCAGTCGGGTGGCAGGGTCTCGGGTTCGTAGGGTTCGTTGACGAAGGCCATGAACGGGCTGGTGGAGGGTTTGACGCTGGGCGGGCAGCCGTGGAACAGCGTGCGGTACCAGCGGGCCCGGTTGCGCCATGTCCGGTGGGCGGTTTCCGTGCGCGCCTCCCGGTTGCGGTAGCGGTGGTACTCGGTGTGGGGCAGATGCTCGCGCAGCCGCTTGCGGGCGGCGGCCACCCGGGCACGGTCTTCGGGCCGGCGCCGGGCCAGCCCGGGGAACAGGTCGGCGCTTGCCGGGGCGGTGCGGTATTCGT
>NZ_JAIFZS010000111.1 GCF_019710635.1 Mycolicibacterium xanthum
CCTAGAACGGTGGGGGTTCGTCGGGGTCGTGGGGCGTCATCGGTGGGGGTTGCCAGTCGGGTGGCAGGGTCTCGGGTTCGTAGGGTTCGTTGACGAAGGCCATGAACGGGCTGGTGGAGGGTTTGACGCTGGGCGGGCAGCCGTGGAACAGCGTGCGGTACCAGCGGGCCCGGTTGCGCCATGTCCGGTGGGCGGTTTCCGTGCGCGCCGCCCGGTTGCGGTAGCGGTGGTACTCGGTGTGGGGCAGATGCTCGCGCAGCCGCTTGCGGGCGGCGGCCACCCGGGCACGGTCTTCGGGCCGGCGCCGGGCCAGCCCGGGGAACAGGTCGGCGCTTGCCGGGGCGGTGCGGTATTCGTCGCCGGTCGGTGAGGTCCAGACGATGATCCCGTCGGCCAATTGCCGGTCTGTCCAGCCGCAGTCAAAGGTTTTCAAGCGGTGATGCAGGCGGCAGTAGCAGGCCAGGTTGTCGTGCACGGTGAGGCCGCCGGCGGTGGGGTCGGCGTGGTTGAACGGCTCGGTGTGGTCGATGTCGCAGCGCATCGCGGGCACCGTGCATCCGGGGAAGCGGCAGGTCAGATCGCGGGCCCGGATGTAGTGCGCCAACACCGCCGACGGCCGGTAGCGCACTGCCTGCTCGGTGGTGGTCGGGGGTTGTTCGAGGATCCGCCGGGCGGCGTCGCGGGCCAGCTCGCGCACCAGGGCGGCGTCGATGACACCGTGGCCGGCCAGATACCCGGGTGCATCGCTGGCGCCGGTCACCGTGTCGGCGGTGGCGATGACGTTCAGCACGACCTTCGGTGCGGCCGGAGGCTGCGCGTCGCGGGCCGGGCAGTCGGGCTCCTCGCATCTACAGGTCGGGGCGCCCAGCGAGGTCAGGGCGTCGGCGCGACGCTGGTCCAGGCTGCGCGGATCGCCGCTGCACACCGTGGCGGCCAGCTCGGACAGCCGGCGGTCCAGGGCGGCGCCGTCCAGCGCGGGCAACGTGGCGCGCAGCTTGGCGGTGCCGTCGGGCTCGGCGCTGATGCGCACCGCGCGGGCGTCGTAGGCGTTGTGCCGGCGCCTCTTGACGGCCTCGGCGTCGATGCTGGTGACCGCCTGGTCGACGGCGTCGATGATGCGTTTGCGCGACCAGCAGGACCATCCGGCGATCCGCTCGGCCAGCCACGCATCCACGGCGGGGAACAGGGCTTCCTCGACCAGGTCGGTGCGCGCGATGATGATCTCGGTGGTGCGCCAGTCGATGCCGCCGGTGGCCAGCAGCGCGCCCACCGCGGGCAGTCGCACGTCGAGGGCCTCGGCCGCGGCCACCAGCGTTCGCGCGGCGCCGGGGGTCATGTTCATCACCGCGGCCACCTCGGCGGCGGTGCGGT
>NZ_JAIFZS010000112.1 GCF_019710635.1 Mycolicibacterium xanthum
ACGACGCCACTCCCGCTGCGCCCATTCCAGCCCCGCGACCTACGAAAGGACCCTGACAACCGCTACGCTGCCCGAAGCCGCGTAACCACAAATCCCGTGTCCACTACATCGGGGCACGGCCCAACAGACCTCGGATATTCAGATCATCCTCGGGAAGGTGCGCCCACTTTCACGCCCCTCGCCGAGGCTCATCCACAGGTTCTGATCATTGCTCGCAAGCGACGACGAGCTTTCGATCAAGACATGACCTGAGCAATCACCTCCTGATCACTGGGCGCACCGGCTGCGGCATTAGCGAATCGTCGAACTCGCACACTACAGTGAACGCACTGCGATCACGCTGGACTGCGTGTCATTGCGCGCGAACACCGGAGGAATGTGGCCTTGAAACGAGACGTACCGCCCAGCGACATTGGTTCCGATACGTACCCGTCCGTATCCATCGTAACGATCGCAAAGGACAACCTCGCCGGACTGCAAAGGACGCTGGCAAGCGTCACCACGCAGCTACATCGCCCTTACGAATGCATAGTTGTCGACGGTGCAAGCACTGATGGCACAGTCGAATGGCTCGCGCAGCAACACTTCCCTGACTTCGTTCGCGCAACCTCGGAGCCCGATGATGGCATCTACGATGCGATGAACAAGGGTGTAGCACGTGCATCAGGTGACTACATTCTGATGCTGAATTCGGGTGACTGTCTCGCAGATCGCTCGGTGCTATCCGACGTGGTCGCGAGACTCGCAACAAGTAGCAGTGATTGGGTATTTGGGAAATCAATTATTGAGACCGCAGAGGGCGATTATGTGCATGATCTGAAGTACCTCCGCCGGTTTCGACTGCTGATGGGTCTGATGACGGTTCCCCACCAAGCGGTGCTGATGTCGACGGGACTGTTGCGCACACTTGGCGGGTTCCGCACGGACGTCGGGATTAGTGCGGATCAGGAACTTCTCTCCCGCGCCTGGCGAATCTCGACACCCACGTATCTCGACATGGTGGTCGCACGGTGCGAGGGCGGTGGCCGCGGCAGCACACAGGAAGTTGGTGCCTACGCGCGCTCCGCTGCGAAACACCGTGAGCTGCAAGGCGCAACTATCGCCGGCAGCCGACTGATGGACCAGGTCGTTACCTCGCTCGGCATCACCTTCGCCGCCGGCACTGCGCTGCTCAGACACATTTTGCGTCTGGTCCGCGCAGTGACCCGCGGAAGGCCGATTCCAGATCCCCGGGAGCCTTCGTCACATGGGAGCCGACGATGAACGACAGCTGCACCTCATCGAGACATCCCTAGTCTGTGAATGTCAAGCGGCGTGAGGTGTGCGGTGTGCCCACGCGGTGTGTTCGTCGTAGTGGGTGTGGTGGCGTAGGCAGCCGTGGAGGATGCCGACGAAGCGGTTGCCTAGCCTTGCCTCAATACCGTTTACTTAAGTGCTGATGATTGGGTGGCGGTCGATGGTCGGCGCGTTGCGGTGGTCGCGGTGTTTGACCTGGTAGACTGACATCTTGCGCTTGACGACTCGAGGGTTGGCGCGGGCTCGTCGGGACTTGACCCCGTGTGTTGGACACGCTCAATCCCAGGAATGCCCTGGGGGGAAGCGAGATGATCCAACGCGATGGCAAGGAAGAATTATCCCGATGAGTTCAAGCGTGACGCGGTCGCGCTGTACCGGGACACCGAGGGTGCGACGATCACGGTGATCGCCGCGGAGCTCGGTGTCAGCGAGGCGACGCTGTCGGCGTGGTGCAAGGCCGCCGGCGTGCCGATCCGACACCGCAGGCCCGCCTCGGCGGCCACGGCCAGCCCGGGTGCAGAGACCCCCGAGCAGGAGCTGGCCCGGCTGCGCGCCGAGGTCAGCCAGCTGCGGGCGGACAAGACTCGGCTGAGCACCGAGCGTGACATTCTGCGGTCGGCAGCCAAATATTTCGCCGGGGAGACGAACTGGTGAGCCGCTTCCAGTTCGTCGCCGACCACCTGCACGCCTTCGAGGTGAAGTGGCTGTGTGCGGTCGTGGAGGTCGCACGTTCATCGTTCTACGCGTGGTTGGCCGGCGCGGACGGCCGAGCGGCCTGACATTCCCCCGAGACCGTGGAGGCATCAGCTATAAGGAGTAGCGATGTCAGAGAAACGGAAGAAGTACGACCGGGAGTTCCGTGAGGGGGCTGTGCGGATCGTGCGTGAGACGGGCAAGTCGATCGCCGCGGTGGCACGCGACCTGGCGATGCATCAGGGCACGCTGGGCAACTGGGTGGCCCAGGACCGCGAGGCCCGGGAGGGTCGTGGGGAGTTGACCAACACCGATCTCAGCCGCCACGTGCGCGACCGGGCGACCGGTCTCGATCACCAGGCGGGCAGCCTGCTCCCGAAACTCGGGGGTGTACTTCTTACGCTTGCCCGACATACGGACATCCTTCCCGTGGGACCAGCAGGCCCACCAGTCAGGTGTCCACCATCAAGGGTCAACCCCAAGCTAACCGCGCCCACTTTTCCTGGGGAACCCCAGTTCGTCGAGGCCCAACTTGCGCGCCGCGGCTCAAAGTGTGCGAAGACTTCATGCCCGGGGGATGGGCTGGCTGTCGCGCATCGCCAGCAGTGTTGACCCGCCGGTTATCAGGCTTCCCGTAGTCTTTCGCTGTCGGCGAACCACGTGTACATCTTCCGCATTCCCGCCTCGATCGTGAG
Source organism: Mycolicibacterium xanthum (assembly GCF_019710635.1). GTDB lineage: Bacteria > Actinomycetota > Actinomycetes > Mycobacteriales > Mycobacteriaceae > Mycobacterium > Mycobacterium xanthum. The sequence continues at coordinate 2,685 of NZ_JAIFZS010000112.1, forward strand.
GCTGGGCCGCCATCCCAAACCTGCAAGTTTGGTGTTGTCCATGATCTTGCGCGGCGTTCCGTCAGGGCGCGAAGCGTCGAACTCGACATCCCCCCCGTAGCCCACAATAGATTTCATCAAGAACGCCAAGTCTCGAATCGAAATCTCCTCTCCTGAACCGACATTGATCATCCCACCGCCGCTGTAGCCGTTGAGCAGAAAGACACATGCGTCGGCGAGGTCATCGGCATCGATGAGTTCTCGCAGCGGCGTGCCCGTCCCCCACACCACCACCTTGTCCTCCCTGGCTAGTTTCGCTTCGTGGAACCTACGCATCATCCCAGCGACGACGTGCGAATGCTCTGGATGAAAGTTGTCGCCAACGCCGTAGACGTTGGACGGCATTACCGTAAATGCGTCAAAGCCGTACTGTCGTGCATAGGCATCGCACATAGTCTTTCCCGCGATTTTCGCGACAGCGTAGGGCAGATTTGTCTCCTCGAGTGGGCCGGTGAGTAGCGCCTCCTCGACGATGGGCTGCTCAGCGAACTTCGGGTATATGCAGCTGGAGCCAAGAAACAACAATCTGCGAGCACCATGGCGATATGCCGCGTCAATGACGTTGGTCTGGATCTGGAGGTTCTCTCTTATGAAATCGGCACCCTGCGTGGCGTTCGCGACGATCCCACCGACTTTGGCTGCCGCCAGCACCACATACTCCGGTCGCACGGCGGCGAAGAACCCGGTGACTGCTGCCGAATCATCAAGTGGCAGTTCGGCATGCGAACGGGTCACGATGCCGGTGTAGCCCTCAGCTTCGAGTCGACGCGTGATCGCCGATCCGACCATGCCTCTATGTCCGGCAACGTAGATCCGCGAATCTCTATTCATCGCCATGACCGCCGCAATTGACCGTCGCCTTTCATCGGAACCTCACAACAGCTCGTTGCTGACGGCATCGGAGCTGTGTTCGAGATACCAGGCGACAGTTCGCTCCAAGCCGTCGTCGAGACAGACCTTGGGGCCATAACCAAGGCTGCGCATCTTTGTGATGTCCGGGCACCGTCTTGGAGTACCGCCGGTGGCAGTTTCGCCGGGACGGATGTCGAGCTCTACACCGAGAATGCTGCCCACTCGGCCTGCCAGGTCGCGGATTGTGACCTCTTCGTCGTTTCCGATGTGGTAGATCTCGCGATGACCGCCCAGCGCATACATGGTCAAGACGCCATCGATGATGTCGTCCACAAAGCAGAATGCACGCGTTTCAGTGCCATCCCCTTGTATTCCGAACGGCACGTTGCCGACGGGGTTGGCTTTTCGTCCTTCGGTCGCACGCGTGATGAACTGGGGTATGACATGTTTCCAGCCCATGTTCGGGCCATAGACGTTGTGCGGGCGGAACACCTGCACCTTGCGATAGTGTTCCTGCGCGTAGTCAAACGCGATCAACTCGGTGACGATCTTCGAGCCACCGTACGAATACCTTGGGTTGAGACTGTTCGGTAGGGTCATCGCGACGGTCTCAGGTGTGGGCACTGTCGCTGGCGTTTGATACACCTCTGCGGTTGACGCGACTACCAAGTCGGGCACACCAGCACTACGTCCCGCATTCACCACGGCCAGTGCGCCGCGCAGTCCAACGTCAAGTACCAGTTCGGGCCGCTTGTAGAAATTCTCGGTGCCATTGATCGCCGCCAAGTGAATGACCACCTCGGCGCCCGCAAAGGCTCGTTCCAGCGCCTCCTGGTCACGGACGTCGCAGCTGAAAAGCTCCACATGATCGGCGACCTCGGCAATTCGACTGGCGTCACCGCGCACCATGGTGTCCACGACCGCGACGTCCCAACCGTCACGAACCAAGCGCTTCACCAAATAGGCGCCGATGAAGCCGCCGCCTCCAGTGACCACGACGCGCGTGCCCATCAGGCCACCGACTCGGTATGTCCAACAGCGAAGTACGAGTCGCCCAACTCTGAAGTCGGTAGGTGGCTGAAGTGATTCCAGTAGTCGAAGAGGAATCCGTCAGGTGCGATGAATTCGCTCATGGTGCGCGGAGAGATCGCGCCCAAGGCGGGGTGGTTGTTGGCGATCACTACCACCGACGCGCCACTGACTGCATCGCCAAACCTTGTGAAGATCTCATCGTCGGGAAAACTATTCGCCAGTATCTCGGGCGCGATAACCGGGTCGAAGATGCCGAACTCGGCATCTGGATGAGCCTTTTTCAGGGCGTCCAAGACCTTGATCGACATCGATCCACGCAAGTCATCGGTGGCCGGAATTCCCTTGAACGCCATGCCGAGAACCCGCACCCGCAACGGGGAGCTAAGTCCTCTCCTCATGATCTCGTCGGCGATGAAACCAACCGTCTCGCTCGGTTGGCGCTCGTTGACCAGACGCCCCGCAGACGTGATCTCTAGGTTGAGCCCGCGAGTCCGAGCACTCTGCAACAGGATGTGAGGGTCCTTCTCCAAGCACGGACCGCCGACCAGCCCGGGCAGCGCCACATTGGTCCGCGAGTACCCGAGTTTCCCTGACGAAATCACCTCATGCGCGTTTACCCCGAACGCATCGCAGAGCCTGGCTACTTCGTTGGCGAAGGCGAACTGCACATCCCGGAATGTGTTGTCGACAAGTTTGACGATCTCGGCCGCCTCCGGACTGGACACCTTGACGATGGTGCTGGTGAGTTGCTGGAACACGGCTGCTGCGCGACTTGAGGCCGTCGCATCCTCTGCTCCTACGATCTGCGGAAGTTCCCGAAGTTCCTGGAGTGCTCGGCCCTCGAGGGTGCGCTCAGGGCACATGGCAATGTCGAATCGTTTGCCAGTGGCCGCCAGGATTGGAGCGACCACCTTGCGGGTGGTTTCCACCTTCACTGTCGAACGCAGGATCACCAACGCGCCGTCGCTCATATTTTCGGCCACCTGGTGTGTTGCCGCCTCGATCATGTCGAGACGGATCTTTCCCTCACTCGACAACGGAGTTCCCACAGTGATGATGTAGGTGTCGCAGGTGACATTCTCATCGAACTGTTGTGCGGCAACCAATCGGCCCGAACTGGTCACTCTGGTCAACGCGTCAACCAGGCCGGCCTCCGAAAAATGCGGAATGCCCTGGTTAGTCAGGTCGACCACGTCGGCGCGCTTCTCCACGCCGATAACGGTAGTGCCCGCGTCGGCAAGCACGGTCGCCAGCGTTAATCCCACATAACCCAAACCCACTATTCCGACGTCATACGCCTTCGTGGCCTGCATTGGTCCACCTCCAGACAATTTTCGTCTAGTCACCACCAAATCTTAGGGGTACAGAAGTTTCGTCCCCCGTGCCATGAGGTTGATCGGCAACCACGACAATCTACGTCACGACGCCATGAACTCACAGGGTTTGTCGCCGCGCCAGCGGAGCCAGAAAAGCCAGGCATGAGTTATTGGCTGTCCGTCCCCCTCATTCGAGCCGCCTGGCGGCGCCGATCTCCCCGATGAGGTTGGCCCACCGTTCGATCGCTGCTTCCTGATCTAGCACCGACTCACGGTAACGCCGCCCATTGGCACCCCAGCGTGCCCCGGCTTTCGGATCTGCGCCCACCTTGAGGACCGCATCAAGCATTGCATCCGGGTCGCCGGCGTTCACGACAACGCCTGCATCGGCCGCCGCGACCTCCGAAGCGGTGATTCCACCGGGGTCGGTGGCCGCAACCACGGGGCGTCCCGCGTCGAAGTAAGACGTGAGCTTGCTCGGCACCGCCATGGCCGACACCCCCGGCTTCTCGTTTACGATCAGCACGTCGGCCGCACCCAGCGCCAGCCGATACTCAGCGTCACCAAGTGGGTCGACGAACGTCAGCCGCGACACCCCCCGTGCGCGTTCCTCTAGGCCGCGCCGCTCCCCCCCGTCGCCAACAAGCACGAAGTGCACCGGCGCACCCCGCTCATCGGCAGCGCGCGCCGCGTCGACGATGTTCTCGAGGCCCTGCTTAGCGCCCATGTTTCCGGTGTGCACCGCAAGCGTCACATTTTCAGGCCAGCCTAGCCTTGCCTTCGCTACGGGCGCATCCACCGGTTCCGATGGCGGCAGATGTGTCCAATTGCGGATTACGACCACCCTTGATGCCGCAACCCCAAATTCTCTCGTCACAAAGTCGGCGAAACGTTGATGGATGACGACGACCTGATCCGCCGCGCGCAGGGTCTGCGATTCGACCCACCGGGTGATGCTTAGGGCAAGCCTCCCACCTTCGGCAATCTCCGCCAGGCCAAGCGTGTAGATGTCTTGCACCCACAAAATCGACAGGGGCCGCCGCGGGGTGAGTCGCAGCCGCAGCACAGCCAAGGCCGCAGCGAATAACGGCGGGGAGACCGCGATGACCACTCGGGGCCGGCCCCAACGGGCAAACACCAGACGCACGCCGAAACTAATCTCCGACACCAACCGCCGGACGCCGCGAGGAGTCCGCGGCACATAGTGCAGTCGGCGTCGCACCTCAACACCGTCGAGACATTCGATACGTGTCCACTGCCCGTAGCCCTCGCGTATGGCCCAATCCGGATAATGAGGATGTGAAACATGGGCGGTCACGTGATGCCCAATCTTCGTTAGCCCAACCGCGAGTGCGCCGGCATATGGTGCGATGCCGGTGGGATCCGGAGGGTAATACAGGCTAAGGATAGAGACATCCGAGTGCGGACGCATGCAGCGACCTTAGCGAAGTGGGTGGAGCGTCGCCAAACCCCGAGGATGCATGAAACCCATGCAACGTGAGCTGAATCGCCCTGGTTCTGCCGGAGGCTCGATCTATTGGATTGCGACCA
>NZ_JAIFZS010000113.1 GCF_019710635.1 Mycolicibacterium xanthum
TCGCCGAGTTCGATGCGGTAGCCGCGGATCTTGACCTGCTGATCGCTGCGGCCGTGATAGCGCAGTTGCCCGTCGGGGCCCCATGAGGCGAGGTCACCGGTGCGGTACATGCGTTGGCCGGGCGACCCGAACGGGCACGGCAGGAATCGGGTGGCGGTCAGGGCGGGCCGGCGCCAGTACCCCGGGCCCACACCGTATCCGGCCACGTACACCTCGCCTGCCACGCCCGGTGCCACCGGCCGCAACCAGCCGTCGAGAACGAACACCGCCACGCCGGGGATCGGCGATCCGATCGGCGGCATGCCCGAATGTGGCTTCAGCGGCGCACTTCTGGATGCACATACGGTGGTCTCGGTGGGTCCGTACGCGTTGAACATCACCCGCCCCGGGGCCCATCGGTCCACCAGATCAGCCGGACAGGCCTCGCCGGCCACCACCAGCGTCAGCGTTCCGAAGCCGTCGGGCGACAGCGCCCCCAGAGCGGACGGTGTCTGACTCAGCACGTCGATCTGTGCCTCGGCCAGGAATTCGCGGAACTCCTCCGGTGAGTGATCGAGCCATTCGGGGACCACCACGAGACGGCCGCCACGCAGGAGTGCGCCCCAGATCTCCTCGACCGACGCGTCGAACGCATAGGAGTGCCACTGCGCCCAAGCCCGTCCCGCCAGGGCATCGCCCGTCGCACCGAGAATCCGGGTCACGTTCCGGTGAGTGATGGCCACACCCTTCGGGACACCGGTGGTGCCCGAGGTGTAGATGAGATAGGCGACGTCCCCGGCGGCCGGACCCGGCCCCGGCAACGCCGTTTCGGGGGCTGTCTCGATGCGGGGGTCGCCGAGGTCGATGACCGGTATCCCCTTGCCCATCAACCTCTCTGCCAGAGCAGCGACGGTGATCGCCGCCGCGGGTGCGGCATCGGCGAGGATCAGCCCGATCCGGGCGCTGGGTGAGTCCGGGTCGAGAGGTACGTACGCCGCTCCGGTCTTGAGCACGGCCGCCATCGCGACGATTGCCTCCGCGCCCCGGGCGAACAACAGCGCGACGGAAG
>NZ_JAIFZS010000114.1 GCF_019710635.1 Mycolicibacterium xanthum
GAGGTACGTACGCCGCTCCGGTCTTGAGCACGGCCGCCATCGCGACGATTGCCTCCGCGCCCCGGGCGAACAACAGCGCGACGGAAGTACCCGGCCCGATACCACGGTCGGACAGTTGGTGGGCCAGACGATTCGATGCCTTGTCGAATTCCCGGTATGTCAACGAACGGTCGCCGTCGACCAGTGCGACGGCGTCCGGGGTCCGCATCACCTGAGTGGCCAACGCCTGCGGAATCGATTCTGCGGTCGGTGCCGGCAGCGCCAGTGCGTCCCGTTTCGACCAGGTGTCCAACCGGGTCCGCTCGCCGTCGTCGAGCAGATCGAGCGCCGACAGCCGCGCAGCCGGGTCCGCCGCCATCGCGGCGAGTACCCGGCGCAGTCGCGCCGCCAGAGCATCGATGTCGGCCCTGTCGAAGAGATCGGTGCGGAAGTGGACGCGGATAGCGAGTTCGGGCCCCGGCGAAACCTGTACGACGAGCGGATAGTGCGCGCGTTCGTGGGTTGCTACACCGGTGACGACGAGATCCTGATCGGGGGCCAGCGCGGCGGGGTCGATCGGATAGTTCTCGTAGACGAGAAGTGTGTCGAACAACTGCTCGTGGCCGGTGAGCCGGTGGATCTCCCCCAAGGACACATGTTGATGCTCGACGGTGCGGTTGTGGTCGGACTGGAGCCGCTCGAGCAGTTCGGTCGAGGTGGTGGTGACGGTGACAGCTGCACGCACGGGCACCGTGTTGACGAACAGACCGACCATCGACTCGGCACCGGCCACCTCCGCCGGTCTACCGGAGACCGTGGTGCCGAACGCGACGTCGAACTGCCCGCTCGTCGACATCAGCACCTGCGCCCAGGCGGCCTGCAACACGACGTTGACGGTGGTGTGCGATGACCTCGCCAACTCCCCGATGTTCCTGGTCTCGCTCTCCGACAACCGAATCGACGACGTCGAGCGCGGTCCTTTGCCCGCCCGGTCGGGGCGAGCGAGCAGCGTTGGAACGTCGAACCCGGTGAACACCGCTTTCCACGCCGTGCGGGCGGCGTCATGGTCGCGGCCCGCCAGCCAGGTCAGGAATCTGCGGTAGGGAACCGTGGTGGGAAGTCGGTGCCCGTGGTAGGCGGCGAAAATCTCGTGTAGCAGGATGGGCATCGACCAGCCGTCGAGCACGATGTGGTGATTGGTCACGACGAACCGGTAACGGTCCGTTGCGGTGCGCACGAGCATGACCCGGAAGGCTGGTTGCGCAGGGAGGTCACGGACCGCGGCGCGTTCGGCCGCGCACTCGTGGTCGATGGTGTCGTCGCCGTCGAGCTCGACGTAGCGCCATGGCAGCACGGGATCGACGGGGATCACCTGCACCGGCTGCTCGAACTGCGGGTAGAACCGGGCCTGCACGTTGGGATGACGACCGATGACCGTCTGCACCGCGTCACGCAGGCGTGCGACATCGAGCCGGCCCGCCAAGGCGATGTCCAATTGCACGGCATACAGATCGTCGTCACCGTCGGCGGTGCCGGCGTGGAACAGCAGCCCTTGCTGCAGCGCCGTCAGCGGCAGGATGTCTGCGATCGCGTCCAGCTGCTGCAGGCCGTCGATCTCGCGCTGACCGAGCCGGGCGGGGGCGACGTCGGATGGGGTCAGCCCTCCCCCGCCGTTGCGGACGTGAGCGCAGATACCCGTCAACGCCTCACACCACCGGGCGCTCAGCTCGGCGATCTGGTCGCTGTCGAGCACCGATGCGGCCCAGATCCATTCGGCATGCAGACGTGGTCCGGCGTCGGTATCGATGGTCGCGGCGTTGAGTTCCACGGTGTGCATCACCGAGATAGGCAAGGCGGCTGTGGCGTCGGTGAACAACGAGCCCCAGCGGGCGATCCGCCAGGCGGTGCCGTCGGATGAAGTCTGCGCGGGGGCACCGAGGCGGCCCAGATAGTTGAAGCCGATGGCAGGGTCGGACGGTGGCAGGTCGGCATCGTCGTTCAGATAGCGCAGCAGGCCGTAGGTCAGGCCATCCGGCAGTGCGCGCAGCTGTTCTTTGACGTCCTTGACGGCCGCGCCCAGGCTCGCGTGACCGGCGACTACCTGCGGCCAGCTCAGTCGCCCGGCTGCGAGGGACACCGGGTACTTGGCGGTGAACCATCCCACGGTGCGTGAGAGGTCGACGCCCGGTGCGAGATCCTCATTGCGGCCGTGGCTTTCGACGTCGACGCACACCGGCGAGTCGCCGTCGCCGGTGAACTCCACCCACGCCAATCCGAATGCGATGAGCAGGATGTCCTGCACACCGGCATGGAAAGCGGCCGGCACGTCTGTGAGAAGCAGACGCGTCGTCTCGGTGTCCACCGAAACCGACAGGCGTCCTGCGGTGGCAAGCGAGTCGCCGGGGCCGGGTGGCGGCAGGGCGGCGGGAATCGCCGACACCCGTCGCCAGGCGCCGGCCTGACCCACCACCGCGTCCGACGATGCACACTCCTGCAGCAGGTTCGCCCACCGTCGAAACGACGTGCCCGTGGCGGGCAGCGCCACCTCCTGACCCCGGTGATATTGGGCCCACGCGATGTTGATGTCCTCCAGCAGAATTCGCCAGGACACGCCGTCGACCGCCAGGTGATGGATCATCAGCACCAGCTGACCGGATCCGGACAGCCACAGCGCACTGACCATCGCTCCGGCGGTCGGGTCGAGCCGGGATCTGGCCCGCACCAGCGCCTCGTCGGTCAGCCCATCCGCGACCTCGACGCAGTCGCGCACCGACGCCGAGCCGGCCGGGGGGACCCGCAGTGACCCGTCGGCGTCGATTCTCGATCGCAGCACGGGGTGGTGATCGGCCAGGGCCTGCAGCAGCGCGGTCACGTCGAGTTCGCCGACGCCGGTTGGCGCCTGGAGCAGAACCGCCTGGTTGAACTGATCGACCGGTCCACCGATTCCGTTCAGCCAGTGCATGATCGGCGTGGCAGGGCAATCGCCGTGACCGTCGTCCCCGTCGGCCACGGCGCCGGCGGCCACCGCGACACGGGCCAGTCGGGCGACGGTCTGTTCGATGAAGACGTCGCGCGGCCGGCACGTCAGGCCGGCGGCCCGGGCCCGCGCCACCACCTGCATGGCCAGGATGCTGTCTCCACCGAGTTCGAAGAAGGAGTCGTGGATCCCCGCGTGGTCGAGGCCCAGTACCTGGGCGTAGATGTCGGCCAGGATTTCTTCGGTGGGTGTGGTGGGTGGGTGGTAGGTGTCGGTGTGGGTGTGGTGTTGGGGTGGGGGTAGGG
>NZ_JAIFZS010000115.1 GCF_019710635.1 Mycolicibacterium xanthum
ACAGACCCTGACCGCCGCCGACCCCCTACCCACCGACATCGCCGAAATCCTGGCCAGGATCGGCAGCCTCGGTGCGCACTAACTTGGCCCGAGTCGGGTCAACGGCCACAGGCAAGTTCTTGTTGCGGCTCACGTGCCTGACGCTAGCCTCGAACGGGGCCGACCGGGCTCAACTCTGGGCGCTTCAACTCGTGCAGTGACGGCAGCCGCATCAACAGCAGGCCGATCGACAGCATGGGGATCGCCAGCGCCGCGAAAGTGACCTGCAGGCCGAACCCGTCGACGAGCGGACCGGCGATCATGAAGCCCAGCGGGCCGGCCGCGTAGGCCAGAGATGTCATCGCGCCGATGACCCTTCCCCGCAAGTGCTGCGGCGCCTTGGTCTGCATCACGTAGTTGTAGATGGGCTGGATTGGCCCACAGGCCAACCCGACGATTGCGCTGAGCAGCAGGATCACCGCTGTCGGTGGCAGGAAGGCGAACGCCGCCGTGCAGACCCCCAGCGTGAGAGTCCCGATCAGCAGGATCGCCCGCCGTGTCGCCCGGTGCAGCAGCACCGGATAGGCGAGTGCTCCCCCCAGCGCGCCGACGGAGAGCGCCATCAACACCCAACCCAGTTGAGCCGGCTCGTTCCGGTCGGCGAAGTACTTCGGGAACAGCACGGCCTCCATCGGGACGAACAGTCCGGCGATCGCCAGGTTGATGAGTGCCAGCGTGCGCAGGATTCGTACGTTCCAGACGAACTTGAGGCCTTCGGCGATACCTGCCCACACCTGCGTTGGGCGTTCGTTGCCGACGGGCGGACCCGCGCCTTCCAGTCGCAGCATCCAGACGAAGAGGATCGACGCTGCGAAGGTCGCCGCTGTGAACCACATCGTGTCGATGCCACCGATGGTCGCGATCAACAGGCCGCCGAGGCCTGGCCCGACGATGTAGCCGACGTTGAACGTGGCTTCGTACAGACCGTTGGCACGATCGAGTGTCCAGCCCGCCTGGTCCGCGGCCTCGGGCAGCATCGATTCGCGCGCGGTGATTCCGGCCGGGTCGAATGCTGCGCCCAGTGCGGCCGCGATCGCCAGCACCGCGACACCGAGGGCCTGCGCCCCGAATGCGATAACCACCAGAGGAACAGCCGCGACCGTGGCTCCCGACAGGATGTCCGACAGCATCGAGATCCGCCGGCGGCTGAGGAAGTCGACGGCCGTACCGGCGAGCAGGACCGAGATCAGCGGTGGCAGCGCCGCGGCGGCAGCGACGATCGACGCGTCCACCGCGCTGCCGTTGTGCTGCAGTACCAGCCAGGGAAACGCGACGATCGAGATCCCGTTGCCCACGGCGGCGCAGAACGTCGCGCACAACAGCAGGCTCAGTGGACGGCGCGCCGCCGATCCCGGCGCAGGGTCAGGTCGCGATAGCAGGGGCAACATGGCAATTGGCGGCGTCGAGCATCCATGCGTACTCCAGGGCTGCCTGCTTCCACTGCTCGTAGCGGCCGCTGATGCCGGTGTGGCCGGCCGCCATGTCTGTTTTCAGCAGGATCGGAACGGCGCCGGTTGTCGCGTATCTGAGCGCGGCGACCCACTTGGCGGTGAGGCCGGCGGCAACCCGGGTGTCGCGCAGCGCCGCTATTGCGAGAATCCTTGGATATTCTGCCGGTTGGATGTTCTCGTAAGGCGAGTAGGACTTGATGTAGTGATAGATGTCGCGGTCGTCGGCGGGGTCGCCCAGCTCGCCGAGGAGGGCGGTGTCTACGTACGAACTCGGGTGCAGCAGCGTGGTGAGGGGGTCGACCACCGGCACCACGGCGAGAATGCCGGCGAACAACTCCGGTGCCATGTTGGCCGCAGCACCCACCAGCAGGCCACCGGCGCTTCCTCCGAACGCCACCATGCTGTGCGGGCGGGTGATTCCGCGGTCGATGAGATGTCGCGCCACCGAGATGAAGTCGTCGAACGAGTTCTTCTTGTCCATGAGCCTGCCGCCCTCGTGCCACGATTTTCCGAGATCGCCGCCGCCGCGGACATGTGCGACGACGAACACCATCCCGCGATCGAGCACCGACAACCGGGGAATGGAGAACCACGAGTCGTCGCAGCAGCCGAAGGCGCCGTAGCCGTACAGCAACGTCGGTGCCGGAAACGACACGTCGCGTCGATGGATGATGGATACCGGGATCCGGGTGCCGTCGGAGACGGCAACCCATTCGCGTCGTTCGACATAGTCGTCGCGCCGGAACCCGCCCCGCACCGATTGCTCGGTGACGACACGCATGCCGCGGCCTCGGGTCGGCGCGACGTCGTATACCCGCGACGGAGTGACATACGACGTCGCTTCGATCCGGCACATCGGTGCATCCCAGGCCGGGTTCTCGGCGATGGTTGCCGACATCAGATCGCTGTCGAACGCCACCGGGTACGGACGCTCGTACTCACCTCGCGCGTCGATGCCGATGAGTTCGACCTGAGTCAGGGCATGGTGTCGCGAACCCACGGCCAGATAGCCGGCGAAGGCCTCGACCACGGTGATCTGAACATCGTCCCGGTGGGGGATCAGGGTGCGTTGTGCCTCCGGGTCGCCGACCGGAGCCTCCACCACGGTGAAGTTGGGCGCATCGTCGTTGTGGGCGATCACGAAGCGGTCGTGGCCACCGACGATGGCGTGATCGAGGGTGTAGGCGACCCCGGGGCGCCGTCGCAGGACGGTTCGAAACCGTGCCTGCGGGTCGTCGGCGGCGCCATGGCGGATCTCAGAGGTGTCCAGCGAATTGGCGGCGATGAAGATGTATTTGCCACTACGGGCGCGACGCACGAACACGTGGAACCGCTTGTCGCTCTCGTGATACACGAGTTCTGCCTGCCGACCGTGTCCCAGCCGGTGGCGGCGCACGGTGCAGGGCCTGCCGCTGTCGTCAATGGCGACGTAGTAGATGGTCCTGCTGTCCGATGACCACGCAACGCTGGCCCACAGGTCGTGCGGTTCGCTCGGTGCGATGTCGCCGATCTCGTCCGGGTACGGGCGACCATCGGCCAGGTTTTTGAACCGCAGCGTGAATCGCTCGTTACCGGTCGTGTCGACGGTATATGCCAGCACTTGACCGTCGGGACTGACCACGCTGGCACCGACTGCGAAGAAATCGTGGTGCTGCGCCTCGGCGTTCTCGTCCAACAGCAACTGCTCGTCGGCCGCCGGCGTCTCGTCTATCCGCGGCGGATCCCAACCGCTTGCCGGTGCGACCGGGCGACGGCAGTGTTGTCCGTATTGCTGACCGTCGCGGTAGCGAAAGAAGTACCACCACATGCCGCGCCGCACCGGTGCGGTCGAGGTGGCAGCTTGGGTGCGCGCGGCGATTTCGTCGAAGATCTGTTCGCGTAGCACTCCGAGGTGCCGGATCTGTTCCTCGGCGTATCGGTTCTCCCGGAGGTGATGTTCGGTCACCGTCTGCTCGTCGGCGGCGTCCAGCCAGGCGTAGTGGTCGGTGAAGACGTCACCGTGCTGTAGTCGACGATGCGGCTCACGCTTGAGTTGTGGTGGATCCAATTGTGCCGCCATGGTGTCGGGCTGGGCCGCCATATTTGTATTCACAGTTCCTCCATTCAAAATGGAAATTGGCCTGCTTTCTCGGGCGAAGCAGGCCAATTTCGGGCGGCGATAATGCGGTGAATTCAGCCGCAATTCATGCGAATCAGCGCGGTCGCCAGCTGGGGTAGTTCCTGTGTCCGCGAGTGACTTTGGCCTTGGTCATGGTCGGTCTCCTTTCGTGGTGGAAGATCCTTTGGGTTCTTCGCAATTGTTCCTTCAGCTGCTCTGAAAAGGTCTTCCGTATTTGTTTGACATCTCCGATATTACGCAGGGTTCGGGTGATGAAAAGATTTATGAAAGGCCTTTAATCTTCGTATCATCGCAATGTCGGTCCTGCTTGTGGGCCGGCTCTGTGAACTGCGGTTTCGGCGTGGCGCCGGGGCGGGCTCATGAGAGCCGATGGGGGTACCGGCCCGACTCGGGCCAAGTTAGTGCGCACCGAGGCTGCCGATCCTGGCCAGGATTTCGGCGATGTCGGTGGGTAGGGGGTCGGCGGCGGTCAGGGTCTGTGTGCCGGCTTGGATTTGCACGGTGCGGTAGCGGCGTAGGGTCCGGACGAATTGTCGGATGCTCCAGCCGGTTCGGTGCTCGATCCAGTGCGTCAGTGCC
>NZ_JAIFZS010000116.1 GCF_019710635.1 Mycolicibacterium xanthum
CATCGCGGTTGCGCCGTTTGGTCTCCCGCAGGTACACCCCTACACCGATAGCACATATCAGCTGGTGAAGTCCAGCGACACGCCTGAACTCGTGTGCCTACAGGAATTCACGGTTTCGGCGACTACCGAAGCCTCCTACCAGCACAATCGCTCCGCCCTACCCCGAAAATGTGCCTACGAACTGCGGAAGTCGGGACAGGTCTTGACAAGAATTCCTCAGAAGAAGAGCTATTCGACTACTGTAGCGTCGGCGGGGAATGTGATGTTGAGGGGATGCGAATTGATAAGGCGCTATTTGGCCGCGGCACTGTCGATCACTGCTGTCATGGCAGTCCTGCATGGTGAATCGGCGCCAGCTGCTAGCGCGGCGCCCGATCCATGGATTATGCCCGACGTAGAAAATATGGTGTTACAAAGGGCAATTGACACTGTGCGCGACGTGATTGGTGACGACGTGGAGCTGAAGATCGGCACTAGCGATACCAAGGGCACCCGTGAGCAGTACAACTATGCTTACTGGACCGTCTGCTGGCAATGGCCCGCGGCGGGTGACGAGATTTCGCAGCAGGACGCATCGGTAGGCTTTGGCGTCAAGCGACTGTCCGATGACAACTGTTGGGCCTAATTTTGGTCATTGGGCGATGTTTCCGCAGACTACTTCTTCGGGGTGGATTGGGCTCTCGGCGCTGCGACTCAAAGCCCCACCCGATCGCGGAAGCTTAAGAGAAACATCGACCGCAGATGGGTCTCCATCGGCGTCGAGGGCGGATGACCAATCCGCAGATCGAAGTTACGCCACGAACGGCGCGACGAACGCAGATTGTTCAACAGCTTGTCGGCCCGCGCCAACTTTTCAGGCAGTCGACGCACCTGTTCGGGCAGGAAGGATCGAGTCCCATAACGATGGCTGATCGTGACGGTACGAAACACGATGGCCTCAATCCCTTCCCTGGGAAAAGGGCATCGAGGCCATCCTCGCTGTTCAGCGCCACCAAAACGCGAATCAACGCGCCGACTTTTCCGAGCTCGAAGTAGTTAGGTGTAGGCCGGATGAAGCGTGCCGGTCAACTCGCTTCCTCGATCAAGCCTGGCGGACCGTCGAGTTGTCCGCCAGCAACGCTCGCGGCCGCTGCAGCGACCTCCTGGGGTCTGGTGCGGAACCAGGCGATTGTGCGGCGAAGCCCTTCCTCGGCATCGATCCGCGGTGACCATCCCAACAGTTGCCGCGCCTTGCTGATGTCAGGTTTGCGACGAGTTGGGTCATCAGTCGGCAGCGGGTGGTGCTCCACGGTGGAGCTTGACTCGGTTTGCGCCAGAACCAACTCGGCAAGCTCGCGGACTGTTCGCTCGACTGGATTGCCGAGGTTGATCGGCCCCTCGGCGTCCGAGTCGATCATGGCAACCAGGCCGGCCACGAGATCGTCCACGTAGCAGAAACTACGGGTCTGGCTGCCATCCCCGTAGATCGTCAGCGGGTCGCCATTGAGCGCCTGGGTGATGAAGCTCGTCACCACTCGCCCGTCGTGGGGTTGAATCCGCGGGCCGTAGGTATTGAATATGCGAACAACCCCGGTGTTGACCCCCAGCGATCGGCGGTAGGCAAACGTCAGTGCCTCGGCGAACCGTTTGGCCTCGTCGTAGACGCTTCGCGGGCCAATCGGATTGACATTGCCCCAATAGTCCTCGTGCTGAGGATGCACCAGCGGGTCCCCATAGACCTCACTGGTGGACGCCAGCACGAACCGGGCGTTGCACCGGTTGGCCAGTTCCAGTGCGTGCTCAGTACCGCGGCTGCCTGCCGCGAGAGTCTCGAGCGGTCGCCGTTGGTAGTCAGGCGGAGAGGCCGGACTGGCCAGATGGGCGACCACATCGATGGAGCCACCGACGTGCAGTCCTTTGCTGACATCTGAACGCTGGAAATCGAAACTGGGACGGCCCATCAGCCCGGCGATATTACTCATCCGGCCCGTTGACAGGTCGTCAACGCATACAACCGTGTCACCGCGGCGCACCAATGTCTCGGCCAAGTGGGAACCCAAGAACCCCGCGCCACCTGTGACAAGTACCCGCATAGTTACCCCCCTGGTCCGGCAACATAACGTTCAGTCAGGCTAGCATGCGGAGTGGTATTTCCACATGGCAATGTCTGAACCTTAGCCTCGATCCACCGATGAATTGGGATAGCTGCGGCCCGGGTGGCTGTTGCTGACTGGTTCTGGTGGTGCGCAGGGAGTATCTGCATCTGCTGGCCTGTCCAGCTTGTCCTTGTGTGTTCCACCTCCTGTGGTGGGTTGCCAGCCGCTGTCGGGGTCGCTGAAGTCTTCGGGCCAGGGTGCCGGAATACCGTGCTCGTCGTACCAGCCTGTGTAGCCGGTGTCGGCGAGTTGGTCGAGGTAGGCCTGGCGGGTCAGCCCTTGGGCCGAATTCTGCTGGGAGGCTCGGGGTGGTCATGCTGCCGGGCTCCAGTTCGGGCAGGCCGTTGGTGGCCGGCGGGGCGGGTTCGGGTTTGCCGGTGGCGGCGGCGCGGGCCAGGACGTCCAGGCCGAGGTAGCGGCGGCCTTCGGCCCATTCGTCGTGTTGTTCGGCCAGCACCGCTCCGACGAGCCGGATCACCGAATCCCGGTCGGGGAAGATGCCGACAACGTCTGTGCGCCTGCGGATTTCGCGGTTGAGGCGTTCATTGGGATTATTGGACCAGATCTGACGCCACAACTCCTTGGGGAACGCGGTGAACGCGAGTATCTCAGCGCGGGCACCATCGAGGTGCTCAGCCACCGCGGGCAGCTTATCGGCCAGCGCCTCGGCGACACGGTCGAACTGGGCGCCCACCGCCGCGGTGTCGGGCTGGTCGTAGACCGAGTGCAGCAAGGCTTTGACCCAGCCCCAGGAGCTTTTCGGGGTCACATCCATCAGGTTGGCGGCGTAATGGGTACGGCAGCGCTGCCACGCCGCGCCCGGTAGGTTCGCCGCGATCGCCTCCACCAATCCGCGGTGAGCATCGGAGGTGACCAGTGTGACCCCGTGCAGGCCACGGGCGACCAGGTCGGCGAAGAAGGTGTTCCAGGCCGGGCCGGTCTCACTGGTGGCGACCTTGACACCGAGCACCTCGCGGTGCCCGTCGGCGTTGACCCCGGTAGCCACCAGCACCACGGCGTTGACCACCCGCCCCTGTTCGCGGACCTTCATCGTCAACGCGTCCGCCGCCACGAACGTAAACGGTCCCGCGTTGGCCAGCGGGCGGGTGCGAAACGCCTCGGCCTGGGTGTCGAGGTCGGCGGCCATCCGCGAGACCTGTGACCTGCTCAAGCTGGTGATGCCCAGCGTGGCCACCAGCTTGTCCATCCGCCGCGTGGACACTCCGAGCAGATAACAGGTCGCCACCACCGAGATCAGCGCGGCCTCCGCGCGTTTGCGGCGCTCCAGCAACCATTCCGGGAAGTAGGAGCCCTTCCGCAGCTTGGGGATCGCCACATCGATCGTGCCGACCCGGGTGTCGAGCTCGCGGTGCCGGTAGCCATTGCGCGAATTGGTCCGATCCGGGCTGGACTGCCCGTACTCGGCCCCGCACACCGTGTCGGCGTCGGCGCTGAGCAGCGCATTGAGCACCGTCGCAAGCAGATCGCGCATCAAGTCCGGCGACGCGTCGGCCAGTCCCTTCTCCAACAGCGCAGCAGGGTTCAGAATATGGGGAGCGGTCATCGTGATGGTTCCTCTCGAGAGTGCTTTGGAAGGCTCACTCGAAGGATCACGCGGTGACCGCGTCCTCGTCCCGGCGACACACCGGACAACGATCACACGATCCGCGTTACACCACTATCAGGGACGCAACTGCGAGTGACATTCCCCCGAGACCGTGGAGGCATCAGCTATAAGGAGTAGCGATGTCAGAGAAACGGAAGAAGTACGACCGGGAGTTCCGTGAGGGGGCTGTGCGGATCGTGCGTGAGACGGGTAAGTCGATCGCCGCGGTGGCACGCGACCTGGGGATGCATGAGGGCACGCTGGGC
>NZ_JAIFZS010000117.1 GCF_019710635.1 Mycolicibacterium xanthum
TCGGTGGTGCGCCAGTCGATGCCGCCGGTGGCCAGCAGCGCGCCCACCGCGGGCAGTCGCACGTCGAGGGCCTCGGCCGCGGCCACCAGCGTTCGCGCGGCGCCGGGGGTCATGTTCATCACCGCGGCCACCTCGGCGGCGGTGCGGTTGAACCCGCTGATCACCGAAGCCATGTCCTCGTCGACCGCCAGGCCGGCCTCGACCCGTCGCGCCAGCAGCTGCGCGATCGCGGCCAGCTTGCGCGCCATCACCATGGACTCCTGCCGGTGGGAGTCGTCGACCACCGCCAGAAGATCGACATCCGCCAATGTATCGAACATACATTCGAGTATAGATGCCGGGGACGACAGGATGCTGACATCTGACATTGGGTCCCCGGCTTCGATCCGTCCGATGAGAGATCGCTC
>NZ_JAIFZS010000118.1 GCF_019710635.1 Mycolicibacterium xanthum
GCCGGTGGGAGTCGTCGACCACCGCCAGAAGATCGACATCCGCCAATGTATCGAACATACATTCGAGTATAGATGCCGGGGACGACAGGATGCTGACATCTGACATTGGGTCCCCGGCTTCGATCCGTCCGATGAGAGATCGCTCATCTTCGTCTCCTCCGACGCTCACGACCGTCGAGGAATCTGGACCCGGCCGCGAGACGCGCGGTCGTCTCGGGAAGGAGCGCATTGTGAAACGAGTTGTGAAACGAGCCACCTCGCTGAAGGCCGGCGCCGTCGGTGTCGCCATGGCAGGTCTTGTCGCCATGGGCGCGGGAGCGGCGGCGGCGTACACCGCATCGGCGCCCGACCGCGATGGCGCAGGCGCCGTCACGTACAGCACCGACGTCTCAGCGTCCACCGACTACGGCCGCGGCACGACCCGCTCGGACAATTCTCCGGGGAGCGCCGGCGGACTGTCCTGATCCGCGTTCACCGTTCCGTAAGGCCGAATTGGCCGGCGCGGACCTCGATGACGCGACCGTGGTGGCGGCACCGATGTATTTGCGGCTCAACGCGATACCGCACGTGATCAACGTGCACCTGAAGTCGAAGATCCCCACCGACATCCCCGGGCAGAAGCTGGACGGCTTCACCTGGGGCACCGCCGCACGCATCGTCGTCGCGGGCGACTTCAACGCCGAACCCGACGACGTGCCGTGCTCGCGATCCGGGGCGACGTCGAGAACACGGGCAACGGCGATCTCGCCGGCCGGGTTCTGGTGCCGATCGAGAACACCATTCCCGAGTCGTCGCGCTTCACGCTGTTCCGCCAGGGGCACGGCCAGATGCTGGATCACCTGCTGGTGACCCGCAACCTGCCGGCCCACTACCGAGGTGCGGAGATCCACAACGAACTGCTCCACGACGAGCCCGACCACGCACCGGTGGTGGCCACGTTCGAGGTCTAGTCCGCCAGGTCCACCAGGACCGGGGCATGATCGCTGGGCGACTTGCCTTTTCGCTCGTTGCGCACGATCTCTGCGTGGGTGACCCGGTCGGCCAACGCCGCCGAGCCCAGGATGAAGTCGATCCGCATGCCGCGGTTCTTCGGGAAGCGCAACTGGGTGTAGTCCCAGTAGGTGAAGACGGCCGGCCCCGGGGCGAAGGGACGTACCACGTCGGTGAACCCGGCGTCGACGATCGCGCCGAATGCGTCGCGCTCCGGTTCGGTGACATGGGTACTGCCCCGATAGAACTCGACGTCCCAGACATCGTCGTCGGTCGGGGCGATGTTCCAGTCGCCGACCAGTGCGATCGGCGCGGACGGATCGTCGGTGAGCCATGATGTGGCGGTATCCTTGAGCGCGGCAAGCCATTCCAGCTTGTAGCGATAGTGCGGCGAATCCACCGTGCGGCCGTTGGGGACATACAGGCTCCAGACCCGCACCCCGCCGCACGTCGCGCCGAGCGCCCTGGCCTCGGCTGCCGCGTCGGCGCCCGGCCTGTCGCTCCAGCTGGGCTGCCCGGGGAAGCCCAGCGCCACGTCGTCGATGCCGACCCGGGAGGCGATCGCCACCCCGTTCCACTGGTTGAGGCCGTGGTGTACGACCTCGTAACCCAGCGCGGCGAACGGCATGGTGGGGAACTGGTCGTCGGAGCACTTGGTCTCCTGCATGGCCAGCACGTCGACGTCGCCGCGTTCCAGCCAGTCGGTGACACGGTCGACCCTGGCGCGGATCGAGTTGACGTTCCAGGTGGCCACCCGCATCGCCCAACCCTACTTCTGCGCGAGAAGCTCGTCGGCGCGCACATACCGCGACCGGTGGTGCACCCAGAAGCCCATCGACTCGTAGAGCGCACGGGCGCCGGGGTTGTCGGTGACGACCTGGACGTAGCACCGGCCCGCACCCCGCTGCTCGGCCCAGTCGATCAGGCCCGCGCACAGCGCCCGGGCCAGCCCGCGGCGGCGGGCGTCCCCGGAGACGTGCACGGCCGACACCCCGGCCCACCGGGTGCCGTCGGGGGCCTCGGTGATCGCAACGCGGCCCACCGCCGCGCCGTCGAGCCGCCCGAAGCCGACCTCGCCGTCGACGACCGCGGTCAGCACGTCGACAGGGACGTCGCGCTGGTACAGCCGGAGCCACTCTGCATCCGGGCGCGACGCGACGTGCATGCCGGTGTGGGCATCGGCGACGTCGGCCAATGCGTCCATATCGGCTGCCATGACCAGGTTTTCGGCGTCGGTGTGCACCCCGTCGGGCAGCCGCAACAGCCGGTCCGGGACGGATACCAGCGGGACCGCGCCGCGTGCGGCGTACCAGTCGGCGACCGCGACGATCTCGGCGTACGAGGTGAAGTGCAGCGGCACCGCGGAGTTGGCTCGCCGGGTGGCGCCGTGGCCGAAGCGCAGCAGCCAGCCGTCCAGCCACTCGTGCTCGGTGCCCGGCCAGCCGAGCGCGGCGGCGTGCTCGAGGTTGCGGATCTCACCGGTGCGCACCGGAACCTCCGGAACCACCCGCACGGCCAGCACATCGGCGGCCGCGACGGCCACGACGTCACCGCGCCGGGTCCGGATCCGCACCGTCGGCCCGGTGTCCAGCAGGTGACCCACCACGTCGGAGTGCGGTGGCGTCGAACCCCGCGGCAGCCGGTAGCGCAGGCTGACCCGGGTGCCGACCTCGGGCAGGCCGGTCATCGGTCAGTGGCCGAACGGATCGGGATCCTCGCCGGGCAGCCACGACAGGCCGGGGACGCCCCAGCCGTGTGACTTGACCGCGCGTTTGGCGCTGCGGGCGTTGCGTCCGATCAGCCGGTCGAGGTAGAGGAATCCGTCCAGGTGACCCGTCTCGTGTTGCAGCATCCGGGCGAACAGGTCGTTGCCCTCCAGGGTGATCGGGTTGCCCTCGGCGTCCAGGCCGGTCACCCTGGCCCACGACGCCCGGCCGGTCGGAAACGACTCCCCGGGCACCGACAGGCAGCCCTCGTCGTCGTCCTCGGGGTCGGGCATCGTCTCGGGCACCTCCGAGGTCTCCAGCACCGGGTTGACGACGACGCCGCGGCGGCGCAGGGTCTTGCCGCGCGAATCGGCGCAGTCGTAGACGAACACCCGCTTGGCCACCCCGATCTGGTTGGCGGCCAGCCCGACTCCGTACGCGGCGTCCATCGTGTCGAACAGGTCGGTGATCAGATCCGCGAGGTCGGCGGGCAGCGAACCGTCATCGGCCACCGGCACCGGTTCGGTCGCGGTGTGCAGGACGGGATCTCCGACGATGCAGATGGGGCGTACGGCCATGGTGGGCAAGCTTAGTACTGCAGCCGTAGATCGGGGCTGACGAGTTTCGGCGTGTCTGCGCTGGTCAGGGCGGTGACCGCGGCATCGTTCGATGTTTGTGAAGACAATTGAATTGGCCGCGGTCACCGCGGTTCATAGCGTAGACCCTGACCGGTGGCAGACCGAGTACTCGGCGATGATCGATCGGATCGCGCCGCGCTTCGCCCGCTACGAACCGTTGCGC
>NZ_JAIFZS010000119.1 GCF_019710635.1 Mycolicibacterium xanthum
CCATGATCTCTGGACGCGCTTCGTGTACGCGGTCGGCGGACGCGTCGAGAATCTCCCGCATCCGTCCGGCGTTGCTGGTGTGCCCTTCCATGATCTGCACGAACCCGGCGTCGTCGGAGCCGCCGCCCATCCATTGGGTGACGTTTGGGCAGTCCATGACTGTGACCGGGCCGTCGAAGCATTCCTCCATTTCGGCCCACCAGGCGCCCTGTTCGGGGCGCTCGCTGTTGCGCCGTGCAGCTTCTTGGGACTCGAAGCGGGCGAGCGCGATGAAGGTGCCGTCGTCGCACGTGCCGGCGGTGGTACCGAGGTAGCCGGTGGCGCCCGGCTTGAGTTCTTCGTCCCAACGGTCCATACACCGCTGGAGTCCGTCCGGATCGGACACCATTCCCTGAATGAGTTGGATGAACATGATTTGTTGCCTCCGCTGCGGATCGGCCGCAGTGAGATCATCAGCCTGGTCGACCCGTCGCAGGTCCCGTCGTCAACCGACAGCCTGTGGCCGCAGCCACTCCGATGACAATCGTGCTCCGCAGGTCCGGGTGGCGCAAGACCTCGAACGACGCCTCTAGACGCCGCGGTGGCGGCCGGCGGGGAATGGTTCGACCGCTGCGTCCAACTAGCGCGAGCCAGCTTCATACCCCCGTGACGTTGACGTCCAGCATCTGTTGCCAATCGTCGTCGCGAACCTCCAGCACGTTTCCCGCCGATCCGACCCCCTGGGTTTGGCCACGACGATGTCGAGACCACCAAAGTGGGACTGAGCGGCGGCAACAGTCGCCCGCAAGTGTTCGTCAACGCTGGTATCTCCGGGCACGGCCCCGCTAACGGACCTGAAGCCCACGACATTGGTGCTGATGCGAGGCGCATCGTTCACCGGCGACGGCGCGGCGCAACCATTTGGGCCGGCCGCCGGCTACACCGAGCTTGCCGCACGGTAGTCAGGCCCCCGGCTCGTTCGCCGGCTCCTAAGCAGTCTCCCGCGATCGGACCTCCACCTCATTGATCCCTCGGCGCACCTGGTCGGCCAGATACCATTCCTCACTGCTGTGCGCATCGTGCAGGGCCTTGCCGACTGCCGACTTGGCATCCTTGAGGTGTACCCGGCGTTCGTCGCCGACCGTGGCGATGGCATCCAGCACCGCAACCATGGCCTCCTGGCAGGCGCTGGCGAAGCTGGTGAAATTCTTGACTGTCATCTTGCTCTCCCTAGCCTCTAAAACAACTTCGCTAGGAACGTGATTCCGTTACCAACGGAGAGTGCCGGGGGCAGATTCGTTCTCGGCGGCAACGAAGC
>NZ_JAIFZS010000012.1 GCF_019710635.1 Mycolicibacterium xanthum
GAGGCGGTGCGCACGTGAGGAGCGATGGGACACATGGCTGAACTGAAACTGGGCTACAAGGCATCCGCGGAGCAGTTCGCGCCCCGCGAACTCGTCGAGCTGGCCGTGGCGGCCGAAGAGCACGGCATGGACAGCGCGACCGTGAGCGATCACTTCCAGCCCTGGCGCCACGAGGGCGGCCACGCCCCGTTCTCGCTGGCCTGGATGACCGCTGTCGGCGAGCGCACCAAGCGTCTGCTGCTCGGCACGTCGGTGCTGACGCCGACGTTCCGCTACAACCCGGCGGTCATCGCGCAGGCGTTCGCGACGATGGCGTGCCTGTACCCGGAGCGGGTCTTCCTCGGCGTCGGAACCGGCGAGGCACTCAACGAGATCGCCACCGGCTACACCGGACAGTGGCCGGAGTTCAAGGAGCGCTTCGCCCGGCTGCGCGAGTCGGTCAAGCTGATGCGCGAACTGTGGGTCGGCGACCGTGTTGATTTCGATGGCGAGTACTACAAGCTCAAGGGCGCCTCGATCTACGACGTGCCCGAAGGCGGGGTTCCGGTGTACATCGCCGCGGGAGGCCCGGTGGTCGCCAAGTACGCCGGCCGCGCCGGCGACGGCTTCATCTGCACCTCGGGCAAGGGTGAGGAGCTCTACGCCGAGAAGCTGATCCCCGCCGTCAAGGACGGTGCGCAGGCCGCCGGCCGCGATCCCGACGAGATCGACCGGATGATCGAGATCAAGATCTCCTACGACACCGACCCCGAGTTGGCGCTGGAGAACACCCGGTTCTGGGCGCCGCTGTCGCTGACCGCCGAGCAGAAGCACAGCATCGACGACCCGATCGAGATGGAGAAGGCCGCCGACGCGCTGCCGATCGAGCAGGTCGCCAAGCGCTGGATCGTGGCCTCCGACCCGGACGAGGCCGTCGAGAAGGTCGGCCAGTACGTCACCTGGGGCCTCAACCACCTGGTGTTTCACGCTCCCGGGCACGACCAGCGGCGCTTCCTCGAATTGTTCAAGAAGGATCTCGAGCCGAGGTTGCGCCGCCTGGCCTGATTCGGGACCGCGAGATGATCCGGGTTCTCGCGACGGTGATCGGTCTGCTGGCCCTGGCCGTCGCCCTTGTGGGGTTCGCCGCGCGGTATCTACCGATCTCCGGGCAACCCACGCTCGTTCTGGCTGCCGCCGCGCCCTATCTGGCGCTGGCCGCACCGGTGGCCGTGGTGCTGCTGGGGCTCGGCAGACGCCGGCTGCTGACAGTGCTGGCGCTGGTGCTGACCGCCGCCTTCGCGTGGGTTTACGTGCCTCGTTACCTGAGTCCGGCCACACCGGACATCGCCACCGTCGACCTGCGGGTGCTCACGGTCAACCTCGGCATGGGTCGGGCGGACCCGGCCGAATTGACGGCCATCGCCGCCGAATCCGCCGATGTCGTGGCCGTGCAGGAGATGACCGCCGCGGCTGTCGACGGGCTGTCCGCGGCCGGTATGGACGCGGTGTTCCCCTACCGGGTCGTGCTGCCCGCCCCGGCGGCCTCGGGCGTCGGCATCTGGAGCAGGCACCCCATCGTGAATTCCGGGCGCATCGACGGCTACACGCTGCCGGGCCTGGGCACCCGGATCCGGGTCCCGGGCGTCGTGGTCGACACCACGGTGCTGTCGGTCCACATCGCAGCGCCGTGGCCGCAGCCGATCGATGGCTGGAAGCGTGACGTCGCCCGGTTCCCGGACACGCTGCGAGAGGTCGGCGAGGCGGCGGGTGCCGGTGCGGTGATCGTTGCCGGTGACTTCAACTCGACGTCCGACATGGCGCCGTTCCGCAGGCTGCTCGACGCGGACTACCGCGACGCCGGAGCGGAGACCGGCGCCGGCCTGACCCGCACCTACCCCGCCCGCGGGTGGCGTCCGCCGCTGATCGGCATCGACCACATCCTGACGAAGAACTGCTGGGCGGCCTCGGTGCGGACGGTGGTGGTGCCCGGCACCGATCACCGCGGCCTGCTCGCCACGCTCGCGCTGCCGGTGGACATGACGAGCAGCTGAACGCCGAGGTGTGAAGGTGGCCCCGATCGGCCCGATGCGGCAGTCTTTGAACCGTGCCTGTTGCGCCGAGATCTGCGATATACGTGGCAGCGCCCGAGGGCGACACCGGAAAGTCCACCGTCGCGCTGGGGATTCTGCACCGGCTGGCCGCGACGGTGGCCAAGGTCGGGGTGTTCCGGCCGATCACCCGGGTGGGCGAACGCCGCGACTACATCCTCGAACTGCTGCTCGTGCACACCACCGCGGGACTGTCCTATGAGGAGTGCGTGGGCGTCAGCTATCAGCAGCTGCACCACGACCCCGACGGCGCGATAGGCGACATCGTCAGCCGCTTCCACCACGTCGCCGACCACTGCGACGCGGTGCTCGTGGTCGGCAGCGACTACACCGACGTCGGTGCGCCCAGCGAGCTGTCGATGAACGCGCGCATCGCCGCCAACCTCGGTACCCCGGTGGTGCTCACCGTGAAGGGTAGGGACCGGACCGTCGACCAGGTGGTCAAGCTGGTCGAGGCCTGCATGGACGAGATCAGGGCCCAGCACGCCCACACCGCCGCCGTGGTGGTCAACCGCAGCGACCCGGCCCAGATGGGTGAGCTCGTCGCGGCGGTGGGCAAGCTGGCGCCGCGGGCCTACGCGCTGCCCGAGGAGCCGTTGATGGTGGCCCCGTCGGTCGCCGAGCTGCAGGAAGCCGTCGGCGGAACGGTACGCAGCGGAGACCCCGCGCTGCTGTCCCGCGAGGTGCAGGGCGTGTTGGCGGCCGGGATGACCGCCGAGCACTGTCTGGAGCGGCTCACCGAGGGCGTTGCGGTCATCACGCCCGGTGATCGATCGGATGTGGTGCTGGCGGTGCTCAGCGCGCACGCCGCCGAGGGCTTCCCGTCGCTGTCCGGTCTGATCCTCAACGGCGGGCTGGCGCTGCACCCGTCGATCGCGGCACTGGTGTCGGGGTTGGGCCTGCGCCTGCCGATCATCGAAACCGGGTACGGGACGTTCGAGGCGGCCAGCCTGGTGGCGGGGGTGCGCGGCCGGGTGACCGCCGAATCGCTGCGCAAGGTCGACACCGCGCTGCACCTGATGGACACCTACGTCGACACCGCGGATCTGCTCACCCAGTTGACGCTGTCGACCCCCGACGTGGTGACCCCACAGATGTTCGCCTACCAACTGCTCGACCGCGCCAGGGCCGACCGCAAGCACATCGTGCTGCCCGAGGGCGACGACGACCGGATCCTCAAGGCGGCAGGCCGGCTGCTGCAGCGCAACGTCGCCGATCTGACCATCCTCGGGGAGGAATCCCAGGTCCGGGCCCGTGCCGCGGAGCTGGGCGTGGACCTGTCCGGCGCCGTGGTCATGGACCCCCGGCGCAGCGAGCTGTGCGAGCAGTTCGCCGAGCAGTACGCCCAGCTGCGCAGCCACAAGGGTGTCACATTCGAACAGGCCCGCGAGACCATCACCGACGTCTCGTATTTCGGCACCATGCTGGTGCACAACGACATGGTCGACGGCATGGTCTCGGGTGCCTGCCACACCACCGCGCACACCATCCGGCCGGCCTTCGAGATCATCCGCACGCTGCCCGGGGTGTCCACCGTATCGAGTATCTTCCTGATGTGCCTGGCCCAGGAGGTGCTGGCCTACGGTGACTGCGCGATCGTGCCGGACCCCACCGCCGAGCAGCTCGCCGACATCGCGATCTCCTCGGCACGCACCGCCGCCCAGTTCGGTATCCAGCCGAGGGTGGCGATGCTGTCCTACTCCACCGGCACGTCGGGCACTGGTGCGGATGTCGACAAGGTAAGGAGGGCAACCGAATTGGTGCGTACCCGGGCGCCCGAGCTGCTCGTCGAGGGGCCGATCCAGTACGACGCGGCGGTCGAGCCGTCGGTGGCGGCGACGAAGATGCCCGATTCGCCGGTCGCCGGCCACGCCACCGTGCTGATCTTCCCGGACCTCAACACCGGCAACAACACCTACAAGGCGGTGCAGCGCAGCGCGGGCGCGGTGGCGATCGGTCCGGTGCTGCAGGGACTCAACAAGCCCGTCAACGACCTGTCCAGGGGGGCGTTGGTGGAGGACATCGTCTACACGGTCGCGATCACCGCGATCCAGGCCCAGGGGTAAGCGCGGTGGCACGGTCGGTTCTGGTCCTCAACTCCGGATCGTCGTCGGTGAAATTCCAATTGGTGGAACCGGATTCAGGGAGATCACTGGCCGACGGCATCGTCGAGCGGATCGGCGAGGACTCTTCCTTGGCGAGCCTGACCGCCGGTTCTGTCGAGGTCTCCCGGTCGGGGCGGGTGGCCGATCACGAGGCCGCGCTGCGGGTGGCGTTCGAGTTGCTGGAAGAGGTCGGGGCCAGACCTGAGGACCACGGACTGGCCGCCGTCGGGCACCGGGTGGTGCACGGCGGCCCGGACTTCTACCGGCCGACGCTGATCGACGATGCGCTGATCGCCAGGGTATGCCAACTGGCTCCGCTTGCGCCCCTGCACAATCCGCCTGCGATCCTGGGTGTCGAGGTGGCCCGCCGGGCGATGCCCGACATCCCGCACGTCGCGGTGTTCGACACCGCTTTCTTCCACGACCTGCCGCCGGCGGCGGCCACCTACGCCATCGATCACGAGATCGCCGAGCGCTGGCACATCAGGCGCTACGGCTTCCATGGCACGTCGCATCAATACGTCAGCGAGCAGGCGGCCGCCTTCCTCGGGGTGGCGCCGGAGTCGCTGAGCCAGATCGTGCTGCACCTCGGCAACGGCGCATCGGTATCGGCGATCGTCGGTGGCCGACCGGTGGAGACCTCGATGGGGCTGACCCCGATGGAGGGTCTGGTGATGGGAACCCGTTCGGGGGATGTGGATCCCGGGATCATCAGCTACCTGTGGCGCACCGCGGGGATGAGCGTCGAGGACATCGAGTCGATGCTCAACCGGCGATCCGGGGTGCGCGGTCTCGGCGGTGAGATCGACTTCCGGGTGCTGCACAATCGGATCGAATCCGGTGACGAGGCAGCACAATTGGCCTACGACGTGTACATCCACCGGCTGCGCAAGTACATCGGCGCCTACCTGGCGATCCTCGGGTCCGCGGACGTCATCACGTTCACCGCGGGCGTCGGGGAGAACGATGCCGCGGTGCGCCGTGACGCGTTGTCCGGGATGACGGCGTTCGGTATCGAGCTCGACGAGCATCTCAACGACAGCCCGGCCAGGACGGCGCGGCGGATCTCGCCGGACACCGCGCCGACGACGGTGCTAGTGATTCCGACCAACGAGGAGCTGGCGATCGCCCGGGCGTGCGCGCAGGTACTGGACGCGTGAGCCGTCCCGCGCGACGGGCAGCTCGCGCGCCGGATCGCAGATCGCCAACAGCCGGCGCACGTGCGGGCCGGCCAGCAGCGACCACCGGACGCCGGCACGGCCGCAGACGACGTTGACGTTGGAGAGCGCGGCGAACCCAGAGGCGGCGAAGAACTCCACGGTCTGCAGGTCGAGCACGAGCTTGGTCGCACCGCCCAGCCGGCGCTCGATGTAGCGGGCCAGTGCGGCGCTGTTGGTGGCGTCGATCTCGCCGTGGACGGTGACCAGGACCGTCGACGGCGGCAGTTCGCAGGCCGAGAAGGTGGCGCGATGCCGCTCCTCGCGCAACTCGAAGAGGGTCGGGTCGGGGCGGAACACCCGCTGGGTCGCGGGTGCGGCGAGGGGCTCCGGTATGGACATGTGGCCTCCCTCAGTCGAAGTATCTGTCGATATATCGATCGAGATCCGCGATTCGTCTCTGGCTGCCGTCAGGGGATTTCGGGCATCGGATGCTGGCTGAACCCTCAGCCAGGGCATCGACGTTACTACGGAATCCGCGGGCTGGCCATGACTTCGCGTTATCTGGAATCAACCCGGTTCACCTGCGCTTTTGCCGGTCCGGTGCTGCACGATCGCGGTCCGTCGCCGCCCGGGCCGGGCCGCAGTGGCCGGGTGGCGACGGAATCAGTCGTTGCTGGCCGGCCGTCCGCCGCAGGTCAGAACGTCGATGTCGGCCGCACACTGTTGGCCAGATCGACCAACGCGTAGCGGTGGGCCTGGGTGGGCGCGACCCGGGCCAGATTGCGCAGCGATGCCTCGACGCCTAGTTGCAGTCCGTGCTGGGTGAACGGGAACCCCAGGATGTGGTTGGTGCCGGCGGTGTTGTCGGCCAGCCAGTCCATCGCGGTGCCCAGCACCAGGGCGCGGATCTGCAGCACCCGGGGTTCGGTCTCGGGCAGCGCCTCCACGCGCCGCGCGGCGTCACGGATCTGCTGTTCGGTGATCTCGCTGGTCGACCGCCCGGACAGCAACGTCACCGCACTGGTCAGCCGCGCCGTCGTGAAGTGCCGCGACGTGGCGGGGACCTCGTCGAGCGTGCGCACCGCGGCATCGCGTTCGCCGTCGGCCGACTGGGCTCGCGCCAGCCCGAACCCGGCGGAGATCACGCCGTGGTCGGTGCTCCACACCGTGTTGTAGAACTTGCGTTCGTCGGCGGCGCCGGCCAGCTCGGCGGTGGCCGCCAGCGCCAGCTTGGGCGCCAGTTCGCCGGGCATGGTGTCGAGCACCTCGGTGAAGTGTTTGGTCGCCGAGTCGTAGTCCGCGGTGAGCAGCTCGGAGACCGCGCGGAACCACACCAGCCGCCAGCGCCAGCCGACCCGGTCGGCGAGGTCGTCGAGCTTTCGGGTGGCTTTGGCGACGTCGCCGAGGTCCAGCAGCGCACGGACCTCCATCAGCGGCAGCTCGACCGAC
Organism: Mycolicibacterium xanthum; assembly: GCF_019710635.1. Taxonomy (GTDB): domain Bacteria; phylum Actinomycetota; class Actinomycetes; order Mycobacteriales; family Mycobacteriaceae; genus Mycobacterium; species Mycobacterium xanthum. The sequence continues at coordinate 6,802 of NZ_JAIFZS010000012.1, forward strand.
TCGGACAGGTCGATGCCCTCGGAGTCCAGCGCCCCGTGCCGGGCCGCCCGCAACGAATCCAGGGTCTGCACCGGCTGGCTCAGCAGGCTGGCCGACAGCACCGCCGCGCCGACATCGGTCGGGTCGACCAGCGGGACCTGGAGGGCCTTGACGATCTCCTGGGCGGTGAGCTTCTCCGAGTGCACCTGGCCGTCGAGGTAGACGTCGGTGTGGGCGACCAGCAGGTCCACCCCGAACGTCGACCGCGACGGGCTGAACACCGAGGACAGGCCCGGCCGGGGCGCGCCGGTGTCCTGGGCGACCACTTCGCGCAGCACGCCCATCAGCTGGCCGGTCATCTCCTCGGCGCTGCCGAACCGGCGCCGCGGGTCGGGGTCGATCGCGCGGCGCACCAGCCGGCCGAACGAGTCGTAGGTGGCCAGCACGGGGTCGTCGGCGGGCAGCCCGTCGACGTAGCGGCCGTGACGGGTACGCAGCCGCAACGTCAGCGCCGCCAGCGTGCGCCCCACCGTGTAGATGTCGGTGGCGATGGTGGGCCCGGTCCGCACGATCTCGGGGGCCTGGTATCCCGGGGTGCCGTACAGGTAGCCGAACGAGTTGATGCGCGACACCGCGCCGAGGTCGATCAGCTTGAGCTGATCCTCGGTCACCATGATGTTCTCGGGTTTGAGGTCGTTGTAGACCAACCCGATGGAGTGCAGGTAGCCCAGCGCGGGCAGGATCTCGAGCATGTAGCCGATGGCCTCGGCCACCGGCAGCCGCGAGCCGTCGCTGGTCAGCTGGGTGGCCTGCTTCAGCGACGAACCGCCGACGTACTCCATCACGATGTAGCCGACCGGGTTGCCGTGCTTGTCGTCGTGCTCGACGAAGTTGTAGATCTTGACGATCCCCGGGTGGGTCACCTCGGCCAGGAACTGGCGCTCGGCCATCGCGATGGCCTGCGCCTCCGCGTCACCGGAGTGCACCAGACCCTTGAGCACCACCGGTCGGTCGTTGACGTTCTGGTCGAACGCCAGGTACACCCAGCCCAGTCCGCCGTGGGCGATGCAGCCCTTGATCTCGTACTGGTCGGCGATGATGTCGCCGACGCCGAGCTGCGGAAGGAACGAGTACGGGCTGCCGCAGTGCGGGCACCAGCCCTCCGAGAGCGCCTTGCCGTCCGACGTGGAGCGGCCGACCGGCCTGCCGCAGTTCCAGCAGAACCGCTTGGACTCGGCGACCACCGGGTCGGTCATCAGCGCTGCCAGCGGATCCACCGCGAATACCCGCGGGATCTCCACCAGGCCGCCGCCCAGCCGCCGGGTCGGCGACAGGTTGCGGGTCAGCGTGGTGACCGAGTCCTGCGGTTCGGTGTCGCCGGTGTGCACCAGCAACGAGTCGCTGTCGTCATCGTCGTCGAAATCCGGGCGGAACACCGCCTGGGTGGCCATCGGCCGCATCGTCGCCACCGAATCGGCCATGCCGAGGTCGTCCAGGCTCGCGGGCTGGGTGCCGGGATCCTCGTCGGAGTCCCGGTCGTGTTCGTCGACGTGCGGCTCGGCCATCAGTCCGTGTACCTCGCCTGCGGCGGTGACGGTGCCGGTCCGAGCACCGTCAACCACTTGCGGTACAGCGTGTTCCAGGTGCCGTCGCGGCGGAGGCGCTCCAGCGTCCCGTTGACGAACCGGACCAGGCCGGTGTTCTGCAGGTTCACGCCGATGCCGTAGGGCTCCGCGTTCAGCGTCGGCCCGACGATGTGCAGATAGGGATCCTGCGACACCAGGCCGGCCAGGATCGAGTCGTCGGTGCTGACCGCGTCGACCTGCCGCTGCTGCAGCGCGACCAGACAGTCCGCCCACGTGACCACGCCGACGATGATCGGCGGCGGGGTGATCTGCTGGATCCGGTTGAGCGACGTGGTGCCCTTGACCACGCACACCCGCTTGCCGGACAGGTCGCTGGACTGCCGGATCGTCGAGTCACGCGGGACCAGGATGCGCTGGTTGGCGTTGAGGTACACCGTGGAGAAGTTCACCAGCTCCTTGCGCTCGCAGGTGATCGTCATGGTCTTGACCACGACGTCGACCTCGTTGTTCTCCAGCGCGGCGACCCGGTCGGCCGAGGACAGGATCCGGTACTCCACCTGTGACGGGGTGCCGAAGATGTCGCGGGCGATCTCGCCGGCGATGTCGACGTCGAAGCCGGTGATCTCGCCGGTGATCGGGTCCCGGAAGCTGAACAGGTTGCTGCCGATGTCCAGCCCGACGATCAGCCGGCCCCGTGCCTTGATGTTGGCGACCGCGGCGTCGGCCTCCTCCCGGGTGGCGAACGGGCGCAGGCTCGCGGTGCGGTCGCAGTCGTCGTCGACCGGGGACGGGGGACGCGCCGGCTCGGGACGCAGCTCCTCCATGCCGGCGGGTGTCGGCGGGGCCAGCGTGATGCCGGGCGTGGGCGTCACCGGGGTGGCCTGAGAGCAGCCGGCCAGCAGCGCCGCCGCCGCCACCAGCACCCCGAGCTTCTGAATGTTCATGTCCGGTGCCCGTTCTACCTGTACTCGTTCAGTCTCGGCCAGATGCCCAGCGCCACGGCGATCGCGGCGGCGACGCTGAGTGCCGCGGCGCCCACGGTCGCGCCCGAGAGCACGCGGCGGGCGTTGACGATGTCGGCGCGCAGCTGGTTGCGGCTCTGCTCGATGCCCTTGCTCAGCGCCTCGTCGAGCTTGTCGAACGCGGGCGTGGAGTCGTCCTCGCCGGTACCGAGCGCGACCTGGGTGGCCGCCTGGTAGTTGCCGACCGCGATATAGGCGGTGATCCGGTCGTCGGCCGCGCGCCACCGGTCCAGCAGCTGCTGGGCATCGGCCAGGTCGCTCTTGTCGATCGAGTCGTTGAGCGCCAGGTACTGCGCCAGCTGCTGCTGCATATCGTCGATGCGCTGGTAGTAGGACTGCTTGCGGACGTTCTCGTCGCCGCGCCGGATCAACGACAGCGTCTCGTCGGCGCGGGCCTGCTGCGCGCTGATCGCCAGCGAGGTGACGGTCTTGAGCGACTCGGCGGCGGTGTTCTTGGCGCTGCGGCTGTCGGCGGTCGAGATCACCAGCGCGGTGCCCACCCACATCAGCATCACCAGCACCGCCATGCCGCCGGCGACGAACCCGATGTTGACCCGCCGCCGGGTCCGTCTGGCCAGCCACCGGTTGGCGAACACGCCGAACAGCAGCGTGGTCAGCACCACGATGATGACCGGGGTGGGGATGCGCGTGGACGCGGTCGTCTCGTCGTCGACCCGGGCCGAGGTCACCTCGTAGAGCCGTTGGGCGTCGGGCAGGATCTGCTGCTGCATCAGCGTCGAGGCCTCGGACAGATAGGACGAACCGACCGGGTTGCCGGCCCGGTTGTTGGTCCGGGCGGTCTCGACCAGCCCGGTGTACACCGCCAGCCGTGCGTTGATCCGGCCGAGCAACTGCACCATCGGCTCGTCGGTCAGCCCGCTCGACGCGCGGGTCACCGCGACGGCGGCGTCGGTGATGGCCTGTTCGTAGCGCTGCCGCACCGGGCGGGGTTCGGTGCCCGCGATGAACGCGGTGGCCGCTGCGGCGTCGGCGACCGAGAGCGTGGTGTAGAGCTGACCGGCCGCGAACGACAGCGGCTCGGTGTGGTTGAGCACGGTGGTCAGCGCCTGCTGGCGGTCGTTGATCGTCGTCGACGTCGCGAACGCGCTCGCGACCACGAGCGCGGCCAGCACGAAGCCGATGCTCAGGATGCGGCCGGGGGTCGTCCAGAGGAACCACCACCGTGGATGCGACGGGGTGGTCGGCGACCGCGACGCAAGAGGCTCGGTCGAAGGGTGCGCCAACTCAACAGTCACGTCTACCCGGGCCCCATCTTGGTCTCGACCTCTCCGACTGTCGTACCGATTGGCCCCACTCTATAAAAGAATTCTAAGAGTTGGCGGTTGCCACGTGTGCCGATTCGCATCCGGGTTCCCTATCCTGAACGCGTGCGCGGGGATGGGGACGGCTGGGTGGTGTCGGCCAACGGCGCCGCCTACTGGGGCAGGCACGGCGCGGCCGGGCTGTTGTTGCGCGCACCGTGGTCCGACGGCTCGCCCGCGGTACTGCTTCAGCACCGGGCGCCGTGGAGTCATCAGGGCGGGACGTGGGGTCTGCCCGGCGGCGCCCGCGACAGCCACGAGACGGTCGAGCAGGCGGCGATGCGGGAGGCGCACGAGGAGGCCGGGCTGCCCCCGGAGCGGCTGACCGTGCGCACCACCGTGGTCACCGCCGAGGTGTCCGGTTGGACCTACACCACCGTCATCGCCGACGCCGCAGAGCTGCTGGAGACCGTTCCGAACCGGGAGAGCGCCGAGCTGCGGTGGGTGGTCGAGGACGAGGTCGCCAGCCTGCCGCTGCACCCGGGATTCGCCGCGAGCTGGGAGCGGCTGCGCATCGTGGCCGCTTCGATCCCGCTGCTGGTCAACCCCCAGCCCTGAGCAGTCCGGCCAGTTCGGCGGCCGCCGCCCGGGGGTCCTCGGCGGCGGTGATCGCGCGGACCACGACCACCCGGCGGGCCCCCGCGGCCAGCACCTCGGGCAGCCGCGCGGCGTCGATTCCCCCGATCGCGAACCAGGGCTTGGCGATGGCCAGCCCGGCGGTGGCGCGGATCAGGTCCAGCCCCGGCGCCGGACGTCCGGGCTTGGTCGGCGTGGGCCAGCACGGCCCCACGCAGAAATAGTCGACATCCTCGGCCACCGCACCGCGCACCTGATCGAGGTCGTGGGTGGAGCGGCCGACGATCCGGTCGCCCACCACGGCGCGGGCCACCGGCAGCGGCAGGTCGTCCTGCCCCAGGTGCAGCACGTCGGCCCCGGCCGCCAGCGCGATATCGGCCCGGTCGTTGACGGCCAGCAGTGCGCCGTGGCGGCGCGCCGCGTCGGCGAGCACCGCCAGCGCGTCCAGTTCCTGGCGGGCCTCCAGCGGGCCGAACCGCTGCTCGCCGGCCGAGCCCTTGTCCCTGAGTTGGATGATGTCGACGCCGCCGGCCAGCGCGGCATCGGCGAAGTCGGCGAGGTCGCCGCGCTCGCGCCGGGCGTCGGTGCACAGGTACAACAGGGCTGCGTCGAGTCGGTCGATCAGCGGTTGCCGGGCTTCTCCCACCCTGCGAACGCTAGCGGTGCCGCGACGTAGGCTGGTAACCGTCCACACGGGAGCCCCGGGTCCGGGGGCTGAGAGTGAGCCGCCGCTCGTACCGTCGCACCTGATCCGGGTCATGCCGGCGAAGGGAGAGATCGATGCCCACACTGGCCGTCGTCGGTGGCGGCGTCATCGGGCTGTCGGTGGCGCGCCGCGTCGCGCAGGACGGCTGGGCGGTCCGGGTGCACGACACCGGGGAGCGGGGCGCGTCCTGGGTCGCCGGCGGAATGCTGGCACCGCACAGCGAGGGCTGGCCCGGTGAGGAACACCTGCTGCGCCTCGGTCTGGCGTCGCTGCGGCTGTGGAACACCGGCTTCCTCGACGGCCTGCCGCCCGAGGTGGTCACCGCCCGGCAGTCGCTGGTGGTCGCGGTGGACCGCGCAGATGCCGCCGACCTGCGCACCGTCGCCGACTGGTTGTCCGCCCAGGGACATCCGGTGACCCCGACGACCGCCGCCCGTGACATCGAACCTCTTCTCGCGCAGGGGATCCGGCACGGTTTCGTGGCCGAGACCGAGCTCGCCGTGGACAACCGCGGCGTCGTCGAGGCGCTGGCCGCACACTGTGAACGGCTCGGCGTGACCTGGGCGCCGCCGGTGACCGCACTGGACGACGCGCGTCCCGGCGCGGACGTCGTGGTGATCGCCAACGGTATCGACGCACCGGCGCTGTGGCCGGGTCTGGCGGTGCGCCCGGTCAAGGGTGAGGTGCTGCGGCTGCGCTGGCGGCGCGGGTGTATGCCGGTGCCGCAGCGGGTGATCCGCGCTCGGGTGCACGGCAGGCAGGTGTACCTGGTGCCGCGCGCCGACGGGGTGGTGGTCGGCGCGACCCAGTACGAGCACGGCCGGGACGTCGCACCGTCGGTGACGGGCGTGCGCGACCTGCTCGACGACGCCTGCGCGGTGCTGCCCGCGCTGGGCGAGTACGAACTCGCCGAGTGTGCCGCGGGGCTGCGCCCGATGACCCCGGACAACCTGCCGATCGTGGGCCGGCTCGACGAGTGCACACTGGTGGCCACCGGGCACGGCCGTTCGGGCTTCCTGCTGGCGCCGTGGACCGCAGAGGCGATCGCCGCAGAACTGCGCGGTGACGCCGGTACCGACCCGCACCCCAGTGAAGTGATGCCACAGATGAAGGTAGCCCGATGAAGGTCACCGTCAACGACGAGGCGGTGGAGGTCGAGGAGCAGACGACCATCTCGGCGCTGCTGGAGCAGCTCGGCTTCCCCGACAAGGGGATAGCGGTCGCCGTCGACTGGTCGGTGTTGCCGCGCTCACAGTGGCACACCGCGCTGACCGACGGCGCCAAGGTCGAGGTGGTGACGGCGGTGCAGGGTGGCTGACCTGACGACCGCGAAGCTCAGCATCGCGGGCCGCGAGTTCGGCTCACGGCTGATCCTGGGCACCGGCGGGGCCGCCAACCTGGCCGTTCTGGAGGCGGCGTTGGTCGCCTCGGAGACCGAGCTCACCACCGTCGCGTTGCGTAGGGTCGACACCGAAGGTGGCACCGGGGTGCTCGATCTGCTGACCCGGCTGGGGATCACGCCGCTGCCGAACACCGCCGGCTGCCGCGGAGCGGCCGAGGCCGTGCTGACCGCGCAACTGGCCCGCGAGGCGCTGGGGACGAACTGGGTGAAACTCGAGGTCATCGCCGACGAGCGGACCCTGCTGCCGGATGCGATCGAACTGGTCAGGGCCGCAGAACAACTGGTCGATGACGGGTTCGTGGTGCTGCCCTACACCAACGACGATCCGGTGCTGGCGCGCCGGTTGGAGGACACCGGGTGCGCGGCGGTCATGCCGCTCGGCTCCCCGATCGGCACCGGCCTGGGCATCGCCAACCCGCACCACATCGAGATGATCGTCGAGGCCGCCGGGGTGCCGGTCATCCTGGACGCGGGCATCGGCACCGCCAGTGACGCCGCACAGGCGATGGAACTGGGTTGCGACGCGGTGCTGCTGGCCAGCGCGGTGACCCGCGCGGCGGACCCACCGGCGATGGCGGCGGCGATGGCGGCCGCGGTCCGGGCCGGCTACCTGGCCCGCCGGGCGGGTCGGATACCGAAGCGGTTCTGGGCCCAGGCCTCCAGCCCGGCGCTGTGACACCGTCGTCGAAACGCTATGTGGCGCTCGGGAGTTCGATGGCTGCCGGGCCCGGCATCATGCCGCGCGCGCCCGGATCGCCGAGGTCGGCCGGGCGCTCGGCGCGCAACTACCCGCACCTGGCCGCCGAGGCGCTGGGCCTGGATCTCGTCGACGTCACCTACTCGGGTGCCACCACGGCGCACATCCTCACCGAATCGCAGCGGGGCGCGCCCCCGCAGGCCGACGCGCTCGACGGGACGGAGCGGCTGGTGACCGTGACGATCGGCGGCAACGACGCCGGCTACGTCCCGATGCTGTTCGCCGCGGGCCTGCCGCGGCCGATGCGCCCGTTGCCGGTGCTGGGCACCTGGCTGCGCGACTTGCTCGACCCCGATGCGCGCGAGCGCGCTCTCGCGGGGGTGGCCGGGGCGCTGATCGAGGTGGGGCACACGCTGCGCCGGCGCGCGCCGGCGGCGACCGTGCTGTTCGTGGACTACCTGACGCTGCTGCCGCCCGCCGGCCCGGCACCCCCGCTGGGCGAGGCCGACGCCGCGCTCGGCCGGCGGATCGCCGCGACGCTGAAACGGTTGACCGCGGAGGCCGCCGAGGCCACCGGTTGCGGCGTGGTGCGGGCCGCCGACGCCAGCCGCGACCACCACGCCTGGAGCGCAGACCCCTGGACCACCCGGTTCGGCTGGCCGGTGCCGCGCCGGCCGGCTCCGCTGCATCCGAACGCCCGGGGCATGCGTGCGGTGGCCGACCTGGTGATCGGCGCGGTGAATCGATGATCGAGCTGCGTGCGCTGACCAAGACGTACGGGACCACCCGCGCAGTCGACGACCTGACATGCACCGTCGAGCCCGGCGTGGTGACCGGTTTCCTGGGCCCCAACGGGGCCGGTAAGACCACCACGATGCGGATGATCCTCGGCCTGGACCGGCCCACGTCGGGAACCGCGACCGTGGACGGCAAGGCCTACCGGAAGCTGACCGATCCGCTGCGCACGGTGGGGGCACTGCTCGACGCCCGGCAGCTGCACCCCAACCGGACGGTGCGCAACCACCTGCGCTGGATCGCGGCGACCCATCGCATCCCGGGGCGCCGGGTGGACGAGGTGCTCGATATGGTGGGGCTGGCCGGCGTGGCCGGGCTGCGGGCCGGGACGTTGTCGTTGGGGATGGGCCAACGCCTCGGCATCGCCGGCGCGCTGATCGGGGACCCGCCGGTGCTGCTGTTCGACGAGCCGGTCAACGGGCTGGATCCGGAGGGCATCCACTGGGTCCGCACGCTGATGCACTCGCTGGCCGCCGAGGGGCGCACGGTGTTCGTGTCCAGTCACCTGCTCTCCGAGATAGCCAACACCGCAGAGCGTCTCGTCGTGATCGGTCGCGGCAGGCTGATCGCGTCGACCACGGTCGCCGAGTTCGTCGGCGGTTCGGCAGCGGTCACGGTGCGGGTGCGCAGCCCGCAGTCCGCCGCGCTGCGCGAGGTGCTCACCGCCGAGGGACTGACCGTCTCGGAGGCCGACGGTGCGCTGAGCGTGGAAGGGGCGGGCACCGATGTCGTCGGCGAGCTGGCGGCCAGGCACGCGATCGTGCTGCACGAGCTGACCCGCCAGCAGGTTTCGCTGGAACAGGCCTATCTGTCCTCCACCGACGCGGTCACCGACTACCGGGGCAGGGCGCGATGAGGTTCGGTGCCGCGGCGGTGGTGAATGCCGAACGGATCAAGCTGACGACGCTGCGCTCACCGATGGTGTCGGCGGGCGCGGCGGCGGCGCTGAGCCTTGCGCTGGCCGCGCTGCAGGCGGCGAACAGGGGGCCCTACTCCGCGCTGTCGGCACCGGATGCGGCACTGGGCGCCGCGGTCTTCGGGGTGCCGGTGCTGATGGTCGTCTCGGCGATGACGCTCACCACCGAGTACCGCACACAGATGGTGCGCACGACGTTGCTGGCCACCCCCGACCGCACCCGGGTGCTGTGCGCCAAAGCCGTTGTCTCCGCTGTGTTCTGCGCGGTGGTCGCCGCGCTCACCGCCCTGGGTTCGATCGTGGTGGCGGGCTTGGCCGCCGAGCCCGGGGCGGCCCGCCAACTCACGCTCGGTCAGCTCGGCGTGTGGCGTACCACCGCCGCGATCGGTCTGTACGCCGCGCTGGCGGCGGTGCTGGCCGTCGGTGTCGCGGCCCTGGTGCGACACACCGCGGGTGCGGTCACGCTGCTGCTGCTGTGGCCGCTGCTCGTCGAACCGCTGCTGGGCAACCTGCCGCCGATCGGCGCCCAGCTCGGCCCGTACCTGCCGTTCGGCAACGCCTTCCGCTTCCTCGAGGTGCAGTGGCTGTTCCCCGGCTACGACGCGGCGTGGGGCCCGGTCGGCGCGATCTGCTACTTCGCCGCGGTCAGCGCCGCGGTGTTCGGCGTGGCCCTGGTGACGATGAATCGCCGTGATGCCTGAACCCGGCTCCGGAGCGCAGACCCTCACCCTCGATCCGGGCCACCTCGACGTCGCCGCGTTGGCGTGGGGTCCCGCGGACGGCCGGCTGGTGCTGTGCCTGCACGGATTCCCCGACAGTGCCTGGGGGTGGCGGGCATTCGCGCCGCTGTTGGCCGAGCGGGGCCTGCGGGTGGTCGCGCCGTTCGCCCGGGGCTACGCACCCACCGGCCCGGCGCCGGACGGTGACTACCACATCGGGGCACTGATGTACGACGCGCTGGCGGTGTACCGGGCGCTCGGGGCGCCCGACGATGCGGTGCTGATCGGGCACGACTGGGGCGCATTCACCGCCAACGCGATCGCCGGGTATCCCGACTCGCCGTTCGCCGAGCACATCTCGATGGCGATTCCGCCGGTCGGCGCGATCGCGCGGACCCGCGGGTCACTCGCCGAGCAACTGCGCATGGCGCCGCGCCAGCTGCGCAACAGCTGGTACATCCTGTTCTTCCAGCTGCCCGGGCTGCCCGAGCGGCTGCTGCCCGCGATCATCCCGCGGCTGTGGAAGGACTGGGGGCCGCCCGGGTATCCCCTCGGGCGCGAGCTGGAGGCGGCGCTGGCCGCGTTGCCCAGCCCCGCGCACCGGCGCGCGGCGGTCGGCTACTACCGCGCGCTGGTCCGTCCGTCCCGCCCGGCGCGGAGGTACGCCGACCTGCACAGGTGGTGTTTCGAGCTGCCACGGGTGCCGATCCTGCACCTGCAGGGAGCCCAGGACGGAGCGATGCTGGCGCGCTACGCGGAGTCGATCGAGCCGGTGCTGCCCACCGGCAGCCGGGTGGTCACGCTGCCGTCGGCCGGCCACTTCCTGCAGATCGAGCAGCCCGGGGCGGCCGCCGAGGCCGTCCTGCGATATCTCGGCGACCGGTCGGGCGCGCGCTAACGTGGTGCCGTGACGCTCATCCGACGAGCGGCCGTGCTGGCCGCGGCGACCTGCGCGGTGGTCGTGGTCGCGGTCGGCGGCTGCGGCAGCGAGGTCGAGCCCGCGCCTCGGCCCGCGCCCGATCCGACCGCCGCCACCGAGTTCGCCCACGACCTGGAACGCAAGGTCAGCATCGAGGCCACGATGGCACATGTGGTCAAGCTGCAGGAGATCGCCGACGACAACGGCGGCAACCGCGCGCTGGGCAGCCCGGGCTACGACGCCAGCGTCGACTACGTCGCCGGCGCCCTGCGGGACAAGGGCTTCGACGTCCAGACCCCGGAGTTCGAGGTGCGGCTGCCGTGGTCCGACGAGCCCACGCTGACGGTGGCCGGCGACCGGGTGGAGGCCCACGCGATGGAGTACACGATCGGCGCGCCCGGTGGCGGGGTGTCCGGCCCGCTGCTCGCCGCGCCTGCCGAGGACACCCCGGGTTGCACCGCCGACGACTACGGCGACCTGCCCGTCAAGGGTGCGGTCGTGCTGGTCGACCGCGGGTCGTGCCCGTTCGGGACGAAGCAGTCCGTCGCCGCCGACCTCGGCGCGGTCGCGGTCATCGTGGCCGACAACGTGGACGGCGACCAGATGGGCGGCACGCTCGGCCGGGACACCCGGGTGCGGATCCCGGTCGTCAGCGTCACCAAGGACGACGGTGCCCGGCTGCGTTCCGAGCAGGGGTCGCCCGCCGAGATCCGGCTCAACGCCGGTGTGCGGGTGGAGAAGGCCCGCAACGTGATCGCGCAGACCAAGACCGGGTCGACGGCCGACGTCGTCATGGTCGGCGCGCATCTGGACAGCGTGCCGGAGGGGCCGGGCGTCAACGACAACGGATCGGGTGTGGCGGCGATCCTGGAAACCGCAGTGCAGCTGGGCAGTTCGCCGCCGATCACCAATGCGGTGCGGTTCGGATTCTGGGGCGCCGAGGAATCCGGTCTGCTCGGATCCAGCAACTACGTCGAATCGTTGAGCGTCGAGCAACTCAAGGACATCGCGCTCTACCTCAACTTCGACATGCTCGGCTCACCCAACCCCGGCTATTTCACCTACGACGGCGACCAGTCCACGCTGCCGGCCCCCGGCGAGGGGGTCCCCCGGGTGCCGGAGGGATCGGCCGGGATCGAGCGCACGCTGGTGGCCTACCTGGATCGCGCGGGCAAGCCCGCCGAGGACACGTCGTTCAACGGCAGGTCGGACTACGACGGATTCACCAAGTCGGGAGTGCCTGCGGGAGGCCTGTTCTCGGGTGCGGAGGAGAAGATGACCGCACACCAGGCCGAGGTCTGGGGTGGGCAGGCCGACGAACCGTTCGACCCCAACTACCACAAGAGCACCGACACGCTGGAGCACATCGATTCGACCGCGCTGCAGATCCACACCGGGGGGGTGGCCTACTCGGTGGGCCTGTACGCCCTGGATCAGCGGGGCCGCAACGGGGTACCGGTCCGCGACGACCGCACCCGCCACCAGTTGACCGAGTCGTGAGGTCCGGTCGTCAGAAGACGACGTAGCGGTTTGGTCGTCAGAAGACGACGTAGGGGTTTGGTCGTCAGAAGACGACGTAGACCTTGCGGAGTGTCTCGTGGATGTCCCAGCTGCCCGCCCAGCCCAACGGGAACACCGCGACGTCGCCCGCCCCGATGTCGCGGGGATCGCCGCCGTCCGGCGTCACCGTCATCCTCCCGGACAGCACGTAGATGACCTCGTTCTCGGCCTGGCGGAAGAAGGACGGTCCGGGTGAGCACTGCCAGATGCCCGCCGAGGTCGCACCGTCCACCCAGATCTCGACTCCGTGCACCGCCATCGGATGGGCCGTCGCCTCGTCGAGGGATCCCCAGTCCTCGAGTTCGGCATCGGCGGCACCGGGCAGCAGTGCGGTGAGCACGGCGGGTGTCATGGCGGTCCTTTCGTCGGCTCAGCCTGACACATCCGCGGCGGGGGCGCCGTCGGTCGGCGCTTCCCGGCCCTGCCTGAACCCCAGGACCCGCATGCCGTGGTAGATGAGCAGCGCGGCGATCGAGCCGAGCGCGATGCCGGTGAACGTCAGATTTCCCGCCTGCCAGGTGAAGTCGGCGATGCCGATGATCAGCGGCACCGCGGCGGTCATCTGGTTGATGGGTTGGGAGAAGTCGACGTGGTTGGTCAGCCAGATCCGCACGCCCAGGATGCCGACCAGGCCGTAGAGCACCACCGTGGCGCCGCCGAGCACACCGGCCGGGATCGCCGAGATCACCGCTCCGACCTTGGGGCACAACGACAACCCGATCGCCACCGCGGCGGCGACCCAGTACGCGGCGGTCGAGTACACCCGGGTGGCGGCCATCACCCCGATGTTCTCGGCATAGGTGGTGGTCGCCGATCCGCCGCCGAGGCCGGCCAGCGTGGTGGCCACGCCGTCGGCGGCCAGTGCACGGCCCATCAGCGGATCCAGGTCGGTGCGGGTCATCTGGCCGACCGACTTGACGTGCCCGATGTTCTCGGCGATCAGCGCGATCACCGCAGGCAGGAACATCGGCAGCACCGACAGCGAGAACGCCGGGGTCTGGAACTGGGGCAGGCCGATCCACGGCGCCGCCGCGATGCCCGAGGTGTCGACGTCGCCGAGGATCAGCGCGAGTAGGTAGCCCGCGGCGACGGCCAGGAAGATCGCCAGCCTGCCGATCATGCCGCGGAAGAACGCCAGCACCACGATCAGCAGCACCAGCGTGACGATCCCGACCAGCGGCCCGGCCTCGAAGTTGGTCTTCGCCGCGGGCGCGAGGTTGAACCCGATCAGCGCGACGATCGCGCCCGTCACCACCGGCGGCAGCGTCAGGTCGAGCCAGTGGGTGCCGGCCAGTTGGACGATCCCGCCGACGATGATCAACAGCACGCCGACCGCGACGAGGCCGCCCAGTGCGCTGCCGGTGCCCTGCGCCGCCACCGCGGCGGTCACCGGGGCGATCACCGAGAAGCTCGAACCGAGGTAGCTCGGCAGCCGGTTGCCGGTGATCAACAGGAACAGGATCGTGCCCACGCCGGAGAACAGCAGCGTGGTGGCCGGCGGGAACCCGGTCAGCACCGGAACCAGGAAGGTGGCGCCGAACATCGCCACCACGTGCTGGGCGCCCAGGCCCAGAGTCCGCGGCCAGCTCAGCCGTTCGCCGGGGGCGACGACGAAATCCGGGTCGGTCCGCGAATCGACGCGGGTCCAGGTCAGTGCCATCCTGCGACTACACACCATGACGGGGTCGGCCGCGAGTCAGCACATAGCCGAGCATGCCCACCGCCACCACGGCCGCGCCGGCCAGCACCGAGGCGGGCGGCAGCGTGACCGCCAGCGTGAGACAACCGGCCAGGCCGATTGCGGGTACCAGCCGGCGGCCGAGGGTCAGCGCCGACGCGTTGGCGATCGCGTAGTAGAGCAGCACCCCGAACGACGAGAACCCGATGGCGCCGCGGACGTCGATGACGGCGGTGACCAGTGCGACCGCGGCGCCCACGGCCAGCTCGGCCCGGTGCGGGTTGCCGCGCCGCGGGTGCACCGCCACCAGGCCGGGCGGTAGGTGACCGTCGCGGGCCATCGCCAGCGAGGTCCGCGAAACCCCCAGCAGCAGCGCCAACAACGCGCCCAGCGCGCCGATCGCGGCCCCGACGGTGACCACCGGCTGCAGCGCGGGGAACCCGGCCGCGCCGACCGCCTCCGCCAGCGGCGCCGTCGCGGTGGCCAGCCCGGTGCTGCCGAGCTGGCGCAGCACCGCGACCGCGACCGCGGTGTAGACCACCAGGGTGACGGCCAGCGCCAGCGCGATCGCACGGGGGATGGTCTTCGCCGGGTCGCGCACCTCCTCGCCCAGCGTGGCGATCCGCGCATACCCGGCGAACGCGAAGAACAACAGGCCGGCGGCCTGCAGCACGCCGTAGCCGGTGGCGTCGACGCCGGGTGCCGGCCCGGGCCCGTGGGCGTCGCCGAAGCCGAGCACGGTGACCACCACCATCGCCAGCACCGCCAGCACCACCGCGACGATCGCCCGGGTCAGCAGCGCGGAGCGCTGGATTCCCGCGTAGCCGACCGCCGTGAGGGCCACCACCGAGCCGACCGCGACCGCGGTTGCGTGGCCCGGCCAGGCATAGTGCCCCACCGTCAGCGCCATCGCCGCGCACGAGGCGGTCTTGCCCACGACGAAGCTCCACCCCGCGGTGTGCCCCCAGAACGGGCCGAGGCGTTCGCGGCCGTAGACGTAGGTGCCGCCGGAGGTCGGGTAGCGGGCCGCCAGCCGGGCCGAGGACATCGCGTTGCAGCAGGCCACGACCGCCGCGACGGCCAGACCGATCAGCAGGCCGGTGCCGGCCGCGGCGGCCGCCGGGGTCAGCGCGACGAAGATCCCCGCCCCGATCATCGAACCGAGCCCGAGCACGACGGTGTCGAACGTCCCGAGCCGTCGATCCAGCGCGGGCCCGTCGGGGGTGGTCACGGCGGCGATGCTATGTCACGCGGGTGTCCGGTAACGTCGCGCAGCCGGCGATGTTAATGCCGATTCTCAAAGCGGCACGTCCGATATGGTGTGCACATGGCGCGTACCGCCGTTGACCGCAACGTTCGACGCCGGCCGAAGGACCGCAAGGCGCAGATCGCCAGGGCATCGGCGGAGGCGTTCAACACGCTGGGCTACCACGGCGTCAGCATGGAGGTGATCGCGTCGCGGGTCGGGATCTCCGCGGCCGCGCTCTACCGCCACTATTCGAGCAAGTACGAGCTGTTCCGTGGTGCGGTGCTCAACCTCGGCCAGCAGCTCGTCGACGGCACCGCCGGTGTCGGGGCCGACGCCGAACCCGGGCAGGCCCTCCGGGAGTTGGTGGCCGCGCTGGTCGACGTCGCGATGACGAACCGGGCCTCGGGCGGCCTGTACCGGTGGGAGGGCCGGTATCTCGACGCCGACGACCGGGCCGAGTTGATGGCGCAGATGCGAACCGTGCACGAGCGGATCCAGGAACCACTGGCCTTGCTGCGGCCCGGGCTGACCGCCCGGCAGCGTGCGACGCTGTCGACCGCAGTGCTCTCGGTCATCGGTAGCGTGGTCGACCACCGGGCCAAACTTCCTGCGCCTCAGGCCCGTACCCTGCTGGCCGAGCTGGCGGCGGCGGTGCTGGCCGCCGATCTGCCCGCCGAGGTGCCGGTGCAGGCATCGGCCGACCCGGTACCCCAGCCGGCGGCCGATCCGTCGAAATACGAAGCGCTGCTGACCGAATCGATGCGGCTGTTCTACCGCAAGGGCTACCACGACACCAGCATGGAAGACATCGCGACGGCCGTCGGGATTCCCACTTCCGGTATCTACAAGTACTTCTCGGGCAAGAGTGACATCCTGGCCGCGGTGTTCCGGCGCGCGTCCGACCGGGTCTCTGCCGAGCTGGCCGACATCGTCGCCACCTCCGCCGGTCCGCGGGAGGCGCTGGCCGCCGTCGTCGACGCGTACGTGACCCGTACGTTCGATCGCCCCGAGTTGGAATACGTGTACTACACCGAACGGCTCAACATGTCGCCGGCCGACCAGCGGATCCTGCGTGACCTGCAGCGCTCGGTGGTCGAGGTCTGGGTCGATCTGGTGGTCGAGGTGCGTCCGGAGTGGTCACCGGCACAGGCCCGGTTTGCGGTGCACGCCGCCATGGCACTGGTCATCGACCTGGGCAGGCTGGCCCACTACGCGAACTCGGCCGGTGCGCGAGCGGTGGTGGAGCGGCTGGTGGAGGTGACCCTGTTGGGCGATTACCGGTTGCGCACCACGTTGCCGGCCAGGTAGAGCAGGTAGGCGAGCACGCCGACGACGGCGAGCTTGCGGGTCTTCGGTACCACGAGGGCCACCCCGAGCGCGGTCTCGATGCCGCCGTCGATGTAGACGTGTTGGCGGGTGTTCGCCGGAAACGCCGGCTTGGTCATGCCCTCGTAGAGTTGCGGGGCGACGAAGTGGGAGAGGCCGGCCAGCGCCAGCATCGCCCCGGCCACCGGTGCGGTACGCGAACTCTCTTCGGCCACTTCTCTCTCCTAGTGGTCTGTCTGTAAATTAATATGGTAGTCTGTACTATGCCGGTTATGACAGCTGCCGCGTTGCCGGTCAGCGATGCTCAGCGTGCGGAGTTGGAGCGGATGGCGGCCTCGACGTCGTTGCCGCATCGTCAGGTGGTGCAGG
>NZ_JAIFZS010000120.1 GCF_019710635.1 Mycolicibacterium xanthum
GCCTCCTGGCAGGCGCTGGCGAAGCTGGTGAAATTCTTGACTGTCATCTTGCTCTCCCTAGCCTCTAAAACAACTTCGCTAGGAACGTGATTCCGTTACCAACGGAGAGTGCCGGGGGCAGATTCGTTCTCGGCGGCAACGAAGCCGCCGACCGCAACCACCGGGGCCGCTGCGGCGTCTTCGCCATCGACGCGGCGGGGCGCAGACGCTTGTCGAGTTCGATACTTGCCGCGACTCGACCCTGGGGATCGAGGCGGCGTTCGAGTGGGGTGTGAGAATACCCCATGCCCATTGGCGCAACCGGCGGCAGTGAAGCGCGTCCACCGATCACGGTGGGGATGCTGCTCGCCGCGCTGGGCCTGGCGATTGCCTTCGCGATCCCGGG
>NZ_JAIFZS010000121.1 GCF_019710635.1 Mycolicibacterium xanthum
CTTGCCGCGACTCGACCCTGGGGATCGAGGCGGCGTTCGAGTGGGGTGTGAGAATACCCCATGCCCATTGGCGCAACCGGCGGCAGTGAAGCGCGTCCACCGATCACGGTGGGGATGCTGCTCGCCGCGCTGGGCCTGGCGATTGCCTTCGCGATCCCGGGCATCGACCCGCGGCTGCTGACGTTGAATCTCTCGGCGATCAGCCGGGCGCTCGATGTGCCCGCTGGTCATCTGGGGTTCTTGGCCAGCGTGGCGACGCTGGTCGTGGCCGCCGCGATGTTGGCGGTGGGAAACCTGGGCGACACCTACGGGCTCAAGCGGCTGCTGGTCTACGGGCTGGTGGCGCACATCGGTGTCGAGTTGCTGTCCGCGCTGTCCACGAACTATCCGTTTCTGCTGGTGATGCGGGTGGCCGATGGGGTGGCGCTGACCGCGCTGGCCGGGCTGGCGTTGGCGTTGCTGACCGTGTCGGTGCCGGCGACGATTCGGCCGGTGGCCATCGGCATCGTCATGGCCGCCGATGCGGTGTTGTACGGGGTGAGCCCGCTGGTCGGCGGTTGGGTGGTGGGGACCTGGGGCTGGCGGGGCGTTTTCCTGGTCACTCCGGTGCTGGCGCTGGCGGCGCTGGTGCTGATCATCCGGTATGTCGACGAGCCGCCGCGCCAGCACGCTCGCGTGCTCGACGTCCCCGGCGTGGGCCTGTTCGGGGTGGCGTTGTTGGGCGTGGTCTATGGGCTCAGCGCGGCGCAGGACGGGTTCACCTCCGCGCGCGCCTGGGTCCCCCTCGTCGGTGCGGGGCTGGCCTTCATCGCGTTCGTGCGCCATGAACGGCAGGCGAAACACCCGGCTTTGGACCTGGGGCTGTTCACTCGGCCGGGGTTCGTTGTGGGGGTGCTGGCGGTGTTGACCATCGGCTTTCTGAGCGGGGGTTTCAGTGTTGTGCTGGGCCAGTTCGGCGAACTGATCCTGGGACTGTCGGCAAGGACGATCGGCTTGGTGTATCTGCCGGGCACCCTGCTCCTGGCGGCGGTGAGCATCCTGGCCGGGCATCTGGTCGCCAAGTACAGCGCTCGCCCGGTGTTGATTGCCGGTCTGCTGGTGCTGGCCGTCAGTGGAGTGGTGATGGCGATCGGCGCCTCGCCGACGATGGCGTTGTGGGTGCTGGTGCTGGTGACGTTCTTGCTCAACCTCGGCGCAGACCTGACGTCCACCCCGGCTGCCGACACGACCCTGTCCTACGCGGCGCCGGACAACGCCGGGTCGGTGTCGGCCGCGCGTTCGACCTTCGGGACAGCCGGCTATGCCCTGGGCCCAACGGTTTACATCCTGTTGTTCAACGTGTTCTTCCGCCGGGAGTGGCTGGCCGATGCCGAGTCACGCGGACTGTCGGCCCAACAGGCCGAGCACGCCGTGGATGTGGTCAGGAACTCGCTGGTACACAACCCGGGTGTGCCGATACTCGAGTCCGACCTCGTCCAGCAGGCTTCCGGACTCACACTGGACTGGGACTTCAGCAACGCTGTCCGGCTCACGATGCTGACCGTCACTGTCGTCCCGTTG
>NZ_JAIFZS010000122.1 GCF_019710635.1 Mycolicibacterium xanthum
CGTGGATGTGGTCAGGAACTCGCTGGTACACAACCCGGGTGTGCCGATACTCGAGTCCGACCTCGTCCAGCAGGCTTCCGGACTCACACTGGACTGGGACTTCAGCAACGCTGTCCGGCTCACGATGCTGACCGTCACTGTCGTCCCGTTGGCTCTGGCGATGTGGACGTACTTTGTCGGGCGGCGGCGATCGTGACCACTTCAGGCCGATCTGCACACCATGTGGTGGAGCCGTGATGAGGCGTTCAACCCGTCAGCGTGTCCACTACCGGTAGCCGGCCAGGATCGGCCCGTCGCTCTGCGGGCCGCCGTGCATGGCCTTGCCCTGGCAGGCAGGCAGGCAGGCAGGCAAGGCTGGAGCATGGGGCACCGTTGACGGTGACGGCCTCACGACGGTGTCACAACTCATGCACCACACCGACGCACATGCGAACACCGTCAGGCCAGACACCTTGGACGAGTCGGAGATCCGAACCCCCCCGGATACCCCTGGACACAC
>NZ_JAIFZS010000123.1 GCF_019710635.1 Mycolicibacterium xanthum
AATCGAATCCGGACCCACCCGGCCCTCACAGAAATTCGCCGTCGACCGCAGCAGATCCGCCTGAGCAGGCGTCCGTCCCAACGTCACCCACTCATTCAACTCAACCAGCGGCGATCAGCCGGTCACCGCCGCGCAAAAAACACCATCCACCTAGCCCACCGACAGCCGCCCCAGGGGCGGCCCTTTCTTGCAGTACGGAGCGTCAACTGCAGGTCGTCTACAGGCAGCCGCATGCGCCCACAGCCCCACCGGCGCCGGATTCGGACCTGTAGTCGGCGCCCAATGCCCTCCCTGCGGTCAAACGGTGTCTCGTGGAAGGACTACAGGCTGCTGAGGACTGGCTATAGGGCCTGGTTTCGTTACGGGCCACCGGTCGCGCATCAGAGCCTCTGTCAGAGCCAGCGCGTTTCAGGCGCCGGTACGACGTGGGTTGCGGGATAGCAGCAACCAGTAAACCCGTTCGGGAATCAATCCGGGCTAGCGCCCAACACGGCGCCCGGTATCCGCCCTGCCGGCAATCGACAAATCCCAGGCAATTCACGCCGCCCGATCTCGTGTCAGCTACGGGTGTTGCCGGAGTTACGGGTGATAATCCGGATGTGGCGGACGACAGAGGCTCGGATGCAGCGTCGTCACCGACCAGATTCCTTCTGGATACCAACGTGATCATCGCTCTTGAGCCGTTCGCAGGGGACATGGAACCCGGCTTGGAACTTGCAGCGACGTTCATCCGCTTGGCCACGAAACAGCGCCATCGAGTGTTCGCTCACCCCGCCACCGGGGACGAGATTTCCGATGGCAAGGCCCCGGACCGGGTACGGCAGCGCCTCGCTGAACTTGCCAAGTTCGAGATGCTGGACGAGCCACCCATCAGCGCCCAACTCCGTGCCGAGCTTGGTCCCGTCGTCCCCGGCTCCAATAACGACCGGGACTTGCGGATCCTCGCGGCGTTGGACGCCAACGCGGTCAACTTCCTCGTAACCAACGACGCCGGCCTTCGCCAGCGCGCCAAGCGCGTTGGACTCGGTGATCGCGTCCTCACCGCCGCCGACGCAGTGGCGATGCTGGAAGGCTTCGAGCCGGCCACCGCGCCACCCCCGCCGAGAGTGACGCCCCTCCAGTCATACGCGCTAGACCTCGATCAGGAAATCTTCGCCAGCATCAGGGAGGACTACCCAGGTTTCGACACTTGGATCGACAAGGTGCGGGGAGACTCGCCGAACCGGGAGTGCTATGTCGTCACGGAGCCAGACGGCGCATACGCTGCGGTGGCCATACTCAAGATCGATGAGGCCGACTGCGCCTACGACTTCACCAAGCCCGTCGCCAAGATCTCGACATTCAAAGTGGGACCGGCATTTTCAGGATTCCGGTACGGGGAACTGCTACTTAAGGCCGTGCTCAAATCTCACCACAATCATCGGGTTGGCAGCGCATACGTCGAAGTCTGGGACCGACATCAGCGTCTAATCGATTTCCTGGGAATGTTCGGCTACCAGGAAGCAGGCAAGTCCGACCGTGGCGAAGCCGTGCTCGTCAAGAGCTACCTCCCCCGCGATGACTCGCTGGGGGCATTGGACTATCACGTCGCATACGGTCCGCCGGCGGTGTCCGACGACGCCCGAGTGTTCGCCATACCGATTGTTGACCGATGGCATAACCAACTCTTCGCCGAGTGCATCCCCGACGATGCTCAACTGACCCTGCCGGGCTTATCCGTCACTACCCGTCCGTGGGGAAACGCCCTCCGCAAGGCGTACCTATGTAATGCATCGACAAACCAGGTCCAGCCCGGCGACGTGGTTTTTTTCTACCGATCCGGGTTCCAGATCGTGTCCGTGGTCGGCGTCGCCGAGGACACGTTCAGAACAGCCGTTCCCGAAGAGGTGCTGAATCACGTGGGCGGCAGAACCGTCTACGGCGCCGCCGACATCGCGGAACTCGCGTCCCACCGCTCGCAGGTTCTCGTCATTCTGTTTCGGCAGGACCGTGTCATTGACCCGGCATGGACCCTTGCCGAGCTTGAGACCAATGCGGTGCTGAGAGCACCACCCCGCACCGTGACGCAAGTGAAGGAGGCAGGCACCCAGTGGGTACATCAACAACTGGCCGCCATGTGGTGATGTCCGTACACCCACGCTTCGCGGAGGCGATCATGGACGGGCGGAAGAAGGTCGAGTTCCGCAAGCGTCCCCTCGCCGACGATGTGACGGTGGTATGGGTATACGCCACAACACCAATCCAGCGGATCATCGGCTATTTCGAGATCGATGCGGTGCACGCCGCCAAACCAGCGGATCTGTGGCGGCAGTTCGCAGCAGTTGGCTGCATTGACCGAGTTGATTTCGACCGCTACTACGCGGGCGCCACCACCGGTGCCGGGATCGCGATCCGCAAGGCAGTGCGCCTAGACGTGCCGGCGCCTATTGCCGACTTGCTGCCCTCCGGTGTGCCCCCGCAGAGCTATGCCTATGTCGGATCGACTCGCAACGCCCTCGCAGCCTTGGTGCACCCAATGTTCCAAGAGATTGATTTCGACGTGGCCGCATCTCCCGCCGGATAGTCTCGGGCGATGAGGGGATTGCTGCTGAGCTGCGCATTGGCAGCGGTCGTCGGGCTGACGGGGGCGCCGCTGGCCAGCGCTGACACCATCGACGAGATGGTCAAGGGCACGGGCGCTTTGGAGAGTCCGTTCTGGCGGTCGCTGTATGAGAATGGCTATGGCTACCTTGACGCCCAGCGGGTGAGCAACGACGGCAAGATCGCGTGTGTGAATCGCCAGGCCGGTGTGCCGCCGTATCAGATAACGCCGCTGATGCAGTCACGTGGATACACCAGCGAAGAAGCATGGGCCATCGTCCTCGCTGAGGAGGCGGCCAGCGAATCCGCCCACGCCGTCTGCTGACGCCTATGCGGGCAATGTCCGGGCCAGCCACGCTCCTGAGGTACAGCAGCACCGTGGAATCGGTGTTCGACCTGCTGGGACATATGGAGAACGACCTCACCGCCGCGTTCGGATTCGCACTCGCCCGCTGCCCGAGGCTCTACTGGAAGCTGGTCGCAGGTCTTTCGCTCCAGCTCGGAGCTGACCTTGGCGGGGAACCTGAGTTCGCCTTGGAGACTCCCGACGATGCGGGGCGAACGGATCTGGAGATCAGGTTGCCGAACAGCCTCCTTGTCTGCGAGGCGAAACGCGACTGGCTGATGCCGGAGACTGCCCAGTTGCGGCGCTACGCGAGCCGCGTATGCAAGCACGGCGCTGGGGCGCTAGCACCGGCAGCGAGGCAGCGGCCCCGGCGGCGTGCAGGGCGATTTCGGCTCCCAGGTGTCCGGTGTCGCCACCAGCGGCCCCGGCGCTATGGCCGACGCCATCGATGCGGTGCGCGATGCACTGAATGGCGACTGATACCAGTGCCATTCACCATTGAGGAAAGCGACATGACGCGGCTGCCCGAGGTGGTCGAGTACGCCAGTCGGCATCTGATCTCGGTCGAGGCCGCGATCATCTGCCTGGTGAACCACGGGTTGTCGCACCAGTCGGTGAGCTACCTGCCGAGCAAGTAGCACCAAACCAAAAGGCCCCGGCCATGTTTCGGTCGGGGCCTTCTGCATGCCTAGGGCGTGTCTCCGTAATATTCGCGCCTTGACCGGCGACGATTGTGACCGTGACGCGGATGGGTGTGATTTCTGATGGGTTCTGGTCGGCCGTCGAGTCGGTTATGCCCTCGGATGTAGGTAAGCGGGGCAACAGATTCAGCGATCACCGGTTGATCTTGGAAGGGATCGCGTGGCG
>NZ_JAIFZS010000124.1 GCF_019710635.1 Mycolicibacterium xanthum
GCCCGAGACCATGCCCAGGATGAGTTCGCCGGCATGGCGCAACGGTTCGTAGCGGGCGAAGCGCGGCGCGATCCGATCGATCATCGCCGAGTACTCGGTCTGCCACCGGTCAGGGTCTACGCTATGAACCGCGGTGACCGCGGCCAATTCAATTGTCTTCACAAACATCGAACGATGCCGCGGTCACCGCCCTGACCAGCGCAGACACGCCGAAACTCGTCAGCCCCGATCTACGGCTGCAGTATTAGGTCTATCTATTATTGAGTATCGCGGCCGAAACCACACACCGACACACCGGGAAATCCGCAGATCAAAGCACAGAACTACCGACCGGGCACTGACGCTGTGTCAGGAGTCCTGAAGTCAGGAGATGGAAAGGCGCCGGCAAAGGTAACGTCAGGATGCCCAGCGTCTGTCCGCACGTAGTGACGAGTCACTACGCACAAAGACGACGTCCATTTGTGCGAGCGCACCATCCAATGGACGTCGGCGTAAGCCGACAATGTCAAACACCACATAGTCCTTATCGTGCATCAGCGAAAGGAGTTCGCTTAACTCAGGGCCAGATTTGATCGTTGCAATGGTGCTGGTTTCGATGATGAAAACATCAATTTCATGTATGCGATCACCCATGCCACGTATCACCGCGATTTCCGCACCTTGGACGTCAATTTTGGCCAACGCGGGACTTTCAAAATCCGCAATGAGACTGTCGAAGCGTCTGACTGGAACCTCGTATTTCTCTCGCACATCGGCCTTGCCGATCTCCTCATACAAGGTCGATTCATCGATCGATTTACGCACGAATATGGTTTGCTGTGTATCGGCATCGCCCATCGCGCAGTTGTGCACTTCCGCATCAAGGTGTTTGGCCCACTGCTGCATGAAGGGCATCGACTCGCGGGTTGGATCGATCAAATGGTAGTGGGCGTTGGGGTATGCGTGGTATAGCCAGGGAGTGCCTTCAGCAACGCCGATATCGAAAACCGTACGGGGGGCAATCTTGTGGCGTTCAAGTAAATTGAACAGGCTTTCCGGCCGTGGAGATTGGCTAAGCCGCAAGACCTGTAGGCCAAGTGGCGCCACCATTCGATTGATTTCGGCTTTAAGTCTGGCTTTAATCATCATAGGAAACCCTCACATCTGATCAGGATGAGCAGGAAGTGGTGCTGCTTGCTTCCCACTGCGATAGAAATACCACCATCACACCGCAGCCGGCATTCTAACCTGACGAGAAGATTTACCGGGCGCAGCCCGAGACTGCTCTTGGTGTCGCGCCAGCCGCGCTCGACGGCGAGTAGCTGCTTGTAGGCGGCGGTCAGGTCCTCGGCACGGAGGGTCAGATCGGAGGTGCGTAGCAGCCACTTGCCGTCGTAGTGGGCTTCCCGTTGCGCGGCGGCGCGGTCGATGCGCAGCAGCCCGGTGGCGGTGCGCCGCAGC
>NZ_JAIFZS010000125.1 GCF_019710635.1 Mycolicibacterium xanthum
ACCGGGCGCAGCCCGAGACTGCTCTTGGTGTCGCGCCAGCCGCGCTCGACGGCGAGTAGCTGCTTGTAGGCGGCGGTCAGGTCCTCGGCACGGAGGGTCAGATCGGAGGTGCGTAGCAGCCACTTGCCGTCGTAGTGGGCTTCCCGTTGCGCGGCGGCGCGGTCGATGCGCAGCAGCCCGGTGGCGGTGCGCCGCAGCAGCCTGCGCAGCCCGGGCTTGGCTTTCAGGGAGCCGACCAGCTCGTCGCGTTTGCGGCTCGACCAGGAATCGGAGTCCTCGATCAGCCCGGACAGGTGCTCGATGAGCCGCTCGCGCACGGCGGCGTCGCGGGCGGCGGCATCGGGGTTGTGGCAGATGACGAACCGTTCGGTGCGCGCCCCGTCGGCGGTGCCGCCGCCGGGTGCCACCCGAATCTCCTTGACCCGCAGGTTGTCGGCCACGGTGTGGTAGCGGCCGGGGCGGGCCAGCGCGGCGGCGGCCTCGGTGTTGGTGTGGCGCAGCTTCTCGACGTGGATGTAGTGCCCGCCGCCGCGGGTCAGGTAGGCGCGGTTGGCGGCCGAGGCGAACCCGGCGTCGGCCACCCACACCAGCCGGTGCAGGTTCCAGGCTCCCAGGTCGTCTTTGACGGTGCGGATGATCTTCTGGTCGCCGGTGTCACCGGGAAAGGTCCAGCAGCGCACCGGGATGCCGTCACGGGTGACCGCCATCGCGATCACCACCTGGGGCAGGTCGTCGCGGTGGTCGGTGGACGTGCCGAACCGACGCGCTGCGCCCTCGACCGCTGTGGCGGTGCCGTCGTCGGGCTCGGGATCGGGCTGCACCTCGGCCAGCTCATCGGCGCCGTCGACCTCCCAGTAGGTGGAGGTGGTGTCGACGAAGACGATGTCCACATCGAGGTTGAGCAGATGGGCCACCGAGTCAAAAATCGCCGCCGCGATCTCGTCCAGCGCGGCCAGCAGGAAGTCCATCGCCCGATACGCCGCGTCGTCGGAGAACCCGCCACAGCCGGCGATCGCGACCCGCTCGGCCACCCAGCCGGTGGCGGCCAGCTTGCTGCCCGGTTCCAGCGCCCGCTGCGCCACCAGCGCGAACAGCACCCGCTCGGTCGCGTCGGCGTCCAGACGCCGGTCGGCCGCCACCCGGCGCAGCGCCGCGCCGACCCCAAGGCGCTCCCAGAGTTGGTCCAGCAGCCACGCCCCACCGAAGCGGCGCGAGTCCAGCACCTCGATGTCGCCGGTGTGCGCGGCCGCGATCGCCTGCTCGGGGTCGAGGAACCGGGCGATCGAAGCCACCAGCCGGGCCAGCGCATCGCGGT
>NZ_JAIFZS010000126.1 GCF_019710635.1 Mycolicibacterium xanthum
CATCGCGGTTGCGCCGTTTGGTCTCCCGCAGGTACACCCCTACACCGATAGCACATATCAGCTGGTGAAGTCCAGCGACACGCCTGAACTCGTGTGCCTACAGGAATTCACGGTTTCGGCGACTACCGAAGCCTCCTACCAGCACAATCGCTCCGCCCTACCCCGAAAATGTGCCTACGAACTGCGGAAGTCGGGCCTGGGGGAAGCGAGATGATCCAACGCGATGGCAAGGAAGAATTATCCCGATGAGTTCAAGCGTGACGCGGTCGCGCTCTACCGGGACACCGTGGGCGCGACGATCACCGTGATCGCTGCTGAGCTCGGTGTCGGCGAGGCCACGTTGTCGGCGTGGTGCAAGGCCACCGGGGTGCCGATCCGGCACCGCACGCCCGCGTCACCGGCCGCGACGAGCTCGGGTGCCGAGACCGCCGAGCAGGAGCTGGCCCGGCTACGCGCCCAGGTCAAGGACTTGCAGGCGGAGAAGACCAAGCTGGCCACCGAGCGTGACATTCTGCGGTCGGCGGCCAAGTATTTCGCCGGGGAGACGAACTGGTGAGCCGCTTCCAGTTCGTCGCCGACCACCGGGACGCCTTCAAGGTGAAGTGGCTGTGCGAGGTTGTCGAGATCGCGCGTTCGTCGTTCTACGCCTGGTTGGCCGGTGCCGATGCGCGTGCTGAGCGTCAGGCTGCTGATGAGGCGCTGGCCGAGCGGATCCGGGTGGTACATGACCAGGACAACAAGTACGGGGCGCCGCGGATCACCGCGGAACTCAACGATGGTGCGCCCGAGACCGAACGGGTCAACCACAAGCGGGTGGCCCGGGTGATGCGCGGCGTCGGGATCGCCGGCTACCGGCGCAAACGCCGCGTCAAGACCACCGTGGCGGATCCGGCCAATCAGAGGGTCCCTGATCTGCTCAAG
>NZ_JAIFZS010000127.1 GCF_019710635.1 Mycolicibacterium xanthum
GTGCGGCCTGGATGTCGCCGAGTTCGATGCGGTAGCCGCGGATCTTGACCTGCTGATCGCTGCGGCCGTGATAGCGCAGTTGCCCGTCGGGGCCCCATGAGGCGAGGTCACCGGTGCGGTACATGCGTTGGCCGGGCGACCCGAACGGGCACGGCAGGAATCGGGTGGCGGTCAGGGCGGCGCGTTGCTGGTAGCCGAGAGTGACGGCGTGGCCGGCGACGTAGAGTTCGCCGGGGATTTCGGGGGGTAGCGGGCGCAGCCAGCGGTCGAGTACGTGGAGTGCCAGGTGTGTCAGTGGGGTTCCGATGGGGCTGGTCGTGGTGGTGGTGTCGTGCGGGGTGATTTCTCGGTAGGTGGCGTGCACGGTGGTTTCGGTGATGCCGTACATGTTGATCAGTCGGGGTGGGTGGGGATGGTCGGCTAGCCATCGGTGGAGTTGTTGTGGGTCCAGTGTTTCGCCGCCGAAGATCACGGTGTGCAGGTGCAGCCGGTCGCGCCACCGCTGTGGTGGCGGGTCGGCGGCCAGTAGTGCGAGGAACGCTGATGGTGTCTGGCTGAAGACGCCGACGTTTTCGGTGGCCAGCAGGGTGTAGAGCTCTTCGGGTGAGCGGGTGAGGGTTTCGGGGACGACGATGAGGTGTCCGCCGCTGAGCAGTGCGCCGAAGATTTCCCAGACCGAGTAGTCGAATGCGTAGGAATGGCATTGGGTCCACACGGTTGCCGGTGGCATGTCGGGTAGCAGGGTGTCCAGCAGTGCCATGACGTTGTGGTGGCTTACGGCCACGCCTTTGGGTGTGCCGGTGGTGCCCGAGGTGTAGATGACGTAGGCGATGTCGTCGGCGGCCGGCCCGGGCAACGCGGTGTCGGGGGCGGCCTGGATGCGGGGGTCGCCGACGTCGATGACCGGTATGCCGGTGTCGGTGAACCTGTCTGCCAGAGCGGTGAGGGTGATCGCCGCCGCGGGTGCGGCATCGGCGAGGATCAGCCCGATCCGGGCGCTGGGTGAGTCCGGGTCGATCGGTAGGTAGGCCGCTCCGGTTTTCAGGATTGCGGCCATCGCGATGATCGCCTCTGGTGAGTGTGGAAGTAGCAGGGCCACGCAGGTTCCCGGGCGGGCGCCGTGGCTGCCCAGGATGTGGGCCAGGGTGGTGGAGCGTTCGTCGAGCTCGCGGTAGGTGATCGATTCGGTGGCGCAGCTCACGGCGATGGCATCGGGTGTGCGGCTGGTCTGGTCGGCAAGGGCCGCGGTGATCGAGGCGGGCGGCGCTTCGGCGGTCGTGGGGGTGTCGGTCAGGGCGGCGCGGTTGTCCCAGTCGGCGATCTGGGCGTGTTCGTCTTCGTCGAGAAGATCGATACCCGACAATCGTTGGTCGGGATCGGCGGTCATCGCCGAAAGGGTTTTCTCCCATCGGTGTAGCAGTGTGTCGATGGTGGCGCCGTCGTAGACGTCGGTGCGGTATTCGAGTGCGCCGGTGATGCCGTCGGGTTGGCCGGTGTCGGTGAAGCGTTCGGTCAGGGAGAACGACAGGTCCATTCGGGCGGTGTGGGTGTCCAGTGGGGTTGCGGTGATGTCGAGGTCGCCGAGGGTCAGGTCGGGGGTGGTGGTGTTCTGCCAGGCCAGCATCACCTGGATCAGGGGGTGGTGGGTCAGGCTGCGGGCGGGGTTGAGCCGTTCGACGAGGGCTTCGAAGGGGACGTCCTGGTGGTCGTAGGCGGCCAGGGCGCGTTCGCGGACCTGGGTGAGCAGTTCGGCGACGGTGGGGTCACCGGACAGGTCCATGCGCAGGACCAGGGTGTTGACGAAGAATCCGACGAGGTCGTCGAGCGCGGGGTCGCGGCGTCCGGCCACCGGGAACCCGACGGCCACATCGGTGCTACCGCTGAGGTTGGACAACAGCACCGCCAGCGCGGCCTGCACCACCATGAACGGCGTCGCATCGTGGGCCCGGGCGAGGTGGTGTATCTGTTCGTGCAGGCGGGCCGGCCACTGCAGCGCCGCGCTGGCACCGCGATGGTCGGCGACCGCCGGATAGGGCCGGTCGACCGGCAGCACCAGGCGTTCGGGTAACTGCGCCAACGCCTGCAGCCAATAGGCCAGTTGGGCCGCGATCGCACTGCTGCTGTCGTCGAGGTCGCCGAGCCGAGCACGCTGCCACAACGCGTAATCGGCGTACTGCACCGCCAGATCCGCCCAGCCGGGCTCACCGCCGGCACGGCGGGCGGCGTAGGCCGCACTCAGATCGGCGGCCAGCACACCCATCGACCAGGCATCGCAGGCGATGTGGTGGATGGTCAGGACCAGGGTGTGGTGGTCGCCGGTGCTCAGAATCTGTGCCCGGACCGGTATTTCGGTGGCCAGGTCGAACGGACGGCGGGCCGCGCCGGCCACCGCGTCATCGAGCTTCCGGCGGGTCCAGCCGCTGGCATCGATGACATCGCAGACCGCACCGGCATGCTCGGATGCCACCACGACCTGATGCGGCGCACCCTCGACGGTGCGCACAACGGTGCGCAGGCTTTCGTGGCGGGCCACCACATCGGCCAGCGCCGCCGACAGCGCACCGGTATCCAACACACCGTGCACGTGCACGGCCACGGCCATGTTGTAGATCGGTGCCGGGCCATGGAGCTGATCGAGAAACCACAACCGACTCTGCCCATACGACAGCGGGATACGCGCAGGACGCCGCCCAGCCACCAACGGCACCGCGCTACCGCCCTGCCCCACACAGGACGCCAGTGTGGTGATGGTGGGTGTGTTGAACAGGGTGCGTACGGTGTGGTTGGTGGCGAAGGTGGTGTTGATGGTGGTGATGGCGCGCATGGCGGTCAGGGAGTCCCCACCGAGGTCGAAGAACGAGTCGTGGGCGCCGACCCGGTCGATGCCCAGGACCCGGGCGAAGATCGCGGCCAGGAG
>NZ_JAIFZS010000128.1 GCF_019710635.1 Mycolicibacterium xanthum
CGCCAGTGTGGTGATGGTGGGTGTGTTGAACAGGGTGCGTACGGTGTGGTTGGTGGCGAAGGTGGTGTTGATGGTGGTGATGGCGCGCATGGCGGTCAGGGAGTCCCCACCGAGGTCGAAGAACGAGTCGTGGGCGCCGACCCGGTCGATGCCCAGGACCCGGGCGAAGATCGCGGCCAGGAGTTCCTCGACGGTGCCGCAGGGCGCCCGATACCCTTGCTGGCCTTGGTAGGTCGGTGCCGGAAGGGCGCTGGGATCGAGTTTGCCGTTGAGGGTCAGTGGGAGGGTGTCGAGGGTGATGACGGTGGCGGGGACCATGTAGGCGGGCAGTTGGGTGGCCAGTTGCCGGCGGATGTGTTCGGTGTTGGCGGTGCCGGTGATGTAGGCGATGAGGCGGTTGTCGTGGGTGGTGAGGGCGGCTTGTTCGACCTCGGGCAGTCGGGTCAGTGCGGCCTGGATGTCGCCGAGTTCGATGCGGTAGCCGCGGATCTTGACCTGCTGATCGCTGCGGCCGTGATAGCGCAGTTGCCCGTCGGGGCCCCATGAGGCGAGGTCACCGGTGCGGTACATGCGTTGGCCGGGCGACCCGAACGGGCACGGCAGGAATCGGGTGGCGGTCAGGGCGG
>NZ_JAIFZS010000129.1 GCF_019710635.1 Mycolicibacterium xanthum
GCCCAGCGTGCCCTCATGCATCCCCAGGTCGCGTGCCACCGCGGCGATCGACTTACCCGTCTCACGCACGATCCGCACAGCCCCCTCACGGAACTCCCGGTCGTACTTCTTCCGTTTCTCTGACATCGCTACTCCTTATAGCTGATGCCTCCACGGTCTCGGGGGAATGTCACACCCACTCGTAGAACCCCGATTTCGACACCGCCAGCCAGCCCAGCATCTGCACGATCGTGGGGGCCGGGCCCGTCCCAGCGGCGGCGCTGTCGGCGTGCTGCGCGGCGATGAACGCGTACTTCTGGCTCACCGTGGCTCCTTCGCGAAGTACGCTGCTGCTTTTAAGAATGCCAGCTCCATCGCCATTTCGCGGTTCTGGCGTTCCAGTTCACGGAGCCGAGCGCGTTCGGACAATTCCAGCGGCGGTTCGTCGGTAGCGTGCGTTTCCCGATATTTCCGAACCCAGTTACCGACAGTGGTATCACGGCTCTTCGATTTTGACCGGGCAATAAGCATTAGTCGGAGTTGCGGCCCGCTGTTTGCGGGTGCAGTGGAATCGTATCCGGCGGACCGAGTTGGTGGGGTTGCGGAACCCGCAGGCGCTGCGTTTGACCTGTTTGGCCAGCCGGTTGTAGCCCTCGGTGCCGGCGTTGGTGATGCCGGTCTGGACGAACGCGTTGATTTCGGGCCACCAGGTGTCGATGGTGGCGGCCAGGCTGAGCAGTTCGGGGATGGCCGAGTCGATGCACCAGGACAAGAAGCGATGCAGCCGATGCCGGGTCAGGTGCGGGTCCCCGCCGATGCGTACGGTGGCCAGCAGGGTCCGCAGTTCTTCTTTGGCGATCCACGCCGACAGGATCTGGGCACTGTCGTCGCCATCGATGATTGCGTTCCACATCCGCGCAAAGCTTTTGTCCGACAGCTGTTCCCGCGCGGTAAGCAGTCGTCGCCGGTTGGCCCACTCGGGGTCGTGTTTGCGGCCGCGGCGGTCGCGCAGGTCCCAGGTGACCCGGCGACGGACTTTGGTGAGCGCGTCGTTGGCGAGTTTGACCAGATGGAAATGATCAACGACGAGCACCGCATTGGGCAGCAGGCCCGGGGTGCGCACCGCCGAGGCGTAGACCGCGGCGGGGTCGATCGCCACATATTCGATGCCGGCCCGGAACTCGGCGCTGCGCTGGCCCAGCCAGTCGATCACCGCCGCACGGCTGCGGCCTTCACGCTGGCCCAGCAGGCCCTGATCGCCGGCCAGATCGACGAACCCGGTATCCCACGGATCAACCCGCACCCACGAGGCAGTATCGGTGCAGTGCCGCCAGCGGGGCTTGCCGCGGCGGGTCTCATCGATGCCGAGCACTCGCACCGGGGCTGGTTCCCTCAGCACGGCCTCGGCGTGGGCGACGAACGCCGCATGCGCCGTCGGCCACGACACCGCATGGCTGGCCGCGACCTCGGCCACCGAACGTGCCGCCTCCCCGATGGCCTCGGCCATCTGGGTGCGCAACCGGGCCGTGGTGCGTGCCCGGGCCGGCACCTGCGCGATGACCTCGGTGAACGAGGACTTCTGGCAGTAGTCCTCCCGACAGCGCCAGCGGGTCTTGTGCCAGCGCACCACAACGTCGTCGTGACCATAGGGAATGTCTTTCGGCGAGGTCGTCGTGTGCTCCTTGACCGAGCTGGACACCACCCCGCAGCCCGGGCACACCGCCGCCGATTCATCGACGGTGACCACATGCACCACCCGCGTCCCGTCACCGAGCGCCTCGACACGCTCGACGCGTACTCCTGGCAGCCCAAACAACAATGTCGTACCGTCAACCACGGCCCTTGGATCCCCCTTCTTCAGTCCGAAAGCTACGCAACTCTCAGACTTCGGAAGGCCAAGGGCCTCCCCATGCAACGACACGCCCTATGAGAGCGAGATCACAACTGCCCGTTTAAAATTCAAGAGCCGGTATCACTGAGCCCATGCTCGCGCGCGACTTGGGCGATGGATTTCTGTCCTTCCACCACAAGTCTGGCTGTTTCCTCTTGGGCTTGACCCCGTTTGGTGGACACAGGGTCAGGCGGCTTGTGCCGTCTGAGTGATCCGGTTCTCGTAGTCGACCGGGGTTATCATGCCGATCGCCGAGTGGCGCCGGCGGCGGTTGTAGACCCGCTCGATCCAGTCACCGACGGCGAGCTTAGCGGCCGCCTTGGTGGGCCACAAGTAGCGGTCATAGAACTCGACTTTCAAAGTGGCCCAGAATGATTCCTGCTGCGCGTTGTCCCAGCACACCCCGGTACGGCCCACCGAGCGGGCCAGGTTGTGATCACGGGCGAACCGGGCCAACTGCGCGCTGGTGAACTGGCAGCCACGGTCGGCGTGCAGCACAACCTGCTCAGCCAACCCGCCGCGCATCGCCACCGCCATCGCCACGGCCGCCTCGACCAGGTCGGTGCGCATGTGGTCGTCAACCGCCCAGCCGATCACCCGCCGACTGCGGCCGTCACGGACCGCACGCAAATACAGCCAGCCCTCACCGGTACGCAAATAGGTGATGTCCGACGTCCAGACCCGGTCCAGTTCGCCAACGTCGAAGCGCCGGTTGACCAGGTCTTTGGGCACCGGGACATCCAGATCGACGACCGTGGTCACCGGCGCAAACGTGCGCGGGCTGATCCCGGCCAGACCCTGGCGGCGCAGCGAGGCGGCCACCGTCTTGCGCGACACCGTCTCACCGTCCTCACGCAGGTCGGCCAGGATTCTCGGCGCCCCGTAGACCCCGTCGGAGGCCTTGTGGAAGGCCGCGACCTTGGCATCCAACTCCGCGCGACGCTGCTGGGCCGGCGAAGGCCCCGCCGCCTGCGTCTTACGCCACTTGTAGAACCCCGAACGAGACACCTCCAGCAGTTCACACATCCGGGTGATCGCGTAGGTGGCCTTCTCCGCCTCGATGACCTGGTAGGCGTCTACCGGTTCTGTTCGGAGGCGAAGAAGGCCGCGGCTTTTTTCAAAAACTCACGATCCAAACGTAATTCAGCGTTCTCTTTGCGTAGCCGCTCCAACTCGGCGCGCTCGTCGGCGTCCAACACCGTGTCAGTATCACCGGCGCCGGCGGCATCCTTGACGCGACGCACCCAACGCCCGAGCAGTTGTTCGCCAACACCGATCTCAGCCGCCACGTGCGCGACCGGGCGACCGGTCTCGATCACCAGGCGGGCAGCCTGCTCCCGAAACTCCGGGGTGTACTTCTTCCGCTTGCCCGACATACGGACATCCTTCCCGTGGGACCAGCAGGCCCACCAGTCAGGTGTCCACCATCAAGGGTCAACCCCATTCTCGAAATTCTGGTGAGAATTTCTGAT
>NZ_JAIFZS010000013.1 GCF_019710635.1 Mycolicibacterium xanthum
AATCGAATCCGGACCCACCCGGCCCTCACAGAAATTCGCCGTCGACCGCAGCAGATCCGCCTGAGCAGGCGTCCGTCCCAACGTCACCCACTCATTCAACTCAACCAGCGGCGATCAGCCGGTCACCGCCACGCAAAAAACACCATCCACCTAGCCGCCCGCCTTGCGCCCGCCGATCTGGGTGGTCAGCCGGTCGGCGGTGCCGATCACCTGACGGGCGTGCCGGGCGATCTCGGCGTCGGTCAGGGCCGCGCCGATCTGCAGCGACAACACCATCGCCTGACGCTGGTGGTGATCGTAGACCGGGGCGGAGATCACGCTGATCTCGTGGCGGCCCCTGCCCCCGGATTCACCACGCAGATAGACGCGTTCGCCGATGTCGGAGATCATCTCGCCGAGCAGCGCGCGCAGTTCGTCGGGCAGCGTGCTGGACATGCCGGCCAGCAGCGCATAGAGGCGCCTGCCGCCGGGGGTGAGTCGCTCGGCGAGATAGCCGGCGGCCCGGCATTCGGCGACCACGCGGTCGAGTCGCTCGGCATCGATGCGCGACGGGATGGTCGGGGGGCGGGCCAGCCAGTCCCGCAGGGCGTCCTCGTCCCACAACACGAACATCAGGCCCACCGGCGGTGCGAACGGATAACTCTGCCCGGCCCGCAACGGCGCGCTGACCCCAGGCGGCGCGACCAGCTCGAGCAGCGTGATGCGGTCGTCGACCACCGCCGACAGCGCCGCCGTGGTGCCGGATACCGCGGCGAGCTCGCGCAGCTCTTCGCGGACGGCCGGATTGACCCGCAACGACTCCTGGGCGATATGACCGAGGGCGATCAGCGACGGGCCGAGGCGGTAGGTCTTGTCGGCCGCATCGCGAACGAGGTAGCCGGATTCGGCCAGCGTGGTGATGATGCCCAGGCACGTCGGCTTGCTCTGACCGGTGCGCCTGGCCAATTCGGAGACGCCGAATCGGTCGTGCGGGTGCCGGGCCAGGAAGTCCAGCACCGCGATGACGCGCTGCGTCGGCGGCGACGCCCGACCGCTCATGGCTGCTGCCCCTCCGACCGCGTTGACTCGAACTAGAACGAGTTCTAGTCTCGGACCAGAACTCTACCGATCCGGTCCAATATTGAACCGTGGAGGCATCCGCCGCATGTATTCCCAGCCGCTGGCCGACGCGATCGCCGAGGCCGAGGGCCTCGTCGCGGCCGCGCCGTTCATCGAGTCCGAAGCCGATCTGCTCGAGGGTCTGCAGTACCTCGCCGGGTGCATCGCGGCATGCACGCACCTGGCCTTCGACTACGACCGTGACCATCCGTTCATGCAGTCGGGCACCGGGCCGTTCACCAAGATGGGCCTGGATAACCCGGACACCCTGTACTTCGGCACCCGGGTCCAGCCGGGCCACGAATACGTCGTCACCGGGGTTCGCGGCACCACGACCGACCTGAGCTTCCAGATGCTCGGCGGTGAGTACACCGACGACAATGTGCCGGTCAGTCAGGCCGCGTTCGACGACCGCGAGCTCGCCATCGCCGCCGACGGGTCGTTCGAGTGGCGGATCACGCCGAACAGCCCGTCGCAGCTGCTCGTCCGTGAGGTCTACAACGACTGGTCGGCCCGGCGCGGCTTCATCAGCATCGCGCGAACCGACACGGCGGGAACCGCGCCGCCACCGCTGAGCAGAGAACTCGTCGAGAAGCGCTATGCCGTCGCCGCCAGGCAACTCGTACAGCGGGTGAAGACCTGGCTGCAGTTCCCGCAGTGGTTCTATAACAACCTGCCGGTGAACACGATGGTCGCGCCGCGGCTCACCCCGGGCGGTCTGGCGACTCAGTACAGTTCGGTCGGGCACTTCGACCTGGCCCCCGAACAGGCCATGGTCATCACCGTCCCGGTCTCCGACGCGCCCTACATGGGTTTCCAGCTGGGTAGCCTGTGGTACATCTCCCTGGACTACATCAACCACCAGACGTCGCTGAACGGCACTCAGGCGCAGGCGGATCCGGACGGCAAGATCAGGATCGTCGTCTCCGAGCTCAATCCCGGCGTCACCAATTGGTGCGAGGCGCTCGGACACCGCAAGGGTTATCTGCAGTTCCGGTGGCAGCGGCTGTCCCGCGAGATGACCGAGGCCGACGGCCCTACAGTCGACGTGGTCGACATCGACAAGGTGGCCGCGGCGCTGCCGTACCACGACTCCAACAAGATCTCCGAACAGCACTGGCGGGATCGAATCGCGCTGCGCCAGAAACAGATCGCAGACAGGATGGTGGGTTGAGTGATGAACGGACTGCTCGAGGGCAAGGTCGTGGTCATCAGCGGTGTCGGCCCGGCGCTGGGGACGACACTGGCGCGCCGGTGCGCGCAGGCGGGCGCCGACCTGGTGTTGGCCGCGCGAACGGTCGAGCGGCTCGACGACGTGGCCAAGCAGGTCACCGACATGGGCCGTCGCGCGGTATCGGTCGGCACCGACATCACCGATCAGGCGCAGGTCGACAACCTGGTCCAGGAGGCGATGACGGCCTACGGCAAGGTCGATGTGTTGATCAACAACGCGTTCCGGGTTCCGTCGATGAAGCCGTTGGCCGACACCACCTTCGAACACATGCGGGAGGCGATCGAGCTGACGGTGTTCGGTGCCCTGCGGCTGATCCAGGGATTCACGCCGGCACTGGCCGCGGCCAACGGATCGGTGGTCAACGTGAACTCGATGGTGGTCCGGCACTCGCAGGCCAAGTACGGCGCCTACAAGATGGCCAAGTCCGCCCTGCTGGCGATGTCGCAGTCCCTGGCCACCGAGCTCGGCGAACAGGGTATCCGGGTGAACTCCGTTCTGCCCGGCTATATCTGGGGTGGAACGCTGGAGAGTTACTTCACCCACCAGGCCGGCAAGTACGGCACCACCGTCGACGAGATCTACCGGGCCACCGCGGCAGCGTCGGACCTCAAGCGGCTGCCCACCGAGGACGAGGTGGCCTCGGCGATCCTGTTCATGGCCAGCGACCTGTCCAGCGGCATCACCGGCCAGGCGCTGGACGTCAACTGCGGGGAGTACAAGGCCTGATGTCCGCCCGGACGAACGTGGGCACCGTCGAGGACCTGCATGACTCGGCGACCAAGGCCTGCGGCCTTGACGACTTCGGAACCGACGACGACAACTATCGTGAGGCGCTCGCGGTGTTGCTCGACTCCTATGCCCGCGACGCCGATCTCACCGAGTTCGGTAGCAAGATGCAACGGTTCTTCGTCCGCAACGCGCTGGTCGCACGGCTGGTCTCGGAAGCGGCGTTTCGGCAGCATCCCGAGCACGCCGGGGTGTCGATCGAGCGGCCGATCTTCGTCACCGGCCTGCCGCGGACCGGCACCACGGCGTTGCACCGGTTGCTGGCCGCCGATCCCCGCCATCAGGGGCTGGAGCTGTGGCTTGCGGAGTTCCCACAACCACGGCCACCGCGCGAGACCTGGTCGCAGAACCCGGTGTTCGCCCAGTTGGACGCTCAGTTCACCAAGGCGCACAACGAGAACCCGGACTACACCGGCCTGCACTACATGACCGCCGAAGAGGTCGAGGAGTGCTGGCAGCTGTTGCGCCAGTCACTGCACTCGGTGTCCTATGAGACGCTGGCCCACGTACCCACGTACTCGCAGTGGCTGGCCAGGCAGGACTGGACCCGGCCGTATCGGCGGCACCGGCGCAACCTGCAGTTGATCGGGCTCAATGACACCGACAAGCGCTGGGTGCTCAAGAACCCCAGCCATTTGTTCGCACTGGATGCGTTGTTGGCGACCTACCCCGACGCTTTGGTGATCCAGTGCCACCGTCCGGCCGAGACCATCATGGCGTCGATGTGCTCGCTCGCCCAGCACACCACCGAGGGCTGGTCCAACGTGTTCGTCGGCGAGACGATCGGCGCGGATTCGCTGGAGACCTGGTCGCGCGGGCTGGAACGGTTCAATGCCGCGCGCGCACAACAGAACCCGGCGCAGTTCTACGACATGGACTACTTCGATTTCATCGCCGACCCGGTAGCGACCGTGGAGGCGATATACCGTCACTTCGGTATCGAGACCACCGGTGAGGCCCGTGCGGCGATGCAGGCCAGCCATGAGGCGAGCAAGCAGGGCCCACGCGCGCCGAAGCACACGTATTCGCTGGCCGACTACGGCCTGACCGACCAGCAGGTCGCCGACCGGTTCAAGGGGCTCTGACGCCCGTTCGGGGGCATCCGGTTCCGCCGTCGTGCCTCACGTCCGGCGGTCATGTGCAACGCTGAGTACATGGGCCGAATCGATGCCCGATTGGTCGGCGTGGGCGGGCCAGACGATGGCTGATCGACCGTCGGTACAGGTGTTATCCGGGCCGGTCGCGGTCACCAGCCTGTTGGTCGGCCTGTTCACCTGGCCGCTGGCATTCAACCTGGGGGCCTACGGGACGGTGTTCTACGACGACGTCTTTGCTCTGGTGGTGTCGTCTTCGATCCTGGTGGTTCTCACCGTCGTCTACCGACCGTTCGGCAGAATGGGGAATTGGGTGACCGCGCTGGCCCTGTCCGGTCCGCTCGCCTGGCTCGTCGTCGCGTTGTTGGTGAACGGGTCGGCCAGTGGTGCGCTGGACCGGCCGGTCTTCGCGTGGGCGGCCGCGCTGATCATCGTGGTGTCGGTGCCGCTGACGTTGCGCTTGCTGTTCGAGTTGTTCTATCCGGAGATGACCTCGCCGGCCCGGCATCGGCAGCGTCTGGGCATTGTGGCGCTGGTGGCCGCGGTGGCGCTGGTCGGATTCCTCGTCGGCAGCAACAACGACCGCGTGATGAGGTGCTCGGATTTCACGATCGCCGGCTCCGATGTCCCGGACAACTGCAAGGGCGACTGACCGCCGGACGCGTCAGCCGTCGCCGGGTGCCGGAGCGTTGGAGTACTCCTCGAGGCAACCCTCGGCCACTGCGTGGCGGATGCTGTCGGTCAGCCGGGGACACGACCGCGCGCGGGCCGGATCGCCACCGGATTCCCGGATCTCGGCGAAGTAGACACATCGCTGCGTGGCCTCGGTACTCCACTGCACCGACGTGTGTGCCGGTCCGAGTTTCTTGACCTGCACGGTGACGTGGCAGTGCCGACAGTCGACCGCTGCCAGTCCCGCGGTGAGGTAGCGCTCGCGATCCTGGCGGGTGCTCTCGTGCACCGCGGCCGCCCGATCCGGATTCGATGCGAAATCCGGTGCCTTGCGCCAGGATCCGGGCACGTCGGGACCTGGAGCGTGGTGATGGTCAGCGGCGTCGTGCCCGCCGTGCAGCTGGACCATCGACCGGGCGATCCGGTCCACGTCGGGTTTCATGTCGCCTGCGTTTCGGCCGCGGCGCGGGCCTTCAGGTTCTCCTCGACCTCGACATGCCACTTCTCGTTGGCGGCCGTGGTGTCGACCTCCATCTCGAAGCGGTCGGTCATCTCCGGCGTCACGTCGGCCACATCGACGTAGAACTGCTGGTACCAGCGTCGCATCTGGTAGACCGCGCCGTCCTCCTCGACCAGCAGCGGATTGTCGATGCGGGTCTTGTGCTTCCAGATCTCCACGTCCTGCAGGAAGCCCTTGCTGACACCGTCGGTGAACGCGTCGGCCAGTTTCTGGGTGGTGGCGTCGTCGAGCCCCTTGGGCTTGTCGACGATGACACCCCACTGCAGCACGAACGAGTCCTGGGTGACCGGGTAGTGGCAGTTGATCAGGATCGACTCGGACTTGAAATCGCCGTACTTGTTGTGCAGCCAGTTGATCATGAACGACGGCCCGAAATAGCTGGCCTCCGAATCCAGCGATGCGTCGCCGTAGGCGGTACCCATGTCGTCGATGTCGGGCCGACCGACGTTGTGCAGGTACTGCGACGCGATGTGGCCCTCGAAGACGTTCTTGAAGTAGGTCGGCAGGCCGAAGTGGATGTAGAAGAAGTGCGCCATGTCGGTGACGTTGTCGATGATCTCGCGGCAGTTGGAGCCCTCGATCAGCAGCGTGTGCCACTTCCAGTCGGTCCATTCACCGCTGGCCCACTCCGGGATCTCCGGGATGCGGACCTCGGGCTGCGGCGGGTTGCCCTCGTGGTCGTGCCAGACGAACAGCAGACCGCCGCGCACGTCGGTGTGCCAGGCGCGGGTGCGGGCCAGTCGGGGGGTGCGCTTGGCGTATGGCACCAGCTTGCATTTGCCGTCGCCGCCCCAGCGCCAGTCGTGGAACGGGCAGGCGACCTCGTCACCCTTGATCGTGCCCTGGGCGAGGTTGCCGCCCATGTGCCGGCAGTACCCGTCCAGGACCTTCAGCTCGCCGTGGGAGTCGGCGAACACGACGAGCATGGTGCCGAACGCCTCCACGGCGTGCGGCTTGCCGTCCCGGTAGTTCTTCACCGGCCCCAGGCAGTGCCATCCCCTGGCATACCGGTCGGGCAGGGTGCCGGTGTCGATCTCGCGAACGCCTGCGACTTCGGTGCTCACCTCGGGCCTCCCAGTCATTTCCTCGAATTAGAACACGTTACAGTTTTTCGCCGGGCGAGCGCAATCCGATGGGCGTTCACCTGCGGAGAAAGTGACGAAAGACCCTCACTCGCCGCTGACCCACGCCCCTTATATAGTGAACAGTATGTTCACTAATTCTGCCGTTCTCCCGCTGCCCTCGGCCGGTGTCGTGGCCGGCCGGCGACCGCGGGCATGGCTGGCGGTCGCCGTGGCCACGTTCGCCGTCGCGTGGGGCGGCAACGAGTTCACCCCGCTGCTGGTGATGTACCGGGGTCGCGACGGCTTCTCTGCACTGACCGTGGACCTGCTGCTGTTCGCCTACGTGTTCGGCATCGTGCCCGCCCTGTTGATCGGCGGGCCGCTGTCGGACCGATTCGGCCGCCGCCCGTTGATGCTGCCGGCCCCGCTGCTGGCAGCGGTGGGCTCGCTGGTGCTGGCCCTCGGTGGGAACT
Source organism: Mycolicibacterium xanthum (assembly GCF_019710635.1). Classification (GTDB taxonomy): domain Bacteria; phylum Actinomycetota; class Actinomycetes; order Mycobacteriales; family Mycobacteriaceae; genus Mycobacterium; species Mycobacterium xanthum. Next base: position 6,942 of record NZ_JAIFZS010000013.1, read on the forward strand.
CGGCGCTGGTGCTGGGGGTCGGCCGGGTGTTCAGCGGAATCGCGCTCGGGCTGGCGATGGCGGTCGGAGGCAGCTGGATCAAGGAGTTGTCCAGCCCGCCGTGGGACGAGGGCGGCGCCGGTGCTCGACGTGCGGCGATGAGCCTGACCGCCGGGTTCGGGTTGGGGGCCGGAGCAGCCGGGGTGCTGGCCCAGTGGGCGCCCGCACCCACGACCTTGTCGTACGCGGTGAACATCGCGGTGGCGCTGGCGGCGACCCTGCTGCTGGTGGCCGCACCTGAGACCCGGGCGCGCGACGACTCCGGCAGGCCGTGGTGGGCCGACCTGGCCGTGCCGGCCGGGACGCGGCGGCGCTTCCTGCTGGTGGTCCTGCCCGTCGCGCCGTGGGTGTTCGGCGCCGCGGCCTCGGCCTACGCGGTGTTGCCCGCGCTGATGACCGAACGCGCAGCGGGGGCGCCGATCGCGTTCTCCGCCCTGCTGTGCGTGGTGACGCTCGGGGTGGGCTTCACGGTGCAGCACCTTGCCCGCCGACTCGGCGGGGGGCTGCGGCCGGTCGTCACTGCGCTGATGCTGCTGATCGCCGGGATGGCGATCGCGGCGTGGGCAGCGGTCGCGCTGACGATCTTCTCCGCACTGGTCGCGGCCGCTGCGCTCGGAGCGGGGTACGGCATGGCGATGCTGGCCGGCCTGCAGGAGATCCAGCGCATCGCAGGCCCCGACGACCTCGCCGGGCTGACCGCGGTGTTCTACAGCGTCAGCTATCTCGGCTTCGCCGTTCCCGCCGCGTTGGCGTTCCTGTCGCAGCGCGTGCCGGGGTTGCTGAGCTATCCGGTGATGTTCGGCGCAGGATCACTGGCCGCGCTCGGATGCCTGACCGTGGTCGCGTTGGGGGCGCGCAGGTCGCGGCCATAAGCTGGCCGGGTGGGCGGCACCCAACGGACCTCACGTCGCGGGCGCCCGCGCAGCGAGGCGGTGCGCGGGCGTGTGCTGGGGGCCGCTGCGGAGCTGGCGCTCGAGGGCGGGCCCGGTGCCGCGACGGTGGAGGCCATCGCCAAACGCGCCGAGGTCAGCCGCACCACGATCTACCGCTGGTGGCCGTCGGCGGCGGCGATCGTGCTCGAAGGTCTGCTGGAGTCGGTCCGGGAATCGATCGTGCGCCCGACGGGCAGCACCACCGTGCAGGCGCTCGTGCACCACGTCGGTGCCCTGTTCGCCATCCTCGCGGACCCGGCCACCGGGCCGTTGCTGCGCAACGCGATCGCCGCGTCGGCCTCGGATCCGGCGATCGAACGGGCGCTGCTGGAGCAGTGGATCGGCCCCCGCCGCGAAGCCGTCGCGACCACGCTGCGCGCGGCGGTACGCGCCGGTGAACTGCCCGCCGACACCGATGTCCGGGTTGCGGTCGACGCGCTGGTGTCCCCGCCCTACTACCGGTTGATGTTCGGCATGGCACCGCTGGACGATGCCGCCATCGCCGCCCTGGTGCACACCGTGTGGCGCGGGTGCCGAACCGATCAAGAGGGCGGTGGTTCGTAGGTCGCGGCCAGCCAGGCTGGGTGCCGGCGTTCGCGTTCTGCGTTGATCTCGAGACCGCTCCGGTGCAGAACGATTTGATCAGGTGATGGGCACCGACTGGCTGAAGAACATTTCAGGGAGCGCTCTTGAACAGCATAAACGTCTGTCGGCGTGCTCCCCCGAGAATAGACTTCGGCCGTGTTCTCGGAGACGCGCTATGCGATGAACGGGGACTTGCGCGTCGCGTATCGCGCGTCACGTGAGGGTGAGCGCGACATCGTATTCGTCCCGAACTGGTTCACGTGCTGCGAGCACCTCCCGGAGTTACCGTCCCTTCAAGGGTGGGTCGAGGCGATGACATCGCTTGGGCGACTGATCTTCTTCGATCAGCCGGGCACAGGAGTGTCAGATCCCGTCACGTCGGGCGCGCTACCGACGTTGGAGCAATGGGCCGACAGCATCACCGCGGTGCTCGACGATCTCGGCAGTCGCGACGCGGTCCTGCTCGCGAGCGCCGGCGCGGTTGCGACGGGGGCACTGTTCGCGGCGACACATCCGTCACGCACCACCGCGCTCGTGGTGCTCGAGGGCTACGCGTATCCAGCAAGTCCACGTACCGGCGAGGAAGTGCGGGCAGCGATGGTCGCGATGTGGGGGACGGGCGAGTTCAAACATGTCATGAATCCGGACATGCCGTGGAACGAAGAGATCCGGGCAGCGTGGGCCCGACAAGAACGCCTGGCGGCGAGCCCCGGGACCGTCGCCCTCATGCAGCCGTTGGTGTCCTTTCTGGACATGCGGGCGGTGCTTCCCACAGTCCGCGTGCCCACCCTCGTTCTCCACCACAGCGACGATCCGCTGATCCCGCCCACGCTGGGCAAGTACGTCGCCGACCACATACCGGGTGCGAAGTACGTCGGGCTTCCAGGGCGCAACGTGCAACACTTCGTCGAACCATGGCGGCCGTCCTTCCAGGAATTCGCCGAGTTCCTCACCGGCCACCAGGCCGACGTGGCCGATGATCGGGTTCTTGGCACCCTGCTCTTCACCGACATTGTCGACTCGACTCGCCGGGCAGCGGAGATGGGTGACCGGGACTGGCATGCGTTGCTCGATGCGCACGACGCCGTCGTCCGGTCGCAGCTGGCTCGTTTTCGAGGCCGTGAGGTGAACACGTCGGGCGATGGGTTCCTCGCGATGTTCGACGGCCCGCAGCGAGCGATCCGCTGCGCGATGGCAATTCGCGGCGCGGTGCAGTCCCTCGGCATCGAGGTGCGAGCCGGGCTGCACACCGGCGAGTGCGAGGTCCGTGGCGACGACATCGGCGGGATTGGCGTGCACATCGGCGCGCGGGTGAGCGCATTGGCCGCGCCGAACGAGGTGCTTGTGTCTAGCACGCTGCGCGACTTGGTGATCGGGTCAGGGTTGGAATTCGAGGAGCGCGGCTCACACGAACTCAAGGGCGTGCCCGGCGAATGGCGCCTCTTCGCCGTCGTGTAGCTCTTGTGCACCCGGTAGCACCGACTAGCTGAAGAACCCTTCACGGGAACGCTTGTGATCAGCATAAACGCTGCCAATGCGCACCGCCCGACCCGTTCGTCGGCTTAGACTTCGGGCGTGTTCTCGGAGACGCGCTACGCGCTGAACGGGGACTTGCGCGTCGCCTATCGCACGTCACGCGAAGGTCCTCGCGACATCGTGTACGTCCCGAACTGGTTCACAAATTGTGAGGTTGTCCCGGAGCTACCGTCCGTTCAGGGGTGGGTCGAGGCGATGACATCGCTCGGTCGACTGATCTTCTTCGACCAGCCGGGCACCGGAGCATCCGATCCCGTCACACCGGACGCGCTGCCGACTTTGGAGCAATGGGCCGACAGCATCACCGCGGTGCTCGACGACCTCGGGAGTCGCGAAGCGGTTCTCGTGGCGGTCGACGGAGCGTTCGCGCCCGCTGCGCTGTTCGCGGCGACACATCCGTCTCGCACCACCGCGCTGGTCGTGCTCGGCGGTTACGCAGATCCGGGTGGCACCCGACTCGTTCAAGACGAAGTTCAAGCTGCGTGGGTCCACATGTGGGGTAGCGGGAAGGTTCAACATCTGTCTAATCCGGACATGCCGTGGAACGAGGAAATCCGGGCCACGTGGGCTCGAATGGAACGTCTCGCGGCGAGCCCAAGGACGTTAGCTCTGGCGATACCTCTCGTGACGGAAGTGGACGTGCGGGCGGTCCTTCCGACAGTCCGTGTGCCGACTCTGGTCGTCCAGCACTCCGACGACGTGATCATCCCGCCCGCGAAGGGCAAGTACATCGCCGACCACATACCCGACGCGAAATACGTTGAGCTGCCGGGCCGCAACTGGTACCACTTCGTTGAACCGTGGCGACCGTCCTTCGAGGCGATCCACGAGTTCCTTACCGGCCAGCAGGCTGACGTGGCCGATGATCGGGTTCTCGCGACGGTGCTGTTCACCGACATCATGGGCTCGACGCACCGCGCCGCCGAGATAGGTGACCGCGACTGGCATGCCTTGCTTGATGCGCACGACGCCGTCGTCCGGTCGCAGCTGGCTCGGTTTCGTGGCCGCGAGGTGAACACATCGGGCGACGGGTTCCTCGCGATGTTCGACGGCCCACAGCGAGCGATCCGCTGCGCGATGGCAATTCGCGACGCGGTGAAGGCACTCGGCATCGAGGTGCGCGCCGGGTTGCATACCGGTGAGTGCGAAGTGCGCGGCGATGACATCGGCGGGATCGCCGTGCACATCGGCGCGCGAGTGAGCGCCCTGGCCGGGCCGAACGATGTGCTGGTGTCCAGCACGCTGCGCGACCTCGTGATCGGATCAGGGCTCGAGTTTCAGGAGCGCGGCGCTCATGAGCTCAAGGGTGTGCCCGGCGAGTGGCGTCTCTTCGCCGTCGCATCTGGGTAGCGGTGGGTTCCGGCGAATTGATTTCGCCTTGTCGCAAGCGCCTGTGCACTCGATGGGTACGGCAGTAGTGCTCGAGGCGGGACGCGTTGGGAGACCCCGAACGGCCAGGGCTGGGTGTTGTCGATGTCGCAGCCCGCCACCGGGGCGTCACACCCAGGCCGACGGCAGGTCAGGTCACGCCGGCACAGGAACTCCGAGAGCCTCGGCACGGCCGTAATCTGCGGTTAGAACAACTGGTCCGGCAGCGCAACGGAGTCGAAGCCGATGTCCTCGGCGGTTCTGGCGAGCGCGACGAGTTGGTCGAGAGGACCCATCGCGATGCTGCAGGTGTACTGCACCGTCAGGACCCGGCGACCGGCTTTTCCGAGCCGACGACCCACATCGAATAGTACTGTGCGCCACCGCCATAGGCGTGGCCGAGCGCCTTGCGGGCGCCCTGCACCTGATGCTCGCCGGCCTTGCCCATCACCTGGATCGCGGACTCGGCGAACCGGATCATGCCCGAGGCGCCGATCGGATTCGACGACAGCACACCGCCGGACGGGTTGAACGGGATGCGGCCGCCCATGGCGGTGTCGCCGGCCTCGGTGAGCTTCCAGCCCTCACCCTCGGCGGCGAAACCCAGGCTTTCCAGCCACATCGGCTCGTACCAGGAGAACGGCACATAGACCTCGGCCACGTCGATCTCGTCGATCGGGCTGGTGATCCCGGCGGCCTTCCACAGCGCGGCCGCGGCATCGCGGCTGGCCTGCGGGTTGACCTGATCGCGGCCCGCGTAGGCCAGCGGTTCGGTGCGCAGCGCGGTGGCGTGGATCCAGGCCACCGGATGTCCGTCGGCCACCCGGGCGTCGGCGCTCGCCTCGTCGCCGATCACCATGGCCGCCGCGCCGTCGGAGGACGGGCAGGTCTCGTCGTAGCGGATCGGGTCCCACAGCATCGGCGACTCCATCACCTTCTCCAGGGTGATGTCGGGCTGGTGCAGATGGGCCAGTGGGTTGCGCGCTCCGTTGAGCCGGTCCTTGACCGCCACCATGGCGCCGATGTGGCCCGGGGCGGCGGAACGGCGGATGTAGGCCCGCACGTGCGGGGCAAAATACCCACCCGCACCCGCACCGACGGGCTTGGTGAACGGCACCGGAATGCTCAGTGCCCACATGGCATTGGACTCGGACTGCTTCTCCCAGGCCATGGTCAGCACCCGCCGGTACTTACCGGACTGCACCATGCTGGCCGCGACGATCGCGGTCGAACCACCCACCGATCCGGCGGTGTGCACCCGAATCAGCGGCTTGCCGGTGGCGCCGGTGGCGTCGGCCATGAACAGCTCGGGCATCATCACGCCCTCGAAGAAGTCCGGCGCCTTGCCGACCACGACGGCGTCGATGTCGGCCATCGTGGCACCGGCGTCGGCCAGCGCTCGGTCGATCGCCTCGCGCACCAGGCCGTTCATCGAGACGTCCTTGCGTTTGGCGACGTACTTGGTCTGTCCGGTGCCCAGCACCGCGGCGAGCCTCTTCCGTGTTTGAGAAGCCATCAGTTCTTGCCTTCCAGGACTGCTACCAGGTTCTGTTGCAGCGCAGGCCCGCTCGTCGAATGGGCCAGCACGCGCGAGGCGTTGCCGTCGAAGATGTGCCGGGCGGCGAAACCGATCCGCTCCAGCCCGGCGGAGAACATCGGGTTGGCGGCCAGCGCACCGCCGGACGGGTTGATTTTCGTCGACCCGTTCAGCCCGATCGCCTCGGTGAGGATCAGCTGCTGGTGGCTGAACGGTGCGTAGAGCTCGGCGACGTCGATGGAGCCGGTATCCCCGCCGGTGGCAGCCGCGGCCGAGGCCGTGGTCGACGGTGAGGTGGTGAGGTCCCTGGCGCCCAACACCGGTGTCTCGATGCGGTGTTCGATTCCGGTGATCCAGGCCGGGTTCTCGCGCAGCTCGCGGGCACGGTCGCCGGCGGCCAGCACGATCGCCGATGCGCCGTCGGTGATCGGTGCGATGTCGTGGCGCCGCAATGGATCCGCGAAGAACGGGCGGTCCAGCAGGTCCTCGACGGAGTCGGCCGGCTCGACCGAGTCGGTCCGCGCGGCCGCAGCCATCGAGTCCAGCGCGACCTGGGCCATGTCCGCTGCGCTCCACTTTCCGGCATCCAGGCCGAAACGCGCCTGCAGCCCGGCCATCGACACCGAGTCCGGCCACAGCGGGGCCACCGTGTAGGGGTCGGTCTGCAGGGCCAGCACCCGGCGCAGCGTGCCCGCCGAGGACTTGCCGAACCCGTACACCAGCGCGGTCTGCACCTCGCCGGTCAGGATCTTGATATAGGCCTCGTAGAGCGCCCACGCGGCGTCCATCTCGACGTGGGACTCGTTGATCGGGGGTACCGCGCCGATCGAGTCGATCGCCGAGATGAACGAAAATGCTCTTCCGGCAAGATAATCCGAGGATCCTGAGCACCAGAAGCCGATGTCGGTCTGCTCGAGGCCCAGCTCGTCGTAGAGTTGATGGAAACACGGCATCAGCATCTCGACGCCGTTGGTGGTGCCGTCGGTGCGGCGCACATGTGGCGCGTGTGCGAAGCCCACCACTGCAACTGAATCATTCAGGGTCATAAGGTCCCTTTACAGGTGGTGCTTGTAGGAGTCGTAGTCGGCGTCCGGCTCGCCGGTCGGCCGGAAGTAGTCGATGTTGTCGATACCCAGGCCCCACTCCTCGCGAGGCTTCCACACCGCCTGCACCCGCATGCCCATCCGGACGTCGGCCGGATCGATCTCGGTGACCAGGTGCAGGAACGGGATGTCGGCGCCGTCCAGTAATACATATGCCGCGACGTAGGGCGGTTTGATGCGCTGGCCCGGGAACGGGATGTTGATGATCGCGAAGGTCGTCACGGTGCCCTTGTCGGACAGCTCGACGTACTCGTCGAGTTCCAGGCCGGTGGCCGGATCGGCTTCCTTGGGCGGGAAATAGACCTTCCCGGTCCCGTCGGTGCGCGCGCCGAGCAGCTTGCCCTCCTCGAGTGCCCGCAGGAATGTGGACTCGGGAAGCGAAGCGGTGTGCTGGATCTCGATGCTTGAGGGAGCCACCTGAATCGCCACCGGGTCGAGGTCGACCGGCGGCCCCTCGGGTTCGGCCTGATCGCCGAGCGCGAAGTAGGCGATATCGGTGATCGCGCCGACGGGCTCGTCGACCCAGTGCGCGTGCACCCGCACGCCGGTGCCGACCGCGTCGGCGGAGTCGGCGGCCACGGCGTGCAGCATCGGGGTGTCGGCGCCGTCGAGTTTGATCAGCGCCCACGCGAACGGGCGGTCCAGCGGCTGCCCCTCAAGGAGGAACTGCTGCCACGTCCACGACACCACCGTCCCCACGCCGGCGACCGGCACCACCTCGGTCAGGGGCTCGTAGGTGACGGGGTCATACTCAGCGGGCGGAACCAGTACGCGCCCGTCCGATCCGCGCACGCCGATGATACGTCGTTCGCGCAGGGCGGTGAAGAACTGGGACAGCAGTGGACCTACTGAACGGGTGTAGTCGAATGAGAGCTTCAGCGGCGCTGACAACGGCTTCTCATGAGGGTCGATCTGCACCGGGCTGCCTTTGCTGGTGGTCACGGCATCGAGTAGAACAGGTTCTAAGAATGGTTTCAACCATGTGTCTGGAGGCGGACCGATGAAGCTGGGCTTGCAGCTCGGGTACTGGGGTGCGCAGCCCCCGACCAACCACGCCGAACTGGTGGCCACGGCCGAAGACTCCGGGTTCGACACCGTGTTCACCGCCGAGGCGTGGGGGTCGGACGCCTACACGACGCTGGCCTGGTGGGGGCGCGAGACCAGCAGGATGCGGCTGGGCACATCGGTGATCCAACTGTCGGCGCGCACTCCGACGGCCTGTGCGATGGCGGCGCTGACGCTGGATCATCTGTCCGGGGGCCGGCACATCCTGGGCCTGGGAGTGTCCGGGCCGCAGGTGGTGGAGGGCTGGTACGGCGCCAAATTCCCCAAGCCGCTGGCCCGCACCCGGGAGTACATCGACATCCTGCGCCAGGTCTGGGCACGTGAGGCCCCGGTGCGCAGCGACGGCCCGCACTATCCGTTGCCGCTGACCGGCGAGGGGACCTCCGGTCTCGGTAAGAGCCTCAAGCCGATCACCCACCCGTTGCGTGCCGACATCCCGGTGATGCTCGGCGCCGAGGGGCCCAAGAACGTCGCGCTGGCCGCCGAGATCTGTGACGGCTGGCTGCCGATCTTCTACTCCCCGCGCATCGCGCCGATGTACAACGAATGGCTCGACGAAGGGTTCGCCCGCCCCGGCGCGCGGCGCACCCGGGAGACCTTCGAGATCTGCGCGACGGCCCAGGTCGTCGTAACCGACGACCGGCCCGAGATCATGGAGTTGATCAAGCCGCACCTGGCGCTGTACATGGGCGGGATGGGTGCCGAGGACACCAACTTCCACGCCGACGTGTACCGCCGGATGGGATACGCGGAGGTGGTCGACGACGTCACCACACTGTTCCGGTCGGGCCGCAAGGAGGAGGCGGCCACGGTGATCCCCGACGAACTGGTCGACGACTCGGCGATCGTCGGGGACCTCGCCTACGTGCAGCAGCAGATCAAGGCCTGGGAGGCTGCCGGGGTGACGATGATGGTGGTCGGGGCCCGCTCACCCGAACAGATCCGCGATCTGGCCGCGCTGATCTGAGGCCGAGAGTAGACACTTCTTGCCGACTGTCTAGAACACGTTCTAGATTGGCGGTGTGACTCACGACACCGCCGTCTCGCGCCACACCATCGCCGGCACTGTCCTGACCATGCCGGTGCGGGTCCGTACCGCACAGCAGCACACCGCGATGTTCGTCGTGGACGCCGACCCCGCCCAGCGCATGATCGACTACAGCGGCCTGCGGGTGTGCCGCTTCGGCCGGGGGGCCCGCCGCGCGCTCGTCGTGCTGATGCTGATGCACTACGACGACACCGACCTCGGTCGGTACTACGAGTACGGGACCAACGTGATGGTCGATCCGCCGGGAACCCCGCCCTCCAAAGCGAGCGGATTCAGCGCCCTGCAATCGGCCGGTGCGTTCGTCCACCACCTGCCCGTCGATCAGGCCTTCACGCTGGAGGCCGGCCGCACCATCTGGGGCTACCCCAAGGTGATGGCCGACTTCACCGTCCGCAACGGCCGCCAGTTCGGGTTCGACGTGACGATCGACGGCCGGCTGGCGGTGAGCATGGAGTTCCGGCCCGGCCTGCCGGTGCCGTCGGCCTTCACCTCCCGCAGGCAGGTGCACTCGACGTACTCGCACCTCGACGGCGTCACCCGGGAGACACCGGGGGAGATGGTGATGTCCGGGGTGCGCTACCGGCCGGGTGGCGTCTCGCTGCGGCTCGGTGACCACCCCTATGCTGCCGAGCTCGCTGCGCTGGGATTGCCCAAACGGGCCCTGGTGTCGAGCTCGGCTGCCAACGTGGACATGACATTCGGCGACGCCAAGGAGATCGCGTGACGACTTTTGCCTCCACCAAGCCCGATGTGGACCTGGCCGACGGCCGGTTCTACGCCGACGGCAACGCGCGGGAGGCCTACCGGTGGATGCGGGCCAACCAGCCGGTTTTCCGGGACCGCAACGGGCTGGCGGCCGCGGCGAGCTATCAGGCCGTGCTGGACGCCGAACGCGACCCTGAGTTGTTCTCCAGCGCCGGCGGGATCCGGCCGGACCAGGGCGGCATGCCGTACATGATCGACATGGACGACCCGGCACACCTGCTGCGGCGCAAGCTCGTCAACGCCGGCTTCACCCGCAAGCGCGTGATGGACAAGGTGCCGTCGATCGAGGCGCTGTGCGACACGCTCATCGACGCGGTCTGCGAGAAAGGCGAGTGCGACTTCGTCCGCGACATCGCCGCCCCGCTGCCGATGGCGGTCATCGGCGACATGCTCGGGGTGCTGCCCGAGGAGCGCGAGATGCTGCTGACCTGGTCCGACGAACTGGTCGGCGGGCTGAGTTCACACCTCGACGAGCTCACCATCCAGAAGGTGATGGACACCTTCGCGGCCTACACCGCGTTCACGATGGAGGTCATCGCCAAGCGGCGGGCAGAGCCGACCGACGACCTGTTCTCCATCTTGGTGAACTCGGAGGTCGAGGGTCAGCGGATGTCCGACGACGAGATCGTCATGGAGACCCTGCTGATCCTGATCGGCGGAGACGAGACCACCCGCCACACGCTGTCCGGCGGCACCGAGCAGTTGCTGCGCCACCACGATCAGTGGGACGCCATGGTCGCGGATGAGGAGCTGCTGCCCGGCGCGATCGAGGAAATGCTGCGTTGGACGTCGCCGGTGAAGAACATGTGCCGGACGCTGACCGCCGACACCGTCTTCCACGGCACCGAGCTCAAGGCCGGCGAGAAGATCATGCTGATGTTCGAGTCGGCCAACTTCGACGAGTCGGTGTTCGGCGATCCCGAGGTCTTCCGCATCGACCGCAACCCGAACAGCCACCTGGCGTTCGGCTTCGGCACCCACTTCTGCCTCGGTAACCAGCTAGCACGCCTCGAGCTCAAGACGATGCTGTCGCGGGTGCTGCAGCGGATGCCCGATCTGCGGCTGGCCGACGAGTCGGGGCTGCCACTGCGCCCGGCGAACTTCGTCAGCGGGCTGGAGTCCATGCCGGTGGTGTTCACCCCGTCGGCCCCGGTGCGCGGCTGAGTTCCCGCGCCTATTCCCCGCCGAACTCGCATTCCGGCAGGGCTCTTCTCGCACTTTTTCTGCCGGAATGCCATTTCGGCGGTAACACCGAATGCCATTTCGGCGGCGGGTAGGGGTCAGTGCAGGTACGGGTCGGAGTGCCCGAGTGTGCGGAGGCGTCGCCTGACCCGGGCGGCGGCGGCGCGGATGTAGTCGTCGCGTTGGGGATTGGCCAGCGCTCCCGGCGATGTCGGACCGTGACGTGCCAGCTTCTCCCGCAGCCGTTTGGACACCGTGATGAACGAGCCGTCCTGTTGGGCGGTGTTGTCGGCTGTGGTCAGGACATCGGAGGACGCGTCCTCGACGAACTCGAACGTCCGCAGCTCGTCCGTCAGCTCCCAGACCTTCGCGACGAATCGACTACCGGAATGGTGGGCCACCAGATCGCAGACCGTCCCGGGCCAGCCCTCGTCGCGCAGGTACAGCGCGCCGTCGAGCGGATGGAATCCCGACTGCCGCAAGGCCGGCAGATATCCGATGTCGTGCAGCCAGCCGGCCGCGACCAGAGCCTCGGCCTCTGCCACGGGCACGGTCACGGCGAGCACTTCGGATCGGGTGGCGACGGCTTCGACATGCGACAACCGCACCGGCTCGTCCCGCATCAGATCGGTGGCGAGAGCTCGGGCCTGCGACGCGAGTGTCCCGGTCACAATTCCCAAGCTAGCGACCCACCCGGGCCCCGGCAATCGCGCAGCGGTCGGGCCCGTCGACCGGGACCTTTACCGGACCTTGACCGTGTGGTGAATCCGCCCGCCGACCATCGAAAGCGTGAGTACGCTTTCTTCGGTGGAGCTGGGGGTTCTGGGTCCTCTGCAGGTCCGGCAGTTCGGTCTGCCGGTCGCGATCCCGGGCGCCAAGCCACGCGCCATCCTGACGATGCTCGGGTTGTACGGCGGTGCCGTCGTTCCGGGGGACACGCTCGTCGAACTGCTGTGGGGGACGGATCCACCGCGCACCGCCGCCAAGGCCCTGCAGACCCACATCTCGGCCCTGCGTCGCGCGCTCGGGGACGGCTTCGTGCTGACCCAGGGGACGGGCTGGACCCTGAACACGGCCGACATCGACGCCATCGGCTACACGACGGCCGCCGCACAGGGTCGCGCCGCCATGGATGCCGGGGACGCCGGCGAAGCGGTGGCCCGCTTCGACGACGCGCTGAAGCTGTGGCGCGGCGCGCCCGAACTGCCCGACGGCCGGCGTGGGGGAACCGAGCGGACCCGCTGGGTAGAGGGGCATGCGGCACTGGTCGAGGACCGGGCCGATGCGCTGCTGGCCACCGGCCGGGCCGCGGAGCTGATCGGCGAACTCGAAGCCGCGATCGCCGACGCGCCGTTACGCGAGCGGCGTTGGGGCCAGCTGATGCTCGCCCTCTACCGTGCCGGCCGGCAGGGCGAAGCCCTCGCTGCGTTCCAGCGGGTCCGCGCGCTGCTCGCCGACGAGTTGGGGGTCGACCCGGGACCGGATCTCCGTCGGCTGGAATCCAAGATCGTCGTCCAAGACGCATCACTGGAACTTCCTGTCCTCGAACACGTTTCGTCCGTCATGCGGGCGGTGACGTTCCTGCTGACCGACATCGAGGGCTCCACGGCCGCGTGGGAGTACGACGCGGAGGCCATGGGGGCGGCGCTCGCCCGTCACGACGAGATCGTCGAGCAGGTAGTCACATTCGGCGGTGGGCGCCTGATCAAGACCCGCGGCGAGGGTGACGCGACGTTCTCGGTGTTCGACCGCCCGTCGGGAGCGGCCGCGGCCGCCGTCGAGTTACAGCAAGCGATCGGCCGCGAACCGTGGGCGCTCGTCGAACCGATGCGGATCCGGATCGCCCTGCACACCGGGGAGGTCGAGTTCCGGGACGGCGACTACTTCGGTCGGGCCGTCAACCGGGCGGCGCGGCTGCGATCGCTGGCCGTCGGCGGGCAGACCCTGTGCTCGGGGGCCACCGCCGAACTCGTCATCGATTCCCTGGCCGACAACGTCGTGTTGGCGGACCTGGGGATGCGCCAGCTGAAGAACCTGGCACGCCTGGAGCACGTGTTCGAGTTGCGTCTGGAACGCGCCGACGATTTCCCCGTTGTCGCCGCCGACACGGCGCTGGACCGGCCGGGCCTGCCGGCCGTGCTGACCGGACCCGGCCCGTTCGTCGGCCGCGGCAGCGAACTCGAAGGGCTGCTGGCGGCGTGGCAGACCGCGCTCACCGCAGGCGCGCACGCGGTGCTGATCGCCGGCGAACCGGGCGTCGGCAAGACCCGGCTTGCCGGCGAATGGTGCCGTCAGGCATACGGCCTGGGCGCTGTCGTCGTGTACGGACGCTGTGATGAGGATCTGGGGGCGCCGTATCAGCCCTTCGCCGAGGCGTTGCGGACGCTGGTTCCCTGCCTGGGCGCCGATCGGCTACGCGGATTGCGCGGCGTCGAGTCGCTGCTTCCGCTCGTCCCGGCCCTGACCGACGTGTTACCCGACCTGGCCGCGGCGCCCCGCGCCGCCCCCGACGCCGAGCGCTATGCGCTGTTCGACGCCGTCGTCGCGCTGCTGGGCATCGCCTCGGCGAGTGCGCCGATCGTCCTGGTTCTCGATGACCTGCATTGGGCCGCCAAACCGACGCTGCTGCTTTTGCGTCATCTGCTCCGCTTCGGAGAGCAGGCTCGTGTGCAGATCGTCGGCACCTACCGCAGCACCGACCTCGACCGTGCGCATCCGCTGGCGGCGATGCTCGCCGATCTGCACCGCGACGGCTCCGCCACTCGCCTCGCGCTCGGCGGCCTCGACGTGGACGACGTCAACGCCTATGTCGCCGAAGTCGGCTACGACGACGAAGAGCTGGGCCGCGCACTGGCGTCGGTCACCGGGGGCAATCCGTTCTTCCTCATCGAGGCTCTGCGGCACGTCGACGAAAGTGACGGTCGTTGGGATGCGAACAGCCTGCCGCAGGGGATCCGGGAAGCGGTGAGCCGCAGACTTTCCCGCCTTGGCGACGAGGCCAATGCCGCGCTCGCCGCGGCCGCGGTGGTCGGCAGCCGGTTCGGCATCGAGCTCGTCGAGCGGGTGGTCGAACGCGACCTCGTCGATGCCTTCGACGAGGCCGGCAAGGCGGGCATCGTCATCGAAGAACCCGGCGGCCGATACCGGTTCAACCACGCGCTCGTGCGGCAGTCGCTACTCGCCGAACTGCCCTCCGTGCGGCGCATGCGACTGCATCAGAAGATCGCTGCAGCCCTGGAGGCCGAACCGGGCACCGACGATGAACTCCTCGCCGAACTCGCCTACCACTACTTCGAATGTGCGTGGGCGGGCAATGCGGGCAAGGCCGTCGAGTACTGCCGGCGGGCCGCGGATCAGGCGATGGCGCGCCTCGGCTACGAAGGCGCGGCCGACCTGTACGACAAGGCGCTGCACGCACTCGAGGAACTCGACGAGGAACTGCCCGACCGCGACGACCAGCAGGCCGAGCTGTTGGTGGCCAGGTGTGAAGCGCTGCTGGCGGCCGGCGACGTGGCGTCGGCGACCGGAGCGGTGGCACAGTTGCGCTCGGCTGCCGGTGATTCCGCCCGGATCGCGGCCTGGGGAGCGTGTTTCGACGGACAGTTGTCGATGCTGACCGACCCGGAGCGCCTTGACGAGATCGAGGTCGCATTGGAGGCGGCCGCTGCAACGCTGGCGGCGCTGGAGGACGCGGCGGGGGAGGCCAAGGCCCACACCGTACGCGCCGGGTGTCTGGCCCGCCTCGGGAGGGTGGGCGACTGCGAGGCCGCGCTGGACCAGGCGTTGACCGCAGCCCGCCGGGCGCGCGAACACCGGCGGGTCAACGCCGTCCTGGCCGGGGCACCACCGGCGGCACTGTGGGGTCCCAACCCGGTTCCTCGGGCTGGCGGGCGGTGTCTCGATGTCGTGCGGCTGCTGCGGATCACCACCGGTTCCCCGGTCGTGGAGGCGACATCGACGCGGTGCCAGGGCGTGCTGGATGCACTGCGCGGGCGCGCCGCGGCGGGCCGCCAGCTGATCGACTCAGCCCGGCGCACGCTCAGCGAGCTGGGCATGCGGCATGCGGTGCTCGAAGTGGAGCAGTTCGCCGGCATCGTCGAGTTGGTCGCCGACGATGCGACTGCCGCCGAGCGGCATCTGCGGAAGGCCTACAACGGCTTTCGCCGCATGCGCCTGGATGCTGACACCGCCGAGACCGCCGCGTTGTTGGCGCGGGCCTGTCTCGCGCTCGACCGGGATGCCGAGGCCGACGAATTGTGCACGGAGAGTGAACGGCTCGCCGGACACGCGTTTAAGGCCGCGATCGCCTGGCGGACGGTTCGGGCGCAGCTGCTGGCGCGGGCAGGCGAACACGGTGAAGCGCGGAGGGTAGCCGAAGAGGCGGTCGCCATCGCCGAGCGCACCGACGCACTGGTCGATCACGGCGACGCGTGTCTGGCGCTGGCAGTGGTGCTGGGTGCTGCGGGTGACGCTGCTGGCGCGCGGGTGGCCGCCGAACGGGCGCTGGGGCTGTATGAGATGAAAGGTGCTGCGGCGCTGGCGGAGAAGGCTCGCCGCCTGCTGGGTGAGCAGCCTGTGCCGGCCGTTCCTGCGCCGACCGAGGCGGCAACCACGAGGACCGAGAATGCGTGCTTTCAGGCAGGACGCCGGATAGTTGATGCCGTCGAACGCCAAGCATGGGGCGAGGTGAAACAACTTCTCGCTCCTGAGGTCCATTTCGAAAGTCGGCGGTTGATCGTCGGCGTCGCGCCACGGAAACGCTCGTTTGACCAATGGCGGCACGAGATGAGTCGCTATATCGACCTGGGTATGATTCGCTACCCGCAGACACTCGTCGCGGCACGGGGCGAGCGACTTGTACTCGTCAGGCTGTCGACGCGAACCAACGATGCCAGCCTCGGCGCCCCGCAGGACGAGTTCCTCCAACTGGCAGGCATCGACGACGAGGGCAGGATGTTCCTGCAGATGTGGTTCGACATCGATGACCTCGACGCCGCGATCGCTGAGATGGACAGTTTGCAGGCGCGGTTCGAGACGGAGAAGCGTCGACCACGGCTGGAGAACTCCGCGACACGTGCCGATAGCCAGGCATACGCGTTGTTCGCCGGCGGCCACCTTGATGAGATCGGTGCGCTGTATGCCGACAACCTTCACTTCGAAGATCGCCGTAGAGGGCTTCGCCGGGAGAGTAACGATCGCGAGACTGCACTCGAGAACGTCCGTACGATAGCCGATATCGGTGTGGTCGTTACACATACGCCTCTCGCCCTACGCGGGGATCGCCTCAGTGTGAGCCACGTACGGTTTGAGGAGCGCGACCGGCAGGTCGGCGCGTTCTTCGCTGAATCGCTGGAGATCAACGAGGTCGACACGGATGGCTTGATGGTGGCCAGAGTGGTGTTCGACCTGGACGACCTCGACGCTGCCATTGCCGAGCTCGACGACCGCTATCTCGCCGGTGAAGCGGCGCCGTATGCGCACGCATGGTCGGTCGTTGTAGGGGCTTACGCCGCGTTCAATCGGCGCGAGATCGCCGCGACGTCGCCGGGCTGGGTGAACATCGACCACCGGCGCGGGGCAGCATTCGCGCCGGGGCATATGGCCGAATACCTCTCGGCAGCCTGGGCCGACTCGCCGGACACCAGAATTTTCGTCGACGCAGTGCATCGGCTGAGTGAATTCGGCGCCGTCGTCACTCACGCGGCGAAGGGAATCTCGCAGGCCGGCTTCGAGGCGGAATGGCGAGACGTCAACTTGCTGACGGTGGAAGGCGATCTGGTCACCCGCAGCGAGTTGTTCGACGCAGACGACCTCGACAGGGCGCTCGCAAGGTTCGACGAACTCAGCTGTCCTGCAGTCGGGATCAGCAATGCGGCAAGTGTTGTCTACGAGCGTCTCTGGAGGAATTTCGCAGCGGGTGACTGGGACACCGTCGCAGACCTGTTCGCCGAGGGCGTCACCGATGAGGACCGCCGGCGGACGGTGCACGCCGGAATGAAACGTGGCAGGGATGTTCAGCTGGCAGACTTGCGCCGACTCGCCGGTATCGGGGCAACCGTGTCGGCGACCGTCCTTGCCACCCGCGGGCAACGACTCGTGCTGGATCGTCTCCGCACCTCGAGCGGCGACCTGGTTCGCGGCGAGATCCTCAACATCATCGAAACGGATTCCGAGGGCCGGATCGTGGCAGGGGTGATCTTCGACAACGACGACCTCGACGCTGCGGTCGCCGAACTCGACGTCCGCTACCTGGCCGGGGAGGCGGCGCCGTATGCGGATGCATGGTCGGTCATCACGGACGCCTACGCTGGGATGACGCGGGGCGAGGTGCCCAAGACGACGGCGGACTTGGTGAATGTCGACCATCGGCACGTCGCCCCGATGGCACCCGACGAAGGGATCGCCTATCTCCACGCGTCGTGGGACCTCGCTCCGCAGTTCAACCTGTACATCGAGTCCGTGCACCGTCTCAGCGACCTGGGCGCGGTGTTCACCCGGTCATCGAGGGGGACTTCCCGGGAAGGCTTCGACGCCGAGTGGCGTGCGATCGACGTCGTCACGGTGGACGCCGATGCCATCAGCCGCGGCGAGATCTTCGACGAGTCAGACCTCGCGGCGGCGCTGGAGAGGTTCGACGAACTCAACCGACCGGCGCCACGTCTGGAGAACGCGGCGAGCCGACTTGTCAAGCGTTACTGGTCGTACTATCCCGCCCGCGACTGGGACACCATGGCCGAGATACTGGCGCACGACTTCAACGCCGAAGATCGCCGTCGGGTGGTGAACGCAGGGATGCAGCGCGGTCGTGACGCCGAAATCGCAAACCTGCAAGTGATGACCGGTCTGGGCACCAAGAACGCGCTCTTTACGGTGATCGCGACCCGCGGCGAGCGCGTCGCACTCACCAAGTGCCGCATGGTCGGCCGCGACCAGGGGCCCGGGGCGTTCCACTCCGAAGCGTTCGACGTCGTCGAGATCAATACCGACGACACGATCGCCGGCCACGTTCTGTTCGACCTCGACGATCTCGACGCGGCCTTGGCGGAACTCGATGTCCGCTACCTCGCGGGTGAAGCCGCGCCGTGTGCAGACACATACTCGGTGATCGCGCAGGTTTTTTACGCGGTGAATCGGCTCGAACTTCCTGCCGCGGCGCCCGGCTTCGTGGACATAGACCATCGGAGTGTCACGGGGGTCGAGTCCGGTGGTTTGCAGGCTTACCTGCGAGCGGCTTTCGACGACCTCACCGAGAACTGCTTGTACGTCGAATCCGTCCATCGACTGACCGAGGTCGGAGCGGTCGTGACTCACGTGGCGAAGGGCGTATCGCGCGAGGGACTCGACGTTGAGTGGCGCTTGACCGATGTCTTGACGATCGACGGCGATCTCCCCAACCGCTGTGAGCTCTTCGACGAGGCCGACCTGGGCGCTGCTTTGGCGCGGTTCGACGAAATCAATCGGCCAACCCCAATCCTGGAGAACGCGGCGAGTCGCCAATACCGACGCTTCAACGCCTGCGATATGAGTGGCGACTGGGAAGGCCTGGCCAAGACCATGGCCGACGACTTCATCGCGGATGACCGCCGCCGATTGGTCGGGACGGGGCATCAACCGGGTCGCAACGCAGCGGTCGAACATATGCGGTTCATTGCCGGCCTTGGCGTCAGGAATGCTTCGTCGACCGTCATCGCGATCCGAGGGGACAGCCTTGCCCTCATGCGGAGCCGGTTTTGGGGTCGCGACGAGCCGGATGCGTTTGCTGTCGAAGTGCTCCACATGGTCGAGATCAATGCAGCGCAACAGATCACCATGTTTGCCGCGTTCGACCTCGACGACCTCGACGCGGCGTACGCCGAACTCGATGCTCGGTATGTCCTGGGAGAAGCGGCCGGGTATGCGGGCACGTGGTCCGTTATTGCCGGAGCCTTCACCGCGTTCAATCGGCACGAACTTCCAGCGACGACGCCTGATTGGATCAACATCGACCATCGTCCCGTCATAGCCGTCCCGGAAGGAGGTCTTTATGCCTCAGTGGATGACCTATGGGATCTCACACCAGATGTTCGGATGCGCATCGAAGCCGTGCACCGGCTGACCGATCTGGGGGCGGTGGTGACCTACGCGGCGAGTGGAACGTCGGGAAACGGCTTTGATGTGGAGTGGCGCGAGGTCAGCCTCTCGACGATTACCGGCGGCCTGGTCGACCGCTGCGAAGTCTTCAGGCTCGACGATCTGGACGCTGCACTCGCGACATTCGACGAACT
The DNA here is from genome assembly GCF_019710635.1 of Mycolicibacterium xanthum. Lineage (GTDB taxonomy): Bacteria > Actinomycetota > Actinomycetes > Mycobacteriales > Mycobacteriaceae > Mycobacterium > Mycobacterium xanthum. The sequence goes on from NZ_JAIFZS010000013.1 coordinate 26,366, forward strand.
CAGCGAGCCTGTGCGGCGGCTGGAGAACGCGGCGAGCCGAACGTACGAGCGCTGGTTGGCGACGTACGGGGCTCGCGACTGGGACGCCATGTCGGACGTGATGGGCGAAGGCATCGTGCACGACGATCACCGTCGCGTCGTCAATGGCGGCACTCAGCGCGGTCGAGAAGCAGTGATCGCCAACATGCGCGCCATCGCCGACGTCGGGGTCACGAACATCGAGCCGCATGTCATCGCGACCCGCGGGGAGCGCCTCGCGCTCGCTCGCCAACGGGTGTCAGGCGACAAGCGGCCCGACGCGTTCGGTTCAGACGTGCTGATCGTTATCGAAGTCGACGCCGACAGCCGGTTCGTGGGCGGCGTCGCGTACGACCCGGACGATCTCGACGCTGCATTCGCAGACCTTGATAGTCGATTCGGCGCCAGCGAGGCGGCCGCGCATGCGGCGGTGTGGTCCGTCGTCAAACGGAACATCGCCGCATTCAACCGGCACGAATTGCCTTCGTTCACCCCGGGCATGGTGAATGTCGACCACCGCAGGGTGATCGCATCCGCCCCCGGCGACCTTGCTGCATATGTGCACGCAACCTGGAAGCAGACACCGGACCTGAAGCTCTACATCGAGGCAGTACATCGGCTCAGCGACCTCGGTGCGGTGTTCACCTACGTCGCGACCGGGACCACGAACCAGGACTTCCAGGCCGAGTGGCGGGGAATCTCGTTCTCGACCATCGACGGCGACCTGATCAGCCGCAGCGAGCGGTTTGACGAGGACGATCTCGACACCGCGCTGGCCAGATTCGATCAACTCAGCCGTCCAGCAGGATCTCTGGAGAACGCGGCGAGCAGAAGCTATCAGCGTTGCAACGCCTATCTTGTTGCGCGCGACTGGGACGCCATGGCCGAAATGGTGGCAGAAGACGTGTGCACCGATGATCGTCGCCGAGTCGTCAGCGGCGGCATCCGACGTGGTCGTGCCGCTCAGATCGCGGACATGCGGGCCGCCGCCGACGTCGGGGTCACCTACGTCGACGCGGCCGTCGTCGCCACCCGAGGCGACCGCCTCGCGCTGATCCGTGCCCGCGTTTCGGGCGGTCCCCGCGATGACGCGTTCGGTATTGAGATTCTGACCGTCTACGAAGTCGATGCAGACGACAGGTCGGTGGCTGCCGTGCTGTTCGATCTCGAGGATTTCGATGCCGCTATCGCCGAACTCGAGTCCCGTTACCTCGCGGGGGAAGCCGCCCCATTTGCGAGCGGCTGGTCACTCTATGTGCGGTCATACGCCGCCATAAACAGGCGCGAATTACCCGAGGGGTCGCAGGATTGGGTGAACGTCGACCACCGAAAGTCGATCGTATCCGCTACTACTGATATGGCCGCATATGTGCGGGCCACATTCGATGAGATGCCCAGCCTCAGCATCTATGTCGAGGCCGTTCATCGGCTGAGCGACGACGGCTTCGTCGTCACCCATGTGATGAAAGGCTTGTCGAGGGAAGGGTTTGAGGCGGAGTGGCGTGAAGTTGTCGTTGGCGTTGTGAATGACGACCAGACCCATCACAGTGAGCTGTTCGACGTAGAAGGCCTCGACGCCGCACTAGCGAGATTCGACGAATTGAGTCGCCCCGCCCGGCGGCTGGGAAATGCGGCCAGCCGACTGTACGACCGCTCGAACGCGTGCCTCATGGCTCGCGATTGGGACACCGTGGCGGAAATGGTTGCCGACGACATCTTCATTGAGGACCGCCGTCGAGTGGTGAACCTGGGCATCGAACGTGGTCGCGACGCCGTGCTGGCGGATATGCGGGCCATCGCCGACCTCGGAGTCAACAACGTCGAGCGGTCCGTCATCGCGACCCGCGGGAGCCGACTCGCACTTGCTCGTGCGCGGCTATCGGGCGATGGGCGGTTTACCGAATACGAAGCCGAGGCGCTGAACCTTGTCGAAATCGACCCCGAAAACCGCATCTCAGCCGTCGTCGCATTCGATCTCGACGACATCGACGCGGCTGTTGCTGAACTCGATGCCCGGTACGTGGCCGGCGAGGCTGCTCCCCACGCACGGACATGGTCGGTCGTCTCGGGCGCGGTCGCCGGAATCAACCGCCGCGAACTCTTCCCGACCACACCAGACTGGGCGAACATCGACCACCGGCGGCTTTCGTCGATCGGGCACGGTGAGCTGGTCGCGACCTTCCGCGCAATGTGGGAACTAGTGCCAGATCTGGTCGGCTCCATCGACGCCGTGCATCGTCTGACCAACGTAGGGGCGGTCATCGCCGCAACCGGCTACGGGACCTCTCAACAGGGTTTATGCGCCGAGTGGAGCATGATCGCCATCTTCATGGTCGATGGCGACCTGATCTCTCGCCATGAGCTGTTCGACGAATCTGACCTCGAGGCCGCGCTCACCCGATTCGACGAACTCAGCCGGCCCGCGCCGCGGCTGGAGAACGCGGCAAGCCGACTGAACGAACGCTCGAACGTTTGCCTGATGGCTCGCGATTGGGACGCCATCGCGGAAATGCTTGCCGACGACATCGTCCATGAGGACCGCCGGCGAGTGGTGAACATGGGCATCCAACGTGGTCGAGACGCCGTGCTCACGGATATGCGGGCCATCGCCGACCTCGGAGTGAACAACGTCGAGCGGTCCGTCATCGCGACCCGAGGGAACCGACTTGCACTTGTTCATGCCCGGGTATCGCGCGATGGGGGGTTTACGGAATACGAACTCGAGGTGCTGAACCTCGTCGAAATCGACGCCGACAACCGGATCGCAGCGGCCGTCTCATTCGATCCCGACGACATCGACGCCGCCTTCACCGAACTCGAAATGCGTTATCTGAAAGGCGAAGCAGCGGATAACGCGCGCGTGTGGCGAGTCATTGCGCGGTTCTATGCTGCGGTCAACCACGGCGAGCTTCCGCCGACGACGAAGGACTGGGTGAACGTCGATCGCCGGCGGGGTGTGGCAATGTCGCCAGGCGACTTGGAACCCTTCCTCAATGCAACGTGGAAGGATTCACCGCAGACTTCGTTCTACGTCGAAGCGGTGCATCGGCTGAGCAATCGCGGCGCCGTCGTCACCCGAATAGCGAAAGGGACCACGCGAGAAGGCTTCAGCGCGGAATGGCGACAGGTCGGGATTTCAATGGTCGAAGGCGAGGCCATCAGTCACAGCGAAATCTTCGACGAGGCCGACCTCGCGGCCGCACTAGCCCGTTTCGACGAACTCGACGGTATCGCGCTCCTCGACAACTTTGCGACACAGGTAGTCCGAGAGATGGCGGTCGCCTTCAATGGCTGTGATCTGGAGGGCTATCTAGGTGCGCACACGGCGGATTCTCGATGCGATGATCGTCGAAGAGGACTTCGCAACAAGGGCCCAATTGACATGGTCTACGGGCGCGCCTTGTTCGAGCGTGCCGGGATTTTCCGGGCGGAGGTCGAGGTGGTAGCGATTCGGGGACGCTACCTGGCGCTCAGTCGCCTCGCTTTCCGCGATGTCGACGAGGTCGATCGCCCTGTGGCAATTGATGCGTTGGTGATCCACGATGTCAACGTAGATCGGCTTGTGACGAATGAGGTGATCTTCGACCCGGACGACATGGACGCTGCCCTCGCCGAACTCGACACCCGGTACATGGCAGGCGAAGGCGCGTCCTTTGCCGACACGTGGTCGGCCATCTCGCGGATGTACGCCGCACTCAACCGCCGCGAACTCCCCGCGACGACCCCAGGCTGGGTCACGGTGGATCACCAGCGTGGCCGAGCGTTCACGTTCGCCCCCGGAGAAACCGCCACAAACATCCAGGAATCCTGGGCCCAACTGCCGACCGGCAGCATCCGCGTCGAGGCCGTGCATCGGTTGAGCGCCCACGGCGCCGTCGTCACGCATTCCGCACATGGGACATCTCAAGAAGGCCTCGACGTGGAGTGGCGATGCATCAACGTTCTGATGGTCGACGATGGATTGATCGAACGCTGTGAGCTCTTCGGCGAGGCCGACCTCGACGCCGCCCTCGAGTGTTTCGATGAGCTGGGCCGTAAGAGGGATCTGGGCAATGCGGCGACCCGGGTCGGCGAGCAATTGACGGCTGCTTTCGCAGCCCGCAACTGGGAGGCCATGGCCGGCCTGCTGGCCGACGGTCTGTACAACGAGGACCGCCGTCGAGTCGTGAACGGGGGGATTCGGCAGGGTCGGGACTCTCTACTGGAAGATATGCGGGCGGCTGCCGACGTCGGTGTCTCCCGTTTCGAGTGGACCTCCATCGCGACCCGTGGGGAGCGCCTGATCCTCGTACGTGCGAAAACGCGTTACGACGAGCGGCCGGGGGCGTTTCACGTCGACAACCTGGCAGTCGCAGAGCTCGACGCCGACGGGCGGATCGCGGCCCAGGTGATCTTCGAACCTGACGACATGGATGCGGCCGTCACCGAACTCGACGCCCGGTACATGGCAGGTGAACCCGCCGCCCTCGCGAACATGTGGTCACTCGTCACCCAGACGTATGCCGCGTTCAACCGGCACGAGATGCCCAAGACCAGGCCGGACTGGGTGAACATCGACCACCGGCTCGGGGTCGGGTTTGCTCCGGGCGCTATGAATTCCTACGTCAGCGCCTTTTGGGAGCAGGTGCCGGACATCAGCACCCGGATCGAGGCGGTGCACCGGCTGAGCAACCTGGGAGCGGTGTTCACCCACACCGAGAGGGGCACCTCGCAGGAGGGATTCGACGCCGAGTGGAGTGAAATCGCCTTGCTCACGTTCGATGGCGACGCAATCAACCGCTGCGAGCTGTTCGATGAGACCGATCGTAAGGCCGCTGTCGCGAGATTCGACGAACTCGATGCCCGATGGCCCGGGCTCGAGAATATCGCGATCCGGGTCCGGGATCGTGTCGTGGCGGCATCGAACCTTCGCGATCTCGAAGCGGTAGTTGCATTGCATCACAACGATGCTCGATTCGACGATCGGCGCAAGAGTCTGCGGAATGTGGGTCACATTGACCGCAATTTCCTTCACGCGGTGTTGTTCGATGCACCCGCGAGTTGGCGGTTGGCGGCAGAACCCGTCGCGATCAGGGGAACTCGCCTTGCATTGACCCGCGACAGGTTCCGTGACACCGATTCCGCTGGAGAGCGGATCACGGTCGAGTTCTTGATGATCACCGAGGTCTCCGGTGAGCTCGTCTCCTACGTAGGGGTTTTCGACCCAGATGACATCAACGGTGCGATCGATGAGCTCACCGCCCGCTGGATCGCGTCCGGAGAAGTCGCGCATCCCGAGATCATCGAGGCGATGCGCCCGTTCGCTGAAGCTGCCAACCGTCATGACTGGGACGCGCTGGCTGCGAGGCATGTCGGCGCGTCCTATGTCAACCACCGCCAGCTCGCCAGCGGAGCCGGCACAGCCGTCGAAGACATGTCGTCACTGAGGATGCTGGCGTCGCTCGTCCCCGACCTCAGATTCGAGGTCGCTGAGATCCTCGCGTGCTCGGCAACCGGCGTCCTGAGCTATGTCGTTGTGAAGGGCACGTCGACCGACGATGTCGCGGTCGAGCTACCTTGGATCACCATCATGGTTTTCGATGGCGATCGCGCCATCCGCGCCGAGACGTTCGATGCCGACCAACGGGACCTCGCGCTGGCCCGATTCGACGAACTCAGTCGGTCAGTTCCCGGGCTGGAGAACACGGCAAGCCGAGTGTTCGAACGGATCTGGGCGCACTGCACCGCCCGCGAATGGGGCGCAGTCTCTCGACTGCTGGCAGATGACCACCACAGCGACGACCGTCGCCGGGGTGTAGGAGCAGGGCTTCGTCATGGGCGCGAGGCCGAATTGGCAGACCTGCAACACATCGCCGAGTTCGGGGATTTGGAGATGACCGCGCGGGTCCTCGCGATCCGCGGCGAGCACTTGGCCTTGTGTCACCACCACGTCTCTCGGCATGACCAGTTGCTGGGTCCGCTCGATTGGGATCTGCTCAGCATCGTTGAGATCAACGGCGAGGAACTGCTCAAGGCCGCCATCACGTTCGACGTCGACGACGTCGACGCCGCCTTCGCCGAACTCGAGTCCCGGTACCTCGCTGGCGAGGCGGCGGTGCACGCGCACGCGTGGTCGGTGATCACGAACGGAACCGCCGCGTTCAACCGGCGCGAAGTGCCTCCGACGACACCGGACTGGGTCAGCATCGACCACCGGCATGTGGCAGCTTTTGCTCCAGGCGACTTCTTCACATTCGTTCGTGCCACGTCTGACGTCGTGCCGTACATGCACCGCTCCGTTGAGGCCGTGCACCGACTGACCGATTTCGGCGCGGTCGTCAGCGGGGTTGCGAACGGGACCTCTCATATGGGCTTCAATGCCGAGTGGCGAACTGTCGTATTGGTGATGATCGACGGTGATTTGATCAGTCGCTATGAGCTGTTCGACGAGACCGACCTCGACGCCGCCCTTGCGAATTTCGACGAGCTCAGTCGGCAAGCACCCCAGCTGAAGAACGCGGCGAGTCGGGCATGGTCAGGCCTCATTGCTGCGCTGAACCGGCGTGATAACGAAAGGTTCCTCGCTGGGATCTCTCCCGACGGCAGATTGGACGACCGGCGAAAGGGACTGACTGTCGTTATGGACGGCGCCGAGCGGCAAAAGGCTTTTCGCGAGATCTTCAAGGCACCGACGAGTTGGCAATTGGATGTGGAGGGCTTAGCCGCCAGAGGTTCTCGGCTGGCGCTGACGCACGTGACGACCCGAGATACCAGCGATGTCGACCGGCCGATCACGGTCGAAGTTCTGACCGTCGTCGAGGTGGGCGATGGCGAACTTGTGCGAGACACCGTGACCTTCGACATCGACGACGTCGACGCCGCCTACGAGGAACTCGACGCCCGGTACCTCGCCGGCGAGGCGGCGCCCTATGCGAACACCTGGGCGGTCTTGGTCCAGAACCTGCGCGCGGTCAACCGGCACGAACTCCCGGCGTGGACGCCGGACGCGGTCAGCATCGACCACCGCATAGTGGCACCGATCTCGCCTGGCGATCTGCCCGCCTTCCTCAATGCGACTTGGGAGACGACGCCGGATGTGAAGTTCTCGATCGACGCCGTGCATCGGCTCAGCGAGCGCGGGGCGGTCCTCACCATCGCAGCCGTTGGCGCGTCATCAGAGGGCTTCCAGGGTGAGTGGCGGGGAGTTCACATCTCGATGATCGATGGCGATCGGGTCTGCCACAGCGAACACTTCGACGAGGCCGACCTCGACGCCGCGCTGGCCCGCTTCGACGAACTCAATTCCGCCTAGCAGCCCCGTCGCCGAACTCGCATTCCGGCAGGCCCCTTCTCACACTTTTTCTGCCGGAATGCCAGTTCGGCGGAAGGCTACTTCATCTGGAAGTGGGGGGCGCGCTTCTCCTTGAACGCCCGCGGGCCTTCCTTGGCGTCCTCGGACAGGAACACCGGGATGCCGTTGGCGGTGTCGGGCTTGAACGCCTCCTCCTCGTGCATGCCCTCGGTCTCCCGGATGGTCTTGAGGATGGCCTGCACGGCCAGCGGCCCGTTGTTGTTGATCACCTCGGCGATCTCCAGCGCCTTGTCCAGCGCGCTGCCGTCGGGCACCACGTGGCCGATCAGCCCGTACGACAGCGCCTCGGCGGCGGTGATGTGGCGTCCGGTCAGCAACAGGTCACACGCGATGGTGTACGGGATCTGGCGCACCAGTCGCACCGCCGACCCCCCCATCGGGTACAGGCTCCACTTCGCCTCGGAGATGCCGAACTTCGCGCTCTCCCCGGCGACCCGGATGTCGGTGCCCTGCAGGATCTCGGTGCCGCCCGCGATGGCCGGGCCCTCGACGGCGGCGATCAGCGGCTTCTTGAGCCGCCGTCCCTTCAGCAGGGCCTCGATCTTCGACGGGTCGTAGCTGCCGTCCTTGAACGAGTCGCCCGGCGGCTTGGCCGTGGCGGCCTTGAGGTCCATGCCCGCGCAGAAGTACCCGCCCGCGCCGGTCAGGATGCAGGTGCGGATCTCCGGATCCTCGTCGACCCGGTTCCAGGAGTCGACCATGATCGAGAGCATCTCGGTGGACAGCGCGTTGCGGGCCTCGGGCCGGTTCATCGTGACGATCAGCGTGTGTCCGCGCTGCTCAACCAGGCAGTCGGGCTGCTTGTCGGTGTCGCTCACAGGTGTCCGCCTTCCAGCGTCATTGCCACAGACTTGTCACGAAATGTAACACGTTCTAATTTAGAGCCGTGGCCCTCAACATCGCCGATCTCGCCGAGCACGCCATCGACGCCGTGCCTGACCGCGTCGCCCTCATCGGCGACGACGAACAGCTCACCTATGCCCAGCTGGAGGAGAAGGCGAACCGCTTCGCCCACTACCTGCAGGCGCAGGGCGTCAAGAAGGACGACAAGGTGGGCCTGTACTGCCGCAACCGCATCGAGATCGTCATCGCGATGCTCGGCATCGTCAAGGCCGGCGCGATCCTGGTCAACGTCAACTTCCGCTACGTCGAGGGCGAGTTGAGGTACCTGTTCGACAACTCCGACATGGTCGCCCTGGTGCACGAGCGCCGCTACGCCGAGCGGGTCGCCAACGTGCTGCCCGAGACGCCGAAGGTCAAGACCGTCCTGGTGGTGGAGGACGGCACCGATGAGGACTACCAACGCTACGGCGGTGTCGAGTTCTATGCCGCGATCGCCGGGTACTCCCCGGAGCGCGACTTCGGGCCGCGCAGTGAGGACGACATCTACCTGCTCTACACCGGCGGTACGACTGGCTTCCCGAAGGGCGTCATGTGGCGTCACGAGGACATCTACCGGGTGCTGTTCGGCGGCATCGACTTCGCCACCGGTGAACCCCTCGCCGACGAGTACGACCTGTCCAAGCAGGCCGTGGCCAACCCGCCGATGGTGCGTTATCCGATCCCGCCGATGATCCACGGCGCCACCCAGTCGGCGACCTGGATGGCGCTGTTCGCAGGCCAAACCATCCTGCTCATACCGGAATTCGACGCCGACGAGGTCTGGCGCATCATCCAGGACCGCAAGGTGAACCTGTTGTTCTTCACCGGCGACGCGATGGGTCGGCCGCTGCTGGACGCGCTGCTGGCGCACCAGGGCGAAGCCGACCAGTACGACCTGAGCTCGCTGTTCCTGCTCGCCAGCACCGCTGCGCTGTTCTCCACCAGCATCAAGGAGAAGTTCCTCGAACTGCTGCCGAACCGGATCATCACCGATTCGATCGGCTCCTCGGAGACCGGCTTCGGCGGCACCAGCATCGTGGCCAAGGGGCAGTCGAACACCGGCGGTCCGCGCGTCACGATCGACAAGAACACCGTCGTGCTCGACGAGAACGGTGACGAGGTCGTACCCGGCTCGGGGGTGCGCGGCGTGATCGCCAAGCGGGGCCACATCCCGGTGGGCTACTACAAGGACCCGAAGAAGACCGCCGAGACGTTCAAGACCTTCAACGGGGTGCGCTACGCGATCCCAGGTGACTTCGCCGTGGTGGAGGCCGACGGCAGCGTGACGATGCTCGGCCGCGGCTCGGTGTCGATCAACACCGGTGGCGAGAAGGTCTACCCCGAGGAGGTCGAGGCCGCGCTCAAGGGCCACCCGGACGTGTTCGACGCCCTCGTGGTCGGGGTGCCCGACGAGCGGTTCGGCCAGCACGTCGCCGCGGTGCTGCAGCCCCGCCCGGGCACCCGCCCCACACTGGCCGACCTCGACGCGTTCGTGCGCAGCGAAATCGCCGGATACAAGGTGCCGCGCAGCCTGTGGCTGGTCGAAGACGTCAAGCGATCACCGGCGGGCAAGCCGGACTACCGCTGGGCCAAGGACGTCACCGAGGAGCGTCGCGCCGACGACGTCCACGGCAACCACGCGACGGTGACCTCCTAGGCAAGGAAACCGGGCAAGAAAACCGGGCGAGGAAAACCAGGCAAGGAAGACGACATGCGTACCGAGCTCTGCGATCGCTTCGGCATCGACTACCCGATCTTCGTGTTCACCCCGTCGGAGAAGGTCGCCGCCGCGGTGAGCAAGGCGGGCGGGCTGGGCGTACTGGGGTGTGTGCGGTTCAACGACGCCGACGATCTCGAGCACGTGCTGTGCTGGATGGACGAGAACACCGACGGCAAGCCCTACGGTGTCGACGTGGTGATGCCGGCCAAGATCCCGACCGAGGGCACCTCCGTCGACATCGGCAAGCTGATCCCGCAGGCCCACCGCGACTTCGTCGCCAAGACGCTGGCCGACCTGGGCGTGCCCCCGCTGCCCGAGGACGAGGAGCGCAACGAGGGCGTGCTGGGCTGGCTGCATTCGGTGGCCCGCAGCCATGTCGAGGTCGCGCTCAAGCACCCGATCAAGCTGATCGCCAACGCGCTGGGCTCGCCACCGGCCGACGTGATCGGGCAGGTGCACGGTGCGGGCGTGCCGGTGGCCGCGTTGGCGGGCAGCGCCAAACACGCACTGCGCCATGTGGACAACGGTGTCGACATCGTCGTCGCCCAGGGGCATGAGGCCGGCGGGCACACCGGCGAGATCGGGTCCATGGTGCTGTGGCCGGAGATCGTCGACGCCCTCGACGGGAAGGCGCCGGTTCTCGCTGCCGGCGGTATCGGCACCGGCCGACAGGTCGCTGCGGCGCTGGCGCTCGGCGCGCAGGGCGTCTGGATGGGCTCGGCGTTCCTGACCTCCGCGGAGTACGACCTGGGCGTGCGGCTGCCGTCCGGGCACTCGGTGGTGCAGGACGCGATGCTGGCCGCGACGTCGGCCGACACCGTGCGCCGGCGCATCTACACCGGCAAGCCGGCCCGGCTGCTCAAGAGCCGCTGGACCGACGCCTGGGACGCCGCCGGGGCTCCCGAACCGTTGCCGATGCCGCTGCAGAACATCCTGGTCAGCGAGGCACACCAGCGGATGAGCGAGTCCACCGACCCGAGCACCGTCGCGATGCCGGTCGGGCAGATCGTGGGCCGGATGAACGAGATCCGGCCGGTCGCCGACATCATCGCCGAACTGGTCGAAGGTTTCGACGAGGCGACCAATCGGCTGGACCGCATCCGCGAGGGCTGACGCGGCGGTATATCTGGGAGCTGTGAACGGTGCCCAGGCCCTGCTGACCACGCTGGTCGACAACGGCGTCGACGTGTGCTTCGCCAATCCCGGTACCTCCGAGATGCACTTCGTCGCGGCGCTGGACGCCGTTCCGGCGATGCGCGGGGTGCTGGCCCTGTTCGAGGGCGTGGCCTCCGGGGCCGCCGACGGATACGCCCGGATGACGGGCAGACCGGCCGCGGTGCTGCTGCACCTGGGCCCCGGACTCGGCAACGCACTGGCCAATCTGCACAACGCGCGGCGCGCCCACGTCCCGCTGGTCGCCGTGGTCGGTGACCACGCCACCTACCACAAGCGTTTCGACGCCCCGCTGGAATCCGACATCGATTCGGTGGCCGGCACGGTGTCGGGCTGGGTGCACCGGAGCCTGAGCAGCGCCGACGTCGGGGCCGACACGGTGTCGGCGATCCAGGCCGCCGAACGCGGCGAGGTGGCCACGTTGATCCTGCCCGCCGACGTGTCCTGGACCGACGGCGGCGGCTCCGCGGTCGCGCCGCCGCTGCCGCCGCCGCGGGTGGACGCCGACGCGGTCGGCGCCGCCGCGGCGACGCTGCGTTCGGGCGAGCCCGCGGTCCTGCTGATCGGCGGCGACGCGACCCGCCGACCCGGACTGTCGGCCGCGGTCCGGCTGGCACAGGCCACCGGGGCGCGGGTGCTGTGCGAGACGTTCCCCACCCGCCTCGAGCGCGGGGCCGGGGTGCCCGTGGTCGAACGGCTGGCCTACTTCGCCGAGGCCGCCGAGACCCAGCTGGCCGGCGCCCGCCATCTGATCCTGGCCGGGGCGAAATGGCCCGCGTCGTTCTTCGCCTACCCGGGCCGGCCCAGCGACCTGGTGCCCGACGGCTGCCAGGTGCATCCGCTGGCGGGGCATCGCGGGGCCGCCGTCGCGCTCGACGAACTGGCCGACGAACTCGCACCGGGCACCGTCGCGGCTGTGGCCGCGGCCCGTCGCCCCGAGCCGGCCACCGGTCCGCTCACCGTGGTGTCGTTCGCCGACGTCATCGGTGCTCTGCTGCCCGAGGACGCGATCGTCGTCGACGAGGCCAACACCTCCGGGGTGCTGCTGCCGCAAGCCATGGCGGGGGCCCCTGCGCACGACGTGCTGACGCTGACCGGCGGCGCGATCGGCTTCGGCATGCCCACCGCGATCGGCGCCGCGATCGGCGCCCCAGACCGGCCGGTGTTGTCGCTGGAGGCCGACGGCTCGGCGATGTACACGATCTCGGCGCTGTGGACCCAGGCCCGGGAGAACCTCGACATCACCACCGTCATCCTCGACAACGCCGCCTATCAGATCCTGCGCATCGAGCTCCAGCGGGTCGGCGCCGCGAACGCCGACGCACCCGGTCCGCGGGCGCTGGACCTGCTCGATATCGGGCGCCCCACCATCGATTTCGTCAAGATCGCCGAGGGCATGGGGGTACCGGCCCAGCGGGCGGACACCGCCGGGGATCTGGCCGCCGCGTTGCGCGACGCGTTCGCCGAACCGGGCCCGCACCTCATCGACGCGGTGCTGGCCGGCTGAACAGCGTCACGGGGTGATGGTGCTCCGGCCGAGCCTGGCCAGGTTGTCCTCGACCTCCTGCTGCCAGAGATCGTAGGCGTGGGTGGTGTCCACCTCCTGCTCGAAGCGGTCGGTCATCTCGGCGGTGACGTCGGCGGCGTCGACGTAGAACTGCCGATACCAGCGGCGGTGCTGATAGACCGGACCGTCCTCCTCGGTGAGCAGCGGGTTGTCGATGCGGGTCTTGTTCTTCCAGATCTCGACGTCTTCGAGGAAGCCCTCGCCGAACGTCCGGTTCATCGCGGCGGCAAGCTTTTCCGCCTTGTCGGCGGGCAACCCCGGCATCTCGGCCACCGCCACCCCCCACTGCAGCATGAAAGAGCTGTGGGTCACCGGGTAGTGGCAGTTGATCAGCGCGACCTCGACGGTGAAACCGGGTCCGAGGTCGTTGTGCAGCCAGTTGATCATGTAGGCCGGGCCGAAATAGGTCGCCTCGGACCGCAGATACGTTCCCTCCCAGAGCTTGTCGGGATCGGCGGTGTAGTCCGGCCGCGGCTTGGACTCCATGAACTGGCTGGCGGTGTGGCCTTCGATGACGTTCTTGAAGTAGGTCGGGTAGGCGTGGTGGATGTAGAAGAAGTGCGCCATGTCGACGTTGTTGTCGACGATCTCGCGGCAGTGCGCGCCCTCGATCAGCACCGAGCTCCACTGCCACGGCGACCACCTGCCGGCGTCGTACCCCTCGATGGTCGGCGGGGTCAGCTCGGCGGCCGGCGTGGAGCCCTCGGGGTCGTGCCACACCAGCAGCTGACCGTTGACCTCGGTGGTCGGCCACGCGCGGGTGCGGGCCAGCCGCGGTGTCCGCTTGGCGTAGGGGACCAGCGTGCACCTGCCGTCACCACCCCACCGCCAGTCGTGGAACGGGCAGGCCACGTCGTCGCCCTTGACGGCGCCCCGGGACAGATCACCGCCCATGTGCCTGCAGTACCCGTCGAGGACCTGCAGCGCGCCACCGGAATCGGCGAACACGACCAGCTTGGTGCCGAACGCCTCGATGCCGTGCGGCTCACCGTCGCGGAACGCGTCGGCCAGGCCCAGGCAGTGCCAGCCCCGGGCGAAGCGCGTCATCGGCGCCCCGGTGTCGATCTCGCGTACCGCCTCACTCATGGGTGCTCCCTTTCGCCATGTCCCGCACCGCCAGATGGCTGAAGACCATGCTGGTGCCGATCGGATTGCCGCCCCCGGGGTACGTGGTCCCGCTGGGGGCCGCCATCGTGTTGCCCGCGGCGTACAGGCCCGGAATGACATTGTCCGCCGCGTCGAGCACCCGCGCGGCGGTATCGGTGCGCAGGCCGCCCTTGGTGCCCAGATCGGAGACCCCGAACGCGGCCGCATGGAACGGCGGGCGCTCGATCGGGTACAACGGCGGGGTACCGCCGGAGAACGCGCGATCGTAGGGCTCGTCGCCGCGGCCGAAATCCGCGTCGACGCCGAGGCGGACGAACTCGTTGAACCGGGACACCGTATCCACCAGGTTCTTCGGCGGCACCCCGATCTGTCCGGCCAGTTCCTCGAGCGTGTCGGCGGTGCTCCACAGGCCGGCGTCCACGTAGGCCTGCGGCGCCACCATCGACACGTTGGTGGCCTGTACCGGCGGGACGCCGCCGTTGTCGTCGCGGTCGTCGTAGACCATCCAGAACGGCAGGGTCACCGAGCCGTCGTCGACGGCGGCCAGCACGGCGCGGCCGAGCCGGTCGTAGGCCGCCGACTCGTTGACGAAGCGTCTGCCGTGATCGTCGACGAAGATCCCACCGGTGAACCACAGTGCGAAGGCCGAGGAGCCGTCGGGGTGGGTGAGCCCCGGTGACCACCACGCCTGGTCCATCAGGTCGACGTCGGCGCCGACCGCCATCGCCGCGAGGTGGGCCAGGCCACGGTTGCCCCACGGCCCCATGGTGTCGCGCGAACTTCCCGGCACGCCGTAGCGCGCCCGCATCTCGTCGTTGCGCTCGAACCCGCCCGCGGCCAGCAGGACGCCGCGCCGGGTCCGGATCGCGCGGCGTCCGCTGTCGGTCTGCACGACCGCCCCGACGACCGTCCCGTCGTCGATCACGAGCTCGGTCAGGGCCGTGCCGAGCCGGGTGCTCGCGTTCGGGTAGCGGGCGATCGCGGTCAGGAAACGGGCGATCAGGGCGCGTCCTCCGACGAAGTAGTCCCCCGGTACCGCCCGGCCCAGCCGGTCGACGTCCAGCGGCCCGCGCACCAGTTCCCGCAGATCCGGTGCGGCGGAGACCCGCAACGGCTTGGCCGCCATGTGCCGCATCCCGTCGGCACGCGCCTTGGGAGCCTTGCCGTAGTAGTCCGGCCAGGGCAACAGGTGGAACTTCAGCAGCTCATCGGATTCGAGATACTCCACCAGCGGCGCCCCGCTGCGCACGTAGGTCTCCTGCAGGTCCCTGGGGGTGCGGTCACCGACCACCGCCGTGTAGTACTCCAGCGCGTCCTCGACGGTGTCGTCGGTGCCGGCCCGTAGCAGGACCGGGTTGGCGGGGAACCACATTCCGCCGCCGGCCGAGTACGCGGTGGTGCCGCCGAACTTGTCGGTCGCCTCCACCAGGACGACGTCGAGGCCCTCCCGTGCCGCGGTGTAGGCGCCCGTCACCCCACCGGCACCCGAGCCTGCCACCAGCACATCGGTGCTCTCATCCCAGTCCGGCATGGTGTTCCCTTCCGTGGGTGGCGGGTCACGTCCGCCGGATCTCGTGCACCGGGTCCGGGCAGTCGAGGCCGTCGGCGGACAACTGCCGCTTGACGACCTTGAAGGTCTCGGTGCGGGGCAGGCTGGTGGCCACCCGGACGAACGCGGGCCACTGCTTGGGCCCGAGGTCGGTCTGGCGCCGGAGAAACCCGGTGAAGTCGGCCGGATCGAAATCACCCGCATCGGGCAGCACGAGTGCGGCCATCACCCGGTCACCGACGGTGGGGTCGGGGATCGGGTACACCGCCACCTCGGTCACCCCGGGGTAGCGCATCAGGACCCGCTCGATCGGCGCGGTGCCGAGGTTTTCGCCGTCGACGCGCATCCAGTCGCCCAATCGTCCTGCGAAGTAGGCGAATCCGTCGTCGTCGCGGTAGGCCAGGTCGCCGCTGTGGTAGACGCCGCCGGTCATCCGTTCGGCCTCGGCCCCGGGATCGTGATAGTAGCCCCGGAACTGGCCGCAGCCCGCGGTGTTGACCAACTCACCGACCACCCCGGGCGGGCACGGTGCGCCGGTGTCGACGTCGACGATCGCCACGCCGTCGGCCAGCGGGCCGAGTGCCCCCTCCGGGGTGTCCGGGGTGCGGGCGATCGCCACCCCGCCCTCGCTGGACCCGAAGCCGTCGACCACCTCCACCCCGAACCGAGAAGCGAACCGGGACAGGTCGCGCGGTGCGCCCTCGTTGCCGTAGGCCACCCTCAGCGGGTTGTCGGCGTCGTCGGGGCGCTCCGGGGTGGCCAGGATGTAGGACAGCGGCTTGCCGACGTAGTTGGCGTAGGTGGCGCCGAACCGCCGGACGTCGCCGATGAACTGCGACGCAGAGAACTTGCGCCGCAACACGATCGACGCCCCGGCCGCCACCGCCGGCGCCCAGCCCGCCATGATCGCGTTGGAGTGGAACAGCGGCATGGACAGATAGCAGGTGTCCGAAGGCCCGAGCCCGAACCGCTGCGCCAGCATCACACCCGGAAACGCGACCTTCTCGTGGGTGCACCGCACCGCCTTCGGATCACCGCTGGTGCCGGAGGTGAAGATCAGCATGAACAGGTCATCGGGGTCGGCGTCCGGAAAACGGACCGTCGCCCCCGCGTGCGCGCGGAGTTCCTCCGCGAAACCGGGTGATTCGACATCCAGCGCGGTGATCCCGTCGACGGCGCTGCCGCGATCGGCCAGCACGAATTGGCAGTCGGCATGGTCGATGTCGCGCTGCAGCGCCGCGCCGCGGCGCGTCGGGTTCAGCCCGACGGCCACGATGCCCGACAGCGCCGCCGCGACCAGCACGGCGCCGAAGAACGCGGTGTTGCCCAGCAGCACGCCGACATGCGGGGGACGGTCCGGATTCAGCCGGTCCCGCAACGCCGACGCGAGATCGGCGCCGGCCTGGATGTGGTCCCGCCAACTGGCGTAGGACACCGGTGCGTCGTCCCCGTCGATGGCCGCCACGCCGCGGTCGTCGACGTCGGCCAGCGGCTCCAACAACGAAGCCACCGTCGGTCCGAGGCTGGTGTGCACCGGCACGAATCAGGCTGGTGTGTCGGCCAGTTCACGACCGATGTGCAGCAGGGCTCCGGTGGCACCCCCGACTGCGAACTCGGTCTGCTTGGCGGCCAGGAAGTACCGGTGCACCGGGTGGTCGGTGTCGATCCCGACGCCGCCGTGCACGTGCACCGTGGTGTGCGCGACGCGGTGGCCCGCCTCGGCCGCCCAGAACGCCGCCGTGTTGACGTCCACCTCGGCGGGTAGTCCCTCGGACATTCGCCAGGCTGCCTGCGTGAGTGTCAGCCGCAGCGCCTTGACGTCGATGTAGCCGTCCGCCAGCCGCGCCGAGACGGCCTGGAAGCTGCCGATGGGCCGTTCGAACTGCTCGCGTTCGCGTGCGTATGCCGCGGTGAGCTCCAGCGCGCGCTCGACGACGCCGAGCTGAAACGCGCTGCGGCCCAGCGTGGCCAGCGTCGAGAGCCACGAGACGATCGGGTCTCCCGGCCCACCGAGCATCCGGTCGGCGCCGAGTTGCACACCCGAGAGCGTCAGGTGGGCGATGCTGCCGCGGCCCGTCGTGTTCAGCGCCTCGACGCTCACACCCCGGTCGCCGGCCGCTACCAGGAACACCGCCGCGCCGGCCTCGGTTTCCGCCGGCACCAGGAACGCATCGGCCACCGGCCCGTAGCCGACCTGGGTGCGGCTGCCGGTCAGCCGGTGGCCGCCGTCGGCCGGATGCGCCTGCACCGGACCCTCACCCATGTCGCCGTCCAGGGCGACGGTCAGGATCTTCTGCCCCGCAACCGCCGGCGCCGCCCAGTCGGCGCACAGTTGGCGGGAGCCGAACTTCTCCAGCGCGCCGGCTGCCAGGACCGCGGATTCGAGATAGGGCACGGCGGCCATCTGCCTGCCCAGCGCCACCAGCACCGCGACCTGCTCGAGCAGCCCGAAACCGCCGCCCCCCAGCGATTCCGGCGCGGCCGCCGACAGCACGTCGGCGTCGATCAGCTTGCCCCACAATGCGCGGTCGAACCGTTGCTCTTCGCCGTCGAGCGCGCGCTGGTGTTCGGGCGTGCACACCGACTCGGTGATCGTGCGCACCAGTCCGCCGAGGTCGTCGGCCGCTTCCGGGCTCGAAAAGTCCATCGTGGTCTGCCCTTTCCTACCGGTTCACCCTGGGTAGCCCGAGCGCGACCATGCCGATGATGTCGCGCTGGATCTCGTTGGTCCCGCCGCCGAACGTCAGGATCAGACACGAGCGGTGCATCCGCTCGACCCGGCCGCGCAGCAGCGCACCGGCGGAGTCGGTGCGCAGGGTCGCCGCGGTGCCGAGCACTTCCATCAGCAGCCGGTAGGCCTCGGTGGCCAGCTCGGTCCCGTACACCTTGGCCGCCGACGCGTTCGCCGGGGACGGCGAGGCGTCGGTGGAGGACAACTCCCAGTTGATCAGCTTGAGCACCTCGGCCTTGGCGTGCACGCGGGCCAGGTTCAGCTGCACCCATTCGGAGTCGATCAACCGCTTGCCGTGGACGTCCTTGGTGTTCTGGGCCCACTCCCGGACACCGTTGAGCGCCAGGAAGATCGGTTGTGCCGAGACGAGCGCGACCCGCTCGTGGTTGAGCTGGTTGGTGACCAGCTTCCAGCCGGCGTTCTCCTCGCCGACCAGGGCGGTCACCGGCACGCGGACATCCTGGTAGTACGTCGCACTGGTGTCGACGCCCGCCATGGTGTGCACCGGCGTCCACGAAAAGCCCTCCGCGGTCGTCGGCACGATCAGCATCGAGATGCCGCGGTGCTTCTTGGCCTCGGGGTTGGTCCGGACCGCCAGCCAGACGTAGTCGGCATAGGCGATCAGGCTGGTCCACATCTTCTGGCCGTTGATGACGTAATCGTCTCCGTCGCGCACCGCGGTGGTACGCAGCGAGGCCAGGTCGGTGCCCGCGCCGGGCTCGGAGTAGCCGATCGAGAAGTGCAGGTCGCCCGACGCGATGCGGGGCAGGAAGAACTTCTTCTGCTCGTCGGTGCCGAACGCCATGATGGTCGGCGCGACACTGTTGATGGTCAGGAACGGCACCGGGACGCTGGCGATCGCCGCCTCGTCGTTGAAGATCAGGCCGTCCATCGGAGGGCGGGCCTGTCCGCCGAACTCGGTGGGCCACGACAGCGTCAGCCAACCGTCCTTACCCATCTGGGCGACCGTGTCGCGGTAGACGTTGCCGCGTCCCATCTCGCCGTCGTTGGAGGCCAGCGCCTCCGCGCGCTCGGGCGTCATGAGCTTGGTGAAGTAGGCCCGCAGTTCGCGGCGCAACTCCTCCTGTTCGGGGGTGTAGCCGATCCGCATCGCGTCGTCCTCCACTGTCTGCGAGCCTGTATCCGGGTGCCCGTCCAGATGCCGAGGCGGTACCTCAGGCCTCTCCTGGTTGTAACACGTTCTAGTGTTGGGGTCCAGGGTGGTGCAAGACTACCGACAGGAGGTTCTCATGCGAGTGGAAGTTGATCGTGACCGTTGCGAGGGCAATGCGGTCTGCGTCGGAATAGCCCCCGACCTGTTCGAGCTGGATGACGACGACTACGCCGTGGTGAAGGCCGATCCGGTGCCGCCGGAGCAGGAGGCGCTGGCCGAGCAGTCGATCGCCGAGTGCCCGCGCGCCGCCCTGATCCGACACGACTAGAGGCATTCGTATCTTGACTCCTACCGACCCCAGGACCGAAGCCGATCTGTCGGGGCTGGTCGCCGTCGTCACCGGAGCCGCAGCCGGGCTGGGCCGTGCCGAGGCTATCGGCCTGGCCCGGGCGGGCGCCAGCGTCGTCGTCAACGACGTCGCCCCGGCGCTGGACCGCTCGGACGTTCTCGACGAGATCGCGGCCGCCGGAACCAAGGGCGTCGCCGTCGCCGGTGACATCAGCCAGCGCGGCACCGCCGACGAGCTGGTCGAGACCGCCGACGGGCTCGGCGGGCTGGCCATCGTCGTCAACAACGCGGGGATCACCCGCGACCGGATCCTGTTCAACATGACCGACGAGGACTGGGACGCCGTCATCGCGGTGCACCTGCGCGGGCATTTCCTGCTGACCCGCAACGCCGCGACGTACTGGCGGGCGAAGGCCAAACAGGGGGGCGACGGCGGAACCGGCACCGTGTACGGGCGGATCATCAACACCTCGTCGGAGGCGGGCCTGTCCGGTCCGGTCGGCCAGCCCAACTACGGGGCGGCCAAGGCCGGTATCACCGCGCTGACGCTGTCGGCCGCGCGGGCGCTCGGACGGTTCGGCGTGCGGGCCAATGCGATCGCCCCGCGGGCCCGCACCGCGATGACGGCCGGGGTGTTCGGCGACGTGCCGGAGTTGCCGGAGGGCGCAGTGGACCCGTTGTCCCCCGAACATGTGGTGAACCTGGTGCGCTTCCTGGCGTCTCCGGCCGCCGACGGCGTCAACGGTCAGCTGTTCATCGTCTACGGTCCGACGGTGACGCTCGTCGCGGCGCCGACGGCCGAGAAACAGTTCAGCGCCGACGGCGATGCGTGGGACCCGGGGAAGCTGTCGGGCACGTTGCGGGATTACTTCGCCGACCGCGATCCGCGGCGCAGCTTCTCGGCCCCGATGGGGCTGGGTGATCCGGCCTGACGGCCCCATCGGATCTCAGCCGCTGATCGGCTACGTCACGTCGATCTGAGCGGGGGAGGCCCGATCGGCCCCGGCCGCCGCCAGCGCGTCGAGGAACGATCGCGCCCAGCGGTCGACGTCGTGGGCCAGCACCTGCCGGCGCAGTGCGCGCATCCGGCGCCTGCCCTCCTGGGGTGACTGGTTCAGCGCCGCCTCGATCGCGTCCTTGACGCCCTCGAGGTGGTGTGGGTTGGTTAGGTAGGCCTGGCGCAGCTCGGCCGCGGCGCCGGTGAACTCGCTGAGCACCAGCGCCCCACCGAGATCGCTGCGGCATGCCACGTACTCCTTGGCGACCAGGTTCATGCCGTCGCGCAGCGGGGTGACGAGCATGACGTCGGCCGCGACGAAGAACGCGATCAGGTCATCGCGCGGCACCGGCCGGTGCAGATAGTGCACGACCGGGTGGCCGACCTCGCCGTACTCACCGTTGATGTGTCCGACCTGGCGTTCGATGTCCTCCCGCATCACCTTGTAGCTGTCCACCCGCTCGCGGCTGGGGGTGGCCAGCTGGACCAGCACGGTGTCCTCGCGGTTGATCCGGTCCTCGGCGAGCAGCTCGGCGAACGCGCGCAGCCGGACGTCGATGCCCTTGGTGTAGTCCAGCCGGTCGACGCCCAGCAGGATCTTGCGCGGGTTGCCCAGCTCGGCGCGGAGCTCGCGGGCCCGTTGCCGGATCTGCCGGGTGCGGGCGTGTTGGTCGATCTCGGCGGAGTCGATCGAGATCGGGAACGCACCGACCTTGACCGTGCGGAAGCCGACCTGGATCTGGCCGAAGCGTGACCGGACCCCGATGCTGGCGCGGGAGGTGTTGGCGCCGGCCAGCCGCCGGGCCAGGATCAGGAAGTTCTGGGCGCCACCGGGCAGGTGGAACCCCACCAGGTCGGCGCCCAGCAGCCCCTCGACGATCTCGGTGCGCCACGGCATCTGCATGAACAGCTCAACCGGGGGGAAGGGAATGTGCAGAAAGAACCCGATGATCAGGTCGGGGCGCAGCATCCGCAGCATCTTGGGCACCAACTGCAGCTGGTAGTCCTGCACCCACACCGTCGCGCCCTCGGCCGCGGCCTCCGCGGTGGCCTCGGCGAAACGCCGGTTGACTTCGACGTAGCGGTCCCACCACTGGCGGTGGTAGATCGGTTTGACGATGACGTCGTGGTAGAGCGGCCACAGCGTGGCGTTGGAGAAACCCTCGTAGTACTGGGCGACATCGTCGGCCGACAGCCGCACCGGGACCAGGTGCATGCCGTCCTGCTCGATCACCTCGTCGTCGGCGGCGTCCGGGTGGTGCGGATCCTGGGGTACCCCGGGCCAGCCGATCCAGGCGCCCCGGCGCCGCCGCAGCAGCGGTTCCAGTGCGGTGACCAGGCCGCCGGGGCTTCTCCGCCACTCGGTGGTGCCGTCCGGCAGCTTGACCATGTCGATCGGCAGCCGGTTGGCCACGACGACGAAGTCGGCACCTCCGGAGCGGGCCTCGGGACCGCTCTGGAGGGTCATTACGCGTCGAGTTTCGCCGGTCCGATACCGAGCATCGACAGGAAGATCCGGCACTCGTCGGCGTCGGTCGCGTAGGCGGCGACGACCCGGCGGGCCTGCCGTTCGGTGCTGTCGGCGATGGGTTCGACGTCGCCGATCTCGGCGGGATCTGATTTCGCAGGCATGACACAACTGTATGTGACGGTTCGGGTGGTGCCAGGGCCGATGTACCCCAGTCGTAGGGTGGACGGCGTGGCGAACCCGGAACAGGTGACATACGAAACCCTCGATGAGGGGCGGATCGCGCGGATCTGGCTGAACAGGCCGGACGCGCAGAACGCGCAATCGCGGACGCTGCTGGTCGAGCTGGACGAGGCGTTCTGCCGGGCGGAGGCCGACGACCAGGTCCGCGTGGTGATCCTGGCGGCGCGCGGCAAGAACTTCTCCGCCGGCCACGACCTCGGTTCGGAGCAGGCGCTGGCCGAGCGCACCCCCGGCCCCGGCCAGCACCCGACATTCACGATCAACGGCGCGACCAGGGACTCGGTCGCCGAGCGGACCTACCTGCAGGAGTGGCACTACTACTTCGAGAACACCTGCCGCTGGCGCGACCTGCGCAAGATCACCATCGCGCAGGTGCAGGGCAACGCCATCTCGGCCGCACTGATGCTGATCTGGGCGTGCGACCTGATCGTGGCCGCCGACGACGCCAAGTTCAGCGACGTCGTCGGGGTGCGGATGGGGATGCCCGGGGTGGAGTACTTCGCCCATCCGTGGGAGTTCGGTCCGCGCAAGACCAAGGAACTACTGCTGACCGGGGACTGCATCGACGCCGACGAGGCGTACCGGCTGGGCATGGTGTCGAAGGTGTTCCCGCGGGACGAGCTGGATGACAAGACCCTGCAGTTCGCCCGCCGCATCGCCGAACGGCCGACGATGGGTGCGCTGCTGCTGAAGGATTCGGTGAACGCGGCCAGCGACGCGATGGGCTTCACCGAGGCGCTGCGCCACGCGTTCCACGTCCACGAGCTCGGGCACGCGCACTGGGCCGCGCACAACGAGAACCGCTGGCCGGTCGGGATGCCGCCCGACGTTCCGGACTGGCGCACACTGGGTGCCCCGAAGCCGGCCCGCCGCGACGAACCGTGACGTATAACTGGAACCTGTTCTAGTTAGTTCTACTTGTACGTCGAAGGGGTCTTCCGTGCTGCTCTCGTTGGCTGGTCGCACATACCTGGTCACCGGTGGTGGCAGCGGTATCGGCAAGGGTGTGGCGACAGCGATCGGGGGATCGGGCGGCAACGCGGTGCTGGCGGGCCGCAACGCCGACAAGCTCGCGGCGGCCGCGGACGAGATCAAGGCCGCGGCCGGTGCGGGTGCAGGCTCGCTGATGTACGAACCGGCCGACGTGACCGATGAGGACGAGGTGACGCGGCTGGTGGAGGCCGCGACCGCGTGGCACGGCCGGCTCGACGGTGTCGTGCACAGTGCAGGGGGCTCCGAGACGATCGGCCCGCTCACCCAGATCGACTCCGCGGCCTGGCGCAACACCGTAGACCTCAACGTCAACGGCACGATGTACGTGCTGAAGCACGCCGCGCGGGAGATGGTGCGTGGCGGCGGCGGGTCGTTCATCGGCATCTCGTCGATCGCGTCGAGCAACACCCACCGATGGTTCGGCGCGTACGGTCCGAGCAAGGCGGCGCTCGACAACCTGATGATGGTGGCCGCCGACGAGCTCGGTCCGTCGTCGGTGCGCGTCAACGGCATCCGGCCCGGGCTGACCCGCACCGACATGGTGGCGCCGATCATCGACACGCCGGCGCTCAGCGAGGACTATGCAGCGTGCACGCCGCTGCCGCGGGTGGGCGAGGTGGAGGATGTCGCCAATCTGGCGGTGTTCCTGCTCAGCGATGCGGCAAGTTTCATCACCGGCCAGGTCATCAACGTCGACGGGGGCCACGGACTGCGCCGCGGCCCCGACCTGTCGGCGATGCTGGAGCCGCTCTTCGGCGCGGAGGGCCTGCGCGGGGTGATGCCCAGCTAGCTCGCGCGCGCCGCCGAGTGTGAATCGGCTGCGAAAGAATCGCCGACTTTTCGCAGTGGATGCACACTCGGCGCGGTGGCCATTGATGCACGTTCGGCGCGGTGGCGAGCTAGCCCTGACCCTGGAGTTCGGCGGCCCGCTTCACCGCGTTGACGATGCCCTGATATCCGGTGCAGCGGCAGAAGTTGCCCGACAGACCCTCGCGGATCTCCTCGTCGGTGGGCGACGGGTTGTCGCGCAGCAGCGCGGTGATGCTGGTGACGAAACCCGGTGTGCAGAAACCGCATTGCAGGCCGTGGCATTCGCGCATGGCGGCCTGCACGGGCGACAGCTCGCCCGACTCGCCCGCGATGCCCTCGACCGTGGTCACGTCCTGCCCGTCGACCTGCACCGCGAAGATCAGGCACGAGCGCACCGCCTGACCGTCCAGCAGCACGGTGCAGGCGCCGCACGCGCCGTGCTCGCAGCCCAGGTGGGTGCCGGTCAGCCCGCACTTCTCCCGTAGATAGTCGGCCAGCGTCAGGCGGGGCTCCACCTCATGTCGCGCCGGATGCCCGTTCACGGTGATCTCGACCGGTGTCTCGTGCACCGTCACCCCTTCCCGTTCGCCGCGGCGAGCGCCTTTGCGAGCGCCCGCGCCACCATCGTGGAGCCGACCTTGGCGCGGTAGGCCGCCGAGCCCTGCAGGTCGGCGGGAATGTCGTCGATCGCGCCCATCGCCACGCGACCGACCTCGGCCAGGCCGGCGTCGTCCAGGTCGGTCACGGTGCGGCCCAGCACCGCCCGCTCCGCCGCGGTGCCCCGCAGCGGGGTGGAACCCAGCCCGAGCAGACCGATCGCGCAGCGCGCGACCCGGTCGTCGCCGTCGAGTTGGACCCCGACGGTGGCGCCAGCGATCGCGAAGTCGCCGTGGCGGCGCGCGAACTCCTCGACGGCGAACCCGCACCGGCCCGGCCACACCGGAAACCGCACCGCGGTAAGGATCTCGTCACCGGCCAGTGCGGTCTCCCACAGCCCGGTGAAGAACTCGCCCGCCGGGATCTCGCGGTGGCCGCGCGACGACGTCGCCTCGACGCGGGCGTCGAGGGCCAGCGCGACGGCCGCGTACTCGGCGGCCGGGTCGGCGTGGGCGATCGCGCCGCCCAGGGTGCCCCGGCTGCGGATCTGGAAGTGACCGATGTGCGGGGTGGCCAACGTCAGCAGCGGCACCGAGTCGGCCACCTCGTCGTCCAGGCCGACCAGCGCGTGCGACGTCGTGGCCCCGATCCGGACCGCACCGTCGACGAGGTCGATGCCGCACAGCTCGTCGAGCCGGGAGATGTCGATCAGGTTCTCGAAATGGGTCAGCCGCATCGCCAGCATCGGGACCAGGCTCTGCCCGCCGGCGAGGATCTTCGCGTCCTCGCCGAGCTCGGCGAGGATATCGACGGCCTCTTTCACCGAGTCCGGCCGGTGGTAGGCGAACGCGGCGGCCTTCATGACGTGAGCCGGGACAGGGCGGCCAGCAGGTCGTCGAGGGCCGGCGGGAGGTGGGACCGCCTGCGGCGCCGGCCCAGCAGGAAGCCGGCGGCCAGGCCGACCGCCACCCCTGCCAGCACGGGGGCGTATCGCTTCGCCACCGGCACCGCGACGACCTTGAACAGGTCGACGGAATCGTCGGTGGCGACCGCTTGGGGCTGGGCGGCCGCGGCCGCGTTCGCAGGGGCGGGTGCGCCGCCCAGCACGTCTGCTTCCAGTCGCTGGGCGAACTGGCCGATCAGATTGGCCGCGACATCGGCGAGCACGCCGCGGCCGAACTGCGCCGCCTTACCGGAGATCGTCAGGTCGGTGGTGATCACAACTCCGGTCACGTCGCCCTCGTCCTTGAGCTGGGCGGTGACCAGTGCGGCCGCGTTGCCGCTGCCGCGGGTCTCCTTGCCGGTGGCCGTGATGACGACCCGCTGGGCGGCCTCGTCCTTCTCGGTGAAGGTGGCCTCGCCCTGGTAGGACACCGTGATCGGGCCGACCTTGACCTTGACCTCCCCGGTGAAGTCGTCGCCGTCGACCGACACCAGCTTGGCCCCGGGGATGCAGGGCGCGACCCGCTCGACATCGGTCAGCACCGTCCACGCCGTCGCGGCCGGGACGGGCACCCGAAATTCGTTGACTAACTCCATGATTGCTCCACTCTGGCTCTACTTCTGCGCTTGCTCGACGGCCTCGACGATCGCGGCCGGGGTGGCGGGCAGTCGGGTGATCGTGACGCCCAGCGGGGCCAACGCGTCGTTGATCGCGTTGATCACCGCCGGGGTGGATCCGATCGCGCCGCCCTCGCCGCAGCCCTTGTATCCGCCGACACCGGGCCCGGGGATCTCCACGTGCCCGTACTCGATCGCGGGCACCTCGGTCGTGGTGGGCAACAGGTAGTCGACGAACGTCGAGGACAGCGGGTTGCCGTCGTCGTCGTAGGACATCTGCTCCAGCAGTGCGCCGCCGATGCCCTGCACGGTGCCGCCGGCGATCTGGCCCTCGACGATGTTCGGGTTGATCATCGGGCCGACGTCCTCGCTGACGATGTAGCGGGTCAGCGTGACATGGCCGGTCTCGATGTCGACCTCGCAGGTGCACGCGTGGGTGGCGTTGGCCCAGTGGATGGGTGCGGTCGGCGGTGCGGTGAATCGGGCGGTCGCCTCCAGCGTCGCCGACATCCCGGCAGGTAGCTGCTGGGGTTCGTAGTAGGCCCGGTAGGCGATGTCGGCGAAGCTCACCGACTTCGACGGGTCATCGCGCACAACGGCTTTCGAGCCGACCAGCTCGATCGCGGATTCGTCGGTGCCGAGCCGTGCCGCGGCCATCGCGACGAGCTGCCCGCGCAGGATCGCGCCGGCCTCGCTGACCGCGCCCGCCGTCATCGGCCCGCTGCGGCTGCCCTGGGTACCCGCTCCGTAGGGCGTTACCTCGGTGTCGCCCTGGGTGGCAGCGACGTCGGCGATGTCGGCGCCCAGCGCGTCGGCGGTCAGCTGTACGACGGTGGTCTCGATGCTGTTGCCACTCGATCCGCCGCCGACGTAGACGTTGATCTTGCCGGTCGATTCCATCCTGATGATCGCGCCCTCGGAGGCCAGATTCCCGGTCGCGGCGCCGGTCGGCTCGATGTAGGCCGAGTAGCCCAGTCCGAGGTAGCGGCCCTGTGCCAGCGCGTCGGCCTGGGCCCTGCGGAATCCCTCGTGGTCGAGGATCTTCACCGCCTGCTCGAGGGTGTCGGCGGGGGCGACATGGTCGTAGGGCATGCCGTTGGGGTTGAAGTACGGCATCTCGTCACCGCGCAGGATGTTGCGGCGGCGCAACTCCAGCGGGTCGATGCCGATCTTGCGGGCCGCGATGTCGAGCAGGATCTCGCGGGTCAGGGTCTCGTACTGCCACGGCCCGCGATAGGCGGCCAGCCCGGCGGTGTTGGAGAACACCGTCTTGTAGTTGAAGCTGGCCTTGGGCACCCGGTAGGGACCCGGGAAGAACATCCCGATGGCGGCTGTGGTCAACACCGGGTACGGCGTCGGGTAGGCGCCGACGTCCTGGACGAAATCGATGTCGGCGGCCAGGATCGTGCCGTCGGAGTCGAAGGCCATCCGCACGTCGCCGTCGACGTGGCGGGCCTGCCCCGCCGACATCAGGTTCTCCCGGCGGTCCTCGATCCACTTCAGCGACGCTGCGCCCCGATGCGCGTTCGACGTCGCAGCCACCTTCCGCGCCGCCAGCAGCACGCACATGTCCTCCCGCATCGGGACGACCTTCTGGCCGAACCCGCCACCGGTGTCGCGCATGATGACCCGGACGTGCTGGGCCGGGACACCCAGCAGCCGCGCGGCGAACGCCCGCAGTTCGTGCGGGGTCTGGGTGGACGCCCACACGGTCAGCTCGCCGGTGCTGGCCTGCCACTCGACCACCATCCCGCGTGTCTCGATCGGCACCGGGGTGTGGATCTGCTGGTAGACGTGGGCCGACGCGACGTGCGCGGCGCCGGCGAAGGTGTCCTCGTCCGGGGGCGCGCCGCCCATCCCGCCGGCCACGTTGTCGGGGTAGGCCCCGTGCACGACCGGGACACCGGGCCCGACCGCCTTGGTGAAGTCGGCGACGGCGGGCAGCGGATCGTAGTCGACGTCGATCAGCTCGATCGCGTCTTCCGCGAGGTAGCGGCTCTCGGCGACGACCAGGGCGATCGGGTCGCCGACGAACTTGACCTCACCCTCGGCCAGCGGCGGGCGTGGAGTGTCGGGAACATTCTTGCCCGCAACCGCGTGCCAGGCCTCCCGGACGTCGGGGTTCAGGTCGGCGGCGGTGAACACCGCGTGCACGCCCGGCAGTGCCAGCGCGGCCGAGGCGTCGAACCGCCGGATGGCCGCGTGGGCGTACGGGCTGCGCACGAAGCAGGCGTGCAGCATGCCCGGCCTGGTGATGTCGTCGACAAACGTGCCGTGACCGGTGAGAAGACGGCCGTCTTCGACACGTTCGACCCGGCGTCCGGCGTAGCGCGCGGTGACGGTATCGACGGCGGTGTCGGTCACGTGGATCACTCTCCTCGGAATCGAAGAACGACGTTATCCCATCCGAATGCGACATTTCCACTGTGAATGTCTCACGCGTGGCGTGGCGCCTCACGCATCGTGGTCGATTCGTCGGTACGGCTCCGTCAGCGGTCGCCCGGCCTCTCGTCCGACCGACGACCGGTCACAGCTTGGCGAGGTCGGTTCGCATCAGCATGACGTTGTATTCCGACCACAGCGAGAGGTTCCAGTACAGATCCGAGCCGGTGCCCGTCGTCGACGGTGACCACGGGTGCATCATCGGTGCGTAGATGCCGCCGTTCTGCTGGCCGATCAACACGGTCGGGTCCGACCAGGTTCCCTCGGGCCGGTCGGACGTGCGGATGACGATGTTGTTGAACTGGTCGCCGTACATCACGACGTACTGGTCCAGGTATTCGTTGTACTGGACCGACATCTCGCTGACCGTGTAGCCCGGCTGCAAGGCCCCACAGGGACCGCCCGACTTGCCGATGATCGCCGAGGCCGACGACGGGTTGTTCTTCACCCATTGTTCCGGCGTGCTGAAGAACAAGCACGATGAGGCCGCCTGGTAGTACTCGTACTCGGACACATCGGTGATGTTCTCGGGCGTGACCCTGGCCAGATAGGCGGCGCCCCCTCGGCCGTTGGGGGTCCCGTACATGTAGATGTAGCCGTCGTCGCCCTCGACGAACGCCGACTGCTGAAAGTTCTTGTCGCCGCTGAAAATCGAGTTGTAGCGCACACTTTCGGGTGCGACGGTGAAGTTCTCGCCGTTGTCGGTGGAGTAGGCGATGGCCGAGTAGTTGGTGGTCCAGCTGCCCGAGGAACCCCAGTTCGAGACCGACATGAAGCTGACGTACTGGATGGTGCCGAACGGGGTTTCCTCGGTGACCTCGGTGGGCACCGAGATGCCGGCGGTCGGGATGAGCGTCACCGAGTTCGGCGCCCAGGAGGGCCGGTTGATGATGGGGCGCGCCTCCGTCGGACCCGACAGCGGCGCGCCGCCGAACATGTTGCCGTTGAACCATTCCCCGTTGGGGATGGTCATCCCGTCGGACAGGTCGTCGTCGGAGCTGCGGAACAACGTGTTGTAGATGTGCCTGCCGGTCATGTTCGCGCTGCCGAACGTGTCACCCACGGCGATGAGCACCTGGTGTTCGTTCTGCGGGGTGCTCGGGTCGTCGACCATCCCGTTGTCCCACACGGCGCCGATATCGGTGCCGTGGACGTCGAAGCGGATCTTGGTGTTGGCCAGTGTCGGGTCATCGTAGATGTAGGGGCCCGTCACCCAGCTGACGAAGTTGGTGGACTCGCTCAGCTGGGGGTTCGGGAACGGCGAGTAGGGCACCACCGCGGCCGCGGTCGTGACGTCGGCCGTCGTCGCCTCGGCCAGGGCCAGGCTTGTCGTCTGCGTGGCGACGCTGCCGGCCGGGTGGTTCGCGCCGTACGCGGCGAACAGGTTCTCCAGCTCGCGCCGGGCGAAGGCCAGCAGGGCCCACAGGAACGGCGGCTGGGGGGTGCTGCCCGGGCCCGGGTTCGACGTCTGTTGGGCCCAGTCGATCATGCTGTTCACGACATTGACGACCGCGGTGGCCAGGGTGAATTTCTGCGGCGCTTCCGTGACCGGCTCGAACGTGACCGGCGTGGTGGCGGCAGCGGCCAGGCTGGTCGCGCTGGCGAACACCGCGACGGTGGTGGGCTCCTTGGGTGGCTCGGCCGGATCGTTGACCGGCGTCGTGGTCGCCTCGTCGGTGTCGGGCTCCTCGGCGGGCACCTCGATGCTGTCCTCGACCGGTTCCACGGCCTGCCGTGCGGCGTACGTCGCCGGAGCCGGCGCCTCGGGCTCCGGCGCGGGTTTCGGCTCGACCTCCTCGGTCGGTTCGGTTTCCGGCTCGAGCTCCTCGGTCGGTTCGGTCTCGCCGGTCGGCTCGGCCTCCTCCTCGGGGTCTCCCGCGTCGTCCGCTATGGCCGGCTCTTCCTCGGGCCCGGCTTCCTGCTCGGGTTCGTCGACCTCGTCCTCGACGACCGGTTCTTCCTCGGGCTCGGCCTCTTCGTCGTCGGCCTCTTCGTCGTCGGCGTCCTGCGCGGCCCCGGTCTCGGTGTCGGATGAGGTCGGTGACTCCACGGTTGCTGACGACCCCGACGTCGGGGTGGGCGAATCGTTCTCCTCGGCCCAGGCCACCCCCTGGCCGACGAATACGGCTGAGCCGACGCCCAGTGCGACGGCCAGACCGCCGACTCGGCCGACATACGCTGCGGCACCCATGAAACCCCTTCGGTTGAGCCCAGTTCGACCTCGGTCGCCGTGACCATTGAAGCGCATCGATCAGCGCCCGGGGAGCAAAAGCCGAATCGACACGTCGATGACATCGCAACCGTGCCCCTGCGCATTTGCCCATGTCACGGCCGGATGGGCCCAGAACCAGCACATATTGACTGGTCAGTTCAGTCGAGGCGCTCCAGCGCCTTCTCGTACAGCTCGACGGCCTCGGCGACGCCGTCGCCGAGCCATGCGTCGACGACTCCCACCTGGTCTGCGACGAGTTGCACACGGTTGAGCCAGACCTGGAACTCCTCGTCGCGGCGGAGTTCGTCGATCTGCTCGACCGACCCTTGGATCAGGACGAAGCCGCCCAGCTCGATGGTTTGCGGTTTGAGCACTACCCGGTCGAACCGCTCGATCTTCCCGCGCTCGCGCAACCCCGCCAGGTAGTCCTCGGTTTCGACGAGCAGGTTCAGCGCGGTGCGCTCGCGTCCCCGGGTCGGCACACCCCATGCCACCCACAGTCCGGCTTCGGCCATGGCCCGACGGTACTGCTCATCGCGTCGATCGCGCGGATCAGGGTGGTGCAAGGCCTGGCATGTCGGTCCAAAATGGTCGTGCGACCGCCGAACCGCCGCGGACAGGGGATCCGGCGCCGCTACCACCGCTACCACCGCTACCGCGGGGCCCAGCGGCAATGCGCCGGAATGCATTTCAACGCCGGGCTCGGCGCCTACCATTACTATCGGTGAGATCGTTCAGCAACGTGGTATTGCCCGCCCACCAGCAGACTCCGGTGCGAGTGAGTCGGCGGCTGATACCGAAATTGTTGGCCGCGTTCGTGCTTGCGGTTGTGCTCGCCGGAGTCCCGCCCATGATCCTTGCTCAACAGCACCGGGCGGGCGCGGACCGGTACACGGTCACCGCGACGGTACCCGTCGGCCGAGGTCCGAGGAGCTTGGCGGTGGACCCGGTCACCCGGACGGTGTACGTCGGCAATGACGACGACAACACGGTGTCTGTGATCGACGGGACGACGAACACCGTCACCGCGACCGTGCCGGTAGGCGGAAACCCGCGCGGTGTCGCGGTGGATCCCGGCACTCGCACCGTCTACGTCGTCAACTGGCGTGACGACACGGTGTCGGTGATCGACTCGGCGACGCACACAGTCAGCGGCACCATTGACGTCGGCTTCGGCGCGACCAGTGTGGCGGTGGATCCCATCACCCACACCGCTTATGCGCTCGCTCTCTTCGACGCCACGGTGTCGGTGATCGATGGGCTGACACACGCCGTCACTGGCACGGTGAGAGTCGGCTACATGCCGGCGCGGGTGGCGGTGGATGCGAGCACGCGCACCGTGTATGTCACCAACGAGGGTGACAACACGGTGTCGGTGATCGATGGTGCGACGAACACGGTCACCGCGACCGTTCCGGTCGGTGGAAGCCCGCGCGGTGTGGCGGTGGATCCGGGTGCCCACGCCGTCTATGTGGCCAACCGAGGTGACGCCACGTTGTCGGTGATTGACACGCTGACGCACACGGTCGCCGGCACCGTGGATGTCGAATGGGGTCCGCGCAGTGTGGCGGTCGACGAGCGCACCCACGCCGTGTACGTCACCAACCGGGGTGAGCCCAACACGGTGTCGGTGATCGACGGATCGTCACGCGCGGTCACCGCCGTGCTGGCCGTCGGCACCGGCCGGACCAATGTGGCCGTGGATCCGGGCGGCCACGCCGTATACGTCACCAACGGTGACGACGCCACGGTGTCGGTGATCGGCCAGCAGTAGCGAATTCATCAGCACGCGGACAAGTCGCGTTACCCGGATGCGAGCAGGATTTCGGCGAGCCGGGTGAAGGTTTCGCGTCCGTCGTCGTAGCCGCCCTCACCGTCGAGCGAGTTCAGGATCGCAAGCGTGTAGCGCTGGCCGGCCCGGCGAATCCCACGCTGTTGACCCACCCATCCGGTGTCCTCGGTCGACCACCCGTTCTTGTTGCCCGGGGCCATCGCCGGGCCGGCACCCCACACACCCGCACTGCTGGACGGGATCGCCCTGCTGCATCTCGGCCACGATCGCCGACGCCTGCGGCGACGGCAGCCGGGTCAGGGTGTTGTTCATCAGCCGGTCCGGATCGTCGGCCGTGGACTTCTGGAATCCCCAGTACGGGAACGTGTCGGTGTCGCCGCGCTGCGGCTGAAGATCTTTCATTCCGTAGCCGTGAGTGGACACCACCGTCGGCTGGCGTGTTCAGTGGTCCGATGCCGCGCCGCACCCTCGCCGGGGTCCTCTGGTTCGCTCTCACCTGCTGGGCCGGCGGCATCCTGTGGCTTTCATCGCTCACGCCGAAGGAGTTGCCGGAGCTGGCGTTTCTCGTCTCGGACAAGATCAACCATGTCATCGCATTCGCCGTCGGCGGGTGGCTCGCTGCCAGCGCGTTGCTTGTGTCGCGTCCGCTGGCAGCAATCGTGGGCGGGATCGTCCTGGCCGTCATCATCATCGCGGCCTTCGGCGCCTTAGATGAGTCACTGCAGACATTCACCCCGGGCCGCACGGGTGGCGACATCTATGACTGGATAGCGGATGTTCTCGGGGCGCTCATCGGCGCATTATTGAGCCTCGCGACCCATCGCCGCCTTGACCGCCTCCTCCCATCCCCGTGAACTTGAAGCCCGCCCCAAGGCCATGTTGGTGGTCAGGGCCCGCGCGATCACCGGGGCGAGCGGGGCCTGACCGTCGGGGTGCGGCGGCCGAAGTCTGGACTCGGCGCCAACGTCAAAGCCAGTCAGCCGATGATGGGGCACAGGTCCGCGGCGATGACGTTGGACACGTGCGCGGATCTGTTCGATGACGACCTGGACGTGGTGGCCGATCGGCTCGAACAAAGTGTGTCCAAAATGCGTCCAAACGCGCCCGCTCCGGCGGCGTCGGAGACTCCCGCAAGCTGACCACCCCAGCGGAGCCCATAGAAACCTCGGAGCCCCCTGTCAGGATTGAACTGACGACCTTTCGCTTACAAGGCGAGTGCTCTACCACTGAGCTAAGGAGGCATGATCGCGCCGGATCCCGGCTAGCCTATCGGCTCACTCGTCGACGTCGACAATCCGTTGGGAGGTCACCGGCCGCGTCGTGGAGCGGCTGCGCGGGCGCCGGCCCGGGATCGGGATCCGGTCGGCGATGTTGGACAGCGGGTTGACCACCTGGCTGAGCACGATCACCGCCTCGCGCAACGCCTCGATCGTCGGCTCCAGGGCTTCCAGGCCGGGGGCCAGCCGGTTGAGGGTCTCGGCCACATCGGCGAGCTGCTCGAGCGGACCGTGGCGGGCGGTCAGCTTGTCGACCAGACCGCCGTCGGCGAGCAGCCGGTCGGCCAGCCCGTCTTCGGCCAGCAGGCGCTCGACGAGGCCTTCCTCGTCGAGCAACTGGTCGACCAGGCCGCCCGGTTCGATGGCCCGCATCAGCCCGCCGTCCTCCTGGGTCAGCCGGTCGAGCACCCCGCCGGGTGCGGTCAGCCGGTCCACCACCCCGTCGGGCTTGAGCAACCGGTCCAGCGGCCCGCCCGGAGCCAGCGCCCGTCCCAGCGGCTGATCGTCGTCCATCAGCCGGGCCAGCCGGTTGGCCCGCTCCACGGCGTCCTCGATCCCGAGCAGCTGCGCCACCGACGTCGGCCCCGTCTTGCCGCCCGGCGTGTCCCCACCCAGCGTGCGGTGCGCCATGTCGAGCGCGCCGCTGGCCACGCTGATACCGGCGTCGGCGACCGCCAGCCCCGCCCGGACGGGCGCGAAGGCGAGATCGGTCAGGGATTTGCTGAGGTTCATCCGCCCAGTCTATGGAGAGTGCAAGACCGAACTCACAGGAAGTGCACAGCTGGTACGCAGCACATTTCCAAGCCCCTGGATGAAGATTGATGGCTATGGCCATGCCGGTTATGGAGAACGTACCCGAGGCTCGCGTGCTGGTGGTCGACGATGAGACCAACATCGTCGAGCTGCTGTCGGTGAGCCTGAAGTTCCAGGGCTTCGAGGTGCACACCGCATCCAACGGTCCTGCCGCGCTGGACAAGGCCCGCGAGGTCCGGCCCGACGCGCTCATCCTCGACGTCATGATGCCCGGTATGGACGGCTTCGGCCTGCTGCGCCGGCTGCGTGCCGACGGCATCGACGCACCGGCGCTGTTCCTGACCGCGCGCGATTCCCTGCAGGACAAGATCGCCGGGCTCACGCTGGGCGGGGACGACTACGTCACCAAGCCGTTCAGCCTGGAAGAGGTCGTCGCCAGGCTGCGGGTGATCCTGCGCCGGTCCGGCCGGGGCGTCGAGGAGCCGCGCACCTCCCGGCTGACGTTCGCCGATATCGAGCTGGACGAGGACACCCACGAGGTGTGGAAAGCCGGTGAACCGGTCTCGCTGTCGCCGACCGAGTTCACGCTGCTGCGGTACTTCATCATCAACGCCGGCACGGTGTTGTCGAAGCCCAAGATCCTCGACCACGTGTGGCGCTACGACTTCGGCGGCGACGTGAACGTCGTCGAGTCCTACGTGTCCTACCTGCGGCGCAAGATCGACACCGGCGACAAGCGGCTGCTGCACACGCTGCGCGGCGTCGGCTACGTTCTTCGCGAACCGCGGTGAGCCGGACCGGCCGACGCTGAACAATAGTGGCGTGGCAGGACACGTCAGGCGCGGTATTCCCCTGCGGGTGGGGCTGGTCGCGGCCACGCTCGTGCTGGTCGCGCTCGGGCTGCTCGCCTCCGGCATCGCGGTGACGACGATCCTGCAGCACAGCCTGATGAACCGCGTCGACGACACGCTGCTCGACGCGTCCCGCGGCTGGGCGCAGGTGCCGCGGCGGCTGCCCACCACACCGGTGGAACCCAACCCCGCGCGACCGCCTTCGGACTTCTATGTCCGGGGCATCGACCCGGACGGCCACATCTGGATGGCGGTCAACGACCGCGACGCCGAACCGGCCCTGCCCGCGGACAACGACGTCGGGCCCGTGCC
Organism: Mycolicibacterium xanthum; assembly: GCF_019710635.1. Taxonomy (GTDB): domain Bacteria; phylum Actinomycetota; class Actinomycetes; order Mycobacteriales; family Mycobacteriaceae; genus Mycobacterium; species Mycobacterium xanthum. Next base: position 62,233 of record NZ_JAIFZS010000013.1, read on the forward strand.
GGTCACCGTAGGGTCCGTCGACCACTCCGACGTGCAGTGGCGGGCCATGACGGTGCGCGGTCTCAGCGGCGAGCTGACCACCGTCGCCATCGACCTGTCCGACGTGAAGTCCACCGTGCGGTCGCTGGTCTACGCACAGGTCGGGATCGGCGCCGCGGTGCTGCTGGTGCTCGGCATCGTCGGTTACGTGGTGGTACACCGCAGCCTGCGCCCACTCGCTGAGGTCGAACAGACCGCGGCGGCCATCGCGGCAGGCCAGCTGGACCGCCGCGTTCCCGAGCGCGACCCCCGCACCGAGGTCGGCCGGTTGTCGCTGGCGTTGAACGGGATGCTCGCGCAGATTCAGCGCGCGCTGGCGTCGTCGGAGTCCTCGGCGGAGCAGGCGCGTAGCTCCGAGGACCGGATGCGGCGCTTCATCACCGACGCCAGCCACGAGCTGCGCACCCCGCTGACCACCATCCGTGGGTTCGCCGAGCTGTACCGCCAGGGCGCGGCCCGCGACGTCGAGATGCTGATGGGCCGGATCGAGAGCGAGTCGCGCCGGATGGGTCTGCTGGTGGAGGATCTGCTGCTGCTGGCCCGGCTCGATGCGCAGCGCCCGCTGGAACGGCACCGGGTGGACCTGCTGGCGCTGGCCACCGACGCGGTGCACGACGCGCAGTCGATCGCGCCGAAACGGACGATCCGCATGGAGGTCTTCGACGGACCCGGCACCCCCGAGGTGCTCGGCGACGAGGCCCGGCTGCGTCAAGTGCTGAGCAACCTGGTGGCCAATGCGCTGCAACACACCCCGGAGACGGCCGGGGTCACCGTCCGGGTGGGCACCGACGACGCCGACGCCGTTCTCGAGGTGTGCGACGAGGGTCCCGGGATGCGCCCCGAGGATGCGCAGCGGGTGTTCGAGCGGTTCTACCGGGCCGACTCGTCGCGCACCCGGGCCAGCGGCGGAACCGGCCTGGGGCTGTCGATCGTGGACTCGCTGGTATACGCCCACGGCGGGCGGGTCGCGGTGTCGACGGCCCCGGGGCAGGGTTGCCGGTTCCGGGTCAGCCTGCCGCGCATCGCCGATGCCGCGGTGCTCAGCTCAGCTCAGCCAGGGCCGCAATAATCCTGGCCTGCGCGTCGTCCAGCGACTCCGGCGACGGGTTGCGGTCGACGTTCGCGAAGCCGAAGTCCGACAGCTCACGTGCCGGGAACACGTGCACGTGCAGGTGCGGCACCTCCAGCCCGGCGATGATGAGGCCGGCCCGGTCGGCGCCGAACGCCTTCGTCACGGCCTTGCCGATGAGCTGGGCCACCTCCATGACCTTCGCGAACACCGCGGGTTCGATGTTCTGCCACTGGTCGATCTCGGCGCGCGGCACGACCAGCGTGTGGCCCGGCGTCATCGGCTCGATCGTCAGAAACGCCACGACGTCGTCGTCCTGGTAGACGAATCGCCCGGGCAGTTCGCCGTTGATGATCTTCGTGAACACGGTCGCCATGCCCACGAGCATTCCAGACCGAGTTCGGTGTGAAAACCTTCCCTGACCGGCGATATTCACACCGAAATCGCAATAGCCTGGCCGAATGCTGGGATTGATGCAGGACAGGCCGCTGATGATCTCGTCGCTGATCGAGCATGCGGCCGCGTTCCATCCCGACACCGAGATCGTGTCGCGCCTCCCGGAGGGGCCGGTCCGGCGCACCACCTGGTCGCAGGTCGCCGCGCTGTCCAAACAGGTCGCCAACGCGTTGGCCCAGTTCGGCATCGAGCAGGGGGACCGGGTCGCCACGCTGGCCTGGAACAGCGACCGCCATCTCGCGCTCTACTTCGGCGTATCCGGCAGCGGGGCCGTCATGCACACCGTCAACCCCCGATTGTTCGGCCACCAGATCTCCTACATCGTCAACCACGCCGAGGACCGGGTGCTGTTCTTCGACGTGACCTTCGCGGCGCTGGTCAGTGAGCTCGCTCCCGAGCTGGAGACCGTCGAGGCCTTCGTGGTGATGACCGATCGCGAGCACATGCCCGAGGTGCCCGGGGTGCCCGCCGATCGGCTGTTGTGCTGGGAGGAGTTCATCGGCGCTCAGTCCGCCCGGTACGACTGGCCCGAGTTGGACGAACGCAGCGCCTCCTCGCTGTGCTACACCTCGGGCACCACCGGCAACCCGAAAGGTGTTCTGTACTCGCACCGTTCGACGCTGCTGCACGCGATGCTGTCGCTGTCTCGCGACACCTTCGACATCCACAGCGGCAGCACGCTGCTGCTGGTGGTGCCGATGTTCCACGCCAACGCCTGGGGGACGCCTTACTCGGCGGCGATGGTCGGGGCCAAGCTGGTACTGCCCGGCCCGCACCTGGACGGGCACAGCGTCTACCAGCTGCTGAAGGACGAAGAAGTCACCATCATGCAGGGGGTGCCGACCGTGTGGATGATGCTGTTCGGCCATCTCGACGAGCACCCGGAGATCGATGCGCACGAGGTCGGACTGCAGTGGGCCGGCATCGGGGGCTCGGCGCTGTCTCGGGCGTTGCTGGAGCGCATTGAGGACGACTTCGGCGCCGAGGGCGGGCAGGGCTGGGGGATGACCGAGACCAGCCCGATCTGCGTCGTGGGCAGGCTGTTGCCCAAACACGCGGCGCTGTCGCGGAACGAACAGCAGCAGATCAGGCTCAAGCAGGGGCGCGGCGTGTTCGGGGTGCAGTTCAAGATCGTCGACGAGGATGGCAACCGGTTGCCCTGGGACGGAAAGGCTTTCGGCGAGGTCTGGGTTCGTGGCCCGTGGATCGCCAGCGGCTACTTCAAAGGGGAGGGGGGCGAGAAGCTCGACGCGGAGGGCTTCTTCCCGACCGGGGACATCGCCAACATCGATCCGGACGGCTATCTGCAGCTCGTCGACCGCACCAAGGACGTCATCAAATCCGGTGGCGAGTGGGTGAGCTCGATCGACCTGGAGAACGCCGCGATGAGCCATCCCTCGGTGGCCGAGGCCGCCGTCATCGCGGTGCCGCATCCGAAGTGGCAGGAGCGTCCCCTGCTGCTCGTCGTTCCGCGTCCGGGCAGCACGCCCAGCCGGGACGACATTCTCGAGCACCTCGCCGGGCAGGTGGTCAGGTGGTGGCTGCCCGACGACGTGGTGTTCGTCGACGAGCTACCGCACACCGCGACCGGCAAGCTGCTCAAGGTGAAGCTGCGCGAGCAGTACCGCGACCACCCGCTGCCGAGCGCTACCTGACCTGCTCCGCGATCTCGTCGACGGTCCACGGAGCCTCGTCGCGGTGGTCGCGGAACGCCACGATGGACGGGGTCTGCCGTTCGAACCTGCCGACGAATCCGCCTGCCGCGATGAAGATCTGGCCGGTGACGTCGTCGGCGAGGTCGCTGGCCAGGTAGGCGTACGTCGGCGCCACGTATTCCGGTGGGGCCGCGTCCAGCGCGCCCTGGAAGCTGACGTCATCGAGCAGGCCGCGGCGATTCAGCGCGGTGATGTGTTCCTCGTACTCGGCGCCGCTCGACAGCCGGGTCTTCGCGCCCGGGCACACCACATTGGACCGGACCCCGTGCTCCCGCAGCTCGGCCGCGATCGCCAGCGTCAGGCTGTTCACCGCACCCTTGCCTGCCGGATATCCGGTTCCGCCGTAGTCGCCGAGGAACGCGAACGAACTGGTGTTGACGATCGCGCCGGACCCCTGCCGGACCATCAGGGGAGCGGCGGCCCGACAGGTCTCGAACGTGGTGAGCAGGTGGGCGTCGAGCAGGTCGCGGAACCGCGCACTGGTGACGTTGAGTATCGACTCCGCGCCGAGGGCCCCGGTGCCCGCGCAGTTGACCAGGATGTCGACCCTGTCGAACGTGCGCACGCAGGTGTCCACCAGCGCGTCGGCCACCGCGGGTACCGACGGCGAGCCCGGATGGGCGACGGCACCGGGAATACGCTCGGCGACTTCAATCGCGAGGGCCCCGTCGCGGCCGTTGACCACCACGCCGGCACCGTGGGACCCCAGCAGTTCGGCCACGGCCCGGCCGATTCCGCGGGTGCCGCCCACGACGACGGCGCCACGGCCCGCGAGGATGCCGTTAATCCGCTGGACCGTCTTTGCTCCTCGCGTGCGCTGGATCGTCTTCGCTCCTCGCGTGCGCGGTCCCAGATTGGGTGAAGGTCATCGCGTCCATGTTCCAGTACCCGCGGAGGTTGGTGATCAGCCCGGCGTCGTCGACCCGGTACGTGAACACCCCCCGCACGGTTGCCACGAAGCCGTTCGGGAACGTCGTCTCCAACACCAGGATGTAGGCGATCTCGGTCGGGCTGCTCGACGGGAACGTCTGCTCGCAGGTGATACGCAATTGGTTGGGGCCGATGTTGGTGTCGTAGAAGGCGGCCACCGCATCCTTGCCGCGAACACCGGTGCCGTCGGGGTTGGTGACGGCCTCGCCGATCGGGTCCTCGAGGACCACGTCGTCGGCCATCAGGGCCAGCCAGCCCGCCTTGTCGCCGGTCTGCACGCAGCGCCATGAGGCCTGCGATGCGGCCACCACCGGTGTCCGGGCGACGGTGTCGGTCATCTCCGTCTACCGGTCGTCGTCGGTGTAGCGGATGACGCCGCGGATGTTCCTGCCCTCGAGCATGTCCTGGTAGCCGTCGTTGATCTGCTCGAGCTTGTACTGCCGGGTGACCATGTCGTCGAGGTTGAGCTTGCCGGCCTTGTACATCGACAACAGCTGGGGGATGTCGTAGTGCGGGTTGCCGCCGCCGAAGATGGTGCCCTGCAGGTTCTTCTGCATCAGGGTCAGCATCGACAGGTTCAGCGTGACATCGGTTTCGAGCATGCTGCCGACCGCGGTCACGACGCAGGTGCCGCCCTTGGCGGTGAGGTTCAGGTAGTTGTCGATGTCGGCACCCTTGAGCTCGCCGACGGTGATGATCGTCTTGCGTGCCATTCCGCCGGCGGTGACCTCGGCGATGCCCATCATGGCCGTCTCGACGTCCGGGTAGACGTGGGTGGCGCCGAACTTCAGCGCCTGTTCGCGCTTCCACTCCACCGGGTCGATCGCGAAGATGTTGCGGGCGCCCGCGGTGACCGCACCCTGCAGCGCGCCCATGCCGACGCCGCCGATCCCGACGATCGCGACGTCCTCGCCGGGTCGGACGTCGCCGCTGCGCACCGCCGAGCCGTAGCCGGTGGTGACGCCGCAGCCGACCAGGCAGGCCACCTCGAACGGGATGGACGGGTCGATCTTCACCACCGAGCTCTTGTGCACGACCATGTACGGGCTGAACGTGCCCAGCAGCGTCATCGGGAAGACCGGTTGGCCCTTGGCGTGGATCCGGTGAGTGCCGTCGGACACCGCGACGCCGGCCAGCAGCCCGGCGCCCAGGTCACACAGGTTGCGCAGGCCGGCCTGACACGACGGGCACTGGCCGCAGGACGGGATGAACGACAGTACGACGTGGTCGCCGGGCGCGAGGTGCTCCACGCCGGGGCCGACCTCGGTGACGATGCCGGCGCCCTCGTGGCCGCCGAGCACCGGAAAGCCCATCATCGGGATGCCGCCGGTGACCAGGTGATGGTCCGAGTGGCACATCCCGGACGCTTCCATCCGGATCTTGACCTCGTCCTTCACCGGATCGCCGATCTCGATCTCCTCGATCGACCACGGCTGGTTGAATTCCCAGATCAGAGCGCCTTTGGTCTTCATCTCTCCTGCTTTCGACGGGTGCTTACGGCTGGATCCCCAAGGACAAGACTAGAGGCTCTAGTTAGCCACATCACAGCGCCCCCAATCAACCGCTTGGTGGTGTGTTCACCAAATGGGCACGGGGGCCTGGCCCAGCGGGTAGTAGCCGGGCAACCGCTCTCCGGCCAGCGACCGCTCGATGCGCTTCTGCATCGTCGGGGTCAGGTCGCCGGACTCGATCAGCTTCATGAACGCCTTCTGCACGTGGCCGAAGTCGAAGAAGTCGCGCTGCCACTCGATGAGCAATTGGTCGTTCAGCCGGAACCAGCTGCCGCCGATTCCGTAGATCTCGTCGCGGCTGCCGTCGGACTTGTTGGCGATCTGCTTCCAGAAGCCGACCACCTCGTTCTGCTTCTCGTCGATGAGCACCTTCTGGTACTCGTAGACCCAATTCTCCAGGCCCTCCATCTCCAGACCGAGTGCGACATCGCGGATCTCGTCACGCCCGACGCACATGACGTCTTCCTTGGGGCCGATGTTCCAGCCGTAGGTGGCGTCTGGGGTGTAGAAGTCGGCGAGCGGCTTCCAGTCGCCGGCTTTCTCGGCGTCCTGGTTGGCCTCGAGCCACCGATCGACCCAGGCCTCGAGTTGCTCACGTGACGCCATCGTCAGGACTCCTTTTCCTTGATGAACAATGCTTGGGTAGGACACATCTCGACCGCCCGTTCGACATCGCCGCGGATGTCGTCGGGGGGTTCGGGGTCGAGGATCTCGACCTTGCCGCGTTTGGGTACGCGGAACACGTCGGGCGCTTCCAGCTCACACATGGCGTGGCCCTGGCACAGGTCCTCGTCGAGCTCTATGCGGTAGCAGCCCATGGTCAGCTCCGAACGCGCCTGCGGTAGCGCACCGTGGCCGGCCTGGCCAGCTGGACCACCATCTTGGAATGGTCGTTGTGGTAGGAGTCCGCGGATTGGGCCATCTCGAACTCGTACTCGCGCAAGAGCACCGAGAAGATCGCCTTGATCTGCATCTGGGCGAACGCCGCCCCGACGCAGCGGTGCCGGCCGGCGCCGAACGGGATCCAGGTCCAGCGGTTGACCAGGTCCTCCTGGCGCGGCTTCTCGTAGCGGTCGGGATCGAACGAATCCGGGTTCGGGAAATCCTCGGGAATGCGGTTGGAGATCGCCGGCGAGGCGGCCACCATCTGGCCTTTGTGGATCGGGTAGCCCTCCACCTCGAACTCGTCCTGGGCGACCCGCATCAGGATGATCAGCGGCGGGTGCAGCCGCAGCGTCTCCTTGAGCGCGTTGTCGAGCTTCGGGATCTGCCGCAGCGCATGGAAACTCACCTCCTGGCCGTCGGCGTAGAGCTCGTCGAGCTCCTGCTGGACCTGGGCGTAGAAGTCGGGATGGCGCAGCAACTCGATCAGCGTCCACGATGACGTGCCCGAGCTGGTGTGGTGGCCGGCGAACATCAGCGAGATGAACATGCCGGTGATCTCGTTGGCCGAGAAGCGGGGGTTACCCTCCTCGTCCTTGATCGAGACCAGCACATCGAGCATGTCTCGATCGGATTTGTCCTTGGGCGGGTTGGTGATCCGGCCGTTCATCACCTCCTGCACCAGCGCTACGAGGCCCTCGCGGGCCTCGTCGCGGACGCGGAAGCTCTCGATCGGCAGGTACGGATCCACGTAGCACAGCGGATCGGTGCCCCGCTCGAGCAGGTGGTAGTAGTTGGCGAACCGCGAGTCGAGCTGGTTGCGGAACTTCACCCCGATCAGGCACGCCGTGGAGGTGTAGATGGTCAGCTCGGCGAAGAACTCAAGTAGATCGATCTCCCCGCTCTCGCCCCATCCTTGGATCATCCGCTTGACCTCGTTCTCGATCGTCGCGGCATGCCCCTTCATCTGCTCGCCGCGCAGCGCCGAATTGTGCAGCATCTCGGCGCGCCGTTCGGGGCTGGCGTCGAACACCACGCCCTCACCGAAGATCGGCGTCATGAACGGGTAGGCCTCGGCCTGGTTGAGGTCGTCGTCGCTGGAGCGGAAGAAGAACTCGTTGGCCTCCGCACCGGAGAGCAGTACGACCTGCTTGTCGGCGAGCTGGAACCAGCCGACATCCCCGCATTCCTCCCGGATCCGTTTCATCAGCCCGATCGGGTCGGTGCGGAACTCCTCGAGGTGGCCGTGTTCGGATTCGCCGCCGGACACCCGGGGCACGATCGCGGTGGTCATGCTGTTCCTATTCTCCCGTCGCTTCGCTCGCCCCGGAAAGTTTCTCCTCGTCGAGCTTCAACTGCTGCCGTTCCTGTGCGGCACTGGCCAACGGAGCCTCGGGCTGGAGTTCCATGCTGGCGATGAACCCGCCCCGCGGGGTTTCGGCGACGAACGTGATGGCGCGGGCGAGGTCGGCGGCCCGCAGGAAGTAGTCGTGGCGGGCCTGTCCCCACTTGGCCCAGTCCTCCAGCGCGGGGCCGATGAGCTCGGCGGGCAGGCTCCAGCCCATCGCGGTCTTGGTGGGCCCTGGGTGCACGATCGACGCCCGCACCCCGGTGCCCTCGAGTTCCATCTGGAAGTTGGTGACCATGGCCACCAGCGCGGCCTTGGCCGCACCGTAGGCGCCCATGTGTGGCCGTTGCCGCAGCGCCACATCGGATCCCACGAAGATCAGGTCGCCGCGCTGACGTTCGATCATGCCGGGCAATACAGCTGCGGCCACCCGGTTGGCGCCGATGAGATGGATCTGGATCTGCGATTCGAACTGATCGGTGCTGATCGAGTCGAGCTTGCCGAAGTAGGTGTCGCCTGCCCCGGCGACCAGCACCTCGATGTCGCCGAGCTCGGTGGTGGCCTGCTCGACGGCGGACTTCACCGAGTCGGGGTCGGTGACGTCGAGGTGGACCGCGATGGCCTCACCGCCGTCGGCGCGGATCTTCCCGACTATCTCCCGGAGCTTCTCCACCCGCCGGGCCCCCAATGCGACCGGAAAGCCATGGGAAGCAAGCTCGATCGCGGTCGCCTCGCCGATCCCGGAGGAGGCGCCGGCGACCAGTGCCGGTCGGCGGTCGGGCAGGGGTTCGAAACGCGGCATGCTGCGCCTTTCAGCGGACCTGGACGGAGATCGGGAGGTGAGCGAACCCGCGGACGTTACTGGAGTGGACGCGGACGGCGTCGGCCTCGTCGACTTCATATCCGCGGATTCGCTTGAACAACTCGGCCAGCGCCACCCGGGCCTCCATCCGCGCCAGGTGCGCGCCGAGGCAGAAGTGCGCCCCGCTGCCGAAACTCATCAGCTTGGAACCGATCTCCCGGCCGATCAGGAAGCGGTCGGGGTCCTCGAACGCGCGCTCGTCGCGATGCGCGGAGCCGGGAAGCAGCAGCAGAACGTCGCCGTCGGGGATGGTGGTGTCATAGAGGGCGAGCTCGCCGGACACCGTGCGGGCCAGGATCTGGCTGGACGTGTCGTAGCGCAGCGTCTCCTCGACCCACAGCGGGACGAGGTCGAGATCGTCGTAGACCGGGGTCAGCTGGTCGGGGTTGCGGTGACCCCAGAAGGCCGCGTTGGCAAGCAGTTTGGTGGTCGTCTCGTTGCCGGCGATCACCATCAGGAACATGAACCCGAGGATCTCGTCATCGGTGAGCCGATCGCCGTCGATCTCGGCCTCCAGCAGCGCCGAGGTCAGGTCGTCGGTCGGCTTGCGGCGGCGCTCGGCGACCATGCCCTGGTAGTAGACGATTAGGTTGATCGAGGCCTCGACGGCGGCCGGCGGGACGTCGGTGACACCTTCGTCGCGGTGCATCACGGCGTCGGCCCAGGCGCGCACCTGGGCGCGGTCTGCCTCGGGAACCCCCATCAGCTCGGAGATCACGTCCATCGGCAGCTTTCCGGCGAACTCGTCGACGTAGTCGACCGGCCCGTCGCCGGCCTTCTCCAGCATGGTGTCGAGGTGCTGGACCGCGATCTCGGTGACCCGCGGTTCGAGTTCGCGGATGCGCCGCGGGGTGAACCCCTTCGACACCAGCGTGCGCAGCCTCAGGTGATCCGGGTCGTCCATGGCCAGGAACGACATCGTCTTCGACGCGTGCGGTCCCCGCGACGCGGGATCGAGCGACACGCCGAACTTGTTGGACAGCGTGGTGCTGTTGCGGAATCCCTGCAGCACGTCCTGGTGTCGCGACACCGCCCAGAAGCCGAGTTCCTCGTTGCGGTACAGCGGCGCCTCTTCGCGGAGGCGCCGGTAGTACGGATAGGGGTCTTCGTGGAAGTCGTAGTCGTACGGGTCGAGCTTCACATCGCTCTGCTGCACCGGCGGCGTCATCGGTCTTGTCCGGCGCTGATGCTCACTTGTCGTCTCCGACGATGAGGCCGACCACGTAGCTCAAGCGGTCGGCGATCTGGTGGTAGGTGAATGCGCCGCTGCCCGCGTTGACCAGCGCGCCGAAGAATGTCATCTCCAACGCGGCCAGCGTGCGCGGGTCGGCATCCGGGCCGACGGCCGAGCGGATGCGGCGATGGATCTCGGCGCCGATCCGTTCGCGCACGGCGCTTACGGCCGGATCGTTGCCCGACAGCAGAGCGGTGGTGCACGCGGCGGCCACCCCGGGTTCGTCGGCGACCATCAGCGCCATGGCGCGCAGCGTCTTCTCGACCCGTGACACCGTGGGCTCGTTCACGTCGGTGAAGTAGTCGACCCCGCGCATCAGGTCCAGGTAGACCTCGGCGATCAGGTGGTTCTTCGAGGAGAAATACGTATAGGCGGTCGCAGGTGCGACGTTGGCCCGCGCAGCCACCGCACGCACCGTCAGGTCGGCGTACGACGACTCCCGCAACATCTCCAGGCCGGCGGCGAGAACCTTGCGAAACGTCTCCTCCTGCCTGCGGTTGCGAGGCGATTGCCGCCCGGCATCTGTGATCGCGGCAACAGCATCACTGGACACATGTCCAACTTATCCGAAACTGTCGATCGGAGGCAAGAGCTGCAGCAAAAGTGCAGCCGTACATGGCCATAAGCTGGGAATGGGTGCCTCATCCTTGATTCGTGGAGCGTTCTGCGACTATCGTTCTGTCGTACCTAGTCGGACAGTTGTCCAGAATTCAGACATGGGAGGTCGGATGGCGATCCTGGCCGATGGCGAGAGCCTGCTGCTCATCGACGGCGAGTTGGTCGCGGGCGGTTCGGGCACGTTCCCCACGCTCAACCCGGCCACCGAGGAGACGCTCGGCATCGCCGCGAACGCGAGTGCCGACGACATGGGAGCTGCGATCGGGGCGGCGCGTCGCGCCTTCGACGACACCGGGTGGTCGACCGACGTCGACCTGCGGGTGCGCTGCCTGCGTCAGCTGCAGGATGCGCTGACCAAGCACACCGAGGAGTTGCGCGAGCTGACCATGGCCGAGGTCGGGGCGCCCCGGATGCTCACCTCGGCGGCCCAGCTCGAGGGACCGATCGCCGACCTGTCGTTCTCCGCCGATACAGCCGAGAACTATTCCTGGCGAACCGATCTCGGTGTTGCCTCGCCGATGGGAATCAAGACCCGGCGAACCGTCGCCCGGGAGGCCATCGGGGTGGTCGGCGCCATCACGCCCTGGAACTTCCCACATCAGATCAATCTCGCCAAGATCGGGCCCGCCCTGGCTGCGGGAAACACCGTGGTCCTCAAGCCCGCGCCCGACACCCCCTGGTGCGCAGCCGTACTCGGCGAACTGGTCACCGAGCACACCGATATTCCGCCGGGCGTGTTCAACATCGTGACATCCGCCGATCACGGGGTGGGCGCGCTGCTGTCCCGGGACCCGCGGGTGGACATGGTGTCGTTCACCGGATCGACCGCCACGGGCCGCGCGGTGATGGCCGACGGCGCCCCGACGATCAAGAAGGTGTTCCTCGAGCTCGGCGGCAAGTCGGCATTCCTGGTGCTCGACGACGCCGACCTGGCCGGCGCGTGTTCGATGGCGGCGTTCACCGCGTCGATGCACGCCGGGCAGGGCTGTGCGATCACCACCCGGCTGCTGGTGCCCCGCGCCCGCTACGACGAGGCCGTCGGGGCCGCCGCGGCGACCATGGGCGGCCTGAGGCCCGGTGACCCGACCGACCCGGGCACGGTTTGTGGCCCGCTCATCTCGGCCAGGCAGCGCGACCGGGTGCAGGGCTACCTGGACTCCGCGATCGCCGAGGGCGGCCGATTCGCTTGTGGCGGTGGGTGTCCCGCCGACCGTCAGAGCGGATTCTTCATCGAACCCACCGTGATCGCCGGCCTGGACAACAGCGCCACGGTGTCTCGCGAGGAGATCTTCGGTCCGGTGCTGACGGTGATCGCCCATGACGGCGACGACGACGCTGTCCGCATCGCCAACGATTCGCCCTACGGGCTTTCGGGCACGGTGTTCTCGCCGGATCTCGAGCGCGCCGATGCGGTCGCAGCGCGGTTGCGGGTGGGCACCGTGAACATCAACGGCGGGGTGTGGTACTCCGCCGACATGCCGTTCGGGGGTTACAAGCAGTCCGGTATCGGGCGCGAGATGGGCCTCGCCGGCTTCGAGGAGTATCTCGAGATCAAATCGATCGCCACAGCGGTGAGCTAGGAGAAGGCACGAATGGCGTTGTACGGAACCCAGTTCCAGGAGAAGGTGGCGATCGTGACCGGTGCCGGTGGCGGCATCGGGCAGGCCTACGCCGAGGCGCTGGCCCGCGAGGGCGCGGCCGTGGTGGTCGCCGACATCAACACCGAGGGCGCCGAGAAGGTCGCCGACGGCATCAAGGGCGAGGGCGGCACCGCGATGGCGGTGCACGTCGACGTCTCCGATCCCGACTCGGCCAAGGACATGGCCGCGCAGACGCTGTCGGAGTTCGGCGGCATCGACTACCTGGTCAACAACGCCGCGATCTTCGGCGGCATGAAGCTGGACTTCCTGATCACCGTGGACTGGGAATACTACAAGAAGTTCATGAGCGTGAACCTCGACGGTGCGCTGCTGTGTACCCGCGCGGTGTATCGGAAGATGGCCAAGCGCGGCGGTGGGGCGATCGTCAACCAGTCCTCGACCGCGGCCTGGCTGTACTCGAACTACTACGGCCTGGCCAAGGCGGGCATCAACGGGCTGACCCAGCAGCTGGCAACCGAACTCGGCGGGCAGAACATCCGGATCAACGCGATCGCGCCGGGGCCGATCGACACCGAGGCCAACCGCAGCACCACACCGCAGGAGATGGTGGCCGACATCGTGAAGCGGATCCCGCTGTCGCGGATGGGCGAGCCCGAGGACCTGGTCGGCATGTGCCTGTTCCTGCTGTCTGATCAGGCGAAGTGGATCACCGGCCAGATCTTCAACGTCGACGGCGGACAGATCATCCGGTGATGAGCGAGGAGCATTCCCGGGGAGAGCAGCCCGGCGCCGATCTCGAGCTGGGCTACATCGGCCTGGGCAATCAGGGCGCCCCGATGGCCAAACGGCTGGTCGATTGGCCGGGTGGGCTGACGGTGTTCGATGTGCGCACCGAGGCGATGACGCCGCTGGCCGAGCTGGGTGCCAAGGTGGCCGACAGCGTGGCCGATGTCGCCGGCGCGGATGTGATCAGCGTGACCGTGCTCAACGACGCACAGGTGCGCGACGTCGTCGGCGAGCTGGCGGCGCACGCCACGCCCGGCACCGTCATCGCCATCCACTCCACGATCGAACCCGGCACCGCGGCCGAGCTCGCCGAACAGTTGCGGCCCAGGGGAATTCACATCGTCGACGCTCCGGTCTCCGGAGGTGCCGGCGCGGCGGAGAAGGGCGAGCTGGCCGTCATGGTCGGCGCCGACGACGAGGCGTACGACCTCGTCAAGCCGGTGTTCAAGCAGTGGGCCTCGATGGTGGTGCGTGCCGGCGAGCCGGGGGCCGGAACCCGGATGAAGCTGGCGCGCAACATGCTGACGTTCATCGGCTTCGCCGCCGCCTGCGAGGCCCAGCGGCTGGCCGAGGCCTCCGGCATCGATCTGCAGAAGCTGGGCAGGGTGGTGCGGCACAGCGACACGCAGAGCGGCGGGCCCGGCGCGATCATGGCGCGTGACGACACCAAACCGCTTCCGCCCGGACATTTCCTGTACGACATGTTCGTGCACACCCGTGGGCTGGCCGAAAAGGATCTGCGGTTGGCGCTCGCGCTCGGCGATGCCACCGGCGTGGAGCTGCCACTGGCCGAGATCGCACTGCGGGACCTGGCCGCCGGACTCGGCGTGCCACACACCACCTCGACCGGTAAGGAGTGACAGACATGGACGAGCTTCGCAAGAAGGGCCTCGAGAAGATGAACGAGGTCTACGGCTGGGAGATGCCCAACATCGAGGGCGACCCGTTCTTCGACCTGACCGTCGACCATCTTTTCGGGACCATCTGGACGCGCCCGGGGCTGTCGATGCGTGAGAAGCGGATGATGACGCTCACGGTGGTCACCGCGGTCGGCAACGCCGACCTGGCCGAGATCCAGGCGAACGCGGCGCTGGCCAACGGGGAGCTCAGCGTCGAGGAGCTCAAGGAGATGGCGGTGTTCCTCACGCACTACCTGGGTTTCCCGCTGGGTTCCAAGCTCGACGGTGTGGTCTCCAAGGTGGCCAAGCAGCGGAAGAAGGCGGCGGAGAAGGGCTTGACCGAGGACACGGCCGAGAAAAGGCGAGCGAATGTGAACGCAGCGGTGGAGATGCACTCCGGAGGCAGAGTTCATGACAAGTAGGTACGCAGCGCTCTCGCGCGAACAGCTCGCCGCCCTGGTGCCCGAGCTGCTGCTGATCGGCCAGCTGATCGATAGGTCCGGGATGGCCTGGTGTATCAGCAATTTCGGCCGTGAAGAGATGCTGCAGATCGCCATCGAGGAATGGATGGGTGCCAGCCCGATCTACACCAAACGGATGCAGAAGGCGCTGAAGTACGAAGGCACCGACGTCGTCACGATCTTCAAGGGGTTGCAGCTCGACATCGGCGCGCCACCGCAGTTCATGGACTTCCGTTACACGGTGCATGACCGCTGGCACGGCGAGTTCCATCTCGATCACTGCGGCGCGCTGCTCGACGTCGAACCGATGGGCGAGGACTACGTCCGCGGGATGTGCCATGACATTGAGGATCCGACGTTCGACGCGACGGCGGTGGCCACCAACCGCAGGGCGCAGATCCGGCCGATCCACCGGCCACCGCGGCTGCCCGCCGACCGGCATCCGCACTGCGCGTGGACGGTGATCATCGACGACTCGTACCCGGAGATCGCCGATCATCCCGCCCTGGAGGTGATCGCGCGGACCCGCGCGGCCCGAACGGATCTGGACCCGATCGATCCCGCCGACGACGGGCGGGGCGACTACTCGGGTCCGCTGCTCTCCGACGTCGACTTCGGTGTGTTCTCCCATTCGGCGCTGGTGCGGATGGCCGACGAGGTCTGTCTGCAGATGCACCTGCTGAACCTGTCGTTCGTGCTCGCCGTCGGTGCGCGCGCGGGCACCGATGCCGAACTCGCCAGGGAGATCGGCGTCAAGCAGCTGACCGGCTTGGCCGGGGTCGCCGCCGAGCGCATCCACGCCGCGCTCGGGCTGCCGGGCGGCGTCGAGGGCGCGGTCGCGACCCTGCAGGTCCACCCGTTGTTCAACCCGGCGGCCTACGTGGATGCCGCGTTCGGTCCGGACACCGTCACGGTGCGTCGCTCGCCGGCGCATGACGACGGCGCCTGGATCGCGCTGACCGGGCCCGCGGAAAGGCGGCCACTGCAGGCCTGTGTGCAGGCGGTGGACCCGCATCTCGACGTCGAGGTGACCGGAACGGAGACCGATTGGACCGCACACGTCGCCGTCACCGACACCGCGGCCGAGGAACTCTCCGAGGTGTCCGTCGTGAAGTTCAGTGGTGGGTCCACTTTCGAGTTCGGCGACCGCAAGTCGTTGCCGCTGACCGTGGTCTGAGCGGTCAACCGCCCCCCGGCAGGGTCAGCACCAGGAAGCCGCTACCTCTCGGCTCCAGCATCCGTGGGGTAGCGCGGCGTCCACCCAACGGCGCAGGTAGTGCGCAACCGCTCGCCGCTGCGCGGGCGCCGGCCGGGGTCGATGACGAATGACTTGGGTGATCACCCGGTATCGGTAATCCGCGACCCGCGGCCGCACTGCGATTAGGGTGGGCACCTGTGCACGTCCTGGTGGTCGGATCCGGAGCCCGTGAACACGCGCTGCTGCTCGCACTGCGCCGAGACCCGGAGGTCGAGACGCTGTCCGTGGCGCCCGGCAACGCCGGCACCGCCGCCGTCGCCGATCAGTACGAGGTGGACATGACCTCCGGCGAGGCGGTCACCGCGCTGGCCCGCCGGCTCGGCGCCGACCTGGTGGTGATCGGGCCCGAGGTGCCCCTGGTGCTCGGCGTCGCCGACGCGGTGCGCGAGGCCGGCATCGCCTGTTTCGGCCCGACCAAGGCCGCCGCGCGCATCGAGGGCTCGAAGTCGTTCGCCAAGGACGTCATGGCGACCGCGGGCGTGCGCACCGCGACCAGCGAGATCGTCGACAACCCGGCGCACCTGGACGCCGCGTTGGACCGGTTCGGGCCGCCCGGTGGCTACCCGGCGTGGGTCGTCAAGGACGACGGTCTGGCCGCGGGCAAGGGCGTGGTGGTCACCGCGGACCGCGACGCCGCCCGCGCCCACGCGGCCGGCCTGCTCGAGGCCGGGCACCCGGTGCTGCTGGAGTCCTTCCTCGACGGCCCCGAGGTGTCGCTGTTCTGCGTCGTCGACGGGAAGACCGTGGTTCCGCTGCTGCCCGCCCAGGATTTCAAGCGGGTGGGCGACGGTGACAGCGGGCCCAACACCGGCGGCATGGGCGCCTACACCCCACTGCCCTGGTTGTCCGACGAGATGACCGCGCGGATCGTCGAGGAGGTTGTCGAACCCGTTGCCGCCGAACTCGTCGCCCGCGACTGTGCATTCTCCGGGCTGCTCTACGCCGGCCTGGCGATCACCTCCAACGGACCGGCCGTCGTCGAGTTCAACTGCCGGTTCGGCGATCCGGAGACCCAGGCCGTGCTCGCGCTGCTGGAATCGCCGCTGGGGCAGCTGCTCCGGGCCGCGGCCACCGGCGACCTGGCCGCCCAGCCGCCGCTGCGGTGGCGGGACGGGGCCGCGGTCACCGTCGTCGTCGCCGCCGAGAACTACCCGAGCCGGCCGCGGGTCGGAGACGTGATCCACGGTGCGGAGGGTGAGGGCGTGCTGCACGCCGGCACGGCGCGCCGCGACGACGGCGCCGTCGTGTCGTCCGGTGGCCGGGTGCTGTCGGTGGTCGGCGTCGGAGCCGACCTGGCCGCAGCGCGCGCTGCCGCCTATGCGCGGATCGCCTCGATTCGCCTGCCCGGCAGCCACTTTCGCAGCGACATCGGTCTGGCGGCCGCCGAGGGCCGGATCACCGTTTAGGCGGTCAGTAGCGGCGCCATCCAGACCAGCTCGGGGGTCAGCTGTGAGGACCAGAACGCCGCATTGTGGCCACCGGGGGAGAACCCGCCTGCCGGTGGCGTCGGCAGCTGCGCGATGAACTGATGGGTCGCCGAGTAGAACGGGTCGTCATAGCCACAGTCGATGCGCAGCGGTATCGCATCCAGCGCCGGCGAACCCCAGACGCTGTTGGCCGCGTAGTCGTCCGGGCCGTCGAACGCACCGGGAGCGGCGGCGCCGGGTGCCGTCCACAACGCGGGGCTGACCGCGCAGACCGCGGCGGTCCGGCCCGTGCCGAGCCGCGAACCCAGCAGCATCGCCCCGTAACCACCCATCGACCAGCCGAGGAACCCCACCCGGGAGACGTCCAGGCCCTGTTCGCCGAGCAACGGAACGAACTCGTCGAGCACCATGGCGCCGGCGTCGTCGCCGGAGGCGCGCCGGTGCCAGTAGCCGTTGCCCCCGTCGACCGCGGCCAGCGCGAACGGCGGCACGCCGGCATGCACCGCGTCGGCGAGGAACTGCTCGGCCCCCATCGACATCACGGTGCTCGCGCTGGAGTCCTTGCCGTGCAGCAGGATCACCGGCCGAAGCGGTGCGCTCTGGCCGGGCGGGCGGGCGATCACCCAGTTGGTCGCTGCGCCACCGCGTGCCGCCGAGATGAACGACCCGGTCTGGTAGGTCGGTGCCGGTGGTGCCAGCGGTGCCGGCGGTGCTGCTGCGGCCAATGCGGTTCCGAGCGCGGACACTCCGGCGACACCGGCCGCGGCCGCGACGCCGGCCCGCAGGCCGAATTGCAGGACCGCCCGGCGGTCGATGGCAGACATGCGCGCCATCATGCCATCGGGCCCGGTGGAGTAAAGCCTGACGTTTGGCCGAAAGCACGATGGCCAAACCCTGTGACTGGCAGCATGCTAAGGGTGACCGCAGCAGTCACTCCCAAGGGAGAACGTCGGCGGTGTGCGCTGGTCAGCGCCGCTGCCGATCTGCTGTGCGAGGGTGGCTTCGACGCCGTCCGGCACCGCGCCGTCGCGCGCCGCGCCGGCCTTCCGCTGGCGTCGACGACCTACTACTTCTCGTCGCTCGACGACCTGGTCGCCAAGGCCGTCGAGTACGTCGAGACGCGGGAGAGCCAACAGTTGCACGACCGGGTGTCGGCGCTGTCGCGCCGCCGCCGCGGAGCCGAGTCGACCGCCGACGTCTTGGTCGACCTGCTCGTCGGCGACAGCCCGGAACGGGTCACCGAGCACCTGATCTCGCGCTACGAGCGCTACATCGCGTGTGCCCGCCAGCCGAGCCTGCGCGACATCCAGCGGCGCATCCTGCGACAGCGCACCGACGCCGTCGTCGAGGTCGTCGAGCGATCCGGTCGGTCGGTTCGCACCGAACTGCTCACCGCGCTGGTGTGCGCCGTGGACGGAGCGGTGGTCGCGGCGCTCGTCGGGGACGGGGACGGCCCACGGGAGACGGCCAGGGCGACGCTGATCGACGTCATCGACGTGCTCGCGCCGTTCGGCTAGTTTGCGTCGTGGCCCAGGCGGTTACTTTTCCCCCGTGACGATCACCGACAATATCAGCGCCGTCGCCGATGCCGCCCTGGACCGATCGGTCGTCCTCGGCTACACGAAGCTGGGTTCCGGCCTGCGGCGGCTGTGGTGGCCGGCCGACCCGGCGCCGGGGTCGATGGCCGGCAGGCGGGTGGTGGTCACCGGGGCGACCGCCGGCATCGGGGAGGCGATGGCCGGGTCGTTCGCGCGCCTCGGCGCCACCGTGCACCTGCTCGGCCGCAACGCGGAGAAGGTCAGCCACAGTGCGGGCGTGATCCGCGCGTCGGTGCCGGGCTCCTCCGGGGGCACGGTCATCGAGGAGGTCTGCGACGTCTCCGATCTCGACGCGGTGCGGACCTGGACCGACGACCTGGCCGGGCGCGTCGACGGGTTGCACGGGCTGGTGCACAACGCCGGGGTGATGCCCAAACAGCGTGGCGAGACGCCTCAGGGCCACGAGACCCAGCTCGCCTGCCATGTGCTCGGCCCGCACCTGATGACCGAGCGGCTCCTGGGCCTGCTGCGCAATCCCGACGAGTCGGCGGTGGTGTTCATGTCGTCCGGCGGCATGTACACCGCGCCGCTGAAGCGGTGGACCGAGGACGAGCTGGAGTCGCGCGACGGCCCCTACAACGGCGTGCGGGTCTACGCGCGGACCAAACGGATGCAGGTGGTGCTCGCCGACGCGTGGGCACGCCGGCTGGCGCGCACCGGGGTGCACGTCTACAGCGCCCACCCGGGCTGGGTGGAGACCCCCGGCGTCGCCGACGCCCTTCCCACGTTCCGCAGCGTCACCCGGCCGCTGCTGCGCGACACCACCGACGGCGCCGACACGGCGGTGTGGCTGGTGGCCACCCGCCCGGACTCGACCCCCGGACACTTCTGGCACGACCGGGCCCAGCGCCCGACGACGTTCGGTTGGCAGCGCCGCCAGGATCCGCATGCGGTCGCGGCGTTCCTCGACGAGGTGTCCGCGATGACCGGTACCGCGCGAAGTTGGGTCGCGATCTGACCAACGGTGACGACGGGGAGAGCCGGCCCGAGCTCAGGCGGGTGCTGGGACCGGGCCTGCTGCTGCTGTTGGTCGTCGGCGACATTCTGGGGACCGGCATATACGTGCTTGTCGGTGACGTCGCCGCCGAGGTGGGTGGGGCGGCGTGGCTTCCGTTCCTGGTGGCGTTCGCCGTCGCCACCGTCACCGCCCTCAGCTACCTCGAGCTGGTCACCAGGTACCCGAAGGCGGCGGGAGCAGCGCTGTACGCGCACAAGGCCTTCGGGATCCACTTCGTCACCTTCCTGGTCGCCTTCGTGGTGATGAGCTCGGGAATCACCTCGGCGGCAACGGCATCGAGAGCGTTCGCCGCGAACCTCTTCGAAGGGGCCGGGGTGCACGCCTCGAAGACCGGGGTCGCGCTGTTGGCGGTGCTGTTCATGGTCGTGCTCGCGCTGATCAACTTCCGCGGCGTCGCGCAGAGCGTCAAACTCAACGTCGTCCTGACCATCATCGAGATCACCGGCCTGGCGGCGGTGGTCCTCGTCGGGCTGTGGGCGTTCTCGGGTGGCGATGTGGACTTCGGCCGGGTCGTCGCGTTCCAGACGTCGGGGGACAAGAACATCTTCGTCGCGGTCACCGCCGCGACCTCGCTGGCCTTCTTCGCGATGGTCGGGTTCGAGGATTCGGTGAACATGGCCGAGGAGACCAAGGATCCGGTCCGGACCTTCCCGAAGATCCTGCTCTCCGGCCTGACGATCGCTGGCGTCGCCTACGTCCTCGTCTCGATCGTCGCGGTCGCGCTGGTGCCGGTCGGGCAGCTGGCGGCCAGCGAGACGCCGCTCGTCGAGGTGGTCAGGGCCGGCGCCCCCGGGCTGCCGATGGACAAGATCCTGCCGTTCCTGACCATGTTCGCCGTGTCGAACACCGCGCTGATCAACATGCTGATGGCCAGCCGGCTGGTCTACGGGATGGCGCGCCAGCAGGTGTTGCCTGCGGTGCTGGGGACCGTGCATCCGACCCTGCGCTCGCCGTGGGCGGCGATCCTGTTCACCACCCTGATCGCCTGCGCGCTGATCCTGTACGTGTCGGTCTTCGCCGATGACAACGCGATCTCGGTGCTCGGCGGCACCACCAGCCTGCTGCTGCTCGCGGTCTTCGCGGTGGTCAACGTCGCGGTGCTGGTGCTGCGTCGTGACGTCCGTCCGTCCGCCGAGCACTTCCGCACCCCGACCGTGCTGCCGGTGATCGGTGTCGTGGTGTCGCTCTACCTGGTGACCCCGCTGGCGGGGCGGCCGGGGCAGCAGTACGTCGTCGCCGGGGCGCTGGTCGCGATCGGGGTCGTGCTGTTCTTCGTCACCCGGCTGGTCAACCGCGGGACCGGCGGGCGCCTCGCCGATCCGACGCATCTCGGCTCGGCTCCCGACTGAGCTTCACGCAGGTCCACGGGTACTCGACGCAGACACCAAACCCGGCTTCGCCGAGACCCCGGGTCGCGATAGCATCGTTTACGCATTATCTCAGCGTCGTGAGCTGCAAGATGTGATTGAACAGATCGATATCGAAATACAGGCGCCGCCCGAAGAGGTATTTCAGTTCCTTGTCGACTACGACAAGCACTACACCGAGGTGAGCGAAGACCATATCGAGCGTGTCGTCAACATCGTGGATCCGAACCTCGAGCATCCCGATGTGAGCTTCTACTTCAGGCAGATATCCCCAATATCCGGCAGGGAACAAAAGGTCCGGGGCAAGGTCACCCGCGTCGAGATGGATAAATATATCGGCACGGAGTTCCTGTTTCCGACTTCGCTGTTCATGACCACCGTAGAAGAATTTCTGGAACCCCGCGGCGAAGGCTGCCTGCTCACAACGAAAATACGATTCACGTTCATCGCGGGCCTCACCAGGAATGCCAGACGCAAAGTGGTCGAACACATCAGGGGTGAGCTCGAGGAAATGAAAGAGATTCTCGAGCGCAACGAGTCGAGCTAAGGCTTCAAGGCGATGCCGCAGTCGTAATCGACGAGTGGGGTGTTGCCGTCGCCGGAGCCCTCGTCCAGAATCGAATGGTTTTCACGGCTTATCGTGCGGGTTCGACGATAGAACCCACCCCATTTGGTGAAAGCCAGCATCGTGACGGTTGCAGTTTGATCGTTCATCACCACGGAGGGCGTGGGGTCCTCGATAGCGTGCGCCGCTCGTATCTGTTCTGCAGTCATCGGCCGGCCGGCGAAGTCCGGACCGGCCAGGGATTGGATGGTTTCCTCGATGTCAGCTGCGCCGCACAGTACCCGCCAATCGTTATACTCGGCATGCCAGTCCCGGTAGAACTGGTTCGCCGACATCACGAACACCACAAATTCGAAATAGCCCTCTGGGCTGTCCTGCGGCACGACGAACGCCAGGTAGTCGGGGTGATCCGGCACTGCGCGGTAATCACTCTCACGTGCGTAGGGAGGCTGGTTGGCAGGGCGTGCGTAGAGCAGCGGATATCCGCCTACACCGTCTTGGTGGTAGACGTAGTCCAGCACGTAGCCGTCGCGCATTCTCAGATGAGTGAATGCCTCGAAATATCGGTTCGGATCGAACTCTGTGCCCTCTTTGGTCGGATTCGCCTGAGAAAACTGCGGCGGGAAGACCAGATCGTTGCGCATGTGGTCGACGGCAGCGACGAGGCGCCGGCAGCCGAGGTCGGTCGTCTCCGCGTGGGCGGGAAAATCGGTTTGGCAGGCCAGTGCGAGCGCTATGAGATAGGCGATCGCCACGCGGCCGGAATTCCTGAGGCTTTCTCGAGTCATTCTGACCTTCCCGCGGGCCCGACGTTGGCGAGCCGGGCAAATCTGTTGTCCAGCAGCTTGGTTCGGTGAGCGTTTCCGTCGAGTTGGATGTAACGGTCACCGAACACCGCGAGCAGCACGTCGTCGAGCCTGCGTACCGCCCCCGCCGGGTACCGGTAGTCCATCGCGGCGTTGACCGCGTCGGTGTCGACACTGTTGAGCACTGACTCCACTCCGTCGACGGAGTCGATGTCCAGATCCAGCAGCAGACCGGCGATCCACGAGTAGTGGTCGGTACGTGACCAGCCGGCGTCGGGGAACCGGTTGCCCAGATAGGTCGCCAGCACCGGCGTGGGGATCCGGGGGTCGCTGGTGGGCCGTGGCATACGCTCCGACGGCGCGGCGGACCGCAGCCGGTCGCGGATCGCGGAGAACTCGCGGTCGGCCAGTTCGAGCAGGCCCGCGGCCAGCGTGAAGCGCCGGTCCAGGTCGGGGGCGTCCTCCTCGGGAATCGACCCCTTGTACCGGACGTCATGCTCGAACTCGGCCCACGCGTGTTGCAGGATCGTCCGCACCTGGACCGAGGCGGGCTGCTGTTCGCCCTCGACGGCCACCAGCAGGTGCCTGCTGGCGTAGCCCCACCGACCCTCGCTGGCGGTCTCGACGCCCATGTCGCGGTCGTCGAGCAGGCGCATCTCTTCGCCGAGGAGGTTGGCGACCGCATCGACGTCGTCGCGCAGGTAGGTGATCACCCGCAGCCCGATCTGGTCGGTGATCTCGGAGAGCGGATCGGTGTAGAGCCGGTTTCCGTCAACATGGCGGTCGGCCTTCGCGGCGAACGATGTGACCGACTTCGTGCGGGCGGTGATGCTGAGGAAGTTGATGCCCGCGTCGTCGAGCAACCGGGTCACCGCCGACCGATAGCGTTCGGTCGACTCCGCGAGCTGTGGCCGGCGCTCGGCATAGGTCGCGATGGCATCGTGTACCGCGCCCGGGGTCGCCTCCGGCGGGGCCGGCTCGAGATCGGCGGGCAGCGTCGGCGTCACGATGCACCCGGTCGTCGCGTCACCGTAGTACGTCACGTCGTCGGGCCGGCGCACGCTGTACATCGCGACGTAGGCGCACATGACCGCGTCCACCGGATCTTCGACGCGGCGCAGATCGCTCTTGCGCTCGGCGCCGGCGGCCGTCGCGCGCAGCGCGGCCCAGTCGGCGCAGTCGGCGACCCGCAGCGCGGGTTCGGCGGAGGCCAGCCCCTCGATGTACTCGATCAGCCGAAGCAGTTCGGTGCGCAACCCGGCGATGCTGCGGCCCGGCTTGGCCTTGTATTTCAGGGTGCGCCCCAACCGGAACAACGCGACGGTCGCCGCGTGCGGGTACACCTCCAGCGCGCGCCGCGCCGCCGTGGAGTGCGGGTCGATGTCGAGGTCCAGCGCATCTGCCAGCCGCCCGGCCCTGGTGCCGTCGGCGAACTCGGGCTTGCCGGTGTTCGCGGGATGCGCGCCGGCCTGGAACCGGGCGAAGTCGGCGTTGAGCGCCCGCTCGGCGGGCCGCTGACCGGTCGGGTTGGTCACGACGATGGGCGCGTCGAAGCCCACCACGCAGTCACCTTCGACATAGCGTGCCAGCGCGGTGCGGATGCTCGTGTCGTCGGTGGCCGCAGCAGCGGTGATGAGCCTGCCGGCATCGTCGACGATCGCGATGCCGGTGGGCTTGCGCTGGCCCCACGCGAGGTCCAGACCGACGAAGTACATGGGCCTACTGTGCCGCATCGCGGCGCCACGCCGGCCCGATAGGCTGTGTGTTCGTGAGCATCCCCGTGCCTATCCCGAATGTGCTGGCCGATCGCTACGCCAGCGAGGAGATGGTGGCGATCTGGTCGCCGCGGGCCAAGATCGTCGCCGAGCGCCGGCTGTGGCTGGCCGTGCTGCGTGCCCAGGCCGAGCTCGGCGTCCCGGTCTCCGACGGGGTGCTGGCCGACTACGAACGGGTGCTCGAGAACGTCGACCTCGCATCGATCGCCGACCGCGAGCGGGTGCTGCGCCACGACGTCAAGGCGCGCATCGAGGAGTTCAACGCGCTGGCCGGACACGAGCACGTGCACAAGGGCATGACCAGCCGGGACCTCACCGAGAACGTCGAGCAGATGCAGATCCGGCGGTCGCTGGAACTGGTGCACGCCCACGGTGTGGCCGTGGTGGCGCGGCTGGCCGAGCGCGCCGCGCTCTACCGCGATCTGGTGATGGCGGGCCGCAGCCACAACGTCGCCGCTCAGGCCACCACGCTGGGGAAGCGCTTCGCGTCGGCGGCCCAGGAGATGCTGGTGGCGCTGCAGCGGGTCGGCGAGCTGATCGAGCGGTTCCCGCTGCGCGGCATCAAGGGCCCGATGGGCACCGCCCAGGACATGCTGGACCTGTTCGACGGCGACACGTCGCGGCTGGCCGAACTGGAGACCCGGGTCGCGCAGTTTCTCGGCTTCACCGACATCCTCACCAGCGTCGGGCAGGTCTACCCGCGGTCGCTGGACCACGACGTGGTGTCGGCGCTGGTGCAGCTCGGTGCGGGGCCGTCGTCGCTGGCCCACACCATCCGGCTGATGGCCGGGCACGAACTGGTCACCGAGGGTTTCGCGCCCGGGCAGGTGGGATCCTCGGCGATGCCGCACAAGATGAACACCCGCAGCTGCGAGCGGGTCAACGGCCTGCAGGTCGTCCTGCGCGGCTACGGGTCGATGGCCGCCGAACTCGCGGGCGCGCAGTGGAACGAGGGCGACGTGTTCTGTTCGGTGGTGCGCCGCGTCGCGCTGCCGGACGCGTTCTTCGCGCTCGACGGGCAGACCGAGACGTTCCTGACGGTGCTCGACGAGTTCGGCGCCTACCCCGCGGTGATCCAGCGTGAACTGGACCGCTACCTGCCGTTCCTGGCCACCACGCGGATCCTGATCGCCGCGGTACGCGCCGGCGTCGGACGCGAGACCGCCCACGAGGTCATCAAGGAACATGCCGTCGCGGTGGCGCTTAACATGCGCGAGCGGGGGGCCGAACCCGACCTGCTGGACCGGCTGGCCGCCGACCCACGGCTGCCGCTGGACCGCGTCGCGCTGGAGGACGCGCTGGCCGACAAGCAGGCGTTCATCGGCGCGGCCGGCGATCAGGTCGACCGGGTGGTCGCCGCCGTCGACGACCTGGTGGGCCGATATCCCGAAGCGGCGAAGTACACCTCGGGCGCCATTCTGTGACCGTGGCGGCGGAGCTGGCTCGGATCGACTACACCGATCTGGACAACTTCGCCGACGGGTTCCCCCACCATCTGTTCGCGCTGCATCGCGAACTGGCGCCGGTCTTCTGGCATCCGCCCACCGAGAACACCCCCGACGGCGAGGGCTTCTGGTCGGTGGCCACCCACGCGGAAACCCTTGCGGTGTTGCGGGATCCGCAGACGTACTCGTCGGTGACCGGCGGGGACAGGCCGTTCGGCGGCACCCTGTTGCAGGACCTGCCGATCGCGGGCCAGTTGCTCAACATGATGGACGATCCGCGCCACGCCGCGGTGCGCCGGCTGGTCAGCTCGGGCCTGACCCCGCGGATGATCGGGCGGGTGGAGGACGACCTGCGTGCCCGGGCCGGCCGGCTGCTCGACGACGTGACGCCTGCCGAGCCATTCGACTTCCTCGTCGACGTGGCCGCCGAGGTGCCCATGCAGATGATCTGCATCCTGCTGGGAGTGCCCGAGTCCGAACGGCATTGGTTGTTCGAGGCGATCGAGCCGAGCTTCGACTTCGGCGGCTCCCGCAAGGCCTCCATCACCCGGATGTCCGTCGAGGAGGCGGGGTCGCGGATGTTCGCCTACGGCCAGGAGCTGATCGCGGCCAAGCGGGCACAGCCCAGCGACGACATGCTCTCGGTCGTCGTCAACTCCGACGATCCCGAGCTGTCCGACATCGAGAGCTATCTGTTCTTCAACCTGCTGTTCAGCGCGGGCGCCGAGACCACCCGCAACGCGATCGCCGGTGGGCTGCTGGCGCTGGCCGAACACCCGCAGGCCTATCAGGCGTTGCGGGCCGATCCGTCGCTGCTGCCCACCGCCATCGAGGAGATGATCCGGTGGACCTCGCCGTCACCGTCGAAACGGCGCACCGTGACCCGGACCGCGACACTGGGCGGGCACACCGTCGAACCCGGCCAGAAAGTGCTGGTGTGGGAGGGTTCGGCCAACCGCGACGGTGCGGTGTTCGACGACCCCGACCGGTTCGACGTCGGGCGTAAGCCCAACCCGCACTTGGGCTTCGGTCAGGGCGTGCACTACTGCCTCGGCGCCAACCTGGCCCGGCTGGAGCTGCGCGTGCTGTTCGGCGAACTGCTGGGCCGGTACGCCTCGGTGCGGCCGGCCGGGCCGGTGGAGTGGACCCGCAGCAACCGGCACACCGGAATCCGCCACCTGGTCGTCGCGCTCGAACCCTAGGTGATTTGGGTGTGGAACGTCATGCGGAGCGTGACGAACTACACCCAAATCACGGGTGGTTGACCCGCCACACGCCCTTGGCGCGGATACCCGCCGCCCGCAACTCCAGCGCAGCGAGCCCGCGGATGGCCACCGGGTCCTGGTAGCGCCACGCGCCGGCCGGGTCGCTGCTGACCGCGGCGAGTTTGGGCAGCGGCCGGTTGGCCAGCGCCCGCAGCGCCAGCAGCTGCTCGCCGGCCACCGTCGAGGCCAGCGTGACGACGGTCCACTTGCGCCTGGCGAACCGCACCCGCAGGAACAGCCACGGCATCAGCAGCGCCAGCACCGGGGGCGCGGCCACCGCCAGGGCCAGCACCCAGGCCAGCCAGCCCGCCGTCACCCCCAGCGACTGCCCGGCGTCGGCGATCTCGCGCGCGGCACTGCCCGCGGAGTCGAGCGGACCGGCCAGCGAGGTGCCGATCAACGGGACCCCTTCCGCACTGTCACCTGCCGAATCCAGGCCGCCGGCGATACCGGCGGCACCGCCCTGGACCTGGTAGCCGAAGTCGGCGATCACCGACACCGCCGAGTGCACCGCCATGCCGACGAACACCCAGATCGTCGTCCAGGTGATCACCACGACGTCGCTGATCAACTGCCACACCAGCCGCGCGGGCGTCGTGGCGTAGGGAACCCACTGCGTTTTCATGGGATCGATCACAACACACGGGCGTGCCCGGGCCGACCGTTAGGCTGACCCGATGCGTCCCGCTCTGTCCGACTACCAGCATCTGGCCAGCGGTAAGGTTCGCGAGCTCTACCGCATCGACGACGGGCATCTGCTGTTCGTCGCCACGGACCGGATCTCGGCCTACGACTACATCCTGGACTCCGAGATCCCGGACAAGGGCCGGATCCTCACGGCGATGAGCGTGTTCTTCTTCGACCTGGTGGAGGCGCCCAACCACCTGGCCGGTCCGCCCGACGACGAGCGCATCCCCGAGGAGGTGCTGGGCCGCGCGCTGGTGGTCGAGCAGCTGGAGATGCTGCCGGTGGAGGCGGTGGCCCGCGGCTACCTCACCGGTTCCGGGTTGATCGACTACCAGAAGACCGGCAAGGTGTGCGGGATCGCGCTGCCGCCGGGGCTGGTCGAGGCCAGCAGGTTCGCCGAACCGCTGTTCACTCCCGCGAGCAAGGCCGAGTTCGGGTTGCACGACGAGAACATCACCTACAGCGACGTGATCGGGCTGGTCGGGGCGGTGCGGGCCGACCAGCTGTGCCGGCTGACCATGCAGACCTACATCCAGGGGGCCGACCACGCGCTGAAGAAGGGCATCATCGTCGCCGACACCAAGTTCGAGTTCGGCGTCGACGCCCACGGGCGGCTCAAGCTGGCCGACGAGGTGTTCACCCCGGACTCGTCGCGGTACTGGAGCGCTGCGGACTACCGCGAGGGTGTCGTGCAGAACAGTTTCGACAAACAGTTCGTGCGCAATTGGCTGACCAGCCCGGCCTCCGGGTGGGACCGGCACGGCGACCGCCCGCCACCACCGCTGCCCGCCGACATCGTCGAGGCCACCAGGGCGCGCTATATCGAGGCATACGAACGCATTTCGGGTCTTCGTTTCGACGACTGGATCGGGGGTACGGTGTGAAGCCGCCGGTGGCCAAGCGGGTCGACACCCGCCGCGAACATCATGGCGACGTGTTCGACGACCCCTATGAGTGGCTGCGGGACAAGTCCAGCCAGGAGGTCGTCGACTATCTCGAGGCGGAGAACGATTTCACCGACCACGTGACGGCAGACCTTGCGCCGCTGCGGCAGAAGATCTTCGACGAGATCAAGGCCAGGACCAAGGAGACCGACCTCTCGGTGCCGACCCGCCGGGGCGAGTGGTGGTACTACGGCCGCAGTTTCCAGGGCAAGCAGTACGGGGTCCAATGCCGTTGTCCGGTGACAGATCCCGATGACTGGAATCCCCCGGAGCTCAGCGAGGACGCCGAGATCCCGGGCGAGCAGATCCTGCTCGACGAGAACGTCGAGGCGGAGGGGCACAGCTTCTTCGCGCTGGGCGCGGCCACGGTCAGCGTGGACGGCAACATCCTGGCCTACTCCGTCGACGTCAAGGGCGACGAGCGGTACACGTTGCGGTTCAAGGACCTGCGCACCGGCCAGGCCTACCCGGATGAGATCATCGGCATCGGCGCCGGGGCCACCTGGGGCGCCGACAACCGCACCCTGTACTACGTGACCGTCGACGACGCCTGGCGGCCGGACACCGTGTGGCGGCACCGGCTGGCCTCGGGATTGCCCGCCGAGCGGGTGTATCACGAACCCGACGAACGGTTCTGGGTGGCCGTCGGCCGCACCCGGAGCAACAAGTACGTCGTCATCGCCGCGGGGAGCGCGGTCACCTCGGAGCTGCTCTACGGTGACGCGACCGACCCGCGGGCGCAGTTCGCCACGATCTGGCCGCGCCGCGAATCCGTCGAATACTCCGTCGACCACGCCGTGGTGGCCGGCGAGGACCGCTTCCTCATCCTGCACAACGACGGAGCCGAGAACTTCACCCTCGTCGAGGCGCCGGTCAGTGATCCGGCCGCGTGCCGCACGCTGATCGAGCACCGCCACGACGTTCGGCTGGACTCCGTCGACGCGTTCGCCGATCAGCTGGTGGTGAGCTATCGGCGGGAGGCGTTGCCGCGCATCCAGCTGTGGCCGCTCGATGACACCGGATACGCTGAGCCGCAGGACATCACGTTCGAATCCGAACTGATGTCGGTCGGCCTGTCGGCGAACCCGAACTGGAGCGCGCCGAAGCTGCGCATCGGTGCGACCTCGTTCGTCACCCCGGTGCGGATCTACGACCTCGACCTGGCCAGTGGCGACCGCACGCTGCTGCGCGAACAGCCGGTGCTGGGCGACTACCGGCCGCACGATTACGTCGAGAGGCGCGACTGGGCGGTGGCGCCCGACGGTGCGCGTATCCCGATATCGATCGTGCACCGGGTGGGCCTGCAGCACCCGGCTCCGGTGCTGATGTACGGCTACGGCGCCTACGAATCCTGTGAGGATCCCCGGTTCTCCATCGCCCGGCTCTCACTGCTCGACCGCGGCATGGTGTTCGCCGTCGCGCACGTGCGGGGCGGCGGCGAGCTCGGCCGGCCGTGGTACGAGCACGGCAAGCTCCTGGAGAAGCGCAACACCTTCACCGACTTCATCACGGTGGCAGCGCATCTGGTCGGGACCGATGTCACAAGGCCGGAGAACATGGTGGCCTACGGGGGCAGCGCGGGCGGGCTGCTGATGGGCGCGGTGGCCAACATGGCCCCCGACCTGTTCGCCGGGATCCTGGCCACGGTGCCGTTCGTCGACCCGCTCACCACGATCCTGGATCCGTCGCTGCCGCTGACGGTCACCGAGTGGGACGAGTGGGGCAACCCGCTGGAGGACCCGGACGTCTACCACTACATGAAGTCCTACTCCCCGTACGAGAACGTCGAGACCAGGAACTACCCGTCGATCCTGGCGATGACGTCGCTCAACGACACCAGGGTCTACTACGTGGAACCGGCGAAATGGGTTGCCGCGCTGCGGCACGCGCAGATCGATCCGGCCGCCGAGGGCGCCAAGGTGCTGCTCAAGACCGAGATGAACGCCGGCCACGGCGGGATCAGCGGCCGCTACGAACGCTGGAAGGAAGCGGCGTTCCAATACGCGTGGCTGCTCGACGTGGCCCTCGAGTCGAAGCCGGCCGCAGGCGGTGCGAGCGATGGTTCGGGACACCTACCACCACGGTGACCTGAAGGCCGTCATCCTGGATCGGGCGGCGGCCCTGGTGGCGGAGCGTGGCGCCGATGGGGTCTCGCTGCGTGAACTTGCGCGCGCCGCGGGTGTTTCGCACGCCGCGCCCGCGCACCACTTCGTCGACCGGCGCGGGCTGTTCACTGCGCTGGCGGCGCAGGGCTGGCGGATGCTGGCCGCCGCGCTGGCCGCGGCCCGCCCCGAATTCGGCGACGCCGCACTGGCGTATGTGAGTTTCGCAGTGCAGAACCCCGGCCACTACGCGGTGATGTTCGACCGTTCCCTGGTCGACCCCGGCAACGCCGAACTCGTCGCCGCCCGGGAGGCCGCGGGGGCCGAGCTGGCGGCCGGTGTCGGCACGCTGGACGACCGCCGGGCCGCCGAGGACCCCGAGGCCGCCGGGCTGGCCGCGTGGGCGTTGGTGCACGGGTTCGCGATGTTGTGGCTCAACGGCGCCATCGACACCGACGGGGATCCGGTCGCGACCGCGCAGCGGGTGGCCCGCATGCTGTTCGGCACGTGAGGCGCGGGTACCGTCGACGGTCATGACCGACAGCGCGCTGACCGACATCCCGCTCACCACCCTCGACGGCAGGCCGACCACGCTGGCCGAGTTGGCCGACGGCGCCGCGCTGGTGGTCAATGTCGCCTCCAAATGCGGGCTGACGCCCCAGTACGCCGCCCTCGAGCAGCTGGCCGAGGACTACGCGGACCGCGGCCTGACCGTGATCGGCGTGCCGTGCAACCAGTTCATGGGGCAGGAACCCGGTTCCCCGCAGGAGATCGCGACGTTCTGCTCGACGACCTACGGCGTGACGTTCCCGCTGCTGGCGAAGACCGACGTGAACGGCGCGGACCGGCATCCGCTCTACGCAGAGCTGACCAGGGCCGCCGACGACGCCGGTGAGGCCGGCGACGTGCAGTGGAACTTCGAGAAGTTCCTGCTCGCCGCCGACGGGACGGTGGTCAGGCGGTTCCGGCCCCGGACCGCTCCGGACGCCCCCGAGGTGATCTCGGCCATCGACGCCGTCGTGGGTCGGTAGCACAGTCGATAGCGCGATGGTCACCTGGGGTTTGCCGTGTCGTCCACCGGCAGGACACCTCGCGTTGCGACACTGCGGGTGTGGCAGGACAACTGATCGTCTCGATCTCCGGTGTCAGTGACCGCACGATCGGCGACGTCGCGGACTTTCGTGCCCGGCTCGACGAGCGTGGGGTGCCCGCGTCGTTTCTCGTCGCACCCCGGATCAAGGGCGGCTACCGACTCGACCGCGACCGGGACACCGTCGGCTGGCTGGTCGATCGGCGCGCCGCCGGCGACGCGATCGTGTTGCACGGCTACGACGAGGCCGCGACCAAGCAGCGCCGCGGGGAGTTCGCCAGCCTGCCCGCCCACGAGGCCAACCTGCGGCTGATGGCCGCCGACCGGGTCCTCGAGCACCTCGGTCTGCGCACCCGGCTGTTCGCCGCGCCCGGCTGGAATGTCTCGCCGGGAGCGTTGACGGCGTTGCCGCGCAATGGTTTCCGTCTGGTCGCAGGGTTGTCCGGCATCACCGACCTGGTGCGCGGGCAGACCGTTCGGGCCCGGGTGCTCGGCATCGGGGAGGGCTTCCTCACCGAGCCGTGGTGGTGCCGCACACTGGTGCTCTCGGCCGAGCGCAGTGCCCGCCGGGAGGGCGTCGTCCGGGTCGCCGTGGCCGCGCGGCACCTGCGCCGTTCGGGTCCCCGGCAGGCCATGCTCGACGCCGTCGACCTCGCGCTGCTGCACTCGTGCGTGCCGACCGTTTACACCTGGTTGCCCCGACCTGCGCTGACCGACGCCGCGTAAGGCCCCCACTCGCTAGATTGGCGCCATGGCTGATGATGCTGACGTCATCGTGGTGGGAGCCGGGCTGGCCGGGCTGGTGGCGGCCTGCGAGCTGATCGAGCGGGGCCGGCGCGTTGTGGTGGTGGATCAGGAGAACGAGGCCAACATCGGTGGCCAGGCGTTCTGGTCCTTCGGCGGGCTGTTCTTCGTCGACAGCCCCGAGCAGCGACGGCTGGGTATCCGGGACAGTCACGAGCTGGCCCTGCAGGACTGGCTCGGCACCGCCGGTTTCGACCGTCCCGAGGACCACTGGCCGCGCCAGTGGGCACACGCCTACGTCGACTTCGCGGCGGGGGAGAAACGGCGCTGGCTGCGCGACCGCGGCCTGCAGACGTTCGCCCTGGTGGCGTGGGCCGAACGCGGCGGCTACGACGCCCGCGGCCACGGCAACTCGGTACCCCGGTTCCACATCACCTGGGGAACGGGTCCGGCACTGGTCGACATCTTCGCGCGCCGGCTGACCGGCGACCGGGTCCGGTTCGCCCACCGCCGCCGCGTCGACGAGCTGATCGTCGAGGACGGGGCGGTGGTCGGGGTGCGCGGCGCGGTGCTGGAGCCGTCCGCGGCGGCGCGTGGGGTGGCGTCGTCGCGGCAGACCGTCGGTGACTTCGAGTTCCGCGCCCAGGCGGTCATCGTCGCCAGCGGCGGCATCGGCGGCAACCACGAGCTGGTCCGCAAGAACTGGCCGGCCCGGATGGGCCGGGTGCCCGAACAGCTGCTCTGCGGCGTGCCCGCGCACGTGGACGGCCGGATGCTCGGCATCTCCGAGGCCGCCGGCGCCAGCGTCATCAACGGCGACCGGATGTGGCACTACACCGAGGGCATCACCAACTACGACCCGATCTGGCCGCTGCACGGCATCCGGATCCTGCCCGGTCCGTCGTCGCTGTGGCTGGACGCCACCGGCAAGCGATTGCCGGCCCCGCTGTATCCCGGCTTCGACACGCTGGGCACGCTGCAGTACATCGCCGAGACCGGCCACGACTACACCTGGTTCGTGCTCAACGAGCGGATCGTCGCCAAGGAGTTCGGCCTGTCCGGCCAGGAGCAGAACCCGGACCTGACCAACCGCAGCGTGCGGGCGCTGCTGGAACGCGCCAGGTCCGGCCCCGCACCCGTGCGGGCGTTCGTCGACAAGGGCGTCGACTTCGTCACCGCGGACAGCCTGCGCGAGCTGGTGACGGCGATGAACGCGGTGCCCGGCGTCGTCCCGGTCGACTTCGACGTCGTCGAGGCGGAGGTGACCGCCCGGGACCGTGAGGTGGCGAACCGTTTCACCAAGGACAGCCAGATCACCGCGATCCGGGCGGCCCGCGGCTATCTGGCCGACCGGGTCAGCCGGGTCGTCGCGCCACACCGGCTCACCGATCCGAAGGCGGGGCCGATGATCGCGGTCAAGCTGCACATTCTGACCCGGAAGTCGTTGGGCGGCTTGGAAACCGATCTCGACTCACGGGTGCTGCACGGTGACGGGACGGTGCTTCCGGGGCTGTACGCCGCCGGTGAGGCCGCCGGGTTCGGTGGTGGTGGGGTGCACGGATACCGCTCGCTGGAGGGCACCTTCCTGGGCGGTTGCGTGTTCTCCGGCCGGGCTGCCGGGCGCGCGTCCGCCCGGGCGGTGGGTTAGCGACCAGGAGGCTAGTAGAAGTCCCGAGTCGTCGTGACGATGGTCAGTGTCGGTAGCTGACGCGGGGTTCTGACGACGGTGGTGCCGGGTTCGCCGGTGGTACCGCTGTCGGGCGGGGTGGTGGGCGGCCGCAGTGGGGTCACCTCCTCGGTCACCGGGCTGCTCGGCCGCGATGTCGAGGACGGTGGCCGCGAGGTCACCATCGTGGTGGTCGGGGTGGGCGGGGTCGTCGTCGCCGCCGGTGCCGACGGGGCGTGGGTGGTCGCCGTGGACGGCGGCGGCGTCGGATTCGGGGGAGGCGGAGCCGGCGCTGGTTGGCGCGCCGCCGAAGGGGTTGTGGTCGAGGCGGTCGAAGGGAGTGTGTCCGCCGGCGACGGTCCGCCGATGAGCGGCGGCGGTCCGCCGATGAGCGGGAGAGTCGACGTGGAGGCGGGTCGGGTGCTGGTGACATTGACCGGTTCGACCGGCACGTGCCCGTCGGGCCGGTGGCCGATCGTCACCACGAGTGCGGCGACGATCGCCGCGACGCCGACCAGGCCCGCCAGCAGCCGCAGATGCCCGGCAGCCCGGTCGGCGCCCGCGTTCTGCGGGCTCGGGGGCAGCACGACCCGCTGGAGGGTGCGCTCGCGCAGTTCCGCCGGGGCGGGGACGAACACGGGCGCGCCGCCGAGGAGCGCGACGGGATTGACCAGTCGGCGGCGTTCCCGATCACACGTGGTGCAGGACTCGATGTGGCGGGATACACGCTTGCGGATCAGCATGGTGAAGCGGCCGTCCCACCCGCTCAGGATTGCCGCGAGTTCGGGGCAGCGGTCCGGGTTTTCGCTCAGCCTTCGGGATACCAGCAGGGCACCCAACGAGCGCTCGACCGTGGTGCGCATTCGCTGGGTCATCTTCTTGGCGCTGGCGGCGCTGACCCCGAGAGCTTCGGCCAGCTCGGGTCCGTCCAGGCCGTGGCGATAGGTCAGCTCGAGCACGGACTGGTCGCGGTCGGACAGGCCGCCTGCGGCCTGCGCGACGAGATTGGCCAATTCGCTACGCGCCGCAAGGGTTTCCGGACCGGGCCGGTCGGACGCTACGTCCGGCATGTCCTCGGTCGCCCGCTCGCGATCACGCTTGCGGATCACGCGCAACGCCTCGTTGCGCGCGACTGCGTAGAGCCAGGGCCGCAACTTGTCGGGCTCGCGAAGCTCCGGCAGGTGCACCGCGGCCGTGCAGTAGGCCTCGTGAACACAATCGGCGGCGGAGTCGCGGTCGCACAGCATGCCGACGCAGAAGTCGAACAGCCGGTCCGCATAACGGTCGTAGATCATGGCGAATGCGGAGCGGTCGCCTGCGATCGAGGCGGCCACCAGTTCGGCGTCGCTGGCGATACCCCAGTCCGGCATCATGGCAGCCTCTCGGGCCGACACGTCGTGGATGGCAGATCGAGCGTAACGCTGTCCCCGATGCCGCGGGCGGCATCGGGGACAGCCGGTCGACTTCGCGGGGCATGTGCGGCCGCGGTCATCTCGTCAGCGTTGAACGGGTGCCGCCACCGACAAGGTCGGCATGGTCGGCGGCACCGAAGCCGGTGGCAGACCCTGGTGAAGCTCGGCGTGGTCTTCCCAGCCGTCATTGCAGCTGGTCTCCAGCCAGCGTCCGTCGACGTAGGTGTCCACGCAGTTCACGCCGGTGTTGTCGGTGAACCCGCAGTAGGACACGCGGTGACTGCCGTGCGTTCCGCTGCTGTAGACGCCGCCGTTGGCGTCCTTGCATTCGGCCTCGATCTGCTTTTCGCTCAGGCGCGGTGTGGCGTTGGCGGCCGGCGCGGTGATCAGCA
Organism: Mycolicibacterium xanthum; assembly: GCF_019710635.1. Classification (GTDB taxonomy): domain Bacteria; phylum Actinomycetota; class Actinomycetes; order Mycobacteriales; family Mycobacteriaceae; genus Mycobacterium; species Mycobacterium xanthum. The sequence continues at coordinate 98,205 of NZ_JAIFZS010000013.1, forward strand.
CGGCCGCCACCGCAACCGCTGTGGCGCCGACGATCGATCCGAGATGGGTGTGTCGCATGATGCTCTCCTCGAGAATGGGGTGACCCCCGGTGGGTCACCGCTGTGGGTAGGAGTTCGGTCCCCGCCCTTCGGGGACACTTTTCGCAGCCGCGCGCGATGGCGTCGCTCAGAAGAACGTCGTCGCCAACGTGCGGGTCCCGTTGTCGCAGTTGATCATCACGTTCCAGTTCCGGAACTCGGGAACGGCCGGAACGATCTCGAGGTCATGGCTGGAGCCGGCCGGCAACGCGAAGCTGCGCCGGTAGTCATCGGTCGTGTAGGTGCATTGCGCCGCGACGCCGCTGCGATCGGTGATGTGTGCGTTCAGCCCTCCCACGATCAGATCCCAGGACACCGTCGGGCCCGGCTTGGGAGGGGTGGAGATACCCGGAGGTGCCGTCTGCGGAGTCGTGCAGCCGGCCACGACGACGCGCGCACCCTGCTGGCTCTGTAGGGCGCCGAGCGCGCGCGTTTCGGCGGTCGGCCGGTCCGGGTCGCTACCGCCGGCCGCCTCCCCGAGGTCGTTCGCCGCGGCCGCCGCACACCCGTCCTTGGCGATCGCCTCGAGTACGCAGTGGTTTCCGCCGTTGTTCTGGCAGGCCTGCAGCGCCCGACTTTTCGCCTGCTGTTCGTCGGTTCCGACCGACTGGCCACCGGCGAAACGCACGGGGATCTGACTGTTGGTCTGGCCGACAGCCACCGCGACGTAGAGGTCGGAGGTGGCCTCGGCGGTGGCCGTGGCGCCGAACAGGCCGGTGGCTGCCGCGGCCACCGCGATCGTGGCGCCGGTCGTGCGGCGGATCCGCCGTCTGCGGGTGCTGGTGTGGTTCATGACTGTCTCCTTCGCATCGGGTGCAACCCAACCGGGTCCTGCACCTGCTGGGAGCCGCGTGCTGCATCTCGGGGGACAGGTTTTCGAAAACCGTGTCCCCCGTGCCGGTAGCCGGAGTTCGTGAGGTCAGCGGGTCCGGGCGGGGTCGCCAGGCCGGAGAGGAGAACCTGTGATGCTGCCTACCAGTCGGAAACAGCGAAGCCCATGTCGAGGTCGCGTGCGCGGCGGTGGTGTGTCGTCGCTGCCGCGTGGGGCGTGGTCGCCCTCGGTGCCGGCGTGCTCAACCCGGCTTTCGCCGTCGCCGAATCGGACGAGTGGCTCGCGTCCTGTGCGCAGTGGTACGCGGACACCGCCGGCCTGGATCCGGCCGACCCGGACGCGCCGTGGAGAGTGTGCTGCGACAAGGCGGGCGGACCGTGGGACGACGCGAAGACCGCCAGTGCGGCATGCGAAATGTCGACTACCCCAACCGGTGCGGGTGAGCTGGGGCCGGCGAGGCTGCCGTCCGGCACGGTCCCGACGTTGACGTTCCACCGTCCGATGCCATCGTGGGGTCGGGGGCACCCGCGCGGCGAACCGGCTACCGGTTGGCGACGTCTGCTCGGCGTCAGAAGTCGGTGCCGCTCTCGGGCCGCAGGACCTGGAAGTCGGTGTCGGTCATCTCGGTGAGCCGGCCGTAGAAGATCGGGCGGGCGATCGGGTCGATGATCGCCTGGTGGATCGGCACCGCATGGGTGGGCGCCACCGCGCGGAGGTAGTCCACCGCCTCGGAGATCTTCATCCACGGTGCCGCTGCGGGCGTGGCCAGCACCTCGACCGGCTCGCCGGGGACGAACAGCGCATCGCCGGGATGCATCAGCCGGGCCGCATGCTCATCGTCGCCGATCAGGTACGAGATGTTGTCGACGACGGGTATCTCCGGGTGGATCACCGCGTGCCTGCCGCCCACCCCGCGCACCGTCAGGTGCCCGATGGACAGTTGGTCACCGACCTGAACCGCCTGCCACGGGCCGCCGAGCTCGGCCGCGGTCTGTGGGTCGGCGTACAGCGCGGCCTGCGGGTTCGCCTCGACGAGCGCGGGCAGGCGTGCCCGGTCGGCGTGGTCGGCGTGCTGATGGGTGATCAGGATCGCCGCCAGCCCGGTGATGCCCTCGAACCCGTGGGAGAAATTGCCCGGGTCGAACAACACCGTGGTGTCCTGCCCCGATCCATCACGGAAACTCGCCAGCAGGCAGGAATGGCCGAAATGTGTCAGCTGCATGCTTCTATTGTGGCGGGCGGGGGAAGGGCGGGGCGGGTGTACGTGCGATTGATCGTGACGCTGCTGATCGTGCTGGGCGGGGTGGTGCTCGTCCCGGACGCCGCGCGGGCGGCCCCCGGCGTGTGTCCGCCGGCCTGCGACGTCATCCCGGACTCGGCGTGGATCGACGCCGGCTCCGTTCCGCTGTTCGGCGAGTACCGGTGGCCGGGGCTGGCCTCGGCGGCGGTCACCGCGCCGGCCCCCAGGTTCGAGTTCGAGTCATGGTGCGCCGGCCCCGACGTCACCGACGATGCCCGCGACTACGCCGTCGCCGCCCGGGCCGTGGTCCGTCACCCGGACGGCCAATGGAACCTGCTCGCGCAGGTGATGCACTGGCGCGGCGACACCGTGACCGGTGGCCGCACCGCGCTGCAGGTCCTCGAGCTGGCCCGGATCGCGCTGGCCCGCTGTCAGCTCACCGCCCCCGACGCGTCACCCTCGATCACCACCAGCACCGCCACCGACCTGGTGGCCGTGATCAGCGAATCCGGCGACCGCGTCATGCACACCTACCTGCTCGCCGACCCGGCCAGCAGCACCGTCGTCGAGCTGACGCTGTGGACGACACTGCCCGCACAGGTGGACTGGCGCGCGGAGGCCGACACGGTGGTGCTGGACGCGATGGCCCTCCCGCTGTGCGCCACCTACCTGGGCTCGTGCCGGTGAAGCGGTGCCGGTCTCGCCGCAGGTAGAGTGATCGCCGTGGCAAAAGTGGTGGTACACGTCATGCCGAAGACCGAGATCCTCGACCCCCAGGGGCAGGCGATCGTCGGCGCGCTGGGCCGTCTCGGCTTCGACGGCGTCTCGGATGTCCGGCAGGGCAAGCGATTCGAGCTCGAGGTCGACGACGCGATCGACGACGAGAAGCTCGCCGAGATCGCCGAATCCCTGCTGGCCAACACCGTGATCGAGGACTGGACGGTCAGCCGGGAATCCCCGGAGACCCCGGCGTGAGCGCCCGCGTCGGCATCATCACCTTTCCCGGCACCCTCGACGACGTCGATGCCGCCCGCGCGGTACGACTGTCCGGCGCCGAGCCGGTCAGCCTGTGGCATGCCGACGCCGACCTCAAGGGCGTCGACGCGGTCGTCGTCCCCGGTGGCTTCTCCTACGGTGACTACCTGCGCTGCGGGGCGATCGCCCGGTTCGCGCCGGTGATGGGCGAGGTGGTCGCCGCCGCGGGTCGGGGCATGCCGGTGCTGGGAATCTGCAACGGCTTTCAGGTGCTCTGCGAGGCCGGTCTGCTGCCCGGCGCGCTGACCCGCAACGCCGGGCTGCACTTCGTCTGCCGCGACGTCTGGCTCGAGGTCGCCTCCGACGCCACGGCGTGGACGTCGCGTTACGACCGGGGCGCCGACCTGCTGGTGCCGCTGAAGTCCGGTGAGGGCCGCTACGTCGCGAGCCGGGACGTGCTCGACGAACTCGAGGGCGAGGGTCGGGTCGCCTTCCGGTACCGCGACAACCCCAACGGGTCGATGCGCGACATCGCCGGCATCAGCTCGGCCAACGGCCGGGTGGTCGGCCTGATGCCGCACCCCGAACACGCCACCGAGCCGTTGACCGGCCCGTCGGACGACGGCCTGGGCATGTTCTACTCCGCGCTGGACGCGATTCTGGTGTCCTGACTGCCCGCTCGCGGGAACGGTGACGTTCGAGTGGATGCCGTGCCGGCGTCACGAGCGCGCGCAAAGTGCCGGATTCCCGCGGCGTGTCGCGTGCAGGCACGCCCGCTCGCAGGAAAGACGGGTCAGCGCTGCAGGCTGGACAGGCCGCCGTCGAGGGTGTCGAAGGCAGCCTCCAGCGCGGCGTGCAGTGACACCGACTCGTCGGCCAGCCAGTGTTCGTAGGCTGCCAGCGCCACGCCCAGCATGGTCCAGGCCACCGTCTGGGCGACCAGATCGCGGGACGAGCCGCCCAGCCGGCTCGCCACGAAGGTGGCCACCACGCCGCGCCAGCCCGCATACATGGTCATCGAATACGCTTGCAGCGTCTCGGTTTCCAGGATCAGCCGCATGCGCTCGCGATGCCGGTCGGTGTCGTCGAACTCGTTGAAGGCCAGCAGCGCGGTGCGCAGCGCGTCGCGGATGGGCACGGTCGGGTCGAGGTCGGCGAGCAGCGTGCGCATGTGCTCGAGGTGTGCGTCGAAGTCGCCCCACGGCAGGGCGTTCTTGGACGGGTAGTAGCGAAACAGCGTCCGGCGAGCGATGCCCGCCGCCGCCGCCACGTCGTCGACGCTGACGTCGTCGAAGCCCTGGGCCATGAACAGGTCGATCGCGACGTCGCTGATGTGCTCGAAGCTCGTCGATCGGCGGCGGCCCACGCGCGCCTTTTCAGCGTGCATCGTCATCCACCCTTCCATTTAGGCACCCGATGCCATATTCTTGCGACCTGGATCACAAATGTCGAGCCCCCCCGGGGGAGCGCGGACGAGAAAGGCGACACCGATGGATCAGAATCAGCACAACGAGACCGAAGAGCTGGTCACCGAGAGCCTGGTGGAGGAAGTCTCGATCGACGGGATGTGCGGGGTCTACTGAGCGTGGGCGCGCCGACGACGAACCACGCCCGGGACGCTGTCTTCGACCCCGACCGGCGCTGGCGGCTGCACCCGCAGGTGGCGGTCCGCCCGGAACCCTTCGGTGCGCTGCTGTACCACTTCGGGACGCGCAAGCTGTCGTTCCTGAAGAACCGGACGATCGTCGAGGTGATCAACTCGCTGGATGATCACCCCGACGCTCGATCCGCCTGCCGCGCAGCCGGAATCGACGACGCGGATCAGGCACCATACCTTCACGCGCTGGGCGTGCTCGTCGCGTCGGCGATGCTCGTTGCAGGCGAAGACCCGGGAGGGGATCGATGACAGTGACCGCACCGGTGCCACGGCTGGTCGACCAGTTCGAACAGGGCCTGGACGCACCGATCTGCCTGACCTGGGAACTGACCTACGCGTGCAACCTGTCGTGTGTGCACTGCCTGTCGTCGTCGGGCAAGCGCGATCCCCGCGAGCTGTCCACCCAGCAGTGCAAGGACATCATCGACGAGCTGGAACGCATGCAGGTGTTCTACGTCAACATCGGCGGCGGTGAGCCCACCGTGCGCTCCGACTTCTGGGAACTCGTGGATTACGCCACGGCCCACCACGTCGGGGTGAAGTTCTCCACCAACGGGGTGCGCATCACCCCCGGGGTCGCGGCCAAGCTGGCCGCCAGCGATTACGTCGACGTCCAGATCTCGCTGGACGGGGCGACCGCGGAGGTCAACGACGCGGTGCGCGGCCCCGGTTCGTTCGCGATGGCCACGCGGGCGCTGCAGAACCTGCGCGATGCGGGTTTCTCCGACGCGAAGATCTCGGTGGTGGTCACCCGGCACAACGTCGATCAGCTCGACGATTTCAAGGAGCTCGCCGACCGGTACGGTGCCACCCTGCGCATCACCCGGCTGCGGCCCTCCGGGCGTGGAGCCGACGTCTGGGACGAGTTGCACCCCACCCCGGCTCAGCAGGTGCAGCTCTACGACTGGCTGGTCGCCCATGGCGAGCGCGTGCTCACCGGCGACTCGTTCTTCCACCTGTCGGGTCTCGGCGCGCCGGGCGCGCTGGCCGGGCTCAACCTGTGCGGTGCGGGCCGGGTGGTCTGCCTGATCGACCCCGTCGGTGACGTCTACGCCTGCCCGTTCGCCATCCACGACAAGTTCCTCGCCGGAAACGTGTTGTCGGAGAACGGCTCCGGCACCGAATTCCAGAACGTCTGGCAGAACTCGACGTTGTTCCGCGAGCTGCGCGAGCCGCAGTCGGCGGGGGCGTGCGGGAGCTGCGGCCACTACGACAGCTGCCGCGGCGGCTGCATGGCGGCGAAGTTCTTCACCGGACTGCCGCTCGACGGACCCGACCCGGAGTGTGTGCAGGGCTACGGCGAGCCGGCGCTCGCGCGCGACCGGGACAAGCCGAAGTCCGGCGTGGACCACTCCCGCACCGGTGGACGCAAGGCGTCAGGTCCTATTCCGCTCACGCTGCTGAGCGCTCCGCCCAAAAAATTCTGCAACGAGAGCCCGGTGTAGACCATGGCACGCGACACCTGGTTCGAGACCGTCGCCATCGCCCAGCAGCGGGCGAAGAAACGACTCCCCAAGTCGGTGTACTCCTCGCTGATCTCGGCCAGCGAGAAGGGTGTCACCGTCTCCGACAACGTCGAGTCGTTCGCCGAGCTCGGGTTCGCGCCGCATGTGGTCGGCGCCACCGACAAGCGCGAGATGTCGACAACGGTCATGGGGCAAGACATTTCGCTTCCCGTCATCATCTCCCCGACCGGTGTGCAGGCGGTCGACCCGGACGGTGAGGTCGCGGTGGCCCGGGCGGCGGCGGCCAGAGGCACGGCGATGGGGCTGTCGTCGTTCGCCAGCAAGCCGATGGAAGAGGTCGTGGCCGTCAACGACAAGATCTTCTTCCAGATCTACTGGCTGGGCAGCCGCGAGGAGATCGCCGAACGCGTGCAGCGCGCCCGGGAGGCCGGAGCCGTCGGGATGATCGCCACCACCGACTGGAGCTTCTCGCACGGTCGCGACTGGGGCAGCCCCACGATCCCCGAGCAGATGAATCTATCGACGATGCTGCGGATGTCTCCGGAGGTGATCACCAAGCCGCGCTGGCTGTGGAGCTTCGGCAAGCACCTGCGTCCGCCTGACCTGCGGGTACCCAACCAGGGCAGGCGCGGCGAGGCCGGTCCCACGTTCTTCGAGGCCTACGGGCAGTGGATGGGCACGCCGCCGCCGACCTGGGCGGACATCGCGTGGCTGCGCGAGCAGTGGGGCGGCCCGTTTCTGCTCAAGGGCATGGTGCGCGTCGATGACGCCAAACGCGCTGTGGATGCCGGTGTTTCGGCGATCACCGTGTCCAACCACGGTGGCAACAACCTGGACGGCACGCCGGCGGCGATCCGCTGCCTTCCGGCCATCGCCGACGCGGTCGGCGACCAGGTGGAGGTTTTGCTGGACGGCGGGATCCGGCGGGGCAGCGACGTGGTGAAGGCGGTTGCTCTGGGGGCTCGCGCGGTGATGATCGGCCGGGCCTACCTGTGGGGTCTGGCCGCCAACGGGCAGGCCGGTGTGGAGAACGTGTTGGACATCCTGCGGGGTGGCATCGACTCGGCTCTGATGGGTCTCGGCAAATCCTCGATCCATGAGCTCACCCGCGAGGACATCCTGATCCCCGATGGCTTCACCCGCACCCTGGGGGCCTGATACGGGCGTGGCGCAGGGGGCTGGCGTGATTCTCGATCGGCGTCTGGACCGCAATCCAGGAAATCAATTGCCACGCATACGCCAACATCTGGCGCACACCAGGTGAATTCGGCCTACCATCGTCGCGTGGCTTTCCCCAGCGAGCTTGGGAACTCAACGTCGAGGCAGCTGCAGGACTCATCGCCCACGTTGGTCATCCCGGTAGGTTCCACCGAACAGCATGGACCTCACCTGCCGCTGGACACTGACACCCGCATCGCGACCGCCGTCGCCGACGCCCTAGTAGAGGGCCTGCGGGCGGTCGACGACCGATACCTGACGGGGCCGGCCATCGCCTACGGCGCCAGCGGCGAACACGAGGCGTTCGCCGGCACCGTGTCTATTGGCACACCGGTACTGGCGAAACTTCTGGTGGAGTTCGCCCGTTCGGCGTGCCGGTGGGCCGGCCGGCTGGTGTTCGTCAACGGACACGGCGGAAACGTCGAGGCGCTGCGCCAGGCGGTCGCCCTGCTGCGCTACGAGGGACGCGACGCGGGGTGGTGCTCGTGCACCGTCAGCAATGCCGACGCCCATGCCGGCCATACCGAAACGTCCGTATTGCTACATATTTCGCCCGCCCTGGTCAGGGCGGATCGTCGGGTGCCGGGGAACCGGGCTCCGCTGTCGGAATTGATGCCCGACATGATTCGAGGGGGAGTTGCCGCCGTGAGTTCGCTGGGGGTGTTGGGGGACCCGACCACAGCGACCGCGGAGGAGGGCAGGAAGATCTTTGCCGAGATGGTCGACGCGTGTGTGAACCGGGTCAGTCGCTGGGCGCCGGATCAGGAGGGGATGTTGAGATGACCGGGCCGCGGCTTCCCGACGGGTTCGCGGTACAGATGGACCGACGCGTGCGCGTCCTCGGCGAGGGTGCGGCGCTGCTCGGCGGTTCCCCCACCCGGCTGCTGCGGTTGGCGCCCGCTGCGCAGACCATGCTGACCGGCGGGCGGCTCGAGGTGCACGACGCGGTGAGTGCCCAGCTCGCCCGCACCCTGCTCGACGCCACCGTCGCCCACCCGCGGCCGCTCAGCGGCCCGTCGCACCGTGATGTGACCGTCGTTATTCCGGTCCGCGACAACATCTCTGGCATCAGGAGGCTGGTCGCCGCGCTGCGCGGGTTACGGGTCGTCATCGTCGACGACGGTTCGGCGAACCCGGTGGTCCCGTCGGACTTCGACCCCGTGGTGTGCGAGTTGCGGATTCTGCGCAACGCCAGGAGCAAGGGGCCGGCAGCGGCCCGCAATGCCGGGCTTGCGTTCTGCGACACCGACTTCGTGGCGTTCCTCGACTCCGATGTGGTACCCCGGCGAGGCTGGCTGGAGGCGCTGCTCGGGCATTTCTGCGATCCCGCCGTCGCGCTGGTGGCACCGCGCATCGTCGCGCTGCACCAGTCCGACAGTGTGGTGGCGCGCTACGAGGCGGTGCGGTCGTCCCTCGATCTGGGCCTGCGCGAGGCCCCGGTGGTTCCATTCGGCACGGTGTCCTATGTGCCGAGCGCGGCCATCATCTGCCGGCGCAGTGCGCTGGTCGAGCTCGGCGGCTTCGACGAGTCGCTGGAGTCCGGTGAGGATGTCGATCTGTGCTGGCGGCTCAACGAGTCCGGCGCGCGGCTGCGCTACGAGCCGATCGCCCTGGTCGCCCACGATCATCGCACCCACCTGGGAAAGTGGTTCAAGCGCAAGGCATTCTACGGTGGCTCAGCCGCGCCGCTGGCTGTCCGGCATCCCGGGAAGACCGCGCCGCTGGTGATCTCGGGGTGGACGCTGGTGGTCTGGATGCTGGTGGCGATCGGCTCGGGGTTCGGTTACCTCGCATCGGTGGTGGTCGCCGCGGTCACCGGCCGCCGGATCGCCAAGTCGCTGTCCAGCGTGCAGACCGAACCGATGGAGGTGGCCGTGGTGGCGGGCCAGGGGCTGTGGTCGGCGGGCCTGCAGCTGTCCTCGGCGATCTGCCGGCACTACTGGCCGGTGACCCTGATCGCGGCGCTGCTGTCGCGTCGCTGTCGGCAGGTGGTGCTGGTGGCTGCGGCCGTCGACGGGGTGTTCGACTGGTTGACCCGCAACGGCAACGCCGACGAGGACACCAAGCGGGTCGGGTTGCTGACCTACATCCTGCTCAAGCGTCTCGACGACATCGCCTACGGCCTGGGTCTGTGGAGCGGCGTGGTGCGCGAACGCCACGCGGGCGCGCTCAAGCCGCAGATCCGGACCTGATCCGCGTCTTGCCCGAACGCCACAGCGACGTCCTCATCGTCGGCGCCGGGAGTGCCGGATCCGTCTTGGCCGCAATGCTTTCCGCCGACGAACGCTGCCGGGTCACCGTCGTGGAGTCCGGCCCCGGCCCGGCCGATCCGCGCATCGGCAAGCTGATCTCCGACGCGCTGAGCCTGCCGATCGGGCCGGCCAGCCCGGTGGTGCGCCGCTACCCGGTCACTCTGACCGACGAACCGAAGCGCCACATGGAGATCATGCGCGGTGCGGTGCTCGGCGGATCCGGGGCGGTCAACGGCGGGTACTTCTGCCGGGCCCTGCCCACCGACTTCGAGCGGTGGGCGCTGCCCGGTTGGGGGTGGGACGACGTGCTACCGCACTACCGGGCGATCGAGAACGACCTCGACTTCGGCGGGCCGCTGCACGGCGCCGACGGGCCGATCGCCGTCCACCGGGTCTCCGAGTTCGACGGCTGCACCGCGTCGTTCGTGCTGGCCGCGGAGGCCGCGGGATTCGGCTGGATCGGCGACCTGAACGGAGCCGCGCCGCAGTCCCCGTTGCCGCCCGGAGTGGGTGCGGTACCGCTGAACATCGACATCGGCATCCGGGTCGGTCCGGGCAGGGCCTTTCTGCAGCCGGTGCTGGCACGACCGAATCTGACGGTGCTGACCGACACCCGGGTGGACCGGATCCGGCTGGAGGGCAACCGCGCGGTCGGCGTCGACTGCCGCGGCGCGGACGGCGTACTGTCCCTGGCGGCCGACCGGGTCGCGGTGTGTGCCGGCGCCATCGCATCGGCTCAGCTGCTGATGCTCTCGGGCCTCGGCCCGCCCGCCGTGCTGGCGGTGGCCGGGGTGCCGGTGCGCGCCGCGCTACCGGTGGGTGTCGACACCGCCGACCATCCCGAGTGGGTGCTGCCGATCAACTGGACGCCGACCCATGGCGTCCCGGCGCTGGAGGCCATCCTCACCACCGCCGACGGACTGGAGATCCGGCCGTACACAGCCGGGTTCGGTGCAATGACGACCGGGCGGCGCGACGATCCGGCGGATCGGCCACACCTCGGTGTCACGTTGATGAGGCCGCACTCGCGGGGCCGAATCACGTTGGTCTCGGCCGATCCCGGCGTCGCCCCGGTGATCGAGTATCGGTATGACACCGAACCCGCCGATGTCGAACAGTTGCGGTCGGGTACCGAACTCGCTCGCGAAATCGCTGGCGCTGCAGTGCAATTTGCGCCATCGTGGGCGACGTCGCAACACCTGTGCGGGAGCGCGAGGATGGGCCGCGACGACGACCCGGCGGCGGTGCTGGACACCCGCTGCCGGGTGCTCGGGGTGGACGGTCTGTGGGTGGTCGACGGGGCGATCCTGCCCGGCATCCCCAGTCGCGGCCCGCACGCCACCATCGTGATGGCCGCCCATCGGGCGGCGGAGTTCATCGCTGCGAGTTGAGGCCCGTCAACGCCTCGGCGAAAACCGTTGCGGCGACGACGCCGTCGATCACCGGGACGCCGAGTCGTCGGCTCAGCGCCGCCGCGTAGGGGGCCATGGCCGCGCAGCCGAGGACGATCGCGCCGCTACCGTCCTGGTCGAGCGCCCGTCGGCACACCTGGCCGATCGGATCGATGCTGGCCGGATCGGAGGCGATGGTCAGCACCGGGATGTCGCATGCGTAGACGCCCAGGCAGTGATTCGGGGTGTAGGTCTTGGCCAGTTGCCGGCCCCGCGAGATCGTCGAGGACATCGACGTGACCACCGAGAAGGTGCCGGCCGCCAGCGCCGCGGCGTGCATGGCGGCCTGGGCCATACCCAGCACACCGGCGCGCCGGCCATCGCGCGAGCCCGGTCGAGCCCCGGATCACCGAAGCAGGCCACCACGTAGGCGTCCGGGCGCTGTTCGACAGGCCGTTGACCGCTGCCTGCACGACATCGAGAAGCCCTGGGACACAGCGGCGTTCGTCCTCGTCATTCTCGATGCTGGGTGGTCCGTGGGCCGGGTTGAGCGCCTCCACGACGGTTCCCGGTCGAGCCGCCGCGGCCGCGCTCGCGGCGACCGCGGCCGTCATCGAGGCGGTGGTGTTCGGGTTGACGAGCAGCAGGCGCACCCCTGCAGAGCCTAAGGGCCGAGCGTGGGGGCTGCCGGTTACCGCAGCGAGTAGCGGATCGGTAGGTGTTTGAGGCCGCCGACGAAGGTGGTGGCCGACAACTCGGGCTCGCCGGCCAGTTCGATCGACTCCAGCCGCGGGACCAACTCGGTGAACAGGCTGTTCATCTCCATCCGGGCCAGCGAGGCGCCCAGGCAGAAGTGCACGCCATAGCCGAAGGCCAGATGCTTGTTGGGATCGCGGCCCACGTCGAAGCGGAAGGGGTCGGCGAAGACCTCCTCGTCGCGGTTGGCCGAGACGTAGGCCAGATACACCGAGTCGCCCTCGGCGATCGGCACGCCGCGGATCTCGGTGTCGGCGGTGGCGGTGCGCATGAACTCCTTGACCGGGGTGGTCCACCGGATCATCTCCTCGACCGCGGTACCCATCAGGCTCATGTCGTCCCGCAGCCGCGCGAGCTGATCCTGGTTCTCGATCAGGGCCCGCAATCCGCCGGAGATGGCGTCCTTGGTGGTGTCGTGCCCGGCGCTGGCCACGATCGTGTAGTAGGAGACGGTGTCCATGTCCGAGAGCGGTTCGCCGTCGATGGTGCCGTTGGCGATCGCCGACGCGAGGTCGCCGGTCGGGTGTTCACGCCGGGACGCGGTCAGCGCGGAGAAGTAGGTGAAGAAGTCCATCAGCACCGCGAGCAGATCCTCGGTGGTGCCCTCGCCGCGCTTGTGCTCGGTGTCGTCTCCGCCGAACATCTCCTGGGTCAGCATCAGCATCCGGGGGAAGTCCTCCTCGGGCAGGCCGAGCAGCGACAGGATCACGTACAGCGGGTAGTTCACCGCAATGTCGGTGACGAAATCGCACTCGGACCCGATTTCACGCATCCGGTCGACGTAGCGCTTGGCCAGTTCGTCCACCCGGACCTGGAGATCGCGCATCGCCTTCGGGCGGAACCAGTCCGCGCCGATCTTGCGCACGTCGCGGTGGTGCGGGTCGTCCATGTGGATCAGCGTGCGCAGGCCGATGCCGGCCTCCTGCTGCTGCTTCATCACGTCATCGGCTTCGGCCGGAGCCAGCAGCGGGCGCGGGCCGCTGACGAACAACTCGTTGTCCCGCTCGACCGCCATGATGTCGGCGTGCTTGGTGAGCGCCCAGAACGGCCGGTACGGCGGGTTGTCCACCCAGGCGACCGGCTGGTGGGCCCGCAGGTACGCGAGCGCGGTGTGCAACCGCTCGTCATCGGCGTAGGCGGTCGGATCGGCCAGGACCTTCGCCGCATCGTTGGATTGCGAGTCGGTGGCCAGGTCCGTTGCCGATGTGCTCATGCGGTCTCCTCAGGACTGTCGACGAACTTGACGGGTGTCAATTGCGCAGTCTATGTGACGGCGGCCACGTCGCGAAAGGGGCGAGCGGCCGCGCCGTCACTAAGCTCTTGGCGTGGCGCACGTATCGGTTCCCGGACGCGCCCTGTGCATCCTGTCGATCGCCGTCCTGACGGTCGTCCTGGCGGCCTGCACCCGGAGTCACGGCGGGGCGCCGCCGCCGGCGCCGGCCGATCCGGCGCTGGTGCAGACCGTGGCGGGCACGGTGCGCGGCGTCGTCGGTGACGACCACCGCCTGTTCGCCGGAATCCCGTACGCAGCCCCACCGGTGGGGCCGCTGCGCTGGCAGCCACCGCAGCCGGCGCTGCCCTGGCCCGGGGTGCGCGACGCCACCCGGTACGGACCGCGGTGCCTGCAGGACCTCGGCGGTGACCTCGAGCTGGGCAGGCAGACCGACGAGGACTGCCTGACCCTCAACGTCTGGACCCCGGCCCCGCCCGCCGACCTGCTCAAGCCGGTGATGGTGTGGATCCACGGCGGGTCCTTCGTCAACGGCAGCGGACGCGTCTACGACGCGCGCCGGCTGGTGGCGCGCGGCGACATCGTCGTCGTCACCCTCAACTACCGGCTCGGCACGCTGGGATTCCTGGCGCATCCGGCGCTCGGGCCGCCCGGTGCGGTCGGCAACTACGGGCTCTCCGACCAGCAGGCCGCGCTGCAGTGGGTGCGCGACAACATCGAGAGCTTCGGCGGTGACCCCGACCGGGTCACGCTCGCGGGCGAGTCCGCGGGCGGGATGTCGGTGTGCGACCACCTCGTCGCGCCCGGCTCCGAAGGGCTTTTCGCCGCGGCCGTGATCCAGAGCGCGCCCTGTCGGGCACAGGCAGCGCTGCCGGTCGCCGCGGCGCGCAGCATCGACTACGCCGCCGGACTCGGGTGCGCCGATCCGGCCTCGGCGGCGGACTGCCTGCGCGCACTGCCCGCCGACCGGCTTCGCGAGCCGGTGAAGTTCACCAGTATCGGCGAGGACGAGCTGAGCGGTCCGGTGACCGGCACCGAGGTGCTGCCCGTGGATCCGATGACCGCGATCCGGGAGGGCCGGGCGGCCCGGGTCCCCGTGCTGATCGGCACCACCCGCGACGAGTTCACCCTGTTCGTCGGGCTGCAGTACCTGCGCGAGGAGGCGAACTACACACCGCAGGACTATCCGCGGCTGCTCGAGCTGACGTTCGGCGACGACGCCGCCACGGTGGCGGCGCACTATCCGCTGGACCGCTACGGCGGCGTCCCGCTGGCCTACTCGGCCGCCGTGACCGACAGCGCGTTCTCCTGTCCGGCCGAGGACATCGCCGACTCGCTGACGGCCCGCGGCGTTGCCGATGACGCCGCCCGCGGCGGTGCCGATGACGCCGTCTACTTCTACGAGTTCGACGATCCCGATGCGCCGGCTCCCGAGCCGCTGCGCACCCTGCCGTTCCCGGTCGGCGCCAGCCACTCGCTGGAGCTGCGCTACCTGTTCGACGTCGGCGGCGCCCCGCCGATGGATTCCGCGCAGGCCCGGCTGTCCGACCAGATGATCGACTACTGGTCTGAGTTCGTGAAGACCGGTGCGCCGGGCCGCGCCGGTGGCGCGGACTGGCCCGACGTGGCCACCTCGGATCGGGTCATGTCGCTGCAACCCGACGGCAACCGGCTCATCGCCGACTTCGCCGACGTCCACCAGTGCCGGTTCTGGGCGAGCCTGTCCTGAACTACCGGGCCGGGGTGATCCGGCAGGTGATGTCGGCGTGCACCACCTCGCTCCCGTGGTCGTCGAGGACGCTGACCGGCACGACGACGTCGACGGCGCCGGCGCCGCCGACCTCCATCGCGGGAAACTCGGCGGTGGACAACCGGGCGATGGCACGCAACGAGGTGGTCGCCCTGGTCAGGTAGGTGACGTTCATCGCGACCGGAATCCACCGATGGGTGACCGGCACGGTGGCCTCCATCAACATGCCCATCGCCGCCTCGGCGGCGTTGCACGGCGCGATCGCGTGCACGGTGCCGAGATGGTTGTGGACGAAGAACCACTTCGGCACGCGGACCTCCGCGAGCCCGGGTTCCATCCGGACCACATGCGGCAGCACCGAGGCGAAATACGGCACCCGGGCCATCGTCGCCACCGAGAACAGCCGGCTCCCGCCGGGCCGGCCAGCCAGCGCCTGCCAGGTGCGAAACGTGCGCGTCGACGGGCCTCTGCTCACCGCCCCGAGTGTATTGGCGGGCGCTTCCCGCGCCGGGGTACCGTGACGAGCGGTTTTGCGTGCCCAGGTCCCGTGCCCGCCGGCTCGTTGGGGGATTTGGAGCACGCCCGGATCTAGGGCATACTGTTCAGGTTGCCCTGAGCCGGTAGGTGCCGGTTTGGACCGTCGGCCGGGGCATGCGACCGGCGCCCCCAGCGGGCGCATCCGGTCCCCACCTCGAGCGTGATGATGTCATCGCGGCCGAGTGTGCGCGAGGGCGACACGCCCGACCGCGGGGGTCGGTGAACCACAGACAGATGAACAGCGGCGGCACAGCCAGGCCCAGCAGGGTTTCCAGCCGGGTTTCCATGGACACCGTGGGCCCGTTAGTAGTGAGGTAGGAGAAGCGTGGCGGGACAAAAGATCCGCATCAGGCTCAAGGCCTACGACCATGAGGCGATCGACGCCTCTGCGCGCAAGATCGTCGAGACGGTCACCCGGACGGGCGCCAGCGTGGTCGGCCCGGTGCCGCTGCCGACCGAGAAGAACGTGTACTGCGTCATCCGGTCCCCGCACAAGTACAAGGACTCGCGGGAGCACTTCGAGATGCGCACGCACAAGCGGCTGATCGACATCCTCGACCCGACCCCGAAGACCGTTGACGCCCTCATGCGCATCGATCTGCCGGCCAGCGTCGACGTCAACATCCAGTAGAAGCCCCAGGAGAACGAACAGAAATGGCTCGTAAAGGAATTCTGGGCACCAAGCTGGGCATGACGCAGGTGTTCGACGAGAACAACAAGGTCGTGCCGGTGACGGTCGTTAAGGCCGGGCCCAACGTTGTGACGCGCATCCGCACCCCGGAGCGCGACGGCTACAGCGCGATCCAGCTCGCCTACGGCGAGATCAGCCCGCGCAAGGTGAACAAGCCGGTGTCGGGGCAGTACGCCGCGGCCGGTGTCAACCCGCGCCGTCACCTCGCCGAGTTTCGGCTCGAGGACGAGGCCGCCGCGGCCGAGTACGAGGTCGGCCAGGAGCTGACCGCCGAGATCTTCGCCGACGGCAACTACGTCGACGTGACCGGTACCAGCAAGGGCAAGGGCTTCGCGGGCACCATGAAGCGGCACGGCTTCAAAGGCCAGGGGGCTGCGCACGGCGCCCAGGCGGTGCACCGCCGACCGGGCTCGATCGGTGGCTGCGCCACCCCGGGCCGGGTCTTCAAGGGCACCCGCATGTCGGGCCGGATGGGCAACGACCGGGTGACCACTCAGAACCTCAAGGTGCACAAGGTCGACGCCGAGAACGGCGTGCTGTTGATCAAGGGCGCCATCCCCGGCCGCAACGGCGGGCTGGTCGTTGTCCGCACCGCAGTCAAGCGAGGCGAAAAGTAACATGACTCTTTCCATCGATGTATTGACGCCGGCAGGTACGAAGGACGGCAGCGTGCAGCTGCCCGCCGCGCTGTTCGACGTCGAGCCCAACATCGCGCTGATGCACCAGGTGGTCACCGCGCAGTTGGCCGCGGCTCGGCAGGGTACGCACTCGACGAAGACCCGCGGCGAGGTGTCCGGTGGCGGCAAGAAGCCGTACCGGCAGAAGGGCACCGGCCGGGCCCGGCAGGGTTCGACCCGTGCACCGCAGTACGCCGGCGGTGGCACCGTGCACGGCCCCAAGCCGCGCGACTACAGCCAGCGGACCCCGAAGAAGATGATCGCCGCCGCCCTGCGCGGCGCGTTGTCCGACCGGGCCCGCAACGGCCGGATCCACGCGATCACCGAGCTGGTCGAGGGGCAGACCCCGTCGACCAAGAGCGCCAAGGCGTTCCTGGCCGGTTTGACCGACCGCAAGCAGGTTCTGGTCGTGATCGGCCGCGCCGACGAGACCGGCGCGCTGAGCGTTCGCAACCTGCCCGGCGTGCACGTGCTGTCGCCGGACCAGCTGAACACCTACGACGTGCTCAAGGCCGACGACGTGGTCTTCAGCGTCGAGGCGCTGGACGCCTACATCACGGCCAACACCGCCAACACCGATCAGGAGCAGGAGGTTTCGGCCTGATGGCGACCGTGACCGATCCCCGCGACATCATCTTGTCCCCGGTGATCTCCGAGAAGTCCTACGGGCTGATCGAGGACAACGTGTACACGTTCATCGTCGCGCCCGACTCGAACAAGACGCAGATCAAGATCGCGATCGAGAAGATCTTCAGCGTCAAGGTCGCGTCGGTGAACACCGCCAACCGGCAGGGCAAGCGCAAGCGCACCCGCACCGGCTACGGCAAGCGCAAGGACACCAAGCGCGCCATCGTCACGCTGGCCGCGGGTAGCAAGCCGATCGACCTCTTCGGAGCACCGGCCTAACCGCCGGGAGCAAGGGAACAGGAAGACTTAGAAGCCATGGCAATTCGCAAGTACAAGCCGACGACCCCGGGCCGTCGCGGTGCCAGCGTCGCCGATTTCGCCGAGATCACTCGCGACCATCCGGAGAAGTCGCTGGTTCGTCCGCTGCACGGCAAGGGCGGGCGTAACGCGCACGGCCGGATCACCACGCGGCACAAGGGTGGTGGGCACAAGCGCGCCTACCGCGTCATCGACTTCCGTCGTCACGACAAGGACGGCGTGAACGCCAAGGTCGCTCACATCGAGTACGACCCCAACCGCACCGCGCGCATCGCGCTGCTGCACTACCTGGACGGCGAGAAGCGCTACATCATCGCGCCGTACGGGCTGTCGCAGGGCGACGTCGTGGAGTCGGGCGCCAACGCCGACATCAAGCCCGGCAACAACCTGCCGCTGCGCAACATCCCCGCGGGCACGGTCATCCACGCGGTGGAGCTGCGCCCCGGCGGTGGAGCGAAGCTGGCCCGGTCGGCCGGCGCGAGCATCCAGCTGCTCGGCAAGGAAGGCAGCTACGCCTCCCTGCGTATGCCCAGCGGCGAGATCCGCCGGGTCGATGTGCGCTGCCGCGCCACCGTGGGTGAGGTCGGCAACGCCGAGCAGGCCAACATCAACTGGGGCAAGGCCGGCCGCATGCGGTGGAAGGGCAAGCGCCCCACCGTCCGCGGTGTCGTGATGAACCCGGTCGACCACCCGCACGGCGGTGGCGAGGGCAAGACCTCCGGCGGCCGTCACCCGGTCAGCCCGTGGGGCAAGCCCGAGGGCCGCACCCGCAAGCCCAACAAGCCGAGCGACAAGCTCATCGTCCGCCGCCGGCGCACCGGCAAGAAGCGCTAGGCCGGAAAGGATCACACGATGCCACGCAGCCTGAAGAAGGGTCCGTTCGTCGACGACCATCTGCTCAAGAAGGTCGACGTCCAGAACGAGAAGAACACCAAGCAGGTCATCAAGACCTGGTCCCGTCGGTCGACCATCATCCCCGACTTCATCGGGCACACCTTCGCCGTCCACGACGGTCGCAAGCATGTCCCGGTGTTCGTCACCGAGGCGATGGTCGGGCACAAGCTCGGCGAATTCGCCCCGACGCGGACCTTCAAGGGTCACATCAAGGACGACCGGAAGTCCAAGAGGCGCTAAATGACAACCCAGATTGAATATCCGTCCGCGCAGGCCAAGGCGCGCTTCGTGCGCGTCTCGGCCAGCAAGGCCCGGCGCGTCATCGACCTGGTCCGCGGCAAGAGCGTCGAGGAGGCCCTCGACATCCTGCGGTGGGCGCCGCAGTCTGCGAGCGAGCCGGTCGCCAAGGTGATCGCCAGTGCCGCGGCCAACGCGCAGAACAACGAGGGACTCGATCCGGCGACGCTGGTCGTCGCCGCCGTCTACGCCGACGAGGGCCCCACCGCCAAGCGCATCCGGCCGCGCGCGCAGGGTCGCGCCTACCGGATCCGCAAGCGCACCAGCCACATCACCGTGGTCGTGGAAAGCCGGCCGCAGAAGAGCAAGAGCGCCGGCGCCTCCGCGAGCGCGGCGCGCGCCCGCCGGGCGCAGGCCAGCAAGGCAGCCGGAGCCGCGAAGTCGGCGACACCGGACACCGCCGAGAAGGTGGCTCCCAAGACTGAGGCTTCTGAAGAAGCGAAGGAGGGCTCGGAGTAGTGGGCCAGAAGATCAACCCGCACGGCTTCCGCCTCGGCATCACCACCGATTGGAAGTCCCGCTGGTACGCCGACAAGCAATACGCGGACTACATCAAGGAAGACGTGGCGATCCGCAAGCTGCTCGCCACCGGCCTGGAGCGCGCCGGCATCGCCGACGTGGAGATCGAGCGCACCCGTGACCGGGTTCGGGTGGACATCCACACCGCCCGGCCGGGCATCGTGATCGGTCGCCGCGGCACCGAGGCCGACCGGATCCGTGCCGACCTGGAGAAGCTGACCGGCAAGCAGGTCCAGCTGAACATCCTCGAGGTGAAGAACCCGGAGAGCCAGGCGCAGCTGGTGGCCCAGGGCGTGGCCGAGCAGCTGAGCAACCGCGTGGCGTTCCGCCGTGCGATGCGCAAGGCCATCCAGTCGGCGATGCGTCAGCCCAACGTCAAGGGCATCCGGGTGCAGTGCTCGGGTCGCCTGGGCGGCGCCGAGATGAGCCGCTCGGAGTTCTACCGCGAGGGTCGGGTGCCGCTGCACACGCTGCGTGCGGACATCGACTACGGCCTCTACGAGGCCAAGACCACCTTCGGCCGCATCGGCGTGAAGGTGTGGATCTACAAGGGCGACATCGTCGGTGGCAAGCGTGAACTGTCCGCCGCCGCGCCCGCCGCGGATCGTCCCCGTCGGGAGCGTCCGTCCGGCACCCGGCCGCGCCGCAGCGGTGCGTCGGGCACCACCGCGACGAGCACCGACGCCGGCCGCGCCGCAACCGAGGATGTGGACTACGCCGGCACGGCGCAGGCGCTGACCGAGGCCGCTGCGGTTCCGGCAGAGAAGACGGAGAGCTAGTCATGCTTATCCCCCGTAAGGTCAAGCACCGCAAGCAGCACCACCCCAAGCAGCGTGGTATCGCCAGCGGTGGGACCTCGGTCAGCTTCGGTGAGTACGGCATCCAGGCCCTGGAGCACGCCTACATCACCAACCGGCAGATCGAGTCCGCGCGTATCGCCATCAACCGGCACATCAAGCGTGGCGGCAAGGTCTGGATCAACATCTTCCCGGACCGCCCGCTGACCAAGAAGCCTGCCGAAACCCGCATGGGTTCGGGCAAGGGCTCGCCGGAGTGGTGGGTCGCCAACGTCAAGCCCGGCCGAGTGCTGTTCGAGCTGAGCTACCCGGACGAGAAGATCGCCCGGGACGCCCTGACCAGGGCTATCCACAAGCTGCCGATCAAGGCACGCATCGTCACAAGAGAGGAGCAGTTCTGATGGCTGTCGGAATCACGCCCGGCGAACTGCGCGAGCTCACCGACGACGAACTGACCGACAAGCTGCGCGAGTCGAAGGAAGAGCTGTTCAACCTGCGCTTCCAGATGGCGACCGGCCAGCTTGCCAACAACCGCCGGCTGCGCACGGTCCGTCAGGAGATCGCGCGCGTCTACACCGTGCTGCGGGAACGTGAATTGGGTCTGGCCGCCGGACCCGGAGGTGAGGATTCGTAATGGCTGAAGCAAATGCCAAGGGGCCCGCGAAGACCCCGCGCACCGAGAAGCCGCGTGGTCGGCGCAAGACCGCGATCGGCTACGTCGTCAGCGACAAGATGCAGAAGACCATCGTGGTCGAGCTCGAGGACCGCAAGATGCATCCGCTGTACGGCAAGATCATCCGGACCACCAAGAAGGTCAAGGCGCACGACGAGAACGGTGATGCCGGTGTCGGCGACCGGGTTTCGCTGATGGAGACCCGCCCGACCTCGGCGACCAAGCGCTGGCGCCTCGTGGAGATCCTCGAGAAGGCCAAGTAGCCCCGTCCGGCGCTACCGCACCTGCGCAGAGCCCCCGCACGCCCCACGGCGGCGGGGGCTTTCGCATCGTCGCCCACAGCCCCCGCCGAAATGGCATTCCGGCAGCGAAAGTTCGAGTGCGAGCCGGCCGGAATGCCATTTCGGCGGAAGTGTTGGGCACGGGCCGGCGCTGCGCGTTTCCCCGACCTGACGCAACCCGCGGGTGTAGTCTCCACCGCGATCGCCGCGCACGCGGCACCGAATCGATCGGGACGGGGCTAGATGGCAACCGAGTTCAACGGCAAGATCGAGCTGGACATCCGCGACTCCGAACCCGACTGGGGGCCCTACGCCGCCCCCGCGGCAGCGCCGGACGCGCCCAACGTCCTCTACGTGGTGTGGGACGACGTCGGCATCGCCACCTGGGACTGCTTCGGCGGACTGGTCGAGATGCCCGCAATGAGCCGCATCGCCGAACGCGGGGTGCGGCTTTCGCAGTTCCACACCACCGCGCTGTGCTCGCCGACGCGGGCCTCCCTGCTCACCGGGCGCAACGCCACCACCGTGGGAATGGCCGTCGTCGAGGAGTTCACCGAGGGCTTCCCCGGCATCAACGGGCGCATCCCCGAGGACACCGCGCTGATCTCGGAGGTGCTCGCCGAGCACGGCTACAACACCTACTGCGTGGGCAAATGGCACCTGACCCCGCTCGAGGAGTCCAACCTCGCCGCGACACGGCGGCACTGGCCGCTGTCACGCGGGTTCGAGCGCTTCTACGGCTTCATGGGCGGGGAAACCGATCAGTGGTACCCCGAGCTGATCTACGACGGCCACCCCGTCGAGCCGCCGGCCACCCCCGAAGAGGGCTATCACCTCTCGAAGGATCTGGCCGACAAGACAATCGAGTTCATCCGGGATTCGACGACGATCGCACCGGGCAAGCCGTGGTTCTCGTATGTGTGTCCGGGTGCCGGTCACGCACCCCATCACGTGTTCAAGGAGTGGGCGGACCGCTACTCCGGTGTGTTCGACATGGGCTACGAGCGCTACCGCGAGATCGTGCTGGAGAATCAGAAACGGATGGGCATCGTCGGGCCCGGCACCGAATTGTCGCCGGTCAACCCCTATCTGGATGTTCAGGGCCCCGAAGGGCAGCCGTGGCCTGAACAGGACACCGTGCGGCCGTGGGACTCGCTCGACGACGAGGAAAAGCGGTTGTTCTGCCGGATGGCCGAGGTGTTCGCCGGCTTCCTGTCCTACACCGATGCCCAGATCGGGCGAATCCTGGACTATCTCGACGAATCGGGCCAGTTGGACAACACCATCGTCGTGGTGGTCTCGGACAACGGTGCCAGCGGTGAGGGCGGTCCGAACGGATCGGTCAACGAGGGCAAGTTCTTCAACGGCTATATCGACACCGTCGAGGAGAGCATGCGGTTCTTCGACGACCTCGGGGGCCCGAGCACCTACAACCACTATCCGATCGGCTGGGCGATGGCGTTCAACACGCCTTACAAGCTCTACAAGCGCTACGCCTCGCACGAAGGCGGCATCGCCGACGCGGCGATCGTCTCCTGGCCCAACGGAATCGCCGCGCACGGCGAGGTCCGCGACAACTACGTCAATGTCTGCGACATCACCCCGACGGTGTACGACCTGCTGCAGATCGTGCCGCCCGCATCGGTGAAGGGGATTCCGCAGCGTCCCTTCGACGGTGTCAGTTTCAAAGTGGCCCTTGATAATCCGGACGCACCAACCGGCAAGGAGACGCAGTTCTACACGATGCTCGGGACCCGCGGCATCTGGCACAGGGGATGGTTCGCCGGCACCGTGCACCCCGCGTCGCCGTCGGGTTGGTCGCATTTCGACCAGGATCGCTGGGAGCTCTACCACATCGCGTCCGACCGCAGTCAGTGCCACGACCTGGCCGCCGAGAATCCGGACAAGCTCGCCGAGTTGCAGGCGTTGTGGTTCTCCGAGGCGGCCAAGTACAACGGGTTGCCGTTGTCGGACCTCGGGGTGTTCGAGATGCTCGGCCGGTGGCGCCCGTCGGTGGCCGGCGATCGTTCGAGCTACACCTACTACCCGAACACCGCGCAGGTGTCGGTGGGCGCCTGCGTGAACATCGCCGGCCGCTCGTTCTCGCTGCTGGCCGAGGTCGACGTCGACAGCCCGGACGCGCACGGGGTGCTGTTCAAGCAGGGCACCGGTCACGGCGGGTACGTGCTCTTCCTCGACGAGGGCCGGCTGACGTTCGTCTACAACTTCTTCGGCGAAGACGAACAACTGGTGGCCGCCCCCGACCCGGTACCGTTGGGGTGCCACGTCCTCGGTGTCGGCTACGCGCGCACCGGCACCGTGGAGGGCAGTCACACACCGGTCGGCGACGCCACCCTCTATGTGGACGGCGCGGCGGTGGCGAGCCTGTCCGGGGTGCGGGCCCACCCGGTCATCTTCGGCCTGGCGGGGGGCGGGGTCAGCGTGGGACGCAATCTCGGACAACCGGTTTCGCGGTCCTACCGGGCCCCGTTCGAGTTCACCGGCGGCACCATCGTCCGGGTCACCGCCGACGTCTCGGGAACGCCGTACACCGACCTCGAGCGCGACGTCGACCGCGCATTCGCCAAGGACTGACGATGCTGCGAACGGCACTCTCGGTTCTGCTGACGGTTACGGCGCTGTTCGTCGCCGGCTGCACCCGGGACAGCGGGGGAGCCCCCGTCGCCGCGGACCTCCCGGCGGCCCCGACGTCCACGTCGGCGTCCGCGCCGCGCACGTTGCCCACCGGCACCACGGGGCCCGCTCCGCAGGGCGCCGGCGACGTCCCCGGCGTCGTTCCCACCTCCGCGCCGCCGGCGCCCGGAGAGCTCTGTGTGCCCACCGACCTGCCCCCGCTGCGGACCGTCGCGCGCGTCGGCGATCCCGACGCCCCCACGGCGACGGTGGCGGTGCCCGACGGCTGGACGATGCTCTCCGGTGACGGTGACGTCGGGGCTCGGCTGGAGGGACCGGCCGGGGAGGAGGCGACCGTGTCGATCACCGCGACGTCGGCGGATCCCGCGGCGGCGTTCCGCGCCTATGCCGACAAACTGACCGACGGGTACGTGATCACCACCCTGAGCGTTCTGCCCGCCGAGATGTGCGGTTTCTCCGGGCAGAAGCTGACCGGCATCCTGTCCGACGGCACCGAGACCGTGCAGTATGAGGACCGCATCGTGCATGTGGGCACGGCCCAGGGCGACTACCTGATCGCGGTGCACGTCCAGGCCCCGTCCGGGGCAGCGGGATTCGACGACGCCGCCGCGACCGTGACCGAGGATTTCGAGATCGGCCTACCCTGAGATCCATGCTCACCGAACTCGTCGAGGTGGACGGCGGGTCGTTTCGAATGGGGTCGACGCAGTTCTACCCCGAAGAGGCGCCCGTGCACACGGTCGTCGTCGCGCCGTTCGCCATCGAGCGTCACCCGGTCACCAACGCGCAGTTCGCCGAGTTCGTCGCCGACACCGGCTACGTGACCGTCGCGGAGCTCGCGCCCGATCCAGCGCTGTATCCGGGTGCCGCACCGGAGGATCTGGTTCCCGGCGCGCTGGTGTTCCGGCCCACCCACGGCCGGGTCGACCTGCGGGACTGGCGGCAGTGGTGGGAGTGGGTGCCCGGGGCCGACTGGCGTCACCCGTTCGGTCCGGAGAGCTCGATCGTCGACAAGTCGCTGCATCCCGTGGTGCAGGTCTGCTACACCGACGCACAGGCCTACGCCCGCTGGGCCGGCCGGCGGCTGCCCACCGAGGCCGAGTGGGAGTTCGCCGCGCGTGCCGGCGCCAGCTCGACATACCCCTGGGGCGACGAGCCGATGCCCGGTGGCCGGCTGATGGCCAACACCTGGCAGGGGCACTTTCCGTACGCCAACGACGGCGCGCTGGGCTGGTCCGGCACCTCCCCGGTGGGGACGTTCCCGCCGAACGGCTTCGGCCTGGTCGACATGATCGGCAACGTGTGGGAGTGGACCACCACGCTGTTCACCGGCCACCACCGGGTGGGGCAGTCGTCGTTGGAGACGGGCTGCTGTGGCCCCGGGGCGCCGGACCCGACGATCACCCACGCGCTCAAGGGGGGTTCGCACCTGTGCGCTCCGGAGTACTGCCACCGGTACCGGCCGGCGGCCCGGTCCCCGCAGTCGCAGGACAGCGCGACCACCCACATCGGGTTCCGCTGCGCCCGCTGACCGGCGGACCGGTCCGGTCTGCTTCGGCGAGCGTGCATCTACTGCGAGTTTTCCGCGCCGATTTGTCGCATTGAGCGCACAGTCGGCGGTCGAGAACGGCGATTTGGAGCATTCGCCGAGCTCACCTAGTATGTAAGGGTTGCCTCGGGCAGACCTCGGTTCTCTCATCCGGAATTGGATGTTCCAGTGAGAAGACCCCGCGTGCCCCTGGGTGACTGAATTTGCAACAAGACCGCGCACGTCAGGGTCGGTAATCCTGCGTGCACACAAAAGCCAGGTCAGGAGATCTAGTGATTCAGCAGGAATCGCGGCTCAAGGTCGCCGACAACACGGGCGCCAAGGAGATCTTGTGCATCCGCGTTCTCGGCGGCTCGTCGCGGCGCTATGCCGGCATCGGTGATGTCATCGTCGCGACGGTCAAGGACGCCATCCCCGGCGGCAACGTCAAGCGCGGCGACGTCGTCAAGGCCGTCGTGGTGCGCACCGTCAAGGAGCGCCGCCGCGCCGACGGCAGTTACATCAAGTTCGACGAGAACGCCGCCGTCATCATCAAGGCCGACAACGACCCGCGCGGCACCCGCATCTTCGGGCCGGTCGGCCGGGAACTGCGCGAAAAGCGCTTCATGAAGATCGTTTCGCTCGCCCCGGAGGTGTTGTAGATGAAGGTCCACAAGGGCGACACGGTGCTCGTCATCTCCGGCAAGGACAAGGGCGCCAAGGGCAAGGTCCTGGTGGCCTACCCCGAGCGCAACAAGATCCTCGTCGAGGGCGTCAACCGGATCAAGAAGCACACCCCCGAGTCGCGCACCGAGCGTGGCGCGTCCTCCGGCGGCATCGTCACCCAGGAGGCGCCGATCGCGGTGTCCAACGTGATGCTGCTCGATTCCGACGGCAAGCCGACCCGCGTCGGCTACCGCATCGACGACGAGACCGGCAAGAAGGTCCGGATCGCCAAGACCAACGGCAAGGACATCTGAAGATGACCACAGAAACCCATCCCGGCGCTTCGCTTGCCCAGGCCGAGAAGACGCTCCCGCGCCTGAAGCAGCGCTACCGCGAAGAGATCCGCGACGCCCTGCAGAAAGAGTTCGGCTACGCCAACGTCATGCAGATCCCCGGGGTCAGCAAGGTCGTCGTGAACATGGGTGTCGGTGACGCCGCCCGCGACGCCAAGCTGATCAACGGCGCGGTCAACGACCTGGCGCTGATCACCGGCCAGAAGCCCGAGATCCGCCGGGCCCGCAAGTCCATCGCGCAGTTCAAGCTCCGCGAGGGCATGCCGATCGGCGCGCGGGTGACCCTGCGCGGCGACCGGATGTGGGAGTTCCTGGACCGGCTGATCTCCATCTCGCTGCCCCGTATCCGCGACTTCCGCGGCCTCAGTGCCAAGCAGTTCGACGGCACCGGCAACTACACCTTCGGGCTGACCGAGCAGTCGGTGTTCCACGAGATCGACGTGGACTCCATCGACCGGCCCCGCGGCATGGACATCACCGTCGTCACCTCGGCGACGAACGACGACGAGGGACGTGCGCTGCTTCGGGCGCTGGGCTTCCCGTTCAAGGAGAACTGAGCAGATGGCAAAGAAGGCTCTGGTCAACAAGGCCAACAAGAAGCCCAAGTTCAAGGTGCGCGGCTACACCCGCTGCAACAAGTGCGGCCGCCCGCACGCGGTGTACCGCAAGTTCGGCCTGTGCCGGATCTGCCTGCGCGAGATGGCGCACGCGGGCGAACTGCCCGGTGTGCAGAAGTCCAGCTGGTAACGACAGCCGGCGACAACACAAGACCAACTCTTCGAAACAGGTTGCGGTAGGCCTCCCGGACTGACCACGGAGGAACCGCCGCGAGAAAGGTGAACCGGCTGTCATGACCATGACGGATCCGATCGCAGACTTCTTGACCCGTCTGCGCAACGCCAACTCGGCGTACCACGATGAAGTGACCCTGCCGCACAGCAAGATCAAGGCCAACATCGCCGAGATCCTCAAGTCCGAGGGCTACATCAGCGACTACCACACCGAGGATGCCCGGGTGGGCAAGTCGCTGGTGGTGCAGCTGAAGTACGGCCCCAGCCGGGAACGCAGCATCGCGGGCCTGCGCCGGGTGTCCAAGCCCGGTCTGCGGGTGTACGCCAAGTCCACCAACCTGCCGCGGGTGCTCGGCGGGCTCGGTGTGGCCATCATTTCCACGTCGTCGGGGCTGAGGACCGACCGCCAGGCCGCCCGTGAGGGCGTCGGCGGCGAGGTCCTCGCGTACGTGTGGTGAGGGAGTTCTAAGACATGTCTCGTATTGGAAAGCAGCCGGTCCCGGTGCCTGCCGGGGTCGACGTGACGATCGCCGGCCAGAACGTGTCGGTGAAGGGCCCCAAGGGCACGCTCACGCTGGACGTCGCCGAGCCGATCACGGTGTCGCGCGACGACGCCGGCGCGATCGTGGTCGCGCGGCCCGACGATGAGCGCCGCAACAGGTCGCTGCACGGCCTGTCACGCACGCTGATCGCCAACCTGGTGACCGGCGTGACGCAGGGTTACACCACCAAGATGGAGATCTTCGGGGTGGGTTACCGCGTGGTGGCCAAGGGCAGCAACCTCGAGTTCGCCCTCGGGTACAGCCACCCGGTGCTGATCACCGCCCCGGAGGGTGTCACCTTCGCGGTGGAGACGCCCACCAAGTTCTCGATCACCGGTATCGACAAGCAGAAGGTCGGCCAGATCGCGGCGAACATCCGCCGCCTGCGGAAGAACGACCCCTACAAGGGCAAGGGCATCCGCTACGAAGGCGAGCAGATCCGTCGCAAGGTCGGAAAGACGGGTAAGTAAGCGATGGCTACCAAGACCAAAGACGCCGCGGCTGGGCATCAGCCGGTCGGCAAGAACATCTCCGAGACGCGGCGCGTCTCGCGGCTGCGCCGGCATGCCCGGCTGCGCAAGAAGGTATCCGGCACCGCCGCGCGTCCGCGCCTGGTGGTCAACCGCTCGTCGCGGCACATCCACGTGCAGCTGGTCGACGACCTGGCCGGCGTCACGCTGGCGGCTGCGTCGTCCATCGAGGCCGACGTGCGTGCCGTCGACGGCGACAAGAAGGCGCACAGCACCCGGGTCGGGCAGCTGATCGCCGAGCGTGCCAAGGCCGCGGGTATCGACGAGGTCGTGTTCGACCGCGGTGGGTACAGCTACGGCGGACGCATCGCGGCTCTGGCCGACGCGGCCCGCGAAGGTGGGTTGAAGTTCTGATGCGCACACTGACCAATGTGAACCGAACCGGAAGGAATGCATGATGGCCGAGCAGGCTGTAGGAGCCGGCGGGCCCTCGAGCGATGACCGTGGTGGCCGGGGCGGCCGCGACGACCGTGGAGGCCGTGGCCGCCGCGACGACCGTGGAGGCCGTGGTGGCCGCGACAGCGGCGAGAAGAGCAACTACCTCGAGCGCGTCGTCACCATCAACCGCGTCTCCAAGGTGGTCAAGGGTGGTCGCCGATTCAGCTTCACCGCGCTGGTGATCGTCGGTGACGGTCACGGCATGGTCGGCGTCGGTTACGGCAAGGCCAAAGAGGTTCCCGCCGCGATCGCCAAGGGTGTCGAAGAGGCCCGCAAGAACTTCTTCCGGGTGCCGCTGATCGGTGGCACCGTGACCCACCCGGTCCAGGGTGAGGCGGCCGCCGGTGTGGTCATGCTCCGTCCGGCCAGCCCGGGCACCGGTGTCATCGCCGGTGGCGCGTGCCGTGCCGTGCTGGAGTGCGCCGGTGTGCACGACGTGCTGGCCAAGTCGCTGGGCAGCGACAACGCGATCAACGTGGTGCACGCGACCGTCGCCGCGCTGAAGCTGTTGCAGCGCCCCGAAGAGGTCGCGGCCCGCCGCGGCCTGCCGATCGAAGATGTAGCGCCCGCAGGCATGCTCAAGGCCCGCCGTGAGGCGGAGGCCCTGGCCGCCAGCGCAGCGCGTGAGGGAACGGCGTAACAACGATGGCAGAGCTCAAGATCACCCAGGTGCGCAGCACCATCGGTGCGCGCTGGAAGCAACGCGAGAGCTTGCGCACCCTCGGGTTGCGCAAGATCCGCCAGTCCGTGGTCCGGGAGGACACCCCGCAGACCCGCGGACTGATCAAGACCGTCCACCACCTCGTGACGGTTGAGGAGGTCTAGACACATGACGATCAAGCTGCACGACCTGCGCCCCGCGCCGGGCGAGAAGACGCCGAAGACCCGCGTGGGTCGCGGTGAAGGCTCCAAGGGCAAGACCGCCGGCCGCGGCACCAAGGGCACCAAGGCCCGCAAAAACGTCCCGGTGATGTTCGAGGGCGGCCAGATGCCGATCCACATGCGGCTGCCGAAGCTCAAGGGCTTCAAGAACCGGTTCCGCACCGAGTACGGCGTCGTCAACGTCGGCGACCTGGGCAAGGCGTTCCCCGAGGGCGGCGCCGTGGGCGTCGACGAGCTGGTGGCCAAGGGTCTCGTTCGCAAGAACGTGCTGGTCAAGGTGCTCGGCGATGGCAAGCTCACCGCCAAGGTCGACGTGACCGCGCACAAGTTCAGCGGCAGCGCCCGCGAGGCGATCACCGCCGCGGGTGGCACCGTCACCGAGCTGTAGTCACAGCTGAAGTCAACGCGCGAACAGGAGCCCCCGCCGTTACGGTGGGGGCTCTTGTGTTGGACGCCGTATTTGTGTTGGACACCGCGTAACAGCGCCGGCGCCCGGCGCGATCTACACTGCGCGTGCAGACATCTCAGGAGCAGAACATTGGCCGCCCGTGCAAGTACCCGCCGTATCCGTCGGTCCGTCGTCGCCGTGGCGATCGCCGCCGCCCTCACCGTCTCCGGCGGTGCCGCGACCGCCCTGGCCCAGACCCAGGATGAGCAGTTCACCAACGCGGTGACCTCGATGGGAATCTCGCTCGGGGCGAGCGACGATGCGCCGACGGTGGGCAAGCGCATCTGCGAGATGCTCACCACGGGTCTGACCGGTCAGGCCAACCCGGTCCCGGTGGTGCGCGGTGTGGTGAACACGCTGTCGGGCAACGGTCTGAGCCGCGAACAGGCCATCGGTCTGACCCGACTGTCGGTCGGCGTCTACTGCCCGCAGTACGGCCGTTACTTCGGGCGCTAGCCGCCCGTCGGTACGCTCGGTGGCATGTTCTCTCTGCTGTCCGGGGTGCCGGGGTTCGACGATGTGCGTGGGTTGATCAAGCGGGTCGACACCGCCCGTCACCAGGGCGTGCCCGACGGCTGCATCCTCGAACTGGACCTGCAGTCCGCGCCGCCGGAGGCCGCCGGCTTCGATCCGATGGCCGTGCTGTCCGGCGTCATCGGGGGCAGTCGTCCGATGCTGTTGCGCGAGGCGGTCGAGGCTCTGCACCGGGCCGCCGAGGACCCCCGCGTCGCCGGGCTGATCGCCCGGGTGCAGATCCAGGCCGCCCCGCCCGGGCCGGTGCAGGAGTTGCGCGACGCGATCGCCGCGTTCACCGCGGTCAAGCCGTCGCTGGCCTGGTCGGAGACCTACCCGGGCACGCTGTCGTACTACCTGGCCTCGGCCTTCGGCGAAGTGTGGATGCAGCCGTCCGGAACCGTCGGGCTGATCGGTTTCGCGACCAGCGCGATGTTCCTGCGCGATGCGCTGGACAAGGTCGGGGTCGAGGCGCAGTTCGTCGCCCGCGGTGAGTACAAGTCCGCGGCGAACCTGTTCACCCAGGACGGGTACACCGACGCGCACCGGGAAGCGGACACCGCGATGGTCAACAGCCTGCGCACCCAGGTGTGGGACGCGGTGGCCACCTCCCGCGGGATCGACGTCGCCGCGCTGGACGGCCTGGCCGACCGGGCGCCGCTGCTGCGCGACGACGCGGTGAGCGCCGGGCTGGTCGACCGGATCGGCTTCCGCGACGAGGCCTACGCCCGGATCGCCGAACTGGCCGGGGCCGAGGGGATCTCCCCGGAGACCGGGGACGCCGACGCCGACGACGCCCCGCCGCGGCTCTATCTGGCCCGGTACGCGCACACTAAGCGGCCATCCGTTCCGTCGCCCAGCCTGCCGGGGCGCAAGGACCGCCCGACGGTGGCGGTGGTGACGGTGGCCGGGCCGATCGTCAGCGGTCGGGGCGGGCGCCAGCTCTCCCCGTTGGGTAATTCGGCTGCGGGCGGGGACACCATCGCCGCGGCGCTGCGGCAGGCGGCCGCCGACGACGACGTCGCCGCGATCGTGCTGCGGGTCGACAGTCCGGGCGGCTCGGTCACCGGCTCGGAGACCATCTGGCGCGAAGTGGTGCGCGCTCGCGAGCACGGCAAACCGGTGGTGGCATCGATGGGTGCGGTGGCCGCCTCGGGCGGCTACTACGTGTCGATGGCCGCCGACGCGATCGTCGCGAACCCGGGCACGATCACCGGCTCGATCGGGGTGGTGACCGGCAAGTTGATCGCCCGCGACCTCAAGGACCGGCTCGGTGTCGGGTCGGACGCCGTGCGCACCAACTCCAACGCCGACGCCTGGTCGATAAACGCGCCGTTCACCGACGAGCAGCAGGCCCAGGTGGAGGCCGAGGCCGACCTGTTCTACACCGACTTCGTGCGGCGGGTCGCCGAGGGCCGCGACATGACCGTCGACGCGGTGGACGAGGTCGCCCGGGGCCGGGTGTGGACCGGGGCCGATGCGCTGGAGCGCGGGCTCGTCGACGAATTGGGCGGGCTGCGCACCGCCATCCGCCGTGCCAAGGTGCTGGCCGGGCTCGACGCCGACACCAAGGTGGAGATCCAGAGCCTGCCCGGGTCCTCGCTGCGGGACATGCTGCGGCCCAAGCCGTCGTCGCAGCCCGCCGCGGTGTCGCTGCCGGACGCGCTGGGCGGCCTGGTCGTTCGCTCGGTGGCCGGGGTGCTGGACCAGACCCAGCGCTCGCTGACCGGCACCAACGTGCTGTGGCTGGGGGAACACCGCTTCTAGCTGTTGCCGCCGCAACTGTGTGTATATTTGTGTGTATGGCCAGGCTGAACGTCTATGTCCCAGATGACCTGGCGGAGCGTGCCAGGGCGCGGGGCTTGAACGTCTCCGCGCTGACGCAGGCCGCCATCGCCGCCGAGTTGGAGAATTCGGCGACTGACTCATGGCTTGACGCGCTGAAGGACAGGACCACCGGAGCTCGGCACGACGATGTGTTGGACGCGATCGATGCTGCGCGCGACGAGTTCGGAGCGTGAGTCCGACTTGTGCTTCGGAGCAGGTGGTCGTCGACGCCAGCGTGATGGTCGATCTGCTGGCTCGCACGAGTGATCGGTTCCAGGCCGTCCGTGCCCGGCTGGCCGGCACGGTGATGCACGCGCCGGCACACTTCGACGCCGAGGTTTTGTCGGCACTCGGGCGCCTCCACCGCGCCGACATCCTGACCCGTGCCGAGGTCGAGAATGCCATTGACGAGTTGAGGCAAGCGCCGGTGACGCGGCACCTTCTCGGGCCATTGCTCGCCGGAGCATGGAGGCGTCGTGACACTGTCCGGCTCACCGATGCCTTCTATGTGGAACTCGCAGACGCGGCCGATCTGGTCTTGCTGACCACCGATCAGCGTTTGGCGCGCGCATGGCCTGAGGCCGAGGCTGTCACCTGACGCGCCGGCCAACCGCCGGCGCCGCGCTCAGTCCCGGATCGCGGTGATCGCCACGGAATCGCGCAACGGGGCAAGCGCCATCTCGGTGGGAAAGACCTTGCCGTAGTCGGCGAACAGTTCGGGGCGACCGCGGGTGCTCACCCGCCAGCCGTGCTCGTCGAGGTAGTCGACGGCGTGATTGCGTTCGCCGGGATAGAACAGCTGGGAGAAGTCCAGGTCGACGCCCTCGGACCTGGAGCCCTGCCACGCGCCGGTGATCTCCTTGGCGCGCGCCGCCAGCGTGGCACCGAAGTCGCCGCCATGGAACTCGGTGGACACCCGGCTGCCGGGCGCCGACAGCTCGGTGATGTGGTCGAACAGCCGGTCCTGGGCGTCCGGCGGCAGATACATCAGCAGTCCCTCGACGCTCCACGCCGACGGTGATGACGCGTCGAAACCGGCGTCGCGCAGCGCCTGCGGCCAGTCGTCGCGCAGATCCACGGCGACCGTGCGCCGCTCGGCGGTCGGGGTGGCGCCCAGTTCCGCCATCGCGGCGGACTTGGCGGCGACCACCTGCGGCTGATCGACCTCGTAGACGACGGTGCCGGCCGGCCACGGCAGCCGGTAGGCCCGTGCGTCCAGTCCCGCCGCCAGGATCACCGCCTGCCGGATGCCGGCGGCGCCCGCATCGCGGAAGAAGTCGTCGAAGAACCGGGTGCGCACCGCCATCGCGTCGGTCAGCAACCGGACCCCGGACGCGGCCGCCTCATCGACGGCCATGTCGCCGTCGACCAGCCTGGTGAAGTAGTCGATGCCGACGGCCCGTACCAGCGGCGCGGCGTAGGGATCGGAGATCAGCGGCTGCGGCTCCCGGGATGCCAGCGCCCGCGCGACGGCCACCATCGTCGCGGTGGCGCCGACGCTGGAGGCCAGATCCCACGAATCGTCGTCGGTCCGTGCCATCCCCACTGCCTACCGTGTCTCGCCCAGCCGCGCCGAGAGATAGCCGGAATCGCCGACCATCCTCATCAGCGTGTCGTCGGGCGGTGAGAACCCGTTGGCGGCATACGCCTGCGTGCTGGGCTGCACCGTGACCTGCCACCCCTGAGCCCGCAGGCGGTCGGCGGCACCGGTGCGCGGACCGGTGTAGAACAGCTCGGTCAGGTCGACCGTGCTGCCGTACCGGCGGTTGCGCTCGGTCAGGGCCCTGGCCCAGTCGCCGGTCAGCGCCTTGGGGTCCATGTGTTCGGTGGCCAACCGGCTGCCGGCGGCCGACAGCGCGGTGACGTTGTCCAGCAGCCGGTCCTGGGCATCCGGGGGCAGGTAGATCAGCAGGCCCTCGGCGATCCAGGCGGTCGGCCGCGCCGGGTCGAATCCGGCGTCGCGCAGGGCGCGCGGCCAATCGTCGCGCAGGTCGATCCCGACCGTGCGGTGCTCGGCGGCGGGCAGCACCCCGGCCCCGGCCAGCACCTGCGTCTTGAAGTCGATGACGCTGGGCTGGTCGATCTCGAAAACCACCGAGCCCGCGGGCCAGTCCAGCCGGTAGGCGCGGGTGTCCAGCCCGGAGGCCAGGATCACCGCCTGCCGGATGCCGTCGGCGCACGCGGCACGGAACAGGTCGTCGAAGAACCGGGTGCGCACCGCGATCTGTTCGCACACCTGCCGGGAACCCAACAGCGGATCGTCGCCGAAGTCCAGCTCGCCGTCGGCCACCCGGATGAAGTGCTCGACGCCCACTGCCTTGACCAGGATGGCCGCGTACGGGTCGCTGATCAGGGCATCCGGTCCAAGGCTGGCCAGCGCGCGAGACGCGGCGACGCCGGTGGCGGTGGCCCCGACGCTGGAGGCCAGATCCCAGGTGTCGCCCTCGGTGCGCATCTACCGTGCCTTCGACGCCGACACGTAGACGACGTCGCCGAAGCCCTCGTCGTCGTCGAGCGGCGCCAGGCCGTACCGGGTCAGCAGCTCGTTGGCGGGCGCTCCGTCGACGCTCCAGCCGCGCTCACGCAGGTAGTCGGTCACGTCGGCGCGTTCGCCCAGGAACACCAGCTCGGAGAAGTCGAGGTCGAAGCCGTGGCTGCGCCACCGGTCGGTGGACTCCTTCATCCGTTCGCGCAACTCCTCCTGATCGACGTCGTGGTGGGTGGGCACCGCCTCGGCGGCCAGCCGGCTGCCCGGCGCGCTGAGCTCGCCGATCTGGTCGAGCAGCCGGTCCTGGCCGTCGGGCGGCAGGTAACCCAGCAGACCCTCGGCGATCCAGGCGGTCGGCCGGGCCGCGTCGAAGCCCGCGGCGGCCAGCGCAGCCGGCCAGTCCTGACGCAGGTCGATCGGTACCGGCCGCAGGTCGACGGTGGGCTCGGCGCCGAGACCGGCCAGGGTGGTGGTCTTGAACCGGATCACATCGGGCTGATCGATCTCGAAGAGCACCATGTCCCGCGGCCAGCTCAGCCGGTAGCCGCGGGCATCCAGGCCGGAGGCCAGGATGACGGCCTGCCTAATGCCCGCCGCCGTGGCGTCGGCGAAGAAGCCGTCGAAGAACCGGGTGCGTACGGCCATGCCATCGGTGAACCGGCCCATGCCCGCCGGCGTGGCGGAGTCCTCGCCGGACAGGTCGTCGGCGGTCAGGTCGCCGTTCGCCAGCCGTGCGAAGAAGTCGATGCCCACGGCGTTCACCAGCGGTGCGGCGAACGGGTCGTCGATCAGCGGCCGCTCGCCGCGGGAGGCGACCGCGCGGGCGGCGGCGACCATCGTGGCGGTGGCGCCGACGCTGGAGGCGAGGTCCCAGGTGTCATTGTCAGTGCGCGCGGTTCGCGGCATTGCCAGCTCCCTCCGATGCCGTGCGACGCCACGGCATTAGTTAGTCGATTTAATGAGCTGTCGCCGACTGTACGCCCCGCGGCTGGGCGATCGCTTTCGTGGCTGCTCAGCGGGTACGGATTCGGGACAACGTAGATGCAACTGTTAGTCTCGTAGACTGTTTGAACGCGTGACTTGCGCAGGCCGTTTTGCCTGCTCGTGCCGTCGCGCACACGACTTAACCCGATACTTGACCAAGACGCTGGTCACGCCAGCCACGGAGCACGCCGCGTAGTCGCTCGGCCGTGCAGGAGGAAAGAGTGCTCTCGGCTTTCATCTCGTCACTGCGAACGGTCGATCTGAGGCGAAAGATCCTGTTCACGCTGGGCATCGTCATCCTCTACCGGGTGGGTGCCGCGATTCCGTCGCCCGGGGTCAACTACCCCAACGTGCAACAGTGCATCGCCCAGGTGAGCGGCGGTGACTCGGCTCAGATCTACTCGCTGATCAACCTGTTCTCCGGCGGCGCGCTGCTGCAGCTGACGGTGTTCGCGGTCGGCGTGATGCCCTACATCACCGCCAGCATCATCGTGCAGTTGCTCGGCGTGGTGATCCCGCGCTTCGAGCAGCTGCGCAAGGAGGGGCAGGCGGGGCAGGCCAAGCTGACCCAGTACACCCGCTACCTGGCGATCGCGCTGGCCCTGCTGCAGGCCACCAGCATCGTCGCGCTGGCCCAGAACGGCGGCCTGTTGCAGGGCTGCTCGCTGGACATCATCGAGGGTCAGAGCGACGGGCTGAACCTCGTCACGCTGGGCGTCATCGTGATCGTCATGACCGCGGGCGCCGCCCTGGTCATGTGGATGGGCGAGCTGGTCACCGAGCGTGGCATCGGCAACGGCATGTCGCTGCTGATCTTCGCCGGTATCGCCGCGCGCATTCCGGTCGAGGGCAAGACCATCCTGGACAGCCGCGGCGGCATGGTCTTCGCGCTGGTCTGTGTCGCGGCACTGATCATCATCGTCGGCGTGGTGTTCGTCGAGCAGGGCCAGCGACGCATCCCGGTCCAGTACGCCAAGCGCATGGTGGGGCGCCGGATGTACGGCGGCACCTCGACCTACCTGCCGCTGAAGGTCAACCAGGCCGGCGTCATCCCGGTGATCTTCGCGTCGTCGCTGATCTACATCCCGCACCTGATCACCCAGCTCGTGCAGAGCGCCAGCGACACCCCCAGCACCGGGTGGTGGCAGACGTTCGTCGCCGACTACCTGACCAACCCGGCCGACCCCGTCTACATCGCGATCTACTTCGGCCTGATCATCTTCTTCACGTACTTCTACGTCTCGATCACGTTCAACCCCGACGAACGTGCCGACGAGATGAAGAAGTACGGAGGGTTCATCCCGGGCATCCGTCCGGGTAAGCCGACCGCGGACTATCTGCGGTTCGTGCTGTCCAGGATCACCCTGCCGGGCTCGATCTACCTGGGCGTGATCGCTGTTCTGCCGAACTTGTTCCTTGAGATCGGCAACACCGGTGCGGTACAGAACCTGCCGTTCGGCGGTACGGCGGTTCTGATCATGATCGGCGTCGGCCTGGACACCGTCAAACAAATCGAAAGCCAGCTGATGCAGCGCAACTATGAAGGGTTCCTCAAGTGAGAATCGTGTTGTTGGGACCGCCCGGTGCGGGCAAGGGAACGCAGGCCGTCAAGCTGGCCGAGAAGCTGGGAGTTCCGCAGATCTCCACCGGAGACCTGTTCCGGTACAACATCAGCAACGGCACCGAGCTCGGCCTGGAGGCCAAGAAGTACCTCGACGCCGGTGACCTGGTGCCCGCCTCGCTGACCAATGCGCTGGTCGACGACCGGCTCAACGACGGGGACGCCCAGACCGGGTTCATCCTCGACGGTTTCCCGCGGTCGGTGGAGCAGGCCGAGGCGCTCGACGAGATGCTCGCGAAGCGCAACCTGTCGCTGGACGCGATCGTCGAGTTCCGGGTTCCCGAGGAGGAGCTCGTCACCCGGCTCAAGGGCCGTGGCCGCGCCGACGACACCGAGGACGTCATCCGCAACCGGTTCAAGGTGTACCGCGAGGAGACCGCGCCGCTGCTGGACTACTACAGCGCCAACCTGAAGACGGTCGACGCCGTCGGCGAGCTCGACGAGGTCTTCAACCGCGCGCTGAAGGCGCTCGGCCGCTAAACAGGTTCGTATGGTTTCACTGCCGGGCCTGCGCGGGCGCAGGGTGATCGCCCAGCGCAGCGCGGGCGAGCTGGACACGATGGCCGCCGCGGGTGCGCTGGTCGCCGCGGCGCTGAGGGCCGTACAGCAGGCCGCCGCCCCCGGCGTCTCCACGCTGGAGCTCGACGAGGTTGCCGAATCGGTCATCCGCGACGGCGGCGGCATCCCGTCATTCCTGGGCTACCACGGCTTCCCGGCCACCATCTGCTCGTCGGTCAACGACCGCGTCGTGCACGGCATCCCGTCGGCCGACGAAGTGCTGGTCGCCGGCGACCTGGTGTCGATCGACTGCGGCGCGATCCTGGACGGCTGGCACGGCGACTCCGCCGTCACCTTCGGCGTCGGCACCCTGATTCCCGCTGACGAGAATCTGTCCCGGGCCACCCGGGAGTCGATGGAGGCCGGTATCGCGGCGATGATCCCCGGTAACCGGCTCACCGACGTCTCGCACGCCATCGAGCTGGGCACCCGCGCCGCCGAGCGCCGCTACGACCGCAGGTTCGGCATCGTCGCCGGCTACGGCGGGCACGGCATCGGCAGGCAGATGCACATGGACCCGTTCCTGCCCAACGAGGGGGCCCCGGGCCGGGGTCCGCACCTGGCGCCGGGGTCGGTGCTGGCGATCGAACCGATGCTCACCCTCGGGACCACCAAGACGGTGGTGCTCGACGACGAGTGGACCGTGGTGACCGGCGACGGGTCGCGCGCCGCGCACTGGGAGCACACCGTCGCGGTCACCGACGACGGACCCCGGATCCTCACCGCCGCCGCCGATTGATGCACCGCCCGATCTGAACCGAACCGCCCCCTGCGTCGTGTCCCTGACGGAGGCTGACAGGCGGTGGACCAACACGACGATCCGGAAGCGGCGATGATGCGCGTGCTCTACGACGAACACGCCGCCGCATTGTGGCGCTACGCGCTGCGGCTCACCGGCGATCGCAGCCGGGCCGAGGACGTGGTGCAGGAGACCCTGTTGCGGGCCTGGCGGCACCGCCCCGACACCGCGGCGGAGGCCGAGCACTCCGCGCGGGCATGGCTGTTCACCGTCGCCCGCAACCTGGTCATCGACGAGCGGCGCAGCGCGCGGTACCGCCGCGAGACCGACGCCGCCGACATCGAGGACATCGCCGAGGCCAGAGAGGCCGGATCCGCCGACGGGACCACCGAGGTGGACGCCGCGCTGGACCGGTTGCTGCTCACCATGGCGCTGGATCAGCTGTCCGAGCAACACCGGGCGGTCATCCGAAGGGCCTATTACCAGGGCTGGTCGATCACGCAGATCGCCGAGGACCTCCAGATCGCCGAGGGCACGGTCAAGTCCCGGCTGCACTACGCGGTGCGCGCGCTGCGGCTGAGCCTGCAGGAGATGGGGGTGACGCGATGACAGTCCACGATGTCAGCCGCGACCGGTACTCGACCTGGGATGCGGCCTACGTGTTCGGATCGCTGTCGACGACCGAGCGGCGCGAGTTCGAGACACACCTGCCGGCCTGCCCGGCGTGCCGGGCCGCGGTCGCCGAGCTCAGCGGCATGCCCGGCCTGCTCGCCAAGGTGGACCTGGCCGACGTCTGCGCGCTGGACGGCGAACCGGACGGCCCACCGCCGCCCCTGCGGGACACGGTGGTTTCCCGGGTTCGGTCCGGGCGTCGCCGGACCCGGGTGGTGGCCGCGGCGCTGGCCGCCGCAGCCGCGGTGCTGCTGGCCGGCGGGGTGGCGGTGCTGGCCCGGCCGGAGATCGTCGGCCTGCAGCGCGGCGAGCAGCAACCGGCCGCTCAGGGCGCGTCGATGGCGCCGATGACCGAGGTGACACCCACCCCGATCCACGCGACCGTCGACCTGACCGGGTACGGCTGGGGCACCCGTATCGACATGGCCTGCTCCTACGGTGAGTGGGGCGCCCGCAACGACGTTTCCGAACCGCTCGGCATGGTCGTCGTCGGACACGACGGCAGCCGGGACCAGGTGGCCACCTGGCTGGGCATCTCGGGCGCCACCGCGCTGCCCAGCGCGACCACGCCGCTGCAGCCCGAAGAGATCGCCGCCGTGCAGTTGGTGTCGGTGGACTCCGGTGCGGTCCTGCTGGAAAAGCGGCTCTAGCCGGCGCGGACCGATTCGGGGTGCCGTCCGGTATGCGGTATGAAGGGGCGTGCCCTCGCAACAACCAGGGAATCAGGACGACAAGCCCGACCCGATCGCGGTGGCGCGCGGCAACTGGGAGCGCAGCGGCTGGGGTGACGTCGCGGACGGGATGGTCGCGGTCACCTCGGTGATGCGCGCCCACCAGATCCTGCTGGCCCGGGTCGAGACCGCGCTGCGGCCCTACGATCTGAGCTTCTCCCGTTTCGAGTTGCTCAGGCTGTTGGCCTTCAGCCGCACCGGAGCGCTGCCGATCACCAAGGCGTCCGACCGTCTGCAGGTCCACGTCACGAGCGTGACCCACGCGATCCGGCGGCTGGAATCCGACGGGCTGGTCGAACGGCTTCCGCACCCCACCGACGGCCGCACCACCCTGGTGCGGATCACCGACCTCGGCCGCTCCACCGTCGAGGACGCCACGGTCACCCTCAACGCCGACGTCTTCGCCGATATCGGAATGTCCGACCAGGAGTCGCACGCGCTCGCGTCGTCCATCCAGACGCTGCGCCGCAACGCGGGCGACTACTGACCCGTCGCGAGGGAGAAGCCACGGCGGTGATCGGCCCTGTGTGCGAGCCGGTGATCGGCGCTGTGTGCGAGCCGGTGATCGGCGCCCCGTGCGTGAGCCGGAACGCTATTTCGCGGACGCGGGCACCGGGATGGTCGCGGTGACCGCCGTGCCCGACCCCGGCCGCGAGCGGATGTTGAGCCGCCCGCCGACGATCTCGGCGCGCTCGGCCATCGACAGCAGCCCGTATCCGCCCATCTCGTCCCCGCCGAGCGGATGCTCGAGGGTGTCGAAACCGACCCCGTCGTCGACGATCTCGAGCCGCGCGATGTCGGAGTGCTCGCCCCGGTCGAGGGTGAACAACAGTCGCGCGTGGTCGGCGTGGGCGTGTTTGACGACGTTCTGCAGGCATTCCTGGGCGATGCGGTAGATCGCCAGCTCGATGTGGTCGGGCAGCCGGGTGTCGGCGACGTCCACCTCGATCGGAATCTGCGGGATGGAGCGGGCCAGGCTGGCCAGACCGCCGGACAACCCGAGATCGTCGAGGACCGGTGGCCGCAGCCCGCTGATCGCCGCCCGGGCCTCCTGCAGGGTCAGCTCGGCCAGCTCGCGTGCGCGGTCGAGCTGCTCGGTCAGGGTGTCGCGGTCGCCGCCGGACTTCGCCGCCTGCGCCGCCGCGTCCAGCCGATAGGACAGCGTGACCAGCCGTTGGGAGATGCCGTCGTGGATGTCTCCGGCCAGCCGGCGCCGCTCCATCTCCTGTGCCTCGATGACCTGCTCGACGAAGTTCTCGTGGGCCCGCTCGCGGGCGACCAGCTGACGGTGCAGCCGCGCCTGGTGCATGGCCCCGGCGATGAGCCTGCCGATCACCAGAAGCAGCTCGACGTCCCGGTCGCCGAACTCCCGCTGGGCCACCGTGTGCACGTTCAGCACCCCGACCAGGCCGCCGGGGTCGGTTTCCATCGGCACCGACACCATTGACGTGAAATCGCGCCCGCGCAACGACTCGAACGGCAGATACCGGGGGTCGGACTCCTTGTCGTCGAGGATCACCACCGGTTCGCGGTGGCTGGCCACCCATCCCGAGATGCCCTGCCCGAGGGGCAGTCTGATCTTGCCGACCTGAGAGTCGAACGGCGGCGTGGCGCCCGCCAGCGTCAGCGATCGCTCGGTGTCGTCGAGTACGTGCACGAAGCAGACGTCGCTGTCGGTGGCGGCGGTGATCATCCGCGCCGCCGCCGCGGCCAGCGGTTCGACCCCCGGTCCGCTGGACGCCGCCTGGATGAGCGCGCGTAGCAGCGCCAGCTCGCGGTCGGCGGCCAGCAGCGGCCGCGGCCCGGGGTTCACCGGGTGCTCACTGGTAGATGCCTTCGCGCAGCGCGGTGGCTACCGCGGTGGTCCGGTCGCTGACCCCGAGCTTGCGGTAGATCGAGCTCAGATGGGTCTTGACGGTCTCGTCGCCGATCACCAGCTTGGCCGCGATGGCCCGGTTGGACAGCCCGTTGACCACCAGCGCCAGGATCTCGCTCTCCCGCTGGGTGAGGCCCTGCCGAGCGCCGGGCCAGAACTCATCACGCTGGATCCGCGCCGCGGTGTCGACCGCGCGGGCCGCCATGCCGGGATCGATCGCGGTCTCGCCGCTGTTGACGAATTCCAGCTGGCGGACCAGTTCCTCGCTGCTGATGCTTTTCAGCAGGTAGCCCGACGCGCCCATCCGCAGCGCCTGGAACAGGTACTGCTCGTCGTCGTAGACCGACAGCATCACGACCTTGCGGCCGGGGTCGCGTTCTCGCAGCTGGCGGCATACATCGAGCCCGCTGGACCCCTGCATCCGCACGTCGCACAGCACGATGTCGGGGTCGAGGTCGGCGACCACGCTGGCCACGCGATCGGCGCCGACGGCGTGCCCGACGACGGTGACCCGGTTCTCGAAGGCCGTCAGCATTGCCCTGAGCCCTTCGATGACCATCTCGTGGTCGTCTACCAGTACGATCCGCACCGGCGGAGCTGTCGCCATATGCCCACTTTAGAGGCGGTTGCCGCGCCCCTCGGCCAACTTGGCGTCCGGAATCCCCCGCATGGGGGAGGCGCGGGCGTGTGACTTGGGACACGATCTACCTGTGCAGCCCACACAGCAGAAAATTTGGCGAGCCGGTCGCTTCTGGTGGGACTGGCCGCAGCCCGGCGAGACGAAAGTGCAGCCATTGCGAGCAATGATCTTCGACCTGGACGCCCTGGCCGACCTCGACAGCGCGGGGCACCGCCCGGCGTTCAACGCGGCGTTCGCCGAGCTCGGTTTGGACGTCGAATGGTCCGAGTCGCGCTACCGGCAGCTGCAGGTGCTCAGCGACGAGCGCCGGCGGGTGGCCGCCGAACTTCGTAAGCGCGGCATCTGCACGGAATGCGACGTGCTGGCCGAACTCCTGGTCGACGAGATCTGTGTGACGAAGGAGATGATCCTCGGCGAGACCATCCTCGACGCGGACATCTCACCGAGGGCCGGCCTGGTCGACCTGATCACCGAGGCGTTCGGCGCAGGCATCGGCATCGGCGTCGTCAGCAACGGCAGTCACGCCTGGGTCGAACCGCTGGTGCGCCAACTCGTCGGCGAGGGTGTCGCCGGGGTGGTGGTCACCGGCGACGACGCGCACGAAGGCAACCTGTTCGCCGCCGCGCTGGCCGAACTCGGCATTGCCGGCGCGGACGCGCTGGCGTTCGTCGGGACACACATCGCCGAGCGTGCGGCCACCGTGGCCGGGATGCCGACCGTGGCGATCGACCGGGACGACGTGGCAGGTGCACCGCTGCGGATGGCCGAGTGCCGGCGGATACACGACCACTGGCGGGACTCGCACAGGCCGTCCGCGGCCTGAGCCCTCGTCGAGACTGCGCTGGCGGCGTCAGCCCTCGTTGAGACTGCGTCTGCGGCCTGAGCTCTCGTTGAGACTGCGCTGGCGGAGAGGAATTCCAAGTGGAGCCCGCCGCCAGTGCAGTATGAACGTCAGCCCCGCAGCATCTCGATCACGGCGCTGAAGTCCTTGTCCGCGTTGTCCTCGGCGAACTTCGCGTAGATCTCGGCGGCGTGCGCGCCCAGCGGTGCGGCCGAACCCGTTGAGTTCACCGCGTCCATCGCCAGGCCGAGGTCCTTGTTCATCAGGGCGGTCGCGAAGCCCGGCTTGAAGTCGTTGTTGGCCGGTGACGTCGGGACCGGTCCCGGCACCGGGCAGTTGGTGTGCACGGCCCAGCAGTTGCCGGTGGCGCCGGTGATCACGTCGAACAGCGACTGGGCGGGCAGTCCGAGCTTGTCGGCCAGCACGAACGCCTCGCCGATCGCGATCTGCTGCACCGCGAGCACCATGTTGTTGCACAGCTTGGCGGCCTGTCCGGCACCCGAGGCGCCGCAGTGGATGATCTTCCCCGCCATCGGTTCCAGCACCGGCTTGGCGCGTGCGACTGCATCTTCCGAACCGCCGACCATGAAGGCCAGCGTGCCCGCGGTCGCGCCCTTGATGCCGCCCGACACCGGCGCGTCGATCTGGGCCAGCCCGCGCTCGGCGGCCTGGGCGTGGATGGTGCGCGCATCGTCGACCGAGATCGTCGAGGTGTCGATCAACAGCGCGCCGGTCTTGGCCGCCGGCAGCACCTCGGCGTAGCAGGCCTTGACGATGGCGCCGTTGGGCAGCGACGTGATGATCACGTCGGCGTCGACGACGGCCTCGGCGCCGCTGTCGAACACCGTCGCACCCTTGGCGGCCGCCGCGTCCTTCAGCGCGGCCACCAGGTCGAAGCCGTGCACGGTGTGGCCGGCACCCAGCAGGTTGGCCGCCATCGGGCCGC
The DNA here is from genome assembly GCF_019710635.1 of Mycolicibacterium xanthum. Classification (GTDB taxonomy): domain Bacteria; phylum Actinomycetota; class Actinomycetes; order Mycobacteriales; family Mycobacteriaceae; genus Mycobacterium; species Mycobacterium xanthum. Next base: position 142,631 of record NZ_JAIFZS010000013.1, read on the forward strand.
CCATGTTGCCCAATCCCAGAAACGCGACAGTCGTCATCGACCCTCCATGTGTTCAGCAGCGCTAGACGCCGGCGCGTGCCCGGCCGGCGACCGCGCGGCCGATCACCACCCGCATGATCTCGTTGGTCCCTTCCAGGATGCGGTGCACCCGCAGATCCCGGACGATTTTCTCCAGTCCGTACTCCCGCAGATAGCCGTAGCCGCCATGCAGCTGCAGGGCCTTGTCGGCGACGTCGAAGCAGGCGTCGGTGACGTACAGCTTGGCCATCGCGCACAGCTCGACCTTGTCGGGGTGGTTGTCGTCCAGGGCGTGGGCGGCCCGCCACAGCATCATCCGCGACGTCTCCAGCGCGGTGGCCATGTCGGCCAGCGTGAACCGGACCGTCGGTTCGTCGAGCAGCGGCCCGCCGAACGCGTGCCGGTCAGCCAGGTAGGCGGCGGCCTTGTCGTGCGCGGCCTGCGCGCCGCCCAGCGAGCAGGCCGCGATGTTGATACGTCCGCCGTTGAGACCGCTCATCGCGATGCCGAACCCGGTGCCCTCCCCGTCGGCGCCGCCCAGCATCGCCTCGGCGGGCACCCGGACACCGTCGAGGACCACCTGGGCGGTGGGCTGGGCGATCCAGCCCATCTTCTGCTCATCAGCGCCGAAACTCAGCCCCGGCGTGCCCTTTTCGACCAGGAACGTCGAGATGCCGCGGGGCCCTTCACTTCCGGTCCTGGCCATCACCACGTAGACGTCCGACGAGCCGGCGCCGGAGATGAACTGCTTGACCCCGTCCAGCACGAAGTCCGACCCGGAGCGAACGGCCTTGGTGCGCAACGCACCCGCGTCGGAGCCCGCGCCCGGCTCGGTCAGGCAGTAGCTTGCGATGGCGTCCATCGACGCCAGCCGGGGCACCCAGGTCTTGCGTTGCTCCTCGGTGCCGAACGTGTCGACCATCCACGCGCACATGTTGTGGATCGACAGGAACGCCGCGACGGTCGGATCGGCGATGGCGAGCTGCTCGAAGATCCGGACCGCGTCGATGCGCCGCAACCCGGTGCCGCCGACGTCCTCGCGGCAGTAGATCGCGGCCATCCCGAGTTCCGCGGCGTCGCGCAACGCGTCGGTCGGGAAGTGGTGCTTTTCGTCCCATTCCAGCGCATACGGTGCCAGGCGCTTGTCGGCGAACGCTGCCGCCGTTTCGGCGATCACCCGTTCGTCCTCGTCGAGGCCGAAGTAGTCCATCGGGAACGTCAGCCCTACTTCATGGTGGGGATGACGAACTCGGCCCCGTGCGAACCCGCCGGCCAGCGCTGCGTCACAGTCTTGACCTTGGTGTAGAACTGGATCGACGCCGGCCCGTGCTGGTTGAGGTCGCCGAAGCCGGAGCGCTTCCAGCCGCCGAAGGTGTGGTAGGCCACCGGAACCGGGATCGGGACGTTGACGCCCACCATGCCGACCTGCACCCGGGAGACGAAGTCACGCGCGGTGTCGCCGTCGCGGGTGAACACCGCCACGCCGTTGCCGTACTCGTGCTCGGTCGGCAGGCTCAGCGCTTCCTCATAATCCTTCGCGCGGACCATGCACAGCACGGGTCCGAAGATCTCGTCGGTGTAGATCGACATGTCGGTGGTGACGTGGTCGAACAGCGTCGGTCCGATGAAGTAACCACCCTCGAGGCTCGCGTCGTCGAAGGTCATCTCGTCGGAGGCACGCTCGCGGCCGTCGACCACCAGCTCGGCGCCGGACTCCACACCTTGGCCGATGTAGTCGCGGACCCGCTTGAGGGCGGCCTCGGTGACCAGCGGGCCGTAGTCGGCCTTCGGGTCCAGGCTGTGGCCGACGCGCAGCTGGTTGATCCGCTCGACGAGCCGGTTGCGCAGGCGGTTCGCGGTCTCCTCGCCGACCGGCACCGCCACGCTGATCGCCATGCAGCGCTCACCGGCGCTGCCGTATCCGGCGCCGATCAGCGCGTCCACCGCCTGATCCATGTCGGCGTCGGGCATCACGATCATGTGGTTCTTCGCGCCGCCGAAGCACTGCGAGCGCTTCCCGTTGGCGGCGGAGGTGGAGTAGATGTACTGCGCGATGTCGGAGCTGCCGACGAACCCGATCGCGTGGACGTCCGGGTGGGTCAGGATCGCGTCGACCGCCTCCTTGTCGCCCTGGACGACCTGGAACACGCCCGGAGGCAGCCCGGCCTCCAGGAAGAGCTCGGCCAGCCGCACCGGAACCGACGGGTCGCGCTCGGACGGCTTGAGAATGAAGGCGTTGCCGCAGGCCAGCGCCGGGCCGGCCTTCCAGAGCGGGATCATCGCCGGGAAGTTGAACGGCGTGATGCCGGCGACGACGCCGAGCGGCTGGCGCAACGAGTAGACGTCGATGCCGGTGCCGGCGCCCTCGGTGTACTCACCCTTGATCAGGTGCGGGATGCCGATCGCGAACTCGATGACCTCGATGCCGCGCTGGATATCACCCTTGGAGTCGGGAATCGTCTTGCCGTGCTCGATGCTGAGCAGTTCCGCCAACTCCTCCATGTTGGCGTTGACCAACTCGATGAACTTCATCATCACGCGGGCCCGACGTTGCGGGTTGAACGCCGCCCACTGCTTCTGCGCCTCGACCGCCGAGGCGACCGCGCTGTCGACGTCCGCCTTGGACGCCAGGACCACCTGCGCCTGCACCGCTCCGGTGCTCGGGTTCATCACATCGGCGGTCCGGGTGGACGACAGCTCGGTGCGCTTGCCGTCGATGAAATGGGGAACCCGTGTGGTCATTTGTCAGCCTTCCGAAACGTGGATACTTGGATATCCTAGTAATCCTGTCCTCGGGATGGCAAGCGCCCCCACTGAGATGCTCCGATGGCGGCATCGACCTGGCGCGGGCCGTGGTCGACCGGCTGTTGGCCTCGGGCGGATTCGGCTGGCTCGAAGCGGCTATGGATGTCTTGGTTGTGGCGCCGCTGGCACTCGGTGGCGCTGCCGCAGAACTCGAAGGATCGCGGCTGCGGCCCGATGAGACCGAGTCACGCCACGCGCGCCCTCCGTGGGTCGCTCAGCGGGATCGGCACGGTCGGCGCCCGGTCGGCGGGTGGCGCACTTGCGGCCCTGGTCTCGGACCACCGCGCTGACGCCGGTCGTGGATGTGGATACAGATGTGGCTGGCGGGTGGCACGCGGACGGCTGGGGCGGGGCGGAGCGGCCACGTCGACCGGCACAGGACGGCCGGCGTCCGCAGGAGGTTTCGCCGATACGCGGGCCGTGGTCTTCCTGGCCACCTGGACGACCACCGCGACGACGGCCAACACGGAAAGCAGGTCGGATTCCGTGATTCCGTGGCCAGGACTGATAACGGCGAGGATGCGTCCCTCCAACCGCCCGTTGACAAAGGGCCAGAGAGCGGCGAAGGCCAGCACCGACAGGATCGAAGCCCGGTTCGGCCGTGCCAAACACCATGCAAGCGAGGCGAAGAGCGCGTTCATTGCCAACATGCTGTGGAACACCTGGTTCGGATCGAGCACGGACTCTCCTCACGGGGCATCACCACTTGTCGGCTTGCTCATCCGTATCGTCGGCATCGGCGGCGGCGTTACCACGCCGGCGGCGCGGCACACGTCACGGCTTCACCGGCCCGGCGTGCCGTTGTGGCCGACGCCGGAAATCGGACTGCTCGGAGGCTGGGGGAGTGAGCGCGTCGAAGGCGAGTGCCAGGTAGCGACGACGCGGACCGCGAGGCAGGTTCATCTGAACCGCGCTGGCGACGATCATCGCGATCAGCGTCGCGGCCTCCTCGGCCGTGACGTCGGCGCGGATCAGGCGGACGGCCTTGGTCCGGGCGATGAGGTCCTCGAGGCGTGCCGAGTCGCGCGTCATGAATCGCGCCGTGACCGCGGCGAGGCCGTCGATTGATGACAACAACTCCGATTGGTGCATCATCGTCGTCGCGAAGTCGTCGATGATGTCGAGGACCATCTGCCGCAGCGATGTCCGGTCGAGGTCGAGATCGAGTATCGCCGTGCGCACGTCGCGGTCGAAGATCTCCTGGAAGACCGCCACTGCGAGGGCCTGACGGTTGGGGAAGTGCCGGTAGAGCGTGGCTTCCGACACCCCCGCCGCCGCCGCGACCTTGCTCAACGTCGCCCCCGCGCCCTCACGGGCGAACAGCAGGCGGGCGGCGGTGACAATCCTGTCGGTATTGGCGGCAGCGTCGGATCGTCGGTGGTCAGGGGGCATTCCGGGAATTATCGCAATCGCTGAAGTGTGTCGCCCGCCATAACGGCGGCTGATAGTGGCGTCGGCGACAAATGATAGATGACCCTCACTTCATTCCTCTACCATTCTGCCCGTACGAGGTCGGGTCCTGGACGCGTTTCACGGCCGGACGCCGGCCCCGTTTCCGCGGCGCCGCCGCCGCTGTAACCGGCCATGCGTCGCCGATCGCCCTGTCGTTCGGTCCGCGCGGGCGCGCGCACAACCAGCATTCAATTTCGTTTGCCGTAAATGGCGGTATATCGCGGCAGTGAGCCCCGAAAAACTCCGCCTTTTGGAAAACCCCCGTCGGACTCCGCGGCTTCTCGGCAGACATGCTTTCCGGGATATTCCGCTCTTTAACAGCAGAAATGTGGCTCTTGCACATGAGAGTGTCAGCTACTTCCCAGTCTCGAGTTGAACATCGGTAAAACTCCATCACGGTATTCGGCAGCCCGAATCGCGCGGGACATTGCGTTGCTATACGCTCGCCTGAGTTGCTTTGTTCCCACCCGCTGAGGAGAATGTGATGGCAATTCGACACCCGCTTTCCGTCGGCGCAGCGGCGATCACAGTCGGCGCCCTGGTCGCTGCACCGGCCATTTCGCCGGCGCTCTCCATGCGAGAGCGAGCTGTCGTTTCGGAAACGGAGGTGCGGCTCAGCGCGACTCAGGGCTCGTGGGTCGATGTCGCGTCGGTGGACCCCGCGGCCCTCGTCGAGGGATTGCACCTGGTCGCCGCGGTGAGTTCGGCAGAAGATGCGCTGCTGCTGACCACCCAATCTGCGCAGGACTTCGTCGACGGGCTGGTCGAAGCCTACAAGGACGGCGAGCTGGGTGGCGTGCTCAGCTATGCGCTGTCGACGTTCAGCGATGCGGTGTTTCCGGCAGGTTCGGTCCCGTCGGAGTTGGTCAGCAGTTTCGTCGACGGTGGGCTGGGTGGCGTGCTCGGCTATGTGTCGTTGGCCGTCAGTGACGCGGTCTTCGGTCAGGACTCCTTCCCGTCGGATCTGGTCTCGGCGTACTTCGACGGCTATGGCGCGGATGCCGCCAACGGCTTCGGGGGAGTGCTGCTGTTCGTCCGCGACGATCTCCACGCCGCGCTTGGCAACGTGGTCACCGGCATCGTAGAACCCCGCAGCGAGGTGTTCGCCCTTGCGCCCCAGGTCTCGGCGGCGTCGGTCGCGGAGTCCGTCGATGGCGATGCCTCGACCGCGTCCGCCGAGCCAGATGCGACGGACGGGCAGGCCGAACGGGTTGCCGACACGGGAGACGGCCTCGGCGAGGTGACCTCCGAAACGCCGGAAGTTGGGGCGGGGGCTGACGAGCACGCCGTGGACGCGGTCACCGAAACGCCGGAAGCGCCCGTCGAGGACGTCACGGCGCCCACCGACGGTGAATCCGAGATCGCAGACGGGTCGGAGGAGCCCGAGGCCGTAGGCGGGTCGGAGGAGGAATCCGACACCGCAGGCGAGTCCGAGGCCACAGAAGCTGCCGACACGCCTGGCTCCGACGAGAAGTCGGATACCTCCGATTCCGGTGAGAAGTCCGGTTCCGGTGAGAAGTCCGATGCCGGTGAGAAGTCCGGCGGTGGCGAGAAGTCCGGCGGTGGCGAGAAGTCCGGCGGTGGCGAGAAGTCCGGCGGTGGCGAGAAGTCCGGCGGTGGCGACAGCGACTAGGTTCGCAGCCGGGTAGCTACCTCATGCGGAGACCGTCGACATGGTCCCGGGTTTGCGCCCAGGTCGGCAACAGACCCCGGGCCTGCGCCTGCTCGAGACTCGGTGCATCGCGATCGCGATCGGAAAGAACGTGTGGCCCAACGGTTTCCGGCCACGCGATGTCGAGCGCGGGGTCGAGCGCATTGATGGTGTGCTCCCGTACGGGGTCATAGCCCGCCGAACACAGATAGGCCACCGTCGCATCATCGTCGAGAGCCAGGAATGCATGGCCCAGGCCCTCGGCCACATAGACCGAGCGGTGCGATCGATCGTCCAGGAGTACCGCGTCCCAGCGCCCGAACGTCGGTGACCCCACCCTGATGTCGACGACGACGTCGAAGACCTCGCCGCGCATGCACGTCACGTACTTGGCCTGGCCGGGCGGCACCTGCGCGAAGTGCACCCCGCGCAGCACGCCTGCCCGCGACACCGAGCAGTTCACCTGCCGGATGTCCAGGCGGTGGCCCGCGAACGCGGCGAACCCGGGATCGGTGAACCACTCGAAGAACGCGCCGCGCGAGTCGCTGTACACGGTGGGGCTGACCTCCCACGCGCCGGGCACCTTCAGCTCGCGTGCCTTCACTGTTCGCGCTCCGCATACGTCGCCTCGACCGCATCCTTGATCGGCCGCCACCAGGCTTCGTGGGTGCGGTACCAGTCGATCGTGGCGCGCAGCCCGGCGTCGAAGTCGGTGTGGCGGGGCCTCCAGCCCAGCTCGTCGCGCAACGGCGTCGGGTCGATCGCATACCGCAGGTCGTGGCCGGCCCGGTCGGTGACGTGGTCGAATTCATCCGGGCCGCAACCCATCAATCGCAGGATCGCGCGCAGCACCGACAGGTTGTCGCGCTCGCCGTCGGCGCCGATCAGATACGTGCGGCCGTGGGCGCCGTCGGTCAGGATCCGCCACACCGCGGCGTTGTGGTCGTCGACGTGGATCCAGTCACGCACGTTGGCGCCCGTGCCGTAGAGCTTCGGGCGCCTGCCGGTCAGGATGTTGGTGATCTGTCGCGGAATGAACTTCTCCACGTGCTGATAGGGCCCGTAGTTGTTGGAGCAGTTCGAGATCGTCGCGGCCACCCGGTAGGACCGCACCCAGGCCCGCACCAGCATGTCGGCGGCGGCCTTGGTCGACGAGTACGGGCTCGACGGGTTGTACGGGCTCGACTCGGTGAACCGTGCCGGGTCGTCCAGCGGAAGGTCGCCGTACACCTCGTCGGTCGACACGTGGTGCAGCCGGATCGGCGTGCCGGCGCCGTGCTGGCGTACCGCCTCGAGGATCGTGAAGGTGCCGAGGACGTTGGAGCGCACGAACGGCTCGGGGTCGGCCAGCGCGTTGTCGACGTGCGTCTCGGCCGCGAAGTGCACGACGGCGTCGGACTCGGCGACCAGCTTGCCGACCAGGCCGGCATCGGTGATGTCGCCTTCCACCAGCCGGATGTCGGCCTCGACCGGGGTCAGTGACTCCCGGCTGCCGGCATACGTCAGGGAATCCAGCACCGTCACCGCGACATCGGCGCGGTCGCGCACCGTGGCGTGCACGAAGTTGGCGCCGATGAAGCCCGCACCGCCGGTGACCAGCAACCGCATGACCACAAACACTAGTCGCCGGTGTCCTGCCCGCCCTGCGACGGTCACCGCGATCGCGTCGAAACGGGCATCGACGGGGTGCCGACTGTGGTCTGCTGGAACGCGGGTTCGGCTCCGAATCCGGTGAGGGGGCACGACATGCGACGACCCGTGGCGATCTGTGCATTGGGCACCGCGGCGGCAGTGATCGGGCTGACGGGCTGCGGCTCCGGCACCGACACGTCGACCCCGTCGTCGGTGGTGACGTCGAGTTCGGAGGTGACGTCGACCTCCGCGCAGCCGAGTACCGGCCTGCCCACCCCGGCGGCGCCGGCGCAGAACCAGACCATCGACGAATACCTGCGCGAGCAGGGGGTCGGCCAGACCGCGGTGAAGCGGGGTGACCCCGGCGCACCGCAGCTGAACCTGCCGATGCCACCGGGGTGGGAGGACATCGGCGCCGACATCCCCGCCGACGCGTATGGGGCGATCGTGCTGACCTCGGCCGCGCAGACGCCGAACCCGCCAGCGATCGTCGCCCGGATGGCGCGCCTGGACGGCGAGGTCGACACCGACAAACTGCTCGAATACGCACCGAACGCGGTCACCCGGGCGCCGGGCTGGGACGGCCCGGTGACCGGCCAGCCCAGCCAGCTGGGCGGATTCGACGCGGTGCAGATCGCCGGCACCGCGGTCATCGACGGGGAGCAGATGTTCATCGCCCGAAAAACCGTCGTGATCCCCGGTCCGGACAACGTCTTTCTGCTGGCCCTCGACGCCCAGGGGCCGGTGGACCAGGAGCCCGAGCTGATCGACGCGATGGCCGTGATCGACGATCAGACCAGCATCGGATTCTGAGCGGTCAGCGCCCCCCGACGCCGAGGGGCCCGGCCAGCTCCTCCAGCGTCGACAGCAGCTCGTCGGCACCGCCCAGCACCTGGATGGCGACGTGGTCGGCGCCGGCCGTGAGATGCTCGGACAACCGTGCCGCGATCTGATCGGGGCTGCCGTGGGCGACCACGGCGTCGATGAACCGGTCGCTGCCCGGCCGGGCCAGGTCTTCCTCGGTGAAGCCGAGCCGCTTCCAGTTGTTCACGTAGTTGGACAGCCCGAGGTAGAAGTCGACCGTCCGGCGGCCCACCTCCCGGGCCTTGTCCGGGTCGTCGGTGAGCACCGCCTTGTGCTCGGGGGCCAGCAGCACCGTCGGGCCCACCAGCTCCCGCGCCTGCCCGGTGTGCACCGGCGTGGTCAGGTAGGGATGCGCGCCTGCGCTGCGTTGGGCGGCCAGCTGCAATACCTTGGGTCCGAGCGCGGCCACCACGCGCCGGCTGGTCGGCACCTTCGCCGCGTCCAGCGCGTCCAGGTAGTCGACCAGCGCCTGGAACGGCTTGCGGTACTCCTGGGTGTGTTCGGGGTGGCCCACCCCGACGCCGAGCAGGAACCGGCCGGGGTGGGCCGACTCGATGCGGTGGTAGGACTCGGCGACCTCGCCGGCGTCGGCGGTCCAGATGTTGACGATCCCCGTGGCCACCTGCAGGTTCTGGGTCGCCTCCAGGATCGGCTCGACGAACGCCAGGTCCGCGGCCGGCGAGGCGCCCACCCAGACCGCGCCGTAACCGAGCCGTTCGATCTCGACCGCCTGCTCCGGGGTGACCGGTGCGCCGGTCCACACACCGAAGCGGCCGATGTCGGGCTTGAGTGAGGCGCCTCCGGTCATTCGGTGTCCTTTCCGGTGTCGGGTCTCGGTGGGGATCTCGGGGGCGGGCGCCTGCAGCGGTAGGCAGACGGCGAACGTGGTGTTCCCGGGCGCCGACCGCACCGACAGGTGGCCGTGGTGCTTTTCGACGACGATCCGCCACGCCAGGTCCAGGCCGAGCCCGGTGCCCTCGCCGAACGGTTTCGTCGTGAAGAACGGGGTGAAGATCCGCTCGATGATGTCGTCGGGAATTCCCGGGCCGTCGTCGCCGATCTCGACCCGGATCGTGTCCTCGTTCTCGCGCATGGTGCGGATCGTCAGGGTGCCGTGACCGTCCATCGCCTGGATCGCATTGTCGATGATGTTGGTCCAGACCTGGTTGAGATCGCCCGGGTAGCAGAGCAGTTCGGGCAGCGACGTGTCGTACTGCTTGACCAGCTTGACCAGGTTCTCCTTACCGATCTTGTTGCCGAACATCATCAGCGTGCTGTGCAGCAGCTCGTGGATGTCGGCGCTCTGGTACGGCGCGCGATCCATCTGGGAGTACTGCTTGGCGCCGGCGAGCAGCGCCGAGATCCGCTTGCTGGCCTCGGCGATCTGGTTCATCAGCAACTCGTTGTCGATGGTGTATTTCAGCCAGCCGAGCGCCCCCGGAAGAGTCGCCGAGCAGTCGACGTCGTCGATCGAGGCCTCGACCCGTTCCAGCCAGTCGACGTCGAGGCCGGCGTCGACGAACGTCGGCGCGTAATCCCATGCGCCGGCGATCCCGTGATCGGAGAGCCAGTCGCCGATCTGATCCTCACGGTCGGAGGTCTCCAGCGCCGAGAGCTCCTGAGACTTCGATTTGGCCACCTGCTCGGCGACCTCGTCCTGGATGCTGACCAGGACCTTCAGCGCGGCCGGGGTGAACTTGCCGTCGGCGAGCATGGCCAGCTTGTGGCGCATCTTGCCGACCCCCTCACGCAGGTCGGCGACGGCGCGGGCGGTCGCCCCGGCCGGGTTGTTGAGCTGATGGGTCAGCCCGGCCGAGAGCTGACCGAGGGCCAGCAGCTTCTCCCGCTGGCCGAGGATCTGACGCTGGCGGCGCCCGCCGACCATGTGTCCCTCCAGCAGGTGCACCGCCATCGGGAACTCCTTCTGCATGAACTCGGCGAACGCGGCGGCGTCCAGCACGAAGAACCGCGAGGTCCGGGTCACCCGTACCGAGGCCTGGTAGACCTGCTCCTCGCCGGGGATGTAGGCCGACCACGCGCCGCAGTACACGCCCCGCTGCGACGTCCGGTTGGTTTCGATGGCGACGCCGCCGGATCGTTTCGACATCACCAACTCGCCGTCGATCAGCACGTAGAAGCAGGTCGCCGGATCGCCCTCGGTGCAGATCGGGCCCGGCTCGAAGGTCGCGATGTGGCCGTTTTCGCACAACGTCTGCAGCTGTTCGTCGGTGAGCGCCTCGAACAGGAAAAGGGTGCGCAGTTCGTCGGGCAGGCATGTCTCGCCCATGGGGAATCCTTCCTGTGACCTATTCGGCTCCGGGCGGCCCTACGCGGCAGTGACGGCGATGACGGCGGTGATCGCGGTGATCGCGGTGATGTAGTGAAACGCGTGCCGCGTGGCATTGATTCCGCAGGTCGGCCATCTCCGGTACGCCCGGTTACGTCTCGGCCAGATACCGGTGCACCAGCATCACCGCCATCGAGCCCTCACCGACCGCGGCCGCGACGCGCTTGGCGGACTCCGAACGCACGTCCCCGGCGACGAACACGCCGGGAACGCTGGACTCGAGGTGGTGCGGGGGGCGCTCCAGCGTCCACCCGCTGACGTCCCGCAGGTCCGGGCCGGCAACGATGAACCCGTGGTCGTCGCGGACCACCACGCCGTCGAGCCAGTCGGTGCGCGGCTCCGCGCCGATGAAGATGAACATCCGGCCGCAGTCGAACTCCTCGCGCGCGCCCGTCTCGGTGTTCTCCAGGCAGATCCCTTCCAGGTGGCCGTCGCCCCTGACCGCGTGCACGACGGTGTGCGGCAACTCCTTGATGTTCTCCTGCGCCCTGATCTGCTGGACCAGGTAGTAGGACATGGAGTCTTCGAGCGTGCGCCTGCTGACGATCGTCACCGACTTCGCGGTGCGCGCCAGATGCATCGCGGCCTGTCCCGCCGAGTTGGCGCCGCCGATGACGTACACCTCGTCGTTCTCGCAGTCGGCGGCCACGGATGCGGTGGCGCCGTAGTAGACGCCCGCGCCGGTCAGGTCCGCGCATCCCTCCGCGGGCAGCTGCCGGTACTCCACGCCCATCGCCAGGATCACCGCGCGGGTGCCGATCGAGCGCCCGTCGGACAGCCGGACGGTGCGGGCGTTGCCGTCCACCTCCAGCGCGGTCACCTCGGCGGCGGTGATCAGTTCGGCCTCGAACTTCTCGGCCTGCCTGCGGGCCCGCTCGGCCAGCTGCGCCCCGGACAGTCCGTCCGGGAAGCCCAGGTAGTTCTCGATGCGCGAGCTCTGTCCGGCCTGTCCCCCGGTGGCGGTGCGTTCGATCAGCACGGTCTTTAGACCCTCCGACGCGCCGTAGACGGCGGCCGCCAGACCCGCCGGCCCGCCCCCGACGACCACCAGGTCGTAGAAGTCGCCCGACGGGGTGGTCGTCAGGCCGAGCGTGGCGGCCAGCTCGGCGTCGGTCGGATCGACCAGTGTCTCGCCCTGCTCGGTGATCACCACCGGCAGCGTCATGCCGGTCTGGCCGGCCGCCTCCAGCAACTGTGCGCCTTTGGGTTCGTCGGAGCGAAACCACTTGTAGTACAGCCGGTTTCGGGCCAGGAACTCCCGCACCTCGGAGGATCGCGAATTCCACGGATGGCCGATGATCTTGGTGTGCGGGATCGCCCGATCACCGGTGGCCCGCCACGCCTCGAGCAGGGCGTCGATCACCGGGTAGAGCTTCTCCTCCGGCGGGTCCCACGGCTTGAGCAGGTAATGGTCGAGATCGACGACGTTGATCGCGTCGATGGCTGCGTGGGTGTCGGCGTAGGCGGTCAGCAGCACCCGCCGGGCCATCGGGAAGATGTCCATCGCGGCTTCGAGGAACTCGATGCCGCTCATCTGTGGCATCCGGTAGTCGGCGACGAACACCGCGACGGTCTCGCCGCGCAGCTTGAGTTCGTTGAGGGTTTCCAGTGCGTCCGGCCCCGACTCGGCGCGCACGATGCGGAACTTCTCGCCGTAGTGCCTGCGCAGGTCGCGGGCCACCGCGCGGGACACCGCGGGATCGTCGTCGACCGTCAGGATCACAGGTTTTCGGGGCTGGTGTTCGGGTCCGGTCATCGGTTCAAGTATGCGCCCGCTGTCCAGCGGAAATCCCTGTCCGGCGGGCGGGCGGGCCCACGACGCGGGAGCAGAGGACTACCGGCCCTTGTGCCCCCGCCGTCGAGGGGCGAAGCTCGAACCATGGCGCACAAGACGGTGAAGGCGCTCGCAGCGGGCGCGTTGCTGTATGCCGCCCGGCGCTACTTCCGCGACTGGGGCACCACCAAGGCGGAATCCGGCGGGGCGATGCCGGGCGACGAACTCCTCGCGGCTCCCGTTCTGCAGGCGACCGAGGCCGTGTGGATCAACGCCTCCGCCGAGCAGGTCTGGCCGTGGCTGGTCCAGATGGGACAGGACCGCGGCGGCCTCTACAGCTTCGAGAAGCTGGAGAACGCGATGGGGCTGCGCTACCACAACGCCGACCGCATCCATCCGGAATGGCAGCACATCGCCGTCGGCGACGTGGTCAGGCTGGTACCCAGGGGCTGGCTCGGCCTTGCCGACGGTCTCGAGCTCAGCGTCGCGGACATGACCGACGGACAGTCGATCGTGTTGCGTGCGCAGCCACGCCTGCCCTGGGACGTGGTGTGGTCGTTCCGGGTGATCCCGTACGGGGACGGCCGGTGCCGGCTGCTGATCAGGTCACGGTTGGCGCTTCGTCACCCTGCCGAGGTCGTGGTGGCCGAGCTGATCGGGCCGGCCAGGGCGTTCATCACCCGAGGCATGCTGCTCGGCATCAAACGACGGGTCGAAGGCCAGGTTCAGCGGGTAGTGTCTGCGCCGGTCGCGGGGCCCGATCGACACGGCGTGGGCTAGCCCGAGCGGCGGAGAGGGGAGTATCCATGAAGGCCGAAGTTGGTGACTGGCTGGTGATCAAAGGTACAACCGTCGATCGACCGGACCGGCGAGGGTTGATCACCGACGTGCACTCTCACGACGGGTCACCGCCGTACGTGGTGCGCTGGCTGGACTCCGAGCACGAGGCGACGGTTTTTCCGGGATCGGATGCCATCATCGTCACCGCCGCCGAACAGCGGGCGGCCGACGAACGGGCCCAACACCGGATGACAGAGTTCCAGGAAAACGTCCATCGGCATTGATCGATCTGTATCCTCCAGCCCACGAAGGAGTTTCGACATGTCAGAACGGAAAGCTCCTGCCGGGATCGTGGTGGGCACCGACGGCTCCGAACATTCGCTCGTCGCCGTGCGCTGGGCTGCGCAGGCCGCGGTGTTTCGCAACGTGGGGCTGACGGTCGTGCATGTCGTCGCGGAGTCCACCGCGCCGGCATCGACGATGGCCCAGCCCGCCGGCCGAATCCCCGACGAGGTCCTCGAACCCCGCGACACCGACATCGACGATGTCATCGCCCGCTCCGTTGCGGCCGCCGCGGACAGCGGGGAGAACATCCCCGAGATCGCCTCCGCCCATCCACATGGGCACCCGGCGTCGACGCTCGCCGGTCTGTCCAAGACGGCAGAAATGATCGCGGTCGGCCATCACGGGATCGCCGGCAGGCACCGCCGAGAGCTGGGTCCGGTCGTCCGCGGGCTGCTCCATCATGCGCATTGTCCCGTCGCCATCGTCCGCGAGGACCCTGCCCCGGAGTGGCGTGCGCATCGGCCGGTGCTGGTGGGGGTCGACGGGTCGCGTTCCTCGAAGCTCGCGGCCGAGATCGCCTTCGAGGAAGCGCTCTGGCGGGGCGTGGACCTGCTGGCGGTGCATGCGTGCCATGACGCCGAGGCGCCGCCGGCCAGCGGACATCGGGATCCGGTGTTCATGGAGGCGGCCGAGGCCACCCTCACCCGGTCCCTGTCGCCGTTGCGGGACCGCTTTCCGGCAGTCCGCGTCCACCACGTCATCCGGTACTCGAACCCGGCGCGTCAGTTGCTCATCCAGGGCGAGCGGGCGCAGCTCGTCGTCCTCGGAAGCCACGGCCGCGGTGAGGTCCGCGGTGCGTTGCTCGGATCGGTCGGCGCGGCCGTGGCCAGGGACGCCCGGGTGCCGGTGATCGTGGCGCGTCGCCATTGACGGCGCTGTTGATGGCGCCATCGATGCGGTTGATGCGGGGGCCGGGTGCAGGGCACGGCGGGGAGCGCCTATCGTCGTGATGTGACTTTCGTCTCTATCGCTGCCCGGCAGTGAGGCAGACCATAGGGACGTTCGGCCTCTCGAGAGGCCGCTTGAGAGGAGCGCAAGAATGGCGTCGACAGACCCAATCGTCGGCACCCGCGATCGGCTCGACGACGTCGCCTGGCAGTTCCTGTCCTCGGAGTTCGCCGGGGAGATCTACCAGGATTGGTCCATCGAGCAGCGACTGGACGCGTTCCTGCGCCACCGCGGGCATGAGGCGTTTCGTGATGACGGTTCGGCCTACGAGGCACTGCTGGACCGCGTCATGGCCAACATCGGCGCCGCGATCCGGGCCGGCGTGTTGCCCCAGGTGAGCCCGGGAAAGGTGTCATGAGCGTCATCCACAAGGACGCCGAGAGCTGGCGGGTCGCCCCGAATCTCGCCGATTACGACGCCACGCGCGCCGCGTTCGCCTGGGAGGACGTCCCGGATGTCTGCGCCGGAATGGGGGGTGGCGGGTGCAACATCGCCTACGCCGCCGTCGACCGGCACACCGACGGTCCGGCGAGCCTGCGTACCGCGTTGCGCTTCGTGCCCGCCGACGGCGGTGACGGCGAGCCGACCGTCACCGATCTCAGCTATGCCGAACTGGGGCGATCGGCGAGGCGCTTCACGAACGTGCTGCGGGGGCTGGGCGTCGAAAAAGGCGATCGGGTGTTCACCCTGGCCGGCCGCTGCCCGGAGCTCTACATCGCGATCCTCGGGGCGTTGCGCAACGGAAGCGTCGTGTCGCCGCTGTTCTCGGCGTTCGGCCCCGAGCCGATCGCCACCAGGCTCACCCTGGGTGAGGCCAATGTCCTGGTAACCACCCGCGCGCACTACGACAGGAAGGTCGCCAAGATCCGCGACCGGGTGCCGTCGTTGCGGCACGTACTCATCGTCGACGACGCCGCCGACGACTCGGCGCCCGGCACGGTGGGGTTCTGGCCGTCGATGGACGCGGTGGGCGATGACGCGCCGATCGAGCCGACCACCGCCGAGGATCCGGCCCTGCTCCATTTCACGAGCGGGACGACCGGAACCCCGAAGGGGGCGTTGCACGTGCACGGCGCGGTGACCATGCACTACGTCACCGGCTTGTACGCGCTGGACCTGCATGCCGACGACATCTACTGGTGCACCGCCGATCCCGGCTGGGTGACCGGCATGTCCTACGGCGTCATCGCGCCGCTTCTGCACGGTGTGACGTCGGTCGTCGACGAGGGCGACTTCGACGCCGAACGGTGGTACCGGATCCTGCAGAGCCAGGGTGTCAGCGTGTGGTACACCGCACCGACCGCGATCCGCATGCTGATCAAGGCCGGCCCCGAACTCGCCGCCCGGTTCTCGTTCCCGAACCTGCGGTTCATCGCCAGTGTCGGCGAACCGCTCAACGCGGAGGCGGTGTGGTGGGGCCAGCGGGTACTGGGCCTGCCCATCCACGACAACTGGTGGCAGACCGAGACCGGCGGCATCATGGTCGCCAACACCCCGGCGTTCGACATCAAGCCCGGATCGATGGGCCGCCCGCTGCCCGGGGTCGAGGCTTCGGTGGTCCACCGCCGAGACGACGGCTCGGTGGAGGTCGTCACCGAACCCGGAGTCGACGGTGAGTTGGCGCTGCGACCCGGCTGGCCCTCGATGTTCCGCGGGTACCTCAACCAGGAGAAGCGCTACCGCGACAGTTTCGCCGACGGGCTGTACCTGACCGGCGACCTGGTCCACCGCGACGAGGACGGCTACTTCTGGTTCGTCGGCCGCGCCGACGACGTCATCAAGTCGGCCGGCCACCTCATCGGTCCGTTCGAGGTCGAGAACGCGCTGACCGACCACCCCGCGGTCGCCGAAGCGGCGGTCATCGGAATCCCGGACGAGACCATGGGCGAACTCATCAAGGCCTTCGTCACGCTGAAGGACGACTACTCCCCGGACGAGGAGCTCCGACGCGCGTTGATGGCGCACGCGCGCGTCCGGCTGGGCGCAGCGGTGGCGCCCAAGCAGATCGAGTTCGTCGACGCGCTCCCACACACCCGCAGCGGCAAGATCATGCGGCGGCTGCTGAAGGCCCGCGAACTCGGCCTGCCCGAGGGTGACACCTCCACCATCGAGACCCCGGAGCATGCCGATGCCGGGGCGGTGCGTTCATGAGCGACGTTCTGTCCCAAGACCTGTCGCGCGCCCTGTTGTCGGACATGGTGCGGGTGCGCCGGATGGAAGAGAAGTGCGCCGAACTCTACGGCGAGACGAAGATCCGTGGCTTCCTGCACCTTTACGTCGGGGAGGAGGCGGTGGCCGCCGGATCGCTGCGGGCACTCGACGCCGAAGACGCGGTCGTGGCGACCTACCGGGAACACGCGCATGCGCTGCTTCGCGGTGTGCCGATGACCGCGATCATGGCCGAGATGTTCGGCAAACAGGAGGGCTGCTCGCGGGGCCGGGGCGGATCGATGCACCTGTTCGATGCCGCCCGCAGGTTCTACGGTGGCAACGCGATCGTCGCCGGGGGGTTGCCGATCGCGGTGGGACTGGGGCTCGCGGATGCGATGCAACACCGGAACCGGGTCACGGCATGTTATTTCGGTGACGGGGCGGTCGCCGAGGGTGCGTTTCACGAATCGCTGAACATGGCGGCGCTGTGGCGCCTGCCCGTGCTGTTCTGCTGCGAGAACAATCTCTACGCGATGGGGACGGCGCTCGAGCGCGCCCAGTCGCAGACCGACCTGACCGCCAAGGCGGCGTCCTACAACGTGCCGACGCTGGCGGTCGACGGAATGGACGTGACGGCGTGTCATGACGCGGCGCAGCAGGCGGCCGACCATATCCGCACCGTCGGCGGGCCGTTCTTCATCGAGTTCCGCACGTACCGATTCCGCGCTCATTCGATGTTCGACCCGGAGCTGTACCGCGAGAAGGCCGAGGTCGAACAGTGGCGTACCCGCGATCCGATCCGGGCGTTCGCCGACCGGTGCCTGAGTGCGGGAGTCCTCGACGAGAACGACATCACCGCGATCGAGGAGGCGGCCGATGCCGAGGTGGCCGATGCGGTCGCGTTCGCCGAAGCCGGAACCTGGGAGGACGTCGGAGATCTCGAACGCGACGTGCTCACCCCGATTCCGGAGGGGGTCCGATGAAGACGACCTATCGCACCGCGATCCACGACGCGATCCGCGACATCCTGAACGACGATCCCCGCGCGCTGCTGATGGGCGAGGACGTCGGCCGCTACGGCGGAACCTACGCCGCGTCGAAGGGGCTCCTGGAGGAGTTCGGTCCAGAACGGGTACGCGACACCCCGTTGTCGGAACTGGGTTTCGTCGGCGTCGGAATCGGCGGGGCGCTGGGGGGATTACGGCCGATCGTCGAGGTGATGACGGTCAACTTCAGCCTGCTGGCACTGGACCAGATCGTCAACACCGCGGCCACGCTGCGACACATGTCCGGAGGGCAGTTCTCGGTACCGGTGGTGATCAGGATGGCGACCGGGGCGGGCCGGCAGTTGGCGGCCCAGCACTCGCACAGCCTGGAGGGCTGGTATGCCCACGTCCCGGGCATCAAGGTGCTCGCGCCGGCGACGGTCCAGGATGCCTACGGCATGCTGGTCACCGCACAGGCCGACCCGGATCCGGTCGTGATATTCGAACACGTCGCGTTGTACAACACCGCAACCGACGTGGAATCGCTGCAGCCGAGCGACATCTCGCGCGCGGCGGTGCGGCGCACCGGATCCGACGCCACGCTGATCACCTATGGCGGCTGCCTGCCCAAGGTCCTCGACGCCGCCGACGAGCTCGCGCTGCACGGCACCGACTGCGAGGTGATCGACCTGCGGGTGCTGCGTCCGCTGGACACCGAGACGTTCATCGAGTCGATCCGTAAGACGCATCGCGCCGTGATCGTCGACGAGGCCTGGCAAACGGGAAGCCTGGCCGGCGAGATCTCCGCCCAGATCGTCGAGAACGCGTTCTTCGATCTCGACGCCCCGGTCGCCCGGGTATGCAGTGCAGAAGTCCCGATGCCGTACGCCAAACACCTGGAGCAGGCGGCATTGCCGCAGCGTGACGACATCGTCGCGGCGGTGCGAAACCTGGTCGGGAACCAGTCGTGATCGAGTTCAAGATGCCCGCGCTCGGTGCGGACATGGACGAGGGGACGCTCGACCAGTGGCTCGTCAAGCCCGGTGACGGGGTGACCCGCGGCCAGATCGTCGCGGTGGTCGAAACCACCAAGGCCGCAGTGGAAGTCGAGTGCTGGCACGACGGGATCGTCGGCGAGTTACTCGTTCCGGTCGGGCAGACCGTGCAGGTGGGAACAACGCTGGCGACGCTGCTGGAACCGGGTGACAAGCCGGGCGGGGCCGCGGCCCCCGCGCCGACGACCGTCGCCGAATCCGCAGCGGCGCAACCCGCTGCGGCGCCGGCGGCCGCCGCCGAATCGCCTGCTGCCGCGCGACCCGCTCCCACGCACCGCCGTTGGGTGTCCCCCGCCGCCCGACGGCTCGCCGCCTCGCTGAAGGTCGACCTCGACGCGGTCAGCGGAACCGGTCCGCAGGGTGCGGTGACCATCAACGACGTCGAGCACGCCGCCGCGGCGGCCCCGCCGGCGCCGGCGCCGAGTAAGACCACGCCGCGTTCGGCGGCCGATCGCGCAGCCGAGATGCGCAAAGCGATCGCTGCCGCGATGAGCCGGTCCAAGCGCGAGATCCCGCACTACTACCTCGCCGACGAAGTGCTGATGGAGTCGTCACGACAGTGGCTGGCCGAACGCAACGCGCAGCGACCGATCACCGAGCGGGTGCTGTCGGCCGCGCTGCTGATCAAGGCCGTCGGTGTTGCCGCGCAGCGATTTTCCGAGTTCAACGGATTCTGGCGAGACGACGGGTACCAACCGGCAGACGGTGTGCACGTCGGGGTCGCCATCTCGCTGCGGGGAGGGGGCCTGGTCGCGCCGGCGATCCACGACGTGCCCGGCAAGAAACTCGACGAGCTGATGGCCGACCTGTCCGACCTGGTGGCACGGGCCCGGGCCGGCACGCTGCGCAGTTCGGAGATGTCGGATCCGACCATCACCGTCACGAATCTGGGGGATCAGGGGGTGGCCACCGTCTTCGGGGTGATCTACCCGCCGCAGGTGGCGCTGGTGGGTTTCGGTCGGCCCACCGAGAAGGTCTGCGCCGTCGACGGCGGCATCCGCATCGCCACGACGGTGCAGGTAAGTGTGGCCGCCGACCACCGCGCCAGCGACGGGCATCGAGGCGCACTGTTCCTCGCTGCGATCAACGACCTGCTGCAACAGCCGGAACTCCTGGAGAAATGACGGTGCCATGATGACGCGAAACGACATTCGTGACGAGATCCTGTCGGCGCTCACGGCGATCGCCCCCGAGGTCGACCCGCAGGACATCCGCGACGAGGTCCTGCTGCGCGACCAGGTGGATCTGGACTCGATGGACTGGCTGAACGTCCTGTTGGGAATCCACAAGCGCCTCAACGTCGACATCCCCGAAGCCGACTACCAGAAGCTGCGCACGCTGAACGACCTCATCGAGTACGTCCAAGCTCACGCGGCGCTGTCCTCGGGCTGACGGGCCCTGCGCCCCGCAGCGCTTCGGCGCGAGACGAGAAACGACAACCGGAGGAATACATGCTGAGGAATGCGGTCACCCGAACCGACCTGGACGTCGCCGTCGGGGTACTGGTGGGCAGGCGTCACTGCTCGCGGAAAGCGGCGTTCAGTGAACTGGCCCAGGCCGCTCGAGATACCGGCATCGGCGTGAGTGCGCTGAGCAGGGCGCTGGTCGAGCTGGCGAGTGGGGATGCCGGGCGGTTCGACCACCGCGATGAGGTGGCTGCCCGGTGGGCCGATCTACTGGGGCTGTCCGACCTCTGTCACCCGGCTTGACGCCGGCGAACACGGTGCCCGACAACACCGACCCGATGTTCGCCCACTGCCCGGAATACGCCGGAGCGCTGAGCGCCCGACATCCACCCCCCGCGCCGCCCGGTGCCTGCTGACAGGTCACCGGCCGGCGATTCGATGTCATGCGCTCAGCGCGTCCCCTTCGCCCGGCTCATTACGCGAGTGCGAGGAAGAGCTTCTCCAGTTCGGTCTCGTCCATCTTCTTCGCGCCGCCGTCACCGTTCACGCACTCACGCAGGTTGGTGGCGACGATCTTGAAGCCGGCCCGGTCCAGGGCCCGCGACACCGCAGCGAGCTGGGTGACCACGTCGCGGCACTCGCGGCCCTGTTCGATCATCGAGATGACCCCGGCGAGCTGACCCTGCGCGCGGCGCAACCGGTTCAGCACCGCGGTGCGGGCGTCGTCGTCTTCCGACATGGTCGTATCTCCTTTCCGAGATATACCCCCATGGTACCCATGGGGGTATATCTACCGCTCAGCTCGTCGGCACGCTCTCCGCGGGCGGCTGGGCCTTCCGGCGCAGCGGGCAACTCTCGTTGCGGCCGCAGAGGAAGGTCACCACCCCGGCGAAGGCCACGATGACCGCGGCGGCGATCCCGACCAGCAGATGGACTTCCTGCCAGAGGATGACCGTGGACATCACCAGCACGAACCAGCCGAAGGCCTTGCGCAGCGAGTCCGGGTTGACCACGGAGGTCAGCCGGGCGCCCAGCAGCGCGCCCACCAGCGCGGCGGCGGTGACCGCGGCGGCCACGCCCCAGTCGATCTGCACGCTGGACAGGTAGCCCGCCAGCCCGGCGAACGACTTCATCGCGATGACCACCAGCGAGGTACCGACCGCGATCGGCATCGGCAGCCCGCCGAGCAGCGCCAGTGCGGGCACCACCAGGAATCCGCCGCCCGCGCCCACCAGGCCGGTGACCAGGCCGACGACCAGGCCCTCCAGGATCACCTTTCCGACGGGCAGCGACTTCGGGGCCGCGTCGGGGTCGACGTTCTTGCGGCCGCGCAGCATGGCCACCGCGGTCGCGATCATGATCACCGCGAAACCGATGAGCAGCACCGAACCCGGGATCCAATGGGCCAGCAGGCCGCCTGCGTAGGCGCCGGTCATGCCGGCCACCCCGAACACCAGCCCGGTGCGCCATTGCACCCGGCCGGCGCGGGCGTGCGAGATCGCTCCCACCGCGCTGGTCGCGCCGACCACCAGCAGCGAGGTGGCGATCGCCTGCTTGGCGTCCATGCCGGCCACGTAGGCCAGCAACGGCACGGTCAGGATCGATCCGCCGCCGCCGAGCAGGCCCAGCGACACGCCGACGAGGACGGCCAGCGCGACCGTCAGCACGATCATGGCGCTCATTTCGCGTCCACCAACTTGGCCACGACGGTCTGCAGGTTGCAGCTGGCGCCGCGGTTGTACGGCAGCTTCGCCAGCAGCATGCCCATCGCGCAGGTGTTGCTCACCGCGGCGAAGGTCAGGCCGGCGCCGACGGCGAACGCCACCCACTTCAGGCCCGGCACGAAGATGCTGGCCAGCACGCTGATGAAGACGATGAGACCGGCGACGAGCCGGACCTGGCGTTCCAGATCCCAGCGCTGGGCGCCCTGGTTGACGTTGAAGCCCTTGGCCTGCCAGGCGGTGATGCCGCCGTCGAGGATGTGCACGTTGGTCACCCCGGCCCGGCGCAGCGTCTCCTCGGCCTGCGTGGCGCGCTGGCCCGAGCGGCACACCAGTACCACGTCCTGGTCGACGTGGGACAGGATCTCGTCGCGGTGCTCGTTGAGCAGGTCGAGCGGCACGTTGTAGGAACCGGGCATGTGCACCGTCTCGAACTCGCCGGGCGTCCGGACATCGAGCACGCGCGGTGCCGACGAGGAGCGCAGCAGTTGGTTCAGATCGGCCGAGTCGATCTTGGCGGGCATCGGTGCGGTCATGAAACAGATCCTCTCGTGAAACCCCGGGGGGTATGTGTCTTCATCTATGAATACATACCCCAAGGGGTATTGTCAACTAGGGAATGAAAATACCCCACCCGGTACTTGACATACCCGTAGGGGTATACAGAGAATTGGCGTAGCTCCGCGGGCGCACCCGACTCGAAGGCCCCCGTCGAAGACGACGTCGAAAGGACCGGACATGACCACCAACCTGACCCTGGCGGACTTCGAGGCCACCATCACCGACAACCCGATCGTCCTGGTGGACTTCTGGGCGTCGTGGTGTGGCCCGTGCCGTGCGTTCGCCCCGACCTACGAGCGTTCCGCCGCCGCGCACCCGGACGTGGTGCACGCGAAGGTGGACACCGAGGCCGAGCAGCAACTCGCCGCGATCGTCGGCATCCAGTCCATCCCGACGGTGATGGCGTTCCGCGACGGTGTGCTGGTCTACAGCCAGCCCGGCGCGATGCCGCCCGCCGCTCTGGAGGACCTCATCGGCCAGGTCAAGGGCCTGGACATGGACCGGGTGCGCGCCAAGATCGCGGAGCGCAAGGCCGCCGCGCACAGCTAGCACTTTCACACCAACCCGATCAGGAGGAATCTCATGTGTTACACGGCCGTCTGCCCGGTATGCGGAAAGACCACGTGGCAGGGATGTGGGCAGCACGTCGACGAGGTGATGCGCAACGTCCCGCAGGGGCAGCGGTGCACCTGTCCGCCGAGTGGGGATACCGGTGGAGCGGCGCCGCGCCGTCGCCGGTGGTTCTGACATCGCGCGATGTCTGTTGCGGGTGCACCGGTGACCAAGGTCTCCTGCGGAACCGGCGACGGTGCCGCTAGCGTCGGTGTCGTGGACGTTCCCGAATCCGAGGAGCCGGATCCGCAGACACGCAAACCCGTGACGGGGCGTGTGCCCGGGGCGGAGCATCTGCGCACGGTGATGCGGCCGTTGACCCGGGCCGGGCGGTACTACGCGCGGTCGTGGCGGGACTACCTCGACGACGGGCCCGCGCAGATGCCGATCGCCCGCCCCACGGTCGCGCTGGCCGCCGAGGCGCTGCGCGACGAGGTGGTGCTGCTCGGTCTGCGGGTGCGCCGTCCGGTCAGCGAACCGCAGGCCTTCGAACGAATCCACACCGAGGTGGTCGACGCCCTCGACTTCTATGGCGAGCGTGGCTTTCTGGACGACCCGGCGGATTTCTTCCGGGCGCCTGGGCCGCTGAAGAACGTCGAGGTCACACCCGTGCGCCGGCGCAACAGGTCCTACTTCCGGCTGAGATGGGACAGTGCTTACCGCCCGCTGCCCGGTGCGCCCGGGGGCAAGCGCTGGCTCGGATACCATTCTGTGTGTCACGGGTACGGGCTGCTGCTGCGACACCGCGAGCCGAGGCCGTGGCTGGTGTGCATCCACGGCACCGAGATGGGTCGCGCGGCCATCGATCTGGCCCTGTTTCGGGCGTGGTATCTGCATGAACGGCTGGGTTTGAACGTGGTGCTGCCGGTCCTGCCGATGCACGGGCCGCGGGCCAAGGGGCTGCCCAAGGGGGCCGTGTTCCCCGGTGAGGACATTCTCGACGACGTCCATTCCACCGCCAACGCGGTGTGGGACGTCCGCGGCCTGCTGGGCTGGATCCGCCGGCAGCAGCCCGGCGCGGACGCCGGCCTGTACGGATTGTCGCTGGGCGGCTTCGTCGCGGCGCTGGTCGCCAGCCTGGACGACGACCTGACCTGCGCCGTTCTGGGCGTGCCCGTGGCCGATCTCGTCGAGCTGCTCGGCCGGCACTCCGGACTGCATCGCGACGACCCGCGACGCGAAACCATCGACCTGGCCCGCCCGCTCGGCCGGATGATCTCGCCGTTGGCGCTGACGCCGCTGGTCCCGGAGCAGGGGCGGTTCATCTATGCGGGGCTCGCCGACCAGGTGGTGCATCCGCGTGACCAGGTCCAAAGGCTCTGGGAACACTGGGGTGAACCCAACATCGAGTGGTATCACGGTGGTCACGCGGGCTTCTTCCAGTCCCGGCCGGTGCAGCGCTTCGTCACCGACGCGCTGGTGCAGTCCGGTCTGGTGGCCGAAACCGGCGAGGGGGAGCCCCCCGATCAGCGGGGCACACTGACCGGCTGAGGGCCCGTGCCGGTCAACTCCGGCGTGCGACGATCACCGGTATCTGTGCCGAATTCACGATCGCGCTGCCGACCGATCCCAACAGCATGCGCGAGGCGCCGCGGCCGTGACTGCCGACCACCACGAGCTGTGCCGAATCGGCATGCTCGAGCATTCTGGGTGCCGGGCGGTCGGCGACCACCACCCGGTGCACGGTGACGTCGGGATACCGGGTCTGCCAGCCGGACAGCCGCTCGGCGAGCACTTCCTCTTCCTCGACCTTGATGTTGCGCCATTCGATGGGTGCCCAGTTGATCTTCGGGAACTCCAGCTTTCCCATGTCGGTCCAGGCGTGCAGCGCGACCAGGTCGACGCCGCGGCGCGACGCCTCGTCGAAGGCGATCGCGGTGGCCCGCTCCGAGGCCGGAGAACCGTCGACACCGACCAGCACGGGTGCCTGCGGGGACGGCTCGACCTCGCCGTGGATCACCGCGACCGGGCAGTGGGCGTGGTGCACCAGGCCGGAGCTGACCGACCCCAGCACCGCCCGGGTCACCGCGCTCTCCCCGAGGCAGCCGACCACCACCATGGTCGCCGACTTCGACATGTCGACGAGCATCGGGGCGATCGGTCCGGCATGCACCTCGGTGCTGATCTGCGACGCGCGATCCGGCGAACTCGCCCCGACGGCGAGCTTGTAGGCCTGCTCGATGGCCTGCTTGGCCCGTTCGTCCTCGGCGCGGGCATAGCCGGCCGGGAAGTCCGGCACCGGATACGAGGACATCACCAGCGGCGGCTGCACATGGACCAGCCGCAACGGAAGCCCGCGCAATTCGGCGTCGCGGGCCGCCCAGGCGACGGCGGCTCGGGACGACGCCGAGGCGTCGACGCCCACGATGATCGCGCCGGTGGGTGGTTCCCCGGTGATGTCGCTGGTCATGGTTCCCCTCCTCGTCGCCCGGGTGGGCGAGGCTATCGCGCGTCGACGCCGCGATTCCGGAGTCGATGGTCGGCGACGTCAGGGTCTTTGGGCCCGACTCCCGCCGTCATGGTAGCGATACCGTCGGTTGATGCCGGTGCTGTTCTGGATCGTCGTGGCAGGTTTGGCGATGAGCGCGTTGGCGTTGGTGGGCAGCGTCGCGCTGCTGATCCCCGACCGGCTCTTCACCAGAATCGTCATGCCGCTGGTGGCACTGGCATCCGGCGCGCTGCTCGGCGGTGCGCTGTTCCACATGCTGCCCGAATCACTGTCGGTCACCGGCGATCCGCTCGAGGTGTTCGTGTGGTTCGCCGCCGGAATCGTCGTGTTCCACATCCTCGAGCAGTTCCTGCACTGGCATCACTGCCACCGTCCGGTCGATCAGCACCGGCCGCTCGGCTATCTGATCCTGGTCGCCGACAGCCTGCACAATCTCATCGGCGGTCTGGCGGTGGGCGGCGCCTTCGTGGTCGACGTCCGGCTCGGGGTGGTGACGTGGATCGTCGCGGCCGCGCATGAGATCCCGCAGGAACTCGGTGACTTCGGCATCCTCGTGCACAGCGGGTGGTCGGTGCGTCGCGCCCTCGTCTACAACGTCGTGTCGGCGCTGACCTTCCTGGTCGGCGGCGTGCTCGCGTACTCGTTCGCGGGACGGATCGACATCGCGGTGCTGATTCCGTTCGCCGCGGGCAACTTCGTCTACATCGCGCTGGCCGATCTGCTGCCCGAGATCAACACCTCCCCGGCCGCGCTGCAGAAGCTCGCCTACAGCACCAGCTTCGTCGTCGGACTGGTTCTGCTGTGGGGCGTCGCACAGGTGTCCTGACCCACACCGGCACCCCTGGACCTTATACCCCTGGGGGTATAAGGTCGGAGGTGAACAGTTCGCAGAGAGAGGATCATCATGACCGCCGTCGGAGCCCACGAAAACCACGCAGCCCAAGCCGCCGCCGCGATGCCGCGGATCGGGGATCCCGCGCCGTCGTTCACCGCGGCGACGACCCAGGGCGACATCAACTTCCCGGCCGACTACGCCGGCAGGTGGGTCATCCTGTTCTCCCACCCCGCCGACTTCACCCCGGTGTGCACCAGCGAGTTCATGACCTTCGCCTCCATGCAGGAGGAGTTCGCCGCCTACAACACCGCGCTGGTCGGGCTCTCCGTCGACGGCCTCTACAGCCACATCGCCTGGCTGCGCACCATCAAGGACAAGATCGAGTTCCGCGGCATGCGTGACGTCGAGGTCACCTTCCCGCTCATCGAGGACATCTCGATGGAGGTCGCGCAGAAGTACGGGATGATCATGCCCGGCGAGGACTCCACGAAGGCCGTGCGCGCGGTGTTCGTGATCGACCCGAAGGCCGTGATCCGCACGATCATCTACTACCCGCTGAGCACCGGACGCAACTTCGACGAGCTCCTGCGCGTGGTCAAGGCCCTGCAGACCGCCGATCACTTCGACGTGGCCACCCCGGCCGACTGGCGTCCCGGTGACCCGGTGATCGTTCCGCCGGCGGGCTCCTGCGGCACCGCCAAGGACCGGATGGCCGGCGAGGACGAGGGCGTCACCTGCGCGGACTGGTTCTTCTGCACCAAGGAGCTACCCGCCGAGGAGGTGGAGGCCGCGATCCGGCACCGCTGAGACGCAGGTCTCGGCACGTGCCGCGACGGACCCCTTGCGCTGCCGGTGACGGCCGAGCAGGGTCGTAGCCGTGGCCAGGACGACGGTGAGCGGCGGGTAGCGCCCGGTGCACGGCTACTGGCTGGATCTCGCGCTGGTGGTGTTCCTCGTCCTGGTCAACGGCCTGCTCGCCGGCAGCGAAGCCGCGTTCATCTCGCTGCGCGAAGGGCAGATCCGGGAATTGGAGCGCCGGGGCGGGCGCCGCGACACGCTCGTCGTGCGACTGGCGCGGGAACCCAACCGTTTCCTGGCGACGATCCAGCTGGGAATCACGCTCGCGGGTTTCCTCGCCTCGGCGACCGCCGCGGTGACGCTCGCCGCCCCGCTGACCGCCCGGTTGGACTTCCTCGGGTCCGCCGCGGCGGCGGTGAGCATCGCCGTCGTCACGGTGATCGTCACCGCGTCGACGCTGGTGGTGGGGGAGCTGGCCCCCAAACGGCTCGCGATGCAGCACGCGCGCCGGTGGGCGGTGATCGTCGCCGCCCCGCTCAATGCGTTGTCGGCGCTCACCGCCCCGGTGGTGTGGCTGCTGGGCAAGGCCACCGACGGGATGGTCCGGCTGTTGGGCGGAGACCCCCACGTGGGGCGCGAGGAGCTGACGTTCGACGAACTGCGGCAACTGATCTCCAGCCACGGCGGTCTGACCGCCGAACAGCGCACGATCATCTCCGGTGCCCTGGAGATCCACGAACGCGCGCTGCGCGAGGTCGTCGTGTCGCGAGTGGCGGTCTTCCGGCTCAACGGCGACATGCCGGTGCCGGCCGCCCGCACAGCGCTCGCCGAGTCGGGCCACACCCGGGCCCCAGTGGTGACCGCGGGCGAACTCGACGACGCGATCGGCATGGTGCACCTGCGGGATCTCCTCGGGGACGACGGCATCGTGTCCGACGTCGCCCGCCCGGCGCTGAGCCTGCCCGACAGCATCCGCGTCACCGCCGCGCTGAATCGGCTGCTCGCCGAACACGAACAGTTCGCGCTGGTGATCGGCGAACGGGGCGGTGTCAGCGGCATCGTCACGCTGGAAGACCTGCTGGAGGAGATCGTCGGCGAGATCTACGACGAAGCCGACGAGGACATCCGGTCGGCCCGGATGCTCCCCGATGGAGCGCGAATCCTGCCGGGCGCCTTCCCCGTTCACGATCTGGTGGACGTGGGCGTCGACACCGCCGGATTTCCCCGGGGGAGCTACACGACCATCGCGGGACTGGTGTTGTCGATTCTGGGCCGCATCCCGACGACCCCGGGTGACCACGTCGACGTCGCCGGCTACCGCATCGACGTCACCGCGGTGGACAGGCACGCCATCACCGAGGTGCGGCTGAGCCCCCGGCGTCCGTGACGGTCGTCGACCGGGCCCGTTGCCGTGCCCGCACCCATTTCTCGGAAGCGACCACGAGGCTGGCGAGCACGGCGATGGCGAAGATGCGCAACCAGACGTCGGCGCCCAGCGGCGCGGTCTGAAAGATCGTGTTCATCGCGGGCAGATAGGTGATCGCGACCTGCGCGACGGCCTGCACGGCGACACCGAGGATCAGCCAGCGGTTGGTGAAAAGGCCGATCCGCCAGGCCGATCGCGTCAGCGACCGGCAACTGAACAGGTAGAACGCCTCGACGACGACGAACACGTTCAGCGCCGCGGTGCGCGCCTCGGCCAGCGAGGCGCCGTTGGCCAACTCCCATTCGAACAGCCACCAGGATCCGGCGACCAGCAGACCGGACACCAGCAGAATCCGGCCCACCAGCGCGCGGGTCAGCAGCGGCTCGCCGGGATCGCGGGGAGGCCGGGCCATGATGCCGGCCTCCTTCGGTTCGAAGGCCAGCATCAGACCCAGCGCCACCGCGGTGGTCATGTTGATCCACAGGATCTGGGTGGGCAGGATCGGCAGCATCGCGCCCAGCGCGATCGCCACCAGGATCACCAGTCCCTCGCCGATGTTGGTCGGCAGCGTCCAGGTGATGAACTTGGTGAGGTTGTCGAAGACCCCGCGGCCCTCCTCGACCGCCGCCTCGATCGTGGCGAAGTCGTCGTCGGTGAGCACCATGTCCGCCGCGTCCTTGGCGACCTCGGTGCCGCCGCGGCCCATCGCGACACCGATGCTCGCCTGGCGCAGCGCCGGCGCGTCGTTGACGCCGTCGCCCGTCATCGCGACCACATGCCCCTTCGCCTGCAACGCTTCGACCAGGCGCAGCTTCTGCTCCGGCGATACCCGCGCGAAGACGCTGGCGTCCTCGACCAGGTCGGGGAATTCTTCGGCACCGAGCGCGGCGAGGTCGCTGCCGGTCAACACCGTTCGCTTTCCCGGTTCCACGTGGTCGAGGACCCCCACCGACGAGGCGATCGCACTGGCGGTGCCCTGGTGGTCGCCGGTGATCATCTTCACCGCGATACCGGCCGAATGACAGGCGGCCACGGCCCGCATCGCCGCCTCCCGCGGCGGATCCAGCATGGCCTGCAGGCCGGTGAACGCGATCGTCCCCGCCAGCTCGTCGTCGGAGAACCCGGACGGTTGCGCCGACGCCGACACCCCGCACGCCAGCACCCGAAGCCCCTCGGCGGCAAGCGCTTCGGCCGCTGCCGCCACCGCGGGCCGGTCGAGCGGCTGCAGCGTGCCGTCGGGGCCCACCTGCCCGGCGCACAGGTCGAGCATCCGCTCGACCGCGCCCTTGACCAGTACGACGTGGCGGTGCGGTCCGAGCCGGTGCAGGGTGGCCATGTACTGGCGTTCGGAGCTGAACGGAATCGTCGCGATGCGGGGGAACTCGCCGGCGAGCACATCGGCGGGCAGGCCGGCCTTCGCGGCGACGACGAGCATGGCGGCCTCGGTCGGGTCCCCGGCGATGTGCCAGCGCTGCCCGTCGTGCGCCAGCGCCGCGTCGTTGCAGGCCGCGCCGGCGACCAGGGTCCAGTACAACGCCTCGTCGGCGTCGGCGGCGACGGTCTCGCCGGCGCCGGTGACCAGTTCGCCGGTGGGGGTGTAGCCGGAGCCGGTGGCCGCCACCATCTGCCCGCCCGCCCAGATCTTGCGCACGGTCATCTGGTTCTCGGTCAGTGTGCCCGTCTTGTCGGCGCAGATCACCGTGGTCCCGCCCAGCGTTTCGACGGCGGGCAACCGGCGGATGACCGCGCGGCGCCTGGCCATCCGGGAGACCCCGATGGCCAGCGTGATCGTGACGGCGGCGGGCAGGCCTTCGGGGATGGCGCCCACGGCCAGCGCGACGGCCGCGGTGAACGTCTCCACGGCATCCTGCCGGCGCGCCAGGCCGAGTGCGAACGTGGCGGCGGCCAGCGCGAGGATGCCGACCGTCAGGATCCTGCTGAACCCGGCGAGTTTCGCGGTCAGCGGTGTGTCGAGCGCCTCGGCGGCGCCGACCAGCCGGTGGATCTCGCCGATCTCGGTCTCCGAACCGGTGGCCACCACGATTCCGGCCGCCGACCCGGCGGTGGCAAGCGTGCCCGAGTAGACCATGTTGCGGCGATCGGCCACCGGGGTGGTCTCCGGCAACACCACCTCGGTCTTGTCCACCGGCGCCGACTCGCCGGTCAGCGTGGACTCGTCGACGCGCAGTTCGCTCTCCCGCAGAAGCCGGATGTCGGCGGGCACCTTGTCCCCGGCGTCGACCAGGACGAGATCGCCCGGTACCAGTTGATCGGAGGCGACCGTGCGCTCCCGGCCGTCACGGACCACCCTGGCCTGGGTGCTGACCATGGCACGCAGGCTCTGCAGGGCGGTCTCGGCCTTCGTCTCCTGGACGAATCCGATGATCGCGTTGACCACGACGACCGCGAAGATGACCGTGGAATCGACGTACTCGCCCAGCGCCGCGGTCACCGCGCCGGCCACCAGCAGCACGTAGATCAGGGGATGGTGGAACTGCCGCAGGATCCGGATGAGCAGGCCGGAACCCCGGGGTGCGGGCAGGGTGTTCGGCCCGAACTGCTCCAACCGTTGCGCGGCGACCTCGCCGGACAGCCCGAGATGCGGGTCGGTCTGCAACAGCAGGACCACTTCGTGAGCGGCCAGACCGTGGTGGGAGCCCGGCGCTACCGTGTCCGGCACCGCCATCACCGCACCGGGTGGGGCGGCTCGACGACGAGCACCGGAACCGTCGAGTGTGTGACCAGATCGTTCGAGACGCTTCCCAGCAGGTGGCGGGACAGGCCGCGGCCGCGGCGGCCGACGACCAGGATGTCGATGCCCTCCCGCTCGGCGAACTCACGCAGGGCGGATCCCGGCGCGCCGACGAGCACCTCGGTGCGGACCGGACCCGTGATGTCCACCGGGGCCGCTGCCGCCCGGAGTCGCCGCGCGGCCGCGTCCATCTCGACCCGGTCGGTGTCCTCGGCCGCCTCGTAGTGCACCACTTCGGCCAGTACCAGCAGGCTGCACTGCGATCCGAGCATCCGCAGCGCGGTCGCCAGCGTCTGCTCGGACTCCGGCGAACCGTCGAGGCCGATCAGGACACGTGGTCCGGCATCCGGCGGCGGAGTGCCGGACGCCGGTGCAGGTCCGGCGAATCCGGGGCGTCGCCGGACCCGCTCTACCGCGATGGGGAAGAACAGTGGGCCCAGGGGCACGGCGAGCAGAATCCAGAGCGGGTCGTAGCCGCGGCGTGCCATCCACACCCCCGACAGCAGGCCGATCAGTCCCCAGGCGATGATCAGCACCAGGACCGTAGCTGCGTTCACCGTTCCAGTGTCTCGGCTCGACATTGCCGGCGCTAGGCCCACAAGACGACTCGGGACGGGGTCTTTGGCCCCTAATCGTGCCGGGGAACCCGGGTCAGGATGAGCGCGCGACGATCACCGGGGTGCGGGCCGACTGGGCGACCGCGGCGCCGACGGACCCGACGAGCATGCCGGCGAAACCGCCGCGGCCGTGGCTTCCGACGACGACCAACTGCGCGGACTCCGCCTGTTCGAGCAGCTGATGGGCGGGACGGTCGCGCACCACCACCCGCTGCACTTCCACGTCGGGATAGCGCTCCTGCCAGCCGGCCAGCCGCTCGGCCAGCAACTCCTCGGCGCGGGGACGGAACGTCATCCACTCTTCGTTGGGGAACGCATACACCGTCGGATCGCTCCACGCGTGCACCGCAACCAGACCCACCCCGCGCCTGGAAGCCTCGTCGAAGGCGATCGCGACCGCGGTCTCCGAGGCGGACGACCCGTCGATGCCCACCACGACGGGGGCCTGCTCGGACTGCATCTCCGGATCCGCCTGCGGGTGGATCACCGCGACCGGACAGTGGGCGTGGTGGACGAGTCCGGCGCTGACCGAACCGAGCAGCGCGCGGCCCACTCTGCCGAGCCCACGACTGCCCACGACGAGCAGTTGAGCGTCCTTGGACAGGTCGACCATGCTCGCCACGGGGTTGCCCTCGGCGACGTGCTCACCGACGGTCAGCGGTCCCACATTGGCGGCCGCCTGCTCGGCGGCCATCGTCGCCTGCTGCAGGATCTCGCGCCCGTGCTGCTCGGCGGCCTGTTCCAGATCGTCGGAAACGGAGACTTCGTACCAGGTGCGGGCCCGCGCGTCCGGCCGGATGTAGGCCAGCGTGAGCGGAACTTCGTGCAGGACCGCTTCCCGCGCTGCCCACTCGACGGCCAACTCGGCCTCCGGCGAACCGTCGATCCCGACCACGATCCCTCGATGTGACGTCATGATGAACTCCTCGAAGCGACGATCCGCTGTGGTGGCGGAGATGAGTCGAGGATAGATCGAGGGGGTTGCGGGCACTGGAGGCATTCGTCATCCGCGGGCAGGGTCCAACGGCCCCTGCCCGGCGAACCGCCGATGGCCTAGCGTCGAACCCGGGTTGGACAGCCGGACGCCGAGGAGGGCCATGGTCGCCGCCACGCGGGTGACGGACGCGCTGCCGGGGTTGGCCAACTTCCGCGGCTATCCGCGCGCGGCGTGGCGGGGCGACGTCCTGGGTGGCCTGACCGTCGCGGCCTACCTGGTGCCCCAGGCCCTGGCCTACGCGACCCTGGCCGGGCTGCCGCCGGTGACCGGCCTGTGGGCGGCGCTGCCCCCGCTGGTGATCTATGCGTTCCTGGGATCGTCGCGCCAACTGTCGATCGGCCCCGAGTCGACCACGGCGTTGATGACCGCGGTCGTGCTGGCATCCACGGTCGGCGCCGCGGACTCGGCGCGGTATGCCGCGACGCTGGCGCTTCTCGTCGGGGTCGTCTGCGTCGTCGCCGGGTTGCTGCGGCTGGGATTCCTGGCCAATCTGCTGTCGCGCCCGGTGCTGGCGGGCTATATGGCCGGGATCGCGGTGATGATGGTGGCCAGCCAGCTGGGCCGGCTGGCCGGTGTCTCGGTGTCGGGTGAGTCGGTGACCGCGCAGCTGAGGTCCTTCTTCGCCGAGATCCACCAGTTGCACTGGCCCACGGTGACCCTTGGTGTGTCGGTGCTGGTGTTGATCTTCGCGATCGATCGGTGGGCGCCCCGCCTGCCGGGTCCGCTGATCGGCGTGCTGGTCGCCACGGCCCTGGTCGCGGTGTTCGCGCTGTCGCGCAACGGCATCGCGGTCGTCGGCGCGATACCCTCCGGGTTCCCGGCTCCGGTCTGGCCGGCGGTGTCGGGTGAGGCGGTCCGCGACCTCGCGGTGCCCGCGCTCGGCATCGCCGTCGTCGCGTTCTCGGACAACGTGCTGACCGCGCGGGCGTTCGCGGCGCGAACCGGTGCGGAGATCGACCCCCATGCCGAGCTGCGCGCCCTGGGGGTGTGCAATCTGGTCGCCGGCGTGTTCCGCGGCTTCCCGATCAGCTCGAGTGGCAGCCGCACGGCGCTGGCTCATGCCGCCGGGGCGCGCACCCAGATGTACTCGCTGGTGGTGTTCGTGGTCGTGACCGGCGCACTGCTGGTCGGGGGCAACGTCATGGCCGCCATTCCGTCCGCCGCGCTGGGAGCGCTGGTCGTCTTCGCGGCCACGAAGCTGGTGGATGTCGCCGAGTTCCGCCGGCTGGCGCAGTTTCGCCGCAGCGAGTTGTTGATCGCGCTGGCGACGACGGTGGCGGTGATCGCGTTCGGCGTGCTCTACGGCGTCGTCGTGGCGATCGGGCTGTCGGTTGCCGACCTGCTGCGCCGCCTGGCGCACGCGCACGACAGCGTGCAGGGCCTGGTGCCCGGGTTGGCGGGGATGCACGACGTCGACGACTATCCCGAGGCGGCGGTGATCCCGGGACTCCTGGTCTACCGCTACGACGCTCCGTTGTTCTTCGCCAACGCGGCCGACTTCCGTCGCCGCGCGCTGGCCGCGGTGGACCAGTCTGCGCCACCGGTGCACTGGTTCGTGCTCAATGCGGAGTCCAACGTCGAGGTCGATCTGACCGCGCTGAGCGCGTTGGAGCAACTGCGGGTGGAGTGTCAGCGCCGCGGAATAGTGTTCGCGATGGCCAGGGTGAAACAGGATCTGCGGGACGCGCTGGCGGCGGCGGACCTGCTCGACAAGATCGGTCCGGACCGCATCTTCGCGACGCTGCCGACCGCCGTCGAGGCCTACCGGCGTCACCAGTCCGACGATGGTGGCTGACCGCGCCTCGTCGGTGTGGTGCCGAAGCCTTCGCAAGGCCTTCGCAAGCTGCCCCGTGCGTTCGGCCGATTTTTGGAGCCTGGCCTCGGAGGGGGTATCGTAAACCAACGGTGCGGCTTCCGCGCCGACTTCTTGCGTGCCCTGTCAGGAGTTCCGGGAATTCCGAAGATCCGGCCCACGTTTTCAAGTCGGAACGAAGGCTGCGCCGAGCAGGCCAGCAAGCCGACACGAAACGAAAGCAAGGATCGCCGAACAGTATGGCCAAGAAAGACGGTGCCATCGAGGTTGAGGGTCGCGTAGTCGAGCCCCTGCCCAATGCGATGTTCCGCATTGAGCTGGAGAACGGACACAAGGTCCTCGCCCACATCAGCGGAAAGATGCGGCAGCACTACATCCGCATCCTCCCCGAGGACCGCGTCGTGGTGGAGCTCTCGCCCTACGACCTGTCCCGCGGCCGCATCGTGTACCGCTACAAGTAGACACACATCCCCACCAGCCTGAGTACACAGAAGGATCAAGCAAGCCGTGAAGGTGAACCCGAGCGTCAAGCCCATCTGCGACAAGTGCAGGGTGATCCGCCGGCATGGGCGGGTCATGGTGATCTGCTCTGATCCCCGCCACAAGCAGCGGCAGGGCTAGCACCACCCGAGCAGTACCGAAGCAGTACCCACAACTGAATGCAGACCTCCCAGTTCCACTGAACGGATACGCCGTTCAGCACGTCCGGTACGGAGGCCGGACCCCATCAGCGGGAACGGACTGGGATCAGACCTCCGCAGAACACGAGGAATGGCACACATGGCCCGTCTTATGGGCGTCGACCTCCCGCGCGACAAGCGCATGGAGATCGCTTTGACCTACATCTACGGCATCGGCCG
This sequence comes from Mycolicibacterium xanthum, assembly GCF_019710635.1. Taxonomy (GTDB): domain Bacteria; phylum Actinomycetota; class Actinomycetes; order Mycobacteriales; family Mycobacteriaceae; genus Mycobacterium; species Mycobacterium xanthum. Next base: position 178,286 of record NZ_JAIFZS010000013.1, read on the forward strand.
TACCCGGTCCCAGGAGATCCTGGAGGCCACCGGCATCGGCCGGGATCTGCGCACCAAGGACCTGACCGACGATCAGGTGACGCAGCTGCGCGACTACATCGAGGGCAACCTCAAGGTGGAGGGTGATCTGCGCCGCGAGGTGCAGGCGGACATCCGCCGCAAGATCGAGATCGGCTGCTACCAGGGCCTGCGGCACCGCCGTGGCCTTCCGGTGCGCGGCCAGCGGACCAAGACCAACGCGCGCACCCGTAAGGGCCCCAAGCGCACCATCGCCGGCAAGAAGAAGGCCAGGTAACCCCTCATGGCACCAGCAAAAAAGGCTGCCGCCCCCAAGCGCGGGCAGAAGACCCGTCGTCGGGAGAAGAAGAACGTTCCCCACGGCGCCGCTCACATCAAGAGCACGTTCAACAACACGATCGTGTCGATCACCGATCCGCAGGGCAATGTCATCGCCTGGGCCTCGTCGGGTCACGTCGGCTTCAAGGGGTCGCGTAAGTCGACCCCGTTCGCCGCGCAGCTGGCCGCCGAGAACGCCGCCCGCAAGGCGCAGGAGCACGGCGTGAAGAAGGTCGACGTCTTCGTCAAGGGCCCGGGCTCGGGCCGCGAGACCGCGATCCGCTCACTGCAGGCCGCCGGCCTCGAGGTCGGCGCCATCTCCGACGTCACCCCGCAGCCGCACAACGGCTGCCGTCCGCCCAAGCGGCGCCGGGTCTAGGAAGTAGGGACAAAGAACCATGGCTCGTTACACCGGACCCGTCACCCGCAAGTCGCGCCGCCTCGGCGTCGACCTCGTCGGTGGTGACCAGTCGTTCGAGAAGCGCCCCTACCCGCCCGGCCAGCACGGTCGCGCGCGGATCAAGGAGAGCGAGTACCGCCAGCAGCTGCAGGAGAAGCAGAAGGCCCGCTTCACCTACGGCGTGATGGAGAAGCAGTTCCGTCGTTACTACGACGAGGCGGTCCGTCAGCCGGGCAAGACCGGTGACAACCTGCTGCGCATCCTCGAGAGCCGGCTGGACAACGTCGTGTACCGCGCGGGCCTGGCCCGCACCCGCCGGATGGCGCGTCAGCTGGTCAGCCACGGCCACTTCACCGTCAACGGTGTGAAGGTCGACGTCCCCAGCTACCGGGTGGCGCAGTACGACATCATCGACATCAAGGACAAGTCGATCAACACGCTGCCGTTCGAGGTCTCCCGCCAGACCGCCGGTGAGCGCCCGATCCCGGCGTGGCTGCAGGTTGTCGGCGAGCGTCAGCGCATCCTCGTGCACCAGCTGCCCGAGCGCGCGCAGATCGACGTCCCGCTCACCGAGCAGCTGATCGTCGAGCTCTACTCGAAGTAACGCATCCCCGGGTCACCCGACCCGTGGATCACCTAACGGCATCAAATAGCGGTTGCCGAGAAGGAGAAAGAAACACCCATGCTGATTTCTCAGCGCCCCGCCCTGACCGAAGACGTCAAGGCCGAGAACCGTTCCCAGTTCGTCATCGAGCCGCTGGAGCCCGGTTTCGGCTACACCCTGGGCAACTCGTTGCGGCGTACGCTGCTGTCGTCGATCCCCGGCGCGGCCGTCACCAGCATCCGCATCGACGGTGTGCTGCACGAGTTCACCACCGTTCCCGGGGTCAAGGAGGATGTCACCGACATCATCCTGAACCTCAAGGGTCTCGTGGTGTCGTCCGAGGAGGACGAGCCGGTCACGATGTACCTGCGCAAGCAGGGTCCCGGTGAGGTCACCGCGGGCGACATCGTCCCGCCGGCCGGGGTCACCGTGCACAACCCGGACATGCACATCGCGACGCTGAACGACAAGGGCAAGCTCGAGGTCGAGCTGGTCGTCGAGCGCGGCCGTGGCTACGTGCCCGCCGTGCAGAACAAGGCCTCCGGCGCCGAGATCGGCCGCATCCCGGTCGATTCCATCTACTCGCCGGTGCTCAAGGTGACCTACAAGGTGGAGGCCACCCGCGTCGAGCAGCGCACCGACTTCGACAAGCTGATCCTCGACGTCGAGACCAAGAACTCGATCACCCCGCGCGACGCGCTCGCCTCGGCCGGCAAGACGCTGGTCGAATTGTTCGGTCTGGCACACGAACTCAACCTCGAGGCCGAAGGCATCGAGATCGGTCCGTCGCCCGCCGAGGCCGACCAGGCCGCGCACTTCGCGCTGCCGATCGACGACCTGGACCTGACGGTGCGGTCGTACAACTGCCTCAAGCGCGAGGGTGTGCACACGGTGGGCGAGCTCGTCGCCCGCACGGAGTCCGACCTGCTGGACATCCGTAACTTCGGCCAGAAGTCCATCGACGAGGTGAAGATCAAGCTGCATCAGCTGGGTCTTGCGCTCAAGGACAGCCCGGCCAGCTTCGATCCGTCCGAGGTCGCCGGCTACGACGTCGCCACCGGCACCTGGAACAGTGACGCCGGCTACGACCTGGACAACGACCAGGACTACGCCGAAACCGAACAGCTCTAACCCAACAGCTTCAAGCCGTCCCGGTCCTACCTGATACGGGGGCCGGCCCCACTTAGGAGATAGTCGCAATGCCCAAGCCCACCAAGGGCCCTCGCCTCGGCGGGTCGTCCTCGCACCAGAAGGCGCTGCTGGCCAACCTGGCCACGTCGCTCTTCGAGCACGGCCGTATCAAGACCACCGAGCCGAAGGCCCGGGCGCTGCGGCCGTACGCGGAGAAGCTGATCACCCACGCCAAGAAGGGCACGCTGCACAATCGGCGTGAGGTGATGAAGAAGATCCGCGACAAGGACGTCGTGCACATCCTGTTCGCCGAGATCGGACCGTTCTACTCCGACCGCAACGGCGGCTACACCCGCATCATCAAGGTCGAGAACCGAAAGGGCGACAACGCCCCGATGGCGGTCATCGAGCTGGTGCGGGAGAAGACCGTGACCTCGGAGGCGGAGAGGGCCCGCCGGAGCCGCTCCGGCGGCGACGTCAAGTCCGGCGCGGCGGCCTCGCAGGCCAAGCCCGCCCCCGTCGTCGAGGAGGCCCCGGCCGAGGAGACCCCGGTCGCCGATGCCGTGGTCGAGGACGAGGCCATCGCCGACGAGGCCTTGGCCGAGGAGCAGACAGCCGACGCCCACACCGCTGAAGCCGAGGTTGCCGACGAGGCCGAGACCCCTGCCGAAGACGCCCCGGTCGAGGATGCCAAGGCTGACGACAAGTAGCAGTCGACCCATGGATGAGCCCGCCATCGATTCCGGTGGCGGGCTTGTTCATTTGTCCTCCTCGCGTGCGGGTGATCTTTTGTCCTCCTCGCGTGCGGGGGTTCGCCTGCGGCTCGACATCGCCTACGACGGCACCGATTTCGCCGGTTGGGCCACCCAGGCGGGGCAGCGCACCGTCGCCGGCGTCATCGACGACGCGCTGTCGACCGTGTTCCGCCTACCGGTGCAGGTGCGCGCTGCCGGGCGTACCGACTCCGGTGTGCACGCCAGCGGCCAGGTGGCCCACGTCGACATCCCCGACGCCGCACTGCACCATGCCTACCCGCGGACCGTGCGGGCCGGCGAGGCCGAGTTCGCAGCGCTGGTGCGACGGCTGGGCCGGATGCTGGCCGAGGATGTCCGAATCGTCGGGATCGACCGCGCACCACCGGGTTTCGATGCGCGTTTCTCTGCGCTGCGCCGCCACTACGTCTATGCGCTGTCCACCGCGCCCTATGGGGTCGAACCCCGCGAGGCCCGGTTCGTGACCGCCTGGCCCCGTCGGCTCGACGTCGACGCGATGGCCGCAGCGGCTACCGGACTACTGGGGCTGCACGACTTCGCCGCCTTCTGTCGTCCGCGCGCGGGGGCGACCACGATCCGCCAGCTGCAGCGCCTCGACGTGGTGGGCGACGGGGACCGGATCACCGTCCACGTCAGCGCCGACGCATTCTGCTGGAACATGGTGCGTTCCCTGGTCGGCGCGCTGCTCGCGGTCGGGGAGGGTCGCCGGGATCCCGACTGGTGTATTGCGCTGCTCACCGCGTCCAGGCGGTCCAGCGACTTCGCCGCCGCGCCCGCGCGGGGGTTGACGTTGGTCGGGGTGGACTACCCGCCGGATGCGGGATTGTCGGCGCGCAACGCCGTCACCCGCGATCTGCGCACCGCCGACGAGATCGGCTGATACCGGGCGCGGTGGCCGGTGTGGCTGAAACGGCACAGCCAGGTCCGACAATTCCGGGCCCCCCGACTCAGCACGCACATCTCTGCAGTCCAAACCCGAACAACGCCAAGTCAACCCGCTGCGACACCGGGCGGAGGGCCGAGACGGGTCAGAGCCGGCCCGCGATGAAGTCGGCGGCCTGGTTGACCATCCCGGCGCCGATGTACGCGGGTGCCAGGTGGGCGGGCCAGTAGTCCTGCCAGTTCTCCGGCGCGGTGGGATTGCAGATCGGGTCGTCCCCGTGGCACAGCTCGATGATCCGGTCGCGGATCGCCGGGTTGGTGAACGACGCGATCGGTCCGACCCACTGGCTCCCGTTGCCGAACAGCGCGACTGCGGCGATGTGCTGGTCGGCACCGGTGGGCAGCGGGTTCTTGAAGCCGAAGGCCGCGATCGGCACGGCGAGCACCACGTCGGTGACGGCCGCACCCAGCGAGTAGCCGCCCAGGACCAGCCGGGTGTCGGGGCAGTTGCCGACCATGTACTTGATCCGGTTGCTCATGTCGTTGGCGCCCTGGTCGACCTCGATATCGGCGGGATAGTTCACCGCGTACAGCGCGACGTTCTTGCCGGTCCGCTGCCGGACCGCGCTGACCAGCGCGTTGCCTATCTGTCCCGCGCCTGCGGGTTCGACGCGCCCGCGCGCGAAGATCAACTCCACCTCGGGACACGCCGCCGACGCCGTCGGCAGCAGGGCCTGCGCACCGTGCGGCAGCAGCGCGGGGGCCAGGGCGGCGGCCAGCGCGAGCAGCAGCGCCCCCGCCATCGCCAGTGGCCGGTGCCGCCGGCCGCGCTCAGCGCTCACCCAGCCGATACTAACGGCGCAGGCGAAAGCGGGCAGCTACTCGGACCGTTCCGGCTGCGAGGCCGGCGGGCAGCCGATCAGACCCGTCCGGCCGCGAAGCCGGCGGCCTGGCCGATGAACGGAGACGATTCGTAGTTCGTATGGGCGAACGGGTTCCGGCCGTCCGAGCAGATCGGGTCGCCGTCGGCGCACAGGTCGATCGCCTTGCCGGCGAACGCGCCCCGCCCCGACACCGGGTTGCCGAACTTCGTCGCCGGGTTGCCGAACACCGCGACGGCGGCGATGTTGCCGTTGAGGCCCGCGGCCAGCGGGGGAGCCGAGCCGATATCGCCGATCTTGTTGCCCAGCGGCGGTACCCCGGCCAGCATGTCGACCACGGCCGCGCCCTGGGAATAGCCGCCGAGCACGATGCGGGTGCCCGGGCACTGCTGAGCCATCATCGCGATGTGGCCGGCGGCGTCGTCTGCGCCGCTGGCGGCGTTGAGGAAGTCGTAGCTCGCCGGGTAGTTGACGCCGTAGGTCCCGACGGACAGTCCACCGAGGTGCGAGCGCAGCGCATCGGCCAGCGCCAGCCCGACCCGCCCGACGCCGGCCGGCTCACTGGTCCCACGGGCGAACACCACCTCGACGTCGGGGCATCCCTGCGCGGCGGCGGTCGGAAACGGGGCGACGAGGGCAGCCACCGGGACGGCCGCGGCGGCGAGAGCCACCGTGATCCGGCGGCAGAGTCGATCAAAAGGCACAAGACACCGTAGCGCACAGCCTTCTCATAGGAGACCGGCAACGAATCCTGCGGCCTGGTTCGCCAGGCCGGACGGGACGTAGTTGCTGTGGGCCGGGATATCGTCCCCGTCCGAGCACACCGGGTCCCCGGCGGTGCACAGGTCGATGGCCCGTGAACCCCAGACCGAGCTGGCGGTCAGCGGCACCCCCAGCTTGGTGGTCGGGTTGCCGAACACGGCGATCGCGGAGACGAAATCGGGGGCGTTCGGCGGCAGCGGGTTGTTGAACCCGACCGCCGGGAACGGCACCGCGGAGACGATGTCGATCACCGCGGCGCCCTGGGAGAAGCCGCCGAGCACCAGTCGGGTGTCCGGGCAGTTGGCCATCATGTACTGGACGCGCGCGCTGGCGTCGTTGGCGCCACCCGCGGCGGCCAGGAAGTCGAAGCTGGCCGGATAGTTGACCGCGTACGCGCCGACCGAGCGCCCGCCGACCTTGCCGCGCAGCGAGTTGACGAACGCGTCGCCGACCCGGCCGAGACCGGGGGTGTCGTCGGTGCCGCGGGCGAAGATGACCTCGATGTCCGGGCAGCCCTGGGCCTGCGCGACCGGGGCGGCGGGGCCGGTGAGCACGGTGGCGGCGGCGAAGATCGCCGCCGCCACCGTGGACAGCATCCGGGGGATCAGGCGTACCGGGCGGGATTCAAGATCGCGCGTCACGCCGTCGATGGTAGCCAGCCGGCCTGCCGGTCGCCCGTTATCGGGACAGCTCGGCGATCGGGACGTCCGGCCAGGAGACCGGCGCCTGCCCGCCGTGTTCCTCGCTGCGGTCGCCCTGACGGGCCAACGCGAGCCCCACCAGCACGATCGCGCCGCCGACGGCCTGGGCGGCGGTCATCGCCTCACCGAGCAGGATCCAGGCGGCCAGGACGGCGAACATCACCTCGGACAGGCCGACGAGCGATGCGAACCGCGGCCGCAGCTTGGCGACTCCGACGATGCCGAGCGTGTAGGCGATGGCCGTGGGGAACAGGGCCAGCGCGATGACCGGCACGATCCACGAGGTCGTCATCCCGGCCACCACGGTGTCGTGGGTGGTGAAGGTCAGCGGCATCAGCCCGGTCATGCCCAGGGCGGCCACTCCGGCGGCGCCGACGACCAGGCCGCCCGCGGCCAGGGTGATCGGGTGCAGCGGCGCCGCACCGTCCTCGCCGTGTGTGGTCGAGGTGTCCGACCAGAGGAAGTAACACGCCGCACACACCGCCGCGGCCAGGCCCCAGCCGACGCCGACCAGGTTGATGTTCGTGGCCGCCAGGCCGTGCGGGCCGACGACGCCGAGCACCAGCATGATGCCCGCGACCGCAAGCGCGACCCCGCCGAGCGTCAGGTTGGTGGGCCGCCGGCGGGTCGTCGCCCACAGCCAGCCCACCACCAGGATCGGGGCGGTGTACTCGAGCAGCAGCGCGACGCCGACCGACAGATGCGCGACGGCGTTGTAGTAGAACAGCTGGGCGCCGGCGATCGGCACCAGGCCGTAGAGCACCACCGTCTTGGCGTGTGCGCGCGCCTCGGCGAGCCAGCCGGGCCGTGCGATCGAGGCGAACAGGGCCATCGCCACCGCGCCGCCCGCCAGCCGGGCGGTGACCGCTGCGGTCGGGCTCCACCCGGCCTCCATCAGGGCCTTTGCGAACGGTCCGGACGAACCGAAGGCGAACGCCGAGCCGATCGCGAAGAGTAGACCCAGCTTGAACTGCTGCGACGGCTCGACCCTGGCCCGCAGGGTCGGGGTATGCGTGTTCCTGGTAACCATGGGTCCACCTCCAGCCGGTCGGGTTGACGTGTCGTTGTAAGGAGTAAAATGTCTGTTGGTCATGACACTAGCCGGAGAGGGGGTCATGAGTCAAATGCTTTTCAGTCATGACACTGAGCTCACGTTGCGCGCCGCGAGTGTCCTGATCAACAGCAACCGGGTCGACGGCGAGCAGCTCGGTGACCTCGCTGCGCTCGACGAGTACCTGGACCACTTCGGCTGGACCGGGCGACGGGACCACGACGCGGCCGAGCTGGCCGGCGTGCACCAGCTGCGGGAGCGGCTGGGCCGGATCTGGGAGGCCGCCGAGGACGAGCCCCGAGCGGTCGGACAGGTCAACGCGCTGCTGAGCGACATGCGTGCCTCGCCGTGGCTGACCCGCCACCCGGAGATGCCGGAATGGCACCTGCACCTCGCCTCGATCCACGACCCGCTGTGGCAGCGGATGGGGGCCGAGATGGCGATGGCCTTGGCCGACCTGATCCGCGCCGGCGAGCTGCGCCGGCTCAAGATCTGCGCGGCCCCCGACTGCGACGCGGTGCTGGTCGACCTGTCCCGCAACCGCTCCGGCAAGTTCTGTGACACCGGCAACTGCGCCAACCGCCAGCACGTCGCGGCCTACCGGGAGCGCCGCTCGAACAAGTGATCCGGCCCCTGCCCACCCGCCGTTAGGCTGGCCCGGGGGAGTGATGGCTGGGTATCCGACGACGCGCCTGCAGGTCAGCGGGCACCGTTTTCTGGCGCGCCGCATGGCGCACGCGTTGGTCCGCGGCGACGCCCGCATGCTCGACGATCCACTGCGGGCACAGTCGATCTCGCTGGCCACCGGTGCGGTGCTCGCGGTGCTGGCCGTGGCGGTGTGCGCCGGCCTGGCGCTGCTTCGCCCGGCCGGTGAACTCGGTGACGATCCCGTGCTGCTGGTCGGCGAGACCGGTGCCATGTTCGTCAGGATCGAAGGCACCCTGCATCCCGTTCCCAACCTCGCCTCCGCGCGACTGATCACCGGTGCACCGGTACAGCCGCGCATCGTCAGCGGCGAGGCCGTCGCCCGCGCGGACCGCGGTCCCGGCGTGGGCATACCCGGCGCGCCCGGGCAGCTCGGGGCCCCGCTCGGCCTGGCCGATGCGCAGTGGACGGTCTGCGACGACGTCCGGTCCGGCACCGCGGTCATCGCCGGTGCACCCCGACCGGGCGTCGTGGGCCCCGGGGACGCGCTGCTGGTCACCCCGCTCGGCGCCAGCCCGGCCACCACCTACCTGCTCTACGACGGGTGGCGGGCCCGGGTGGATCTGCGGCACGCGGCCGTCGTGCGCGCCCTTCGCCTGGACGGGGTGACGCCGCGACCGGTGTCGCCGGCGCTGTTGACCGCCATCCCGGAGGTGCCGCCGATCGTCGCGCCCCTGCTGCCCGCGGACGCCACCGTGGTGGCCGTACCGCGGGCCGGCGGCGAGGACTACTTCCTGGTCTTCGCCGACGGTGTGCAGCGCATCGGCGAGGTGGTCGCCGACCTGATCCGCTTCACCGACTCCCGGATCGGCGAGGTGCCGCGGGTGGCCCCCGACGACATCGGTTCCCGGCCCGTGGTGGACCACCTGCCGGTGCAGACCTACCCCCGCCGCGGCGGGGTGGGGACGGCTCCGGTGGTGTGCGCGCGCTGGCGTCCGGACGATGGCGGCACCGTGGCGGACACCGAGATCCTCACCGGCACGAGGATGCCGACGGTGGCCACACCGGTGCGGCTGGCGCAGGCCGACGAGCTCGGCCCCGCGATCGATCTGGTGTCGGTACCGGCGGGGCGCAGCGTGTTCGTCCGTTCGGTGGGCCTCACCGGCGGCGGGCGCAGCGCGGGGTCGCTGTTCCTGGTGACCGACTCGGGCGTGCGGTTCGGTGTCCGCAACGACGACGCGGCGGCCGCGCTGGGCCTGCCGGGCCCCGCGACGCTCGCGCCGTGGCCGGTGCTGGACACGCTGCCGGCCGGACCCGAGCTCAGCCGCGACGCGGCCTCAGTCCTGCGGGATGCCCTCTCGCCGTAGCCGACGCGACGAGATCAGCGCGACGACAGCGGTCAGCGCAAGGCAGCCAGCCGCCCACCGCAGCGCCGTCCGATCCGCGGTGGCGGCGTCCGCCGGGGCGGCGGTCGGGACATCCGGGGGTCGCCGCGGCGCCGGCTGCGGGCGAACCGCATCACCGCTGAGCGCCGCGACCGGATCCACCTCTCCGTGGCCGACAACGGGATTCTAGCCGCCGGCGGGGTGCCGCGCGGTGTCCTCGATGCGCTGCATGACCTGGCGTGCGGTGAGTTCGGGGAAGCGGCAGCGGACCAGCGCCGCGACCGCCGAGACCACCGGCGTCGCATAGCTGGTGCCCGACAACGGGACCCGATCCGCCCCCCGGTGCCCGGGCGCGGTGTCCACCAGCCCGTCGCCCGACGCCGCCAGCGACACCACCGCCTGTCCCGGCGCCGCGACATCCACCCACGGACCGGGCTGGCTGAACGTCGACGCGGCCCCGTCGGGGCCGAGAGAGCCGACGGTGAGCACGTACTCGTCGTACCACCCCGGGCTCACCACCGCGCGGACGTCGTCTGACCCCGCGGCGCTGTCGGGGTTGCGCGCCGGACACCGTCCCGGGCCGCCGACATTGCCTGCCGCGCTCACCACCACGACGTTCTTGACGTCGACGGCGTACGCCAGCGCGGCGCCCAGCGCGCGGTCGTCCGGTCCGGCGCCGGCCGCTACGCAGGCCACCGACGAGATGTTGACGACCGTGGCGCCGAGGTCGGCGGCGGTCCGCACCGCGGCGGCCAGCGTGTCGACGTCACCGAATCCCGAGCCGGTGGTGTCGTCGGCAGCGCGGAACTTGTTGCTGGACTGCCGGATCGACAGGATCGACACGTCGGGCGCAATCCCGGTGAAGGCCTGTGGATCGGCGGCGTCGGGGGCTGCGCCGATGATGCCGGCCACGATGGTGCCGTGGCCGTCGCAGTCCGACGTGCCGTCGCCGGTCGAGACATAGTCGCCGCCCGGGACCAGATGGGGCAGGCGCCGGTGTCGCGCCACCCCGGTGTCGAGCACGGCCACGGTCTGACCGGCACCCCGGCTCAGCGCCCACACCGTCGGCAGGTCCAGGCCCGACAACTGGCCTCCGGCGCCGACCGGTGCGTCCGGCGGGGCGGCGACGCAGTCGTCGTAGCGGGTGGTGGGCCGGGGCGGTGCGGGCGGGCCGGCGCCCGGAAGCCGGTCGTCGTCGACCGGTGGGGGAGTGACCGCCGACGCCACCGGGTTCACCGACAGGCCGAGTGCCAACACGGAAACGGCGACCAGTGATCCGATCCGGGTCCCCGTGATCACAGGCTCATCCCGCGGACGAACTCATAGGCGCCGGACACCCAGGCCGCCAGCGGCACCACGGCGGCCAGCGCGAGGTATTCGCCCGCCTGCAGGGCCTGCCGCCTGACCGGACCGGGTTCGGCGCCCGGCGACTCCGCGGCGACGGCGGCCCCGACACCGGTCACCGCCGCGGCGCAGATCCAGTGCGCGTGGCCGGGCGCCGCCAGCACGCCCGCCGCGGCGGCCACCGCGAGGGCGGCGACGCCGCAGGCGCGCAACGCGAGCCGTCGCCGGGGATCGCGGTGCGTCCGCTGCCGCAGCAGCAGCAGCGCGCCGACGACGGCCACGAACACGAACGGCACCGGCCCAGGGGCTCCGGCGTCGGTGACGACCGCGACCGCGCCGAGGACGGCCGCTGCGCACAGGCCGGCCACCAGACCGGTCAGCAGGCGATGCGCCGCCGCGACCGTCCCGCCGTCCGGGTCGGGCCGGGCCGGGCCCAGGCCGGTCACCGCTACCGTCAGTGCCGGCGCCGCCGAAAGCCCGGCCACCGCCACCACGGCCAAGGCCGCGCCCGCGGAGGCACGCGACATCGGCAGCATCACGCTCAGCGCGGCGACCAGCGCCACGGTGCCGGTCAGCACCGTCGTCGCGACCTGCGTCGTGCCGCCGGTCAGGCGTAGCAGCAGCGTGGCCACCGCCAGTCCCGCCGATGCTGCCAACAGCAGCGCCGACGCCCAATCGGATTGCGGAACAGCGAGATAGCCGGCCACCGCCGCGAACGCCACGGCGCCCACCCCGAACGCCGCCGCAGCCGGCGCGGCCGTCCGCCTCGACCCCGCCACGGCCGCCGCCGCGACCGCCGCCGCCACCGCGACCCACCCGTGCCACCCGTTTCGTACCACGCTGCCCGACCACGCCAACGCGGCCGCGCACGCCACCCATGCCGCCGCCGCGAGCACGGGCCCGGGAGCCTTAGGCGCGCGCGGGGCTTCGGCAGCCGCGGCCACCGTGCCCGCCGGGTCTCCGGTGATCCGTTGCGGGGCCGGAGGTTCGGCCGCGGTCAGCAGCAGCAGGTCGCCGTCGACGACGCCGTGTTCGCGCAGCGTCATCGCCGGGTCCAGCCGAGGGCCGGCCAGCCGCGACAGCACCCAGCGGTGCCGGCCCGGCACCTGCTCGGGCGCGGCGAGGTCGACGATCGACGGCAGCAGCCCGCCGAGTGGGCAGTCGCCGGGCAACACCAGGTCGACGGCGGCCGAGGCGCCCGGCGCAGCCATCTGCACGCTCACCCGGAGCAACGTATCGGCCACGCCACCAACGTAACTCGGTGACGATCGAGCGGGATGCGGGAATTCTCCGGCTGTGGATGGAACGGATGTGCCGTCCGCCGCGTCTATTCGGACATGGCCACGCCGAGTCCGTCGCCCACCGGGCCGCCCGAGTCCCCGGGCGGCCGGCTCGTCATCGACCCGCCGCCCGAATCACCCGAACCCGTGCGGATGCATCCGCTGGCACGACTGATGCCCCTCGCGGTGGTGGTGGCCGCGCTCGGGATGAGTGCCGTCTACCTGACCTCCGGCGCCGCGCGCAGCCCGACGTTGCTGTTCTTTCCGGTGATGATGCTCGCCTCGGCGCTCGGCACGCTGGCCTACGGTGCCCGCGGCGCAGGCCGCACCGTCGAGCTCAACGAACGCCGTGCCGGATACCTGCGATACCTCGCCACGCAGGACGCGGTGCTGGCGGAGTCGGCGGCCCGCCAGCACCGACTCCTGCACTGGCGCAACCCCGATCCGCGGGCGTTGTGGACGCTGGCGGGGCGAATGTGGGAACGCTGCGCCGCCGACCCGGACTTCGCCTCGGTACGGGTCGGGCTGGGGCAGCGGCCGGCGGCCACCGCGATCGTCGCGCCCGACATCGGCAGCGACGAGGGCGCCGACCCGGTCACCACCGGCGCGCTGCGCCGGCTGGTCCGCGAGCGGTCGGCGGTGGCCGGGGTCCCGCTGACGATCCCGCTCACCGGTACCCGTGAGGTGATGTTCGGTGGTGCCGAATCGGCGGCCCGCGCCGCGGCACGCGCGCTGGTGTGCCAGCTCGCCGCGCTGCACCCGCCCGGCCTGATCGGTATCGAGCTCGCCACCGAACAGGGCAGGCGGCACTGGGATTGGCTGAAGTGGCTGCCGCACGTGGTGGATCCGGGCGCGGCGCTGCGGCGAATCGTCATCGTCGACGGCGGTGGCGGGCCGGAGCCCGACGACTCCACGACGACGGTCGTCATCGGCGCCGTGGTCGGCCCGGTGCGGGTATGCGCGGACTCGGCGGAACTGGACGTCGCGTGTGACGCGCTGTCGCTGGCCGATGCCGCGGCCTGCGCCCGGCGGATCGCCGGTCACCGCCCGGCTCGCGGTGTACCGGTGCACGGGTCGGCGGGGCCGGACTGGCCCGCGCTGATGGGCCTGGATCCGGAGTCGATCGACGTGGATCGGCTCTGGAACACAACGGATCCGCGCCGGCGGCTGCGGGTGCCGATCGGGGTGGCCGAGGACGGTGCGGCCGTCGAACTCGACCTCAAGGAGGCGGCCGCCGGCGGGATGGGGCCGCACGGTCTGTGCATCGGTGCGACCGGCTCGGGCAAGTCGGAGTTCCTGCGCACGCTGACGCTCGGCCTGATCGCCGCGCACTCACCCGACACGCTGAACCTGGTGCTGGTGGACTTCAAGGGCGGTGCGACGTTCCTCGGCCTGGAGGGCGTGCACCACGTCTCGGCGGTCATCACCAACCTGGCCGACGAGGCGCACCTCGTCGCCCGGATGCGCGACGCGCTGACCGGTGAGGTGAACCGGCGCCAGGAGATCCTGCGGGCGGCGGGAAATCTCGCCAACATCACCGACTACACCCGGGCCCGGATCCGCGACCCTGCGCTGGCGCCGCTTCCCAGCCTGGTCATCGTCGTCGACGAGTTCTCCGAGCTGCTCAGCCAGCACCCCGACTTCGCCGAACTGTTCGTCGCGATCGGACGTCTGGGGCGCTCGCTGGGCATGCACCTGTTGCTGGCCAGTCAGCGTCTCGACGAGGGCAGGCTGCGTGGGCTGGACACCCACCTGTCCTACCGGATCTGTCTGAAGACTTTCTCGGCGGCCGAATCACGTGCCGTGCTCGGCGTGCCCGACGCCTACCACCTGCCCACCGAGCCCGGCGCGGCGTACCTGAAGACCGCGACCGGGGCGCTGACCCGGTTCCAGACGGCGTTCGTCTCCGGTGACCTCGCCCGGCGACGGTCGGCCGGCGGCGTTGCGCCGCAGCGCTTCACGCTGGCCGATGTCCGGCGCACCGCGGAATCCGGTTCGCCCTGCACGCCACACCCCGTGTTGCTGGACGAGGTGCTGGGCGCGTTGGCGGGGCGGGGCCCACGGGCCCACCGGGTGTGGCTGCCACCGCTGAGCCGATCGCCGCAGCTGTCGGCACTGTTGTCCGCACGGCCGACCCCCCAGGCGACGCTGTGCATACCGGTGGGCGTCGTGGACTGTCCCTACGAGCAGCGCTACGAGCCCCGGATCGTCGATCTGTCCGGTGCGGCAGGCAATCTCGTCGTCGTGGGCGCACCGCGGTCGGGTAAGTCGACCACGCTGCAGACGGTGATCTCCGGGCTGGCCGCCACCCACGACGCCGGGCAGGTGCGGTTCTACGGTCTCGACCTCGGCGGGGGAGCGCTGACCGAACTGGCCGGCCTGCCCCACGTCGGGTCGGTCGCCGGGCGGGCCGACACCGAGCTGTGCCGGCGTACCGTCGCTGCGCTGCAGTCGCTGCTGCGCCGCCGCGAGGACGGCGCCGAGGCCCGGGACGGCCACGTCTTCCTGGTCGTCGACGGCTGGGCCGCGCTGCGCGAAGACCTGGAGAACCTGGAGGCGTCGATCACCGCACTGGCCGCCCGCGGATTGGCCTACGGAATCCACGTCATGATCGCGGCCTCCCGGTGGGCCGACCTCAGGCCGGCGCTGAAGGATCAGATCGGCACCCGCATCGAACTGCGGCTGGGTGATCCCGCCGACTCCGAGATGGACCGCCGCAGCGCCCGGCGGCTGACCGGCCGGCCGCCGGGGCGGGGGCTGACACCCGAGGGCCGCGAGATGGCGATCGCGCTGCCCGACCTGGACCGGTTGCGGCACAACCGGACCGGGCGCCCCGCCCCGCCGATCGAGCTGCTGCCGACACGGGTGGCGCACGCCGAGATCACCCGGCCCGACGACGGCGCGGGCGTGCTGCTGGGCGTCGGCGAACACGACCTCGGCCCGGTGGCGGTGGATTTCGCCGAGCATCCACACCTGCTGGTGCTCGGGGAGGGCGAATGCGGAAAGACGTCGGCGCTGCGGGTGCTGTGCGCCGAACTCGTCGCCTCGCGCAGTCCCGAACGGGTCCAGTTGGAGATCGTCGACTACCGCCGCACCCTGCTCGGCGTCGTCGAGACCGCCCACCTCGGCGGGTACGCGGTGTCCCCGACTGCGCTGGCGTCGAGGATGAGCGTGCTGACGGAACGGCTGACCGCCAGAATGCCCGACGAGCGGGTCACCCAGCGTCAGCTCAGGGACCGGTCGTGGTGGGACGGCCCCGACATCTTCCTGGTGGTCGACGACTACGACCTGGTCGCCGGGGCCACCGGCAATCCGCTCACCCCGATCGCCGACTTCCTGCCGCACGCCAAGGATCTCGGGCTGCACGTCGTCGTGGCACGGCGCTCGGGCGGCGCGGCGCGGGCCATGTTCGACCCGGTGCTGGCGCGGATGCGGGACATGGGCACCTCCGGGTTGATGATGAGCGCCGCCCCGGACGAAGGGGTCCTGCTCGGCACGTCGCGGCCCGCACCGCTGCCGCCGGGGCGCGGGATCCTGACCGTGCGGGGCCGCCCCGACGAACTGCTGCAGATCGGCTGGATCGAGCCGCCGTGACCGGTGCCGTCGTCGAGATCGGGCCGCGCAGCGTGCGGGGACCGGGCACTGCGCCGGCGGAATGGATCTCGGTGGCCATCGAGTGCGTCGATGATCCACTGGCGCTGCTGGACGACCGGCTCGTCGAGGTCCCCGCGCTCTGGCACGACGTCCTCGGCGCCGCCCTGGACACGGTGGGCGACGTCGCGAACACGCTGGTGCTGGTGTTCCCCACCTGGTGGCCGTCGGCTCGCGTCGAGATGCTCGGCAACGTGGCCGGCGCGCTGGCCGACTCGGTGGTCGTCGTGCGCCGCTCCGAGATCCTCGCCGACGGCACCACCACGGTCGTCGAGATCTCCGAGGACATCGTCGTGGTCTCGCACCCGAACGGCGGGCGACGCGTGCTCGACCGTGCCGATGGTTGGGACACGGCGGAACTGGCCGCCGAGCCGGCCGTCCTGCTGGATGTTCCCGCCGGCGTGCCGGTGCCGGCCGACCTGCTCACCCGACTGCGCGCCGACGGGGTCCGTGTCGAGTGCAGCGACGCGCACCGCGTCCGGCGGGCCGCGGCGGCGCACACCGGACGTCGCGAGCCGCGCCGCGCGCCCGCCCGGGCGTGGGTGGCCCTGCTGGCCGTCGCCGCACTCGGCGCGGGGTGGCTGGCGCAGTCGCGTTTGGCCACCCCGGCCGACGCGCTGCTCGTCGAGGGGCACGCCGCGGTCCGGGTACCCGCGCGCTGGGCGGTCGAGCGCATCACGGCCGGACCCGGCTCGGCACGCGTGCGCGTCGCCGCGCCCGGCGGGCTGCCCGCCCTGCACATCACCCAGTCGGTCGGTGCACCGGCTTCCATCGAGCAGGTCGGGGATGAGCTGCGGCAGGCCCTGCACGGCGAGCCCGACGGCGTGTTCGCCGATTTCGACACCGCAGGCCGGCCCGGTGGCCGACCGGCGGTCACCTACCGCGAACGGCGCGCAGGCAGCGAGACGGCCTGGGCGGTCGTCGTCGACGGTGCGGTCCGGATCGCCATCGGCTGCCAGAGCGACCCTGCGCACGGGGACGAGTTGCACGACGTCTGCGTGCGGGCGATCCGCTCGGCGCACGCGATCCGCTGAACACCCGGCGGATCCGGGGAACCGATCCCGCGGAGAGTGCGTCCAACTCAACAGACCACGACAACTCAACAGACCACGACAACTCAACAGACCACGACAACTCAACAGACCACGACACGAAAGGAGCCGCGATGACGACCCCGTCGCACCCGATGGGTGCCGCGCTCACCACCGACTTCGACCTGATGCTGTCGGTGGCGGGCCGGACCGATGCCCGCAACGACGAGATCCGC
>NZ_JAIFZS010000130.1 GCF_019710635.1 Mycolicibacterium xanthum
GTCGTGGTCGCGTTTGTAGTCGGCGATCAGCGCGTCGAGGTGGGATTGCAGGGCGGCGTCGAATGTCGCGGCTTCCAGGTGCGGGAGTTTGATGCGCCACCAGGTGTACTGCTCGTCGCTGCCCTTGGCGAGGGTGGCCCGCGGCGCCGAGCGGGGAGTGTCCGGTTTGGGGCGGGGTTCGAGTTTGACCGCGGTGCGCAGCTGGGTGACGGTGGCGTAGCGGGCCAGCTCGGCGTAGTGGTCATCAGAACCCTGCCCGGCACGTTCGGCGATGACGCCGACCTGATCCAGCGACAGCCGGCCTTCCTGCAGCCCGGTCACACACCGCGGGAATTCCTCGAGGCGCTCGGCGATGGCGGTGATGGTCTGCGCGTTGTTGGGGGAGCAGCCGGTTTTCCAGGCCATCAGCGCGGCCACCGACCGTGCCCCGGTGATGCCCAACAGCTGGTGGCGGTCCAGTTCGGCGGCGATCGCCACGATGCGCCCGTCGATCGCGTTGCGTTGACCCGCCAGCTGCGACAACTCGTCGAACAACGCATCCAGCCGATCGACAGGACTCAGCCCCACCACCCCGGAAGCAGTAGTCGAAGTCATACCCACATCCTCGCAGCGGGGTACGACATTTTCCCGGCCTCCGGCGGCCCCTTCGGAAGTAGGCAGGCGACGGGCCGGCCCTGGAAGAGCCTCAACGATCTGCCGGAGGTGTCGGGATCAGAGATGTTGCCGGACAAGATAATTCACTTCGACTACTGCATCGACGGTGCGTTGATCCATTTCGGGAGCGGCGCATCAGAATGGCCACGAGGCCGAGCTGGTGAACCAGCGAGCCGGCTACTGAATAGGGCAGGCGTAGGTTCTGGCCACTTCCATCACCCGCTGCTGCGCACCGGGGCCGATGACCCCTTGAGCAGCAAGTTCCAGACCGATGTATCCCGGTATGCCGCCCACACACGCCTGGTGGGCCACGCGCCATGCAGTGTCCGGATTCAGGTTGTAGCCGTTGCGTTGCAGGCCCTGCATGTATTCATCGAATTCCGGTGTGCCCTGGTCGGGGATCGCTTGGGCCGTGCCGGCCAAGGCGACGGCGATCACCACCGATCCGATCAGCGCTGCCATCACACGTCTCATGCCCATCCCCCTGGGTACATCGGACTGTCTTCTTCACATTCGCACACCCCGCCGACAAAGGCCGCGGGATCGCCGATCCGCTCAGGCGATCAACGCCGGCATGCTGTCCCAGCCGCGAGCGGTGGACGATGACGCCATGCGGGCGTTTTCGAGATCGACGTCCCACTCCGGGAATCGCTTGAGGATCTCTTCGAGCGCAATGCATCCTTCCAGGCGAGCAAGCGCCGCGCCGAGGCAGTAGTGGATGCCCACACCGAAGCCGACGTGTTGGCGAGGTTCGCGGTGGATGTCGAAGACATCGCCGTCCGGTGGGAATTGTCGATCATCCCGGCAGGCCGCGGCGATGAGCATCATCATCACGCTTCCCTCGGGAACCGTCTGACCGTAGTAGTCGACGTCGCGGGTGACGTATCGGGCCATATGGGGCGCGGGCGGTTCGAAACGCACCAGTTCTTCGACCGCCTGTGGGATCAGCGCGCGGTTCTCCACCAGTTCATGTCTCTGGTCGGGATGTTCGGCGAGCACTTTGCCCGCCCAGCCGATGAGTCGCGTCGTCGTTTCGTTTCCGGCCTGGGCCACGACATTGACGTAGATCAGAAGTTCGTCGCGACGCAGGCGGCGCGTGGTGCCGGTTTCGTCCTGGAACTCGACATTGAGCAACTCGGTCATGATGTCGTCAGACGGATGCTCGGCACGCCAGCCGATGTAAGCCGCGTAGCTGTCGCCCAGGTGCTGAATCCGTTCTGAACTGAGTTTCAGGGGCCTTCCCGCCTTGGTGCGCAGGTTCGTGTTGGACCGATCCCGGACGGCTTCCAGGTCATCGTCGGGGATGCCGAGCAGCATGCCGATTACTCGCATCGGCATCTCCGCTCCGAGATCGGCGACGAAGTCGAACCGTCCGCCACCCACCAGGGGATCCAAGCTGCGTGAACAGAATTGGCGTGTCTTCTCGGTCAGCTCGTTGATCTTGCGTGGCGTGAACATCCGGGCCAACAACTTGCGGTGGATGTCGTGGATCGGCGGGTCCTCGAACGGCACGATGCCCGGCGGCACCTCCATACCGCTCTTGATCCACTCGAGTATCCCGCCCCGCCCAGAGCTGAATTTGTCGTGGTCGACGAGAGCCTTGCTGACGTCGCTGAACCGGCTGAGCGCGTAGAAGTCGTGCTCGGCGTTGTAGTACAGCGGCGCCTCGTCGCGCAGCCTCCGCAGCATCGGATACGGATCGGCGTTGAGCTCGATGTCGTAGGGGCTGTAGTGGACCTCGTTGGTGGCAGCAGTTGTCATGGCTCTCCGCCTCCCTTTGTGTGACGGAAGAGAATACGACGAGAAGAATATCGAGATCGGTGCACGTTTTCGGCTGGATCACGAAGAAATCCCGGGGTCGTCGGAAACGCTTGTTCCTCCAGCGGAGAGGCTGCTGCCGGTCCATGAACTCCTTCTTCAACCCGTACACCGGGGTCGCCGACATCCTGTGGCCGATCTAGTCGGCAGGCGGGCATCCGCTGACTGCCGCCGCCAGAGTGCCCAGTTGCGCAAGGGTGACTGGGCGGCCTCGATCAGCATGTAGGCCATGGCCCGTCCCGCCGCCCGCGAGGCCGGCGGACCCTTGCATATTCCGGCGCAGATTTCAGTGAATGACAGGCTGTGAGCCCGGCACTCCGCCGCCGAAATCGACCGGCGCGGAATAGTATTCCTTCGTCCAACTCTCGACACTGAGCGACGTGGCGCGGCTTGCGGCCAGCTCGAATCGGATCGGCTCGCCGGGATTCACACCTTTGAGCACATCGGAATCCTTGACGACGATGGCGCCGTTGACGATGACGTAGGGAATGCCGGTCGACGGCAGCGTGCCGTGGGAGTAGGTCGCATTGTCTGTGACGGTCTGTGGGTCGAAGACGGTGATGTCGGCGACCATTCCCTCTTGTAGGCGTCCCCGTTCCTGCATCGCCGTCAAGCCCATCTCGCCCAGGTGGCAGGCCGAGTTGTAGCTGGTCATGGCGACGACCTGCATCAGTGGAATATTGTGCTCCCGCGCCACGCGAAGGGACTTGGCACAACTACCTG